>CALUZS010000001.1 GCA_944325355.1 uncultured Parabacteroides sp.
CATCGTTTCTGTATTTTTTATGATTCTTTTTACTTTTACATTTCGGCATCCACTCCGCCGCCGTCCACTGTTTCCCAGTCTGTGATTTCACCGGTGAAGCCCGCCTCGCCCGGGGTTTCGGCTATTGTGCCGCCGAGGGTCAAAGGCGCGGTCTTGCCGTCGTTGAAGCCGTTGAGAGCAGACGTGAGGTCGCTATTGAGAGATGTAGGCTGCGGGTTGCCGTCAGTGTAGGTCAGTGTGGCGGTGAGCCGCTGCGCGTCGCCCGCAATGCCGAGCAGCCGGACGGTTGCCATCCACTTGCCCGCATCGTCGCCCTCAGTTATCTTCGTAAAATGCAGTTCCACCTCCGAGGGCGTACCGTGGGTACCCGTGGCGAAGTCCAGCGTCCCTGCCGCTCCGCTCAGCGTGCCCCCGATGCTCTCTATCCTGTCTGCAGCGTCGCCCGCAGGTTCAATCATGAGGGTAAGCTCACGCACCTGCTGCTGCATGACGGCGGTCAGCGAGTAGTCGGTGTCGGCTTCTATCTCTACCTCCTGCACGGAAGTGAAGAGCCAGCCGGGGGTGTTGCTGATGTATGCCCCGTTGCCTGCTTCTTGAACTACTGCGGCGGTGGCGCCGCTTACCGTAATGTCGTTGGCAGGGTTATACACCGCAAGTGTGTAGCTGCCCGGAGCAAACAGATGGTCGGGTGTATGGGTGGCGGAAGTCTCCGTGCCCGTATAGTCACCCATGACAATGTGCCACGAGGCAGGGATGTCCACTCCTTCGCCGCGGGCCGACCAGTCGGCTGTCACCGCAATCTTTCCGTAGTCGGGGTGCGGCGTGTCATAAAGCGTATCTTTCACGCAGGAAGAGAGCAGCACGGCGGCTGCCATTCCCATCATATTTATATATTGTCTTGCTTTCATATTCGATTCCTCCGAGTTAGAATAACTTCCATACCAATGTCACACCGGCATTGATGGGGCCCCACCAGTCCTTTGTCTCGTTGCCGCGGCGTACTCGCACACCGTCAATGACTTCATATTTCTCATAGTCGGCATTCAGGTAGCCCAGACCGAGGTTGAAATCAAGATCTAATGCCTTGTTCAGCCGCAGCTGGTAGCCGGCAGTGATGCCGCCACCCATCAGGTCGCCCTGCTTGCCTGTTTCGGAGAACTTGTAGTTGAACTGCCCGGCCTTGAACATCGCACCCAGATACCATGCTTTCTTTTCTCCAATATAGTAACGTACTTCCGGAGCCACTTCCCAGAGTGCATAGCGGCGGTCTTTGTCGCTCCACGTCCATGAAGTCCACGAGCCGTTCACAAGGATTCCCCACGAGGGATGGACGCGCCATTCAAGTCCTAAATCGGGTGTCAGAGTAGCCCAGCGCAGCAGGTTGGCACGCAGGGCAAAATGGTAAGGGGCGGATGATTGGGATTCCAACGGAGTGGCGGTTATTTCTTGGGGCTGTTCAGTTTGTCTTGCCACCTGTTCTTTGGCAAGTCTGTCTGCTTCCTCTTTCTCGGCAGCGCGGCGTGCTTCTTCAGCCTTGCGCCGTTCCTCAGCGGCTTTGCGTTCCTGTTCGGCACGTTCGGCGGCAAGGCGTTCTTCCTCTGCCTTGCTTAGCCCTTCCGATTCAACGGTGGATGCTTCCGGTGCAGGTACTGTCAGACGGACGATGACGAAATCACCGTCGGAAGCATGGTTCCTGGTGATGAAACATTCCTCTTTGATCCCGCCGCGCACAATGAGTTCCGATTTCACCCGGTTGGAACGGATGGCGGCCATCCGAAGGTTTTCCTTTTCGCTGTCAAGGGAATTGCACCAGCCGTCCACATAGAGGGGAAGAGTGCCGCCGAGAATATCCTGCCTGTTGTTTTCCACGCACTCCAGCAGCCGGGCAAGCTCCCGGTCGTTGCCGTTCCACGGTACATAGAACATATCCTTCTGCGGCACGAAGCGGAAGGTGTAGGTGGTGTCCGTGCTCCCCTGTGCCGATAAAGAGCAGAGCGAGAAAAGGGCAAACAGGTTTACTAAGGAAATTTTCATCTTTGTCATATCTTAATAGTTTTTGTCAGTTGTCCGGTTATATATAACGGCATGGCGGCATAAGAGCAAATGGCTATGCTTGCCCCTATGCCGCCATAAAGCAGACATCCTTTTATCTTTCTGAAATCAGGAAATATTTTATAAATTAACGTGCGCGTGCCCCTGAGAGAGAGAGAGAGAGAGAGAGAGTATAAATATTTTGCAGATACACAACTATATATACAAGTTTATTACATAAAAAAACTTGTATAAAAAACGGCGAAAGATTCTTTTCCATCCCTGCCGGAACGGCAGCCGTCTTTGCTTGTATATCGATTATTCCCGTTATAAATCTAAAAGTTTAATGGTAATATCAGCATGCCGGAATTCTTTTCCGGTCATCACAAAGATACTAATTTATAGGTATGATGAAAAGGAAAAATACTTTTTTTCATGACTATGGGGAATTTCATGTTTCTGTATTTTGACAATTGTCCTGCTTTTTATTACCTTTGTCAAAAGAAACAATTGGAGGAGAGAAAAAATGTTCGCAAAAGAAACATATATGGAACGCCGTTCCAAGTTGAAAAAATCGGTAGGAGAGGGCTTGTTGCTTTTCCTGGGGAACGATGAGTGCGGCAGTAATTACGCCGACAACACGTATGCGTTCCGCCAGGATTCTACGTTTTTGTATTTTTTCGGGCTTCCATATGCCGGGTTATGTGCCGTGATAGACATCGATAACGACCGGGAGATTATTTTCGGTGATGAGTTGACTATCGATGCTATTGTGTGGATGGGTACGCAGCCTACGCTGAAAGAGAAAAGTGAAGCGGCAGGAATCCGGGAAGTGCTTCCATATAAAGAACTGGAAAATTATTTGAAAGCGGCTCAACAGAAAAAGCAACAAATTCATTATCTGCCGACATACCGTGCGGAACATCAGATAAAGTTGCTTGCATGGCTCGGCGTATTGCCGGGAGCGGAACGGCCGTCCGTCCCGTTCATCATGGCTGTTGTCAACCAACGCATATACAAGAGCGAAGAGGAGATAGCAGAGATAGAAAAAGCGTGTACGGTTACTGCCGAGATGCATTTGGCAGCCATGCGTACGGTTCGTCCGGGAATCAAGGAGAGCGTGGTATCGGCTGCAGTGGAGGAAGCTGCGTTCCGGCACAACTACGGATTATCGTTTCCTACCATAGCGACCATCAACGGCCAGACGTTGCATAACCATGACCACAGCCATTTGATAAAGAGCGGAGATATGCTTTTGCTGGACGCTGGGGCTGAGACGGAGATGGGTTATGCTGGAGATATGTCGTCGACAATGCCGGCGGACAGGAAATTCACACCGCGCCAGAAAGCAGTATATGATGTACAAGTGGCAGGTCACGAAGCCGCTGTTGCCGCCTTGCGTCCGGGAATACCTTTTGTGGATGTTTATGAACTTACCTGCAAAGTCATCATGCAAGGCATGAAGGATCTCGGTTTTGCAAAAGGAAACGTAGACGATGCCGTAGCAGCCGGAGCTTGCGCGATGTTCATGCCGCACGGGCTGGGGCACATGATGGGATTGGATGTCCATGACATGGAAAATCTTGGTGAAGTATATGTAGGATATAACGGCAAGCCGAAAAGCACGCAGTTCGGACGTAAGTCGCTGCGTCTCGCAAGGGAGCTGGAGCCAGGGTTTGTCTTTACCATCGAGCCTGGAATCTATTTCATTCCGGAACTGATTGACTTGTGGAAAAGCGAACATAAGTTTGCAGAGTTCCTCAATTACGATAAACTGGAACAGTATAAAGACTTCGGTGGAATACGCAACGAAGAGGATTACCTGATAACAGCCGACGGCGCACGCCGGATGGGTCCGAGGATTCCGATTCACACCGAAGAAGTTGAAGCAGAACATTGCTAACGGGAGCAAACCGTGAATACATAATTATTGTTTTTCAAGTTTTTGATAAAAGAAAAGCCGTGCGCTTCTATTGAGAAGCCTGCATGGCTTTTCCGTAAAATATTCCGGATGTACATGGGATTCCGCCCATCTTTTTCAATCGGTGAACTTGAACTTCAATTGTTTCCAGATTGTTCTCCCTGCCTGTTCTTCCCGAGGGTTGGAGACTGTAAGCCCGATAAGCCGAATCGGGGCATTGCTGAAGTCGATGCCGCCGAGTAGCTTTTTTGCTAACGGGAGAATTTCTTTCATTTCCAGCAAGGGATGTTGCACGCTATAGCTACGGCTGCATTGTTCGAAGTTGTAAAACTTGATTTTTAGCGTAAGAGTGTTTCCCTTGAACCCGGAACGTTCCAGCCGTCCGACCAGCTCGGTTGCCACATGATACAGTTCAATGATAACGGAGGTATGGTTGGAGATATCCCTTTCCAGCGTATGTTCGCATCCGACGGATTTACGAATTCGTACCGGATTGACCTCACGGTCATCGATGCCCCTGGAGAAATTGTAATAGACGATTCCCATTTTCCCGAAGTGGCGTTGCAACATCTGGAGGGAGCAGCCACGCAGTTGTTTTCCATTGTGTATGCCCAATGAGTGGAGCTTGTTTGCCGTGACAGGACCGACACCCCAGAACGATTCGACCGACAGTCTGTCGATGAACCCGATGGCCTGCGACGGATGGATTGTGCATAATCCGTCCGGTTTCCGGTAGTCGGATGCAATCTTGGCAAGGAATTTATTGTAGGAGATACCGGCAGAAGCAACCAGTTGCAGTTCGTCGCGTATCCGTTGTTTTATCTCTTTTGCGATGTCAACGGCCAAAGGTATTCCTTTTTTATTTACTGTGACATCGAGAAATGCTTCATCGAGCGATAGCGGTTCGACAAGGTCGGTATATTCATGGAAGATGTCCCGTATACGGAGGGACACCTCTTTATAGAGTTCCATCCTTCCCGGAATAAAAATCAGCCCGGGACAGAGTTGCCTGGCTTTTATCGATGGCATGGCGGAACGGACGCCGTATTTCCGCGCCTCGTAACTTGCCGTAGCAACCACACCGCGACTGTCGGCATGCCCCACAGCAACAGGCTTCCCTCGCAGCTCGGGGTTATCCCTCTGCTCGACAGATGCGTAGAAAGCGTCCATATCGATATGTATGATTTTCCGTTCCGTAGGGCTGTATGTTGTTTCTGGGCAAAGTTATGCAAAAAAACAACGGATTATTCCGCCAAAAAAATTCCGCCATTTTTTATTGTGTGCGAAAATAATTACTTTTGACAGCTACATGATTAAAAATATGGAACGTTCAAAGATATTAGGTGAAATCGCAAAGAATGTGGATTTGTTATCAGATTTCGATAGCAGGAAATACCAATATATCCCGTTACACCGTAAACCGTCGCCTTCGGTTTCGTCGGTTCGTGAAATCATGAATCTGCTGCGTGCGATACTTTTCCCGGGATTTTTCGGAGACGGGCATACGAAAAGCAGCCTTTCGGCACAATATTCCATAGGGGTATGCCTGGAACAAGCATACGATTTGCTATATGAGCAAATCATCAACAGCTTGTGTTTTGAAAACAGTGAAGAGAGCTGCTGCAAAGAGGAAGCGGCTTCCGTAACCGTAGCTTTCATCAACCGCTTGCCACAGATTAAATACTTGTTGTCGACCGATGTGAAGGCGATGCTCGACGGGGATCCTGCGGCAAAGAGTGTCAGCGAAATCATTTTCTGTTATCCTGCCATCCGTGCGATTATGCATCAACGGGTAGCTCATGAATTATATAACCTGCATGTGCCCGTGTTACCGCGCATCATTACGGAAATGGCCCATTCGGATACCGGAATCGACCTCCATCCCGGCGCCAGCATCGGAGAGTTCTTCAGCATAGACCACGGAACGGGTGTTGTCGTAGGGCAGACGGCTATCATTGGAAACCATGTTCAGCTTTATCAAGGCGTGACATTGGGCGCAAAGAGCTTTACCCTTGACGAAAACGGCCTGCCGATGGATGTACCCCGCCATCCGATTATTGAAGACCACGTAACGATTTATTCGAATACATCGGTATTGGGCAGGATAACGATAGGCAAAGGATCGGTCATCGGAGGAAACATCTGGTTGACGCACAGTGTTCCTCCTTATTCAAAAGTGGTACAGTCAAAAGAGAAATCCTCTGTCTCCACCGAATGACAGGAAAAATTCTGTATGGCACGGGCGGTTTTGTTTAAAAACAGAAAGAATTTTGTTGCGTTTTGCAGCATTTTGTCTTATGGATGCGTCTTATAATAGACATAATATTATTAACAATCCCATTGCGGATAACAAAAAAGTAATGAAGTGAAAGGAATAGTATTGGCCGGAGGTTCAGGGACACGTTTGTATCCTATAACGAAAGGCGTATCGAAACAGTTACTGCCGATTTATGACAAACCGATGATTTATTATCCGATATCGGTATTGATGCTGGCAGGGATTAGGGAAATCCTGGTCATTTCGACCCCACAGGATCTGCCGGGTTTCCGCAGGTTGTTGGGGGACGGTTCGGATTATGGAGTCCGTTTTTCATATGCGGAACAGCCGTCTCCCGATGGATTGGCACAGGCGTTTATCATCGGAGCCGATTTCATCGGAACCGATTCGGTTTGTTTGGTGTTGGGCGACAATATCTTTTACGGGCAGAGCTTTACTTCCATGTTGGCAAAAGCCGTTTGCAATGTGGAAGAAAAGGGGAGATCGACCGTATTCGGGTATTATGTGAATGACCCGGAACGCTACGGTGTCGTGGAGTTTGACCCGTTCGGAAAGGTATTGAGCATCGAAGAGAAACCACAACAGGCGAAATCGCATTATGCCGTGGTAGGATTGTATTTCTATCCGAATTCGGTGGTGGATGTCGCGAAAAACATCAGGCCTTCTGCCCGTGGAGAGCTGGAGATAACGTCGGTCAACCAGGTTTATCTCGAACAGGAGTTGTTGGATGTACAACTGTTAGGGCGCGGATTCGCATGGCTGGATACCGGGACGCACGATTCCTTGTCGGAAGCTTCTACATTCGTGGAGGTTATTGAGAAGCGGCAAGGCTTGAAAGTGGCATGCTTGGAAGAGATTGCCTATCGGAAAGGGTGGATTGATTCAGATTGCCTGAAGCGGCTGGCAGAACCGATGCGGAAGAACCAATATGGTCAATACTTGCTGAATTTGCTATAAACATAAAAAAGCGTGGAACTGAAACGAGACAAGGACTACTTTTTGAAATGGCTGATAGGGACAGGGGACGTCATAGTCATAAATGTTGTATTCTGGACATTGTTTTTCCTGTTACCCGCCTTTCAAATCCAGGTGGATAACGACCGCTGGAGAGAAGTATTGCTTTGTCTGAATTTCAGTTATCTGGTATCGTTGTATTTCGTTCCGATACGAATCCACTCTTCCGTCGTGTTCATGGAAGACGTGACCCGCCGGGCGATTATACTGACAACAATACAAACGCTACTGTTCGCAGTTTGCCTTTTGTTTTTGGGCATAAAGAATAATTCTTCGTTCATACAATTATTCTTTTTGGCGTTAACTTTCGTGTTCGTCCTGTGGCGCATCATTGTCCGCCTAATTCTTAAATGGTACCGCCGGAAAGGTTATTACTCCAAACAGGTTATTATCGTGGGAGCCGGGAAGAACGGCTTGGAACTGTACAGGGTCATGAAAACGGATTTGGGATATGGCTTTAATGTATTGGGATTTTTTGATGACAACCTGCTTTTGAAGAAAGAACTTCCGAATTATTTAGGAATGACACACGAGGTTGAGCCTTTTTTAGATACGCATAATGTTGATGAAATCTATTGCACTTTACCGGGCACACAAGATGAAAAAATACTTCGTTTGATGAATTATGCTGAAAAAAATATGATACGTTTTTATATTATCCCCGAGATATACCGTAATGTTAAAAAGAGTCTGGTTCTGGATATCATGGATACTGTTCCAATCTTGAGCATCCGCAAGGAGCCGCTGGAACTTTTACACAACCGCATCTTGAAGCGGGCTTTCGATATTCTGTTTTCTTTGACGGTATTAATCCTGATATATCCTTTTCTGTACGTTATTGTAGGGACATTAATCAAATTAAGTTCACCGGGGCCGGTGCTCTTCAGGCAAAAACGCACCGGATTGTATGGAAAAGATTTTACCTGCTTCAAGTTCCGTACGATGCGGGTGAACCGGGAAGCCGATGAATTGCAGGCAACAAAGGATGATCCTCGCAATACCCGTATCGGTTCTTTCCTGCGCAGGAATAACTTGGATGAGTTTCCCCAATTCTGGAATGTGCTGAAAGGCGATATGTCGGTGGTAGGTCCTCGCCCGCATATGTTGAAACATACGGAATTATACTCAAACATGATAGACCGTTACATGGTGCGCCATTTGGTAAAGCCGGGAATAACCGGGTGGGCGCAGGTAACCGGCTATCGGGGTGAGACCAAGAGCATGGAATCGATGGCGGAACGCGTCAAACGCGATGTATGGTATATCGAGAACTGGTCTTTTCTTCTGGATTTAAAGATTATAACCGTTACGGTTTTCAATATGATAAAAGGCGAAGATAATGCCTATTGACACATCCTTCTGCACACTTTTTTACAGAATATGTAAACAATATCTATAATTGTATTATCTTTGCCTCCGCAATGGGAAGGATTATTGCTGTTGATTACGGACGGAAAAGAACAGGTATCGCTGTGACAGACCCGTTACAACTTATAGCTAACGGGCTTACTACGGTAGATGGTTATCAAGCGGTCAAATTCCTTTCGGATTATACCCGGAAAGAAGAGGTTGATTGTATCGTAGTAGGTCACCCCAAGCAGATGAACAATGAAGACTCAGAGAACATGAAATATGTGAAAGCTTTCGTTGCTGCGCTTACCCGTGCTTTACCCGATATCCCTGTCGTTTATCATGATGAACGCTTTACTTCCGTGTTGGCGCACAAAGCGATGCTTGATGGCGGATTAAAAAAAATGAAACGTCAGGATAAAGCCTTGGTAGACGAAATCAGCGCGGTGATAATACTCCAATCCTATTTAGAGCAGAAAAAGTATCAGCAATTATGATTTTACCTGTTTATTTATACGGACAGCCGGTTTTAAGGAAAGAAGCGGAAGATGTTCCGAGAGAATATCCCGAATTAAAAAAGCTGGTATCCGATATGTTTGAGACAATGTACAATGCGGACGGCGTAGGTTTGGCAGGTCCTCAGGTAGGATTGTCATTACGTATCTTAGTAATCGACGCCGATGTGCTGAGGGATGATTTCCCGGAGTGTAAAGGTTTTAAACGCACAATGATTAATCCGGAATTTCTTGAGAAAAGCGAGGAGACGGTTTCCATGGAAGAGGGATGCCTTAGTTTGCCCGGAATTCATGAAAAGGTGTACCGTTCGGTTAAAGTGCGCGTTAAATATTTCGACGAAAATTGGACGGAACACGATGAAATGCTTGAAGGATTTGCAGCACGTGTCGTCCAACACGAATGTGAGCATCTGACGGGGCATGTTTTTATCGACAATGTTTCGGCTATCCGCCGTCAGTTGAACAAAGGTAAGCTAAATAATATAATCAAAGGCACGGTGCGTTGTTCATACCGGACAAAAGCCGTGAAAAAGTTAAAATAGAATATGGCAGATTTAAGTAAAAACATTGAGACCCTTAGAGAGAAAAAGGCTGTTATTGAGATGGGCGGTGGTGAAGCTGCTATCGAGAAACAGGTCGCTATGGGAAAATTGACAGCTCGCGAACGAATTCTTTCCTTATTGGACAAGAATTCTTTTCATGAGTATGATATGTTTGTGAAACATGACGGACGCGATTTCGGCATGGACAAGAAAGATTTTCCCGGTGACGGGGTCGTAACGGGAACAGGTACGATTTTCGGAGCCCCGGTTTGTATTTACGCACAAGACTTTACGGTAGCCGGAGGCTCGCTGGGATTGCAACATGCGCGTAAGATTACAAAGATAATGGACCATGCATTGAAAATGAAATGCCCCATTATCGGCATAAACGACTCGGGTGGCGCCCGTATCCAGGAAGGTGTCAGCGCATTGGCAGGTTATGGTGAGATTTTTTACCGCAACACCATTGCATCGGGTGTTATTCCGCAGATTTCCTTGATTCTGGGACCGTGTGCCGGAGGCGCTGTGTATTCGCCGGCGTTGACAGACTTCGTATTCGTAGTTGAGAATATCTCGAAGATGTTCATTACAGGTCCGAATGTAATAAAGACGGTCTTGGGAGAAGACATTTCAATGGAGGAACTGGGCGGCGCACGCGTGCATGCTGAAATCACCGGAAATGCTCATTTCTATGCCAAGAGCGAGCAGGAATGTTTCGAGCAGGTAAAACGTCTGGTAAGTTTCATCCCTTGGAATAACCAAGAGCGAGCAAAAAACATTGAAGCGAAAGAACCTTCGGTTGTGATGAATATCGAAGACGTTGTTCCTTCCGACCCGAAACAGCCGTATGATGTGCGCGATGTTATCAAATGCATTGTTGATGATTCCGATTTCCTGGAGGTACAAGAGCTGTGGGCTGCCAACATTGTAGTCGGTTTCGGCCGTATGGGAGGTGAGACTGTCGGTTTCGTTGCCAACCAACCGATGGTTTTAGCCGGAGTATTGGACTGCGATAGCGCCGACAAAGCTGCACGCTTCATCCGTTTCTGCGATTCATTCAATATTCCTATCATCACGTTGGAAGATATGCCTGGGTATCTGCCAGGCGTAGACCAAGAGCATGCCGGTGTGATTCGCCACGGTGCAAAAGTTTTGTATGCATATTCAGAAGCCACCGTTCCAAAGATTACAGTTATTCTTCGTAAAGCATACGGTGGTGGATATATCGCTATGAATTCTCGTCACCTGGGAGCCGACTTCATGTTTGCCTGGCCAAGTGCGGAAATCGCCGTAATGGGTCCGGAAGGTGCTGCGAACATTATTTTCAGAAAAGAAATCATGGCTGCGGAAGATCAAGATGCAATGCGCCAGGAAAAAGTGAAAGAATATATCGAGAAATTCGCAAACCCGTATGTCGCTGCATCAAGAGGATTCATCGATTCTGTAATAGAACCGAAAGAGACACGCTCATTGTTGTTGCATGCGCTGAAACTTTCAATCTTGAAAGAGGAATACCGTCCGAACAAGAAGCACGGTTTGCCTCCGTTCTAATTACATGCTTTGGAGAAAATAATATGGAAAAGAAAGAATATGTTGATTTTGTCGTAACGGCGCGGAAATATAAAACGCTATTGACAGAGAAGTACAAGCAGAGACCTGTCTGGAAAAAGCCGCTTGCGGGAGATGTTATCTCCCATCTGCCCGGAACGATTGTCGATATAAAAGTAAAAGAAGGCGATACGGTCGAGACAGGACAGTTGTTGCTTATCCATGAAGCGATGAAAATGCTGAACCATGTTGTCGCACCGGTTTCGGGAGTCGTTACCCATCTGGATGTAAATGTGGGTGACAAAATCGCAAAGAATCATTTGATGGTGCATATTGATCCGAAATAATACAAAGGATTTCGGGAATATACGGAATAAGAAAGAAGGGCTGTGGAGAAAAGAGTTATCTTATTTCCCCACAGCTTTCTTTTTATATTGCCGATGACTGTTTGTCGCTTTTCTCTCTTCTTTTTAGGAAAAGCGTCTTTTTTTGAGCCGATTTTATTTCCAAATGAAAATTAAAAGGGATTCGAATATGCGGTAATAAAGATATTAATTCTTACATTTGCCAGGATTATTTGAAAGGTTTGACGAATGTCATTAAGGAGTTGAAATTTTATACTTTATGATGAGACGATTTTTATGCATATTGGCGTTGTCTATATACACCTTATCCGGATACGGGCAGATTAATACGGATAGGGTCATGACTATTGGCAGGAATGCTTTGTATTTTGAGGATTATGTATTGGCGATACAGTACTTCAACCAAGTTATCCGTTCCAAACCATGGATGGCTGAACCCTATTTTTACCGTGGCGTTGCCAAAATAAGTCTGGATGATTTCAAGGGGGCGGAGGAAGATTGTACTGCCAGCATTGAGCGTAATCCCTTTTTGGCGCAAGCTTATTACGCAAGAGGCATAGCACGTCAGAGTCAAGAGAATTACGATGGAGCGATAGCCGATTACGAAAAAGGACTGGAATATAAGACAGACGACCGTCTGATGTTAAGTAATATGGCTATTGCCTATATTCAGAAGAAGGATTTTGACGGGGCAGAAAAAGTTTTTGACAAGCTGGTTTCCGCCTATCCTCGTGAATCGAGTTCCTATCTGCCGCGTGCCGCAATGTATTTGGAAAAAGGCGATACGGTCAACGCTCTGAAAGATTATGACAAGGCCATTGAATTGGATCCTTATTTTGCGCCGTCGTACGGTAACCGCGCAATAGTCTATTATCAGATAAACCGTCTGGAGGATGCCTTGAAAGATTTGAACGAAGCAATTCGTTTGAGCATGAAGGAAACCGGATATTATATCAACCGCGGGCTGGTACGTTACCAGTTGAATGATTTGCGTGGCGCGATGTCGGATTACGATGAAGTCATAAATGTGGAAAAACATAACATGATTGCACGCTTTAATCGCGGGTTGCTCCGTTTCCAAGTAGGAGAATATAATGGGGCTATTGAAGATTTCACGGATGTGATAGAGCAAGAGCCGGATAATTATATGGCATACTATAACCGAGCTTTGCTCCGTTTCCAAGTGGGCGATTTTCCCGGCGCGGTGGATGATTATGATGTCGTGCTGGCGGAATATCCGATGTTCATCCCTGGATATTATAGCCGTTCAGAGGCGAAACGGAAAATGAACGATGTCGTAGGGGCAGACAAAGATTATTGGAAAGCATTCGAGATGGAGAAAAAAATGCGTGACGGAAGCCTGAAGAACGAAACGCAACTTGCTTCATCGGATGACAAACAGGATAGTAATGCAGGTGCTTCAGCGAATCCTACTTCCCCAAGCGATAACACCCGTGAACAATCGGATGAGAACATTGAAAAGTTCAACCGTTTGGTCGTATATGACAAAGAAGAAGAGCGCAAGAGCAAATACAAAAACGAATTCAGAGGCAGGGTACAAGATCGGAACGTGCGCATAGACCTGGAAAAATCGTTTGTTTTGTCGTATTATGAGAAATCGGATCCGGTCAAAAGACTTATTTATTACGATAAAATGGTGGATGATTTCAACAACGCAGCCTACTTGAATTACAAATTAATCTTGACAAACGACGAAGCCGCGTTGACGGAAGACCAGATTGCCACCCATTTCAATTCGATAAACAATTATTCGTCCGTTATCGAAAAGGATCCGGGAAATGCGATAGCTTATTTCGGACGGGGACTCGATTATATGCTGGTACAAGATTTTGTTGAAGCTATTAAGGATTTCAACCGTGCTATCGAATTGAATTCCTCATTCACGTTGGCTTATTTCTGCCGGGCTGTGGTTCGCAACAAGCAGATGACATATAACCAATATGAGAAAGAAGAACAAAAAGTAAGTGTAGTACCGATGGAGACACCCGCGTTATCGAAAGGCAGCAATATCGCAAAAGCCAGAGAAGCGCAGGAAGCGATAGAAAACAAACAGCAGTCGCAAGAGCATGAAATGATAATGCGCGATTACGATATGGTCATCAAGCAGAATCCGAGCTTCGTTTATGCGTATTTTAACCGGGGAAACATGCGTTGTAATCTGCGCGACTTCCGGGCTGCCATTGCCGACTATGACGAAGCTATCCGCCGAGATCCTGAATTTGCAGAAGCATATTTCAATCGCGGACTCTCATATTTGTCGTTGGGAAACATAAACCAAGGGATACGGGATTTGAGCAAAGCCGGTGAGTTGGGTATCTACAATGCTTATAGCATTATAAAGAGAATGGCACGCAACTGAAAGGGAAAAACAGAAGTTGTTGAATTTAGAGGCAAAGATGCTTCTATTAAAAAAAGAATGTTAACTTTGCACACAATAAAAATATTCATATATTCATAGAAAAGAGAAATATGATAAAAATTACATTTCCAGATAATTCTGTAAAAGAGTATGCAGAAGGAATTACTTCCATGCAAATAGCGGAAAGCATCAGCCCCCGATTGGCACAGGAGGTTTTGGCAGCAAATGTTGATGGTGAAGTATGGGATTTAACCCGTCCCATACATACGGATGCAACACTGAAATTGTTGAAATGGGACGATGAAGAGGGAAAACATGCTTTCTGGCATTCGAGCGCACACTTAATGGCAGAAGCATTGCAAGAGCTTTACCCGGGTATCAAATTCGGTATCGGCCCGGCAATCGAAAACGGATTTTATTATGATGTGGATCCGGGAGAAACTGTCATTAAAGACAGTGATTTTGCGGCTATAGAAGCAAAGATGATGGAACTTGTTTCCAAAAAGGAAGAGATAAAAAGAGCCGACATTTCCAAAGCCGATGCGATGAAAATGTTCGGAGACAGGGGTGAAGTCTATAAGACAGAGCTAATCAGCGAATTGGAAGACGGAAAAATTACGACATATACGCAGGGTGCCTTTACGGATTTGTGTAGAGGTCCTCACTTGCCGAACACATCTTACATAAAAGCTGTAAAGATATTAAGCGTTGCTGGTGCTTATTGGCGCGGGGATGAAAAACGCAAACAGCTGGTTCGGTTATATGCGATTTCTTTCCCGAAGAAAAAGATGCTGGATGAATATCTGGTAATGTTGGAAGAGGCTAAGAAGC
The DNA here is from genome assembly GCA_944325355.1 of uncultured Parabacteroides sp. Classification (GTDB taxonomy): domain Bacteria; phylum Bacteroidota; class Bacteroidia; order Bacteroidales; family Tannerellaceae; genus Parabacteroides. The sequence continues at coordinate 14,776 of CALUZS010000001.1, forward strand.
GCGACCATCGGAAAATAGGGAAGGAGCTGGAGCTCTTTATGTTTTCAGATACAGTAGGCAAAGGTTTACCGATGTGGTTGCCGAAAGGTACCATGTTGCGTCTGCGTCTGCAGGAATTTCTCCGCAAGATACAGTCGCGGTACCACTATCAGGAAGTAATGTGTCCGCCGATTGGTAATAAATTATTGTATATAACCTCAGGACACTATGCGAAATACGGTAAAGATTCATTCCAGCCGATTCATACTCCGGAAGAAGGCGAAGAGTATTTCCTGAAGCCGATGAACTGCCCGCACCACTGTATGATTTACAAAAATTCCCCCCGTTCGTATAAAGACTTACCTTTGCGGATTGCTGAATTTGGAACGGTTTGCCGTTATGAGCAGAGCGGTGAATTACACGGGTTGACCCGTGTGCGCAGCTTTACGCAGGATGACGCACATATATTCTGCCGTCCAGATCAAGTGAAGGATGAGTTCCTCCGGGTGATGGATATTATTTCAATTGTTTTCAAGTCGATGAATTTTACCGAATTTGAAGCACAAATATCGTTGCGCGACAAAGTCAACCGGGAAAAGTATATCGGCTCCGATGAAAATTGGGAACGTGCCGAAGCTGCAATCATTGAAGCTTGCGAGGAAAAAGGCATGAAAGCTCGTGTAGAATACGGCGAAGCTGCATTCTACGGACCGAAACTCGATTTTATGGTAAAGGATGCCATCGGACGTCGCTGGCAGTTGGGGACGATACAGGTCGACTACAATCTGCCGGAACGCTTTGAGTTGGAATATGTTGGAGAAGACAATAAGAAACACCGCCCGGTAATGATCCACCGTGCACCGTTCGGTTCGATGGAACGTTTCGTGGCTGTCTTGATAGAGCACACCGGTGGACGATTCCCGTTGTGGTTGACCCCGGATCAAGTAGCGGTTTTACCTATCAGCGAGAAATTCAATGATTATGCTCACCGCGTAGCAGATGAACTGTCTTTGCAAGATTTGAGTGTTGTAGTGGACGACCGCAATGAAAAAATAGGAAAGAAAATTCGTGAAACGGAATTGAAACGCATCCCTTATATGCTCATTGTCGGAGAAAAAGAAGCAGAAAATGATGAAGTTTCTGTAAGAAAACATGGCGAAGGTGATAAAGGTTCGATGAAAATTACTAACTTTGCAGCGCTTTTGAAAAGTGAAATTGAAAAAGAAATGAACCGCTGGTAAAAAAGATAATTATTAATAAACTATTAACGAGGAGAATAAATAAATTTTAATGAAGATTGAAAATCAGAAAGAGCAGTACCGGATAAACGAAAAGATTAGAGTTCGGGAAGTTCGCCTTGTCGGTGATAATGTAGAACAAGGCGTATATTCGATTACGGATGCTCTAAATATAGCAGAAGAACAAGGTTTAGACTTGGTTGAAATATCACCAAATGCTGCGCCCCCCGTTTGTAGAGTTATCGATTATCAAAAGTTTCTTTATCAATTAAAGAAGAAACAGAAGGAGCAAAAAGCTAAATCTGTAAAAATTGTAGTTAAAGAAATTCGTTTCGGTCCACAAACTGATGACCATGATTACAATTTTAAACTCAGACATGCCAAGGAATTTTTACAGGAAGGAGCAAAGGTAAAAGCTTATGTTTTTTTTAAGGGACGTTCCATTCTGTTTAAAGAACAAGGCGAAGTATTGTTGCTCCGTTTTGCCAACGATTTGGAAGATTATGGTAAGGTTGAACAGATGCCGGTGCTGGAAGGTAAGCGTATGATTATCATGCTTACGCCGAAAAAAGGCAGCAGTTCTTCAAAAAACACCAAGAAACTTCCGGAATCTGAAACTGAAAAAGAAAAATAATACGGTTACAGCTGAAGGGTTGTAGCTCTTTATGTTTAATATTAAAAAATCAAGGAAAATGCCTAAGATGAAGACTAATTCCGGTGCCAAAAAGAGGTTTGCCCTTACCGGAACAGGAAAAATCAAAAGAAAACACGCTTTTAAAAGTCATATCTTGACAAAGAAGACTAAAAAGCAAAAAAGAAATCTTACACACACAGGTCTGATTGCTAGTGTTGATGTCAATACAGTTAAGAAACTGTTGTGTATGAAGTAATTTTTTAAGCGAGTTTAATAACGATTTTTATTAACAGAATGGATAGCATTAAGATCATTTGTAATAGAAAAAATGACGCTAACATTCAAAACAGATTAGAATTATGCCTAGATCAGTAAATCATGTTGCTTCAAGAGCAAAAAGAAAACGGATTTTAAAACTTACACGTGGCTATTATGGCGCTCGGAAGAACGTTTGGACCGTAGCAAAGAACACGTGGGAAAAAGGTTTGTTGTACGCATTCCGTGACCGCCGTAATAAGAAACGCAGTTTCCGGGCGTTATGGATTCAACGTATTAACGCAGCTGCTCGTTTGGAAGGTTTGTCTTATTCTCGTTTGATGGGCGCTTTGCATGCAGCTGGCATCGAAATCAATCGGAAAGTTTTGGCGGATTTGGCTGTAAATCATCCGGAAGCTTTTAAAGCGATTGTAGATAAAGTTAAGTAAAAGAATTTTTGTTCTGATGATAAGAAGGGTCATTTACCGGTTTCCGGCGAGTGACCTTTTTTATTTGTCTGTTTTTCTCTGCAGTTTTGCTAAAAAAACGACAGAAATGTTGGCTATTATTGCCCGTTTTTGTATTTTTGCACTCCAATTTGTATGGAATTATTTATTTAAATCATTAAACAGATTCGTAGATGGCAAAAAAAGTTGGGAATTTAATTCCTAATACCTTTTTTATAACAAAGGGTAGTGGTGAATCAGATTTGGAGAAACATGCAGGTTCATATCACATGGCTTTATATGACGCTGGCATTTCTGACTTCAATATTATGACATATTCATCCGTAATTCCGGCAACAGCTCATTTGGTTAGTATGGACGAAATTGATTTTCCTCCGTTCGGTTCGGAAATGAAGACTATTATGGCTGTGTCTCACGGTTATCAGGATGAGTTTGTATCTGCCGGAATTGTATATGCTTGGATGTACAAAGATGAAAATTTCGATGAGAAAGTCGGCGGATTGGTTTGCGAAGTTAGCGGACGGTATCGTATCGAAGATTTGGAATCCCGTCTAATTCGTGTAATTAATGATTTGCATCAGAAAACTTACAGTAAGTATTATTTAGGTGAATTGAATTTTATTACTGAAGGAATAACCATAGAGAAAAGATACGGAACGGCGTTGGCTGCTCTTTGTTTTGTCGACTTTATCCAGCCGGTGATAGAAGAATAAATCGTAAAATTTTGAATATAAAGATAGGGAAGAGCCTGCCCGAGTTTATCTCGGGCAGGCTCTTCCTTTATTATCTGTTTTCGGAGAAATACGGATATGATTATTCCATAAGGGGAAAAATGAGTCCATACTGTTAGCTGCCTGCGTTTTTTTATATGGAAGTCCATTTTTCTTTATATATTTGTCATACGATTATTAAGACGTTTAGTTATGAAAAAGCTTATAAATCCTTGGGTTGGTCTTGAAGGATATCAATGTTTCGGCTGTGCCCCCAATAATAAAATGGGTCTACAGATGGAATTTTATGAAGACGGAGAGGACATTGTCGCGCATTGGACCCCGAAAGAATACCATCAAGGCTGGTTAAATACACTTCATGGAGGTATCCAATCTGCCATTATGGATGAATTGGCAGGCTGGGTCGTTTTCAGAAAATTACAGACATCAGGAGTTACTTCGCGCTTGAATGCCAAATTCTTGAAAAGTATTTCCGTAAAAGAACCTTTTTTGGAGATAAGAGGACATATTACGGAACAAAAACGGAATGCAGTTTTTATTACGGTTGAAATATACAATTCGGCAAAGGAGTTATGTTCGAATGCTGAAATTGTATACTTTGCTTCGCCAAAAGATGTGGCGCGAGAGAAATTCTTTTTTTGCGAGTGTAAGGTTGAATAATAGATGTTTAATTATTAATTGAAATTATCATGGAAAAGAACAACTTATTAGCAGGAGTGGCTGTTGCATTAGGTTTATTGCTGTTAGGAATTGCTTTACGGAACGGTATAAACAGCTTCAAAGAGAAAGAACGTGTTGTTTCAGTAAAAGGTTTGTCAGAGAAAGAAGTCCCGGCAGACAAAGTGATTTGGCCATTAATGTATAAGGAAATAGGAAACGATATATCCCAGCTGTATGTAAGTTTGGAGAACAAGAATAAGGCAATCAAGGATTTTTTGATGAAAAACGGTATCAGCGAAGACGAGATAACTGTCTCTGCTCCGGAAATTATTGATATGAAAGCCGAACGTTATGTGAACGAGAATATAACGTACCGCTATAATGCGACTTCGGTTCTGACCGTTTCTTCCGGGAAAGTTGATTTGGTTAGGAAATTGATTTCAGAACAAAGCGATTTGTTGAAGCAGGGTATTGTCATAACCAGTGGCGATTATCGTTACCAAACACAATTCTTGTTTACGAAATTGAACGATATCAAGCCGGAAATGATTGAAGAAGCTACTAAAAACGCACGGGAAGCGGCATTGAAATTTGCTGAAGATTCGGATAGCAAATTGGGGAAAATCCGTACCGCAAACCAAGGGCAGTTCTCAATTACCGACAGGGATGCAAATACGCCTTATATTAAAAATGTACGAGTTGTCACAACCATTGATTACTATTTGAACGATTAAGCAATGAAATATATAGGTGCGCATGTATCTTCTTCAGGGGGTGTTGAGAACGCCCCCGAAAATGCCCACAAAATTGGTGCAACCGCTTTTGCTTTGTTTACAAAGAACCAACGCCAATGGGTGTCGGCTCCGTTGTCGGATAAAAGCATCAGTTTGTTTAAGGAACGTTGTGAGAAATATGGATATTCGGCAGCGCAGATTCTGCCGCATGACAGTTATCTGATAAACCTCGGTCACCCGGAAGAAACCGGGCTTTCAAAATCGAGAGATGCCTTTCTGGATGAAATGAGACGTTGCGAGCAATTAGGGCTGGACAGGCTGAATTTTCATCCGGGAAGCCATTTGGGAAAAATATCAATTGAGGAGTGTCTTGACAGGATAGCATCTTCCATCAATTGGGTGCTTGAACAGACATCGGGAGTGACCGCCGTTATCGAAAATACCGCAGGACAGGGCAGTAACTTAGGGCATACGTTCGAGCAAATCGCTTACATCATCAATCGGGTAGAAGACAAAAGCCGGGTAGGCGTTTGCATCGATACAGCACACACGCTGGCTGCCGGTTATGATATCCGGACGGAAGAAGGTTTCCGACAGACTTTCCAAAAGTTTGAAGAAACCATCGGTTTCAAATATTTACGCGGGATGCATATTAACGATTCCAAAAAGGATTTGGGTTCCAAGGTAGACAGGCACGACAGTATCGGGAAAGGATTGATGGGTGTCACTACATTCGAGATGTTGATGAAGGATTCCCGTTTCGACAATATTCCATTGATTTTGGAAACTCCGGACGAAACGATTTGGGCTGAAGAGATAAAATACTTACAAAATATACAAAATTAGGAATAGATAATATAGATATGGTAAAGAAAAGGCTGACATTTGTAATTTTATTGGCAACTGTTGCGATAAATATGGACATTTCTGCTTGTACCGGATTGCTGGTTGGAAAAAAGGCATCGGTTGACGGGTCGGTAATAATCAGCTATGCCGCTGATTCACATACTCTGTATGGTGAATTGTATCATTGGCCTGCGAAAGATTGGCCTGCCGGCTCGATGGTGAACATAAAAGAATGGGACACAGGAAAGCCGTTAGGGAGCATCCCTCAAGTGAGCCATACCTATTCGGTAGTGGGAAACATGAACGAACATCAGTTAGCAATCACCGAAAGCACATTCGGAGGTAGACCGGAATTGGTAGACACTACCGGTATTATGGATTACGGGAGCTTGATATACATAACCTTGCAACGTGCGAAAACAGCAAGAGAAGCCATACAGGTAATGACCGATTTAGTTAAAGAGTATGGTTATTGTAGCAGTGGAGAGTCGTTTTCGATAGCCGATAAAAACGAAGCTTGGATTATGGAGCTGATAGGAAAAGGTCCGGGGAACAAAGGTGCTGTATGGGTTGCAATCCGGATTCCGGACGATTGCATTTCCGCTCATGCGAACCAATCACGGATTCAGCAGATTCCATTTAATGATCCGGAAAATTGCATTTACTCTCCAGATGTAATCTCTTTCGCCCGGGAAAAAGGATATTTCAAAGGGCGCGATAAAGATTTCAGTTTTGCAAAAGCATATTGCCCTTATGAATTTGGAGGTTTACGCGGTTGTGAAGCGCGGGTATGGTCTTTCTTCCGAAAATACAGTGCTTCAATGGACCAATATACCGACTTTATAAAGGGCGACATCACAAAAGAGCCGATGCCCCTATATATAAAGCCGGACCGGCTGCTTTCTGTCCAGGATGTGCAAAATGCCATGCGCGACCATTTTGAAGGAACGGATTTGGATATGACTAAAGATGCTGGGGCAGGTCCGTATAAAGTCCCGTACCGCTGGCGTCCGATGAATTTTAAAGTTGATGGAAAAGAATATGTAAATGAACGGGCCATTGCAACACAGCAGACAGGCTTTGTTATTGTCCCACAATTGAGGAATTGGCTGCCAGACGCTATCGGAGGCGTTTTATGGTTTGGTGTAGATGATGCAGACATGGCCGTATTTACTCCGGTTTATTGTTCGGTAATCGCCACCCCGGAAAGTTACCGTGTAGGCAACGGTGACATGATGCACTTCTCTTGGACATCGGCGTTTTGGATTCATAACTGGGTAGCCAATATGGCATACGGGAAATATAATTATATGATTAAAGACATCCGGAAAGTCCAGCAGGAGCTTGAGAACGGATATAAAGAAATGCTTCCGGCGATAGATAAAGCCGCACAAGAGCTATATGAAAAGAATCCTGACAAAGCCAAAGAGTTCCTGACATGGTATAGTGCGACTACCGCAGATACAGCGACAGAACGCTGGAAAAAATTAGGCGAGTACCTGTTGGTGAAATACATGGATGGGAACATGAAAAAGGAAGTTGACGGGCATTTTATGGATAACGGCTACGGATTGTCGGAAATGCCCGATTTCCCCGGATATGATGAAGCATATTACCGCAGTATCGTGGAAAGTGCAGGAGAACGTTTGCAAGTAAAATAAAAAGTTACAAATCTAAATTAATCAAAAATGAAAAAGTTTTTTATTCTAATGCTCCTTGCAATTGTTAGTATTGGAGGAGTATATGCACAGACAGATAAAGGATCCTCTTCAATAGGCCTTTCTTTAGGGTACGGATTCGACTCAGGTCCCGATAATGCAACTATCGGGCTGGATTATCGTTACTGCATTTTGGATAATTTCCGGATTGCACCTTCGTTGACATATCATATCAAGGATTCAGGATTTAGTTCGTGGGCGATAGATGCCAATGCGCATTATGTGTTCCGTATAAATGATATGTTCGGATTTTATCCACTTGCCGGATTGAATCTGTCGTTCTGGAGATTTAGCTTAGCCGGCGTCTCAGATACCATGACTCGCTTTGGCGTAAATATCGGATTGGGAGGTGAAGTTTATGCCACCGACCGGATTAATGTAGGCTTGGAATTTAAATATTTAGCATTAAAAGATTTCGGAAGACCGGCACTGGCTGTCCGTGTCGGATATTGCTTCTGAAAAAACCGTGCCATAATGCACTTAAAAAGGAACAGCCGGAAACATCTGTAAAGATTGTTTCCGGCTGTTCCTTTTTATTCCTATACGGATATTATATTGTATTCACCTTTTCTCCAAAAAAAGTTACGCACATAAGCAAAATCAATTGCACAGCCGCATTTGAAAAACTGTGCGGCTATGCGTGAAAATATTCCGGTCTTTCCGTAAATGTGCTTCCTTCTTATTTTTGCAAAGGAATTTTTTCTATCCTTCTTTGGTGACGTCCTCCTTCGTAGGGCGTATCAAGAAACGCATTAAGGATGGTTTCCGCTTCTTGATTGCTTACGAAACGTCCCGGCATCACCAATACGTTCGCATTATTATGAGCACGTGCCAATCCGGCAATCTCCGTGTTCCAGCACAAGGCAGCCCGGACTTTCTGGTGTTTGTTTAATGTCATGGCAATGCCGTTTCCGGAACCACAGATAGCAATCCCCGTATGAAGTTCATCGTTGTCTATCGCTGCACCCAACTGATGCGCAAAATCGGGATAATCACAACTCTCAGTTGAAAAAGTTCCGAAATCCTTATAAGCGATACCTTTTCTGTCGAGTAATTGTTTCACGTACTCTTTCAATTCGAATCCTGCATGATCGGAACATAAACCTATTGTATCCATATTTATTCCTCTAATAACGCTTTCACTTGTTTGTATACGTTTTCACCGTTAAATCCAAGCTTTTCATCAAGGACATTGAAAGGTGCAGAAAAGCCGAAGCTTTCCATTCCCCAGACTTTGCCGTTGAATCCAACAATTTTCTCCATATTCACAGGCAGTCCGGCTGTCAATCCGAAGATTTTGCTTCCGGTCGGCAAGATTGCTTCCCGATACGCCTTGTCCTGATTGTAGAAAAGACCTTCCGACGGCATAGAGACGATACGTACGCGAATACCTTCTGCCCTTAATTTCTCTGCACCATCCACCAACGTTGAGACTTCCGAACCTGAAGCAACAAGGATTATTTCTGGATTCTCATCTTCATTGACGATATAGGCTCCGCGTTCGGATGCCAATGCTTCTTCATAACGGTCTGTTTTTGCCGGAACATTCTTTACGTTCTGCCGGGAGAATATAAGGCCGGTGGGAGAGGACGTATTTTCCATTGCCATTTTCCATGCGACCGTTGTTTCGATAACGTCTGCCGGACGGATAACCAGCATGGAGTTTTTTCCACTGTGGTTTTTCATCTTCTCCATCAAACGTATTTGGGCTTCTTGTTCTACCGGTTGATGGGTAGGACCATCTTCCCCAACACGGAAAGCGTCGTGCGACCATACAAATTTCACAGGCAATTCCATAAGGGCTGCCATGCGGATAGCCGGTTTCATATAATCGGAGAATACGAAAAATGTCCCGCAAGCTGCAATTGTTCCACCGAAAAGAACAAATCCGATACATACGCATGCCATTGTCAGTTCAGAAACTCCTGCCTGGAAGAATGCACCGCTGAAATCGTCTTTCGTAAAACTATGAGTCTTATTTAAGAAACCGTCCGTTTTGTCGGAATTACTTAAATCTGCCGATGAAACCATCATATTTTCGATATGGTCGGCAAGCACCCCTAAAACTTTGGCTGAAGCATTACGGGTAGGTTGGTCGGCCTTTTGTTCGATAGCTTTCCAATCAATGGCAGGAATTTCCCCGGAAAACCATTTTTTCAGCTTTTCAGCTTTTTCCGGATTTGCTTTAGCCCATGCTTCTTTCACTGCATATCTTTCGTGCATGATTTGCTCCAGTTCTTTTGCACGATTGGCATATAATTCGGCAACTTCCGGGAATATGGCAAACGGCTCTTCCGGATTACCTCCTAAATTTTCAATAGTTTTTTTGATGGATACTCCGGCTTTCGACAATGGTTGCCCATGGGTAGAAACCTTGTTTTCATAACTGCTTCCATCTTCTCCGACACAACCTTTGCCCATTACCGTTTTCCCGATAATCAATGTGGGGCGTTCCTTTTCTGCCTTGGCTTCTTTCAGTGCAGACCGGATTTCTCCGGCATCGTTACCGTTAATGGTAATAACTTTCCATCCCCAAGCTTCATATTTCTTTTCAACATCTTCGCTTGTGATTTCATCAACGGTCGTAGAAAGTTGGACATTGTTGGCATCATAGAACATGATTAAATTATCAAGCCCCAACGTTCCAGCCACTCTTCCTGCTCCTTGGGAAATCTCTTCCTGGATACCTCCATCAGAGATAAACGCATATATGGTAGGATTAATAACTTCTTTGCCTAAACGTGCTTGAAGGAATTTGGCAGCCATGGCAGCACCTACGGCATAGGTGTGTCCTTGACCCAACGGACCTGAAGAGTTTTCTATACCTCTTTTCACGTTCAATTCCGGATGTCCGGGAGTAACGCTTCCCCACTGCCGGAAATCTTTCAGTTCTTCAATTGTATATTTGCCGGTTAATGCAAGAACCGCATATAACATTGGCGACATATGTCCCGGATCGAGGAAAAAACGGTCACGTCCTTCCCATTCAGGGTTTTTGGGATCGTAAATCATGAATTCCGAATAAAGAATATTCACGAAATCGGCTCCGCCCATTGCTCCGCCGGGATGGCCGGATTTAGCTTTTTCCACCATCGCTGCAGCCAGAATACGTATGTTGTCGGCTGCACGGTTCATAAGTTTTATATCGTTCATTTTAGAATAGAATATAATTTATTTTTCTGCAAAGATAATGTTTCTCTTTCATACGGGCATAAATATTCACCGCAAATACAAAGATAAAATCGTTTTCAAAAAGAAGAGATGTTCTGTTTCCAGGAAAACAAAAACGGCTGGCGGGGAATTGAATCCCGCCAGCCGTAGAAATTCAGTTGTCTTTTTTAACACAATCGGCGAGCACCGTCTGAAATAACTACATCGTAGACTTTCAGATGTTTGTTGTATTGTTTGAAATAAGATTCTCTGGCTTTGTTCACAAACGGCTCGTAAAGTTCATCTTTTACGAGATTGATAGTACAACCGCCGAATCCACCTCCCATAACTCTGGAACCTGTCACACCGCATTCTTTTGCCAAATCGTTCAAGAAGTCGAGCTCTTCGCAACTTACTTCATACAATTTGCTCATGCCATGGTGTGTTTCGTACATTTTTTTGCCGACTGTTTCATAATCGCCCTGCTCCAATGCATCGCATACATCCAATACACGTTGGATTTCCTCAATAACATATTCGGCACGCATGTAGTCTTCTGCCGATATTTCCTCTTTTACCTCTTTCAACCAATCCATATTGGCATCACGGAGAAATTCCACTTCAGGATGTCTTTTCTGGATAGCTGCAACAGCCGTTTCGCATGATTGGCGGCGTTTGTTATAAGCCGATGATGCCAATTCGTGTTTAACGACAGAATCGAGAAGTACTAACTTGTAACCTTTCGGGTCGAACGGGAAATATTGATACTCGAGCGAACGGCAATCCAAGCGAATCAAGCTTCCTGCTTTCCCAAATACGGATGCAAATTGGTCCATGATTCCGCAGTTGACTCCACAATAGTTATGTTCTGTTGCCTGCCCGATTTTTGCCAACTCAAACTTGTCAAGCCCACAATCGAACATTTCGTTTAATGCAAAAGCGTAAGTGCTTTCCAATGCGGCAGAAGAAGACATCCCAGCCCCCATAGGAACATCTCCGGCAAAAGCGGTATTGAATCCGCTAATCTTTCCACCGCGTTTGATTATTTCCCGGCAAACGCCAAATATATATCTTGCCCAGCTGGCACGTGGAGCGTCTTCTTCATTCAGCCCGAATTCAACATAATCTTTCAAATCGATAGAATAAGCCCGGACTTTATTTGTCCCGTTAATTTTTAATTCGGCAATCATGCCCTTGTCGATTGCACCGGGAAACACAAATCCTCCGTTATAATCGGTATGCTCGCCTATTAAATTTATACGTCCGGGAGATGCGTACACGTTACCGGTAGACCCATCAAAATGTTTGATAAACCGGCTTCTTACAAAGTCTATATCAATTTTGCTCATGACTAAGAAGTTTTATGGTTAAACAATTTTATGTGATAAAAAAGAAAAGAGGAGACCGACCGAGAAAAATGTTTTGCCAAGCCGATCTCCTCTCTCTTATGTTTCGATTAATCGATATTATTCAACAGGAATATTCTTGTTTACATTCTTGCTTCCTACCAAAGCGTAGAACAACAGATAACCTAAGCAGACAACAATCAACCAGTAACTGTTGATATATCCAATTGAATCTGCAAGAGCACCTTGGATTGCCGGAAGGATACCACCACCGCAAACCATCATCATGAACAAACCGGAAGCAGCGGAAGTATATTTTCCTAAGCCTTCAACAGCCAAATTGAAGATACCGCCCCACATTACCGATGTACATAATCCGCATAATACGAGAAGCAAGCAAGTAACAGGCACATTTTCCATACCGAAAGACAAATCACCTCTCAGTACCGGCATACTTACATTGCTCGTTGGAACAAAAATGGCCGAAAGGACTAAAATCAAACCTAAAGTTGCAACGGTAGATAGCATTGTTTTACTCGAAACTTTTCCTCCAACAATACCTCCAAGCAAACGACCGATTAGCATCAAGAACCAATATGTTCCGACAACACTTCCAGCGGCAGCCGGATCAATGCCTTTTTCTATGGTCATAAACAAGTTCATGATGTTCGGAATGCCCACTTCTATACCGACATATATAAAGATACAAATCATTCCCAATACAAAATGACGGAATGATAATGCACTGTGTTTGTCAGGAGTTGCAGATTTCTCTTCCTTAACGACATACGGTTCCGGAATATTTACCATGGAGAGGACAATGAATACCAAGGCGAAAATTCCCATTGCCAAAAAGAATACGGGATTAGCATTAGAAATTTTAGCGCCGGCAATATCGCCAATCAAATATCCGCCCAATACCGGAGCAAGCGTTGCAGCGATAGAGTTGCATGCACCTCCGAACTGTACCAATTGGTTTCCTCGGTTTCCGCCACCACCTAAAGTGTTCAACATCGGGTTGACTACGGCATTCAACATACACATAGAGAAACCTGAAACGAATGCACCGAACAGATAAACATAAAAGTTATCGATGATTCCGGAGGAGAAAGAAATGGTAACACCGATGAAACCTACGGCTACAGCAGTCAAGGCTGTCTTCTTGTAACCGATTTTCTGTAATAATATTCCTGACGGAATACCCATACAAAGGTAAGCTATAAAATTCGCTAAATTCCCGAGCTGGGACTGAAAGTTTGACATACTGAACTGCCCCTTTACAATCACTCCCAGCGGGTTTTGAATGCCTGTCACAAAAGCAATCATAAAAAATAGAGCAAACATCATTGCAATAGGCAATGCATAGCTTTTCTGTTTTGTTGTTTCCATGTTTTTTTTGTTATTAGTTTGAATTATTAAATGATTTTATTTGTTTTCCTTTTTAAAGAAATTTGTAAACGGTTTTACTTTCGAACAGTTCTCCCGGACGCAATAAGGTAGTCGGATATTCCGGTTTATTCGGGCTGTCAGGAAAATGCTGCGTTTCGAGACACAGCGCCGAACGTTCCGGATACCGCTGACCGTTCTTTCCTACGAAATTCCCAGTCATCCAGTTCCCTGTGTATAGCTGAACACCCGGCTGTGTGGTATAGACTTCCATTGTGATTCCTGTTTGCGGAGATGTGCACCGTGCGCAAAAAGAAAGTTCGTTTTCGTTTTTTCCCTTATTTAATATATATGTATGATCGTAACCTTTACCATAGACAAGTTGTTGGAAAGGTTCATTTATACGTTTTCCTACTTCGCAAGGGTTTCTGAAATCCATCGGAGTCCCGGCTACCGGTTCTTTAGGCCCGTAAGGAATAGCTGTTTCATCCGTCGGCAGATAGTACTCCGCATTAATTGTGAGGATATGGTCACCGATAGAGGGATTTCCCGCCCCCGACAAATTAAAATAGGAATGGTTTGTAAGGTTCAATACGGTTGCCTTGTCGGTAAATGCCTTATAACTGATAACAACTTCATTCTCGTCTGAGAGATGATAAGTTACCGTTACATTCAGTTTTCCAGGAAAACCTTCCTCGCCGTCTGCGGAGACGTAATTGAGTTCAACGGTCTGTCCGTCGGTTTGCCGGCAATCCCAAACAACAGCATTGAATCCCTTAATTCCCCCGTGAAGGGAATTAGGACCATTGTTGATGGCTAATTGATATGTTTTTCCATCGATGGAAAAACTTCCTTTCGCAATACGATTACCGTACCTTCCGCAAATAGCACCGAAATACGGTTCTTCCGACAGTATATAATCGTTTATATTTTGATGACCGGTTACAACATCGGTCAGTTTCCCGTTTTTGCCGGGAACCATTAAAGAAACAATCTTGGCGCCATAGTTGCAAACCGACAACTCCGCTCCAAGCTTATTCCTCATGACGTATAAATTCGTCTGCTTTCCATCTATTTCGGCTTGAAAACTGTCCGAAGATAGACCTGATAGTGTCTGGATGTTTTCCATGTTACTCATCAATTATTTTAAATCCGTGCGTAAAAGTAGGTTTATTCTTTCAATTAATCACTATCAAAGCATGTGTTTTTTGCGTTTTTTTTCTTTTATCTGAAAATTGGCTCCTGAAATATATCCGGAATTTGTAAAAACAAATCGGGATATAGATGATTATTCTCCGGATTCTCTTAATTTTGGGGATTGTAATATTTAAGCGATAAAAAATCGTATTCCAGATTTACCCGCTTTTATAAAATCAATATGGAAATGAAACAGAATAGAATTACAAATTTGTTGGGGATTAAATACCCAATCATACAAGGAGGGATGGTATGGTGCAGCGGCTGGAGGTTGGCGGCTGCTGTCAGCAATGCCGGAGGTTTGGGACTGATAGGAGCAGGCTCCATGCATCCGGAGGTTTTGCAGGAACATATTCGTAAATGTAAACAGGCAACAGAGAAGCCTTTTGGTGTAAATGTTCCGTTAATGTATCCGCAGATAGAAGAAATCATGAAAATAATCGTGGATGAAAAGGTGGGTATAGTTTTTACTTCGGCTGGAAATCCAAAGAGCTGGACTCCGTTTCTGAAAAGTCATGGAATAAAAGTAGTACATGTCGTGTCCTCATCCAAGTTTGCCCGGAAATGTGAAGAAGCTGGCGTGGATGCGATTGTTGCCGAAGGTTTTGAAGCAGGAGGGCATAATGGTAGGGAAGAAACCACCACTTTTTGTTTGATTCCGCAAGTAAGACGAGCAACAAGTTTGCCGTTGCTTGCTGCAGGAGGTATTGCTACCGGAAGCGGTATGGCTGCGGCTATGGCTCTTGGTGCAGAGGGTGTACAGATAGGGACCAGGTTTGCACTGACGAAAGAGAGTTCAGCTCATGATTGTTTCAAACAACTTTGTCTGTCGTTGAATGAAGGCGACACGAAACTGCTATTGAAGAAGGTTTCTCCTACACGTTTAGTACACAATTCTTTCTCGGAACAGGTAGAAGCATTGGAAAACCGTGGGGCATCAGCCGAAGAGTTAAAAACACTGCTGGGAAAAGGACGGGCTAAAAAAGGAATTTTTGAAGGTGATTTGGAAAACGGAGAAATTGAAATCGGCCAGATTGCATCCCTTTTCCGGGAAATGCAGACGGTTGACGAAGTTGTCGACGAAATAATCAATGAATACAATAATGTGATATCTTCCGGAATATTGGAATGCTTTTAACGAGGTTTCCTATTAAAAACAAAACGCCCCGGTTTCAAACATATTAAACCGGGGCGTTTTGTTGTGTCTGCTGTTATTTCTGGATATTCGGGTTTTCCAAACCGTAACCTTTCTTTTTATCTTCAGCTTTCAGCAGGAAGGCGAAGATAATCGCCAATATACCGAAACATGCAAAAATCAACATCGGAATTGTGTAGTCATAATTGGGTCGTCCATCGGTAATTCCTGTGACACAATATGCATCCAAGACAACGCCAATCAAAAAAGGAACTCCCATCAATCCCCAGTTTTGCACCCAAAATATCAAAGCGTAGGCAGTGCCTAACTTGTTTTCCGGTATAATCTTGGGAACAGAAGGCCACATCGCCGAAGGAACCAGCGAAAATGCAATTCCCAACAGGATAACCAATATCAGGGCAATAATCCAATGGTCGAATGCCGGTATTGAAAACATCAAATGAATAAATACCAATAACACGGACCCGATTAACATAATTGTAGCGCCTTTTCCTTTTCTGTCGTATAAGTTACCGAAGAACGGTGTAAGGATGATGTTGCCGAACGGGAGAAGCATCGGTATCAATCCGGATAATTGCGGTTCGATATGGAATTTGTTAATCATCAGGTTCGGTGCATATTTCAGGAATGGGAACACTGCCGAATAGAACAATACGCAAAGAAGCGCGATGTACCAGAATCCTTTCAGCCTGATAATATCGAAAATATCAGAAAACTTGAAAGGTTCTTCCGCATCGTGTTCCATCTCCGACACCTCTTTATCCAACTTCTTATCCATCACCGTAAAAACAAGAAACGACAGGAAGCCGATGCAAAGGAGTATCAACCCGATAAAAACAGGCATGCTGATTGAATTACCGAACGCCTTACTTATGATTGGCGTTACACCGATGGCAAGTCCTGTACCGATACGGGCTGTAGCCATTTCCAAACCCATCGCCAATGCCATTTCCTTTCCTTTGAACCAACGAACGATAATCTTTGAAACGGTTATTCCTGCAATTTCGATACCGACACCGAAAATAGCGTATCCGAAAGATGCCACAAGCAAAGGATATCCCCAATCTTTGCCGATGATGTTGATGGAAGCGCCACCGAAATCATGTGTAATACCGTACCATTTTATTGCAACCCCCACAATCATCAAAGCCGAAGCCATCAATCCGGTAAAACGAACCCCCATCTTGTCAAGAATCATTCCTCCAAAAATCAACATGAGGAAGAATACATTGAACCACCCGTATGCACTGGTGAACGTACCGTAATCGTTTGCGCTCCATCCCAAACCTCCGGTTTCCACGGAATGTTGCAATAAATCCTGCAAAGGAGCCATCATATCGGTAATAAAATACCCACACATCATGGTAAAAGCGACCAAGCCGAGGACACTCCATCTCGCCACAGCGGAATCGCTTAATTTTCGTTGTATTAATTCTGTCATTGTATTATGTAATATTTAATTGTTATTGTTTTCTTGAAAAAGGGGAAGCGCATCTGCAACAACAAAAGTGCTTCCTCCGATAAACAGAAAATCGTTTTCTCCGGCATCAACTAAAGCTGCCTGTACAGCCGCTTGTACCGTAGTGAAAACAGCACCTGCCAACCCGTGAGCATTGGCAATATTAGCAAATTCACCGGCAGGTAATGCCCGTTTTATTGACGCTTGCGTGAAATAGTACACTGCATTTTTCGGCATCAGTTCCAGTACACCGTCAATATCCTTGTCGTTAACCATGCCGACAACCATACGCAATGTCTTATGTCTCTTCGCTTCTTCGCCAAGTTGCCGGGAGAGGTATTCCCAACCTCCAGTATTATGTCCCGTATCACAAACAACTTTCAGTTTGTCATTTGGCAAAGTTTGCCAACGGCCCATCAGACCTGTCAATTCTATTACCTGCGAGAATCCACGGCGAACCGCATCTTTGGAAATGGCAACACCCAATTCCCGTAACGCTTTAATTGCAGTCAGTACGGTAGCCGCGTTATTTTTTTGAACGGCTCCACCCAACTCATCAATAATGTTACCATAGTCTTTTGTCAGGAAATGCCATTTACCGTCATTATTAAGCTGCGCATCCGAAATGGGAGCTTCCGCAATAGAGGAAATGATGCAGGCATTCTCTTTTTCCGCTTTCTTAATAAACACATCCATGACTGAAGAATTTTCCACATCGCCTATCACAACGGGAGTTTTAGGCTTAATAATTCCTGCTTTTTCTGCGGCAATCGCTTCCAGTGTTGTTCCCAGGAATTGAGTATGGTCATAACTTATGTTTGTAATGACACTTAAAATCGGGTTTATAATGTTCGTGCTATCCAACCGTCCTCCCAATCCGACTTCTATAACGGCATAATCAACTTTGCAAAAACGGAAATAGGCAAATGCCATCGTTGATGTAAGTTCGAAGAAAGAAGGTTGTAAAGGTTCGAAAACGGAACGGTATCTCTCTACAAAATCAATAACATATTTTTCAGAAATTTTTTCGCCATTTACCCGGATACGTTCCCGGAAATCGGTTAAATGGGGGGAAGTAAACAATCCGACACGGTATCCGCAACATTGAAGAATTGCAGCCAACAAATGGCTAGTGGAACCTTTTCCATTCGTTCCAGCAACATGTATCGTCTTGTATGAGCGATGTGGGAACTTTAAATATTCATCCAACGCATTACTTGTACCCAGTCCCGGTTTATATGCTGAAGCCCCTGTATGTTGGAATACCGGGATGCTTGTATATAAATAGTCTAATGTTTCGTTATAAGTCATTTCCTTTTAATTCGTTTTCCTCGAAAAACAGGGTGTCTTTATCATATGAATCTGCAAAAATAAAAAAATATTCTAATTTTGCGTTCGAAAAAAAGAGTAAGACAAAAGCTTATTATGGCAAGGAAGAGTATTGAATATCCGACAGAAGGTGGTGTTTGTTCCAAGTCGATGATTGTCGAAGTTGAAGACAATATTATCAAAAAGGTACAGATTATAGGCGGTTGCCCAGGCAACACGTCGGGATTGTCGCAGTTGTTAATCGGAATGGAAATTGATGAAGCAATCCGCCGTTTGGAAGGCATTGACTGCCGTGGACTTGGCACATCCTGTCCTGATCAGATGAGTAAGGCTCTGAGTTTACTACGAAACCGGAAGTAGGAGAGGGAGACCTTACAGAAAATCAAAAACAAATTTTCCTTCCTGTATAATTGTAAAAGACCTTTGTCCCGAAATCTTCGGCAAACCGGACAAATTGGTCAACTCCTGTGCAATGACAAATACCAATACGTTGGATAGGTGTTCCTTGCAAATACCGGGCGATGGGCTGGTATTTTTCTTCACCTCCTGTGTGTATATGGAATCCGCCCAACAACAATTCCGGTGTTGCGTTAGGAAATAGAATTTTTCCCTGTTCCAGCAGATTTGTAATTCCACGGTGCGCACATGCGCTGAGAACGGCATAACGATTGTTCCCAACTAAAAAAAGACCTAATTCATCATCAAACATATCAGGTACGATAATTCCGTCTTTTTCTGTAAAAAACTCATCGAAATGTGTGTCTTCTGGATGAACGAGCGGAATATCCGGGCAGACATATACCCCCGGAACCAACTCTGTTATCCGGTTTATGAAACAAAAACGTCCTAAATCAAGTTTTTCTATTTCTGTGACGCCGTTCTCTCTTCTATTCTTGAATTTCCGGGCGAGCAGCTCTTTCTTGCAAATAACTTTTGCTTTCCTGTTTATTTCCAGAAAAGTGCTTAGCCCTCCCGTATGGTCACTATGTCCATGCGAAAGAATCAAATAATCGACTTCGGAAAGGTCGATATTCAACGTTTTTGCATTTTGGGCGAAGGAACAAGTCTGTCCGGTATCGAATAATATGGTTTTGCCCTCTTCCGGTTGTATATGCAAAGCCAACCCATGTTCAGCTTTCAGTGTGCGCCCGTAAACGCAATTCTCTAATAATGTCGTTATCACAAAATTCATTTTCTCGCTGCGATGCCCGCTATTTATTTCCGGAATGCAATGTTCGTGAAAATTTCTGAAACAACAAAGTCCCGATGACGGCTTTTTGATTTGTGTAAATCCGATAAATAGGGAAAATGCCCGATATTAACAAATAAAAAATTCCCTGATGGAGAAAAACGATCGCCGCCTTTACGGTCTTGTACATATATCTCAAGTCCGTCGCTCATTCCATAGCCCATAATCATAGGCGGAGCAAACGCATATATCTGTGCCTTCTTAATATCGGCAGTACGGGCAAATATCTGTTTGATGACGGCATCTTTGTCATTACCTTTCCCTTTGCGTTCGTCCCAATGTTTCAAGCGCACTATTAATGTGCCGGCAGTGCTTCCCTGACCGCCGCCCATAAGATTGTAACCGACTACGGAAGAATAAATGTCAATCTGCGCAATTTCTTTTATGCGCTTCTCCACCTCCTCCATGACATGTTTGGTCTCATTAAGTGTACATCCCGGCGCCGTGGTCACGGAAACAAAGACAGTTCCGGTATCTTCATCGGGAATAAAGCCGGTCTTGGTCGTCTTCATCAATATGGCAAGTAACATGGATGTTGCAACAATCCATTTACGGTGGAAAAAGAATGCCAGCGCTTGTTGGTATTTTGCAAGCATGCGTCTGAAAGAAGAATCGAACGCGATATGGAAACGCGATGAAAATGAAAAATAGTTTTATCTTCATCTATTTTTTCCTCCTCTATCTCATAGTTACTTCGATTCCCTCACGCAGCAATCCTGCGCCTTCGGCAATGATGGTGTCACCTTTTTGAAGACCAGACTCAACGATGTATTCTTTTCCATCATCGATGGGAAATACGGTGATCATCGCGGATTCCGTCTTCCCATTTACTACCTTATATACAAAAATCTTATCCTGAAGTTCATATGTTGCTTCCTGCGGAATGATAATGCAATCCCGTTTCTTGTAAGGCATAAGAACATTACCCGCTCCGCCACTCCGCAGTATGTGACCAGGGTTTGGAAACACCGCCCGGACAGATACTGTACCCGTCTGTGGGTCGATGATGCCACTGATGGCATCCACATACCCTTCCTCTTCATAAGTTGAGCCATCGTTCAATTTGAGGGTGAGTCCAGTCATCAATTCCATGCTTTTTTCCGTCGAACCGGTCTCTTTGGTAAGAGAAAGCATCTGCTTTTCTGTCATGGAAAAATAGACATACATTTCGTTATTGTCGGAAACAGAGACAAGAGGCTCGGCTATTGCGGAACTAACTAACGCTCCTATACGGTAAGGTATCATACCTGCCGTACCATCCACAGGGCTTTTCACTTCCGTATAGGAAAGATTATTACGAGCGTTGGTCAGTTCCGCACGGGCTTGTGCCAATGCTGCTTTCTGCTGGCGGAGTGTATTTCGAGCAGAAGTAAGATCAAAATTGGAAACTACTCCTTCCTTATATAGTTCCTCTTTGCTGTCTACCGTCATTTGCGCTGTTGCGACACTTGCCTCTGCGTTTTCCACATTGGCAAGCGCCATTTCCAGCGCGGCTTTGTAAGGTATCTGGTCGATGATGAAAAGTGTCTGTTCTTTCTTTACGGCAGCTCCTTCGGAAATACATACATCTGTTATCAAACCGGATACCTGCGGATAAATATCTACATCCTGTTTGCCTTGAATGGATGCGGAACAAGTAGAATAAACGGTACGGTCAGTCGTACCTACAATCATAGTTTCGTAAGCGTTTGTTATGGGAGTGGCGGCTTGTTGCATGCAGGACGTTATACTAAATGTAAGCAATCCCAGCAGTACTAATTTGTTCAATTGAGTTTTCTTTTTCATTTTGATTCGTTAAATGTGGATTCGTTATCTGGACGCAAAACTATAGTTAGGACGAATAAACGCACTTGTAAAATCAAAGCCGCAATTTGCATATTTGGAATCTGGACAATGAATATTTGTTAGATTTTTCTTATGGAGATGATAAAAAGCGCAGTTTTGATGTTTTTCATGGATATTTCCAATATACATATCCAACAAGAGGAGAAAGAAAAGGTTACCAATAAGACCGAACGTAAGAAAGAATTGTTCATACAATTTATGAAACTGGTTTCCGTATATGCAACCAAGGAACATTCTGTGGAATTTTACGCATCCAAACTTTGCATTACAAGACAGTATCTTAATCGAATCACGCAATTGAATTTCAGAAAAACAGCATACGAATTAATATCTTTAGTACTCACTGGGGAAATTACAAAATATCTTGAGACAACCAACGATAGCATATTGCAGGTATCGGAACATTTTAATTTCCCCGACCAAGCGTCTCTCACGAAGTTTTACAAGCACCAAACCGGATATTCCCCGACAGCATACAAGAAAAAATTCGTGGTAAAGTAAAGTTTTCTGCCCATTCTTGTTTATCCTATTTTATGCGTATCTTTGCGCCCGGATAAAAAGAGCATACGTGAACGATTTCCTTGACCAATTAAATGAGAACCAGAGAGCTGCGGTCTTATACAACGATGGACCTTCTCTTGTAATAGCCGGCGCGGGCTCCGGAAAGACCCGGGTATTGACTTACAAAATTGCATGGCTGTTATTACAAGGTATGCCTGCCTATACGATATTGGCTTTAACTTTTACGAACAAGGCTGCCAGGGAGATGAAAAACAGAATCGCCGCCTTAACGGACGAACAAACTGCTCGTAGGCTTTGGATGGGAACTTTCCACTCCATCTGTTATCGTATATTGCGGAAAGAAGCAGCCAGTATTGGGTTTCCTTCGGATTTTACAATATATGATTCGGCTGATTCGAAAAACCTGATAAAGAAAATTATAAAGGATATGAAGCTGGACGATAAAATATATCGCCCGGGTGTGATTCAAAACCGGATTTCCAACGCCAAAAACGCTTTAATCTCCGATAAGTCCTACGAATCGAACAAGGAGTTAATTGAATACGACATAAAATGCCGAATGCCCCTTCTGTCGACGATATATAAACATTACCAAAATCGATGTTTCCAGTCGGGAGCGATGGACTTTGACGATTTACTGCTATATACCAATATATTGTTCCGCGACCATCCGGACGTGTTATCCAAGTATAAGAACTTTTTCCGGTATGTTTTGGTTGATGAGTATCAAGACACCAATTTCGCACAACATTTGATTGTCCAGCGTCTGTGCGAAACACATCAACATATTTGCGCAGTGGGCGATGATGCCCAAAGTATCTACTCGTTCCGAGGCGCAAATATTGATAATATATTGAAATTTAAGAATAATTATCCGGGATGCCGCATTTTCAAACTGGAGAGGAACTATCGCTCTACGCAAAATATTGTGAATGCAGCAAACAGTCTGATTGGCAAAAACAAGGAACAAATTCCTAAAAATATCTATTCAGAAAAGGAAAAAGGCAGTAAAATTGCTGTTTATTCTTCGTATTCGGATTTTGAGGAGGGATATATTGTTGCGACCAAAGTTCTGGAAATGAAACGAGAACAGAAGGAATCGGGATATTCGGACTTCGCTGTTTTATACCGTACGAATGCCCAATCGCGTATTATCGAGGAAGCATTCCGGAAACGGAACATACCATATAAAATATACGGCGGTTTATCATTTTATCAGCGGAAAGAGATAAAAGATGTCATTTCTTACTTCCGTGTATTGGTAAATCCGAATGATGAAGAAGCGCTCCGGCGTATTATCAACTACCCGGCACGAGGAATAGGGGACAAAACCGTACAGAAAATAGCGGATGTTGCCTTTGATAGAGGAACAAGCTTTTGGAATGTGCTTTCGGAACCTTTGACGTACAGTTTGGATGTCAACAACGGCACATTGAACAAACTACAGGCTTTCCGCCAACTGATAGGTCGTCTGATAGAAGAAAACAAGCGCTTATCAGCAGATGAGATAGCAGTCCTGATTATAAAAGAGTGTGGGCTGATGACCGCACTGTATGAAGACCGATCGGTAGAAGGCGTAAGCAAGCAGGAGAATGTAGAAGAGCTGTTGAAAGGAATCACTGAATTTTGCGAGTTGCGCAGGGAAGAAGCCGGAGATGACAGCCGAATTTCGCTATCGGATTTCCTTGCGGAAGTATCCTTGCTGACAGACCAAGACAACGACAAGGATGAACATTCCGAAAAAGCAACGTTAATGACAGTCCATGCAGCAAAAGGATTGGAATTTAAGAATGTATTTATAGTAGGGATGGAAGAAGATCTTTTCCCATCGTCGATGGCTAAAGATTCCTATCGGGCAATAGAGGAGGAACGCCGCCTGTTTTATGTCGCCATTACACGAGCGGAAAAAAATTGTGTGCTTACATATGCTAAAAGCCGTTTCAGAAACGGACAAAGTACGATTTGCTCTCCCAGCCGTTTCCTTAAGGACATAGATCCCGAATATTTGGACCTTTCGGATGAAATACAGGCACAATGGAATCGCAATACCGTACTTCGAAGCGAACGGACAGCGTTTGAAGATAATCATAAACCGATGTTCCGCTCCCCGTTGCGACAAGAGCCGGAAAAAAGGGTAGTCCGTCCTCTCTCCAGACTGGAAAAGGCGATACATTCGCCGACAGCTCCAAATATAGAGATACCGGATATAAAACCCGGGATGCGGATTCGCCATGCCCGGTTTGGTGAAGGAGTCGTCATCGCGATGGAAGGAGCAGACGGGAATGTCAAGGCTACCATAAATTTCGACAATTTCGGGCAAAAACAGTTGCTGTTGAAATTTGCGAAATTGCAAATCGTCGGATAACATGCTCCAGATATCCATCCGGATAATATCCAAAATGTTGTAAATTTATATCTTTACATACCGAAATATATCAATTAATTGAAATGGTAGATTTTCAACAAATCCCGTCTCCATGTTATGTAATGGAGGAGAAACTATTAAGAAGAAACCTGTCTCTCATCAGACAGGTAAAAGAATCCGCCGGAGTTAATATCATTCTGGCATTTAAAGCATTCGCCCTGTGGAAATCGTTCCCTATCATCAAGGAATATATTCCTTATTCCACAGCCAGTTCCAAATATGAAGCCCGGCTCGCTTTTGAAGAAATGGGCAGTCTGGCGCATACCTATTCACCGGCTTATACAGAAAATGATTTCCCCGATATATTGAAATACAGCAGCCATATCACGTTTAATTCCTTGAGTCAGTTCGAGCGTTTCTGGCCGAAGGTGAAAGCATCGGGACAAAAGATTTCCTGCGGACTGCGGATAAACCCGGAATATTCGGAAGTATCCACGGATTTGTACAACCCTTGTGCACCCGGTTCGAGGATGGGAGTTGTCAATGAACTGTTAGGAGATAGTTTGCCGGAAGGTATCGAAGGCCTGCATTTCCATACGCTGTGCGAGTCTTCTTCATACGACACTGAAAAAACCTTAGATGTTGTGGAAAAGCGCTTCGGGCGTTTCTTGCCGCATATTAAATGGTTAAATATGGGTGGAGGGCATTTAATGACGCGAAAAGGATATGATATAGAGCATTTGGTTAAAACGCTAAAGGCATTCAAGGAACGGCATCCGAACTTGGAGGTCATCATGGAACCAGGCAGCGCTTTCGCCTGGCAAACCGGATTCTTGTTGACGACAGTTGTGGATATAGTTGAAAACCATGGGATAAAAACCGCCATCATTGACGCATCTTTCACCTGCCACATGCCGGATTGTTTGGAAATGCCCTATAAACCGGTCATCCGAGGAGCATACCAGGAGCCGCAACCGGGGAAACCTACCTACCGGATTGGAGGAAATAGTTGCCTGAGTGGAGACTTTATGGGAGACTGGTCGTTTGATAAACCTCTAAAAGTTGGAGACAATCTGGTATTTGAGGACATGATTCATTACACAATTGTAAAGACAACTATGTTTAACGGCATTCCCCATCCGTCGCTGGCGCTGTGGAGCAAAGAAAACGAATTGGTTTTGTACCGTTCATTCGGTTACGAGGACTACAAATGCAGGATGTCATAAAGACTAAATCAAATTATTTACGTATATTAGCGGTCTGATTCAAAAACATGTAATATAAATATGGGCATATTCAGCTTTTTTACGAAAGAGAAAAAAGAAACCTTGGATAAAGGTTTGTCGAAAACCAAAGAAAATGTCTTTTCCAAAATCACACGGGCGGTAGCCGGGAAAAGCAAAGTGGACGACGAGGTTTTGGATAACTTGGAAGAAGTCCTTATAACATCCGATGTTGGAGTAGAAACAACGCTAAAAATCATATCCCGAATAGAGAAAAGAGTTGCCAAAGACAAATATGTTACGACAAAAGAGCTATCTTCCATCCTACGGGAGGAGATTGCCAGCCTATTGATGGAAAGTAATGTCGAAGAAGCGGAAAATTTCGAGTTGCCGGCCGACAAAAAACCTTACGTTATTATGGTTGTTGGCGTGAATGGAGTTGGGAAGACCACTACCATCGGCAAATTGGCCTATCAATTCAAGAAAGCCGGAAAGAATGTCTATTTGGGAGCAGCCGATACATTCCGCGCAGCAGCCGTTGAGCAGCTGACGATATGGAGCGAACGGGTGGGAGTGCCCGTCGTAAAACAAAAGATGGGTTCAGATCCGGCTTCGGTCGCTTTCGACACGTTAAACTCCGCAAAAGCAAACAATGCCGATGTCGTAATCATTGATACCGCCGGACGGTTACACAATAAGATAAACCTGATGAACGAATTGACAAAGATAAAGAATGTCATGAAGAAGGTTGTCCCCGACGCCCCACACGAAATTCTATTGGTATTAGACGGTTCGACAGGACAAAATGCGTTTGAACAGGCAAAGCAATTCACTGCCGCAACCGAAGTCAATGCGCTGGCGATAACCAAACTGGACGGAACAGCAAAGGGGGGTGTCGTTATCGGCATATCCGACCATTTCAGTATTCCTGTAAAATATATCGGATTAGGTGAAGGGATGGAAGACTTACAGGTTTTCCGGAAAAAAGAATTTGTGGATTCCCTTTTCGGGGAATAGTCTATCCGCCACGAATAAGCGAGCACGTGTTTTTACTAACCGTAAAATCCGTGCTTTTATTTAATCATGACAAAGGCATGCAGAAAAACAAAGTAGATATAATAACATTGGGTTGTTCCAAGAATCTGGTAGACTCTGAACAGTTAATGGCCCAATTCAAGGTAAACGGATACAAAGTGGCACACGACCCCCATAAGGTGAACGGGGAAATTGTCGTAGTAAACACCTGCGGTTTCATAGGCGATGCCCAGGAAGAATCGATTAATATGATTCTGGAACTGGCAGAAGCAAAAAAGCGGGGAAAAATCCGGAAACTTTTTGTCATGGGATGCTTGTCGGAAAGATTTTTAAAGGATTTGGAACATGAAATTCCGGAAGTAGACAAGTTTTATGGCAAATTCAATTGGAAAGGGCTGATTTCGGATTTGGGAAAAACATACTATGAGGATCTGGCATTGAACAGAATCCTGACAACGCCATCCCATTACGCCTACCTGAAGATTGCAGAAGGCTGCAACCGGACCTGCTCATATTGCTCGATACCCATCATAACCGGGAAATATCAGTCTCGCCCGATGGAAGAAATCATAAATGAAGTGGAATGGCTGGTTGGCAAAGGTGTGAAAGAGTTCCAGGTAATTGCCCAAGATTTGACTTTTTATGGATACGATCGTTACAAAAAAGCTGCCCTTCCGGAATTGATTGAACGGATTTCAGACATAAAGGGCGTCGAATGGATTCGTCTGCATTACGGGTATCCCACGCATTTCCCAATGGACTTGCTGCGTGTCATGAGAGAAAGGGAAAACGTATGCAAATATATGGATATTGCGCTGCAGCATATCAGTGATAAAATGCTGAAACTGATGCGCCGCAACATTACAAAGGAAGAAACGCTCCAATTGATTTCGGCTATACGCGAAGAAGTTCCGGGAATCCATCTGCGGACAACTCTGATGGTCGGACACCCCGGAGAAACGGAGACGGATTTTGCCGAATTGGTCGACTTCGTAAAGGAAATTCGTTTTGAGCGGATGGGCGCATTCGCTTACAGCCATGAAATCGGAACGTATGCCTACAAGAATTATTCAGATGATATTCCGGAAGAGACAAAACAAGAACGATTGGATACACTGATGGCTTTGCAGGAGAAAATCGCAAATGAAATAAACCTGAAAAAAACCGGCAAAGTTTTCAAAACGATTATCGACCGGGAAGAGGATGATTTCTATATCGGGCGAACTGAATTTGATTCGCCGGAAGTGGATCCTGAATTCCTAATCACAAAAAGCAAGAAGTTGCAGGTAGGAGCTTTCTATCCGGTAAAAGTGACCGACGCGCAACCTTTTGATTTGTATGGGGAAGTTTTATAAAATATTAAAGTTTATCAAAAGCCGTTGCGGTTAACAAAAAATAGCTAATTTGAGAACAACAACTTTTAAATCAAGTTCTATGAAGGATAAGGAATTGGTTGCCGAATTGTCAAGACGTTTAGGCATGACGCATAAGGAAGTTGCGGAAATACTATCAGATGTAGGTCCGTTCATCGCGTCTCTAATGAATGAAGAAACTACCGTAGAAATCAACAATTTTGGAACATTTGAAGTAGAAAAAGAAGAGATGTACGTAGAAAACGACACGACAAACGGTAAAAAATATCTGGTTCCACCCAAATTATCTCCTGTTTTTGTACCCGATGCGGTATTGGTAAAAACGACAAAAGGTGTATCCTCATGAAAAAGCGGATTGTTTTTGAAAAAGTCTCGACGGCCTTTTCCGAGAAACTGGACAACGACAAAGAAAAAACCGGAATTTTTTTAAATGAGTTATTTGCCCTTGTTTCAGAACATCTCGCAATAGGGGAGACAATCTCCATCGAACGATTCGGGCAATTTGCTTTTTCGCCGGAATCCGGAATACATTTTTCACCGGACGAAACATTTGCGGAAATTGTCAACAAGCCGTTTTCCGTATTTGAGAGAACGGAACTGAACGATGGTGTCACATTCGACGACATCAAGGAACGGGAGAAAGAACCGGTGGAGACCGAAAAAGAGATTCCGGTTAAAAAAACTCAGGAAAGCCAAAACGAGGATCTCATATTACCCTCTCCGGAAGAAAAAATCTCTGAAGAACCGGGAAAAAAAGAGACGCAGCCAATAAAGAAAAAACACAATTATGCCATTGTCGCTTCGATTGGTGTATCGTGTATTGCGTTAATTTCCATCATGTTATGGTGGATGCAAAAGAATGCCGCAATACCGGAAAAACAAGTATTCCCCCAAAAGGTAACTGTACAAGCTCCGGTTATTTCCACCATTAAAACGGATACGGTCATTCCGGCAGATACGGCAACATTCGAGGAAAAGAAAGAGGAGATGGCACGAACTATCGACACGGTCCGCATATCATCCGGCGACCGATTGACTTTAATATCCTTAAAATATTACGGGCACAAAATATTTTGGGTATATATCTATGAATACAACAAAAACATAATCCAGAATCCAAACAATATTCCGATAGGAACCAAACTTAATATTCCGGCAGCTTCTGTTTACAATATCAATGCCAAAGACAGCCGTTCAATTCGGACTGCAGTCGACCTTCAGAGCAGAATCTTGTCTAATTTGGAAAAATAATACAATAAAGAACCTGTGCGATTAGTATTATTTAACGGCAAAAGTGGATTCGGGGGATTTAACATTTCTAATTTTGTGGATTGTTAAAAAACAGCTCAAGAAAATAACAATATAATTCTTAAATCGATGAGTCAAACAGTAGATATTCGAGAATTAAATGAACGCATAGAGAGTAAAAGTTCATTCGTGAATATGATTACAATGGGAATGGACAAAGTAATCGTAGGTCAAAAACATTTGGTAGAGTCATTGTTAATCGGATTATTGTCGGATGGACACATATTGTTGGAAGGTGTTCCTGGTTTGGCTAAAACATTGGCAATAAAAACTTTGTCATCGTTGATAGACGCTCAATACAGCCGTATCCAGTTCACCCCTGATTTGTTGCCGGCGGATGTTACCGGAACAATGATATACAGTCAGAAAAGCGAGGAATTCCAAGTAAAACAAGGACCAATCTTCGCTAATTTTGTATTGGCAGATGAAATAAACCGTGCGCCGGCAAAGGTACAGAGTGCATTATTGGAAGCCATGCAGGAACGACAAGTGACTATTAGTGAAAAAACATACCGGTTGCCTTCCCCGTTCTTGGTTATGGCTACCCAAAACCCGATAGAGCAGGAGGGAACTTATCCGCTCCCCGAAGCACAAGTAGACCGTTTCATGCTAAAGGTCGTAATCAATTACCCAAAGAAAGAGGAAGAGAAATTAATCATACGCCAGAATATATCGGGTGAAAAGATAGATATCAAACCGATATTGACAAAAGAAGAGATTATCGAAGCTCGGAAAGTTGTCAGGGAAGTGTACATCGATGAAAAAATCGAGAAATATATTGTCGACATTATCTTTGCAACACGTTTCCCAAAAGAGCATGGGCTGGCAAACTTGTCTGAGATGATTTCGTTCGGCGCTTCGCCCCGTGCATCAATCAATATGGCTCTGGCAGCCCGCGCATACGCTTTCATAAAAAGACGCGGTTATGTGATTCCGGAAGATATACGTGCGGTTTGTTATGATGTATTGCGCCACAGGATTGGATTGAGTTATGAAGCGGAAGCAAATAACCTGACCACGGAAGAGGTTATCAGCGAAATATTGAATAAAGTAGAAGTACCCTAATCCGGTGCAGAGCTGAATTTCGGCAACTGTTATATACCTGTCCCATAACGGACAAGGAATAAGATGTTGCCCGGTGGCTATTTCTGGAACGTGGAATTTAAATTGGTTAAGCTATGGAGACAAGTGAACTATTGAAAAAAGTTCGCCAAATAGAAATAAAAACCCGAGGACTCTCGAAAAATATTTTTGCCGGACAGTATCATTCGGCGTTCAAGGGGCGAGGTATGGCTTTCAGTGAGGTCAGAGAATACCAGTATGGTGACGATATCAGAGACATCGACTGGAATGTAACCGCCCGGTTCAGCCGTCCGTATGTGAAAGTATTTGAAGAGGAGAGGGAGTTGACGGTCATGTTGCTGATCGACGTTTCCGGTAGTAGAAATTTCGGGACGGTCAATGTAATGAAAAAAGAAATCATTACGGAAATTGCCGCGACATTGGCTTTTTCGGCTATCCAGAACAACGACAAGATAGGAGTGATTTTCTTCTCCAACAAAATAGAAAAATTTATTCCGCCGCAGAAAGGGAGAAAGCATATTCTTTTCATCATTCGGGAATTGCTCGGTTTCCAACCGGAAGATAAACGAACAGACATCAGCCAGGCAATAAAATACTTGACCAATGTAATAAAAAAACGGTGTACAACTTTCCTTATTTCGGATTTCATGGATAGCAAACCTTATAAAGACGCATTGACAATAGCCAATCGGAAACATGATATTGTTGCTATTCAAGTATACGACCGAAGAGAAACGGAGTTACCGTCCGTTGGTCTGATGAAAATAAAAGATGCAGAAACCTCGGAAGAACGATGGATTGACACGTCATCCTCAAGAGTGCGGGAAACTTATCGGAAGTGGTGGTTGCAATGTCAAGGAAAGATGGAAGATACATTAAAGAAATGCAGGGTCGATTCCATATCCATCCAGACGGATGATGATTATGTTAAAGCATTAATAACCCTCTTTAGCAAACGAAATTAGTTGAAAAATGAATTTATTAAAAAGATATGTTCTGCTGTTTTTGCTCTGTTGCCCTGTTTTGGGGGCAACAGTCCATGCACAAAAGGCGACAATAAGTGTTTCTATTGATTCTGCCGCGATATTAATAGGAGAACAGACGGTACTACATTTGGCTATCACGGCAGACCCCGGGCAAGCAGTCCGGCTGCTAATCCCGAGTGAGACAATTATGCCCGGAGTTGAAGTCTTGAATGTATCACCCACCGATTCAACGATTATAGATGACCGGCTAAACCTCAAACATGATATCCTGATTACTTCTTTTGATTCTTCCTTATATCTCTTGCCTCCGATAAAGGCTGTAATAAATGAAGATGATACTATTTATTCAAATCAAGTAGCACTGAAGGTTTCTACGATTCCTGTCAACATCGACAAACCGGACGAGTTTTTTGATATTAAAGATGTTTGGAAACCCCCATTTGTCCTTGCTGATTATTACGGAATCATATACGGAATATTATTAGGCGTTTTCGCCATTTGTGTAATCGGATATGTAATCCAGCGGATGAGAAACAGGAAGAATATTTCGGAAGAAATAATTTCATCCGAGCCGTTATTACCTCCGTTCGAGCAAGCCATCCATGATTTGGATAACATCAAAGTACAGAAACTATGGCAACAGGGATTGAATAAACAATATTATTCGATACTTACGGAAGTTTTACGGCGATATATCATGCGCCGCTTTGATGTTAACGCGATGGAAATGACATCGACGGAAATATTAGACGCATTACGTAGAAAAGATCTTTCTTCTACTTATGACAACCTGAAACAAATATTGGTTTTATCGGACTTTGTGAAATTTGCGAAAGTGCATCCGCTTCCAGACGAAAACGAACTGAGCATGACGAATGCATATATTTTTGTTAACGGGACAAAGCCTGAGGAAAAACCTGTTGAACAAGATCAGAGTGAAGAAACAATAGAAACAAACAACAAAGAGAAAGAATAAAATGGTATTTGCGAATCCTACATATTTGTACCTGCTGTTATTGTTGATACCTTTAATCGGGTGGTATATTTATAAATTGTCGAAAAGCCAGGCAAGTTTGCAGGTTTCATCTTCAGAAGCATTCCAACAGGTATCTTCCTCTTGGAAAATCCATTTAAGGCACCTGCCTTTTGTCTTGCGGGTATTGGTCATCGCCTTATTGATATTGGTTTTGGCGCGTCCCCAATCGACAAACAGCTGGCAAAATTCCACAACGGAAGGTATCGACATTATGTTGGCAATGGATATTTCAACGAGTATGCTTGCCCAAGACTTAAAGCCGGATCGTCTGGAAGCCGCCAAAGACGTGGCAGCATCATTTATCAACGGCAGACACAACGA
Source organism: uncultured Parabacteroides sp. (assembly GCA_944325355.1). Taxonomy (GTDB): domain Bacteria; phylum Bacteroidota; class Bacteroidia; order Bacteroidales; family Tannerellaceae; genus Parabacteroides. Next base: position 47,407 of record CALUZS010000001.1, read on the forward strand.
CAATATAGGTCTGGTTGTTTTTGCCGGAGAGAGTTTTACCCAGTGCCCGTTGACAATAGACCATACCGTGTTACTAAATTTGTTCAAAGACATTCACCCGGGAGTTATCCAGGATGGAACAGCAATCGGATTAGGCTTGGCTAATGCCATCAACCGGATAAAAGACAGCCAGGCGAAATCAAAAGTCATCATTTTGCTGACAGACGGAGTGAATAATGCCGGGGAAATTGCTCCGGTGACAGCAGCCGAAATAGCAAAGACATTCGGAGTCCGTGTTTATACTATCGGTGTAGGTACGGAAGGGGAAGCCCCTTATCCCATCCAAACGGCATTTGGCATACAGTATCAATCCATAAAAGTGGATATTGATGAAGAGACATTGAAGAATGTTGCAACGATTACCGGCGGACAATATTTCAGGGCAACAGACAATGCCAGCCTGAAAGAAATTTATGCAGAGATAGATCAGATGGAAAAAACAAAAATCAGTGTCCAGGAATTCAGTAAGAAAGAAGAGGAATATAAACGTTGGGCATTGATTGCATTTGCATTGTTATTGGTAGAAATCTTACTCAGAAATACGATATTAAAAAATATACCTTAAAAAAAGGAGAGAAGCTTATGTTTCGATTTGCACATCCTGAATTTTTATACTTGTTATTCATAATACCCGTCCTGATTGCTTTTCGTGTTTTTGCCGTAATACAAAAACGGAAAGCCGTGAAAAAGTACGGAAGCCCTGAAATCTTGGCAGACTTGATGCCTGATGTCTCTTATAAACGTCAGCAACTGAAATTCTGGTTAACGCTTGCGTCTGTTACTTTAATCATATTCATCATAGCAGGACCGCAGTTCGGTTCAAAGTTGGAAACGGTAAAACGGGAAGGTGTTGAGATAATGGTCTGTCTGGATGTCTCCAATTCAATGCTGGCAGAAGATATTGTTCCCAACCGGCTTGAGAAAGCAAAACAGATATTGTCGAAACTGACTGAAGGATTAAACAACGACAAAGTGGGATTAATCGTATTTGCCGGCGATGCTTTTACGCAATTACCCATAACGTCAGATTACATATCAGCAAAAATGTTCCTTTCTTCAATAAATCCATCCATGGTTTCATCTCAAGGAACGGCTATCGGTGCCGCAATAAACTTGGCAACCCGTTCTTTTACACCTGATGAATCGGCTGATAAAGCAATCATTTTGATAACAGACGGGGAAAACCACGAAGACGATGCCGTAGGCGCAGCCAAAGCAGCGGCAGAGAAAGGTATATATATAAATATTGTAGGAATGGGAGAGCCGAAAGGTGCACCGATTCCAATTGAAGGGAATAACAATTATTTGAAAGACAATTCAGGCAATGTCGTTATCACAAAGTTGAATGAGGAGATGTGCCGTGAGATTGCCGCAGCCGGAAACGGGATGTACGTGCGTTCCGATAATACCAACGCCGCTTTAAGGACACTGGAAAAGCAGATCGACAAGATGAAGAAATCGGAAATCGAAAGCAAAGTCTATTCGGAATATGATGAGCAATTCCAGATTCCAGCATGGATTGCGTTATTTTTATTGATTGTTGAAGTTCTTGTTTTGGACCGTAAAAACAGAGTTTTCAGAAAGATTAAACTGTTTTCCTAAATACGTTTTAGAGATTATGAAGAGACTATATATATTATTGTTCATTTCTGCTTTTGCATTTTCAGGAGTATCTTATGCACAAAAAGCAGAACGCAAAAACATCCGGGAAGGGAATAAGCTTTACGGCACAGAGAAGTACACAGAGTCTGAAATCGCTTACCGTAAAGGATTGGATGTAAATCCACGTTCGATAGAAGGAACTTACAACCTTGGCAACGCATTGTACAAGCAACAGAAATTTGATGAAGCGGCTCAACAATACCAACAAATTGCCGGAATCGGAGAGTCGGTCATGAAAACGAAAAACGGTACGGCACGGTTAGCACAGACCTATCATAATTTGGGGAATATTTTCATGCAGAAAAAGGACTATGGGCAGAGCGTTGAAGCTTACAAGCAGTCGCTTCGTATTAATCCTTACGATGATGAAACCCGTTATAACCTGGCTTTGGCTCAAAAACTGTTGAAAGACCAGCAACAGCAACAGCAAAATCAAGACCAGCAAGATAAAGATAAAAAAGACGAAGAAAAGCAAGAACAGGACAAACAAAACCAGCAACAACAGCAGCAGCAAGATGACCAAAAACAAAATAAAACACAAGAGCAGCCACAGCAAAACGAACAAATGAGCAAGGACAATGCCCAACAGATGCTGGATGCTTTCCTGCAAGATGAAAAGAATACGCAAGAAAAAGTGAGAAAAGCGCAAATGCAACAACAGCAGCGTAAGAAAACGGATAAAGAATGGTAAAAAGAAATTAACTATATAGAGATGGGAAAGAGATTATTTTTCTTATTTGTAGTATTTATTGGAGTATCAGTCGGCAGAGTGTTTGCTGCCGATAAAATAGAATTTAAAGCATCTGCGCCATCGGCTGTCATCATGGGGCAGAGTTTCCAACTCTCTTTTACGGCAAACGATGAAATAAAGGATTTGCGGATGCAAGAATTGGCGGATTTCGATATTCTTTATGGTCCAGGAAAAAGCGAAAACCATAGTATGATGTTCGTAAACGGTAAGAACCAAAGCTCAAATTCTTACACTTTCACCTACACACTTATGCCGAAAAAAGTCGGGACTTTCAAGATTCCTCCTGTAACGGCTAAGATAGATGGAGCGAATTATACGTCGAACGCACTTGAAATCAAAGTACTTCCGCAAGACGAAAAGCCTGCGAATAACGATGCTGCTCAGAGTAGCAACAATGGGATTACCAGTGACGGTTTATTCTTGAGAATGACCTGTTCAAAAACAAACGTTTATGAACAGGAAGGTCTGCTGGTAACTTTCAAACTCTATTCTCTTTATGACGTACAGCCGACAAATATTAATTTTCCGGAATTTGAAGGATTTTTGGCGCAAGAAATTAAATTGCCGAATCCACAGTGGACATTGGAAAATTATAACGGCCGCAATTACCAGTCTGTCGTCTTCAGACAATACATTTTATACCCGCAACATTCCGGAAAAATTGAAATTAAACCTGGAAGCATGGACGTAGAAATACGTGTCCGTAACCAAAGCAGGGTAAGAGATCCGTTCAGGGACTTTTTTGATACTTACAGAACGGTAAATAAAACGATAAAGACAGCGGGAGCAACAATCAATGTCAAAGCTTTACCTGCAGGGAAACCTGCTTCGTTTTCCGGTGCCGTTGGAAATTACTCCTTGACTTCTGAAATAAACGCCACAAATGTCAAGGCGAACGATGCCGTGACCGTAAAATTGAACATTAAGGGAAACGGAAATTTGAAGCTGATAAAGAATCCGGAAGTCAAATTCCCGAACGATTTTGAAATTTATGACCCCAAAATAGAGTCGAACACAGAAACAACGGTAAATGGAACATCTGGAACGAAAACCATCGAATACATGGCTATACCCCGATATGAAGGAGATTTTGATATTCCGGCAGTTGAATTTTCGTTCTTCGACCCTAAAGACGGGAAGTACAAGACACTAAAATCGGATGCATACAAACTTCATGTTGAAAAAGGAGAAGGGGGAAACAATGCTTCTTCGCCAGTTGTAAACAACTTCACCAATAAGGAAGCTGTCAAATATTTAGGACAGGACATCCGCTATTTGAAAGTCAAGACACCGCAATTTATCCAAACAAACGACTTATTCTATGGTTCGTTAATGTACGCCTTGGGATATATCATTCCGGCAATTGTCTTTATTGTATTCTTTGTGATATACAGGAAACAGATAAAAGAGAATGCCAATATAGCTTTGGTTCGTACGAAAAAGGCGAATAAAGTAGCGAGCCGGCGCTTGAAACAGGCCGGACGCTTGCTTAGTGAAGGTAAAAAAGAAGCATTCTACGATGAAGTATTACGCGCTTTATGGGGATATTTAAGCGACAAACTGAACATACCTGTTGCAAACTTGACAAAAGATAACGTAGAAGCAGAACTAGACAAGTATGGTATTTCTCCGGAATTATCCAAGACATTTATGGATATATTGAAGGAATGTGAATTTGCACGATATGCTCCGGTCCAGGGAACTGGAGCCATGGATAAACTTTACAAAGAAACTGTAAGTGTCATCGAGCAGATGGAAAATACAATAAAGAAATAAATAGACAATGAAATATATAAAAGATATGAAGAGCTTTCGGTTTACATTAATATTATACATATCGTTTTTGTTTTTCCCATTGTCTGTATTCGGGCAAGAGGGAGATATGAAAGAGGCAGAATCGGCATATAATGGTGGAGATTATGAAAAAGCCATTTCCATTTACGAAGGAGTTCTGAAAAACTATGGTGAATCACCAGAAGTTTATTATAACCTGGGAAATGCTTATTACAAATCAAATAAGATAGCTCCGGCAATCCTTTATTATGAGAAAGCATTGGTGCTTCACCCAGAAGACAAAGACACGCGCTTCAATTTGCAGATAGCCAAAGGAAAAACAGTAGATAAAATAGAACCAATAGGGGAGTTTTTCCTGTCCAAATGGTTTAAGTCAGTCCAAAATGCGGCAAATATTGACACTTGGGGAATATTAGGCATCAGCTCTTTCCTGTTTTTGATAGTCTGCTTGTCCCTATTTTTCTTTTCTCCGAAAATATTAATCAAGAAAATCAGTTTCTATGTCGGTATATTGTCCATTATCATTTTAATATTTTCCAATGTTTTTGCCAGTGCCCAAAAGGATGAGATGGAAAACCGTTCATCAGCTATCGTTTTTGCTGCGACTGTTACTGTAAAAAGTTCGCCGGATGAAAGCGGGACGGATTTATTCGTCCTGCATGAAGGAACAAAAGTATCTATCAAAAGCACATTGGGCGAATGGAGTGAAATAGAACTGGAAGACGGTAACGTCGGATGGCTTCAAAGCAAAAATATTGAAAAAATTTAAATCCAAAGCCCATGCTTGAAGAGATACTGAAATACGAAAGAAATGCCTTTTTCTTTTTAAACGGAAGCGACAGCCCCTTTCTGGATCATTTCATGTGGTTGTTTTCCGGTAAAATAGTTTGGATTCCTTTAGCCCTAATAATTATATGTACATTGGCATATAAGAAAAATTGGAGGGAAACGGTATTTATTTTATTGGCTATCGCTTTGACTATAACTTTGTGCGACCAATTTGCGTCTCATATTTGCAAACCGATATTTCACCGTTTCCGTCCGACACATCACCCGGATTTCATGGAAGAAGTGAAAGTCGTTTTCGGATATAGAGGAGGACGCTACGGATTCATATCGAGCCATGCAGCAAACGCATTCGGATTTGCAACGCTTCTTGCATTAATTTTCAAAAACAAATTGTTTACTTGGATGATTTTTATATGGGCAACTATTACGGCCTACACACGTATTTACTTAGGAGTACATTTTATATCGGATATTATTCCGGGAATTATTTCGGGAATCGTATTCGGCTTTTTCGTGTATTGGTTATATAAAAAGCTCCGTAGTCACTTTCTGAAAACTTCATCGAATGTACAATTGCTGTATTCGCCAAAAACAAAAAACTTTTTGGCCATAACAATTGGCGTATATATGCTTATGTTACTTGTGTTTACGGAGCCGATAATCTATCTGACCGAAAAATTTTGATTTAAAAATGGAATATTTCTGGCAAAAGCTTTGAATTTACATTTTTTCTACCTATATTTAATGCGTAAATAATAGTAACCCTAAAAAGTGAAAAACCATGACGAGAACGATCACATTTAATGAGCTTCGCAAACTGAAGGACAGTTTGCCTACAGGTGCAACGCATCGAATTGCTGATGAACTAGGTGTTTCTGTAGAAACCGTCCGGAATTATTTTGGAGGACACAATTACAAAGATGGAAAAAGTTGCGGTATCCATATAGAACCAGGGCCAGATGGCGGATTGGTAGTATTAGATGATACAACTATATACGACCGCGCATTAGAAATCCTTGCAGAAAATTGAAAACTTATAGTCAGTGACAAATCCCAAGATGAATCAGGTCTTGGGATTTGTCTTGTTTTTGCCCAGAAAATTGTATAATTTACATTATGTTTAATTACGAAATTGTTTATATGAAAAAGCGTATTCTATTATCATTACTGGCAATTATTCTATCATTCCCTGCCATCCGTGCTCAGGAATATACTCCCACACCTGAGAACTTGCAGGCAAGAAAAACATTCCAAGACAACAAATTCGGTATATTCATCCACTTCGGTGTGTATAGTATGCTTGCCGACGGTGAATGGATTATGAACAACCGTAGTATCAATTATAAAGAGTATGAAAAATTAGCCGGCGGTTTTTGTCCGTCAAAGTTTAACGCTGCAGAATGGGTTTCGGCAATCAAAGCTTCAGGAGCCAAATATATTTGCATAACATCAAGACATCATGATGGCTTTTCAATGTTTAATACTGCACAATCGGATTATAATATTGTAAAAGCAACACCGTTTAAACGTGATATCCTCAAAGAACTTTCCGAAGAATGCCAGAAACAAGGCATTGCATTGCATTTTTACTATTCTTTATTGGATTGGTATCGAGATGATTATCCAGTTGGAAATACCGGACGCGGCACAGGTCGAACGCTCCATGAAAATTGGCCTGCCTACTATCAGTTTATGAAAAATCAATTGACGGAATTGCTCACCAACTACGGCAAAGTCGGTGCTATCTGGTTCGACGGGCAATGGGATCACAACTCCTCGTTTGATTGGCAATTGCCGGGTATATATGACCTGATTCATAAGTTGCAACCATCTTGTCTGGTTGGAAACAACCACCATCTTACCCCTATCCCCGGCGAAGATATTCAAATATTTGAAAGAGATCTCCCCGGAGAAAACAAAGCAGGACTTTCCGGACAAGACGTAAGTCAATTACCTTTGGAAACTTGCGAAACGATGAATGGCATGTGGGGATACCGAATCGTCGACCAAAATTACAAATCGACAAAAGAATTAATCCACTATTTAGTTAAGGCTGCCGGAAAAAATGCCAATTTACTTATGAACATTGGTCCGCAACCTGACGGCAAACTACCGGAAGTATCTGTAACTCGGTTAAAAGAAATGGGCGAATGGATGAAAGTCTATGGCGAAACTATTTATGGAACACGGGCAGGCATCGTCTCTCCACATGATTGGGGTGTGACAACTGCGAAAGACAATAAATTGTATGTGCATATATTGAATTTGCAAGATAACGGATTGTTCTTACCCATAACTGAGAAAGTCAAGAAAGCAACGCTTTTCAAAGACAATTCGCAAATCAAGTTCAAGCAAGATAAAAACGGCGTTGTCCTCTACCTGCCGGAAGTTCCGACCGACATCGACTATGTTATTACACTTGAAATGTAAGATTCCCGATATAACCGAATAAAAACGTCTTTGCCTGTCATAAGCAGAGACGTTTTTTATTTGTCAAAACTTCGGGGATAATACCGTTTATCGTATCTTTGCACCATGAAATTTGAATTGCAATACAACGATACGAAATCAAATGCCCGCGCCGGGCTTATCACAACTGCCCACGGAATTATAGAAACTCCGATATTTATGCCTGTAGGGACACAAGGTACCGTTAAGGGGGTGCACGTTACAGAATTGGAGAATGAAATAAAAGCCCAAATCATATTGGGCAATACGTATCATTTATATCTTCGTCCGGGAATAGACATATTGGAGCGTGTCGGAGGATTGCACAAATTCAATAGCTGGAATAAACCGATTTTAACCGACAGCGGAGGATTCCAAGTCTTCTCCTTATCGGAAAACCGCAAGCTAAAAGAGGAAGGCGCTGAATTTCGTTCTCATATTGACGGCTCGAAACACATGTTTACTCCGGAAAAAGTGATGGATATCGAAAGAGCGATAGGCGCCGATATAATAATGGCCTTCGATGAATGTTGTCCTGGTGACGCAGATTACAACTACGCCAAGCAGTCGTTGGGATTGACAGAGAGATGGCTTGATCGGTGCTTCGCCCGTTTTAACAACACGGAACCGAAATATGGTTATGAACAATCCCTTTTCCCCATTGTTCAAGGATGTACTTATAAAGATTTACGGCAAAGGGCTGCAGAAAACGTAGCGAAAAAAAATGCCGACGGAAACGCTATCGGCGGTTTGGCTGTAGGTGAACCTACGGAAAAGATGTATGAAATGATTGAAGTTGTCAATGAAATATTGCCAAAAGACAAACCTCGTTACCTGATGGGAGTCGGCACCCCTATTAACTTATTGGAAGCCATTGAGCGTGGCGTAGATATGTTTGATTGTATTATGCCAACCCGGAACGGACGGAACGGGCAATTGTTCACAGCTTACGGGACGATAAACATAAGGAATAAAAAATGGGAAGACGACTTTTCCCCGATTGATCCGGCAAACATTTCGTATGTCGATACTTTATACAGCAAAGCTTATCTGCACCATTTGATAAAAGCAGAAGAGTTACTCGGGCTTCAGATCGCATCCATTCATAATCTCGGATTTTATTTGTGGCTGGTGAAAGAAGCAAGGAAACATATTATCGAAGGCGACTTTTCCATCTGGAAAAGCAAGATGGTCGTTCAATTATCAAACCGATTGTAATCGTTATGAAATTCAAGTTAAAGCGAATAGACTGGTATATTATCAAACAGTTTCTCGGCACATACGTTTTTGCCATAGCCTTGATTATTTCCATATCGGTTGTATTCGACATAAACGAAAAGCTGGATGATTTCCTGAATCCGGACGTTCCTTTAAAAGCCATCGTCTTCGATTATTACATGAATTTCATCCCCTATTTTATCAATTTGTTTAGTCCGCTGTTTACATTCATAGCCGTCATATTCTTTACTTCAAAATTGGCAGACAGGTCGGAAATCATAGCGATGCTTGCAAGCGGAATGAGTTTCAGGCGGTTGATGTTGCCTTATGGCATATCGGCAGCAGTCATTGCTATAGTGACATATATTTTAAATGCCTATATCATCCCCCCAGCCAACATTACGCGTATCGATTTCCAAAACAAATATATCAAAAACAAAGAGACAAAATCGGTCCGCAACGCACAGCTGGAAGTCGAGCCGGGAGTTATCGCCTATTTCGACAACTTCCAATCATCGTCAAACATGGGTTACCGTTTTTCCCTGGAACATTTCGAAAATAAAAAGTTAGTTTCCCGGTTAACGGCAAAATCCATTAAGTACGATTCATTATATACTTGGACAATTATCGATTATGTAATACGGGATTTTGACGGAATGCACGAATACATCCGGGAAGGTTCCCGAATGGATACGACATTGACTATTGTCCCATCCGATTTTCTTATTTCAATCAATGACTGTGAAAAGATGACATCCCCACAGCTTCGGGAATATATCGACAGGCAAAAGAAACGAGGTGTTGCCAACATCCAGACATTTGAAATAGAATATTACAAGCGTTATGCTACGTTTATGGCGGCATTTATTCTTACATCCATTGGAGCATCGCTTTCTTCCCGGAAAGTAAAAGGAGGAATGGGATTAAATATCGGTATCGGTTTGGGATTGAGTTTCTCATATATATTATTTATGACAATCACCTCCACTTTTGCAATCAGCGGATTCGTCAGTCCGGCTGTCGCTGCCTGGATACCAAATATCCTTTACACGTTCATCGCTATTTATTTGTATTTGAAGGCTCCAAGATAAAACTCTCTTTTAAAAGAATTTGGAATTGAATATTTTGTAACTTTGCATCCTCGTATCGGAAAACTAAACTAATGGAGTCTATCTATATATAGGATAAATACATACAAATAGCAATCATGGAAAAAGTAAAGACCGTTACATATCTATTATTAATTGCAGGATGGCTTTGCAATCCGCTGCTTGTGTACGGACAAAAGAGATATAAAACAGAAATATTTTATCCGGAAAAACTGAAATCCCTTCAGGTGAAAACCACAGACGATAATGTCCTTTATCTTCCTTTGATGAAACTGGATGGTAATGAAACACTGGAAGTGTCGTTCGATGATTTGCATCCTGAATATTCCAGATACGCATATTCCATCATCCACTGTAACGCAGATTGGAAACAATCCGACTTGTCCCCTATCGAATATTTGGATGGATTTCAGGATTTGGTTATCGAAGATTTTGCAAATTCAATCGGAACGACTGTGCAATATACGAATTATCGGCTGGTCATTCCAAACGAAGATATACGATTGAAAGTTTCTGGTAATTATGCCATCCTGATATATCCGGAAGGAGAACCTGATCATATAGTGATGACCGTATGTTTCTCGGTTGTAGACCCGAAAGTTTCTGTCATGGGAACCGTATCGGGCAATACGGATGTGGATACATACAAAATACACCAACAAATAGAATTTACCGTAAACACAAAGAATTTCACGGTACAAGACCCACGCAACGATTTAAAAATCCGAGTTGTGCAAAATAACCGTAACGATAACGCAGCAGAAAACTTACAGCCAACGATTATTCAAGGCAATGAAATTGTTTACCGAAACAATCCGGCTTTGATATATAAAGGAGGAAATGAATACCGTCGTATGGAGTTCTTGAGTAATAAATACAACGGAATGAGAGTCAATGATATTTCCTTCTTTAATCCATACTACCACATTGGATTATTTGAGGATTTTCCTCGGGACGATACGTATGATTATGATCAGGATCAAAACGGACGTTTCTACATAGGTTGCAGTGAATGTTCAGATCCTGCTACCGAATCGGATTATTATGTAGTACATTTTACGCTGGCGATGCCACCGCTCAAAGGAGGGAAAATATATTTGAATGGCGATTTCGTCAACAACAATTTCAACGGTTACAGTGAAATGGTGTATAACCGTGAACGGCGCAAATATGAAAAATCAGTTTTGTTAAAACAAGGGAATTATAATTACCGGTATCTTTTTGTTCCTGACGGAGAGACGAAAGGAGAAACGGAGCCCATTGAAGGGAATTATCATCAAACGGAAAATGAATACCTTATTTATGTCTATTACCGTCCGATAAACGGCAGGTATGACCAACTAATCGGAATACAAAAAATACAATCAGGAACAACTACCTTATAACCTCCACAGGACAAATAACGGCTGTTACCTGAAAAAATTCAAATAACAGCCGCCACTGTATTTTCCAATTCCTTATTTGACTTTCACATCAATAACCAACGGACGATGGTCGGATGCCATCGGCTCCCAAATAACAGCCCGTTGCTTTACATCATACTGATGATCATTTCCTTTATATCCCCAAATATAATCAATACAAACATTCGGACGGTCGGACGGATAAGTCTGATAGCTTTTATCCGTCAGCAAACTGAAATTTTCTTCCATCACGCGGACCGGTTCAGATTCGGGCGTAGCATTGAAATCCCCTCCTATGATAACAGGTTTCTTCGGATTAAGTCCCTTCACGGATTCCGTAATTATTTTTGCAGATTTGACCCGGTCGGCTTCATTCAAAGAGAAATGGGTACAACACACATAACAATCAGGCATCTCTGCAATAACGCACATCCGTGGTTCTTCAGCTCCTGGCAAAGGCACTTTAGTTATAGATATAGGCTTCTGATATAGCAGCATGCCTATTCCATATTTCCCTTTGGAACGGTCAACCGCATGTGCAAAAACCGGATACATTCCGGTCATTTCCGAAAGTTGCCGAATCTGGTCTGCCCACTCAACCCGTTCCGTTACGCTATCCACCTCTTGTAATGCGACAACATCCGGATTTATCCGGTTGATGACATCTGCCACACGTTGCGGATTGGTATGGATATCCGAACCGACGCATATCCGGATATTGTAACTCATAAAGCGCATCGCATCTTTCGCTTTCGATTTCAATTCAACTTTCGGAACAAATTCCAATTTGGCTGCTTCCTCCTTAAAGTACTGGATACACTTTTTGATGTCCGGCACCGAATTCTCCCAATTGTATTCATATTCAATAGAAAAGACACCATTGAAGTTTTGCCTTGCCAACTCCTTCATCATGGCTTTCACATCCAACGATCCGCTACCCCATATAACATCATGACGCTCTTTCTCTCCTTTCTTCGCTGAAAGAATATCTTTAAAATGTAAAGATATTATCCGCCCCTCCAACTTTTTCAAACAGTCGATGGGATTCAATCCTTCACGGCTCCAATGTCCTACATCTGCACAAGAGCCTATCAGGTAACTTCTTCCGGAGATTGCTTCCAGCAAATTATCTGGATTCCAATACTCCGACGGTTTCGGATGATTGTGCACGGATACCTGTACACCTGTCTCCCTTGATAATTTCTCAACGATATCCCAATCACTCAAAGCCGGCTCACAAGTTATAAACTCCATATCCATGTTTCGGGCAAACGAAAACATCTTTTCCCATTCCGATGCCGAATTAGGGACAAAAACACCCGTACCTATGATTTTGATGCCTTTTGAAGCCGCAAAATCCCTAAGTTCTTTTTGTGTCTGAGCGTCCAATTCGTAACTAAATACCTTATCGCCCCACTTTCCCCCTAACTTATGTCCGGGGAAGGCTTCTATATATTTGATTCCTAACTCTTGTGTTTTTTCCAGTGCTTCTACGAATGTATATTTGTGGAACGTATATGATTGTATTGCCAATCTCCAATCTTTCGGAGAATTGCTTGCAGATAAAATCAAATTTATACCGCACATCATACAAAAAAATAAAACCAGTTTTCTAATTTGCTTTCTCATTTCTACCTGTTTAAACATGAATTATTAGTATATACTTTATTTCCTGCTATGTAAGTGGCTTGTATGCAACGGTCATCGCCGGATGCCATCAACCCAAACAATTTATTTTCAATATTCCATTCCTCTTTCTCTGACAAATATGCGCCCCGTAAGGCAAGTTCAGGAACAGCTTCCGGAGCAATAACAATGAAATCGGCAAAACTACCGGGTACAAAACTCCCCATCTCCTTTTCCAACCCCAAAGACAAGGCAGTTCCCAAGGTTGCACGGTAAAGGGTCTCTCCTACCGACAAGGAATAGTTTTGCAGCAGTTGGACTTTATACGCTTCTCCCATTACTTTCAACATTGAGAATGTATTACCTCCAGCTACATCTGTTGCGAATACCGTTTGGATATTTGCCCGGTTCATCTGCTCCAAATTCATTAGTCCGCTTCCTAAAAAGCTGTTCGATACCGGACAATGGGCAACTATAGCTTTTGCTTCAGCTATCCGTTTACGTTCATCGTCACTCAAATAGACGCAATGTCCGAATATGGTTCGTTCCGAAACCAATCCGGAACGTTCATATATGTCCAAATAATCTTTGCTTTTCGGGAAAAGGGAACGGACAGTATCTATTTCGCTCCTGTTCTCCGAGAGATGGGTCTGTATAAATGTATCCGGAAATTCCTGATGCAGTTTTCCGGCTTCAGCCAATTGATGCGGTGTACTGGTAACAGCAAATCGTGGAGTAATGGCATAACGGTTACGCCCCCGCTTGTGCCATTTACAGATAAGTCGGCGGCTCTCCTCAATGCCGTCCTTACTTTTGCATACGTTGGTATCGAGCAAGTAATCGGGAGCGTTGGTATCCATCAAAACTTTACCGGCAAGCATCGCCATGTTGTAACGGGATGCGACACGGAACAGAGACTCTGCCGTATGCGGATGTACGGTTGCATATGCTACACACGCCGTTGTCCCATTCCGGAAAAGTGTATTCACAAACTGTTCCGCCATATAATCGGAATAGGCACTATCGTTAAAATCCTTTTCCGATGGGAAGGTATAATTGTTCAACCAATCCAACAACTTTTTCCCATACATCCCAACGATGTTCAATTGTGGAAAATGAATATGGGCATCAATCATTCCCGGCATTATTATCATTCCGGAATAATCATGCAAGAATGCTTGCGGATATTTCTGCCACATTCCGCTATACGGTCCGGATTCTAAGATATGTCCCTCGGAAACGACCAATGCCCCATCGGCTATGTACGTATAAAACGTTTCTTTATCCAACGGAGAGTCCGTCAAATAAAATATTTCTCCACGATATAAATCAACCGGATTCATAACAGATTTGACGCAAGCTCCGACAATTGGCTACGTTCCCCCTTAACCAAATTGACATGTGCGAAAAGCTCCTGCCCTTTCATTTTATCCACCATATATGCCAATCCGTTACTCTGAGCATCCAAATACGGGGAATCGATTTGTTGAATATCGCCAGTGAAAACCATCTTTGTCCCCTCGCCCGCTCTTGTTATGATTGTTTTGACTTCATGAGGAGTCAGATTCTGTGATTCATCGATGATGAAATAGGTCTCCGACAAACTACGCCCTCTGATAAAAGCCAAAGCTTCAATGACCAGCTGGTTGTTCGTCTGCATCTCGTCGATTTTCCGAATATCCGGATTGCCGGGTGCAAATTGGGATTTTATCACATTCAGGTTGTCGAACAGCGGTTGCATATACGGCGCAACTTTCTGCTTCTCGTCACCAGGAAGGAATCCCAAGTCCTTGTTGGCAAGGGCGACAATCGGACGCGCCAATAAAATCTGTTTATAAGAACCCGACTGTTTCAACGCTGAAGCCAAAGCCAAAAGCGTTTTTCCTGTTCCTGCTTTCCCTGTAAGAGCAACCAATTTTATATCCGGGTCGTTCAATATCTCAAAAGCGAACGCTTGTTCCGCATTCCGGGGCTGGATTCCGTAATTGGAACCTTTTTCTACCCGTTTGATTTTATGCGTAAACGGATTATAACGAGCCATCACTGAATTGCGTTCGCTCTTCAGGATAAAACAATCATTTGCCTGCAGGCGCGATTTTATCTCTAACACATCAATATCAATACCTTCTTTGTTGGAATAAATCTGGTCAATAATCTCCGCCGGAATATTCTCGTATGTTTCCTGTTCTTTCTCAAAAATATCGACATTTATGACTTTATCCGTGATATAATCCTCTACCGGTATACCTAATGAGCGAGCTTTCATCCGCAGGTTTACATCCTTTGTCACCAAAATGGTTTGCATCTTCGGATACTTCTCCATGATGGTAAGAGTACACGACAAGATACGGTGGTCCGGTGTCTTATCAGGAAAAGAAGCGGCTATTCTCTCGTGGTACGAATCTCCGGTCACTACATGAAGTGTTCCCAATCCTACACCCAGCGAAGCCCCTTTCGTAAAAAGGTCGTTTGTCGTTATTTCATCCAGTTCACGAACAAATTCCCGAGCGTTGAAATTTATTTGCTCACTGCCTTTTTTAAATTTATCCAACTCTTCGAGTACCACTATAGGCAGATAAATGTCATTCTCTTGAAAATTTTGGATACACTTATAATCATGAAGTATGACATTCGTATCTAACACGAAATTTTTCTTTTTAGTTCCCATGGCTGTTTCTCCTTTTTAGTTAAACCTATTTTTAATTCTTTGTTATATATAACTCCGTTTCCTCTGAAATTGTTTAGCTAAAAAGCGTAATTTAACATAATATATCAATTATTATCATCTGATTTATATTTTCTGTTCACTAACATAACGCTAATAAGGATAATAGCCAGCCCGGTCAATTGCACGATGGTGACGTGTTCTCCTCCAAATCCGGCTCCCAATATCACTGCAACAACCGGATTTACATACGCATGTGTTGAAACTTCGGTTGCCGGCCGCACTTTCAACAACCAAACGTATGCAGAATAGGCAAGCAATGACCCAAATATGACCAGATAAATCAACGACAGCCATGCAGACATGGGAACCGCCTGCCAATCTACTTTCCGGAAATCATCCAATAATCCGGCACATATCCAAAATGCCAGACTGGCAAACAACATTTGCCAGGCAGAACCGGCAAAACAATTCACATCTTCCGCCTTCGAAGAAAAATATTTTGCGTAGAGCGTTCCCAAAGCCCAAGAGATACATCCGCCTATCAAAATCAGGATACCGTATTCGCTATGAGGATGTGTGGCATCTTCTGAGAAAATCTGCTCGATATACAACAATGCGACGCCGAGAAACCCCAAAAGCATTCCGCTGAGAATTCCCAAACGCCGAAATGTTTTTTTCCACATCCGTACATCAAATAACATAATCCATATAGCCGTGGAGGAAGCGATAATAGCGACAAGGCTGCTACTGACGTAGCGTTGTGCCAACATGATAACAGCCATGTCAACAAACAGGAGGACTATTCCACTAACGGCTGAGCTTCCGATAAGTGAAGAGCGGAAAACCTTTTCTCCCCGCATGCGGCAGACAAGTAATAATATTAATCCTGCCAAGCTGAAACGCAACGCTCCGAGCAGGAATGTGGGAAATCCTTTCAATGCCACACCAATAAAATAGTAAGTAGATCCCCATACTACATAAATCAAAAAGTAAGCGATTACAATTCCTAATTTACTGGCGGAGGTTCCCATGGGTATTATGACTTGAGTGATTGAACAAAATTACGGAAACGGTTTAGCCCATCCAACAATAACTGTCGCGGACAAGCTATATTCCATCGCATGAATCCCTCGCCCTCTGCCCCATAGTGCGTTCCGGAATTCAACCAAAGTTTTGCTTCATCCATCAGTCTTTGTTCCAATACATCAGAAGGAATATTGAGCGAATGACAATCCATCCAAACGAGGTAGGTTCCTTCCAACTTTGTAATGGATAAGCCAGGTAAGTTCTTACGGCAGAAATCCGCCATGCAATCGTAATTGTTTTTCAGGTAATCGAGTAATTGGAGCAACCATTCTTCACTTTCATTATAAGCAGCAATAGTTGCTTCCACCCCGAATGGGTTTACGTCGCACGTTTCATTGATATTGATAGCCCTGTCTATTCTTTTCAGCCATTCTTTATCTGCTGAAATGATATTGGCAATCTGCAGCCCTGCAATATTGAACGCTTTACTTGGCGAAAAGCAAGTAACGGAATGTTGCAGGAAAGTTTCAGAAATAGATGCAAAAGGGGTATATACGTGCCCGGGGAACACCAGCTCGCAATGTATCTCGTCGGAGACGACAGTCACACCATTCCGTATGCAAATCTCACCTATACGGAGCAGCTCCTCTTTTGTCCATACCCGTCCGGCAGGATTATGGGGATTGCAAAGAAGCATCAACTTTGTGTCTTTATCGGCTGCCTTTTCCTCTAAATCTTCATAGTCTATATAATAGGTATTATCTCGGTAAATTAACGGATTGCTTACTATTTCGCACCCGTTATTCCGGATGGAAGAGAAAAAGCAGTTATAAACCGGGGTCTGTATGATGACTTTATCACCAGGAACAGCCAAAGCCTTGATAACAGCCGAAACTGCTGGAACTACCCCCGAAGTATATATGAACCATTCCCTGTTTATCTCCCAACCATGCCGACGGTTAAACCAATTGATTACAGCATCGAAATAAGCATCCGGCACATGGGTATAACCGAATATTCCATGTGCGACCCTGCGTTGCAAGGCGTTTATGATAGGCGGAGCCGTCTGGAAATCCATATCTGCCACCCACATGGGCAAAGTCTCCTTATCCGGGGCACTATCCCATTTATAAGAGTTAGTGCCCCGCCGGGAGATGATTTTGTCAAAGGTATAATCCATTTCTTTCTATCTATTTCCTTTCTTCAATAATACAATTGGCAGGAGCCTTGATATTCTCATCGATGGTTATGGAACCGATGGAATCGGCTACAATACGCCCGGAAGTTGGATTCTTGATATTCGTGATATGTCCGCGAATATCTGCATTCAACGTAGAATATTCAAATGCCCGGTCGCACGCCGCATCAAATGTACAGTTTTCCAAAACCAGGTCATGGGCATAACATAGGGGCTGTTCTCCGGAGATATGGCAATTCACCAACCGCAAGTTGCGAGAATGCCAGCCAAGATATTCCCCATCCAGTTCCGAATCGTAGATAGTTACGTTCTCAACTTCCCAGAAAGCATCTTTTGTCGTGATTTTTGCGTTATGGATTTCCACGTTTTTTACATACTGGAATACATATTTGCTGTCGCTAACCAATCCATCAACGAAAATATCATTGGAAAACATAAAAGGATAAGTTCCGTCGTGCAATTTTAAATTCTTTACATGTATGCGGTTGCATCGCCAAAATATTTCATCTGCATCATTGATTTCAACATTTTCTATATCAATGTCGTTCATCTCGCGGAACATTTTCGGAGCATCGATTACGGTATCCGCCATCTTCAAATGGTCGGAATACCATAAGGCAGAACGGCCGCCAACGGCAAAGTAACAATTCCGGATAGTAAAACCGTGCACATGCCAGAAAGGATAATTCCCTTCAAAACGGCAATTGGTTGCAACAATGTTGCTACACTCTTTGATAGCCGATTCACCGGCACGGATTATCACATTATCCAGATGTATATCGTGGGAAGCGAACAGCGGACGTTCTCCTCCAAATTCTTTATTTTTGATGTACTGCATAAAACTATTTATGTGTTTACAATTATAGTGAATAAATTCCATTCCCAGCTTAACAGATGCTGGATTTTCAATTATTTCAGATAATTTGAGAAGAACTGTGTGATTTTGTCAAACGGAATCATCGCTGCATTATCATACAAATCCACATGGCTGGCTCCTGGTATAATAAGCAGTTCCTTATTCTCTCCTTTCAATTTCTTGAATGCGTCTTCGCTGAAATAACGGGAATGTGCTTTCTCCCCATGAATGACAAGAATAGCGCTCCGGATTTCCCCGGCATACTCAAGTATTGGCATATTTAAGAAAGAGAGAGAGGAGGTCTTGTTCCAACCGCCATTTGAATTCAATGAACGTTTGTGATATCCACGCGAAGTTTTATAATAAGCATGGTAATCTTTTACAAACTGCGGTGCATCATCCGGCAGAGGATCTATTACGCCACCGGCAAGTGCATACGTTCCCTTCCGATAATCTTCCGTGCGTTGCGCATTCAGTTGCTTGCGTAATTCGTATCTGCCATCTGCATCCATCGCATCGAAATATCCATTGGCTGTCACGCGGCTCATATCATACATCGTTGCAGTCACCGTAGCTTTGATGCGCGTATCGATAGCAGCAGCGTTGAGTGCCATACCGCCCCATCCGCAAATACCAAGTATACCGATACGTTCTGGGTCAACATCTTCCCTGATTGACAGAAAATCGATTGCCGCACAAAAATCTTCTGTATTAATATCGGGAGAAGCAACATAACGGGGTTCTCCGCCGCTTTCGCCAGTATACGAGGGATCAAACGCGATAGTGAGAAAACCGCGTTCAGCCAACGTCTGGGCATAGAATCCGGATGCCTGTTCTTTTACTGCGCCAAACGGACCACTTATTGCAATAGCCGGAAGCTTTCCGGTTACCCCTTTCGGTTTATACATGTCGGCTGCCAATGTAATTCCGTAACGATTGTGGAATGTTATTTTACAATGGTCTACTTTTTCGCTTTTTGGGAATGTTTTATCCCATTCTTCCGTAAGATTTAATTTCCCGTTGTCCATAGTGTTGTTATTTTCATTTGTTACAAATAGGTAAATAGCGGAACAAACGGCCAATACCGTTATTATGTTCCAAAATATAAAACGCTTGTTCATGAGTACTATAAATTTGTATAGCAAAAATAGGTCTATATTATATATAACAGTGTAGATATATTACAGATGATATAAACAGAATTACGGGAAATGGTTTCCTATTTATATTGGAGTTCTTTTATAAAGACCAGAATTTATAGGGAAGAATGTGTTTTATCGATGGAAGGCATGGCAAATGCAGGTTAGTATGAAAAAAACAGACAAATGTCTTCAAATAGATGTAAACAGTACAGTGTGCCTAAAGACACACTGTTATCATTTATCCATCTTTTAACGTTTTAACGCAATCTGTCCAAAGAGCGAACCAACGCCTCATCAGCTCCGATATTGCGGATTGCCAAATAATCGAATATCAAGCAGACAAAAGGAAACGTAAGCGCAATTTTTCCAGTTATGGAAAAATCACCGAGACTTTTCTTCATTGTAACAATGAAGAAAATGAATAAAACATAAAAACCTATCAGCAACAATCCGTTAAATATACAGAGACGTATTTGAAGGATGCGCTTCCGATAGAAGAAAATCGTAATCAAAGCGAGCAGTATTATTACTGCGCAAAGAGCAAACAATTCCCATGCCGGATAAACCAATTCCGGAGTCTCCGACAACATGGTTTTTACTCCCATCACATCAAAAGAATATAGCGTATCATTTAATTGTAATACCGACAATGGCAAAAACAGACCGGCAGTCATTAATGCAACAATCAGCAACAAGTAGACTGTTTGTATTCGTTGTATCATAAATCTCTTATCTTTTACATAATTATAACAGTGGCTGGTCTTTGTTACGTAGCCAGCCACCATCAATAAATATTTATGCTTGAAGTTAAAAATTATTTTTTTCTTTTGTCGGGTTCTTGTAATAGATTTTCCCTTCCTGGTATTCCTGTGCTGCGATTAAAGTCGGCTTCGGCAATTTTTCATAAAACCGGGATATCTCTATCTGCTCCCGATTCTCAAAAACCTCCTCCAATTTGTCATTATAAGAAGCAAATTCCTGAAGTTTCTTTTCAAGATCTTGTTTCATTTCCACAGAAATCTGATTTGCGCGTTTCGCAATAATCATCACTGTTTCGTATACATTTCCCGTATCTTCACAAAGCTTCATCATATCACGGGTAATTGTATTCGTTGGAGCATTTGACTTTCTATAATCCATACTTCGTCTTGTTATATATTAATATGTATCTGTTATTCGTTTGTTTGCATAGTCAAAATATTTCTTGACTTGTTTTACATATTTACCTTCCGGATATTCGTTCATGTAATTATAATATTCATCGATAACTTCCCGATACCGTCCCTGCAATTTCTCTTCCACACTGATAACTGCCTGTTCGTATTTGGCTGAAACAATTAAATACATGAGATCTTCCCGGTATTTTGTAAAAGGATAATTCTTCAATGCATTCTGAGCGGTGATTACCGCCGACAAATAATTGTTTCCCATATATGGACCCAAATTAAAATACAAGCGGGCTGCCAGATATTCTTTATAAGCCAACTTTTCTTGCAGCTCAAACATCACATCCTGGGCTTCCTTTGCCCGTTCGCTCTGGGGATAATACTCCAGATAAAGCTGAATCTGCTCTATTGCTTTATAAGTCTGCGTTTGATCCAACCGCGCATCGGGAGAGCTCAAATAAAGACCGTAACCTGAATAAAAACGAGAGAGTTCCGTATACTCACCCTTCGGATAAGTATTATAATATGTCTCGAAATATTGGGAAGCAGTCTGGTAATCTTTCTGCCCGTAATAACTTTGCGCTAACAGATACATTGATTCTTCTGCGTTGGATGTTCCTTTGAATATGGGAACTAATTCTTCCAATAACGTAGCAGACTTGGAATATTGTTTAGCATTGAAATATTTCTTCGCATAAGAGTACTTCAAATCATAATCGGTGCTCTTTAGAACTTTGCTGTATTCTCCGCAAGAAGAAAACAGAATCATCAACATCACACAGGTAACTGCAAGATTTTTCATTCATCAAACTTTTAGTTCGCAAAATTAGTGTTTCCTTTCTAAAAAACAGTGGTCATTGCTGTTAATATTTATAATTTATACAATTCATTTGCAGCAATTAACTCTATTTTATTCTGCTTCAAAACTTCTGCACACTTGTTAATGTCGTCTGTACGAATCACCACGTTGGCGGAATCCCCCTGGGAGAAGGCATACATATACTCCACAAATATTCCTGCACCCGTTATAATATCCATTACTTTTGCCAAAGCCCCGGGTTCATTCGGGCAATGTAAACAAACCACGTCTGTAATACTGACAGCATATTTCTGATTACGAAGAATCTCTATCGCTTTATCTGTATCGGAAACAATCAAACGTAGTATCCCAAAATCTGAATTTTCAGATACTGTAAATGCAGACATGTTGATGCCGGCTTCACCTAATATTTTAGCAACTTCCGTGAAACGCCCTTTTCTGTTTTCCAGAAATATCGATAATTGTTTTATTAACATCGCTTTTCCCTCCTTTTTTCAATTTAAACAAGCTTTCTATTATCTATAACATGTTTCGCTTTTCCCATACTCCGTTCAATACTTCCCGGCTCTACAATCTTTATATCCGGCTGAAGCCCTATAACACTTTGTATCCGATTGGTTATTTTCTGCTTAATAGTAAGCATCTTGTTCATTTCATCTGTATAAAATTCGGGACGGACTTCCACTTTTATCTGGAAAGTATCGGTATTATTGACCCGGTCTACGACAATCAGGTACATAGGTTCGAATTCCTGCATTTCGAGAATAACGGATTCCACTTGCGAAGGGAAGACATTTACTCCGCGAATAATCAGCATATCATCGCTTCGTCCCAAAATTCGTCCCATGCGGACGGCAGTACGTCCACAATCGCATTTATCATATATCAAATGTGTCAAGTCCCTGGTCCGGTATCTAATCATCGGCATTCCTTCTTTCGTCAATGTTGTAAATACCAATTCCCCTTGCTGTCCCGGCTCTACCGGTTTCAATGTAACAGGATCTATTATTTCCGGGAAAAAGTGGTCTTCCCACAAGTGAGTTCCATTTTGGCATTCACATTCCCCGCCTACTCCCGGACCGCTTATTTCCGTCAAGCCGTAAATATCATACGCTTTGATATTAAGTTTTTCCTCAAGTTCTTTCCTCATATTCTCAGTCCACGGCTCAGCTCCGAAAATTCCTACCTTCAAAGCGAAATCGCTTAACGGAATATCCGACTTTCGTATGGTCTCCGCCAAATACAACGCGTAAGAAGGTGTACAAGCCAATGCTTTTGCCCCAAAGTCGTGCATCAGTTGTATCTGTTTTTGTGTATTGCCGCTACTCATAGGGATTACGGTACCCCCTATATTTTCAACACCCGAGTGTAATCCTAAGCCTCCGGTAAACAGACCGTACCCGTAAGATACTTGGACCAAATCGTTTTTAGTCACCCCGTAAGCTGTAAGACAACGGGAGACAACCTCTGCCCAAATAGATAAATCTTTACGAGTATATCCGACAACAATAGGTTTCCCGGTCGTTCCCGAAGATGCATGCAGACGAACTATCTCAGACATTGGCGATGCCATCAAACCGAAAGGATAATTATCCCTTAAATCCTGTTTTACGGTAAACGGCAACTTTACTATATCATCAATAGAGTTGATATCATCAGGCGTAATACCCAACTCTTGCATTTTTTTTCTGTAAAAGGGCGTATTGTGATATGCGTGTTCAACGACCCGTTTCAAGCGGAGACTTTGCAACTTCTGCATATCTTCACGCTCCATACATTCTATAGTTTCATTCCAAATCATGGTATCACCATTTATTTTATTACAACAAATTATGCAGCCAAAGTAGTAATTTTTTATTTAACCAGGAATCTTTTGCGAAAAAAAATAAAGGATGTCTGATAAAAATCAAACATCCTTTTCCGGCTTTATGCAGATATTTTCAACTATTCATTGATGCTAAAAATTCCATATTGTCAAGAGTTTGTTCCATCCGTTGCTTGACAAATTCCATAGCTTCCAAAGAATTCATGTCAGCTAAGTATTTGCGCAAAATCCACATCCGGTTCAGCGTAGTCTCGTCCTGCAACAAATCATCTCGACGCGTACTCGACGCTGTTATATCTACGGCAGGATATACCCGTTTATTTGACAATTTACGATCCAACTGCAACTCCATGTTTCCCGTTCCCTTAAATTCTTCGAAAATTACCTCGTCCATCTTGGAACCGGTTTCGATTAAAGCTGTAGCCAATATCGTCAAACTACCGCCATTCTCAATATTTCGTGCAGCACCGAAAAAGCGTTTTGGTTTCTGCAAGGCATTGGCATCAACACCACCCGACAACACTTTACCGGAAGCGGGTTGCACAGTGTTGTATGCACGAGCCAAACGTGTTATCGAATCCAATAAAATAACAACGTCATGTCCACATTCCACCAAACGTTTAGCCTTATTCAGTACGATTTCTGCAATCTTCACATGGCGTTCTGCCGGTTCATCGAATGTGGAAGCAATAACTTCCGCATCAACGCTACGCGCCATATCGGTCACTTCTTCCGGACGTTCGTCAATCAGAAGGATAATCATATACACTTCCGGATGATTGTAAGCAATTGCATTTGCTATATCTTTCAACAAAACAGTTTTTCCCGTTTTTGGCGGAGCAACAATCAAACCACGTTGCCCCTTTCCTATCGGAGAAAACAAATCAACCACACGTACCGCTATATTATCGTGAACTTTTGGTGAGCGGCGAGCCGTCAACATAAACTTCTCGTCAGGGAACAACGGTGTCAGATGGTCAAAAGGCACTCGGTCTCTGACCTCCTCCGGTGTGCGCCCGTTTATGTAATCAACTTTTACCAGCGGGAAATATTTTTCGCCTTCTTTAGGAGGACGGATAGTGCCTTCTATCACATCTCCGGTCTTCAATCCCAACAACTTGATTTGTGATTGCGAAACATAAATATCATCAGGAGAAGTCAGATAATTATAATCCGACGAGCGAAGAAAACCATAACCGTCTTGTATCATTTCCAGAACACCGCAACCTGTCAATATTCCTTCAAAATCGAATGCCTTTTCTTGAGGAGCGGCAGGAGCCTGCTGATTATTTGCCTGCTTTTGGTTTGTTTTTGCAGATGTATTTGTATTTGATGGGGAATCCTCAGTAACTGCATTTGCATTCTTTGTCGGTTTGTTCTTTGCGGATTCCTGTTT
The DNA here is from genome assembly GCA_944325355.1 of uncultured Parabacteroides sp. Classification (GTDB taxonomy): domain Bacteria; phylum Bacteroidota; class Bacteroidia; order Bacteroidales; family Tannerellaceae; genus Parabacteroides. The sequence goes on from CALUZS010000001.1 coordinate 72,343, forward strand.
TTGCGGAGATTGTGTTTGTATTGGCAAGATTTGATCAAGAACCGATTTTGCATCCGGATGACGGAAAACCATCCGTTTGCTGTCTTCTATTACCCCATTTATCTCAATTCTGTCCGTTTCGCTGGGTTGTGTAGCTTCCGGTTTCTGAACTTCCGCTACTTTGACCAGAACTTGTTCCGCCGGTTTAGTCTCAACGTCTTCAGTCTCGATTTTCACAGATTTCGATTCCTGTTTTACAGACTTGCTGTTTCTTTTCGATTTTGTTTTCGGTTCTTTTTTTGTTTCCTCGTCTTCCTTGTCCGTCTTTTTATCTTTCCCTTTATTATCGGTAACGACTGCCGTTTCCTCTACAGCTGCAGCTTTTACAGATTTCCTGGTTGTTCCCTTTTTCTGTGTGTCTTTTGCGGCTGCTTTCTGTGGCTCTTTCTTTACCGAAGATTTAGATTTCTTGTTTTCCTTTTGTTTCTCTTTTTCTGCCTGTATTCCTGCATAAGAAATCGCTTGCTCATCCAATATTTTATATACAAGCTCTTCTTTTTTCAAATTATTGCTCTTTATGCCCAGCGTTTTTGCGATTTCTTGCAAATCGGGCAGAAGCATTTCGTTAAGTTCAAGGATATTATATTTTTGCATATCGTATAAATGATGTACAACGAAACGTTTACCTGTACGACAATACAGATATTTTTATCTCACTGTAAATTCTGATTATTTATGTATAAAGATATTTATATGAATAAAATTAAGAAGTAAAATTCTTCTTTGGGAAGAATTTCATGCGCAAAGATAGAAATCATTTTTTAATTAGAAAAATTTTCAAACTTCAAATTCAAGCTTTAAAATGTATTTCGTGTACGGTCCGACACGATACCGCTCATCGGTCCGCTCTCCTACCAACCAAACTATGTCATTTTGGGAACAGAGCAACCAACTCTCCTCCTTTTGCAACCGGGAATATTTCTTATTTGAAAAATAATCACTTATTTTCTTTCTCCCTTTCATTCCGAAAGGAACAAACCAATCTCCCTCTTTCCATTTACGCAGTACAATGGGGAATTTTAATTTTCCGGAATCAAAATAGGCGATGCTCTTCTTTCTCTCAAAAGTGAAGTCTGGTACATTTTTCAATATCGCATAATTTATTTTTACCGGAAGTCTATCCAATTCATCCAAACTATTTAATATATAAAATGTTTCAGTGATGTCTGGTTCATTAGGCGATACCAACAAATAATCCCTGTCTTTTACAACCCGGTAACAGGATGAATAAAAAAATTTACCTGGCTGTCCCTTCAAAGAAGCGAATATATCGGTTATTTGGGAACTGTTGAAACCATAATCTTTCAGCAATTCATACAAAACTGTTTCTGGTGCAGGTTGATCTAATAGACGCTTGATACTGATTTTCCCATCAGAAAAAATATCCTGTTTCAGCAATTCAATCGTGTCGGCATATAGCATATTCACTCCATGCAGGTATTTCATAGTGTTAGATATGGATTGCTTAACGGAAGGATTCACCTTTTCCAATAATGGGACTATCCGCAATCGTATGAAATTACGTGTATACACATCCGATAAATTGGTCGTGTCAGTGACAAACGAATAATTCTCCTTTTTTATCCATGATAATATATCCTCTTTGGAGAGACACAACAGTGGTCTCACGATGAAATTCTGTTTTGGTTGAATACCGCATAGGCCTTTCAATCCCGTTCCACGGATAAGATTCAACAGGAAAGTCTCTATGTTGTCATCACGGTGATGAGCAACGCAGATTGCCTGCGCCTGATATTTTTTCCTCATGGACTCAAACCAGCCATAGCGCAGTTCCCTCGCCGCCATTTCTATTGAAATATGTTTTTCACGCGCATAAGTTTTTGTATCAAAATCCTTCTTTTCAAAAAATATTTGCCGAAGTTTCGCAAATGTCCGCGAAAAAAGTTCATCCCTCACGGATTCTTTGTCTCTTAGATGAAAATTACAATGCAATGCAATACAATCATACCCCAACCTTTTCAGGATTGTCAGCAAGGCAATGGAATCAGCTCCTCCGCTAAATCCGACAATGACCGGTCCGGACTTAGTAAGTAATTCCTGCTTTTCAATATACGAAGAAACTTCCTTTAAAATATCCATAATAAAAAAGCCCGAAGTTTTCAAATAACTCCGGGCTGAGTTTTATAAAATTCCTTATTGTTCTACTCCGGCAAGTTCCGGGTCTATCATTATTCTACCGCAATATTCGCAAACGATGATTTTTTTCCGCAACTTGATGTCCAATTGTTTCTGGGGCGGGATTTTATTGAAACAACCGCCACAAGCATCTCTTTGGATATAAACGACAGCCAACCCGTTACGAGCGCCCTTTCTTATTCTCTTAAAAGCCGCAAGCAAACGAGGTTCTACCTGGTTCTCCAGCTGTTTGGCTTTCTCACGCAATTTTTCTTCTTCCTGCTTTGTTTCTGCGATGATTTCATCCAATTCGCCTTTTTTCTGGTCCAAGTCTTCCTTCCGTCCGTCCAAAGTTTCTTTCAACTTTACGATTTCTTCTTTTTTCTTTGTAACGGCTTCGCTGTATTCGCGAATTTTTTTCTCGGAAAATTCTATTTCCAGCCCTTGGAACTCGATTTCTTTCGACAAATTGTCAAATTCCCGGTTGTTTCTGACGTTATCCAACTGGGATTTATACTTGTCAATTAAAACAGTAGCGTCCGATATCTTATGTTTTTGTTCTGCAATATCTGCTTCAAAATTCTTAATATCATCTTGAAAGTTCTGGAGACGAGTTTCCAAACCTGCAATCTCGTCTTCCAAATCTTGAACTTCCAGCGGAAGTTCGCCACGCAGTGTCTTGATTTTATCAATTTCAGTCATTGTTGTCTGAAGCTGATACAAAGTAGAAAGCTTCTCTTCAACCGTATATTCTTTTTCAGCTGATTGTTTTACTGTAGCCATTCTTCTATAAATAATTTACAGGGTTTGAGTTTACATTCGAAAAATATACTGCAAAAGTAGGAAATTTTTTCGATATTATCATATGAAATATTTCTTTTGTACATACTTCTGTTTCATAATGACCCAAAACAGCCAGAAGTATCCGGTCTTCCACATCGTAAAAATCGTTGTATTTCGCTTCTCCGGTGAGGAAAACATCCGCTCCATACGAAATCGCGTCTTTGATTAGAAAAGCACCGCTGCCTCCGCATAATGCAACCTCTTTAATGGGACGCCCCAAAAAAGGCGAATGTTTTATACATTCAACACCCAAAATATTCTTTACTTTCATCAGGAAAGAGAGTTCATCCTCTTCTTCCGGTAATTCCCCGACAATGCCCGAGCCCACCTGTTTCCATTCATTTTTCAGCGGATAAAAATCAAAAACCGGCTCTTCATACGGATGGGCGGACAATAATGCCTGCATCACCATTGATTTTTTGTATGCCGGCAATACGGTTTCTATCCGCACCTCTCTCTCCACATGAAGCTCATTCAAACCGCCGCAAAACGGATTGCTCTTTTCCAAAGCCCGGAACCTGCCTTCTCCCAATGAAGAAAAGCTGGTACAATCATAATTACCGATATGCCCTGCACCAGCGTTCTGCAAGGCGGAACGGAGGAGTTCGGCATGTGATTCGGGGACAAAAGTAACCAACTTCAGCAATGCATCTTTCAGCGGAGACAATATCCTGACATTCTGCAAACCTAACAGTTCTGCCAGCCTGAAGTTGACCCCTCCGTCGGCATTGTCCATATTCGTGTGAGCCGAATATACGACCAAATCATATTTACAGGCTTTCATTATACATCGTTCGATGTAATTCCGTCCCGTCAAAGATTTGAAAGGTTTAAATGCCAACGGATGATGCGATATTATTAAGTTGCAATCCAAAGCAAGTGCTTCCTCAAGGATTTCCTCCGTTACGTCCAGGCATAATAAAGCCCCTTTCGCAATCTGGTTCACATCTCCTATTTGAACGCCGGAATTGTCAAAACTTTCTTGTAAAGACAATGGAGCATACAATTCCAATTCCTTAATAATATCTTTTATTTTCAGCATCGGGTATTCTCTGACAATGCTTGTCCCATGGGATATGCCCCGTAGGCCAAACTATATTTAGGTAACTATTCTTTGATATCTATTTTTAAATTCAGTTCATCCAATTGCGATTCATCCAGCGCCGCAGGAGCATCAATCATTACATCGCGTCCCGAATTGTTTTTGGGAAACGCAATACAATCACGAATAGAATCCAGCCCGGCAAAGAGAGATACCCAACGGTCCAATCCGTATGCCAATCCTCCATGAGGAGGCGCTCCATATTTAAATGCATTCATCAGGAATCCGAACTGTTCCTGTGCCTTTTCTTCAGTGAATCCCAATAATTTAAACATCTTATCCTGTAATTGGCTGTCATGAATACGGATAGAACCGCCACCTACTTCCACTCCGTTAATCACCATATCGTACGCATTTGCACGAACAGCCCCCGGATCAGTATCCAGCAACGGAATATCTTCCGGTTTCGGCGAAGTAAACGGATGGTGCATCGCATAGAAACGCTGGTCTTCTTCGCTCCACTCGAAAAGAGGGAAATCAACAATCCACAAGCAAGCAAATTTATCCTTATCGCGCAAGCCCAGTTGTTCGGCAACTTCCAAACGCAATTCACAAAGTTGTTTACGGGTTTTCATCGCGTCATCGCCCGAAAGAATCAGTATCAAATCGCCCGGTTCTGCTGCAAAAGCATCTTTCATCTTCTGGAGAACCTCCTGCGAGTAGAACTTGTCTACGCTCGATTTCACATTCCCATCGGCTTCGATACGGGCATAAACCAAACCTTTCGCACCAATCTGCGGACGTTTGACAAATTCCGTCAGCTGATCAAGCTGCTTACGTGTATAAGTTGCAGCCCCTTTGGCACAAATACCTCCGATATAAACAGCATTATCAAATACAGAAAAACCATACCCCTTTAATACATCCATCAGCTCGACAAATTTCATGTCGAAGCGTAAATCCGGCTTGTCACTGCCATAATATTTCATTGCATCCTGCCAAGTCATCCGCAAAAAGGGCTTTTTCATTTCTATACCCCGGATAGTCTTGAACAGATGTTTTGCCATTCCTTCAAACGTTGTTATGACATCCTCTTGCTCAACGAAACTCATCTCACAGTCGATTTGAGTAAATTCCGGCTGACGGTCGGCACGCAAATCTTCATCCCTGAAACATTTTACGATTTGGAAATAGCGGTCGAATCCCGAAACCATCAGCAGTTGCTTGAATGTCTGCGGAGATTGCGGTAAAGCGTAAAATTGCCCGGGGTTCATTCTTGAGGGGACGACAAAATCGCGTGCACCTTCAGGGGTCGACTTTATCAACACCGGCGTCTCCACTTCCAGAAATCCTTCTTTATCCAAATAACTACGCACCTCAAAAGCCATGCGGTGACGCAGTTCCAGATTCTTACGGACTGCGTTACGGCGCAAATCCAGATAACGGAACTTCATCCTCAAATCATCTCCTCCATCCGTATCGTCTTCGATAGTGAACGGCGGAACTTCCGCTTTATTCAAAACATTCAGTTTAGAAACAATCAGTTCCACATCGCCTGTTGGCAGATGCGGGTTCTTGTTTGAACGTTCTCTTACTGTTCCCGTTACTTGTATCACATATTCACGCCCTAATTTGTTTGCTTGCTCGCACAAGGGTGCATCAATCTCTTGGTTAAAAACCAATTGAGTTATTCCGTAACGATCCCGGATATCCACAAATGTCATGCCTCCCATTTTACGGCTTCTCTGGACCCATCCGGCCAAAGTTACAACCAATCCCTCGTCTGCCAAACGCAGATCTCCACAAGTTCTCGTCCTGTACATATAGTAATATTTATATTAAACTAATTCTATTCCCGGTATATTCCATAACGCAACGGATTCTTTTCCGTTTTTTTGCGTTCCACCGAAAAAATTGTACAAATGTATGAAATATCCGCATTATAATACGCGAATCTTCCGGAAAAAGGCAACCTTCTTTTTATGAGACCGGACTGGTAAAATTGCAATTAGCCGGGAATACACCGTCTCATGATTCTGCATATTCCCGGATATGCAATCTTATCTGTTTTCTAAATTTTCAAGATATTGGAGGGCTGCCGTAAGTGCAGCATCTTTTTTATCCTCAAAAAAAGTTTGATATGATTCTTCCACTATGATATCAGGTATTATTCCCTTACCTACAAAATCAGTTCCATCCGGAGCAATATCATGCTTGGAGCAAATATTGGCATAATTTTTTCCAGGGATAAGTTCTATGCGCACGCCGTTGCCTGTGCTGCCGGCAGTAGGTGTCCCTATTAATATACCACGTTTCATCCCCCTAAACACCGCACAAAAATCTTCGGCAGCAGAAAAAGTTCCACGGTCAACCAATACGACGACCGGTTGCGTATAAGGCTCTACTCCTTCTACTGGATATTGGTACACAGGCGCACTATTATGCCACGAAACCGGATATCCCCATGACACCAATGCCGGAATATATATTGGGCTGCTCCATGATGACAGCTGGAAAGTGTCTGTTGCCAAATGCCGCAATATATAGTCGGCATTCCCCGAATTTCCACCCGGATTACCTCGCAAATCAAGGATAAGCGCTTTTGTTTTAAGCAATTCGGGATAGATTTTATCAAAAAGCCCCGGTCGTGTTCCGAAATGGGAGATCCGTATATATCCGATATTGCCTTTCAATTTTTCCCATTCCACTTGCGGTTTTCTGACTGTTAAAGGTTGGCTGTTGCCCGGAGTATAATCGGTAAAAACGCGCTTCCCTTGCCATTCAAACTCCAAATGCATCGTATCATCTGTAAAACCGCAAGCCGTCAATGCAGAGTTTTCATAAGTGCTATGTATTGTCCATTGGGATGTGGATGATGATACATAAGGCATCACTTTCAGCCGACCGTATTCCAATACGGGTTTCCCGTCAATGCTTATTAATTCCATTCCCCGTTTTATACCGGATTGCACAAGCCCTTTATCCAATACTGCGTCAACATATACATGACCATCTATATATTTAGTCGTGACAGGTTCAGACGGTCGTTGCGAATAGTCATATACATAAGTATGGCCGTCATGCAACAAAGCTGCCATCTGCTGGAAAATACGCGTGCATTCTTCATCGGACGATGCGTTTTTTACCCGTTCAATATTTGCCACATATACACTATCCCAATTAAAATTAATACGCGACATAAACACGAAGTTCTGTTTTACACCAGCCCAAAGCCGTGACAAACCAAGCAAACGCCGTTCAACAGGAGTGAATCGCGCAAATGGATCATGACGCACAACTGGGACAACGGTGGCATCGACCGTATCACGGCAATACCAATTCATGGGTACGCAACATCCCTCACCGGGAGTGGCTTGCAAAAAATACAATACATTTTGCCGGGGCTCGTATCTATATGCATAAACCTTTTGCCCTCCTGCTCCACTTACACAACGCTCAGAAAGTTCTCCTTGCTTGTATGTTTGACCCGACACATATTGATTTTCGGCAATCAGTTCAAAACATTTTACCACTCTGTCTATTTGTCGGCTCTTGGCATTAGTCAATTTTATACGTTCACCCTTGGTCCAACCTTTTCCATCCCTGTTCTGCCATAGAAAACCTCCCCCGGCTTTTTCAAAATCTCCTCCTGTATACTGTACACACACCACATGTGCGTTACTATCATCACGCAATTGGTCAAATAACGAAGCCAACCGTTCCGCACCGTCATTCGCTTGACCATAAGCAAATGCCAATGATACGAATAAACAACCCAGTAAATTTACAATCTTAGCCATTTGTGTATTTCAATAAAAGGTTCATGAATATACAAAGTTAACATATTAATCCGGAATAAAGCATAATAACTTTGGGAAAAATTACACAACAAACGGGATATATATACCAACGAATTATTTCAATAGAAATCTATGGGACAAGAATAACATCCCATCAAGCATGTTTTGAATTTACGATGTGTAATTCGCATAAAAAAAGGAGCTATATTAAAATATAGCTCCTTTTTTTTAAAGTGTCGGGATACCAAGATTCGAACTTGGGACCCCCTGCTCCCAAAGCAGGTGCGCTAACCGGACTGCGCTACATCCCGTTTTCTTAGAAATACTCTCTTTCGTAATTCCGCTGCAAAGGTACATATTATTTTTAATCCTGCAAATATTTTCCCGTCTTTTCAACTGTTTTTAATAAATAGCCTTTTCATAGCCTATTCTATTCCTTTTGTTGCCTGTATAATCATTTCCACAGCTCCCTCAATGCCTACGCGTTCGGTGTTGATGATTAAGTCATCCCCTCCAATGTCTGTCCATTGTTTTCCGGTATCATGCCAGTAATGATTGGCGCGTCCCGTATTTACACGGTCTATTTTCCCGGATAGCTTCTTCTTTCGACAATTGGAGTTTATCACTGATTTTGCAGAAAATTCTTTTATTACTGTAAGCTTCTTTCATTCAAAAAAACGCGCAACTTTTCAAAAAGATATTTCGGCTTTTTTTGAAAAGTTGCGCAGTCTTATTGTAAAAATATCCGACTGCCTTTTCCGGCAGTTTCAAGAATATTTATTTTTTATAAATCCGTGCGGCAAAACCTCCGCCCGGTGCCATATCAATTTCCAATTTCTTATTGGCCGGCAACGGAACAATCTCTTTTTTATAATCAATTCCTGCTCTGTCGGCATTAACACCATCCTTGAAATATTCTATTTCATAATCACCTTCCAGGAAAGACAAATCCAAAGACAATTTGCGTCTGTCCCAATTTGTCAAAGCCCCGATATACCAAGTGTCACCCGAACGGCGGGCAGTTGCGATATATTCAGAAATTTTCCCCTCCAGCATCTTAGTCTCGTCCCAAACAGTAGGAACCTGTGCGATAAACTCAGTACATTCCTCCTCTTTCATATAATTGGATGGAGCATCGCACAACATATTAAACGGAGATTCGAAGACAATGTAAGTAGCGAGCTGACGGCAACGGGTACCTTGGCTCATCGGCTCCGAATTTACTGCATGGAAATTCGAACGTCTCACATTTTTCATTGCACCTTGCGTATAATCCATCGGTCCGGCCACCATACGGACAAACGGGATAGTTACATCGTAAGTCACCATATCGTAATCACGGGGTGCCCATTTCAACTGTTCCAACCCGGCAACGCCTTCATAATTCAATACGTTCGGGAACGTCCGTTGCAAGCCGGTCGGTTTGAATACGCCATGGAAATCGACAAACATGTGGTATTTCGCACAAACTTCGGAAGCTTTGTACAAGAAATTTACCATTTCCTGATCGTCCCTGTCCATGAAGTCAATTTTGAATCCCTTGATTCCCATATCGGAATAATGCTTTACAACATTCTCCATATCCCGGTTAAAGGCATAATATCCTGCCCACAACACGACACCGACGTTCTTGGATTTTCCGTATTCTACCAATTCCGGCAAATTGATTTCCGGAATGACTTTCAATAAATCGGCTTCTCCGTTAACCGCCCAGCCTTCGTCTAAAATGATATACTCGATTCCATATTTTGAAGCGAAATCTATATAGTATTTATAGGTATCGTTATTAATGCCGGCGCGAAAATCCACCCCGTAAATATTCCAGTCGTTCCACCATTCCCAAGCGACTTTCCCTGGCTTAATCCAAGAGATATCGTCCACACGCGACGGAGAGGCCAGCCTGTACACCATGTCACAATCTGCAAGTTCCTTGTCTTCATTGGAAACGACGAATACACGCCAAGGGAACGCCCGGTTTGCCGATGTTTTGGCTATATAATTTTCACGGGAGACAACCAATCCTTGCAGATTATTGTGCCCACCCTGCTTTACCTCTTTCGGATAGGGAGCAAACATCGCTTCAAAAACCGGCTTATCAGTCCTGTTGTTCAAAAACATTCCCGGATAATCTTCCAAATCAGCTTCCGTGATGCACAATTTCTTCCCATTATCCAAATTGACAACCAAAGGAAGTATTTTCAACCTTTCAGCATTTAGTTTGGTAATCGGCTCAGTCGCATACGTCTGTTCAAAAGAGTTGGAAAACTGTTTCTCGAATGTTTTGGCAGTAGAATTGACATATGCGGAAAAAGTTGTATAATCTTTGTCGAACACGTAATTCGCTGTTTCATTTTCCACAACAACTTCACCTTTCCGGTTTAAGACAAAACGATAAGCCAATCCATCGTCATACAAACGGAATACGATGGAATACTTGCCACTGAAAGCTAATGTCAACTCATTGTAAACATTCTCCACAATATCTTTCTTATAAAACGGGGACTCTATCCGTTCGTTTTCCGACGACTCTCTGACTTTCGAGACTTTTGCTTTTCCCCCTAAGATTTCCCCTCCTTGCAATCTCATTGCGATTTCGGATGGAGCCAAAATCTGTGTACCTTCACTGGTTAAAGAAAAAGATACGTTTTCTCCTACACGGATTTCTGCCGCCAATTTCTGGTTCGGCGACTGCAATTCATACGTTTTTTGTGCAAACAAACTTACAGATGTCGCACAAAACAAGGTTACAAAAACACTTTTTAAATTCATGGTTTATGAGTTTTTCTTAATTAAATTTGATGACAAAAATAATGATTTCCGTTATTTTTGTGGCAATTTAATCAAGAAAGTATGAAATACGGATTCGTTAGAGTTGCGGCTGCTGTACCGGACGTGCATATTGCCGATTGTAATTATAATATAAAACAGATAGAAAACCTTTTGCATGAAGCTTGTGCAAAGCAGGTACAGTTTGTTGTCTTTCCGGAATTATCTGTTACCGGATATACATGTATGGACCTGTTCTCCCAACAGACATTATTAATTAATGCGGAGAAGTGTCTGCTGGAATTGGTAAAGCGCACCGCCGGTCTGAACATTATTGCAGCAGTAGGTGCTCCTTTGAGAGTTGGCAACCGGTTAATCAATGCCGCCATCGTTTTCGGGAACGGGGAAATCTACGGCGTCGTTCCGAAAATCCATCTGCCCAATTACAAAGAATTCCAAGAGTTACGCTGGTTCTCTTCCGGAGCAGATGTGCCGGTTAACGAATGTTCTATCGGAACAAAGAAAGTGCCTTTCGGAAATAATTTGCTTTTCTGTTACAAAGAGGTGAAAATCGGCGTGGAACTGTGCGAAGACCTTTGGGTTCCCGTCCCACCGAGTTCACTATTAGCCATGCGAGGCGCAAACATAATCCTGAATCTGTCGGCAAGCAACGAATCCATCGGCAAACATACTTATCTCCGACAGCTGATAAGTCAACAATCCGCTCGCTGCATCGCCGGATATGTATATGCTTCTGCCGGATTTGGCGAATCGAGTACCGATTTAGTTTTTGCCGGAAACGGAATTATTGCTGAAAACGGAAATATATTAAGCGAATCGCCCCGTTTTTCCATGAAAGAACAGCTGGTTATCAGTGAAATTGATATTGAAAACTTGCAAAGCGACCGCTTACGTACAACAAGTTTCATGAGAATGTCGGCAGATTTATTGAAGAATCAAGCAATAGAGATACCGGTAAATACATATAGTTTGGGACAACTGGATGAGAACAAATTTACACTGAACAGACCTATCCAGCCCTATCCGTTTATCCCGTCCGGAAAAGAACTGATCGGGCGTTGCGAGGAAATTTTGCAAATCCAGGTTTCCGGTTTGGCAAAACGGGTCATACACACCCATTCTCAAACAGCTGTCATCGGAATTTCCGGCGGATTGGATTCAACACTTGCGTTGCTTGTCACCGTAATGGCGTTCGATGCCCTCCAATTACCCAGAAAACAGATTATCGGAATTACAATGCCCGGCTTTGGAACTACAGGACGAACCTACAACAATGCCGTCAGCCTGATAAAATCGTTGGGGGTAACATTGAAAGAAATTTCAATAAAAGAGGCTTGCCTGCAACATTTCCAAGACATCGGCCATGACCAAGAAAAACACGATGTGACATACGAAAACAGCCAGGCGCGCGAACGTACCCAAATCCTAATGGACGTAGCCAACCAAGAGAACGGATTGGTTATCGGCACCGGCGATTTGTCGGAGTTGGCATTGGGATGGGCTACCTACAACGGCGACCACATGTCGATGTACGGAGTGAATGGCAGCATCCCGAAGACTTTAGTCAAATACTTGGTGAATTGGGTCGCTGAAAACAAAATGGATGAAAATTCCCGGAAAACCTTGATGGATATTATAAATACTCCCATCAGCCCGGAATTGATTCCGGCAGACGAGCAAGGGAATATCCGACAAAAAACAGAAGACTTGGTCGGACCTTACGAACTTCATGATTTTTATTTGTACCATTTCATACGGTTCGGAATGTCTCCCTCTAAAATTTATTTCCTCGCCCGTAAGGCATTTGCTGGGAAATATGACAACGAAACTATCCGTAAATGGCTACGCACCTTTATCCGTCGCTTTTTCCAGCAACAATTCAAGCGAAGTTGTCTTCCCGACGGTCCCAAGGTTGGAAGTATCAGCCTTTCACCACGCGGCGACTGGCGGATGCCAAGCGACGCGATGTCAACAATGTGGCTGGAGGAAATCGACGGGCTTCCTAATACATAACATCAATTACGTATCGGTATGAAGGCACAATTAGCAGCATGGGCAATTTTTTTGTTTGTAACCTTTCCGTTGCAAGCACAAACCAATGAGCGGTATATCGAAGTCACCGGCACATCGGAAATAGAAATCGTACCCGACAAGATTCATTTCATCCTCGAAATCCGTGAATATTTTGAGGAAGAATTTGACGGGAAATCGAAACCTGAAGAATATCGGACCAAAGTTCCCCTGTCACAAATAGAACAAGGAATACGGCAAGCCCTTGGCAAAGCGGGCATTAAGTCGGATGCTATCCGCACACAAGCGATTGGCGACTATTGGAGGAAACAAGGGCAAGATTTTTTAATATCCAAGAAATTCGACATTACATTGACAAGTTTCAAACAAATAGATAAGATTACGAAGCACTTGGATACGAAAGGAATCAATACTATGTATATTGGGGAACTGGAAAACGAAGAGATGCTGAAGTACCACCGGAAAGGGAAGATTGAGGCATTGAAGGCAGCACAACAAAAAGCTGCCTATCTGGTAGAAGCTTTAGGCAAAAAATTAGGCGGTGTCATACGTATTGAAGAGAAAGGGAACGGCAACAGTATCCCGTTTGCCCAAAGCAATGTGTACTCTTCCGACGCAGCATCATTTGAAAGTTTCCGCACAATCAAGAGAAATTACTCCATGCTTGTACGTTTTGCAATCATCGACTAAACAGAAAACGGACATATAACAAAGAGAATCCCCATAACAAAGAGAATCCCCATAGACCAAATGGTCTATGGGGATTCTTATTATGGATTAAAGTAATCTGGTTACTTCTTCATTGCTTCTTCGATAGCTACAGCTACTGCAACAGTTGCTCCAACCATCGGGTTGTTACCCATACCGAGGAAGCCCATCATTTCCACGTGTGCCGGAACTGATGAAGAACCTGCAAACTGAGCGTCAGAGTGCATACGGCCCATAGTATCAGTCATACCGTAAGAAGCAGGACCAGCAGCCATGTTATCAGGATGCAAGGTACGTCCAGTTCCTCCTCCGGAAGCAACCGAGAAGTACGGTTTACCGGCCAATACACGTTCTTTCTTATACGTACCTGCTACCGGGTGCTGGAAACGTGTCGGGTTAGTAGAGTTTCCTGTGATAGATACATCTACATCCTCTTTCCACATGATAGCAACACCTTCGCGGACATCATCGGCTCCATAGCATTTTACTTTCGCACGCAAACCTTCAGAGTACGGAATCTCCTCGATTACGTTTACTTCACCGGTCATATAATCGAATTGTGTCTGAACATAAGTGAAGCCGTTGATACGGGAAATAATCTTAGCAGCGTCTTTACCTAAACCATTCAAGATAACGCGAAGCGGCGTTTTACGTACTTTGTTTGCCATTTCTGCAATTTTAATGGCACCTTCTGCAGCAGCGAAGGATTCGTGACCTGCCAAGAATGCAAAACATTTTGTTTCTTCGCGAAGCAAACGGGCAGCCAAGTTACCGTGTCCGATACCAACTTTCCGGTCATCAGCAACAGAACCTTTAATACAGAAAGCTTGCAGCCCGATTCCGATAGCTTCAGCCGCATCAGCTGCGTTCGTGCAACCTTTCTTTATTGCGATAGCTGCACCAACAACGTAAGCCCAACAAGCATTTTCAAAACAGATTGGTTGGGTTTCTTTACACATTGTATAAGGGTCAATACCTTTAGCAGCGCAGATTTCTTTAGCTTCTTCGATGCTGTTGATACCGTATTCCTTCAGAACCGCATTGATATTGTCAATTCTGCGGTCATAACTTTCAAATAAAGCCATAATTATTATTACTTTTTAAAATTCTTGTTTATGAAAAAAATAGAAATAAGAATATTGAAAACAAACACGCCTCCGCAGCATGCCACGAAAAAAGCCATCCACGGTTTTTCACCGCGTAAGACAAAATAGGCAATCACCGTAGCAATTAGTATCAGTAGCACGGCACCGAGTAAAAAGCGTGTCGAAGTTTTCTTATTCATTACGCGGATCAATATATTTTACAGCATCTTTAAAACGACCGTAAGTACCCTTTGCCTTTTCCAAAGCCTCGTTGGCATCTACGCCTTTCTTAACCATATCCATGAATTTGCCCAGGTGAACGAATTCATAACCGATTACTTCATCGTTGGCATCCAAAGCCATTCGGGTACAATAACCTTCAGCCATTTCCAAATAACGAGTACCTTTCACTTTCGTACCGAACATTGTACCTACCTGGCTGCGAAGACCTTTACCCAAATCTTCCAGAGAAGCACCGATAACCAAGCCGCCTTCAGAGAAAGCCGACTGGGTACGGCCGTAAACAATCTGCAAGAACAGTTCACGCATTGCCGTATTGATAGCGTCACATACCAAATCCGTGTTCAACGCTTCCAGCAATGTTTTGCCCGGCAGAATCTCAGAAGCCATAGCTGCTGAGTGAGTCATACCTGAACAACCCAATGTTTCAACCAATGCTTCTTCAATGATTCCATCTTTGATGTTAAGCGTCAGTTTGCAAGCACCCTGTTTCGGAGCGCACCAGCCGATACCATGAGTCAAACCTGAAATGTCAGTAATCTGAGTTGCCCTAACCCATTTTCCTTCCTGTGGAATCGGAGCGCAAGGATGATTGGCGCCCTTTTTAACAACACACATGTGTTGCACTTCTTGTGAATAAACCATAATCGCTAATTTATTAAATGTGATAATAAAACACCATTCAAATTTTATAAAAACCGTTTTGTCTTTTTGCTCAAAAACCGTACAAAGATAGATGTTTTCCGGCGGCTTTGCAAGATGAGGGGAATTATTTTTCCATATATAAGAAACAGCCGGAGAATCAATCCCCGGCTGTTCCCTGTTTTATGTAAAATACCTTACCCGCCTGTGAATCGGACGGGAGCTTTTATTTCGCCAACAGCTCTTCAATTTTAGAATTCAACTCGTCTCCATGCAGGTTCTTTGCTGCAATAACGCCATCTTTATCTACAAGGACGGTATGCGGTATCGAATTTACCCCGTACAGCGCACCTCCGGCGGATTTCCATCCTTTCAGGTCTGACAGGTGATTCCATTTCAATCCCAAGTCTTTGATGGCCTTCTTCCAGTCGGCGTCTTTACTGTCCAAGGAAATACCAATCACATCGAAACCTTTTCCCTTGTAAGCGTTATAAGTTTTAATCAAATCCGGCATGGCTCTGCGGCACGGTCCGCACCAGCTCGCCCAAAAGTCTATTAAAACAACTTTTCCTTTCCCGACAAACTCCGACAACTTGCGCGCTTTCCCGTCAACATCTGCCATCTCAAAATCGACAAACTGCTTTCCTACGGCAACTGTCTTCAATACTTCCAGATGTTTTACGATACGGTCTACACCGGGAACGCTCAGAAAGGTACTGTCGGCTCCGGCGATAATGGCATTTTGTTCCTCTTCCGACAAAGAATAACGCATGTCTACGAACGTGAGTCCACCTGTTTTGGTGTTTTTATGGCTTTCCACGTATGCTTTCATTTCAGCGAAAACCGATTCTTGGATATTCATGAGCTTTTCCCCGGCTTGTTTTGCTGCATCTTTGTCTTCCGAACGATAGACTTTCAGCAGTTCCGGAAAATCTTTTTGCAGTTCCTGGACTTTGGTTTTCATTGCAACAAAAGCATCATTTTCAGGGCTTCCCGTAACTGTGGAAAATACCGAGTCGAGATGGGCTTGCAACGGGGCAGCATCCAGCACAACTACAGCCGAATATGCTGAGTTCGGACCAAACGGTGCGATAGCTTTCGTATTTATTGAAAGAAAGCAGAGGTTTTGTTCCGGCAATTCATTGTTAAAGCGGAATTTTCCGTCTACAATCTGCGCACTATCCACTGTCAGCATTTCCTTATCTCCAAAATTGGTCAAATAAACATACTGGCCATTCAACGCCGGGTCGCTTACCGTTCCGTTGATTTCATATTTCGGTGTCGTGTTACATGCTACCAGCAATAACATCGAAGCCGCCAAAGAGTAATTTTTTTTCATATTTATCGAATTAGTTTAGTGGCACAAAAGTAATAATAAAATTGAAAAGTTTGCTGTTTTATCCACAGGAGTTGGCTATATACCCTTGGCTTCCGGTTTTATTATCGATAAAGCATCTTTTCCGCAAAAAGAGGAATGACCTTTTCCCCTTCTCATGCCGGGAATATCCTAAAAAAGTGTTACCGGCCGCTATCCGGAGATTCCGGTTGTTTTTGTGTTAAAATCAACATTTTTAGAATAATGAACGAGATTATTTATTATAACTGCAAACGGGTTTTAAATACATTCGTTTATGAAAAAACTTTATTTTTATTTAGGAATGGTTGCCTTATTCTTTTCCTGTAACGATATATTGCAGGACGGCAACATGGAAGGCTTGCAATCGACGCCTGATAATGGCAAAGAAGAGAGAAATTGTTCTGAATCCTTTCCTTATCATAACAAAATTTAGAAAGGACTATACTTATGGAATAGTGAGATATACCAACTACACATTCTTTAATAATAATCAAATGATAACTGTAAAACGATAACTTATGAGACGAACTATTTTTACTGCTCTTTTATGCGGAGTAATACTTATATTTTTTTCTTGCAATAATAATGATGAATTCAGGTACGGTCCGGGTGTTAAAGGTCCGCGTGTCATCAACGGAATAGAGAATTACGCAGAAAATGTAAAAGGGGTCGCATTCTTTGCTTCCAGCAACGATGAAATTCCTTTTCAAATGGATGTAAATACAATAATTGGTATAAATTATGACGAATCGTCTGAATATTATGCACGTTACTGGGGACTTTCGTACGCCTATGGCGATACGGTTTATCCGGGATATGTAATGACACGCCCGGTTAGGTACGCTTTGGCTGATACACTATCCGGCATATCAATCATTACCGAAAAGGATTTCGACGAACAGCACCCGGCAGGTTCTTCGATAAACGATATCCTGGACCTCACATACTTGACATATAAAGATGCAATTGCCGACCGCTGGGCAAAGGAAAGGGAAAGAACCCCGGGATTATACGACCGGGATATAGACTACATAAAGAGTATTCCGCTCTCAAGCTTCACGCCGGAGGATGGTGTCCTCCTACGGATGGAAAGAATGTCGCTTGATGTGAAAAATATCCGGCAAAGAAAGGCGAATACCCGCTGGCTTTGAAATTTACTTTCAACAACGGCGCCTACACCTACGAGAACACTATCACATACACGTTTGAATAAACAACAGAACCGCTGAACGGGCAAGGGTAAACAATCCGAATACCCTTGCCCGTTTTCTTTTCTCCTGCCGGCTCGTTAATTTCTCCGATTCACAAGCAAAAGCCTGTAACCCGTCAAACCTTGCCAGGCTACACAAAAAAACGTTTGAGGATAAAAGAAAACGATTATCTTTGTCTGGTTTTTCAGATATGACCAAATTGATATTAAAAACAAATATTAACCATCAACATTCATCATGAAGTATTTTGCCTTATTCATCGTTTGCCTGTTCATGGGCTGCAACGAGACAACAAAAGTAACGGAAAGCAGCTATACCAATCCGCTATTGGATAAAGACAGTGCCGTATTGCATCTTGCGGACCCTTTTGTATATAAATACGACAGTCTGTATTACATGACCGGAACCGGAGGATTGCAAGACGGTAACTTCGTCTGCTATGTATCATCCGACCTGATAACTTGGGAAAAGCGTGGGGCACTCTACCAGAAACCTGCCGGACATGTCAGCTCTTCCCTCTTCTGGGCACCGGAAGTAAAGTTTTACAAAGGAAAATTTTACCTGACATACAGCTGTTATTTCACCGACCGCAATCTGATGCAGACCTGCTTGGCGGTAAGTGACCGTCCGGAAGGACCGTTCAAGGACCTTTATACGCCTTGGTTCGATTTGGGATATTCTGCCATAGACTCGCACATATTCGTGGACGACGACGGTATCCCATACCTGTATTACAGCAAAAACGGTATGTACGACAAGGCAGCGACAGGCGAAATCTACGTCGTGAAGCTGAAAGAAGACCTCTCCGGGCTGGACGGCGAACCGGTATTCGTATCCGGCGCTTCCCAGGAATGGGAACGGGTCGCTTGGGAACGGAACCGTTGCAACGAAGGTCCGTCCGTTTTCAAAAGAGACGGACGCTACTATATGACCTATTCGGGCAACGATACCGGCTACGAGTTCTACGGCGTAGGCGTATCGACGGCAAGCCATCCGCTTGGTCCGTGGGTAAAGTATGCGGACAACCCGCTGATGACTACCGACCTGTCGAAAGGCATCTCTTCACCCGGACATAATTCCCTCGTGGAAGCTCCCGACGGTAGCCTGTACATAGTTTACCACCGTCACGCAGACCCTCATTGCCAAAAGCCGAATTGGGACCGCGTAGTGTGTATGGACCGGCTCTATTTCGACGAAAACGGGAAACTCTGTACGGACGGCCCGACAAACACCGCACAGAAAGTGGAATGGTGAATTTGAGAATACAAAGAAAACGGCTATCTTTGCCTGATATTTAAGAACAATCAGATTAGTTAGTTTTCATAAACAGAATCAAGAAAATGGTAAAAAGTGCATTACAAATTGCAAGAGCAGCTTATCAACCAAAAGTTCCTGCTGCCTTGAAAGGCGCAGTAAAAGCTGTTGACGGCGAATATACCCAATCGGTAGCCGATCAAGACGAAATCAAGAAATTGTTCCCGAACACCTACGGGATGCCGGTTATCACATTCGAAAAAAGCAATGAAAAGAAAGAATTGCCCGCCATGAATGTCGGCGTTATCTTATCAGGAGGACAAGCTCCCGGCGGTCACAACGTCATTGCAGGCTTGTTCGACGGTATCAAAGCGCACAACCCTGCATCACGCCTGTACGGATTCATTTTGGGACCCGGCGGATTGGTAGACCATAAATACATGGAACTTACCGCCGACATCATCGATGAATACCGCAACACCGGAGGTTTTGACATGATAGGTTCGGGCCGTACCAAACTGGAATTGAAAGAACAATTCGACAAAGGGCTGGAAATCCTGAAAGAACTCGACATCAAAGCGCTTGTTATTATCGGTGGTGACGACTCGAATACCAACGCTTGCGTATTGGCTGAATATTACAAGTCAATCAATGCAGGGGTACAGGTTATCGGTTGCCCGAAAACCATCGACGGAGACTTGAAAAACGAACAAATCGAAACATCGTTTGGATTCGATACCGCCTGCAAAGTGTATTCGGAAGTTATCGGTAACATCGAACGCGACTGCAACTCGGCTCAGAAATATTGGCACTTCATCAAATTGATGGGGCGCTCGGCTTCGCATATCGCTTTGGAATGCGCATTACAGACCCAGCCGAACATCTGTATCATCTCGGAAGAGGTTGAAGCAAAGAACATGTCTTTGGACGACATCGTAACTTATATCGCAAGCGTTGTTGCAAAACGCGCAGAACAAGGCCATAACTTCGGAACAGTTCTTATCCCCGAAGGTTTAATCGAATTCGTTCCGGCAATGAAACGTTTGATTGCCGAACTGAACGATTTCCTTGCTAAGCACGATGCCGAATTTAAGATGATCAAGAAAAGCGAGCAACGTGCGTACATCATCAGCAAGCTGACAAAAGAAAATTCAGAGTTATACGCATCGCTGCCGGAAGGTGTTGCACGCCAGTTGTCGTTAGACCGCGACCCGCACGGAAACGTGCAAGTTTCTCTTATCGAAACAGAGAAGTTGCTGTCGGAAATGGTTGGCAAGAAACTTGCAGAATGGAAAGCTGAAGGCAAGTTCGTTGGCAAATTCGCCGCACAACACCACTTCTTCGGTTACGAAGGCCGTTGCGCAGCTCCGTCAAACTATGACGCAGATTACTGCTATTCGCTCGGATATACGGCATCATGCCTGATCGCGGCTGGCAAAACCGGCTACATGTCATCGGTACGTAACACGACAGCTCCGGCAGACCAATGGATTGCCGGCGGTATTCCTGTTACCATGATGATGAACATGGAACGCAGGCATGGCGAAATGAAACCGGTTATCCAGAAAGCATTGGTGAAACTGGACGGCGCTCCATTCAAGGAATTTGCGGCTCACCGCGAAGAATGGGCATTGAACACAAGCTATGTGTACCCGGGTCCGATTCAGTATTTTGGTCCGTCAGAAGTTTGCGACCAACCTACTAAAACGTTGCAATTGGAACAGAAACGATAATTGAGTTCTATAACTTCATGTAATTGGGACGGGGGGTGGCATATTCCCCCCGTTTTTACTTTCAAACAATCAATAAAACAATTATACTATGAGGAGCATTTACAAGAAAATGACAGGCTGTTTCATGGCAGCCGCACTATCCATTTCCGCAGTTGCCCAACAATCCGATTATCTGATATTGGCATCTGATGCGGTCAAGTCGGACCCGAATTGGAATAAAGTAGTTTCCGAACTGCAAAAATCCCATCCGAACGCACAAACTCTCTTTTATGGGAAAACTCCCGCCGATGTATTCGATGAAATAAAATCGTGCTACCCGAGATATGTTGCCGTAGTAGAGAAACCGGAAAACATAGGGAAAGATTTCGTTATCGGCATGAACCGTCTCAGCCGCGAAGTGGATGATGACATTTATATGGATTTCCTTTGGGGTATGATTTCCGGATACGATGCAGGAGCGGCTATCCGTGTGGTAAGGGATGCCCAAACGCCTAAACGGCTTCCGGTTTGCCTGACAACCATCAGCGACTTAGGTGACGGAAAATGGTTTGACATCTACTGTAACATCGCAGACAACAAACCAGGATACTACCGGACAAAATATTCCGGTGAGACAATCCAGACGGAACATCGCGTGACAGACACATTGGCTAACAACATGTATGCACGCCGCTGGTATGAAGCCGTAAAACGGTACGGGAGCGAGAAAAATGCCCGGGCACGTTTTGGAAAGAACTTCAGCGTCGACAAACCAAATCTTCTGCAGCCGTTCGACAGCCTGTACCGAATGCTTGACCCGGATTTGATGATAACGGCTTCGCATGCCACCGAAAACAATCTGGAAATGCCTTTCTCGGCAGGCAACATCCTCTGCAAGGACGGGTATCTGTATGCGGACTATCCTCAAGGTCCCTCCTATTTCGATGAAAGCAATAAATGCAGGGTGTACCTTCCCATCGGGAACTGTCTGATTGGAAATACAAACAACACGAAAAACAGCATGTCTATGGCATGGATGAAACATGCAAAAGTATCTACTTTTGTTGGTTATGTAGTAGTTACCTGGTACGGTAGAAACGGCTGGGGCGGTTTG
Organism: uncultured Parabacteroides sp.; assembly: GCA_944325355.1. Taxonomy (GTDB): domain Bacteria; phylum Bacteroidota; class Bacteroidia; order Bacteroidales; family Tannerellaceae; genus Parabacteroides. The sequence goes on from CALUZS010000001.1 coordinate 94,344, forward strand.
CGGACGTTACTCACACAATCGGGAAGGTACACCGTCGCGGAATCGTTTTACCTGAACCAACAGGATTTGTTATACCGCTTACAGGAAAATGCGCCGGATTTGGTGGGCAAGCCTTTCCCGTACGACAAAAAGGAAAATTTAGGGAATGCCTTTGCCGATGCCGAAAAGACGGCAGGACGTAAAGTCAGCATGGACGAAATGGGACAATGGTACGACCGGGATGTCCTGGCCTATTACGGAGACCCGCTATGGAATGTGCGGTTAAATGAGATTCCGGAAGAAAACGATATCACCGTCACCTGCAAGCAAGGAAAAGGGAAATGCACGGTAACCATCAAGACCGGAAGGAATTTCGACCTGAAACGGATGGAAGGAAGCAACCTGAACAAAGAGAATCTCCAACCGATGCCTTTCTCCTATTTCTTCCCTGAGCGTCTTGAAAACCCACGCCTGGCAGAAGGTCAAGATTGGAAAGCGGCGGTTGATGAAAACTTCCTGTTCCTTTACGACACCCATTTTGAACCGGGCAAGACTTACAAAATCGTTTTGCAAACCGACTGATTGCCGGGCGTAACATCGTTTGGGCTTTGAAAATAAAAAAATCCGGAAGATAAATATATCCTCCGGATTTTTTTATTGCAGATTAATAAATTCGATTATTGATTCATTTCAGCTTCGATAGCATCAAATTCAGCACCCATATTCAAGTTGTAGTAAATACCTCTCAAAGCCGTCATGTAATCTCTGTTATCCGGCTTAGCTTTGTGAGCTTTTTCGAAATACGGAAGTGCTTTTTTGAACAATTCTTTTGCCTTTGCCAACTCTTCCTGATATTTCTTTGCATCGTCAATCATATTTGCATCACCTTGCTGAGTAACTCCTTGGTTGTAATAGATACGACCGAGATTTGCGATAGACTCAATGTACTCAGGATTAATTTCCAATGCCTTATTAAAGTAAACCTCTGCGTTATTGTAATCTTTCATCATCTCATAAACGCGTCCCATAACGTCATACAGCTGAACATTCTTCGGATCTTTTGATATTGCAGTATTCAGATAATTGATAGCCTCCGTATGTCTGTCTGTATTGATGTATATATTGATAAGATTTAACAGGTAATATGCTTCGTTCGGGAACTTCTGTACACCTTCTTCCAATGTCTTAGCGAAGTTTACAGTATCGCCTACTGCTTCATATTCGGATGCAAGAGTCTGATAAATTTCGTTTTCATAATTACCGTTGTTGTTCTTTGCTCTTTCCAAAGCCTTGATGGCAGTTTCATGACCCAATTGCGTAGCAACTACCGCAGCATAGTACTGAACGGTATAATAATTTGAGTCACGTTCTGCTGTTTTTTCGCCTTTGAACATCGGGTGATCAGCAATTTCAAGATACTGGTTGAACATCTGATAAGCTTTCTGGTAATCTTTTACACCGAAATAATAAGCACCTCCGTTAAAATATGAAAGGTGGTCGGTAGCCAAAATACTTTTGATGTTCTTTGTATGCTTTGGTTTTACTTTTCCCTTTTCATTCGGCAGCTGATCCAATTCATATGCTTTCATAAAATAGGGATAAACTTGCAATAACGCATCATACATAGTTTTTTCGTCGAAAGTCTGTCCTAATGTTTGTTTAACGTATTCCGTATTATATTGCTGGTCTTCGATATAACCGGCAACATACCAAGTTTTAGGATCGTCCTTTGTCTCAGCATTTTCTAAAGCACTTTTAATCAATGTCCGTGCTTCTGCTATATTTGGCTGCGAACCTCTCACCAAGCTCTGGGCTTTACTTACATTTTTCTTTTGTGCAAAAGAAACTGAAGCAACCAAACATAATGCAATTGTAAATACCACTCGTTTCATTTCAAACTAAATTTAGATTAATAAACTCTTAATTATTCATTTGTATTATTCTCATAATCTTGTTCAGCATCGCCGTCTTTTTGCTCCGCTTTATCCCCGACAGCCATCTCCTCTTTCTCGGAAAGGACTTTGCAAACCGATGCAATCTCATCATTTCTCTTTTCGAGATTGATTAAGCGGACACCTTGCGTCGCACGTCCGATGATGCTCAAATCGGCAACCTTCATACGGATTGCTATACCCGATTTGTTGATTATCATCAAATCGTTGTCGTTCGTCACATTCATCATTGCAACCAGTTTCCCGGTCTTTTCTGTAATGTTTATGGTCTTAACGCCCTTGCCTCCTCTATTTGTCTTACGGTAATCATCAACGTCCGAGCGTTTTCCATACCCTTGTTCCGATACGACCAGAATTGTTTCCGCGTCTTTATCCTTATCCTTTATACATGCCATTCCGACAACTTCATCCGAACCGTCATCGTCCAACGTCATGCCTCGTACACCGGCTGCCGTACGTCCCATCTCGCGGACTGCGCTTTCATGGAAACGGATTGCCCTGCCGTTCCGGTTGGCAATCAGTACTTCGTTATTGCCATTGGTCATGCAGACCTGTATCAAGCCGTCGTCTTCACGCAAAGTTATCGCATTCACACCGTTCTGGCGCGGACGAGAATAAGCCTCCAGCAATGTTTTCTTGATGATTCCCTTTTTCGTGCAGAACAACAGGTAATGCGAATTGATGAAGTCAATATCCGTCGTCAGTTTCTTTACACGGATAAACGCTTGAATCTTATCGTCAGAATCAATGTTCAGCAAATTCTGGATAGCCCGTCCTTTCGCATTCTTGGCACCTTCCGGAATTTCATACACTTTCAACCAGTAACAGCGTCCTTTTGCCGTGAAGAAAAGCAATGTGGCGTGCATGGATGCCGGATAAATATATTCCACAAAGTCTTCATCTCGCGTTTCGGAACCTTTAGATCCTACGCCACCCCTGCCTTGCGAGCGGAACTCTTTCAGTGGCGTACGTTTGATGTATCCTAAATGGGAGATGGTGATAATCATTTCATCGTCGGCGTAAAAATCCTCCGGATTCAGCTCTTCCGATGCATATACGATATCTGTTTTACGTTCATCGCCATATTTTTCCTTGATTTCGGTCAATTCGTCTTTAATCACTTTCATACAAAGATCGTCATTTTCCAAAATCTCCTTCAAATACGCTATCAGTTTTTCTATCTCTTCGTATTCGGCATGCAACTTTTCCTGTTCCAAACCGGTGAGTTGCCGCAAACGCATCTCTACGATTGCCCGAGCCTGTATATCCGACAGCCCGAACCGTTCCATCAAGCGGTCGATTGCGTCCTGAGGACTCTTTGACGCCTTAATAATGGCTATGACTTCATCGATATTATCGGAAGCAATAATTAATCCTTCCAAGATATGCGCCCGCTCTTCCGCCTTCTTCAAATCGAATTTCGTACGGCGGATTACCACTTCATGACGGTGGTCTACAAATGCCTTTATCAAATCTTTCAAATTCAACAGACGCGGACGTCCATTCACCAATGCGATATTGTTGACACTGAAAGAGGATTGCAACTCTGTAAGTTTGTACAACTTATTCAGAACGACGTTTGCATTCGCGTCCCTTTTCACGTCGACTACAATCCGGACCTGGCTTTTCCTATCCGATTCATCGTTAACGTTCGATATGCCGTCTATCCGTTTCTCATTGACAAGTTCCGCGATCTTCTTTATCAATTCCGCTTTGTTTACGGAATACGGAATTTCGGTAATGATAATCTTGTCGTGGTTGGCACCGTTCTCTATTTCCGCCTTTCCTCGGATGATTATTCGTCCGCGCCCGGTCTCAAAGGCTTCCTTGACTCCGGAGTAACCGTAAATCGTAGCTCCCGTCGGAAAATCCGGAGCCTTTATATATTTGGTAAGACCATCAATATCTATTTCACCTTTTGAATCGATATAAGCAATACATCCGTCGAGCACTTCGCTCAGATTGTGTGTCGGCATATTGGTTGCCATTCCGACGGCTATACCCGAAGCGCCGTTCACCAACAGGTTCGGGATTCTTGTCGGCAGGACAGTCGGTTCCTTTAACGTATCATCAAAGTTTAGCTGAAAGTCTACCGTATCTTTATCTATATCCCGCAACATCTCTTCAGCCATGCGGCTTAACCTGGCTTCCGTATAACGCATTGCTGCCGGACTGTCACCATCCATCGAACCGAAGTTTCCCTGACCATCGACCAGCGTGTAACGCATGGACCATTTTTGTGCCATACGAACCATCGCATAATATACGGAAGAATCGCCATGCGGATGATATTTACCTAAAACTTCACCAACAATTCTTGCAGATTTCTTATAAGGCTTGTCGGATGTATTCCCCAATTCATTCATTCCGAACAATATTCGACGATGAACCGGTTTAAATCCATCCCTCACATCGGGAAGCGCACGCGAAACGATTACCGACATCGAATAATCGATGTAAGCCGATTTCATTTCCTCCTCGATGTTTATCTTTATAATTCTATCTTGTTCAACCATTTATATAATTATTTATTACATCCAATCTTTCATTTTTACAGTAACCAAGAAAAATTGCACTAAGATACAGCTTTTCCCGTTATTACGAAAGAGTTTTCCGGGAAAACTTCCATTTACAGGCTGCCGTTTCTAAAAAAATAAACGGCTTCTCGCGCACAAGAGAATGGTTTTCATCCTAACTTCTCCCATCCAGCAGCTCTTTTGCATTTGCAATAGAAGCCTGTGTCAAATTCGCTCCGCTCAACATGCGTGCAATTTCCCGAATCCGTTCTTCCCGGTTCAATTTCCTTATCCTGGTAAACGTCTCCGTGTCTCCATCTTCCTTGTAAACAAAAAAATGAGAATCCCCCTTTGCTGCAATCTGCGGCAAATGAGTTATTGCGAACACCTGCATTTTTTTACCGAGTTCCTGCATGATATCTCCCATTTTGTCAGCGATGTCACCGGAAACTCCTGTATCTATCTCATCGAAAATAATCGTAGGCAAAGCTGTTTTTCCGGCAATCAACGCTTTCAGGCAAAGCATCAGACGGGCAATCTCCCCTCCTGAAGCAATTTCAGCTACCGGACGCAAAGGGATGTTTTTGTTGGCAGAAAAAAAGAAACTCACGTCGTTTGCTCCGTAAAGATTCGGCTCCAACCTCGGCGCCACCCTTATCTCAAAGCGTATATTGGGCATTCCCAAAGGAGCAATAGACTTTTGCAGTTCGCTACTTACAAGCTTCGCAGCCTGTTTTCTCATATCGCTCAAAGCATCCGCTTTCTCCTTTACCGTCCCAAACAGGCGTTCAATCTCATTTTCCAATGCAGTTATCTGTGTATCAAAAGAATTTATTTCCGCCAACTTGCATTCCAATTCATTTTGTAAAGCAATCAATTCCTCTACAGTCTGCACCCGATGTTTCTGTTCCAGCGAATACAACAAATTCAACCGCTCGTTTACCCAATTCAGCCTTTCCGGATCAAATTCTATGGATTCCTTTTTGCTCTCTACTTCAAAAGACAAATCTTGCAAATCAATATAGATTGACCGCAACCGCTCCTCGATACCGTTAGCAGAAGCATAATATTTTCCAGCTGTTCCTGCCGTATTCGAAGCATCTTTCACTAACTGGACCGCACCTCCCGTCTCATCATTACTCAACAATCCGGCAATTTTATATAACGCGCCCTTTATCTCTTCAGCGTGCACAAGCATCTCTTGCTCCTCTTCCAAGGCAACTTGTTCTCCTTCAGAAAGATTTGCGTCTGCCAATTGTGTTAACTGATATTGTAAATAGTCTTGTTCCGTTTTGCTCCGCTCCGCTTTCTCTTTCAGCTCTTCCAGCTGTTTCCGTTGCTTTTGGTAGCATGAAAAAACCGACTGGTATTCCAAAAGCAAGGCAGAATTTCCGGCCACTATATCCAATACTTTCAATTGGAAAAGATTATCTCCCAATAATAAATTCTGATGTTGCGAATGGATATCGATAAGTTGTGAAGCTATCTCCTTTAATACGGACAACGGCACAGGTGAATCGTTGACAAAAGCCCTTGATTTCCCTGACACATATAAATCGCGCCGCAAAATGCAGGAAGCCGGGTCGTAATCCAACTCAAACCGGTTGAACAGTTCTTCCATATTATTATAAAGGGAAATGTCAAACTCTCCCTCTATCGTACATTTATCGGCTCCGGCTTTTATGCTTTTTACATCCGCCCGCTGTCCGGAAATCAACGAAAGCGCACCAAGAATAATCGATTTTCCAGCTCCGGTTTCTCCGGTTATCACAGAAAAGTTCTTATCGAAATTGATATCCAGCGTATCAATCAGTACATAATTGCGTATATATAAAGATTTCAACATAGCCTTTTTACTGTTTCAAGTTAGACAACCGGGCGTCTTCTGTCGGATACAAATTTTTCAACATCTCATACCCTTCTTTCTTCTCTTGCGTCGAAGCATTCGAATAGATGCTTACTGTTTCATCCAATTTGGCATCCGAAAACAGCTGCAACAGCAACGAGTTCGGCCGGGCTTCCTTTATTTGTTTCAATCCCTGGAGAGATGAAATAACCGTCAAGCGCCCCCGGTCAGCATTGGCTGCCATCTCGTCCAGACCTTTCCGATGGTACGTGTACCACAATTCGTGAAAAAAATCGGATGTATTATCCGTCAACGCCGTAATAAGTGCATGTTTGTTTCTATCAGAATCAAAGGCTTTCCACCCACTCCAAGAAGATTCGCTCTGCGCCATATTGACTATTTGTTGCGCCTGCTGGAAATAAGGGACTCCGCCTTTAAGGGAAAAGCTGTCGAAATCCAACCCCAATATCGTATAAACATAAAATACAATGGTAGCCGTCAGATTACTGTTCAGCGAGTTTTCGGAATATTCCAACGGCTCAAATTCAACATATTCAAAATCAAATTGCTGATCCCGAAAATTCAACAAGGTCGTTGTGTACGAAGAATTATATACCGGTCTGCGCGCCTGAACTTGGATTTCCCCTTTATAAGAATTTTCTTCCGGAACTTCATTGAGAATGATTGTAAAACTGCAATCTATCCGTTCATTCACGGCGAATGTGGCACCGGTCCATTTCTTCGTGTTGATAAATTCTGTCAATGCTTTCTGCAAAGTTTCATATACTTGTTTGTTCGTTCCTTGAATCTTGTCGCTGTTAACCGTAACACGGGCATTCAACTCTTGGGCAGAGAGAGAACCGCATATCCCAAGAAACACGAACAATAATATGAAAAGCGTTTTCCCCATACAAGCAATTAACGGATATATTCAGTGATTTTATCTACAATATCTTCTGCGACTTCCTTTTTGCTTTTCAAGGGGTAAGCAATTGTTTCGCCTTTATCCGTCAATATTGTTATCTTATTCGTATCCACTTTAAATCCGGCGCCGTCGTCGGTCAAGGAATTAAGGACAATCATATCCAAATTTTTCTTTTTCAACTTTTCAAGTGCATGCGTATGCCCGTTGGTCGTTTCCAAAGCAAAGCCTACCAATATCTGGCAATCTTTCTTTATCTGTCCAAGCGAAGCGGCAATATCTTTATTAGGCACTAAATGGAGCATCATATCGCCGGCTGTCTCCCGTTTGATTTTCTGCTCAGCAACATGCTCAGGCTTATAATCTGCCACTGCAGCCGAAAGGATTGCGGCATCAACCTCCGGGAAACGGCTTACGCAAACCTGGTACATTTCGTCTGCCGATTCCACATTTATCCGCGTAATATTCGGATGGTGGCAATCGAGAGATACCGGTCCCGCTACCAAACAAACGTTTGCTCCGCGTTCCGCAGAAGCTTCCGCCAATGCAAATCCCATCTTCCCGGAAGAATAATTGCCAACAAACCGGACAGGGTCTATTTTTTCGTAAGTCGGTCCTGCCGTTATCAAAATATTTTTTCCGGCTAATGTTGTTTTTTGATTAAAAAAATCATCCAACACGGAAATGATTTTCTCCGGCTCTTCCATCCTTCCTTTCCCGACCAGGTGGCTGGCTAATTCTCCGGTTGCAGGTTCTATGATACGATTCCCGAAAGAACGGAGTTTTTCCAAGTTTTGTTGGGTTGTGGGATGCGCATACATATCCAAATCCATTGCAGGAGCCACAAAAACAGGTGCTTTACAGGAGAGATATGTTGTTACCAACATATTGTCGGCTATGCCATTCGCCATTTTTCCGATTGTGGAAGCCGTCGCGGGAGCAATAAGCATGGCATCCGCCCATAGCCCCAAGTCCACATGGCTGTTCCACGTCCCGTCGCGGTTGGAAAAGAATTCGCTGATTACCGGATGTGAACTCAATGTTGCCAATGTCAACGGAGTAATGAACTCTTTACCTGACGGAGTTATCACGACCTGCACTTCCGCACCTGACTTGACTAATCCTCTGATAATATAAGCCGCCTTATAAGCAGCGATACTTCCCGTTATACCGAGTATGATATGCTTTCCTTTTAACATGAATTTCTATTTTCTATGATTACAAATGCCTGCATCAGATATCAGAAGCTCATATTTTTGAATTAAAATCCCTCAATCTTATTCTCGACAGGATTTGTTTTGTGTTCAAAGGAAATTCGCCGTTCATAATCCACGAATAGTAGCCGGGATCGACTTTCAGAATTTCTTCTACCAAGCGACCTTTATATTTTCCGAAATTAAAGACTTCTTGCCCTTTGTCGTTGTAAATCATCCTGCCGGCAAAATCAACATTGTTATTATAACTTGAGAACTTCGACAAGAAAGTAATATCGTTTTCCAACTCCGGATAGCGGTCTAATTGAGCTTTCAATACCTCATAAGTAGCAAATGTGTCGGCTTCAGCAGAATGGGCATGTTCCAGTTCCTTATTACAATAGAACTTATATGCGGCCGACAATGTGCGCTGTTCCATCTTATGGAAGATGGTTTGTACATCCACAAATTTCCGGTGGTTCAAATCGATATCCACATCGGCGCGGATGAACTCCTCTGCCAACAACGGAATATCGAAGCGGTTCGAATTATAACCTGCCAAATCGCACCCCTCAATTTGCGCAGCCAATGACTTTGCGATTTCTTTGAATGTGGGACAATCTTTCACATCCTCGTCTGTAATTCCATGAATTGCCGTTGCTTCTGCCGGAATATGGCGTTGCGGGTTAATTCTTCTCGTCTTACATTCCTCTTTCCCGTCCGGATAAACTTTAACCATCGAAATTTCCACAATGCGGTCATTGACAATATCGATGCCTGTTGCTTCCAAATCAAAAAAGACCAGAGGATTTTTCAATTTCAATTGCATCTCAAATTATGCTTTAATCATTTAACATCATAGGCATCAAAAGCATCAGGAGGTCTTCATTCTCATCATTTTCAGAAGGGATGATCAATCCTGCCCTGGACGGGTCGGCCAATTCCAATATCACATCGCTCGAACCGATATTACTCAGAATTTCTATCAGGTATGTGGCTTTAAATCCAATACACAAATTATCGCCTGAATAATCGCAGGTTATACGTTCTTCAGCCGATGTCGAGAAATCAATGTCTTGGGCGGACACCATCATCTCGTCAGCCGATAAATTCAATTTTATCAAACTGCTTGCCGGATTGGAAAAGACCGAGACACGCTTAAGGGCGTTCAAGAAAGACAAACGGTCGATAACCACTTTATAAGGATTAACCGTAGGTATTACACTATTATAATTAGGATATCGTCCTTCTATCAAGCGGCAGACCATCTCAAAATTGGAACATTTGATATAAGCGTTGTTTTCGTCAAACATAATGTTGACGGGACCTTCTTCCTTTCCCAAAACACCACGTAACATCGTTGCCGGTTTCTTTGGCAAGATAAACGAGGATTTCTGCCCGGATTGGACAGCCAAATTTTTCAAACGGACAAGTTTATGCCCGTCTGAAGCAACAAATGTCAGATACTCTTGATTTATATCGAAATATATCCCATTCATTACCGGACGTAATTCATCTTCTGCCGTAGCAAACAAAGAACGGGAGATGCCATTCAATAAAACAGCGGAATCAATCTGCAATGAGATGGCATTCTCTTTCAGTGGCCGTTGTTGCGGATAAATATTTCCGTTCTGCCCTATAAAATTATATTTTCCGTTCTGGAAATGGATAAACACTTCCAGGTTACTGTCATTGATATCGAACTGCAACGGCTGTTCGGGCAATTCCTTTAATGGATCCAACAATATCTTCGCCGAAACAGCAAACAAGCCTTCCCCTTCGGCGGACAGAACTTCCATAGACGTTTCCATCCGGGTTTCTGCATCCGAAGCGACAATTGTCAATACTTTCCCGTTCAATTTAAAAAGGAAACAATCCAGAATCGGCAAAGAATTTTTCGATGCTATTACCTTACTTATTGATTGCAAACGCGATAAAAGAGCAGTGCTCGATACTTCAAATTTCATATTTTTAGTTTTTTATTTATTACAATTCCATTTGTCTGCCCAGGCAGAATCCAGAAGGCCGGAATCTTTCTGAACATACAAAAATAGTAATTATTCCCAAATCCCGTGTTTCCTTTACACAATAAGTTTAAAAAAAGAAAAGGTCCCGTTCTCTATAAGAACGAGACCTTTTTCCTTTATTCAAATCTTTCTATTATTTCGTAAAATAATCCTTTACTGCTTCATTCGGAATCATCTCTTCACGAAAAATATAAGCACCTGTTTTCGGAGACTTTACCATCTTTATCACTTTCGAGAAAGTACGTCCGTCACCTTTCTTAAATGTTGCAACTGCTTTCTTTGCCATTGTTTAAATCTCCTTAAGTTATTATTTTATCTCTTTGTGTAAAGTCATTTTCTTCAAGATTGGATTGTATTTCATCAACTCCAACCGTTGAGTAGTATTCTTCCTATTCTTCGTCGTAATATAACGGGAAGTTCCCGGCATACCACTTTCTTTATGTTCAGTACATTCCAATATTACTTGAACTCTGTTTCCTTTTGCTTTCTTTGCCATAACTCATCCTCCAAATTAAGCGTTTAAATAACCTTTTTCAGCAGCCATCTTAAGTGCTGCATCCAATCCTAATTTGTTTATAACACGCAAACCAGCCGCAGAAATATTCAAGCTAATCCAGCAATCCTGTTCTACCCAATAGAACTTTTTTCTAAACAAGTTAACATCAAATTTACGTTTCGTTCTTCTTTTAGAATGGGAAACGTTATTGCCAACCATTGCTTTTTTTCCAGTAATTTGACAAATTCTAGACATCTCGTATCTTCTTTTATTACATGTAATAATTATGCAAAACTTTCTTTTTATCGCTTATCTTTTTGTGTTTCCTTCTTTTTTACCCTATTTTGAACTAGCATCACGATCAAAATATTCCAAGATAAAAACGATATATTCCTATTTTTTGTGGGGCAAAGGTAATCAATTATTGAATAACATCATACATTTCACCCTTAAAACCTTATTTTCCGATACAAAAAAATGCGCTGCTTTCTCCCTTTTTGGAATAAAGTAACAGCAAAATCAGTCGGAGTTTTTTGTACGAAGGATGAGACTTGAACTCACACGCCGTAACCGGCACTACCCCCTCAAAGTAGCGTGTCTACCAATTCCACCACCTTCGCATGAGAATCAGTGCCCAGAACAGGACTCGAACCTGCACGATCGCAAAACCACTCGCACCTGAAACGAGCGCGTCTACCAATTCCGCCACCTGGGCATTCTATTTCTTTTTCGAGCGGAAGACGGGACTCGAACCCGCGACCCTAACCTTGGCAAGGTTATGCTCTACCAACTGAGCTACTTCCGCGATTTGTTTTCCGGCTGCAAAGGTAATCAGTATTTTGAAATAAACAAATATTGGATTTATTTTTTTCAAAAAAGCGAACCAACATATTTCTTATAATCGAATAATAATTCCGGTTATCCGCCACTTTATCTACCTTATACTCTCTTATTCCTTAAGATATTCTGCAATATTCAAGAAATTTTTCTCCAGCTGATACATATTCTCTGCCATGAATGAAAATATTTCGCCCCAATCTTCCCGGCGGTGGAAATCGGCACCTTCTTTCTTTACATAAATGCGGGCAACTTGCTTTCCGGTTTCCAAAGTGCAAGAAGTGTCCCATAACAATCCCTCCGGAAAGCCTTCCTCCAGTGTCTCTTTATACCATGTAAGACGTTCATACATCTCTTGGCGTTCCGATTCTTTCCGTTTATTGACTTCCAGGATTACACAGACTACATTCCGGGCGACATCGAATTTTAGTTCCACGCCTTTGACTTTCGTGTCATACAAGACCCACATCTTTTTCCGTTTTTTCAGCATGGGCTGGAAAGAGCAATACGTAGCAAAGCTTTCCCAAAATTCAGTTTTCAATTTTCTTAATTCATCTTTACTGTACATAATAACTCAATTAATAAAACATGCTTCCTCTAAGAAGAGTCTGGCTTTCTTGCTTCCCAAGATATACCGGCATTCCTCAAAACAAAAATATAAGGCTTTCGTACCACAAGAGCCAGAGCCGTTGATGCAAGCCGGAAAGTTGGAAAAAAGGCATAAAAAAAGGCCATCTTCACAGACAGCCAATTCCATTGCTAACCTTAAATCTAATACCATGAAAAACACAATGCAAATATATGAATTTTTGTATTACCTGAAACAAATCATTTCATAAAAAATATTATTTAATCATACAATTTGTTACCAAACGTCCGCAAAGTAAATTATTTGCCGGATTCCGTCCGATTTTTATTCCGGATTATATTTCAATTCGCGCCCGCGTACAGCGTCATTTACTACGCCATCGTCGTAAGCAAGCTCCCCATTGACGAACGTTTTCCATACAGCGTGATGAAAAGTATATCCTTCAAACGGAGACCAGCCGCATTTATACAAAATATTCTCTTTGGATACTGTCCATGACTTTGCCGGATCCACTAAAACCAAATCGGCATAATATCCGGGGCGTACGTATCCGCGGCGGTCAATCCGGAACAAATCCGCCGGATTATGGCACATCTTTTCAACAACTTTCTCGTATGTAAACTTCCCTTCCCACGCCAATTCCAGCATGACCGTAAGGGAATGTTGAACCAATGGTCCGCCCGAAGCTGCCGTCAGGCAATTTCCCTCTTTCTCCGATAACAAATGCGGAGCATGGTCGGTTGCAACTATATCAATAATATTGTCGTTTATTGCATTACGCAACGCAAGCCGGTCGTTTTCCGTCTTTATGGCAGGATTCCATTTTATGCGGTTGCCAAATAGCGCATAATCGCCATCATAAAACCACAAATGATGGACACAAACCTCTCCGGTTATCTTTTTCTCTTTCAGCGGAGCGGAAGAAAGCAGTGAAAGTTCTTTCTCCGTCGACAAATGTAAAATATGCAAACGGGCATTCATCCTCGTTGCCAAATCGACAGCCTTGGACGAAGAAACATAACAAGCTTCTTCGCTCCGGATTTTACTATGGAAAGAAATATCCAAATCCGTCCCGTATTTTCCCGTATAATAGGCTATATTCCGCTTAATAATCGACTCTTCTTCCGCATGGATGGCAATCAACATTCCGGTAGACCCGAATATCCGCTCCAAAGCTTCCTGATTATCCACCAACATATTCCCGGTAGACGAACCTAAGAAGAGTTTTATTCCGGGGACGCGTGTGCGGTCTGCCAGAAGCAGCTGACCGTAATTGGTATTGGTTCCGCCTATAAAAAAAGAATAATTTGCCCGGGAAACCTCCGCTGCCCGCTCAAATTTCCATTCCAGATTCTCTATTGTTGTTGTCTGCGGCTTGGTATTCGGCATATCCATGAAAGAAGTGACACCTCCTGCTACAGCAGCCCGGCTTTCCGACTCAATATCTCCCTTATAGGTCAATCCTGGCTCCCGAAAATGAACCTGGTCGTCGATTACTCCAGGCAATAAGTATTTTCCCGAAGCATCAATCACTATATCCGCATCATCCGGAATAGGAGAAGCCCCTTCATGAACAGCCGCTATTTTGTCTCCGGCAATCAATACCGAACCGGCGTAGGTTCTGCCCTCATTAACGATTCGGGCGTTATGGATAAATATCTTTTTCATGCACCAACTTCTAAAGCCCCCGTCAACTCCGTAACCGATTTGAATCCGTATCGGTCGCAATATTCATTTATTCCGTCTATCACTTTCAAAGAAACAGTCGGGTCTATAAAATTATATGTTCCAATCTGGATTGCAGAAGCACCTGCAAGCATGAACTCAACTGCGTCTTGCCAATTGGAAATGCCTCCCAAACCGATAATTGGAATTTTTACGGCTTTTGATGTTTGCCATACCATACGCACAGCCACCGGCTTGACGCACGGCCCGGACAAACCGCCCGTTACGGTCGACAATATAGGTTTCCGCTTTTCCACATCCACAGCCATCCCCAGCATCGTATTTATCATGGAAACAGCATCCGCGCCTTCAGCTTCCACTGCTCGAGCTATCTCCGTAATGTCTGTAACATTAGGCGACAGTTTCACAATAAGTGTCTTACCATATACTTTACGTACCGCCCTTACTACTTCTGCAGCACCGCTGCAAGTAACGCCGAAAGCCATACCGCCCTGCTTGACATTTGGACAAGATATGTTCAATTCGATTGCCGGAATTTTTTCCAACGCATCGATTGTTTCCGCACATTCCACATACGTTTCTACTGAAGAACCGCTTACATTCACTATCATGTTCGTATCAATATCCTTGATATTCGGATAGATATGTTCCGCAAAATAGGCGGCACCCTTATTTTGTAAACCTACGGCATTCAACATTCCGGCGGGTGTCTCAGCCATTCTCGGATAAGGGTTTCCTTCGCGCGGTTGGATAGTGGTACCTTTCACGATGATTCCGCCCAAACGGGAAATATCCATAAAGTCCATGTATTCGATTCCATACCCGAACGTCCCGGAGGCAGTAGTCACCGGATTTTTCAAAAGCAAATTGCCTATTTTAACTTCTAAACTAGCCATGATAATTCATTTATATTAAATACCGGACCATCCGTGCATACGCAGACATGATGATCGTCACGCGTTTTTTCTACACAGCATAAGCAAGCACCAATACCGCAAGCCATCCTGTTTTCCAATGAGACTTCACACGCTATCTGTTTCGCTGCAGCATAGCGCGCTACCGAGAGCATCATCGGCTTCGGACCACAAGTGCAAATTTGATCGAAATGTTTTTCCTTCAACACGGAATGGTCGGTAACATATCCTTTTTCGCCCAAAGAGCCGTCCTCGGTAGTTACATATACATCTCCATACTGTCTAAATAAATCCAACTGCAGCAAGTCTCCTTTTGAACGGGCGCCCAGCAGAAACTGCGGTTGTACATTAATAGCTTTCAAGCACGCCCCAAGATAAAGCAACGGTGCTGTCCCGACACCTCCGCCAATCAACAAAAAACGTCGGTTATCATTCGCAGCCGGCATGGTAAAACCATTACCAAGCGGTAACAATACATTTATTATATCGCCCGGTTTGCTTGTCGCCAATTTGCGGGTTCCTTCGCCAACCAACTGAATTAACAACCACAATTCATTATCTCGTCTGTTCACGAAATTTATGGAAATAGGGCGGCGCAGGAACGTTTTTGCAGAATTGTCTACACGCACCTGGACAAACTGTCCCGGACGCATTTCCGGCAATTGCTCTTTGCCTGTCAGTTTGAGCAAGCAATAATTCTGATGGAGACGAAGATTTTCCCGTACCTCCAAATCCAGCATACACTTCTTCATTATATTAAAATAAGAGTTTCCGCAAAGATACGGAATAAAAACAAGTAAAAAATTATCCGGACCGATATAATTATATACAACTCATTTGGATATTTTTTCAGGGACGAAGGTTTCAAAAGTGCTGTCTGAATAGAAAACCATTATTTTGTTTACTTTCTTAACTACCGGCTTTGCAGGTTCAATATCTTTCAAATCAGAATTTTGCGCAACTGTATACGGGGTTTTATCCCTAAAATCCTTGCGATAATTGGAGACTATCGTCTGATCATCCAGAAATATGGAAGTATTTTGATACATTTCCGGGTTTTCAGTAACCGATTCACCAAACATTTCGCCATCCCCATGAAGCAACCAATCCGAATTTACTTTTGGATACCGCTTCAGTATCTTCAGGACAATATCCAGACTCGGATTATTTCGCCCCGAAACCAAATGGGACATGGCAGCCCGCTGAATACCTATTTCATTAGCGAATTGAGCTTGATTCAAGCCTTCGTGCTCCATTACTTGAATAATCCGTCCTTTCAAACTTGCAAAATCAAAATCCATAACTAAGACAAACTGACAGTTTACAAAAGAAATACAATACGCTACAAATATAGTGTAAATATATATAATTATAAACAAAATAGGAGTTTATTTTTGCAAACAGATTTCACTACATAAGTAAACAATTAAAGACAAATATTGGATACATTTGTATTTTCCAAGAAAAAGAAACGAAAAGAAAAACTTTAACTCATATTTGTATATATCTGGTTTAAAAAACAATATATTTCACATACGACAAGATATAACTGCTTTTTTAAGAAAGTAACACCAGAACCCCTCTCCGTTTTATAGTATTCTTTTAATCAAACTCGAAAATTCATTGATTAAGGTGTAGTTACAGTATGATTTGAAATATCTTAAACTCATTAAAACGCCTAACGGTACAGCAAAAAATCCATTTGTATAATCGAATATATAGTATTATACCTTATAAAACATTTCTATTTATGAATACAAAAGTATCCCAAATTCTATTGTTCTAATTGTAACCAATCGGCACTAAATATATAATTGTATATTTACAAATACTATTGAAAACAAAAAAATGACATCTTGTCGCTCCTGTTAAATCTGGAAAAATCCCTATCTGTACCGGAATATTTGGAAAAAGTATTTCCATTCAAATGCGTGAATTATTTACGTATGTTCGTACACATTTCGGAAAATATTCGATTCTCAGAGAGGAAAAATCAAATTAATTGGCTAATATACAAGAAGATTACCCCTATTTTCAAGTAATCCGGTTTATCCATTCCTAAAAAAGGGATGAACATTTTAAAGAAATTAAGGCAAAAACTCTTCTGTTTGCAGCCGAACGCGGTTACTACGTCCAGACTCAGATAGGATAATTATTAAGATTGCGATAAATATGTCGGACAACGGTATGTAAAACTCAAGCACACTTTTTCCTACAACAGGATTTTTGAAGAAAAACAACATCCATCAATGCAAAATCTTATACAAAAGTTCTTTCATGATATCTTCATCGGATATGGCATTTCCTCCCACGCCTTTGGAACGGGCATCTGCAAAACGAATCTCCTTTATCAAGTTAAAAACTTTCATTGCCGGATAATTCTTCATACCCACCGAATAATCTTTCAATTGTACCGGACTACGAAAGCCCAACGCCGCCATCAAACCTGCTTCTGTACGGTTTTTGGTATAATAACAAATCAATAAATTGGAAAAATAATTGAACAATACCGACAGCGTTACCTGTATCGGATTATTTTTAGGGTCTTTTGCAAAATATTGCACGATGCGATTCGCCTTCAACACCTCCTTGGCTGCGATCACATGCAGAAGTTCAAAATTGTTATACTCCTTGCTTATTCCAACATTCTCCTCCACGATTTCGGGTGTAACACGTTTCAAGCCCTTTTGAGAAAGAATGACGGCAAGCTTATCCAATTCTTTACACAAACGGTTTAAATCGTTACCAAGGAAATCTGAAAGCATCTGTGCCGCTTTTTGGTCGATGCCAACAGACCTCTCACGCAATCTGGAGATGACAAATGCCGGAATCTTATAATCAGGTATTTTTTTCGACTCGAAAACAACACCCGATTTCTCTGCCGCAACCGTAAATGCTTTTCGTCGGTCAAGAGTCTTGTACTTATAATTCAAAACGAGAATTGTTGACGGCAACGGATGCTTTATGTAATTTGTAAGAATATCAAGATTCCGGATTTGTTGTGCTTCCTTTACAACAACAAGCTGGTAATCTGACATCATCGGAAAACGGCGAGCAGCATTCAACACATCAGTCCCGTCCACATCTGCCCCATATAGAACCATCATGTTGAAATCCCGTTCCCCTTCCGGCAGTACTGTGTTCATCAGCAGCTCCGTAATCTGGTCGATGAAAAAGGGTTCTTCTCCCATCAATACGTAGAGCGGAGAGAACCGCCTTGCCCGAACATCGGCTATAATGCTTTCAAATGAAACTTCCTGTTTTGCCATATTCCGAAAAGATTACCAGCTGAAACGGATATGCTGAATCGTTTTTTTCTCGTTAATAATTTGCTTCAATGCCTCAATTCCCAATATGACATGCTCGCCAACATATTGCTTGGTCACCTGCCTATCGCTTTCCATTGTCTTGACACCGCTCTCTTCCATCGGTTTGTCCGATATCATCAACAACGCGCCCGTCGGAATCTTATTGGCAAAACCGGCAGTCAACAAAGTTGCCGTTTCCATATCAATACCTGTGGCATGGGTCGTTTTCAAATACTCCTTAAAGTCGTTGTCGTATTCCCAGACACGACGGTTGGTCGTATATACGGTACCCGTCCAATAATCGTGCCCATGATCCCGTATCGCCGAAGAGATGGCACGCAACATCGAAAAGGCAGGCAACGAAGGTACTTCGGCTGGCAGATATTCATCCGAGGTACCTTCGCCCCGGATGGCTGCAATGGGAAGCAGGTAATCACCTATTTTATTTGCGCTTTTCAAGCCACCGCATTTTCCGAGGAACAAAACCGCTTTCGGCATGATTGCCGACAACAGGTCCATGATGGTGGCAGCATTTGCACTACCCATCCCAAAGTTGATGATTGTAATGCCTTCCGCCACCGCATTGGGCATAGAGCTTTTCAGTCCGATAACCGGGACATTGAAATGCGCGGCAAACAACTCTACATATTTTGTGAAGTTCGTCAGCAAAACATATTTGGTAAATTCCTCCAAAGGTCTCTCCGTGTACCTTGGGAGCCAATTCTCTACAATTTCTTGTTTCGTTTTCATAAAATAACGCCCCGCAGGCTTTCTCTACTTTGCAATCAAACATACAAATTTATATAGAAAAGCCGATATAGGAAAACTTGAAAGAAAATTTGTGGGCTGCTTATCCGTCACCGGAGCTATGCAACGGCTAACCGTTTATGCCTTCTACATTAAAACGGACACTCCCTGGCAGACATGCCCCATATCCCGGGGATTTTCCTACTTTTGCAAAGGGATTACCCGATAAAACGCATTGTTTTAAATTTTAAGAGGAATTTTTTTGAGGAGATGCAGACATTAAACTTGCCACAAGCGGCCGTTAAAATAACGGAAAAAGCCGGAAAACGGTTCATTTTCGACCCGATACGGAAGAAATATGTAGCATTGACCCCCGAAGAATGGGTCAGGCAGCATTTTATCCATTTCCTGGTTTCCTGCAAAGGTTACCCGGCGGAGTTGGTGGCAAATGAAGTTTCCATCACATTGAACAAAACTTCCAAACGATGTGATTCGGTTGTCTACAACAATTATTTGGAGCCTTTGGTAATCATTGAATATAAAGCACCGTCAGTTCCCATTACCCCGGAAGTCTTCAACCAAATAGCCAGGTATAACATGGCACTCCATGTAAAATATCTGATTGTCAGCAACGGATTGCAGCATTATTGTTGCAAGATAGACTACAACAGCGGTGCAATCGATTTCCATAAAGAGATCCCTTCATACGCGGAAATCGTGTTGTAACAAAGATTCCCAATAAGGAACCGGAAGCTCACACAGCCGGAAACTGAAAAGAAAAAGGAGACATTCCAAGAACACCTCCTCTTTCCTGTTTTCAACTACAAATTAATTAACAAAAACTTTTTATTCTCTAATGCAACGCACCGGACGCGCCATTGCCTGTGTTCCTACGAAACCATAAGAATACACATTTGTTTCATTATCTTTACGTACAACGAACGTATAAGATTTTCCTTTATCACTATTATCATAGCCATCATAATTGGATTCACTGCTCCAATAATAAACACCATCCAATGCCCATAAGCTCCCGGATCCGGATCCAAGGTTGTCACGGCTGGAACGCTGGCCGGTAGCAGTAAAAGGCAGTTCTTTGCCTTGTTGGTTTTTTTGTGTGTGAACAAGATATCTATAAGACAATTGAGGATCTATCTTTCCGTTCAAGGTTCCACCACGATCTCCTAATGCTGTACTGCCGTTTACAAAAACAGAAAAAGTTCTTGGTATGGGGACTATGAATCCTTTTGGCGAAGGGTCGTATACGGTTTTACTGTAATTTGCAATATTTACATTACCTCCATTGCTTTTCATATTCCAGAATTTCCATGAAAACGCCCCATCATTAAGCCATCGTATGTCACCATTATCGGGCTGTACATAATATATATTCGGATTTTTTATGGCATCAGCCATCGAAACCAAACCGCGCGCTACTTTATAAAGGTAT
The DNA here is from genome assembly GCA_944325355.1 of uncultured Parabacteroides sp. Taxonomy (GTDB): domain Bacteria; phylum Bacteroidota; class Bacteroidia; order Bacteroidales; family Tannerellaceae; genus Parabacteroides. The sequence continues at coordinate 114,806 of CALUZS010000001.1, forward strand.
TTTGGATCTGTTGTATCCAATCGCCGGTAATCATTAACCCCCGTATGGTCGCGGTTCATTAAAGCCACAATCGGATCTTTGCGTCCCCATTGGTAATAGGTAGAACCAATATCTTTATAATCAAATTGAGCGCCTTCCTGCGTAACTGTCAAATTCGCTTTTTTGCCACTCCTGTCTTGGGTGAAAGTGAAATTCAAGCTACGAGGATCATAATAAACCATTTTTTCGTCTACCCAACCAAGATTGCATGTCATCATTTGATATGTCTTGGAAGAAGTATAATAATCATCTACTTCGACCGTTACATTTATATCACGTTCAATAACCCAAATATGCCAACTCCACATTATATTATCGTTGGCATCGCGCACGGCCACGATAGCATTTGCCTGCTGCATATATTCCTGATCGATGGTAAATACAAGATATTGTTTGTCGGCCGACAAATGGACATCCTTAAACATATAAAATCCATCGCTCCATACAAGCGTACAGTCATCAGGCGTCCCGCTGCTTGAAACATAAGGGCTTGTTATATGCCTGTTATTATAATCCACAAAATGACTGTCGCTATACGCTCCGGAGTTTGTGCCGCCGTTAACAATCGCGTTGCCATACACTAACGGCAACATATAAGTTCCTGCCGAGTTTACCACATAACAATTGGCCGTAGTCCTACTATTTGCACCTCCGTCTGTAGATAAATCATAAGGACTTTCCGGAGTGCCTTTGACAGGATTATTCTTTAAAGTCTCATCGCCTTTATAAGTTGTGTGCATATCAGACCTGTCCAAAACCATATCATACCCAATCCCGGCTCCGGTTCCGTCATCACCATTGTCGCTATAGGTAAAGTCCTTTATTATGCCGTTTACGTCTATTGGCGTAGGTGTTGTGCTCGGATATTGTGTTTCCGTACCGTTTTTGCCGGTCACTTCCCAACTTACCGGTTCTTTAACGTCCGGATTTTGGGTACGATAACGGTAACTTTTAACGGAATACTTGCTTGTTGTCTGGCCGAGGGCCATATCAATTTTATCTGTAACCTCAAAGACATAGGTCCAATTAATGGATTCAGTAGATATGACATACGTATAAATTTTCCCAGCCTCCCAATCTTGTTTCTTAAAAGGAGCAGTCAGGACATGCGTTTCACCATCGGCCGTCTCCAAGACAACTTCAATGGAAGAATTTTCATCCAGCGGCTGCGGTACCATCATAAAAGTAGTTTTCGGATTCACATCCGTGATTTTTTGTTCGCCCGTCTGTTGGTCTTCCACTTCCACGTTGAATGATTGGACGAAATCCTTCCGCTCTCCGGTCTGCTCCCAAACATATTTGCCTGTCGTTGAAGACGGATCATAGACACATTCGCCTGCGCCATACACGTTCTTCAACTTTATACTTTTAATTGTCCCTTTGGATATATCTTGTGCCACGAACTTGACAGCCGCCAACGCATGGCGAAATGTCAACTCGACGCAGCCGTCGACAGTCTGTTTCTGGCTCTTCGATGCAAAAGCGAACAACAAATCCGGTTGGGCCATCGCATCTTTGCCGTCCCCTGACGTTGGGGTTGTATAAGTAAATGAAACTTTCTTGTCGCTGTAAACGACTGTCTCATCGGCAAGCGGGTCTTTCTTGTTAAACTCATAAGGAGCGCGTGCGTAGAAATCAAGCGTTTCCGTTTCCGGCCAATACCGTTCACCTCCATCCGGGAACCAATAACCACCAGACTCGGTGCCTACTTTGTCATTCATGTAAAGCTCGCCCGCCTCCGTATATGCCGTCACAGCGAAAGCCCCATACACCTCTTTAAAATTGGCTTCCGTGACAGGTGTCCCACGGGTTGCTCCCATCGACACAGGCGAAGGGTTGTCTTCCACGGACGAATGCAGGTAAAGCGTATCGCTGTTGCTGCTATTTACCATTACCAGAGGTTCAGAAGAATGCTCTACTCGGCTGTGAGGGATATTTTCACCTTCTAAAACAGCTGTCATCCCGAACCCGATAATATCTTCATTTCCGTATCCTGACTTATACAAATCCTCATCAGCGCACGATGAACATATTACCAAGCTTACACTCGCTGCCAGAAGCATGTTGGCACTACGCTTCAAATTCAATAATGTTATCATATCCTTCGTTTTAAAAGTTGCGATATATTCTCTTACCTCTTTTATGATAGGGAAAAGTATATCTCTCCCCATCGGTTAAACCACGCCCTCTTCTGAAAAATTAGTGCAAACAGTGTGGTATGTTAATGGTAACCGGACGGGAACGGTCTTCCCGTCCGGTTTTTTTGCATTAAAAAGCTCTTATACTATTACAAGACCTTTTTCAATTGTTATCCGGTTCATCCATTTCAATATCTTCGTTTGCGACAGGAACAAAGTCGTCAACCGTAACGTCAAATTTGATAGGGATAAGCACTGGTTCTGGATCAGGATCTTCAGGATCAGGATCGTAACCGCCATTGCCTTCACCAAACACGAACGTATAAATGTACTTCTTGCCTTGTTCCCAATTTACAGCAACAGGGATAGCTATATTGTCCGGGTTTTCTGAATTTCCTCCCGGCCATAAGCATACATCAGTTGACGGATTAAATCCCGTTGTAGAATTTGCCACATTATATATTTTACATTTTACAAGGAAATAAGATCCGTCTTGATTTGCAGCTGTACCCTCGGCTCCGGCAGAAGTTACATCCCATGCTGTCGTAGTCTGAGGTAACAAAAGCAGTGCCTTTTTGCTGAACTCCTTATCTGTTTCGTTGGTGTTGGTCAACGATGAAGCAGTAGCGTTTTTATCTCCCACAAGTTTTACCGGAGTAAACGTTACATCATATTGTTCAGTTCCGCCACGCAGTGCACCCCAGGTCCCCCAAGAGCCATCCTCGTAATTAATAGAAGTACCTGCTGTTCCTTCATGATCCACAATATTGCTATCCGTTTTACCGGAAGGATAAGTAAACGTATTAGCCCCTCCTAATTTGCAAACAGAGACACCGCTAATTTCCACATAGAGATTCGGGTTTATGTTCTTTGCCTGGAACACGATTTGTGAAAGGGCATGGCGGAAATTGAGCATGACCGGAGAATTACTTTCCGCACTTGCCGGTTTGCTTTTTTTCTGTACAGAATAAATCAAATCTACTTGATTTGCCACATTCGCTGCGACTGTAAAGTTTTCAATTTTAGGAGCATTTTTCGCATCCCATTTGAACGCTTCACCGGCATTCTTGTGGGCATAGAAAGAAACTTCCCCGGATTCAGGCCAATAACGGGTACCGTCCGTATTAACCCATTCTGTTTCTTGATATTTTATCAAATCCCCGTCAATGTAAGTCTTACCGTCATACGAGGCATATACCTCAAAATCGGCAGGCTTATTGTTGTTACAATACACGTCCGATGCACGGCTACCGGCATTCGTAACCACACTGAATGTGATTTCATCTCCATCGCGGTTGACATTAACCAACTCGTCGTTTGAGCAAGCGGTAAGCATCAATACCGCCAATGCTCCTCCAAAAATCTTCTTTTCCATTGAATTAAATTATTATTAAAAAATTGATTTATTGAAATATTCCGCTTTCATAAAATAATATCGTCTTCCACAACTTCCCAATCGTCGACATCTACATCATATCCGCCGCCATTTTCGATGGGGCGCGGCAAATCAAGACCTTCAATAATAATATGTACATGCCGTTTGTCGGGAGCAAAATGTACTTGTTTGGTCACATTCAAATGTTCATCGTTGTCTAAACCATAGACATATTTCTTCCCGTCGTCCATAACTACGTAGAAAACCATACGGTGGGGAGCTTGGTTTGCCTCGTGATGCCCGAACGTATAAAATTTCCCAACGACAGTTGAATCGCCTTCAGAAACAGCCCCGAACGGAAGCGTAACACACTCTGTCCCCAATTCCTCATTGCAAAAACATAAAGATGGAGCCATGCCGGAAAGGGTTCCACACATCTGGTTGACGTGCTTCAGGTTCTTCACATTACGCACCTCGTATGTATATGTACATACCAGTTCATGGGGATAAAGCGTAATGACCTGCTCGGTTCTTTCTTCCGGTTTGCCGTCCCACTCATCTTTTTCTTGCAAAGGGACGCAAATGTAGCTGATACCTGTATCGGTTATTTCCACTTGCGTGGCTGTACATCCCCACATCATGTCCGGCGTGATGACAACCCGTTCCTCCTCCGATCCTGAGGCACGGGGCGCATAGTTTGCCGCATTTCCGTAGATAGGTTCCAGCACGTTGCCCTCGCGGGTATAACATTCATGGAACTCGTAATCTTCCATGTCCCGGAAAAGCACCGCTTCTGTATCATTGTTATAACACAATATCCGGTAAGTGCCCACCCGGAGTTGGACTTCTCCGCCGTTCATTCCATTAAAATCGTAACGCAGGCAACCACCGCCGTCCTCCGGATAGAAAAGGACACACATGCCTTTCGGGGTGGCATCGGGAGCATCTCTCCAATCAAATTCCACACGGACGGTTTTCTCATGCGGATGGTGGTAACACAATTCCTTATGTTCGCAAGAAGTGAAAAAGAATACCGTGAGTACATATATTAATATATATAATCTGTCCGTTTTCATCGCCTGCCTCCCTTTTCTTTGTTGTAATTACACCTGCCGATAAGCCATACGAGCGATATTTCCGCCTTTGTCGGTCCGAACCAGTGACGCTGCTTTGTAGCTTGCCATACGTAGCAGTTATCCATAGGAAGATACTCATAGTATATACCGCCCCAGTAGCCCACGCCAATAGAAAAATCAATATTCAGCCGGCTTCTTATCGGGAGAGAGTAACCATACTCCAGACCCGCGATATAGTTCATCTTGTCCCAAAGCGTGCCGCCCGGTACACCTCCCATGTAACCGCGACCACCCACCTCAAAGTCATAGGTAAAGATTTGTCCATATACTCCAAGGTGATGACCTGTCAAAGGCTTCTTTTGTGCGGCTTTGCCAAACCATTTACGGATAGCTATGTCGCCTCCATAAATACGCCAATACCACTGCCTACGGTCTTTTTTCCACCATCCGTACTTCCAATTACCTACAACGGACCAGTTTTTGCCGAGATAAAACTCGGCGCCCAAATTAGGCACAAGCAACGCATCGTAGAGCATGTTTGTCCGTATATCCATGTAAAAAGGTTTCTTGGGAAGCGGGCTGGGAGTCCTTTTGGAAGGGCTAAACGGTTTCTCATAAGGTTTTACAAACGGGAATTCCGGAACAGAAAGCAAAGCCAATGGATTCTTTATTTTCCTGTACCATAAAAACATCCGTGAAGCGCGAAGTTCCGGGAACAAATTTTGGTACATATAATAATAAGGTTCGCCGTAATGGAATTTTTTCAACCGGTCCAGCGGGTCGCCATCCGTAGTAACGCCATTTGCCACGTTCCAGGCTATTTCGCGCAATAGAGCCAACGTTTCCTCCCGATACGGCACTTCTGCGTCATTCTCTACCAACCGGATCAACCCGTTCCAATCGCGCCCTAAAAAATGGGTTGTCATCAACGAATCCGGCAACGGGCTATAATGGGAAATGTAATCAAATAACACTCCTGCACGTTTCTCCGATAGCCATTTATTAAATTTGACGCTACCTTCTGGAGATGCGCCACCCACAACAAGTACCTTCTGCAACTTATAAACTGAATCTGCATAGCTCGTGCTCAAGCTGTCCACTATCCGGTCCAAAGCAGCCTTGTTATTGTTCAAAGATGGAACCAAATCTATTTTACTCTGCCGAAAGTAGATTTTCACAGAATCACATACTACATTTTCTCTCTGCGCCGACAGATAGTTGCAATAAAGAATGGATACTATTATGAGTGACAGTTTCTTTATCATAAACTACATTTTTTATCTTTCTCCTTTGAAGAGATGTTTGATAATATCCTGAAGAAAAGAGATATCTCCTTTGAAGAGATTATAAACTGTTTGCAAATAAACAAATAAATTCTGAAAATCAAAAAAATAGCAATTACTTTTTTTCAACCAAATCCGAATATTTTTTCCAGTTGTTTGGCAGAACTGTTTTTTAATAAATGGAATAAACTAATATACAAAAACTTACATTTTCAAACATCTCTTCAAAGGAGATATTCCATTCTTTCAAATATTATCGCTTCATATTAAACAAGTTCATGGAACACAGCTGCTGTTTATGCGGTTCAAAGTCCCGGTGTGATTAAATACGGGCTGCTTTCTATTTTGGGGACAAACGGCATTAAATAAAAAGGAATAGGAAAAGACGCAGGGAAAAATTCCAACAAATTAAAGAAATGGTTATGCTATTCCGCAAAGGCAGAGACTTGTTTCTGCGCTCCCGGCATAAAAACAGAAACATATACCACAACAAGGGGAAAATCAGAAAATCCGGTATAATGCAAAGAATCAAAAAAGTTGGCAGGATTGCCAGCTTTAAGGGCAATAACTTTGTAACGATAAAACAGGAGCCTTTAGGGAGTAAAATCAAACCGGACAAAAACAGCCGTCAAACGGAGTTCTTTTCAGAAACGAAAAAAAGCTGCCCTGTTTTTGGGGCAGCTTTTTCCGTCTATATTCCAAAGGAGTTTTATCCTCCGAAGTTATCAAAATGAAGCATCTCCATCGGTACGCCCAAGTTGTCAAGCATATTTTCTACAGCTTTCGACATCGGTCCCGGACCACACATATAGTATTCAATGTCTTCCGGGGCTTCATGGTCTTTCAAGTAGTTGTTATAAATCACCTGATGAACAAAGCCGGCCGTATATTTTACGCCTGCTGCATCGGCTGCCGGATCCGGACGGTCGAGAGCCAAATGGAATGAGAAATTCGGGAACTCTTTTTCCAATTGCAAAAAGTCTTGCAAGTAGAAAACCTCATTCAGTGCACGCGCACCATAGAAGTACGACATCTTCCGGTCGGTTGTATGCAACGTCTTCGTCATATGCATAATCTGGGCACGCAACGGAGCCATACCGGCACCACCACCAATCCACATCATTTCTCGCTTGGAATCGAAGATCGGATGGAAATCTCCGTAAGGACCACTCATGGTTACCTTATCTCCCGGCTTCAAAGTGAAGATGTACGAAGAAGCAATACCCGGCATTACATCCTGGAAGCCAACTTGTGGTTTCGGTTTGAAAGGAGGTGTCGCTATACGTACAGTCAGCATGATACGGTCACCTTCCGCCGGATAGTTTGCCATAGAGTATGCACGGACCGTCGGCTCGGTATTCTTACACTTCAATCCGAACAATCCGAATTTCTCCCATGCAGGAAGATAGGTATCACCAATCAAGCTCTTATCGATGTCTTTGTCATAATCCATCTCGAATGTCGGGATATTAATCTGTGCATACGAACCAGGGATAAAATCCATGTGTTCTCCCTTCGGAAGAGCAACGATGAACTCCTTGATAAACGTTGCAACATTCTTATTGGAAATCACTTCGCATTCCCATTCTTTTACACCCATTACCGACTCCGGCACCTTAACAACCATGTTCTCTTTCACCTTAGCCTGGCAACCCAAACGCCAATGCGCCTGGACCTCTTTCCGGGAAAAGAACACTTTTTCAGTAGGGAGGATTTCACCTCCGCCCTCTTCTATCTGGCAACGGCACTGACCGCATTTTCCACCTCCACCACAAGCTGAAGGCAAAAATATGCCGCCCGACTGCAATGCGCCCAATAAAGTACCGCCCATCGGGGTCTCTATTTCCTTTTCTCCATTAACTTTAATCTTTACGTTTCCAGAAGGAATCAATTTTGCTTTGGCTACCAACAACGCTCCGACCAGAATCACTGTTATCAATAAGAAAACAATTGCACTGGTAACGATTGTAAGTCCGCCTGCCATTAATATTATCATATCTTATATCCTTATAAATCCGTTAATAAACTTATATTTTCAAACCGGAAAAACACATGAACGCCATTCCCATCAGACCGGTAATGATGAAAGATATACCGAGTCCTCTTAATGGTTTCGGGACATTCGAATAAGCCAGTTTCTCCCGGATAGCAGCCATTCCCACAATCGCGAGCATCCAGCCTAATCCGGAACCTAAACCGTAGGCAGTTGCCACTCCTACATTTTCAAATGCGCGTTGCTGCATGAACAACGAACCACCAAGGATAGCGCAGTTTACAGCGATTAATGGCAAGAATATACCCAATGAAGCGTATAATGACGGAGAAAATTTCTCAACGAACATCTCCACCAACTGCGTAAATGATGCGATTATCGCAATGAAAAGAATAAATGCCAGGAAGCTTAAATTCACATCGGCAAATTCTTCTCCCAGCCATATCAAGGCTCCTTCTTTCAACACATAGTTTTCGAGAAGATAGTTAATAGGCAATGTACAAACAAGAATGAATGTTACAGCAACGCCCAATCCCATCGCCGTCTTGACATTCTTCGACACAGCCAAAAATGAACACATACCCAAATAGTATGCGAATATCATATTGTCGACAAAGATTGAGCGGACAAATGTACTTAATAATTGTTCCATCTTATTTTATATTTAAATGGTTCGTAATTATTATTCCTGAAGATCTTTATTACGTGCACGATGAACCCAGATTATAACGGCAATCGTTATCAACGCCATAGGCGGAAGGATCATCAAACCGTTGTTCACGTATCCCCAATCATACACACATTGCGGTATCACTTGGTAACCCAATAATGTACCGGAGCCAAGCAATTCGCGGAAAAATCCCACAACAATCAATATCAACGCATATCCGATGCCGTTTCCGATTCCATCGAGGAACGACTCCCACGGACCATTACCCAAAGCAAACGCTTCCAAACGACCCATCAATATACAGTTCGTAATGATCAAGCCGACAAAAACCGACAATTGTTTGTTGACATCATATGCAAATGCCTTCAGCACTTCGCTGACAACTGTAACCAGCGCTGCTACAACCACCAGCTGCACGATGATACGTATACGGTTAGGTATCGTATTCCGCAATAATGAAATAATCACGTTCGCAAATGCTACGACCGCAGTCACCGACAATCCCATAACGATTGCAGGCTCCAATTTTGAAGTAACCGCCAATGCCGAACAAATTCCGAGCATCTGCACAATAACAGGGTTATTGATATTCAACGGACCTGTCAGTACCTCTTTATTTTTCTTTGATATTAATCCCATTTTCTCTTAGTTTTTCGAGGTTAAAAATTTCTCATATCCCTTCAAACTCGTAAGTATCATATTACCTACGCCTTGGCTTGTAATCGTACCACCCGAGATACCGTCAACATAATCTTCGCCGTTTGTCGATGCTTTCCCCGGTTTTACGACAACAATCGATTTGAATTCTCCGTTTTTAAATATCTGCTTTCCGGCAAACTGTCCACTGAACTCCGATTTTGAAATCTCAGCACCCAATCCCGGAGTCTCCCCCTGATGGCTGAAATCTGCGCCAAACACAGTGTTTTTATCATCATCTACCGAAATATATCCCCAAAGCGGTCCCCAAAGGCCTGCCCCGTGCAGTGACATAATATACTTTGTCTTCCCTTCTATATTTGCAACAAATACAGGATATGTTCCTTCTTCTCCTCCGGCAAATGCATCGCCTTCTACCTTTTCACCGTTTTCATTTACCAAAAAGGCATCTTTTATCAACTCGTTGTATTTCGCTTCTGCTTCATTTGCCGAAACATTCACATTTATCGAGCGCAAAATCTGCTGGCGTTTGTCGTTGTCTTCATTTTGTTTCTGGTAACTTCTCAAAGATTGCGAAGTAAATGCCAATAAAACCGCTACAACAACAACCATTACCGAAGCATAAACGAATGTATAAACATTACCGTCCCGGTTCACACCGCCCTTCTTCGCATTTTCTTCCTTGATTTCTTCAAATTCCGATGCAGGCGCATTACAAACCGGACAAGTAGCCGGAGCTTTATTTCCTTCGTGGACATAGCCACATACTTTACATCTAAACTTTTTTGTAGCCATATTCCTTCTCTTATTTATTCAGTTTTACACGATTAAGTCGACGATTTACATTAGCCTCTACGACATAATAGTCAATCAGCGGAGCAAATGCGTTCATCAATAGGATAGCCAGCATCATACCTTCCGGATATCCCGGGTTCAGTACACGGATAATCACAGCCATTGCACCGACAAGGAATCCGTAAATGAACTTTCCGGTTTCCGTTCTCGCTGAAGTAACCGGGTCGGTTGCCATAAATACAGCTCCAAATGCAAAACCGCCTAAGAAAAGATGGTCAATCGGAGAAACCGTCATGGCAACAGTTGTTCCAATCATATTGAAGATAGCAGCCATAACTGCACCACCCACGAATACTGACCCCATTGTTTTCCAACTTGCAATACCAGTAAACAACAGGATAGCTGCTCCTATCAAAATGGCAATGACTGAAGTTTCTCCAATAGAACCAGGAATCAATCCTACGAAATAGTCCCATGTCGAAATCGGATTGCCCAGCACATCTACTGTCTGGAAATTACCAATCAGTTCTTTGCCGGCGATTGCAATCTGTCCTAACGGGGTTGCTCCAGAATAACCGTCAACCACCTGCCCCGCTCCCAAACCGAATGTGTCGGAAGTCCGGACAAATACCTGGTCACCCGACATTGCCGCCGGATAAGCGAAGAACAAAAACACGCGGGTTACCAACGCTACATTAAATATATTATAACCGGTACCTCCGAATACCTCTTTGGCAAAAATAACAGCGAACGCCGTTGCCACAGCAATCATCCAGAGCGGAGTATCCACCGGGACAATCATCGGTATCAATATTCCGGAAACCAAAAATCCTTCTTGGATTTCTTCCTTTTTCCATTGAGCCACAGCAAACTCTATACCCAATCCTACCACATATGATACGATTATTTTAGGCAACACTGCCAGCAATCCGAATGCGAACGTTGCCCAAAAGCCGGGATTTGCCCCAATTGCCAAATTATGTTGGTAACCAACATTATACATACCAAAGAGCAAAGCCGGCAATAAAGCTATCACAACTACGATCATTGTCCGCTTTGAATCGATACTGTCATGGATATGTACACCTGTCTTTGAGGTAGAATTCGGGACAAACAGGAATGTTTCGAACCCATCAAACACGGAGCGGAACATCGCAAACTTACCACCTTCCTCAAAGTTTGGCTTAATCTTGTCAAGATAATTCCTTAACGCTTTCAATGTATTAAAATTTTTAATGTTACTAATTCATTTCCTTGTACAACAAATTAAGTCCGTTCCGGACAATCTGCTGTATTTCAATCTTTGATGTATCAACAAATTCGCACAAAGCGAAATCTTCCGGAGCGACTTCGTATATTCCCAAATTTTCCATTTTGTCGATATCGAAAGAAATTATCGCTTTTAACAGATACTCCGGCATAATATCCATCGGAAATACCTTATCGTATTCGTTCGACATAATCATCGCACGCTTTCCGCCTTTAATTCGAGCATCCATAACATACTCTTTCTTCTTTCCACATAACCAAGTCAGATAAGAATGGCTTACGCTGTATTTATTGAAACCGGGCACTGCCCAACCAAGGAATTCATTGACATCGTCGCCTTCCGGAATGACGGTAACCTGACAGTCGTATGCACCCAGATAACCTCCGTCGAACGGCACTTTCATACCTGTCAACACATTTCCACTGATAATACGCAAATGAGCGTTCGGGTCTATTTTCCCTTCCAAAATACTCTTGACCGTGCAACCGGAAATAGCCTTCACATAGCCGCATTCTTTCACTTCCGAGCCTGTCACTGCGACCAATCTGGTAAAATCTGCTACACCTTTGTTAAACAAACGCCCCATCAAGATAATATCCGTAGCGTTTGCCGTCCAAACGACCTCGCCTTTGTTGACAGGCCGGATATGATTGATTTGGACTCCGACGTTCCCTGCAGGATGCGGACCTTCAAATTCCACAACTTCTACGCCTTTCATTCCATTCAGTGAAGAGGCATTTTTCTTTACCCCTACATAAACCTTTCCAGCTGTCAGTTTGGTCAGGATTTCCAACCCGGTTTGCAAATTTTCTTTCTCGTCCTTTGCTAAAAAATCAAAATCAGGAGCCAACGGGGCTGAATTAAATGCTGTCACAAAAATGTCGCGTGGCGCATCAGCCGGATTTGCTACAATATCATACGGGCGCTGTTTGATGAACGGCCACATGCCGCCTTCCAACAATATGCCTTTGATACTTTCAGCATCCAATGCAGATACTTCTTTCTTACCGAAATCTTCGTATTCGATTTTCGCTTCCGGCTTTACTTCGATGCTCAAAACTTTTCGTTTTTCTCCTCGATTTACAGCGATGACCTCACCACTTACCGGCGAAACGAACTTGATTTCAGGACGGTTCTTATCAACCATCAATGCAGATCCAGCTTTGACCTTGTCTCCTGCCTTAACAACCACCTTGGGAACTATGCCTGTGTAATTATCGGGAACAATAGCGTAAGTTTCGCTCTTCCCGCAATTTAGCAATACCTCCGGTGCTTTGCCTTTCAGATTAATGTCCAAGCCTTTCTTAATCTTAATCACATTTGCCATGATATAACTAAAATTGTTTGTGTATAATTTGCTGCAAAAGTAGCTATTTTTTTATGTTTTTCAGCAGATTTACGCAAAATCTGCCGACAAACCGGCAAAAAAATATATTACCGCCAGAAAGCAAGAGCTATATGCTTGCAAACCAACGCAAAGCCATCCGGATTTCATCATCTTTCAAGGCCTGTGACGCCTATAAACGAACTTCTATTTTCTGTTTCATCGATGCAGAATGTAAAACCGACAACTGCCGGAACAAATAACGCTGCCCGAAAAGACAAAAAAACCGGGCACTTAATTGTGCCCGGAACTATATGGAGGTTTATATATTTTTCTGCAATATTTTCCATCAGAAACCGCCGATATTTTTCCAAAAATATTCCGGATTTTCAGGAAAATACCTTAGTTCTTTCCTGCGAACCTCTACACTTTCAAAAATATCTTTTGACGGTACAAGAAATATAGGAAGCCCCAGCACACAAGGACATACCCGATGGCCAAAACCAATGGCTGGGCTGTCTCCGGGAACAAGGATGCCAATCCGCCAAACAATGCATTAGATGTATAACGGAAATTAATGAATCCCTGCGCAATGTAAATTGTAATGGAATTCATCCCTATAACACGGAAAAAGAGAGTCCACTTCCGGCAATTCTTCACGTCCACGATATAATAAAACAGAGCAAACAGCATCATTGAAATACCGCCGACAAAGCAGGCGAACGAACTTGACCACAAATTTTTATTTATAGGGAAAACAAAGTTCCAAAGCAAGCCTACTACCAGCAAGAACGCACCTCCTGCTAACAGGTAAAGCACTTTCTTTACATCTGTCAATCCTTCCCGTTTCAATTTAATCAATTCGCCGCTAAACATACCCAGCAATGCCGTACCTATCGCCGGGATCAATGACAATATGCCCTCCGGGTCGTGAATTCCCTTATATAGTTTGCCAGGCAAGAAGAGCCGGTCAATATAACCAACCAAGCAACCTTCCATCGAAAATGGGTCACCGTTCCCGTCAGGAGCCGGGACAAACTGCAATAACAGCCAATAACCTATGAAAATAACTGAAACAATTCCGATACGCTGCTTCGTTGTCGTATTGATAAATATGAGAGCGGCAAACATCCATGCCAAACCAATGCGTGCCAAAACGCTTGCACATCTGAAATTCTCGAAATCAAACCGTAAAAATCCGTTATATATCAAACCCAGTATGACCAATGTGATACCCCGGCGTACGATTTTTTTGTAAATAGCCGAATCGGTCATCCCTTTCGAACGCTGTTTTGCCAAAGAAAAAGGGAACGAAATGCCGGCAATAAAAAGGAAAAGCGGGAATATCATGTCTTCAAATGCAAAACCATTCCACTCCACGTGCTCCATCTGCTTAGCTATCGTCTCAAAAAAGGGATAAGGAAACAAAGTTGCCAAAGCTACAAATATAGCTCCTCCGCCCATGATAAAAAACATATCGAATCCCCGTAAGGCATCCAACGATTGTAAACGCTGCTGATTTTCTTGTTTTTCCATTTTTCCGTAATATTCTATTTAAATCTTTCCCGCAAATATATACTATTTCAAGCATCCATCTTCCTGTTTTTGCAAAATTTTTATCAACAAATTCCTTTACATAGGAAAACAAACCGGATTATCCATGCGAATATGAAAAAAATTCATTAACGACACTGCTTTCTTCCTCTTAAAATAGTATCGGGCTTTTTTATACATTTGCACCCGGAAATCCGAAAAATTTCAAATTGTATAACTCATAATTATGGAATCAGCAAAAGGCAAATCGCCTGCCAAATATTTAAAACCGATTATGTTTGTCGGCACCTGTTCCGATGCAGGGAAAAGCATTATTAACACGGCATTTTGCCGGATTTTTAAACAAGACGGATATACTCCGGCTCCTTTCAAGGCGCAGAACATGTCTCTGAATTCTTATTCGACCATTGAAGGCGGGGAAATGGGACGCGCACAAGTTGTCCAGGCAGAAGCATGTTGCTTACCGCCACACACCGATATGAATCCGGTACTTCTCAAGCCTACCGATGACAAGAACTCGCAAGTGATACTCAACGGAAAGCCCATCGGCAACCTTTCTGCCAAAGAATATTTCAGAATGAAAGAAGGGAAAGAGGAGTTGTTCAAAGAAGCATGCCTTGCGTTTGAACGGTTGTCTGCAAAATACAATCCAATCGTACTGGAAGGAGCCGGAAGTATTTCCGAACTCAACTTGAAAGAGAGAGATATCACAAACATGCGTATGGCAATAGCGGCCGACGCTTCGGTATTTCTGGTTGCCGATATTGACAGAGGTGGTATCTTCGCATCGGTCTATGGCACAATAGCCTTGCTCTCCTCCGAAGAAAGAAGCCGGATAAAAGGAATAATAATCAATAAATTCCGTGGAGATGATTCACTTTTTGCCGAAGGGAAAGCAATTATCGAAAAATTGACCGGCATCCCGGTAGTAGGCATCATCCCTTGGTTCAACGACATCAAAATAGAAGAAGAAGACTCTGTCGTTCTCGATACCAAAAACCGGAATATTCGGGAAAACAAAATAAATGTTGCCATCATTTTATTACAGCGGATGTCGAATTTCACAGATTTCGACGTATTGGAACTGGACCCAAGATTCAACACGTTCTACACAAACCGACCGGAAGATTTGGAGAAAAGCGATATCATCATCCTGCCAGGCACGAAAAATACCATATCTGACCTCATGGTAATAAAGAACAACGGGATGGCACGTGCAATTATTGATGCCTACAAAAGAGGGAAAAAAGTCATAGGAATTTGTGGCGGATACCAAATGTTGGGACGAAGGATTGAAGATCCCGATTATGTCGAAGGAAAGATTCCGGTCGTTGCCGGCTTAGGGCTTCTACCTGTTTGCACCGTAATCGAAAAAGGAAAAATCACCAAGCAGAGCCGCTTCACGTTCCTTCCAGTTTACGACAATTCTTGCAAAGGATACGAAATACACATGGGACGAACCTGCATAACCGATGAAGTCGAAGAAAAGCCGGTTGCCGTTCTTGAAGATGGACGCCGGGACGGTTATTACCTGAACGACCGATGCTGGGGCAGCTATCTGCACGGTATCTTAGACAATAATGCCGCTTTGGAGCATCTGGCAAAAGGATTTGACAAGCAAAACGAAAGAACATCGTTCGATTATGAGAGTTTCAAAGAAGAACAATACAACAAACTGGCAGATTTGGTGCGCAGTCATGTCAACATGGAATACATCTACTCGCAATTATAATTCATCCCTACAGGATTAAATTACAGTTCGTTTGCTATTCCCGCTAAAAATTTACATTTTCCAGCCAGATTAAGCAACAATTTTAACAAAATGATTTATATTTGTCCGCTAGGACAAAATATATAAAGTTCTAATTACGCATTAAAAAAATGGAATATTGGCAAAAAGAATTAGAGACAATCAGTCGGGAAAATTTGGAGAAGTTCCAATTGGAAAAGTTGCAGCAGACTATAAGGCAAGCGGCAAATTCTCCTTTTTATAAGCAACGTTTCAAAGAATCAGGCATAACCCCTTCAGACATTCGTTCATTGGAGGATTTAAAAAACATTCCTTTTACGACAAAGGAGGATTTGAGAAACAGCTATCCGTACGGCATGGCAGCAATTCCCCTCCGGAAATGTGTACGCATACACTCCTCTAGTGGAACTACAGGAAATCCTACGGTCGTATTGCACTCTGCAAAAGATTTGGACCAATGGGCCAATCAGGTTGCCCGCTGTATGTATATGGTTGGTTTAAGGGATACCGATATCTTTCAGAATACATCAGGATACGGTATGTTCACCGGAGGGCTCGGATTTCAATACGGTGCAGAGCGATTGGGCGCATTGACTGTACCTGCTGCTGCCGGAAATACCAAACGGCAAATCAAATTCATAAAAGATTTCGGGACAACTTGCCTGCACATCATACCAAGCTATGCGACCCGTCTGGCAGAAGTCATGTACGAAATGGGAATCGACCCGCGAAAAGACACGAAACTGCATACGGTATGTATCGGGGCTGAACCTCACTCCGAGGAACAACGTCGCCGTATCGAGGAGCTACTTGGCGTAAAGGCATACAACTGCTTTGGCATGTCGGAAATGAATGGTCCGGGAGTGGCTTTTGAATGCCCCGAGCAAAACGGATTACATATTTGGGAAGATTATACCATTGTTGAAATCATCGACCCCGTGACTTTACAGCCGGTCCCTGACGGACAGGTGGGCGAGTTGGTGCTGACAACCATCAACCGGGAGGCCATGCCATTGTTAAGATACCGTACACGCGATTTGACCTGCATCCTGCCGGGCGATTGCCCGTGTGGGCGTACTCATAAACGGTTGGCACGCTTTAAAGGGCGCAGCGATGACATGATTATTCTTAAAGGTGTAAACTTGTTCCCTATCCAGATAGAAAAAATATTAATGAATTTCAAAGAGCTGGGAAGCAATTACCTGATTACGCTCGAAACAGTAGGAAACAGCGATGAAATGTTTATTGACGTAGAACTCAGCGAACTGTTTACCGATGATTATTCGGTACTGCAACGACTGACGAAAGAGATTACCCGACAGTTGAAAGACGAACTGCTGCTTACGCCCCGGTTGAAATTGGTAGCAAAAGGCTCGCTCCCTACACAAGACGGAAAGGCTGTCCGCGTAAAAGATTTAAGAAAAACAATTTAAGCATTTGGTTAGACTTAACAAATTATATTTTTACTGCTTATGACAATTTATCAGATATCCATCTTTTTAGAAAACAAATACGGAAAACTGAGCGAGATACTTTCCATTCTTACCCAAGAGAACATACGTATCATCGCCGCCACCGTCGCCGACACTTCCGAATATGGAATATTACGCATCATTGTCAACGAGCCGCAAAAGGCTTTCCAGTTACTGAAAGACAATAACATCAGCGCAAACATATCCGATGTTGTTGCTATTCAGACCGACCCCACAACAGAAGATTTTGCACGGACACTGACACTGCTTACCAAAGCTGGGATAAGTATTGAATATATGTACTGCTTTTCCGTAAAAGAGAAAGCTATACTTATCCTGAAAACGAACAATTGGGATGCAACACGTGACGTGATTCGCCGTGAAAACATTCGTTGTATCAACGAAGGGGAACTAGTGAATCTCTAATTTGCAGGCATAAGAACCGGAAAAATCCCCACTTTTACTTTTCCAAACGGGGATTTGCCGGTTTTTGCATGGCAACCACCTCTTGGAAACGTCTCTGAGATGGCGTGTCCGCTATGCGTTCTTTTTTAGGAAACAGGCGATCGAATGTTTCCGAAGCCACAGGGTCAATATTATAAATTCCATCTTCATAATATTTCCCGGTTATTCCCGTCAACGCATCCGGATACAAGGGGCAGACTTGGAGTGCTGCCGCATAATTGTTTTCGGAAGTACGTATACCAAACAGCTCCGCTGCAACAAATCCCATTTTCGAATAATATTCAGGATCACCGCACAACAAGATGGCGCGATACCCAAGTTCTGTTGCAATTTTACGGGTATGCGTTATCAGCATCCCGCCAATCCCTTTACGCTGGTATTCCGGAACGACAGCTATCGGTCCCATGCATAACACCTCATATTTGCACCCGTTATCAGCTGCAATAAAGGATTTCATAAACACTACAACACCTATTATCTTACCATCCGAAAGGGCGACATAATCGAGTGCCCGCACAAAATTCGGCGAATCGCGCATGATGTGCAGCAGATAGTGCAGTGCTCATCGCATCCGGGGACATAATGATTCCAGAAAGCCTCCCTAACCAGTTCTTCCGTTACCCGATACTCTTCAGGTCTCTCTAATCGCAATAAAATATCCATCAATATACAGAACTGCTATTTGAATACACGCAAAAATAGGCATTTATTTCAACTCTTCAAGAAAGAATTTAACTGAATTGTAACACTATCTTCATCGAAGAGAAATAACAACTCCGCTTTTTCCACAAAAAATGTACTACCTTTGCATGCGTTATTCATATTTAGTATCATATATATGGCGGCAAATAGAATATTAGTTGTTGATGACGAAGAAGATTTATGCGAGATTTTGAAATTCAATCTCGAAATAGAAGGATACAACGTCGATACAGCAAACAGCGCGGAAGAAGCCTTGACCAAACAACTCAACGAATATAATTTACTTCTTCTCGACGTGATGATGGGTGAAATATCCGGGTTCAAAATGGCGAACATGCTGAAAAAAGATCCCAAAACAGCAAATCTTCCAATAATTTTCCTCACGGCAAAAGATACGGAAAATGATATGCTCACCGGATTTAACTTAGGCGCTGACGATTATATCTCGAAACCTTTTTCCATCAAACAAGTTATTGCCCGCGTGAAAGCCGTGTTGCGGCGCACAACCGAAAACAAAGAGGAAGAAAAAACGCCAGAATCGCTTCTTTCATTCCAGACATTGGTACTTGATACCAAACGGATAAAAGCGACTATAGACGGAAAAGAAATAGCTCTGACCAAAAAAGAATTTGAAATATTGAAGTTGTTGTTATCCAATCAGGACAATGTTTTTTCAAGAGAGGAAATTTTAGCCCGGGTCTGGAAAAATGAAGTATATGTTCTGGACAGGACTATCGATGTAAATATCACCCGTCTACGGAAAAAGATAGAGCCTTACGGAAAAAATATTGTAACGCGGTTAGGATTCGGTTACTGTTTTGAAAGTTCAAATCATTAATAAAAAAATATGGTTGCAAGGAGTAATATAAAAGGCTTTATCCTGCAGTTCAGCCAACGAATTTTTTGGGCTATTTTCTTCATATTCCTTGTATTTATTATTTGCCTTACAATATTCCAATACCAGCGGGAAAGTTTTTTTGCCAAAGAAAAGCTCAATACGTTGCTGAGCGCATATAACGAACAAATTTCCAACAAATATCGGAAAAGCCACGACATCCAGGTTTCAATAGCTGATTTCCTGGCAGAAATTCCCCAGAAAGATTTACGCATCACCATCATAAACCCCAACGGAGATGTCATATTCGACAATACCCATTCCGAAGAATTGGAAAACCATAACGACAGAAACGAAGTAAAAGAAGCAAAACTCAAAGGAAACGCATTCGCAATACGTACGTCCGAAACAACCGGAAAACGCTATTTTTACTCTGCAAATTACATTGACGGACACATATTCCGGTCGGCTCTTCCTTACGATATTTATTTGGACGACATGCTGAAAGTAAACAAAGACTTTATATATTTCACACTGATAATGACATTGTTGTTTTTCTGTGTCCTGTCGAGTTTTACGTTCAGTATAGGGAAAACCATCTCGCGGCTTCGTGATTTTGCCAAAGAAATGGACAGCAACCACAAGCTTGACACAGATAAATATATTTTCCCGAACGACGAGCTGGGAGAAATCTCAACGGAAATCGTATCATTGTACAAACAACAGCTGAAAGCCAAAGAAGAACTCTCCTTTGAAAGGGAAAAAATCATCAAACATTTCCAATATTCAAAAGAAGGATTCGCGATGTTCACCTCCGAAAGCAAGGAGATTCTGTCGAATATACTGTTTATCCAGTTCATAAATGTCATTTCCGACAAGCAGATATCGCAAGCAGAAGAGGCGCTCTCCGTGCCCGAATTGGAGACAATATACCATTTTGTGAACAACAAAATCCACAAATCAGCTTCCCGCCGGAAAGTACTGCGCAATTCAGTATCAATCGATAAAAACGGAAAGACATTCCTTATCGAATGTATCTTGTTTATCGACAACAGTTTCGAAATATCCATCAACGATGTTTCCCGGCAAGAAGAAGAAACAAGGCTGAAACGCCAGTTGACACAAAATATTTCCCACGAACTGAAAACGCCGGTCAGCAGTATTCAGGGATATTTGGAAACTATCCTCACCAATCAAGATTTACCCAAAGAAAAGTTGCAATTTTTCTTGGAACGTTGTTACTCCCAAAGTACCCGTCTGACAGGCTTATTGCACGATATTTCCGTTTTGAACAGGTTGGACGAAGCGCCTTATATGTTTGATTTGACGGAAATAAGCATCCGCAATCTGATTTCGGAAATCGAGAAAGAGTGTTCTAAACAAATCCAGGAACGGCATATTACTTCGAAGATTAACGTTGCAGAAAACGTACAAGTAAAAGGGAATTACTCACTGCTTTACTCCATCTTCCGGAATCTTTACGACAATGCAATTGCCTATGCCGGAGACAAAATCCAGATTGTAATAGACTGCTACAAAGAAGATGCAAAATTCTACTATTTCAGTTTCAGCGATAACGGCATCGGCATGCAAGAGGAACACGTAAACAGAATATTCGAACGCTTTTACCGCGTGGACAAAGGGCGCAGCCGAAAACTGGGTGGCACAGGGCTGGGGTTATCCATCGTCAAAAATGCAGTAAACTTCCATAAAGGTCAGATTTCCGCCAAGAGCAGTCCGGGAAAAGGCATGTGTTTCTTTTTCACGCTGAAGAAATCTTTATAAACCAGGATGAGTTATACTTTAGGCAACACCAAATAATTATATATTTGCAGCGCAAAACATATAATTAGATTCTGACGAAATTTATGGAAATAAAATTTGTTCCTATAACGATAAATGCCAAAGAGATAATCACATCTTTCACTCTTCCGTCCAATTACCAGAATTGCGATTTTTCTTTTTCCAACATGTGCAGCTGGCGATTCTTGTACGACAGCGAGTTTGCGGTTATCGACAATTTTCTGCTTATACGTTTCTGGATAGAAAATAAAAAGCGGGTAGCATATATGATGCCGGTGGGCAACGGGAATCTGAGACAAGCCATCTCTTTACTGGAAGAAGATTCTCTACGGCTGGGACACCCTTTGTGCATGTTGGGAATTACACCCGATGCAAAAAGACAACTTGAAGAAGCTATGCCGGGCGATTTCTATTATATTCCGGAAAGAGATTATTTTGACTACATCTACCTGAGAGAAGATTTAATTTCTTTAAAAGGAAAGAAGTTACAACCGAAACGCAATCACATAAATAAATTCACGAAAACTTACCCGTACGAATACATATCTATTACACCTGGGATTGTGTCTCAGTGTCTTGATCTGGAACGCCTGTGGTTCAATGAAAACAAAGACAGCGATGACGAAAAGGAACTGAACGACGAGCGGCGTTCCCTGCAATTCGCCTTACAGCACTCTGAAGAATTGGGGCTGATTGGCGGAGCCATTAAAGTAGCAGGGAATATAGTTGCTTTTTCGTTCGGCGCACCAATCAACCATAATACATTCGGTACGCATGTCGAGAAGGCAGATGTAAACTATGAAGGTGCATACGCAATCATAAACAAGGAGTTTGCTGCGCACCTTCCGGAGCAGTACACATACATCAACAGAGAAGAAGATTTGGGAATCCCCGGATTAAGGCAAGCCAAACTGTCGTATAATCCGGCAATTCTGTTAGAGAAATGCGCTGTTATAAAGAGGTCGGAATCGGGAAAGAAAAATTAAGTAGCAGATGGATACGCGAAAAGAACTGAAAACGCTTTGGAAAACCTGCTTCGGGGATTCGGATGAATTTGTCAATCTCTTTTTTCAAAAAATATATAAGCCGGAAAACTGTCTCTACATTGCTGAAAACGGAGCAATCATTTCGGCAGTATACATGTTACCCTATACGATGACATGGTATGGCAACGTTCTTCCGGTAGGTTATATCTATGCTGCAGCCACCCACCCCGACTACCGGAACCGGGGCGTGATGCGCAAGTTGCTGGAACAAGCATTCTGGAAGATGAAGGAACGAGGAGACTTTTTGACTGTCCTCATCCCTGCCGAACCATGGCTATTCGGCTATTATGAAAAATCGGGCTATGTAGCATCATTTAGTTATTCCACAGAAACATTCCGGTACACTGAACATGTTGACGGGACATCCATACTTCAAATTACGACTTTTTCACATTACCCGATTGAGCAAGTGTACAATTATTTCAACAGGAAAATGCAAGAACGGAACCTTTGCATGCAACACTATTTTGATGATTTCAAGATGCTTGCCGGTTATTTGAAGGAAGACCGTAGCGAAATTTTCACTATTGGAAGCAAAACCGAAATTTGCGGATTGGCATTCGTACGAGAAGAAAACGGGAACCCGGTAGTCAAAGAGTTGTTGTCCGACAATGATATTATCCGGAAGCAGATGCTCCTGCATATTTGCAAAACTTACGGTAAAGAAGAAATTGTACTGGAACTGCCGGCATCAGGTAGAAACCGAAAGACAAGAGGGATGGCTCAAATCGTCAACCGAGAGACAGCCATTGATCTCTGGGCATCGGTTTTCAAAAAACCGGATTATTTTAAAGAAAAACTGCGCAACACCGGAACAAAAGAACTGACCAAATTATTTTTACATTCAAGGGATACTCAACCGTATATGAGCCTGATGATGGATTAATCCAACTACTCTAATTTATACAACTTCAACTTATTATAAAGCGTTTTCCGGTCGATTCCCAACAGTTGCGCTGCTTTCGTTTTATTGTTGCCCGACTCCTGCAATGCCTTTCTTATAAGCTCCTGCTCATGGCTGGCACTTTTCAACGTCACATCAGCCGATGCTATCGACGTGCTGGTCAGCTCATCCGGCAACTCCTTCAGAGTTATGAATTTCCCTGTCGCCAACAAAGTAGCATATTTCACTGCGTTTTTCATTTGCCGGAGATTACCAGGCCATGAATAGCGGAGAAACAGTTGAGTCGTGGCATCATCGAAACCAACAATCTCCTTTCCCAACTCCTCATTCGCCAAGTCCAGAAAATGATTGGCAAACAACATGAGGTCTTCTTTTCGTTCACAAAGATTCGGAATCCGGATCGTAAATTCATTAATGCGGTGATACAAATCTTCCCGAAAATCGCCCCGTTCAATTGCCTGACGCAAATTTTCGTTTGTCGCAGAAATCAACCGGACATCAATCGCTATCTCTTCGTTGCTCCCAATCATTTTGATTTTACGCTCTTGGAGCGCCCGCAGCAACTGTACCTGAACTTCATATGTCAGGTTACCTATTTCATCAAGAAAAATGGTTCCTCCTTTCGCAGCGACAAATGCGCCGGTCTTATTATCGATAGCTCCAGTGAAAGAGCCTTTCACATGCCCAAAAAACTCTGAAGCAGCCAAATCTTTCGGTATGGCGCCGCAATCCACTGCAATAAAAGGATGGTTTCTGCGGTTGCTTAACTCATGTATGCATCTTGCGATATATTCTTTTCCCGTTCCGCTTGCACCGGTCACCAGAACCGACATGTTTGTCGGAGCTACTAAGCGTACATGTTCGTACATCACGCGCGCAGCCATGCTTTGTCCCTCTATATACAGATTTTTGTTCGAAAGAGTTGGCTTTTTCTCGACAGAAGGAGCTATCTTGACCAAATCTTTTATCTTCGACAACAGCTCTTCCGGATTCAACGGCTTTGCGATATAATCAGACGCTCCCAGCTTTATAGCCTTGACTGCCGTCTGTATATCGGCATAACTTGTCATCATAATTACAGGAATAGACGGATTCTTTTCTTTCAACCACTGCAACAAATCAATTCCATCACCATCCGGAAGGCGCAAATCAGAAAGAATCACATCGAACGATGCTGAAACGCATTTCTGTTTGCTTTCATTCACCGAAGTAGAGGTAGTAACGGAAAATCCTTTCTTGCCCAACCAGGTAGTCAGCATCAGGGAGAAAGTTATATCGTCTTCTATTATCAGTATTGATGGCATAGCGTGCTTTTTTACAATAATGCAAAGGTAACAAAAAAACAAAAAGGGCACCTACAAAGGCACCCTTTTTATTTTCGCAGACTTAAATAGAATATCCAGACTTACTCTCTTGATATTTTTACTAAACGATTAAATGTAGAAACATTTTATTTTTCATGATTCATTTTATTTAAAGCCAAATCCATGCCAAAAGCGGAAAGCTTTCAATAAAAAGTGGATTTTGCCAGGCAAAACATCCGTTTTATCCGAGAAAAGGGCAAAATACTCCTTTCTGAACGCCAAATGTGTGGATTTTTCTCACACAAAGTGTGGAAATATTCCCCAAACCGTTTTCCACACTTCCGGACAGATTTTCTGACCGCTCAGTAGTTTTCCTCCACTACTCTCCGTATCATCTCTACGGGAAAGACACATTTTTCTCATGATTCCTCCCCGGACTTCGCACTTTTATCTCCCATCCGGTTTTATTTAAACAAGGTTTTTATGTACTTTTGTAAAAGCATAAAACTGGTGACATGACGGAAATCAAGAAATATTTAACAGAATTGCCCGAAAACAAACAGCAATGGCTTGTCGAAAATTTCGGCAATCTGGATAAATTCTATGTAACAGTTTACCTGATTATCAAGAACGAACACCTTACAGAGTTGGAGAAACCCGACCGATATGAGGAACGTTTACAGGTAATAAAGCAGGTAAAAAAGAAATTGGAATGTATCCTTGACGGAATCGGGCTGAACGGCGAAGATGTTGTTGCAGACATAGCAAGCGACTACTTCGAAGATTATGTTCAATACAAGGAATCCTATTGTCCGATTACCAATGAAGAATTTGTTGCCAATATACGGAAAATAACAAACATGTAATACTTTTACGCGAATGGCCGGGCAAAACGGACATATTACCATTAAAGTCATCATCGGATACATGCTGCTGGTTGCAATAGCAGGAGCGTCCATTTGGTACGTTTACGATGTAATCAAACAAATCACTGCCGAAGACAATGTAGACCATAACACAACAAAGAAAGTGTACTTGATAACACACACACTCTCTCTAATTTACGAAAGCGAGACATTAGGCGTACTGATAGAAGATTCGACCAATACATACCGGAATTTCAACCGTAAGCTGAACGAGGCCCACCGCAATATGGATTCCTTGAAAAGCCTGGTCAACAGCCCAGAAATCAAAGCGAAAATCGACACCATCTGTAACTTAATCGACAACAAACGCTGGAACATGCAAAAACTCCTGTCCGTCTGGAAAGATATAAATTCCGACCGGCTCTACACAAAAAACATAGAACGGCTGATTTCTATCCAAGACACAACGATAAATCTCGTACATGTCAAAAAAAACATCACCGTTGTCCAAGATTCGGTTGTCGTTCCACCCAAAAAGAAAAAAGGCTTTTTCCGGAGACTTGCGGAAGCTTTTGTCCCACCTAAAGAGGTCGATTCAAGCTTCGTCATCAATTCCACGCAAAAAATAGTAGCAGACACGTTGCTGAACACATACAATCCGTCCGACACAATTGTACGGGTATTGAAAAGCATCCAGGACAGCGTTTTCTGGCAAAGGCAAAACTTGAGCAAAAAACTTATCAAGGAGCTGACAGGGCTACAATACTACAATTCGCTAATGACAAAACGTATCAACCAACTCTTAAGCAGTATCGAAGACGAGGAGGTGCAATATTCACTTGAAAAAGCGCATGAAAACCAAATAATACTTAAAGACACCTTGCACAAGTTGTCGATGACCGCCATAACATCGGTAGTAGTCGTCATATTCTTTCTTATTATCATTATCCGCTCCGTATGGAAAAGCCAGTATTACCGGAAGCAACTGGAACAGGCAAAGCAGCATGTTGAAGGATTGCTCGAAACGCGTGAACGGATGATGCTTACCATCAGCCACGACATACGGGCACCTCTCTCCTCCATCATCGGATACATCGAATTGCTGGAGCGCCTGCATATTGATGAAAGACAAGCTTATTACCTGAACAACATGCAGAGTTCGGCGCAACATATATTATCGTTGGTCAATGACTTGCTGGATTTCCATCGGCTGGAATCCGGGAAAATGGAAATACATCCTATTCCTTTTGAAATATCAGCCCTCTTTTCCGAAATTTATTGGAGTTTCAAACCGTTAGCAGATGCAAAAGGATTGAACCTTATCTACGACTCGAAGTTGGACGACAGCAAACAGCTCTATATGGGAGATACTATCCGTATCCGTCAAATTGTAAGCAACCTGTTGTCGAATGCCATAAAGTTCACCTCCGAGGGGGACGTAAAGCTCCGGATATATTTGGAAAAAGAGAACGACAGCGGGATTGCTCAGCTGGATATTTTAGTCAAAGATCAAGGACCCGGCATACCCAAAGAAGAGCAGGAACGGATATTCTGCGAATTTACCCGGCTGGAAGAATCCGAACACATCGAAGGATTCGGGCTGGGGCTTTCCATCACCCGCAAATTACTGGCATTGATGGACGGGACAATGTCACTGAACAGCGACATCGGTACAGGTTGCGAATTTATTGTTACCATACCTTTAACAAAAGCCAATGGCAAATTGGAGGACATACGTGACAGTAATTCAAATCAATCGTTCGGGACAGCAGGAAAAACGTTCTCAGGGAAAACACATATCAACTGCTTGCTGGTAGACGACGACTTGACACAATTGGCTGTCACCAAAGAGTTTTTAAATTTGGAGAAAGTATCTGTGGAAACCTGTTCCGTCCCACAAAAAGTGCTATCGACACTCATTGCAGGACACTTCGATATTGTCATAACAGATATCCAAATGCCCGGATTCGATGGCTACCGGCTGTTGAAAGAAATACGGAACAGCAAAATAAAAGCCGTAGCGGAAATTCCTATCGTAGCGCTATCAGCCGACATTTCAAACAACAAGGACCATTTCATAGAATCCGGATTCGACGGTTTCTTAAACAAGCCGTTCACATCCGAACAGCTTATACTGTTATTAAATAAACTGCTGAATCTTGATTTGAAATACGAAAAAAGCCTGGAACTGAACTTCAATAACTTCCTCTCCTTTGCTGGAGATGACAGGGAAGCGTCACTGAATATTCTGAAATCGTTCGTCGAAGAAAACCGGAAAAATTTAACTCTTCTGATGCAATTGGCAAATAAAGACGATAAAGAATCCGTATCCCGTATCGCCCATAAAATGATTCCGCTCTTCTCCATGCTGGGTGCAGAAAAACTTGTTCCCGATTTACGCATTCTGGAGCTGGAAGCTTCTGAAATGGAACTCGGGAAATGGAAAGAACTCGTTGATGACATTATCAACCGGATAAAAACCATATTAAACGAAGTTGAGAACAAAATCACGGAATCATAATCGTCAACTTTCCCTTTGCCCTTACTCTATTTATCAATCAAACAGCACAAATTCACTTACCTAAAAGTAGGTATTTTCGCATCCACATGCAGAAGTGTTCACGTATTTTTACATTTTATAAAATTCTGCCGGACGCGCTATTTTGCAAATATTCCTACCTTTGACGCTGATAATTTGAAAAAGGACAATGATACCACCTGAACTGAAAAAAGATTATTCGTTAAAGTGGGAACGGATGCAAGAGTTTATGCAAAAAGAATGTATAGACGGCTGTCTCCTTACCATTGATGTCAATCTGTTATATACAACGGGAAAAATATACGACGGTTATTTTTATTTGCCACAGCAGGGAGAGCCGTGGTTTTTCATCAGAAAACCGAACGGATGGAGCGGAGAACATATCGTCTATATACGGAAACCGGAACAATTGCCGGAAGTTTTTACTGCAAACAGACTGGAAATGCCCGAATCGCTTCTTTTGGAAGCCGATGAGTTGAGTTATAATGAATACGTCCGTTTGACCAATATTTTCAATCCCGGGAAAAAAGAAAACGCGACTGCAATGCTCCGGCGCATGAGAGAAATAAAAACCCCGTACGAAATAGCACAAATCCGGAAATGTGCCAGACTCCATTCAAAAACCTATTCGGAAATCAAAGGATGTTTCCGCTCCGGCATGACAGATATCGAACTACAATATGAAATAGAACGCATCATGCGGAAAAACGGCTCGTTGGGTGTGTTCCGTACCTTTGGGAAAAACATGGAAATATTCATGGGCAGCATACTTGCCGGTGCGGAAAATGGAGCAGCTCCCTCCCCTTTTGATTTTGCTTTAGGAGGAAAAGGGTTGGATGCGTCCATCCCATTGGGAGCAAACGGCACGGTATTGAAACCGGGGATGTCTGTAATGATTGATATGGCCGGGAATTTTACTCCTTACATGACGGACATGACACGCACATTCTCCGTAGGCAAATTGGCAGAACCGGCATATCGAGCACATCAGGTTTCAATAGAAATCCACCAAACCGTAATGAATATTGCCAAACCTGGAATTTCTTGTGCGGAATTATACAATATTGCCGCAGAAATCGTAGAGAGAAATAATTTGTCTGCCTACTTTATGGGAAGCAAGCAGCAGGCAAAGTTCGTGGGGCACGGCATCGGATTACAAATTAACGAGCTCCCGGTCTTGACCCCCCGTTCGAAAGAGGTCTTGCAACCGGATATGGTTTTCGCTTTGGAACCTAAATTTGTTATTCCCGACACCGGTGCTGTTGGAATAGAAAACAGTTATCTGGTTACAGGAAATGGGGTAGAGAAACTGACCGTATTCCCGGAAGAAATCATCGAATTTTAGAATCAACAGACTTAAATAACAATATAGAATTATGAAAAGAGTTATAACTTTTCTGCTTTTGGTGGCAATCATCATCATACCGGCAAAAGCAGCAGAGCAAGAGAATGTAAAACAAGTAAAAAACATTATTGTAATGATTCCCGACGGGACGGCGCTTCCTGCCGTATCTTTTGCCCGTTGGCTACAATGGTATCAAAATCCGGACAAGCCAAATTTGAATATCGACCCATACCTTTGCGGAACAGTCCGGACATTCTGCTCAAACGCCCCCATCGGCGATTCTGCACCTACCACATCATGCTATATGACAGGATATCCGAGCCGTGCCGGATACGTTGCGACTTACCCTCCCACTGACGGAGAAGACGATATTTATCCGGTCGACCCAGAGCGGGCATACCAGCCTATGACAACGGTTCTGGAAGCGTCAAAAATATTATTGGGAAAATCGACAGGATTAGTCTTTACCTGTGAGTTTCCGCATGCTACTCCGGCTGATTGCTCAGCGCATAGTTACAATCGCGGCAAATATGACTGGATTGCTCCCCAAATGGTACACAACAACATTAATGTCGTTATCGGAGGGGGTGCCAGCTATTTGGATGAAACCTGCGAACAATATCTGTTGGAAAACGGATATTCCGTTTACAAAAATGACATTTCCGGATTCAGAACCGACACAAACGAAAAGATGTGGGCGCTGTTCCAAGACAAAGAGATGTCATACGACATCGACCGGGATTCCACAGAGGAACCGTCAATTGAAGAAATGACAAGAAAAGCTATCGAAAAACTTTCCAAAAACGAAAACGGATTTTTCCTAATGGTTGAAGGAAGCAAAGTAGATTGGGCTGCACATGCCAACGACCCGGTAGGTATGGCTACCGATTTTCTGGCATTCGACCGCGCATGCGGCGCCGCTCTCGAATTTGCAAAGCAGGACGGAGAGACAGCTGTAATCATTCTTCCCGACCACGAAACCGGCGGATTATCATTAGGAAGCTATAATTGCAGCAATTATTCCAGCAGAAGCAAAGAAGAGCTGTTCGGAAAATTTGCAGGTTATAAGCGTACCGCCGAAGGATTAGCCCGTTTGGTAAACAGCCGGCCGAACAGCGAAATCCAAAACATCTTTAAAACTTATACAGGAAAAGAATTAACCGATGAGGAACTGAACGCTTTATATAATTGCAAGGATTATAAAAACAGCCCTATTCCCAAAGACAAACGTTCCGGCGACGGGATTGGTTCTTTATACAGCAGTTCGCTGACCGGATTCATGTCGAAGCTCATCAGAAACAACACATGTGTCAATTTCACGACCGGCGGACATACCGGAGGGGATGTGTTCCTCGCCGTATACCATCCGCAAGGAACACGGCTGACAGGCATGCACGACAACATAGAAATCAATCATTATTTGTGTGAATTGTTCGGTCTTTCCGGCAAACTCGACGAGCTTACCCGACAGAACTTCGCAAAGCACACCGATGTTTTCAAAGATTTCACGTACGAAATCCTACCGGCTGAAGAGAAAAATGCACTGCCTACGCTGGTTGTCAAGAATCCCAAAAACAAAAAGAAACAATTGACAATCACTCCGAACACAAACATTGTGAAAGCCGGAAAGAAAGGAAAGGAGGAAATCCGGCTTCTTTCTGTAATTGTCTACGTTGACAAGAATAATACTTTTTACCTGCCACAACAACTGGCAGATTACCTGAAATAAAACTTACAGCCCGGCAGACAGCTTTGTTTATCTGTCTGCCGGATTCTGTTTTCTAATCCTAATTATTCTCCAATTATGAAAAACATCCTTTTTTCCCTACTCTGTTGCTTCTGCATCTTCTCCGCACATGCTGAAAACTTAAAGTTATGGTACAGCAAGCCCGCTGCCAACTGGTCGGAAGCCCTTCCTATCGGAAATGCACATCTCGGTGCGATGGTCTTCGGAGGAATATCCAAAGAAGAGATACAATTAAATGAAGAGACGTTCTGGGCCGGCAGCCCCTACTCCAACAATAACCCACAAGCCAAAGCACATTTGGAGAAGGTCCGGCAATTGATTTTCGACGGGAGGTACCAGGAAGCGCAAAAACTGCTCGATAAAACATTTTTCACGCCGCACCACGGCATGAGATACCTCCCTTTGGGAAATCTATATTTAGACTTTCCGCATAAAGATTCCATCGCTACCGATTACCGTCGGGAGTTGAATCTCGAGGATGCGACAACCACAACGATATATAAAATAGGTCAAGTCACCTATCGGCGGACTGTCTTCGCTTCATTGGCAGAGAACGTCATCGTCATGCACATTACAGCAGACGAAAAAGGTGCATTGGATTTCGAACTTTCTTGTTCTTCTCCGATGGAATCGGATGTAAAAATAAAGAAAAACACACTCATACTCAACTGTAAAGGCGTCGAACAGGAAGGAATTTCCTCTGCCTTGAACGCAGAATGCAGGGCTTTGGTCGAAACCGATGGAAAAATCTCAAAATCCGGAAAAAGACTGCAAATACATTCCGCTTCGGAAGCGACACTCTACATTTCCGCAGCTACCAACTTTATTAATTATCTTGATATAAGCGGAAACGCTTCCAAGAAAGTAGCAAGTTTTCTGGAAAAAGCGAGTCGGATTCCCTACAATGAAGCTTTGAAACGACACATCTCCCTATATAAACAACAATTTAACCGAGTTGTCCTCTCATTACCGGAAACAAACCAATCGACACTGGAGACCCCTGTCCGGATTCAGAAATTCAACAATGGGAAAGATCCGGCGATGGCAGCATTGCTTTTCCAATTCGGACGATACCTGCTGATATCCTCTTCACAACCCGGAAGCCAGCCAGCCACACTCCAAGGGAAATGGAATAAGGAATACAATGCGCCATGGGACAGCAAATACACAATCAATATCAACACTGAAATGAATTATTGGCCAGCCGAAGTGACCAATCTCCCGGAGACTCATGAACCTCTGTTCGATATGCTTTCCGATTTGTCACACACCGGCAGCCTGACGGCAAAAGTCCTCTACGGAGCCAACGGCTGGGTAGCGCACCACAATACCGACCTCTGGAGAATAGCTGCTCCTGTCGACCAGGCTTTTTACGGCATGTGGCCAAACGGTGGAGCCTGGCTGGCACAACACCTGTGGCAACATTTCCTGTTTACCGGCGACAAAGCGTTTCTCAAAAAATATTACCCCATATTGAAAGGGACAGCCGATTTCTATCTCTCTTTCCTTACAGAGCATCCAAAGTACGGCTGGATGGTTACCGCACCTTCCATGTCTCCGGAAAACATACCCTCAGGAGCAAAAAGTTCCATTACTGCCGGATGCACGATGGATAACCAGATAGCATTCGACGCAATAAGCAACACCCTGCGTGCCG
This sequence comes from uncultured Parabacteroides sp., assembly GCA_944325355.1. Lineage (GTDB taxonomy): Bacteria > Bacteroidota > Bacteroidia > Bacteroidales > Tannerellaceae > Parabacteroides. The sequence goes on from CALUZS010000001.1 coordinate 147,415, forward strand.
CCATCTTATTAAACGAAAGCAAGGCGTACCAGGATTCATTACGGCAGATGCTGGATAAACTACCCCCTATGCAAATTGGCAGGCATAACCAATTACAGGAATGGCTGGATGATTTGGATAACCCGAATGACAAGCACCGTCACATCTCTCACCTGTACGGACTATACCCGAGTAATCAGATAACACCGTCACAACCGCTGCTCTTCCAGGCGGCTAAAAACACGCTCCTGCAACGGGGCGATTTGGCTACGGGCTGGAGCATCGGCTGGAAAATAAATTTCTGGGCGCGCATGCTCGACGGTAACCATGCCTACAAAATCATACAAAACATGCTGAACCTGCTGCCTAATGATGCCGTCCAAAGCAAATATCCGGAAGGAAGGACATACCCGAACTTATTCGATGCCCATCCTCCTTTCCAAATTGATGGGAATTTTGGATTCACTTCAGGTGTGGCTGAAATGTTGTTGCAAAGCCATGACGGGGCAATTCACTTACTTCCGGCACTGCCCGATGCATGGCAGCAAGGCAGCGTAAAAGGGCTGGTGGCAAGAGGTGGTTTTGTTGTAGACATGACATGGAACGGGGCTCAATTGGAAAAAGCTACTATCCGATCCCGCATAGGAGGAGTCTTGCGTTTGCGTTCATATGTTCCTTTGAAAGGTGCAAACTTGAAAAAAGCTGAAGGGAAATGTCCGAATCCGTTATATGAAGCGGCAGGAATCCCCAGCCCTCTAATATCTGAAGAATTGAAATCTCCCCAATACCCTATCCTATATCACGTATATGAATACGATTTACAAACGGAAGCTGGAAAAATCTATTTGGTAGAGCGTGCTGAACGTCCGGATTGAAAAGGGTATCCGAGCCAGGGACAAGTGATGAACGAATCGGCAGAATAGGGGAAAAACATGCCCATCCAACAGAAAAAGTATGGGCGACAAATAAAAAAAGGAGTTGCAACTTTTTTAAGCAGCAACTCCTTTTTAATAAAATATTATGGACTTATTTATACGATTCGCCTTTTATTGCAGCAATACCCGGCAACACTTTGCCTTCAATTGCTTCCAGCAACGCACCACCACCGGTAGAGACATAAGAAACGCCCTTAGCTATACCAAACTTGTTTACACAAGCAACTGAATCTCCACCTCCGACTAACGAGAAAGCACCGTTCTTCGTAGCTTCAACAATTGCTTCGCCCACAGCACGAGAACCGTGAGTAAAGTTTTCAAATTCAAATACGCCGGTCGGACCGTTCCAAAGAATTGTTTTAGAATCCTTGATAACTTTCGCATACAATTCTTCCGTCTTCGGACCTATGTCAAGGCCTTCCCACCCGTCCGGGATTTCATTTACCGGAGCATAGTCAGTTTTCGCATCATTACTGAAGTCATCAGCAATTTTCGCATCGACAGCCAAAACCAAATTTACACCTTTGTCTTTTGCTTTCTTCATCAAATCCAAAGCCAAGTCCAATTTGTCATCTTCGCAAATAGACTTTCCAATCTTTCCTCCTTGGGCTTTTGTGAAAGTATATGTCATACCGCCGGTGATAATCAAATTATCTACCTTGTTCAATAAGTTTTCGATGATTTCAATCTTGGAAGAAACTTTGGAACCACCCATGATTGCGGTGAACGGGCGCTTGATGTCATTCAATACTTTATCAACCGCAGTCACCTCTTTCTCCATCAAATAACCGAACATCTTGTGGTCTGCATCAAAATAGTCGGCAATCAAAGCCGTAGAAGCGTGCGCACGGTGAGCTGTACCGAAAGCGTCGTTAACATAGCAGTCAGCATATGAAGCCAATTTCTTCACAAACTCTTTCTGGCTCTCTTTCACAGCTTTCTTAGCGGCTTTCTTTTCTTCATCGGATGCATCTTCAGCCAAACCTCTCGGTTTTCCTTCCTCTTCAGCATAGAACCGAAGATTTTCGAGCAATAAGGCTTCCCCTGGCTGCAAAGCGGCAGCTTTTATCGCAGCTTCCTCACCGATACAGTCATTTGCGAATTGTACTGTCACACCTAACAGTTCGGATACATGATTCAAGATATGTTTCAAAGAAAACTTATCGGTTACACCTTTCGGTCTGCCCAGATGTGAACCGATAATTATACTACCACCGTCAGATAAAATCTTTTTTAATGTAGGAAGAGCTGCACGGATACGCGTATCGTCCGTGATGTTAAAATTTTCATCCAATGGAACATTGAAGTCAACTCTTACAAACGCCTTTTTACCGGCGAAATTGAATTTGTCAATTGATTGCATAACTTTTATATTTAAGTTCTACATATATAAAATCTCTCTATTTCCTTTTTTCTTAGGACACGCAAACTTACGGAAAAATATTCTATTATCATTCAACCGGAAACAGAATTATTCATTTCTTATCATTGAGAAACATTAATTTTATTCCGTCAATTTGAAACGCAACCGCAAACGACCCTCCGAATAATCGTAATTAAGCAATTTGAAATGGCCAATCTCCGATGTATTTGCCACATGGGCGCCAATACAGGCACAAGCATCATAATCGCCAATCCTGACGATTCTCAACATCTCACTGGCATTCTCCGGCAATTTGCTCAAGTCGACAATCGATGCAGCCTGCTCTTTCGGCATGAACTCTATGGTAACGGGGAGATGCCGGTCTATCACCTCATTGATTCTCCGTTCAACCTCCTTCATCTGCTCTTCCGACGGCGCGGCAGGTAGCTCGTAATCGCATTTGCTTTTCTTCCGCTCTATATGTGCGTTCTTTGAACGTGGGCAACCGAACATCCGGACCATTGTCTGGTTTAACAAATGTTCTGCTGTGTGCATGGGAGGATATTCGGCTTTATTGTGCCCGTTCAATTCTATTTGTAAGTTTTCTTCCATATCGTACAAATTCTTTTATAATGGTTCTGCCCGTTCCTCTTTGCAAGAATATTACAACGAAGTAGGGATATATTTACATTCCGAAGCCTAATGGGCAGACAAATATACATGCTCCCTCCCAAACAACCAATTATTAACGTCACATTCTCACCGATGGATGTGCAGGAATAGTTCCTTTTCTCCGGAACTATTCGAAAGCAGATTGCTAAATTTCTGGAAAGTGATTATTTTTGCACCCCGAAATAAAAAACTTATTGTCTATGGAATTACCAAACGACCCAATGATTCTCTTCAGTTTTGTAAATACGAAATTGAGAGACAATTATCCTTCGCTGGATGATCTTTGCGAAGATCTGCATCTTAATAAAGAGACACTGCTGAAAAAACTGGCTGCCGCCGGATTCGAATACAACCCTTCCCAGAACAAATTCTGGTAAACCGAACACACTATTATAAAAACAATATTCCAGCTGACAGATTTTCATTTTCAGAAAATCTGTCAGCTTCTTTATTTTCCCTTCTATCCATTGGCATGTTCTTTGATGGTTCCTTTCCGTCAGTATATGACAATTGTAGTAGAATTGTAATTAACAGAAATAATTATATCATTATGAGTACAAAGGGAAATATAGGCGTTACATCGGAAAACATTTTTCCTGTAATCAAGAAATTTTTATATAGTGACCACGAAATTTTTCTCCGCGAATTAGTATCCAATGCTGTTGACGCGACGCAAAAATTAAAAACGCTCTCTTCGGTAGGAGAATTTAAGGGAGAATTGGGAGACTTGACCGTTCGTATCAAATTCGATGACAAGACAATTACCATTTCGGACAGGGGAATCGGAATGACCGCCGAGGAAATCGACAAATATATTAACCAGATTGCTTTTTCCGGAGCAGAAGAATTTGTAAAAAAATATAAGAACGATGCTGCAGCAATTATCGGGCATTTTGGATTAGGCTTCTATTCTTCTTTCATGGTTTCCAAGAAAGTGGAAATAATCACCAAGTCTTATAAAGAAGGTGCCGTAGCTATGAAATGGAGCTGCGATGGTTCTCCGGAATACTCAATGGAAGAGACCGAAAAGTCCGATCGTGGGACCGATATTATCCTATATATTGACGAAGATAACAAAGAGTTTCTCGAGAAAAACAAACTGCAAGGACTATTAACGAAATATTGTCGCTTCTTACCGGTCGCTATTGCTTTCGGGAAAAAGCAAGAATGGAAAGACGGGAAATATGTTGACACCGAAGAAGACAATATAATCAACGACACCACTCCCGCTTGGACACGCAAACCTACTGAACTAAAAGACGAAGATTACAAGAAGTTCTACCAGGACCTCTACCCTATGACAGAGGAACCGCTGTTCTGGATACATCTAAACGTAGACTATCCGTTCCATCTGACAGGTATTCTCTATTTTCCGCGCATAAAGAGCAATATAGACTTGCACCGGAACAAAATCCAGCTGTACTGTAACCAAGTATTTGTCACTGATTCGGTAGAAGGCATCGTACCGGAATTCCTGACGCTGCTCCACGGCGTAATCGACTCTCCGGATATTCCGCTAAACGTGTCTCGCTCCTACTTGCAAAGCGACCAAAACGTGAAAAAAATATCCAATCACATCACGAAAAAAGTGGCAGACCGCCTGGAAGAGATATTCAAAGCCGACCGGAAACAATTCGAAGAGAAATGGGACAGCTTGAAGTTGTTTATACAATACGGAATGTTGACAGATGACAAATTCTTTGATCGGGCAGCAAAATTCACTCTGTTGAAAGACATCGACGGAAAATATTTCACTTTCGACGAGTATAAGACTCTAATCAAAGACAATCAGACTGACAAAGAAAATATATTGGTTTATTTGTATGCAACCAATAAAGACGAACAGTACAGCTATATCCAAGCTGCCAAAGATAAAGGTTACAGCGTATTGGAGATGAACGGGCAATTGGATATACATGCTATCGGACAGCTGGAACAGAAATGGGAAAAAGTACGCTTCGTACGTGTTGACAGCGACACAATCGACAACCTGATCGCCAAAACTGACGCCGGGAAAGTGGCATTGGAGGAAGAACAAAAGCAAGCCCTTCAGGAAATTTTCAAAAGCCAGTTGCCGAAAATTGAAAAAACAGAATTCCAAGTAACGCTGGAAGCAATGGGTAACGGGAATCCTGTTGTCATTACCCAAAGCGAATATATGCGCCGGATGAGGGAAATGTCGGCAATGCAGCCGGGAATGGCTTTCTACGGCGAATTACCTGACAGTTATAATTTGGTAATCAACACCGACCATGCCCTGATTAAAGAAATTCTTTCAGCAGAAGAAGCCGCATGCAACGAAAAACTGAACCCGTTGTTGGCTGACATGAAAGGCTGGAAAGCAAGACAAGCCGACTTGCGAGAAGCTCAAAGCAAAAAGAAAGAGGAAGAGATTACTGAAGCAGAAAAAGATGATGTTACAAACACCAACAAAAAAATAGCCGAACTCCGGACTGAATGCAACAAAATCATTGCAGAATATGCAGCAGGGAACAATAAAGTCGGACAGTTAATCGATTTGGCGCTACTTAGCAACGGATTATTGAAAGGTGAAGCATTAAGCAAATTCATTAAACGAAGCATAGATTTGATTGGATAAATTCTCACTGATATTACGAAAAGAAAGCGCCGGAGGATTTTTCTCCGGCGCTTTCTTTTTATGCTCCCATATCTTAGTATACTCCAAACAGGTTAAAACTGGTCATGTCTTTTCAAAAAACGCCGGATCGCTTTCCTGCAATGCGCTAACTCTTTCTCTCCAACCAAAGATGTTCCCGTTCCTCCTTTTTCTATGATAGCAGCAATTTTAAAACCGCTTAATTTTAAAATCGACCTTATGGAATTTATTGTGCCACGACTCTGATTAAACAACCAATTGAACGGAAAAACGGTAGTACAAGCCGTAACCAATATGGCATGTTTCCCCTTATGCAACGGACGGGGAAATCCATGATTCCCCTTACTTATCAAACCATAAACGATACGGTCGAAGAGCAGCTTCAACGTCCCCGGCATATTTCCCCAATAACATGGGGCACCTATTACCAACAAATTGCAGGAGTTTATCTTGCAAAGCACCCTTTGCGCATCATCCTCTGGCAAACGGCATTCAGATTTCTCACGACAAACCATACACCCCGTGCACGGTCTTATGTACAAATCCTGTATATTCACTTCATCTACCTGCACATTGGCATTCTTTGCTTCCTCTTTCATAGCCAACAACATACGGGATACATTCCCTTGTTGTCGCGGACTTGCATTTAAAATCAATATTGTCATTGCATACATTATTTCAAAACAAAAATAGAAAAATAGGCAATTTCTTAACAAACAAATCCGATTCTTTTCCCGAAAAGTAATTGCCATTGTAGGAAAAATCCCTTATTTTTGGAACGGTATAACCGTTGTTACACAAAATGAGAAAGAGTTTCACCATCATCATATTCCTATTTTTATTCGTTGTCTGCTTGTTCCCGCAGAAAGTAGGATTAGTTCTAAGCGGAGGCGGAGCCAAAGGTGCAGCTCATATTGGAGTCATCAAAGCATTAGAGGAGAACGAAATTCCAATCGATTATATCGCCGGGACATCCATCGGTGCAATCATAGGCAGTTTATATGCCATGGGATATACGCCGGACGAAATGCTGGAACTCATCTTATCCAAAGATTTCGGTTATTGGCAGACAGGAACTGTCGAAGAAAATTATGTCTATTATTTTAAGAAATCGGCTCCTACTCCGGAAATTGCCCATTTTTCTTTCGACTTCTCCGACTCTTTACAGGTAAAAACAAATATCCTGCCGCAAAGTATCATTGACCCTATACAAATGAACCAGGCGTTCATGTCTCTATACGCACAAGCGTCCGCAAAAGCGGCATGGAATTTCGACAACCTCTTTGTCCCGTTCCGCTGTGTCGGCTCCGATATCTATAACAAACGCCCCATCATTTTCAAAAACGGCGACTTGGGAGATGCTGTCCGGGCATCCATGACATTCCCTTTCTTTTTCAAACCCATCTGGAGAGACAATGTCCCGCTTTTCGATGGAGGTATCTACGACAATTTTCCGGTAAAAGCACTAAAAGAAGACTTTCATCCCGACTTTATCTTTGGTTCGGCTGTTGCCGGAAGCAACAACAAACCGTCCGACAATCCATATAATCAATTGGAAACAATGATTATGCAGAAAACAGACTACACAGTCCCGGAAGAAGATGGCATGATGATTCAATTCTCCTTTTCCGACGTCTCGCTGCTCGACTTCCAAAAAGGAAAGCAACTAATGGAGATTGGCTATAAAAGAACCATGGCCATGATGGATTCCATTAAGAAACGTGTCACACGTACGGTCCCCCTTAAGGAATTAAACCAACGAAGAAAAGAATACAAAGAAAGCCTTCCTCCACTAATATTCCGTAACATTTATATAAACGGCATATCGGAATCACAACAGAAATACATAAAAGCGCAATTGCATTTGATGCAAAAAGACGAAAACGGAGATTTCACAATGGAAGATTTCAAGGTTGCCTATTTCAAAATGCTGACGTCTTCCAAAATAAAGGAAATCCATCCACACGCAATTTACAATTGGAAAGAGCAACGCTTTGATTTGCATCTGGACATGAAGATGAAAGAGGAAATCGATGTCAAGTTTGGAGGAAATATATCCTCCCATCAGGCAAACCAGCTCTATTTGGGGGCAAGCTACCAATACCTTCGGCGGTTCGCTGCCGATTTCAACATGAACTTCCAGGTTGGAAATGCGTTTAGCGGAGTATTGCTCAACGGACGAGTCTATCTTCAGACAAAAATACCCACCTACATCGACTGGCAAGGTGTGTTTTCCCACCAAAAATTCCAAGAAAGCCAATCACTCTTCTACGAAGACGTGGTTCCGGCCTTCATCAGGCAAAAGGAATTATATACCAAAATCCGATTGGGATTTCCTTTCCTTAATCAGGCAAAGTCGGAAATCGGGTTTGCCTATGGGCAGCTGACCGATTCTTACTTGAATAATAATGTATCTCTGACAAATGCAGAATTCGACCAGAGCCGTTACAATTTTTTCAGTGGTTCGCTCTGCCTGGAACAAAATTCGCTGCAAACAAAAAATTACCCGATTGCCGGCTCCGAACACCTGCTGGTCGCACAAATCGTCACCGGAAAGGAATACTATACCCCGGCACACACCACCCTCCCTACCCCGGAATCGAAAAAACATACATGGCTGCAATTAAAAGGACGTTGGCAACGCTATACGGAAATCAATAAATATTTCAACCTTGGCTATATGGGCGAATTTGTCCTTTCCAGCAAGAACTTGATGAATAATTATACCGCTTCTATCCTGCAGGCTCCGGCTTTTACCCCAACGCCCCATAGCAAAATCGTGTTCAATGAAGCATTCCGAGCCAACCAATATATAGCGGCAGGAATCTCTCCCATCATAAAATTCAGCAAGTTACTACATTTCCGTCTCGACCTATACGGATTCGCTCCGCTGCATGAGATTCGGAAAACGGAAATCAATTCATCCAGCAATAACGACATTACAATACCCTATTACGGGAAGTTCTTAAACTCGTTCGAATATATGGGAGAAGCGGCATTAGTCCTCCATTTACCGTTTGCTTCCGTCAGTCTTTATGCCAACGGATACAGTTATCCGAAAAACAACTTCAATTTCGGTATCAATATCGGATACCTGATATTCAACCCCAAAATGCTGGATTAAAAACAAAACCGTTTATCTTTCCAGACAAAACAGCAAACGTAACATTTCATTCATTATTTAAACAAAAATATAACTTTAATACACCTTTGCATTGCTTCTTCAAGAATTTTTTGTAATGTTGTATTCGCTGTTGGACTTTGCAATATAAGAAAAACAATATTCAATTATAAATATACCATTAAACAATTTCATTATGAAAAAAGTTTTAGTATTATTGGGAACGTTGCTTTTGATCACACAACTTGTTTGTGCAAAAAAATTGTATGTTGAGATGGAATACAAGAAAAATTCCATAAAACTTGATGATGGCACTAATAAAAAGCCGAAGACTGTCAAGGGATATGATGGTAAAGACTTGAAATTCAATTCATTGATAGGAGCATTGAATTATATGTCTCTTCAAGGATGGGAATTAGTCGATACAAAATCTGTTACCAATGGAGGTGGCTATATCGGTGTATATGGTGGAGCAAGCGCAACCAGCACAACTGTATATTACATTTTTTGTAAGGAAGTTACTGACGAAGAATTAGAGGAAGCCGTAGCAAACTCTTATAGAAAATAGACCTATTTTTATCATTGTAAGTTAAACCGTAATATATTGTCTTATGATAATCCGCAAACGATCTATCATATCTTGGTTGCTCAATATTGACAACGTAGAAGATGAAAGAAAGGTCCGCGTACCCATGTTAAACAATAAATTACATTTTGGATATTTGGCCAATGGCCTAAAAATCCTGTCTGATGTCCGCCAGACACAACCGGATTGGGGCTTACCCGAACTTCTCATGCCCTCTTTTGAAGAAGTCATGAAGAAAAGTGCAAAATCATTTTACGGCATTGACCATCAGCTTTTCCAAGAGTTTTACAAGGATAATGTCTGTGGCATACTCCTTTCCAGAGACTGCGGAACAATTGTTTACGGATTTGGAGAAAACACATTGTATGTGTGGTTGTTCAGTGAGAATGGCGACCTTAGCTATCTATATACGTACTTTTACATAAAATCAACCAAGGATAATACACGACGTATATACACATGCCCAACACTGATGGAAGATGACCAGCTATTCGCTGGGAGTAAAAAAGAGGAACAGATGCAAATTTATGTATGGTTGGCCGACAAATTAATGTCATATCTTGCCGTCAAAAAATATGTAAAGGTAGAAACAATCATCGTACCCGTTGGAACAACCATGAAATTGGATGATAAGATTTTGGGTTACAAAAGCAAAGAAAAGGTCAGGAATGAGAGTGGTCAAGAAGTAATCGTAATGGATTCGAGATGGTTTCGCAAAATTGTGAATGACAATGAAATATTTGTCAGAGGATTTTTCCGTTTCCAAAACAAAAAGGATAAAAACGGAGAATGGTACAAGGAATTGATTTTTGTGGACTCTTTTGTGCGACACGGTTATCATCGTAATGCCCTGATAGAAGAAGATAATAATAAAGCGGAGCTATAATAATTCATTCTTCAAGAATTTTCCGCAATGTAACATTCGCAGTTGGACTCTAATACATAAAACCTTTACTATTTTTAAATCGAATTTTTTACAGAAAAGATTGTTTATACCAAAAAAATATATACCTTTGCAGACGCAATCGAGAAAATAATGGCTCGCTAGCTCAACTGAATAGAGCATCTGACTACGGATCAGAAGGTTATAGGTTTGAATCCTATGCGAGTCACTTTTTCCGGTACACGTTCCATAAATATTTAATTCGGTTCGCTAGCTCAACTGAATAGAGCATCTGACTACGGATCAGAAGGTTATAGGTTTGAATCCTATGCGAATCACTTAAGGAAAGTGAGAAAAAGAGCGGTGAGTTGAGCATTCATCGCTTTTTTTGTTCCAATCCCCTCTTTCGTAAAGTATGTATAAACAAATTCTATTTCTTTCATTTGTCTTGTCTTTCATTTCTTCCTTTCATACACAAGCGCAAGAAATGCAGGAAGTTTATCCCAAAGAACAAAAGACGGTTGCGGCAAAAGACACGATAAAAACAGAACAAACTTTTACTATCGACGGGAAGCCTATGACGGAAAAGCAAATCGCCCGTTACAGGAAAAAGATGAGAAAAGATTCCATCAAGGCAAAACAACGGGTTTGGTGGTCAATTCTGGGAGGTCCTTCCTATACACCAGAAGCATCGCTCGGCGTTGGTGGCGCAGTACTTGCCAGCTTCAAATTCAACAAGAACGATACCATTACAAAACGCTCCTTTATTCCTGCGGGATTCAACATTACATTAAACGGAACGTTTGTTGTCGCTGGAGCAGGAACGCTTTTTTTTAATGAAAACAAATTCCGCATCTATATAAATTATGGTTACAGGAACGAGCCTTCTCACTATTTCGGGAAAGGATACGAAACAATTGAAAATATCGAACAAAGCGACTCCACTACAAAATTCCATCGGAGTTATTTCCAACTTTACCCCCGTTTCGTTTGGGAAGTCAAACCGAATATTTTTGCCGGTGCCCTGTTTGATTTAAACTATTGCAAAGCAACAGACATCAATCCGGTGATGCAAAACGACCCCTATTTTCAAAAGTTCAAAACCAAATACCTGAACATTGGTATCGGAGGATTATTGCAATACGACACCCGCGACGATGTTGCCACACCTACCTCCGGTATGTTACTAAGCGCATTGGCTAAAGTTTACGGAAAATATTTGGGAGGAGACTACAACTATGAGATGTTCGAATTGGAATACCGTCAGTTCAAACAAGTGTTCCGTCCACGGAGTACGTTGGCTTGGATAGCAAAAACTCAAATCAGTATCGGAGATGTTCCATTTACCGAATTACCTTCTTATGGCTCTCCTTTCGATTTGCGCGGATTCTATTGGGGAAAATTCAGGGATAAGACAATGGCGTACGCTATTGTGGAATACCGTCACATGTTCGGTAGCGAAGAATCTTTCCGGAGCGGGAATTTCTGGGCAAAATGCGGGTTCGTAGGCTGGGTCGGAACAGGAACCATCGGGAACTCCCCCATCGTGGATTGGAACAAATGGAAACTGAACTGCGGCGTAGGTTTCCGCTTCCAAATGCAGCCGGGCAAAAATTTCCGTCTAGACCTGGGAAAAGGTATCGGAGAAAAAGGCATGGCGTTCTACATGAATATGACAGAAGCGTTCTGATAACTCCCGGTCATTCATAGAAAATATCTTTTCCGGACAATCTCAAAAGATTAAAACCTGCGGAAATCGTCGATTTCAAAATTCGACAAGATTTTCTTTTCCTGTTCAGGGATAGCAACCATCAAAGCTGTCGACAACACTTCTGCATCCACCTCATCGGGACAAACCACACAAACCATCTTACGCCCCTCCACAAACTTACCGTTTGCCGGATTTACAATATGCACCGGATGAGACGGCATATTACCAGACGTAGATAAAACATTATCCGACAACATAAATTCAGCCAACACCTCTCCCTCCTCGTATGGGTCGTACGCACCTATCGGCCAAGCATCCCCATAAGGATGCTTTCCCAAAGCCAGGACCGTGCTATTCCCGAAATTCACAAGCGCCTGCGTGATATCCGCCGACCGTAATATCTGCCGTATTTTCCGCAGCGCATAACCTTTGGCAAATCCGCCTAAATCTATGTAAATATCTGCGGAAAGAAATGAAAACATATTCCGGCTTTCTTCAAGGTGAATCAAGGATGAATCTTTCAACGTTATATCAAAGCAATGCTCCGTTAATTGCCAATACCGTTTACATTCAGCGATAATAGAAAACATCTCGTCAGAAAGTACTACCGGAGCTTTCCAGGCTTCCCGGTTAATTCGGGAAACAAGGCTGTCGGGATCAAAGCGGTTCAACATGCGGTCCAGACGGTTTGTCTCTTTTTTAACGTTTTCCCATACCGACAAAGCCTTGTCTTTGGAACTTCCCAATACCAGAAATTCCAATTTCGTTCCCATCACAACCGACAACTCGGCGTATAACATCCGGGAATCCTCATAGTACCGACATGCTTCCAACTGTTTCATCCTGTCCATTCACGGTTTATCCTCCACTTGTAAATACATTAAACTGGTAAACAAAGGAAACGATAAAAAAACTTGTCAATGAATTAAATTCGCTGTCTTCCGTAAAACTCGCCCCGATATTCCGGGAAATATTCGTTCGCTGCTTCAAAATATCGTAAATCTTAAACCGGAGTGTACCTGCATTTCCTTTAAAGAAAGAGCGGGAGACCGATGCATTCCAAATAATCTGCTCATTTTCATAGCCGTCCGAATAACCGGTATTCACACGCCAGCGTATATCGCTCTCTATACGGAATTTGTAAGGAAGTATCAGGGTCATGTATCCGTCAACTCCATAGTTCCATATCTGTTTGTCGTTGTTGGTTTGAAAAGAGTTACGCGCCTGGTTATACGAGAACGAACCATACGCCGACAAATCCACATTATCCAACCGAAGCCTTGCACCGGCACGTTCGCTCACTACCATATTCTTATTGGTATTCTTTTCGCCGTTTATGTACGTATTCCGGTTGTTGAAACTGCTTCTCGTCGTCGTCCGTAAAATAAGTTTCTTGTTGAATATCGGATAATCGACCCTCAAGCTTCCGTTGATGCCATAATTCCCGTTGATATTCCTGTAAGTCGAATACCGCCGTCCCAGCTGTGCATCGTAAATGGAATAACCGGTAATGGCATTGATGGTGTAATTTGCATTGATATCCGCTATATAATTACGTTGGGTTTCCGGCTCAGAGCGACGGAACCGCATAGAAATATAGTTATTGAATGTTGGTTTCAAATCAGGATTACCCTGGACAATATTCAATGGATTAGACACATCGGCAACCGGCTGCAACTGTGCGACACTCGGTTGGCTCGTATTTCCGTTGTAATCCACCCGGATATTCGTTCTTTTGTCGAAAAAGTACATGAACTGCATATTCGGAGAAAAATTCACGACATTACGTGAAATACGCGAAAGAGTGCTGTCTCCTACAAAAGTACGGCTTTTCGACAATGACGGATCGAGATGCACACCGATAATATAGAAATATTTCTCCCGTTGCGCCTTGAAACTGAGACGAATCTGCTGGTTAATAAAATTATTCCGGTAACTCTGGCTATACGCGGAATCCAACCGGGTAAAATTACCATTCTCATCCTGCGAATAAGAATACCGCAAAGATTCGGAATTATTATGCCTGAACGTATATGTCAGTTGCAGGAAATTGTTACGCCCGAGCGGCTCCACCCACGACAAGTGTACACGGTAATTAAAGTTCTTTCCTTTATTGTCTATCAACTGGTCTATCAACTCATCCTCTTGGAAGCCATTTGTTTCCATATAATCCGTAAACGAATAGTTCCTGCCATCCGTATTCGAATGATTGAACCCTCCGGATAGGCTGAAACTGAATACACGCCCGTACGGGTTCAGCCGTTTACTGAATGTCAGGTTCGCATTCATCGAAAAATTCTTAGAATCCGTATTCCGCGAAGACTCTCCCATGTTGACCGTATCCCGTTCCTGGTTCAACGTGTTGAAAGTACGTTCCGAGCTGTTATTGTTCCAACGATAATTCAGATTTGGTGTAAATATCAATGTCGTCATCGTATCTGGAGTCCATTCGAGCCTGAAATTCCCCGAAAAGTTATTGCTTTTGGAAAAATTTCCGTTCTGGGAATTGTAATACGACAAACTATCTCCCGGAAGAACATCTTCCCTACTGCTTCTCCGCTGGAAATCACCACGATGATAATTATATGATGCACTTCCGTTCATCTGTAACTTATCTTCTTTCGACTTTGCAAAATTCACACCACCACGTCCGGAAGTATTCAAACCGTTTCCGCCGATATTTCCCGTATTGTTACTCCTGCCAATTAGCGTCACTTGGTCGTTCCCGATAAACCGGTTCAGCATCACATCCCCTTGGTAACGGTCCGTGCAGCCATAACCGCCCGAGACTTTTCCTAACCACCCTTTTTTCATTTCCGGTTTAATGGTCAGGTTTATCACCGTCTCTTCCTCCCCGTCATTGAATCCCGTAAGTTTCGCCATATCGCTCTTCTTATCCAATATCTGAATCTTATCGACCATCTTGCTCGGGAGGTTCTTCGATGCCATCTGCGGGTCGTTCAGGAAAAATTCTTTCCCGTCAACCATAATTTTCGTTATTTCTTTTCCGTTGACCGTTATTTTTCCGTTGTTGTCTACCTCTACACCGGGCATTTTCTTGAATAATTCTTCCAACGCAGCGCCCTCTTCCACTTTGTACGAATCCGCATTATACTCCATCGTATCATTCCGCATCACCATTTCCGGAGCTTTCGCCGTTATGACCGTTTCAGTCAATTCATACGATTCCGGCTGCAACATGAACGTACCGAGATCGACAGCAGCTGTTTTTCCATCAATAGATACAGCCTTGTATGTCGATGTATATCCTACAAAAGAAACATTGATTAAATAACTCCCTTTCTTCACATTTTTCAATACAAACGTACCGTCTGTCAAACTGACACTTCCCGTTATCAGTGCACTATCTTTCGGCTGCAACAATTTCACTGTTGCCTGTTCAACAGGAAGGCTTGTCCCTTCCTCTTTCACAACTCCCGACAGTTCTATTTTTTGCGCATATAACGGAAAACCAACAGTTAACAATAATAGAAATAGAATAAGTCTGCTATATTTTTCCAATGGCATTATTGTTTCATATTAGTTACACATACAAAAAGATAGGCGAAGATAATACAAGTTTGATTTTCGGAGCAAATAAATATCCTAATTTGTCGTATCTTTTGTCTATATACGTTAATTGGAAATTCAAATTTTCTCCAAACTCGAAATCTACTTTTGCCGGAATGTACCGGCTCATTTCTATATTCCTGTTTTTTATCACGACTCTCTGCCCTTACGGACAAAAGAAGAAAGAAGTCCTCACTGTGTTGATGTTCCTATTGCGTGAATGGCGTATTTCGTTGGCAATACTTTTCGTTTCCCTAACAAGTATCTGCGGCTGCTTGCTCACCTTATGGGGTAACGGGCATACCACTAAAATGCAAGTAGTTTATTGTCCTTCCTGCACTGATGAGATATATCTGCAAAAGAACGGACAAAGAGACTTCCTGACAAGAAAGAGCGGAATTGGATTATCCCTGTTTCAGCTGTTTGTTTATCTTTTCAATAAAATCCAATATTTCATCCTTGCCCAGTTTCTTTTCCGAAGAAGATATGAAGATTGGAGGAAGCTCTTCCCATGTCTCCAACATTTTTTCCTGATAAGCTTTGATGTTCTCCTGCAAGCGCTGTTTTCCAAGCTTATCAATTTTGGTAAAAATAATGGCAAAGGGCACTCCGTTTTCACCCAGCCACTCCATAAACTCAAGGTCAATCTTTTGTGCCGGATGGCGGCAGTCGAGCAAAACAAACAAGTTGGTCAACGACTCCCGCTCCAATATATAATCTTCAATGATGTTCTGGATTTGTTTTCGTCCCTCTTTTCCTCGCTGGGCGTATCCGTAGCCGGGAAGGTCTACCAAATACCATTCTTCATTGATAAGGAAGTGATTTATCAAGATGGTCTTTCCCGGTTTTTGGGAGGTTAATGCAAGTTCTTTCCTCCCTGTCAACATATTGACGAGAGACGATTTGCCGACATTACTTCTTCCGATAAAAGCATATTCAAGACGCCCATCATTCGGACATTTTTTGACATCGGTATTGCTTATAACAAAATTCGCACTTTTGATAATCATTTCCTTCTGTTTTTATATTCCGAGGGCAAAGGTACGAAAAAGAGCGGGCAAAGGCAAATATCCCGTTCCTGATAACAAAAAACGGGGATACACCATCCAGTGCATCCCCGTTTCCATCCACAATATCAATTCCTCCTATTTAATAAAACGGAATGTCTTGCTGCCGTCCTTAGTCTCCACCAAAAGAATGTATGTCCCGCTTGCCAGCCTGCCCAATTCTATCCG
The DNA here is from genome assembly GCA_944325355.1 of uncultured Parabacteroides sp. Classification (GTDB taxonomy): domain Bacteria; phylum Bacteroidota; class Bacteroidia; order Bacteroidales; family Tannerellaceae; genus Parabacteroides. Next base: position 164,087 of record CALUZS010000001.1, read on the forward strand.
GGCAGTCTCAACACCTTCGCTGGATGCCGTCAGCTGCGACAATCCCAGCATGTCGATGATACGGAAGCGCACCTTCCATTCCGTCGGGAGACCCGATACGTAGAGGTCACCTTTCACCCAGATGCGCACCTCGTCCCATTCTATTCCAGAAATGCCTGTATCCACGAAGTCCTTCTTCTCTACCGTGAACTCCTGATAAACTTCCGGAGCCGTTACCGATGTAGCGCGTACGATTATCGTGCCGTTTTCAAAGCCTACCGATGTCAGCAAACCATCATCACTGATAGCTGCCAGTTCGTTGCCCGACACGATGCTCCATGTCACCGTCTGCGATGCTTCCGCAGGGTGCACCTCTGCCAGCAACTGCAACTCCGGAGCTTCCGGGGTCAGTGTATTGCTGCCGCCCTCTACCGTGATGACGATATTTGACGGAAGTATCATGAAGTCTTTCTTTTCTATCGAGATTTCGGAATAGATTTCCGGATCGGTAACCGACGTGGCGCGTACCAGCACCGTTCCGTTCTCTGAGCCTGCGGCTGCCAGCAAGCCGTCTTCGCTGAGGGTTGCCAGCTCGCCGCCCGACACGATGCTCCATGTCACGGCTTGCGATGCTTCCACTGGCTGCACCTCTGCCAACAGCTGCAACTCCGGAGTTTCCGGTGTCAGCGTATTGCCGCCCTCTGCCGTGATGACGATGCTTGACGGGCGTACCATAAAGTCTTTCTTCTCTACCCTCAGTTCCGCATAGATACCCGAACCATCGATTGCCGTCGCGCGGACAACTATTTCTCCGTTCTCCATGCCTACGGCCGTCAGCAAGCCGTTCTGGTTGATGGTTGCCAGTTCGCTGCCTGATACTATCTGCCAGTTCACTCCACGGATGTCGGCCGTTACGGGGAAGATTTCCGCCGACAAGTGAAGTTCCGGTTGAGACGGTGTCAATACATTCTCGCTCTCCAAGGAGAGGATGTTCATGCTTTCCGCCAGCGTAGCCAGCAGTGCATCGTCGGTGCAGACCACGTTCGAGCGACCCACTTCATTCCCTTCCGCCATCAGGCTGACCGACAGCGGCTCCCATTCGTCGGAATAGGTCTTGTCGTATTCCAAGGCGTAGAAATATACACCGTCGCCGCCCGTAAGGTCGGTATAAGCCGTGTTCGCCCCCGACACTTCCGCCAACAGTTGCAGGTCGTCCCTGGTCGTGCCACGCAATATGCGGTAGCTATCCACAATACCGCCCTCGTACTGGTTCCATATCAAGTTAATCGCACTGCCCATGCCACGGTTCAACATCAGATGCGTACCGCTGTGTGTACGGCTCGCCGGACTCTCCACACCGAAAGTCGTGCCCAAACGGATTTGATAGCGTTCCGACTTCACACTCGGGTTCGATGCCATGTCGATGAACACGCCAGCCGACGGGTCTACCGCGCCGATGCTGTCGAACTGGTTGTACCGGCCGCCCTCCTTGTAGATATTCACCGTGGTGACGTAATCCGGCATGTTCGGCATGTTCCAAGTCACCTTGTTCTTACCCGTTTCCGCATCGATGCCCACCAGGTCGATTACCGGTGTCGGCACTTCACCGATAATATGGATTTCTTTCGAAGAGGAAAGCATCCCGCAAAGCGAGTCCTCCATCTGCAACTCTATCCGGAAAGTCCCTTCCGTAGGGAATACGGCTTTTGCTTCACGGCTGCCTACCCTACGCTGCAACACGACACGGTTGTCGGAAGTCTTTACACTCACCAATTCTTCAGGAGCATTAACAAAGGCTTCAGGTAAGGTAAAGGTTATCTCCGTGCCGGCCAGACCGCTTTCCGGGAAGTCGAACGACAAATCCGTCGCCGCTTTCACATATACAGGTTTTGTCGACACGATTCCGTTAATTGTCACCTTAACCGTCTTCAGCCCGGCAGTTTCCCAATAAACTTCAAACGTATTACCTTCGTTACTTAACAACTTTCCGCCGTCCCAATCCCAAACGGCTCCATCTGACAAGTCTTCTGTTCCGCGATATACCAGTTCGATACCATTATTTGGACATGTAGCATTCGGACCGGTTATGCCCACTTGGCTTTCCACCGTAAATGTGTACACCTCCGACATCGGGGAGTGGGCATCCCAAAGGTCGATGCTTTGTACCTGCACCTCATATTCTTGCCCCACCTCAAAACGTTCTATCGGTATCAGTTTCTGCGTTGCCTTTTGGTAAAAGAACTTCGGAATTATCGCCATTTTTTCATCCAAGCTGTTCATTGGAGAGATGATATAGGCATTTTCACCGGTAGCGCCTTTCTTCTTCACGCTGATATTGTAGCGCATCTGCATTGCCGGGGTCTCCTTGTCGGCTGCATCGTCCCACTGCAACAGGATGCCTGTACCCTCTTGGATAGCGCGTATATTACGTGGAGCTTTCGGTGCTTCGTTCCTTATATTACTGTATACTTTCGTATAATAATTCTCATCACAAATATCAGGTACGCCATCCCCATCGCGGTCCACCGCATGAGAAGAAACATCAAATGCCCAACTTTCCGCATTGACCGGCTCTACTTTAGCCGATTTGTCACGCTCCATATAGATGATTGCGCCGCCTTTGTCTGCCGAAGATACCAGTATGTCCGGACAACCGTTGTTATCCATCTCCTGTATCCAGCATGTCTGTATCTCAACCGGCACAGTATACGAACTGTAATCGGTATAACGGTTTTCTTTGTTTCCCCAATACACAGCGATGGTTTTGCTGTTCTGTTGCAGCACGATATCAACATAACCATCGCTATTCAAATCTTCTGCACCTAAGAACGCTGCATCTTTATTGATTGAATATGGCAATTGCTCAAATTCAAAATTCCCTTTGTTTAAATAAATAATCCCTGTACCCACTGCTCCATAATAGTAACTTGCATCATGACCTATAATATCTACAAAACCATCCCGGTTTATATCGAACGGAACAGCTTTCGATCCCACAGATTTACCATCTATCACTCTTTCCGATGTCAAATTATCACCGTTATTCTTATAGATATAATCATAATGCAAATCCATAATTTCCAAAAAACCATCGTTATTCAAATCAGCAGTCCATCCATAACGATAATAAGGAGAAGCCAATTGGGCATTAACAGTGCGCCCTTCAAAATTACCTCCACCGTTATTTATCAAGATGTCCCCGAGATTGCTCGGGGTCAGTATATCTGCGTCACCATCCATGTCGAAATCCAACAACATACTGCGCTGTTGCTCGGGAATCGACAAGTTCGTATTGAATATCTTTGCCAGCTTTGTCAGTTCACCGCTACCATCGTTCACATAAAAGCCTTGACTTTCTAACAAATCTATTGTTCCATTACTGTCGATATCCCACCATAACAACGGATTACGGAGATAGACCTCCCCTGCATACAGATCTATCCTTTGCAGTTCCGCCCGACGAGACTCTACCGTAGCCATATATACGTCGGCTGCACCTTCCGCATTGGTCAGCGTCAGGGATATATTTTTTTCACCCGGTGTATCGAATTGCACATAAAGGCGCGAACTGTCTGTTGAGGCATCGATAATGCGTCCGCCCGACAAATTCCAAGTGCGGGTAAAGGCATCCGAGAGCGGGGATGTACTGATGATGAGCGTATCGTTCGGTGCTACCGACTCATCCGACAGCGTAAACGATGCTTTCATAAAATCATGCTCATACACCAACTCGTCCGACCACGCAGAACCACGGTGCATCGGGTCAACCGTCTGTACGGAGATGTAATACGTCCCTTGTTTCCACTTGCTGACATCGAGCGCTACGTCCAGGTTGGTTCCCATATTCCCGTCGTTAAAACTGCGGCGGCTGCCGTCGGCATTACTTTCAGAGAAATAAATATCATCCAGCCCAGGAGCTGAGCCGACACGCAGAGCATAAGTCAAATCCACCGGCGATGACTCTTTATCCGAACCTCTATTCCATGAGAGCTTTAGTTTGCCGTTCAATTTATCCGCCACAAAGGTTGGAGCTGCCGGTTTTGCCGGCGCTTCATTCGCCTGTATGCCTGGCAGAAGTTCTTTCATCGAAGCGAATGCCCAGTAATTAGCAGCCGTCACTCCAAGGCTGCCTTCAAATTGTATATCCAGATAACCGTCGTTATCGATATCCTCCGCCATAAAGTGGTCGGATATCTTTCCAACTTCGTTATTAAACTTTCCAGCGAAATACCCATGCAACAATACATCTGTCGGAGCTTGGATGTTATTGGTATTATCCAAACGGAAGAGATAAAGGTCTTTCAATCCCGACTCCGAATTGTATTCATCATAATGCTGTTTGGCTGCAAGCAATTCCATGTAACCGTCATTGTCGTAATCGCGGCAAGGACCAAACTGCCAAGTATCGTTATACGAAAACTCATGGTTCGTAAAATGCCCATTCCCGTCATTCTCACAAAGCATAAGGAATGCATAAGCCAACGTCTTGCTGTAATCGAACGTAAAGAGGATATCCACATCCCCGTCTCGGTCGAAATCGTAACAGGACATATCCGAGATAATCAAATTGGAAACCAATGTCTGTTCCTCGAACTCGTCGCCGCCTTTATAGACACGCGTATAGACACGCTGCCCCTCCTCGTCGTTATAGATATAATCGGGGATGTAATCGCCATTCAAATCTTTCACCGTCAGCTTGCCAGGTTGCCAAGCCGCCACGAAACGGTTGTCGCCCATGTTGTAGAAAATTGTACGCTCACCCACCAAATCGATGAAACCGTCACGGTTCACGTCCAGCGACTGCTTGAACAGGAAATCTGAAACTACGCCACCATCGCGGACAAACATGTTGTCGCGCAACGAAGGTATTCCGTTGGTTATGACCAACCCGCCTTTTTTCGTTTCCTCCCATTTTTGGGAAAGCAGCGAATCGGCCTGTACACGCGACAAGGTATCGATTCGTGCCGTGACAAACGCCCCGTCGGCATTCTGGTAATGGAGTGTCCAGTCATACGAATTGAAGGAGAAAAGGTCTTTCCGTCCATCATTGTCCACGTCCAAGGCGTAAGGAACGACACCCTGTTTCTTCTCAAAACGCCCGGTCAGGTTCACCAAGACAAAACTGTTTGCCGAGTTATAATCATCCGATGTATAGAAATCGAACACTCCGTCGTTATTCAAATTATATCCGCGCGATGGAATATAGTTTTCGGGAATATCCAGCGTGTCGGATGCCATGAAAACGGAATCTGCCCATTCAAACATTTTATACTTATATAAATGGTAGGCATACGTCTCTTTCACGCCGTCGCCATCGGCATCGTAAAACACCGAATTATCCACAAGTTTATTCAAGCCCGGGGAATTGCGGTTGAAGAAATTGGTAATCCCGAACTGCAATGTCGCAAAATTACCAGTACCGGTGTAACCCGTCGCATAATCGTATGTGATTTCGTTATTTCCCGACACGTCATACAAGTAATCGCCATCCCATACGCCTCCAATCAGATTGGAGATCTTGTTCCGGTCGAAACCGGGGAGCGTCTTCGTATCGACCGCACCGCCGGGGGCACGCACGGGATATCTGCAATAGTACGTACTTACTTGCGTCAGATTCGGATTCTTGCTTAAATCCAAACCCAGCAGCGGATTCCGGGGACACTGCAGAGTCGCCAAAAGGGGAACACCGCTTAGATCCAATTCCGTCAATTGGTTGCCTTCACAATTCAGGTGTTGCAATTTCGGGAAACCGCCAAGTTCCAAATGCGGAAGCCGGTTGTATGCACAAAATAAGGAAACCAGCTCCGGAACTCCCTTGATGTTCAACTGAGCCAATTTGTTCCCTTGGCAATTTATCCTCGTTAATGCCGGCAGGTTGTTTAGGTTCAATTCCGTCAATTGGCTGCTTTCACAGTTCAAATCCGTCAAGGAAGGCAAATTGGACAACGAGAGAGAAACCAGTTCGGTCTCACTGCACATCAAATTCTCCAGAGCCGGAAGCCCGTCCAACTTAAGCTCCGCCAGCGGGTTATTGCTGCAATTCAGGAGTTCCATTGATGTAAAATATTGGATTCCCTCCAACGAAGCAATGCCTTTCTCGTACAAATAGAAATCTTTGACGGAAGAGATTTCTTCCGCAGAAAGCGTTCCGTCTTTATCTTTATCGAATGTGTTCCCGATATACTCCCTGAAAGCCGGGTCAGGAAAGTGTTCCTCCGAGATTTCCACCTGCGCATGCACCACGGAAAAGGAAGCTGCACATAAAATTACTGAAAGTAAATATTTCCTCATATCTATATTTATTTGATAAATTAATAATTCTACAGTCCGGATAAAAGCATTAAATGCCTCCAAACACCAACGGCATCCCGTCGATGTTCCGCGACATCCAATTTCTATTACGCCAAGTAACCTATATACATTGCCCAATCATTCCATCCACGCGGTCTGCTTTTTCAAAAAAAAACACACACTTTTACTTTTATCTGTTTTTATCAACAAATCTAAAGATTTATTTTCCGTCTACCACCCCCCCCCGTTAATATTTGTTAACTTTCAGCTTTTCTCTCAAAGAATCCGGTTTTGAGTGCAAGGCACGGCTATGCGCGCCCTTTTTTTGCGTAATTTTGCCTTGAAAACCGCAAAGAAGATGATATTGAAACAACTTTCCATACTGAACTATAAAAACATCGCCCAGGCAGAAGTTGCCTTTTCACACAAGATTAATTGCTTTTTCGGGAACAACGGGATGGGGAAAACCAACCTGCTGGACGCCATCCATTACTTGTCGTTCTGCAAAAGTTACATCAATACGCCTGACAGCCAGCTGGTAAAGGATGGCGAGGAGATGTGCATGCTCCAAGGCTTTTACGACTACGAAGGGCAACAGGAAGAGATTTTCTGCGGCATCCGCCGGAAGCAACGCAAACAGTTCAAACGGAACAAGAAAGAGTACGACAAACTTTCCTCGCACATCGGGTTGCTGCCGCTGGTGATGGTCTCGCCGCAGGATGCCGACCTGATACGGGGCGGCAGCGACGAACGGAGGAAATTCATTGACATGATTATCTCCCAGCAGGACAAAAACTACCTGAACGCATTAATCCAGTACAACAAGGCATTGGCACAGCGCAACGTCATGTTGAAAGAACAGAGACACGACAACGGGCTGTACGATGTCCTCGAAATGCAGCTGTCGCTCTACGGCGAAACGGTTCATGAGAAGCGGAAACAACTGGTGGAGGAATTCACGCCGCTGTTCAACCACTACTACCGGGAGATATGCGAATCGGCTGAAGAAGTCGAACTACGTTACCTCTCCCAACTGGCGGATGGAAACCTGGAGGAGCTGCTCCGGAAAAACCGTGAACGCGACCGCATACTGGGTTACACCTCATGCGGTATCCATAAAGACGAGCTCGAAATGCTCCTATCCGGCTCATTGATACGCCGGACCGGCTCGCAGGGGCAGAACAAGACCTACCTCATCGCACTGAAGCTGGCGCAATTCGAACTGCTGAAGAAAACAGGGGCAACACTGCCCATACTCCTGCTCGATGACATTTTCGACAAGCTCGACGCCAACCGTGTGGCGCAAATCATCCGCATCGTAAGCGGTGAAATCTTCGGACAGATATTCATCACCGACACCAACCGAAAATACCTTGATGAAATTCTCCAGGCAATGAACCGCGACTATGCACTGTTCAAAGTGGAATCGGGAACTGTCACTGTTTTAGAGAGGAAAACGGCATGAAAAAGAGGAACACACAAGCCATCGGCGAAATCCTCCGCGATTTCTTCGAAGACAACACCGAGCTATACGAAAAGATTCTGGAGATACGTGTGAAACGTGCCTGGTACGAGACGTTGGGAAGCGGAATCCGGAACTACACGCATTCCATCTTCGTAAAAGACCGCGTGCTGCACGTCTCGCTCACATCGGCTGTGCTACGCAACGAAGTGCTGCTCAACAGCGAGCAGATTATCAAACGCATCAACGATTATACGGGAATAAAAGTCATCGAAAAGCTGGTGGTCAGATAACCACTTCATCTTCCGTGATTACAGCGTCCATAGGGATGTCCTCAACGCCGGAGACCGGCACGTCATCAACCAATTGGAACCCGAAGCAGAGACCGGCTTTGAAGACAGGCAATCCGGATAACAGGCGGTCGTAGAAACCTTTTCCCCGTCCCAACCGATTTCTGTTACGGTCGAATGCCACTCCCGGGACAACCACCAAGTCAACTCTCCCGGAACTCAACTGCACCGCATCTTCCACATTGCAAGGCTCAAGGATTCCGAACGCACCCGGAGCGACGGCATCGCGCCCTTTATAAGGAACCATCAACAAATTGTCGCCTTTCACCAAGGGGAGCAGCAACTCTTTCTGACGGTACCACCGTTCAAGGAATGCAGCCGTTTGCACTTCGCCCGGCAGGGCATGGTAGATTGCCACGCACGATGCATTACGGAAAAAAGGGGATTCTTCCAAACGGCTTGTAATTTTATCCGAGAGTTGCCGCAGCTGCGCTTCCATATAAGCTTTCTTCAAAGAAGCCATCCGGCGGCGCAATTCAGTTTTCCGTGCTTGCAACTCCATTACCTGCCACATTATCTCCGGCATTGCCAAGTACCGGACGCGCACTTCCCGATTTCAAAACATCGATGGCCTTCTTCAAGGTGGGGTCATCTTTCAGGAACACCGGATAAAAGCCGTCATCGTCAAAGAAGTTCCGGATGATATAGGCTTGCAACTGCAAGGTAATCAGTTTACCGGAGATATTGATTAATGTAGGACGCTTCGCTATGCCCTGCGTTGCCGCAAAATCGGTAAAATCGGAAAGCAGCGGCTGTGTCTGCAAATAGGCAAGAAGCTCCTCGTACGTGCCGAACGACGATAACTTCTCGTGGTTCGCATCGGAATAACGCAACGCATATAAATGCAGGACTCCGGTATTTACTACATTCTTGTAGTAAGTTGTAATTCCGGACGTATCGCGCGGAATGAAAATATCCGGCATGATGCCACCTCCGCCGTAAACCGTCCGTCCGCCAAACGTACTATATTTCAGATTATCGTCCAGCTTGATACTGTCGGCTGAATAAAACTCGCCATGCAAGTAACGGTTGTAAATATCCTGCTCGTAGTCTTCATCATCGCCCATCTTGTAATCTTTCTGGATACATCTTCCCGACGGGGTATAGTAACGTGCTATCGTCAGGCGGAAAGCCGAACCGTCGTTCAACGGAATCTGGTTCTGCACCAATCCTTTCCCGAACGTGCGCCGCCCGATAATCATACCACGGTCATTGTCCTGTATCGCCCCCGAGAAAATCTCGCTTGCCGATGCGGAAATCTCGTTTGTCAAAACCACAATCTCGGCATCCTTGCATGTACCCGTCCCGTTCGCATACACATCCGAACGGGGGAACGATTTTCCCTCCGTATATACAATCAGTTTGCCTTCCGGCATGAATTCGTTCACCATATTGATGGCGGCATCCATGAATCCGCCGGTATTGTCACGCAAATCGATGATAAACGAGTTGACACCCTGCTGCTTCAGTTTGGCTATTGCGGTAAGGAACTCATTATAGGTAGTACGTCCGAACTTGCTGACCTTGATAAACCCTATCCCCTCGGCAGGCGTAAAACAGACATCTACCGATTTTACCGGTACATCTCCCCTTGTCACGTTGATTTGTAACAGTTCGTCGGAAAGCCCCCGCTTGATACCCAGCTTCACCGTACTATTCTTTGCTCCGCGCAGGGACTTCATGATTTTTTCCTGGCTCTTGTTCGTTCCGGCAAACAGGGAGTCGTTGATGGTAATAATACGGTCGAACGGAAGGATTCCCGCTTTTTCCGCCGGACCGCCCGAGATGACGCTAATCACCATAATCGTATCCGTCTGCATATTAAAGGAGACACCTATACCGCTAAACGAGCCGTCCAGCTCTTCGTTCACGTCAGCCAAGTCCTTTGCCGGAATATAAACAGAATGGGGATCCAGCTCTCCGAAAATCTTAGGAATCGTGTTCTCTATCAAATCGTTCATGTTCACCGTATCTACGTACTGTTCGTTGATGATACCAAGTATCGCCGAAATTTTATCTCCGTTCGAAAAAGCACGTCCCTGCTGTTTACCGCTCAACACCTTGTAATAGTTTCCGATAAATATTCCGACAGCAATGCTTGCTGCAATGATGAACGGAAGCCATACCTTCGTCCTTCTATTATTTTCCATACACTATTTCTCTGTTATATCAATAAAATCGACAACAACACCTGCACGTTTCAGCAAATCGCAGCCCTCTTCAGTCCGGTACTTTGTCGAATAAACAACTCTCTTTATTCCCGATTGTATAATCAATTTGGCGCACTCGATACACGGTGCTGCCGTCACATATATCGTAGCGCCCCAGCTGCTGTTCGACGACGCGGCGACTTTCGTAATCGCATTGGCTTCAGCATGGAGCACATACGGTTTTGTCAGGTTATTTTCATCCTCGCAAACATTTTCGAAGCCTGCCGGAGTGCCGTTGTAACCGTCGGATATAATCATTTTATCCTTGACGATCAACGCTCCTACCTGGCGACGTTTGCAATATGAGTTCTCAGCCCACACCGATGCCATCCGCAGGTAACGTTTATCCAATTCTAACTGTTTCTTCGATTTATCGCACATTTTTCTTTATTTACCGTGCAAATGTAGCACATTTTTAAATCAACACAGAGAAATCCTTTCATTTTTTCTATGAATAATCCCCTTTTTGCCAATATCTTGTTTCTTGCGCTTTTACCTCCTTTTTGGGGATACCAAAAAAAGCCGGAATATTTCCGTGAAAATACTCCGGCTTTTTGATACGCTCCCGGCAAGTTTTCCCAGGAAAGCGGCAAGTCTTTTTCAATAACTGATTTTACATCCCATAAAATAACTGCGGGGCAGCGAAGGGCCATAAATGTATCCGGAATCACGGTACGGACCCTTATCGAAATCATTCTGGTAAGCATTGAAAATATTCTGGATTCCGGCATTTACCTGCAAGGTTACACTATAAAACAAAGGAATATCGTAAGTCAGCTTGATATTCATGTCGAAGAAATCGCGCGTTTTCGTTTCCGCATCTTTCTCGATATATCCGGCAAAGTGCTGTACCAACATACTGCCGGTATAAGTACCTGTCAATGTTGCAGTAAAACGTTTTACCGGAGTAAACGACGATGTAAAATATCCATACACATCCGGAGCCCGGAACATCCGCTTCTGGGGTTTCAAATCCAAATTGCTTTCGCTCCAAGAATAGGCTTCCTTGTAACGACTCCGCTGCAAAGTCACACCTGCCTGCACTTGCATCCACGAATAGGCTGCTTTTGCTTCCAGATTTATTCCCATTACCCGTGCACCTTTCTGGTTCTGCCGTTCCATTAATTTGTTGCCTTTATCATCGGTGCCCACTTCCACCAGCGCGAACACATTCTTCAAATCAGTATAAAAGCCCTCTATCAGAAAATTCGTCTGTACCGGACCAAAACGTTTGTAGAAATCCGCCGACATACTTAAACTGTTCGATTTTTCCTCTTTCAAATCCGGCGCAAGCTGGATTAAGACCCCTTCTCCTCCTACGGCAGTGATATGCAAATCTTCGTCGAACGCCTGCGGTGCACGGAAACCGCTCGAATACGAAAGCCGTAAGTTAATATCTTTCGTCGGATTGAACCGCAGGTTCACACGCGGACTGAAAATAAGATGGTCAATCAAGTTGTGCTTGTCGAAACGGCCGCCCACCAAAAAGCTCCAACGGTCATTCTTCCATTCATTTTGCAAAAAAGCACTCCCGATATGGATTTTCTGAGACAAATAACGGTCGTATCCAGGCATCTCATCGGTCAGGTCATCCAGGTTATACTCCAATCCGCCGGTAAACTCCGCCGGCATGAAAATACATTTTCCCCAGTTGTATGAATATTGCGCCCCTCCAATGAATGTCATGTCGGACGTATTCCCATAAGCCTTGTCATTCATCTGCGCCCCATAGTAACTGTTGCGTTTTGTCTGCTGCGCCGACGCATAGACATTCAGTTTATGGGCATAATCTTTCGAATAGAGGTCGAACTTCAAGCCTCCGGAGTTGATATAATGAGTTGTCTGCTCCGTAATATCTGTTTCATGCGGCTGCAAGTCGAATTTGTTTCCGCCCCGGCGAAACTCATAAATGTTATGATACTCGAACGTCAGTTTGGAATAATCGCTTGTTTTCAGGAACGAACGGAAACCAATTGTCCGGGCATCAAGTTTGCCAAGTTCGGAATAACCGTCGCCGTCGTGGTCATAATAGGCACGATGACGCGCCTGTCCGAAGATATAAAGTCCGGCTTTATGGTCGTCTGTCACCAACGATGCATTGACAGTAGTGTTGTTATCCGGCCGGTCACCGCCAACCAATGTCAACGAATGGGAAATCTGTGCCGAATTGCGTATAGGTTCTTTGGTAATGATATTGATAGTCCCGGCTATCGCTGAAGAACCGAACAATGCCGAACCTCCGCCACGCATCACTTCCACGCGCTCTATCATGTTTGCCGGTATTTGTTCCAAGCCGTACACACCGGCGAGTGCACTGAATACAGGACGGCTGTCGATTAATATTTGTGTGTACGGACCTTCCAATCCGTTGATTCGTACCTGCTGAAAACCACAATTCTGACAGTTGTTCTCTACCCGTACACCTGGCTGGAAATTCAATCCGTCAGCAAGCGAAGTGGCATGTGTCACTTCAAACATCTTCGCATCCAACACATTTACCAGCGAAGGCGCCAGACGGCGGGAGGTCTCGTTCCTATTTGCCGATACCACTACTCCATCCAACGATACAACATCGTTTTCCGCATCAAAGTTTATTTCCAACGTCGTTCCTTTTTTCAACGTCACCTTTTTCTCCACCGTTTTGTAGCCAAGTGAACGCATTACCAGAACAAAAGAGCCTTCCGGCAAGTTCTTCAGGTAATAATGTCCGCTTTCATCGGTAGCTACGCCAATAGTTGTTCCTTTTAAAAACACATTAATAAAAGAGAGATGTTCACCCGTCTGCTTATCAATAACATGCCCTACGATATTGGCATCCGACGGATTCAGTCTTTCCGCATGTTCTTGCGCAGAAAGCAATGCAACGACACACAGCATCCCTGCAATCAAAGCATATATTCTATTCATTGTCTGATTTATAAGATTTTAGTATTAAAAATAACATAAAGGCAAGACGCAGACAGGGAAATCACTCCAATAGAAAAAGAGAGATGATTACCCATAACATATTCCGCTCTTGCAGTCTGTTTGTCAATATAAACCGGCAATGAAAGGTGGAGCCCGGAGGGAAATATAACGTTCAATATCCGTAAGCCCTGTCCCTTCGGAAAAGATTACATCCAACGAACGCAGGAATGTCAGGAAAAACGGAAGTTCCAACGAAGAAACCTCACAGTCATCGATGGAGATACGCGAAATGACATGGTATAACTGTAACTCAACATAAGAATGCTGGTGCGTTTCTTTATGGGAATACGGATGGGAATGCACGACTGTGACCCCATTTACTATATGCACATGGAGAAAAGCCACGATTTCGCTGCAATATCCGACAAAAAGGACCAGCAGAAAATATCTCACAAACCTTAACAGTTTCGCACCTACCATATTCCGCCGGCAAAAATACAACAAATATCCCGGATAAAAAACAGCACCGCACAACGAACAAATCTCATATTTCCTGCTTTTATTGCCGGAACATGCAGAAATACCATCCCAAACAAAAGAAAATAGTTTCCTCACTTTTGCCAAGTAGAGAAGTTTCCTTACTTTTGTACTAAATTGATAAAATGCCAAAATGCGCTAGGACAAATTATTAAATACTAATAGATTTAAATATGAAAAAAAGAAAAATGCTGGGTTGCGCCTTTATTGCGCTCGCTTGTTTGGGGATGACAGCGGAAATAAAAGCAGACAACTCCTTTAATCCGGCTGAATACGTCAATCCGCTCGTAGGAAGCCAATCAAGTTTTGAATTATCTACGGGAAACACGTATCCCGCCATTGCCCGTCCATGGGGAATGAATTTTTGGACACCACAGACCGGGAAAATGGGTGACGGTTGGGCTTATGTATATACAGCCCATAAAATAAGAGGGTTCAAGCAGACCCATCAACCAAGCCCCTGGATTAATGACTATGGACAATTCTCCATCATGCCGGTTGTAGGGAAACCGGAGTTTAATGAAGACAAACGTGCCAGCTGGTTTTCACACAAAGGCGAAATTGCCAAAGCCTATTACTACAAAGTATATTTGGCAGAACATGACGTCGTGACGGAGCTGACTCCGACTGAAAGAGCCGTTATGTTCCGGTTCACATTTCCGGAAAACGACCACTCATACGTTGTTATCGATGCTTTCGACCGCGGTTCGTACATAAAAGTCATTCCGGAAGAGAATAAAATCATCGGTTACACGACACGCAACAGCGGCGGCGTTCCCGAAAATTTCAAAAACTATTTCATCATCGAATTCGACAAGCCATTTACCTATAAGGCAACTTTTGCAAACGGTGCATTAAAAGAAAACAGTACAGAGCAGAAAGAGAACCATGTAGGTGCAGTTATCGGATTCAAAACAAAAAAAGGCGAGATTGTCCACGCCAAAGTCGCTTCATCTTTCATCAGTTTCGACCAAGCAGCCTTGAACATGAAAGAATTGGGTAACGACTCTTTCAATACATTAGTAGAAAAAGGGAAAGAAGCCTGGAATAAAGTTCTCAGCAAAATCGAAGTGGAAGGCGGGAACTTGGACCAATACAGAACATTCTATTCCTGTTTCTATCGTTCAGTCCTGTTTCCCCGCAAATTTTATGAATATGATGCAAATGGGAACGTGATACATTACAGTCCTTACAACGGAGAAGTTCTTCCCGGTTTCATGTACACCGATACCGGTTTCTGGGATACGTTCCGTTGTTTGTTCCCGTTCTTGAACTTGATGTTCCCTTCCGTAAACCTGGAAATACAAGAAGGTCTGATCAACACCTACAAAGAGAGCGGCTTCTTCCCGGAATGGGCAAGCCCCGGACACAGAGGTTGCATGGTTGGAAACAATTCAGCTTCTGTATTGGTGGATGCCTATATGAAAGGTGTCCGGGTTAAGGATTTGGAAACGCTGTATGAAGGATTAATCCACGGAACAGAGAATGTACATCCTCAAGTATCTTCTACGGGGCGTCTCGGTCATGAGTACTACAATAAATTAGGTTATGTACCCTATGACGTAAAAATCAACGAGAATGCAGCACGTACTCTGGAATATTCCTATGATGACTGGTGCATCCTGCAGTTGGCGAAAGAACTCAACCGTCCGAAAAAGGAAATCCGCACATTGGAAAAACGCGCGCTGAACTACAAAAACCTGTTTGATAAAGAGACCTGTCTGATGCGAGGAAGGAATCAAGACGGAACATTCGCCACCCCATTTTCACCGCTGAAATGGGGTGATGCGTTCACCGAAGGAAACAGCTGGCACTATTCATGGTCTGTTTTCCATGATCCGCAGGGATTAATCGACCTAATGGGAGGAAAAGAGATGTTCATCACCATGCTCGACTCCGTATTTGCCGTTCCACCTCTCTTCGATGACAGTTACTATGGTGGCGTAATCCATGAAATCCGGGAAATGACCGTTATGAACATGGGTAACTACGCACATGGCAACCAACCTATCCAACACATGATTTACATGTACGATTATGCCGGCGAACCGTGGAAAGCCCAATATTGGTTGCGTGAAGTAATGAACCGGATGTATGGCGCCGGTCCCGACGGATATTGCGGCGATGAAGACAACGGTCAAACTTCAGCATGGTATGTGTTCTCTGCTTTAGGCTTCTATCCCGTATGTCCGGGAACGACCCAGTATGCAATGGGAGCCCCGCTGTTCAAAAAAGCAACACTGCACTTGGAAAACGGCAACAGAGTGGTCATCAACGCTCCAGAGAACAGCGATGAAAACCGGTACATCAACGAAATGTGGATGAACGGAAAGGCATACACCAAAAATTATCTGGATCATTTTGACCTGATGAACGGAGCTGTTATCGATATTAAGATGAGCAACGAACCTAATAAAGAGAGAGGCGTAGCAGCCGATGATATGCCTTACTCATTTTCCGTACATGATAACGAAGAAAAATAAAACATAATGAATCATCGTATCCAACAAATTTCCAATAAATGGAAGACTTATAGCTGTGCCGTTATCGGCACAGCTATGCTTTTTTCCTGTACACTCGACCAAAACATTCCATCGGGTTCTACACAAGCACCTGTGGATTTCGTCAATCCGTACATGGGAAATATAAGCCATCTGTTAGTTCCTACATACCCTACGGTACACCTGCCCAACAGCATGTTGCGTGTCTATCCGGAAAGGGGTGATTTTACGGGTGACCGGCTCAACGGACTACCGATAGTTGTGACCAACCACCGTGAGCGATCGGCATTTAACCTGACACCATTCCAAGGTGATGAAAAAGAGATAAAGGCAACTATGCCGCTCAGCTACGACCGGGAAAAGATAAAGCCTTATCGTTACAAAGTATATCTGGATGATTTGAACACGGCAGTGGATTTCGCGCCGTCACATCAAAGCGCCATCTACAACATCTCTTTTGAGAAAGACGCTCCGATGCGCTACCTTATCTTCAACAGCCGAAACGGAGAACTGAAAGCCGAAAACAATTCGGTCAGTGGATTCCAATTCGTTGACGGAAAAACAAAAATATATTTATACGCAGAAACGGATATCACGCCTAACAAAGCTGGAACAATAACAAACAACGCCATCGATTACAAAAACAATTCCGCCAAAGGAGAAAATGCCGCAATCGCTTTGGCTTTTTCCGGAGAGAAAAAAGAGATAGCCTTACGTTACGGAATATCATATATCAGTATTGAGCAGGCTAAAAAGAATTTAAACCGCGAAATCAACAGCTTCGATGTTGAAACCATCGCAGAATCCGGACGCGAAATATGGAACGACGCATTAGGCAAAATCCAAGTCGAAGGAGGAACTTCCAACGACAAGACGGTATTTTACACTTCTCTTTACCGCTGTCTCGAACGCCCGATTAATTTGAGTGAAGACGGACACTATTACAGTGCATTCGACGGACAAATCCATGAGGATAACGGCTCACCGTTCTACACCGACGATTGGTTATGGGACACATACCGGGCGACACATCCTCTACGCATCCTGCTTGACAGCCAGAAAGAAACAGAGATTATCCGTTCATTCCTACTCATGGCTGAACAGATGGGAACAGGATGGATGCCAACTTTCCCGGAAACAACGGGCGATACGCGGCGCATGAATTCGAACCATGGCGTTGCCACCGTAATTGATGCGTATAAAAAAGGATTAACAGGTTTCGACCTTGAAAAAGCATACATAGCTTGCAAAAAAGGAATTGAAGAAAAAACACTCATTCCTTGGTCGGCCGCTCCCGCCGGATGGTTGGATGAGTTCTATAAAGAACATGGATACATCCCGGCTCTACACCCGGGAGAAAAAGAGACCGTCCCGAATGTCTCTGTTTGGGAAAAGAGACAACCGATAGCTGTTACACTCGGCACCTCATACGACCAGTGGTGTCTCTCGCAAATTGCCTTGGCTCTGGATAAAAAGGATGAAGCACAATATTACTTGCGTTGCTCCTACAATTATCGTAACGTATTTAATCCGGAAACCAGATTTTTCCATCCGAAAGACAAGGACGGGCAATTCATCCCGAACGTAGATTACCGTTACGACGGAGGATTGGGTGCCCGCGATTACTATGACGAAAACAACGGTTATGTGTACCGTTGGGATGTACAGCACAACATAGCAGACCTAATTACCTTAATTGGAGGTAATGATGCCTTCTGCTCGGCATTGGACGATATGTTTAATACACCTTTGGGGATGAGCAAATGGCAGTTTTACTCCACACTGCCCGACCACACCGGCAATGTCGGAATGTATTCGATGGCAAACGAGCCTTCACTGCATATTCCTTACCTTTATAATTATGCAGGAAAACCTTGGTTGACACAAAAGCGGATACGAACCCTGCTGAACCAATGGTTCCGTAACGATGTTATGGGCGTTCCCGGTGATGAAGACGGCGGTGGCATGTCTGCGTTTGTAGTATTTAGCCAGATGGGATTCTATCCCGTTACCCCAGGAATGCCCTCATATAATATAGGCAGTCCGGTGTTTGAAAACGTGAAGCTCCAACTCCCAAACGGGAAAATATTCGAAATCCGGGCAAACAATGCATCTGCTGAAAACAAGTACATCCAATCCGCAAAGCTGAATGGAAAAGCATGGGACCAACCTTGGTTCAGTCATGAAGCCATTGCAAACGGAGGCATCCTTGAACTTGAAATGGGGGCAGTAGCTAACAAAGCATGGGGGGCAGCAACACCTCCTCCTTCAGCAGAGCCGATGCCGTAAAGTTTACCCATCCTTACGTACACCGCATAAAAAACAGTCTCCATTTTCAGGTCTGAACCTGCTTTTGGAGACTGTTTCTCTTCTATGTAGCAATTAAAAACAAAGGCATTTAAAAAATTCGCTTCCTACATTTTACTTTTCCTTCCTATACTCCATAATTTTAATTGCAGAACGCCAAAAAGAGCTTCTCCAAAAATTGAAGAATTCATCTTAGATACGCCCAAAACCCTATTGATAAATATAATAGGGACTTCAACAATCTTAAATCCTTTCAGGAACGCTGTATATTTCATCTCGATTTGGAAAGCATAACCCTTAAAATGAATTTTATCCAAATCTATTGCTTCCAATACTCTTCGCTTATAACATTTAAATCCGGCGGTAGTATCTTTTATTTTCATCCCCGTTATCACACGAACATATACAGAAGCAAAATAGGACATCAATACCCTTCCTAATGGCCAGTTTACCACATTTACACCATTACAATAACGAGAACCGACAGCAACGTCTGCCCCTTCTTTCACACATGCATCGTATAGCCGTTGCAAATCGGCAGGATTATGGCTAAAATCGGCATCCATCTCAAAAATATAATCGTATTTATGTCCGACAGCCCACTTGAATCCAGCAATATAAGCCGTACCCAAGCCCAATTTTCCCTCACGCTCAATAAGGAACAAGCGGTCGAAGAATTCTATCTGCAAATGTTTTACAATAGAAGCTGTACCATCCGGAGAACCATCGTCGATTATTAGGATATGGAAACTCTTCTCTTGGCCAAGAACTGCCCGGATGATATTTTCCACATTTTCTTTTTCATTATATGTAGGTATAATAACGATACTGTCTGTCATATAAATTTATCTGTTCGACAAAGCGAAAATACAAGAAAAATATCATTCATAAAATAAAGACCGAAATATTTTCTCAAAAAAACTTTGTTGGCAACATATTTGATAACATAAAAACGTAGGGAAATGCCGATAATGTGATAAACAAACAAAACCGTTTATGCTAAATCAGTGATATATCCCATTTATAATAAACAATTAAGAAACAAAACAATAAATATATGGATAAAAAAAACGGACAAGAGACAGCGGAATCTTGCGAAAAAGAAAAGCAAGAAGAACTAATTAATGAGACAAATTTGCAGGAAGAGACAGAAGATGCGGAAACTTCTGCAGACAGCTGTGACAATATGACGGAAGACTTTGACAAATTAAAAAAACAATTTGACGAGTTAAACGATTCCTACCTGCGATTAATGGCAGAATTTGACAATTATAGAAAAAGAACGCTGAAAGAAAAAGCTGAACTGATTAAAAGCGGAGGAGAAAGCGTACTGAAAAACCTGCTGCCCGTGGTCGATGACTTTGAACGTGCGTTACAAAACATTCGCACTGCGGAAGATTTGAAAGCTATCTCCGATGGAATCGAATTAATATATAACAAATTCATTTCATATCTCTCACAAGAGGGAGTGAAAGCGATAGAGGCTGTCGGAAAACCTTTCGACACCGAACATTTCGAAGCCATAGCAACCATCCCGGCTCCCGAAGAAAATTTGAAAGGGAAAGTAATCGATTGCGTGCAGACTGGTTATCTGATGCATGAAAAGGTGATTCGTCATGCAAAAGTTGTTGTTGGAGAATAAACAAATTAGACAGAAATGGCAAAAAGAGATTATTATGAGGTACTGGGTGTCGACAAGAACGCTTCAGCCGATGAAATAAAGAAAGCATACCGGAAGAAAGCCATCCAATACCATCCTGACAAGAATCCGGGAGACAAAAATGCGGAGGAAAAGTTCAAAGAAGCAGCCGAAGCTTATGATGTACTGAGCGACCCTCAAAAACGTCAACGCTACGACCAGTTCGGTCATGCAGGTGTTGGTGGAGCATCTCAAAGCGGAGGTTTTGGCGGCGGCATGTCTATGGACGATATCTTCTCGCAATTCGGTGACATTTTTGGCGGACATTTCGGCGGATTTGGAGGATTCAGTGGATTTGGCAGCAGCTCAAGAAGCGGACGCCGTGTAAACCGAGGATCCGATTTGCGAGTAAAGGTTAAACTTACACTGAATGACATTGCAAAAGGAGTAGAAAAGAAAATCAAAGTAAAGAAATATGTTCCTTGTTCTCATTGTCACGGAACGGGCGCAGAGGGCAATGATGGTGTCAAAACCTGCGACACTTGCAAAGGAAGCGGAGTCGTTACACGCATAGCCAACACCATTCTTGGACAAATGCAGACACAAACGACCTGCCCCACTTGCGGCGGAGAAGGAAAAGTCGTCGTGAAAAAATGTCCGATTTGTAACGGAGAGGGTATTGTCCGCGATGAAGAAATCATAACAATCAATATCCCTGCCGGAGTAAGCGAAGGCATGCAACTCTCCATGAGTGGAAAAGGAAATGCCGCTCGGCACGGAGGTATCAACGGTGATTTACTAATTCTCGTTGAAGAAGAACCACATCCCGAACTAATCCGCGACGAGAACGATTTGCTTTACAACTTACTGTTAAGCATTCCGGAAGCAGCGTTAGGTACTACTGTTGAAATTCCGACAGTTGATGGGAAAGTAAAAGTAAAAATTGATGCAGGAACACAACCGGGGAAAGTACTCCGGTTACGGAATAAGGGATTGCCCTCTGTCAACGGTTACGGAACAGGCGATTTGTTGGTTAATGTAAGCGTTTATATTCCGGAAACACTCTCAAGTTCTGAAAAGGCTACTTTAAACAGCCTTAGCAGTTCTGTTAATTTCCAACCAAACAAAAAAGCAAAAGAATCCATATTCAATAAATTCAAACACATGTTTGAATAAGGGATTTCCATGCCATACATTGACAGTGCGTCATTCTTTATGTATTGCACGATAAAATTAAAGCGGAAGCTAAGTTATTCACATAAAAATGTAACTTAGCTTCCGCTTTTTCTGCAAACGGATACTATCATCCTGACACAGCTTTCATAACAACCATCTGCTATTCCGATTGAATAATTGTGAAATCTTCCATCAAACCATAGTCAGATTGATTATATTCGTTTCCGGGCAGTTGCTTCTGCACTCCATTCCAATGCCACGGTCCCATAATTCCTTTATCCTGGTTATAATGCGGGCCAAACAAATTCCTCAACCCTCCAATTACCCGAATTTCAATAGTGTTACAACCCACCTGCAGATACGGTGTCAAATCCAGCTGATATGGTTGGTAAGCTATTATACCTGCCTTATTTCCATTGACAAACACCTCTGCCACCGTACCTTTCCATTCATGAAGCTGAAGAGCATATCGCGCGTTTGTATCCGGTATTTGGTAATCTTTACGATAAGCAACATCCCATGAATAACAAGGGATTCCCTGCGTTTTCCAACTTCCCAAATCCAATTCGACAGGCTCACGCACAGTCCATCCAGCCGGAGCTGAATCCAATGAAAAATCACCAAACAGATAAACCGGTGCAATTTCAGCATATATGCTCATCGGATTCACACTCAGCTCAACCGTATTCTCCCCTTCCTTTACAAAAGAACCGACCGGATAAGTCCCCCAACGAGAATCCAAAAATGATGCCCCTTCCGATGCTACCGGCTGGCCATTTATCCTAACTTTCCACACATCCGGCTGTTCAACAACCAACTTCATGCCTATTACCGGCACATCCCCTTTTACATTAAAGTGATAAACAACCTGAATATTGCCCGTATGGAAAGTGTCCTTTTCCACAATCGAACGTTTATACTGTACCGCACTATTCCACGGATTGCTCATGCCGAAATGCCCGTAAAGTCTGTTGCATGCTTCTACGACGTACAGATTCTTTTCTTCTTTGCCGTCAATCACCAAGTCACAGAAATCAAGTGTCAACGCATTGTCTTTTATCCGTTGCACTTGCAAAGTGCTGGAAGGTTCCAACACATTACCTTTTACTGGTTGCGGCTTCAACGGATAATCCGTATTCCCGGAAACGGAGCAAAACAGCAATAGGCTTCCTGCCGGAGGCAATATAAAGTCTGTCTCCCGATAATCTCCAGACTGGCGGCTCTGATATGTAAACATTTTCCCGGACATGGCATCAAGTTCAACCAAGTTCTTACCCGACAGTGAAAGATGTCCTTTGGCTGATTCTGTCAACGATGAGTTAACCAAGAAAAGCAATTCTCCATCTTTGTAGCTTCTCCGCTGGTGATACAACTGATTACCGATGACATTGGAAAAACGTATTTTGTCGTTTCGAAAGGATTTTTCCAACACATCTTCCGATAAATCCTCATATATTGTAATCTTACCGGCATTCTGATGGAAGAACTTATCCAATTCGTCACTCCGCATGCCATCCAGATATACCGGCACTGAGAATGCAATCAACTCCCCCCCTCCCGAAACAAAATCTTGAAGCAGACGAAATGTCTCCTTGTTCAGGTTTTCCATCATCGGCGGAAGTACTACTTTTCCATAACTTCTTTTCCCTACAATGAACTGGTCATGTCCTACCGAACCGAAATCCTTGATGATATTTTCAGAACCTAAATCATATTCTACCTGGTTCTTTTCCAAGCGGGTCACAAAGTTCTGGAACTGGACACCGACCTCCATTGTTTTAGCATGCCCTACAAGGTATGAAAAATAAAGCCATGCCGTTGTCGTTGGCTCAAGCACCAAAATATCATTCAATTGTTCTCCATGACTTAATACCAAAGACAAACGGGCGAAATAATCATTTTGGGTCTTATAATCTGCCCACCATGGAGAAAGCGATGTAAAAACCGGCGGATAATCATATTTGCGGGCACCGGTAATGGTCATATGCGACAAATGCTGATTCATAAAATTGACACCCAATGCATATTCCCAATCGCCTAACCGTTTAAAATCCTCAAACGTCTCATCCCATCCTCCACCACCATACGTTTCGCTCAATGTACGGGTTATCCCCATCTGGTTAGCCACACTGCGGAGTTCCTTAACCGCACGTACATTTCCGAATTGAGCCTGAGGATGACTGTCGTTAAATTGGTTGAATAACATATCAATAGCCGGTAATTGATGCCATGCGTACATAGCCATGTTATCACCGCCATTCGCCATGTTTGGCCAATCATGCTCCCAATAGTGTCCCGTCCATTTCAGATTTTTCGACTCACAATAGTCGTGCATAGGCTTTGCCCAGCGGTCAATAAACAATTGTGTCAGCACCTCCATATAATTATGGCGAACTCTCATCCAGTCTCCCGTCTCTTCTACAAGTAACGGAAGATACTCTTTCAAGTCGTATCCCCATTTCTGGCGAAATACGTCAAAGAGATCGGGCGTCCAACGGATACCCCCGGAGGTATTGATATTCGGTTCATCAGAAAATACTCCCTTGATAACCGTTCCCAACTCTTGTCCGAAAGTCTTTTCATAGCCGGACATTGTCACTTCAATGAATTTTTCTGTGACACCCGGATACAACAAATCGACGTAAGAATAGCCACCGTGCCACGAGGAACGTCCATAATATGTTTTGGTATAGAGATAATACTCACCTTCCACCCCCTTATATTTATCAAGTTGTGCGGTTATATCCAGAAAAGTATCCCCATCCTTTTTAAGGCATAGAAAATAGTTATTTGCGTTATCGGGCAGTTGCCTTACTTTTTGGAATATCAGTCCCTGTCCCTGGTTATATGATTCCGGCATCGCCACATTCACATGCCCGCCGGCGAATCCGCTAGGATAAGAATTCTCATCATAAATCCATATATCCAACCCTAACTCCTTGCCTTTCTCAACGCTATATTTGTAAAGTCGGAACCATTCATCCGAAAGGTACTCCGTAATCATTCCCGGACGCGGATGTATAAAAGCGCCACCGAAACCCGCATCTTTTAATTCGCCAAGCATACGGTCAATATCCGATTCCTTCACATCTGTATTCCATACCCACAAGGGAGCCGAACGGTACTCTTTGGAGGGATTCTCAAATAACTCTTTCAATGATTCAAAATGCTGCACCCGTTCTTGCTCATGCTTCTCGGAACAAGCTACCAAGCCGGTAACCAGAGAAACAGCCAATAACAGTTTGCTTGCCGATAATAGTTCCTGTCTCTTTGTACCCATATCTTTCTTTCGATTTTCTATTTATACTACAACTAATCAGTGTCAACATAAGCAAATATAGGCATTACCGATTCTCTTTATTTACGAAGAGTGATATAATTCTTTTCATTTCTGACATTTCTTTCCAATTTTCCGACGCAAAAAATCTGGATTTTCTCAACTTATTTGCGTAATATTGCAACAAAATCACATATATATGACTTATTTCTGTATGAAAAAAACACTATTCTATTCCATGCTTATCCTTTGCAGCTTGCAAAGTTGCTCATCAAAAGACGAAGAATCTATCAAGATACTTACTACAACCACATCGAGAGAGCAAGATCTTTCTGTAAGCTATGCAGCATTCAACGGACAGACAACCGGCAACTGCATACAATTGGACAAAACCGTCCGTTACCAAACCATCGATGGCTTCGGTGCTGCCATAACCGGTTCTTCAGCTTATAATCTTTCCCTGATGCCAGCAGCAAAAAGAGATACGTTTCTACGGGAAACTTTCTCTCCCGACAAGTTCGGATTCAATTACATCCGCGTGCCTATCGGATGTTCCGACTTTTCTCTCAGCGACTATACCTGTTGTGATAAAGAGGGCATCGAAAACTTTGCTTTGACAACCGAAGAAACCAAATACATCATCCCGGTCATTAAGGAGATTCTAAAAATCAATCCGGCATTAAAAATCATGGGGACACCATGGACTTGCCCGAAATGGATGAAAATAGAGAGTCTCGACAATCCTGTACCTTACAATTCTTGGACTGGCGGGCAACTGAATCCAAAGTATTATCAGGACTATGCCGTCTATTTCGCGAAATGGATACAGGCATTCAAAAAAGAGGGAATCAACATTTATAGCATTACCCCACAAAACGAACCGCTGAACCGAGGAAATTCCGCTTCACTCTTCATGGGATGGGAAGAAGAACGAGATTTTATTAAAACAGCATTAGGGCCAGTTCTCCAAAAAGAGTGTCCAGGTGTCAAAATATACGCATTCGATCACAATTACAATTACGACAATATGGAAGAACAATTCCGCTATCCTGTCCGTATATACGAAGATGCGGATGCAAGTCGGTACATTTCCGGAGCAGCATACCATAATTACGGAGGAAACCGTAAAGAGCTGCTGGAGATTCACAAACTTGCCCCAGAAAAAGAACTGGTATTTTCAGAAGCATCAATAGGCGAATGGAACAACGGCAGAGAGATGGAAAAATCCCTTTTACGAGATATGGACGAATTAACTATCGGAACGGTAAACAACTGGTGCAAAGCCGTCATTTTATGGAATCTGATGCTCGACACGAAGCAAGGGCCACACGGAGGTCCGGGCGCATGTTCCGTATGTTATGGGGCAGTCGACATAGACCCTGAAACATATTCCGTCATTACCCGCAACTCCCATTATTACGTCATCGCGCACATGGGAGCCGTTGTCAAACCAGGAGCCGTGCGAATCCAGTCAAAAGGGGACATACCTCAGGAAATAAGCTATTCCGCCTTTGAAAATCCAGACGGCAGTTACGCTTTGGTAGTATGCAATAAAGGGAAAAACGAATTGCTCTCCGTAAACGATGGAAAACGATGTTTTACATATCAGATTCCGGCAAAAGCCATTGTTTCATTCACTTGGAAATAAACAGATCTACAAAAGTTGCAAAATGCTCCAAAAAATTCATCAAACAGCATAAATAAATCAGATTTTTTGATATTTTTGCAATAAACAATTCCAATTCATGAGCAAAGGGTCAAAAAACATCCTCTTTTATATTATAATGCTTGTATTATTTGGAGCACTAATGTACATCGTCGTTAAAGAAGGCGAGACACAGGAAACAGCATCAATAATACAGACAATGGATAATGCTCCGACAAATTTGTCAGAGGGCTTCAGTATGTTTGTGGAATTGCTCACGGAACACATCAGTTCCCCCATCGGAATATTACTCCTGCAAATTATAACAATCCTCATAACTTGCCGCCTGTTCGGTTGGATTTTTCTGAAAATCGGTCAACCAACAGTTGTGGGGGAAATTGTTGCAGGTATCGTATTAGGTCCTTCCGTCTTAGGACATTTGCTTCCTGAAGTCGAAGAATTTTTATTCCGGGAAGATTCGCTTGCCAATATAAATATATTGAGTCAATTCGGGCTAATATTGTTCATGTATGCCATCGGTATGGAGTTAGACTTATCAGAAATCAAGAAAAAACTGAAAGAAACGATACTCATCAGCCATACAAGCACAATTGTCCCATTCTTTTTAGGAATGCTTACCGCCTATTTCCTATACGACCAATATGCAGACAAAAGCACACCTTTCATATCGTTTGCGCTATTTATCGGAATCGCATTAAGTATTACGGCTTTTCCTGTACTGGCACGGATTATCCAAGAACGGGGACTTACAAAAACTCACCTCGGAACAATATCTTTGGCAAGCGCTGCCAACGGAGACATTACGGCATGGTGTACGTTAGCCGTCGTCATTGCGATAGCACAGGCCGGGACAATGCTCAGTGCCATTTATAATATTTTCTTTTCCATCATTTACCTGCTTTTCATGTTTTTAGTCATCCGTCCGTTCCTCCGTATGGTCGGACATGTTTATCATAACAAAGAAGTTATCGATAAAGGATTGGTGGCTTTCATGTTTCTTTTGCTGATTGCATCCGCATACCTGACGGAGATATTGGGATTACACGCACTGTTTGGGGCATTCATTGCGGGAGTTGTCATGCCGGAAAATATCAAATTCCGAAAAATCATGACCGAGAAGGTTGAAGATGTCTCGCTGGCATTATTTCTTCCGCTCTTTTTCGTATCTACCGGACTGCGGACAGAAATAGGATTGTTGAACAATCCGAGTTTGTGGGGCATATGTATTCTTTTCATCGCAGTAGCAATTATCGGAAAATTCGGGGGAGCTTTCGTATCGGCACGCTTTGTCGGTGAAAGTTGGAAGGACAGCCTTTACATCGGCGCATTGATGAATACACGCGGGCTTATGGAATTGGTCGTATTGACAATTGGGTACGAGATGAACATATTGACACCGCCCATCTTCGTCATGCTGGTATTGATGACACTCGTCACAACCTTTATGACGACTCCACTTATTTCATTCATCAATTTCTGCTTCCACACGCATCAGAAGATACAGGAAAAACGGCAAAAAAGGACGTTCGACGATACTTTCAAAGTATTATTGTCGTTCGGAAGAGCAGGAAACGGACAAATCATGTTGGATGTTGCCCATCAAATGTTTTCTCAAACCAAACACAAACTGGAAATCACAGCGCTCCATCTTACCGTAGGAAGCGATGTCAATCCCTTGCATACCGATAATTTCGAGGAAGTAAGTTTCGGACCGATTCTTTATGGCGCAAAAAAACTGGGTGTACAGATTGACACGCGCTATGAAGTCTCAACAAATGCAGGACATGATATTTGCAGTATAGTGAACAATGAGGGATTCGATTTCTTGTTGGTTGGTGCAGGCATTTCATTGAGCAATATACCGACAGACAAGGATGCTGTCAAGTATCGGCACTCTATGTTCCCTCGCTTGTTCAAACATTTTAAAGCTCCGGAATCATGGTTCTTCCCCGGCGAGCTATTGAAAGACAAGACCAAAATGTTCATAGAAGAGAGTCATTGTCCTGTCGGTGTATTTGTCAACCGTGACTTCGTAAAAGCGACCAACGTCATCACTATCGTTGATGGAGAAGCTGATTTGTTCCTTCTGAAATACACGAAAACATTGCTGAAAGCAACTTCCGGGAACATTACATTTGTGAATAAGACCGACAAAGAGAGCCCTGAAGCAGGAGATATTTTACGGGAATTGAGGAACTTCATTCCTGTGCAAGGGACTCCTTCTATCGTCAACAACGGTGATATAACCGGAGAACTGTTAAGCCGATACAATTTCATGCTCATCAGCTACACGACTTGGAACCTTTTGTCGGAACAGTACAAGGACGCTCTGCAAAAAATGCCATCGACACTCATCATCAGCAAATAAAAACTACCAAAATCAGCATAGACTTTGTTTGCCGCCTTGGTATTAAAACCAAACAAAGTCCATCTTTCCTAAATCTTACAAAATTCTTCTATTCTGTAACTACCAGATGGCTACATCCGTTCCCTTTCTTTTCTACCACAATACGTACAGGCATGCGTTCTGTCATCTCTTGAACATGCGAAATCACACATATCTTGCGCCCTTGCATCCGCAAATTTTCCAAAGCATCCATCGCTATCCGTAAAGTCTCCGCATCAAGCGAACCGAAACCTTCATCAATGAAAAGACTCTCTACATTCATCCGGTTGGAAGAAAGAGCCGACAATCCCAATGCTAAAGCCAATGAGACCAAAAAAGACTCTCCTCCCGACAAACTATGCACAGTACGGACTTCATCGCACATATCGTTATCAATGACCTGCAATGCCAACGTTCCGGGAACACGTTCCAGCCGATAACGTTTCGTTAAGTTATTTAATTGTATATTCGCATATGCCAGCAGCACATCCAGCGTATAACCTTGCGCTATTTTCCGGAATTTTGCTCCGTCCGCCGAGCCTACCAGTTCGTTTAATTTCGCCCATCGGTTATTATCCGTTTCTATCTTTTCCATCTTCTTCTGCAGTTTGGCAACCTTTTCCTGATTCTCATTATGAATACGCAGATGATATTCATACTCCGTCTTTTCACGATTAAGACGCGCCACCCTGTCATCAAAAAGTTCCCCACTTTCCGCTACCGAATATTTCCCATTCCACGTATCCAAGGCTGCCTGTTGCCGGACCTTTACCGTCTGCAACTCATCCAGGCTTCGAGTTATTTGCAATAAGACACCTTTCAGCTGTTCCATCTTGCAGGCCATCTTTTCCTGTCTCTGTTGCAACTCATCCAAAGTCCTCGACATCAACTGCTTTTTCTCTGCATACTTTTTTCGAACAAGTTCTACGGATTCTCCGGAAAATATTCCTGCTCTTTCCGAAATCATCCCAGTCAGTTCCTGATGCTTGCCCTCATACTCGGAAACTGCCGCCGCAACCTGCAATTGCAGGTCATCAACAAAGGATCCGGTTATTTTTTCTTCGGAACACAACCTCGCCAGTTCCGGTTCAAGCCGCGACAAATCCTCCTTATGCTGTTTAAAGGAAAGGACAAATTCTTCAAGCACGCAACAAAAACGTTCCGGTTCTTTCATCCAAGACTTCTGCCAGTCGCTATTTCCAAACAAGACATTCACCTCCTCACATGATTTGCTAAATTGCAAACCGGCTTCTGCTGATTTCTTCCTATTTTCCTCCGATTTACTTTCTAACAACTCTTGTTCAGAACAGATACGGTTGCAGGACAGCGATTGTTCGGAAAGTTGTTTTTGCAACCGTAATTGTGTACGCCGCATATCCCCTAACTTTTTCTCCTCGTCGCGGGCAAGTGCCAACGCAACCTTCGCTTTCTCCATCCGTTCGGTCTCCTGTTCCACCGACAACGCTAATTCCTGCATTCGCAAATCAATATGCGAAGTCAAATAAGGATGTTCCGTGCTTCCGCAAACAGGACAAGGCTTACCTTTCGACAAACGATCCCGAAGTTCCTTTACACTACCGGTCGTAACAATCTCTGCAAGCTGCAATGACAGCTTTTCGCGAACAGAGCGATGAGTCTCCACAGCATCTTCCAATAACTTTATATCAGTCGTTTCAAGTTTTTTCTCCAAAACAGCTATCTCCTCTTCCAATCGGTTCCCTTGCTGTACAAACTGTTGCAACCGATCCTTTTCGCACTTCAACAAGGTATCCAAACGTTGCCGTTCCTTTTCATACGCCAGTTGTTGCTGCTCCAACGACCTGACCAAAGATAATCCAATGCCCGCTGCCTGCAAATGGAGTTTCAATGCCGAAAACTGTTCTACTATTGGCTCACGGTGGCGATAATGTTCCAGCCATGACCTCACATCCTGAATCTGTTTTTCTATTTTTCCACAGGATTCACGAACCGTCGACAATTTAAACACACTATCCGCATATTTTTTCTCAACGGTTTCTTTCTTGCTTTGCAGAATATCCACATTTTTCCGTACAGCCATAATCTGGGTATCCAGCTGTCCTGCACGTAAAAGTTCCGGTTGGCAATCCTCCCATTCCGTCTCCAGCTTACTGACTTTCTCTTTACAAACTTCCAACTCTTCTCTTGATTGCTTCATCACTACGGATACATCCGCCAATTCTTTCTCGCTTTCTTCTTTCTTTCGCAATAATAACTCATATTGTTCAAGGGTATTTTTCAAAGCTTCTTGTAACTCATTCCGCTCATTGCTCAGTTTCTCACACTCCTTTAAACAGGCAACCACTTTCTCAAGCGAGGAAAGATAACCGTTCCTTTGTTCCTCCGTCAGCAAATCAATTTCCGACAATTGCAAACGTGCGCGTTCATACAAATTTTTTGCATCGGCATATTTCTGGTAAACCAACTTCGATATGGCGGAATAGTGTTCTGTTCCTGTCAATTTCTCCAGCAATGACGCTTTTTCACCCTGCTCAGCCTTCAGGAATGTAGAAAAGTCGTTTTGAGCAAGCAAGACAGAACGGGTAAACTGCTCGAAGGTCAACCCAACCAACTCACATATTCGGTTCTGTGTTTCTTGCCGGTTCCCCGAAAAGGGGGATTCCGTCCCATTCTCATACAATCGGCATAATGAGACACGTACATTCTGCAAACGTCCGCTCTCCTTTTCCCTCGCACGGGACACCTCCCAACGCGAACGATACCGATTCCCATCAACAGCAATAAATTCCACCTCTGCGAAACCGAAAGCAGCTCCTCTCCGAAGCAAAAAACGAGAATCACTTTGCGCTAACCAATCATCGTTGACATCTTTCAACTTTACATTATTTTCCCGGGCCTGCTCCGTTCGAGGAGTTTTCCCATACAAAGCCAGGCACATCGTATCCAAAACCGTCGATTTTCCAGCACCGGTCGGTCCACAAATAGCAAATATTCCTGCCGACAACAAAGGTTCGACTGTAAAATCCACACAATAATTCCCCTCCAACGATGCAATATTCCGTCCACGGATTACCTCAATCTTCATTTTTCACCTCCGCAACAACTTCCATAAACAATGATTTCAATTCATCCGGCAATTTTCCCCCGTACCGGGCTGAAAACGTGCGTTGCAAAATCGTCAAAGGTTCCAGCTTCTGCAAATCGGCATACGAAAGCATTTTTTCGGCTGATTCATCCATGTATTTCTCATAAACAGGGACTATTGAGGTCAACCGCACAGCTTTATCCTGCAAAACCGACTCCACTTGATGACGAAACCCAGGTTCAGGTTCACGCAATAAGACACGAACCTCCAGAAAAGGGAAATTATCCTGTTCCATGTTCTTTCTCCGTAAAGGCAAACGGCGTAAAGCTTCAAGAACCAAAGCCGGTTCCGATGCTTCTGCCGGAATCCGCAACAATTCCGTATGCAATGGCACAAACAACGGTTCGATTCTTGTAATGTTGCCATCATCGACAGTCAGGCAAACCACTTGATGCCTATAATGCTGCTCGGCAAACGACATAGGCAACGGACTTCCGGCATAACGTACCGTTTCTTTCCTACCTACACGCTGTGCCTTATGGATATGCCCTAATGCATAATATAGAATATCTTCCGGCAAGTCGGTCACCGATACGGACTCCAGCCCGCCTATTAAAACACGTTCACTGCGATCTTCATCCGACAGTTCCGCGCCGGACAAATGCAAATGGCCCAAAGCAATGACAGGCACATCCGAACCATACTCCGATTTTACAAAAGCGTATAGTTCATGGTAAAACAGGGAAATTCCTTTTATGTACGACCGATCTGTCGCCATCGGAGGTAAATCACCTTGACGGAGATACGGTACAGCCATGCAAACCGCTTCCGGTCTGCCCTGTTTTCCATACAATGGCACAGCCATCGACGAATAATCTATCGAACGGTCTTCTTTCCGCCGTACAAATCCTATGACGGTTGTATTCAATTCCTCCAATAAAGGAACCGGCGCTTCCAACCGGGCTGCCGAATCGTGGTTCCCTGCAATAACAATTACCTGCAAATGTTCCCTTACTTTATTGATATTTCGAAGAAAACGAAAAAAACGCCTTTGGGAATCGGCAGAAGGATTTGCCACATCAAACACATCTCCGGCAATAAGTAGTACATCCGCTTTTTGCTCTTCCACTGTCTCTTCCAGCCATCGGAGAAAAGCATCATGTTCCGCCACCCTGTCATAACCGAAAAAAGTCTGTCCCAAATGCCAGTCGGCGGTATGAATAATCTTTAACGCCATCGTCTCCTCAAGGTTCTATTAATACATTGTAAAACTTTTCATTCTTATCAACACAAGCAGTAGCCTGAATGCGGGCTTTCGCATTTTTTATGGTAAAAGGTGTTTCCGATTTGTAATTGCGCATCCGGCAACCGTATAAGGAAACCGTCAGTAATTTATCGCCACCCACGTATAAAAAATCATCAGAATATCCATCGGATGTGAGAGCCGCATTATGACCGGAGAAAGCTTCGACGTTGGAGATTGCCGTATGCCCCTCCCCCTCGACAACAATCGGATGAATTTCCGAACAACAACCTTTCACATTTGCAATGATTGAGCCTTGCGCTATCTGCCAGTTCCGGTTAACCGGACTTCCTCCGTTTTTATATATTCCAACAGTCACACAATCCAAATTGAAATTAGTCAACTGTCCGTAAGTATGTTCCCCCAAATATATCCCGCCATGGACACCAAACGTAAAAAGATCCATCATCTGCGCATTGTCCGTATGGTTTATTGCATAGGTAAACGTAGGACGAGCAATTACAGAATCGACAATTTCCTTCGAGAACGTCTTTCCGAACAACCGCATATTGGCAGGGTTCACATGGCAATGCAATATCCGGGGAATATCGTAACAATAATCTATACGTATAAACTCCCCGCTTAACGGATAACCATAGCAATGTTCAAACAATATCTGCTCGCAGATATTATCCGGACGTCCGTTGAAATCCATTGCAATGAACTCTCCATAAAAAGTCAAACATGAAAGCGTCACACCCTGAACCGTATGAGTCTGGCTCATCTGTATCGTCGGAGGATATTCTATAATCGTCTCCTTTTTCTGGTATGCCTGTTTGGGATAATAGAACTGGATTCCCCGGATATGCGTAGAGGATTCTACCGTTATAAAAGGCGCTTTGTCATCGGTAATCAGGAACAAGGAACCCACCGGGGCATTTTTCTCCGAATGCTTGGTACCCCGCCCAGTAGGTCCATACACCCCTATCAAAGAGACGTTTTGTTTCAACACAATACCGGAAGCAACCGGATATCCATCTTCCGAAGGTTCTACAAAAAGTGCCGTACCCGAACGAGCAGCCCAATCAATTGCTTTCTGCAAATTAACTGCATTTTGTTCAGGGGTATTTTCAGGCAATACTCCAAACTCCCGGATGCTTTTCATAGGTTCGGCTTGTATCGTAAACAAGCTGGCAAGAAAAAAAATAACGGTAATAAAACTTTTCATATTCCATATTAATTAATGGGATAAAAATACAAATAAATCCGTATAAAAACATTTCTGAAACAGAACAAGGTATTTTTTGTCCAATTATCCACTACCCATTATCAAAACAAGAAGATGGTTATTTGAAAGAAAGAAATTATCTTTGCAAGCCAAAAATCAAATTTACATGGAATGGTTACTATCTGATTTTACAGATCAAACAATCATACAAGCCGTTATTATCCTATCGCTGGTTTCAGCAATAGGATTGGCTTTAGGACGAATCAAATTTTTCGGTGTATCGTTAGGTATCACTTTCGTATTTTTCACAGGAATATTGGCAGCCCATTTCGGCATATCCGTAAACAAAGACATGTTATGTTTCGCCCAAAACTTCGGATTGGTCATATTCGTATATGCATTAGGGCTACAAGTAGGTCCGGGGTTCTTTTCCTCTTTCAAAAAAGGCGGAATCACCATGAATATCATGGGGCTCGGAGTCATTGCACTGGGGATAATATTAACGCTGCTATTCCATTTTTTTACAGATATTCCCATATCTGATATGGTAGGGCTACTTTCCGGAGCCGTCACCAATACGCCGGCATTGGGTGCCGCGCAACAAGCATTGCAACAAGTTGCCCCTTCCGATACACAAGGAGTAACCAATATGGCATTGGCTTGTGCAGTAACTTATCCGTTGGGTGTTATCGGGGTCATTCTTGCCATTATCGTTTTAAAGGTTATATTCGGAACAAAAGATAACCGTTCCGATAATACCCAGGCAAATGACACCCAAACATTCGTTGCCGAGTTTCAGGTGGCGAATCCTGCCATTTACAACAAAAGCATCCGGGAAATCATGACATTAACCAATCGCCATTTCGTCATATCGAGAGTTTGGAGAAACGGAAAAGTCAGCATTCCTACATCCGACACGCTGTTAAAAGAGCACGATCACCTGCTAATCATTTCCATAAAATCGGATGTAGAAAGCATAAAAGTGCTTTTTGGAGAACAGGAAAATGTCGATTGGAACAAAGAAGACATAGATTGGAATGCCATCGACAGCCAGTTGATATCGAGACGAATTCTGGTCACACAAGAAAAGGTGAATGGAGTTAAGCTCGGTTCGTTACGGCTACGAAACCTGTACGGAATCAATATCACAAGAATCAACCGGGCAGGTATCGATCTTTTGGCATCACCGGATCTGCACCTGCAAATCGGTGATAAACTAACCATCGTAGGAGAAGCCAACGCCGTAAAAAATGTTGGAAAAATATTGGGTAACCAAGTCAAACGATTGGATAATCCGAATCTGATTGCCATATTCATCGGTATCTTGTTAGGTTTGATATTAGGGACAGTCCCCATACCATTCCCTACCATTGAGACGCCCATCAAATTAGGGTTGGCTGGCGGACCGATTATTGTCGGAATCCTGATGGGAGCTTTCGGACCTAGGTTCCATTTCACCACCTACACAACACAAAGTGCCAATCTCATGTTAAGGCAATTCGGAATCGTTATCTATCTTGCCGGTTTAGGATTAGACTCCGGAGCACATTTTTTTGAAACCGTATTCAGAACAGAAGGACTTGTCTGGTTAGGTATCGGTTTCATCCTGACAATCGTTCCGGTACTCATCGTCGGTATCCTGGCAAGCAAAGTCTACAAACTGGATTATGCCCACAACGTTGGTATGCTATGCGGAAGCATGGCGAACCCGATGGCATTGAACTATGCAAACACAACTGTGGATGGAGATGAACCTTCCGTTTCATACGCAACAGTATATCCCCTCTCTATGTTTGTCAGAGTTCTATCGGCACAATTGATTATATTGCTCTTAGCATAATCAAGTACGGGAACAAAGAACTAACACCTTCGCCCCATCAGCCAATGTTGTTGCGAAAAGATATAAGTCGCCTCCTTCCGATATTTTCATTTTATCACGCAACTCCTTTACCGACAAGGGGAAATTCCGCACTGTGATATTGACTTTCGGCAACGACGAGGAAAGGCTCCTGCACAATCTGTTACTAAACGGGTAGACAGTCTCCACTTTAAACCTTCTGCCAGGGAAATCATCGACGAAATCATCGGAAGTGTACAAATGGCTGTTAACATGTAACTTTTTCATTCCAAAACGCACGGAGACCATCTTAAAAGCCCCAGCTTTCAAAATAGATACATTCGGTTCATACAGATAGGCAGACAAAACGTTTGTTGTCTCAACCCCCAAAAGCCCGGTTTCCTCGGAAAGGAGAAATTCAAATGATTCCTCTTTCCCTTCTGAAGTATAATTCACACATTTAACCAATGGATCCAAGCCGTTCGGGTGAGTTCGGTCAAGAACAAACAACAGTTCCTTACATTCGTTACGGACAGAGAGCACATGAATCTCTTTAGTAGAAAGGAGTAACCGTAAAGTTGCTTGCAAATCTGCCATTGGTGACAGTTTTGCCACAACAATATCCGCTTTCCGGAATAATTCAGGCAACAGTTTCGGAAGATTCGGTTCGCAATCTTCCAAAGCATATACCCGCTTATTTCCACATCCCCGTCTTGCAGGATCTATATAAAAGGCATCTATCTTGGGAAGCGTATCCAACAATTTGGAAGAATCACCATTCTTTACCGAAATGTTCCAAGCTCTTAACACATCGAAATTATGTCGGGCTACATCGCAATAAGTTTTATAACGCTCCACATAAAATATTTGTCCGACAACCTGCGAGATAAAAAAAGCATCTATTCCTAATCCTCCCGTCAAATCGCAGACAGTAGACCCCGCTGAAAACAAACGTTGTTTATATCGCGCCGTCTGCTCCGAAGAACATTGTTCGACTGTAATTTTCGCCGGAAAATACAAATCATAATTACCGTACCAAGAAGGAAGCTTCTCCCTTATCTGCCTTCTCGAAATAATTTGGTCGACAACGAGCTCCATATTTATATCCGAGAAACGCTTGCTTGAAAGCAATAATTTGTTTACATCGTCTTGCAGATGTTCCTTTATAAATAGTTTATGTTTCGCATCTATTTCCATCACAATGCAAAAGTACAATAAATCCGTCAAGACAACAGCCAAAAGAAATCCCTTATCCTTGTCATTTTATACAAGAATAAGGGATCATGCACCGCAAAAGGAGAATAGTTTTTCTAAACCAATCCTTTCGGATTTATAAAGCCGGAATTGCACCGGATATCAAAATCACAACCAACAATGCCAAGATTGCATACAACTCAGGGAATACCGCCATAACCATCGTTACACCGAACACGTTATGTCCACCGCCAATTCCTGCAATACCGTTCGCACACACTTGGGCCTGACGGATTGCAGAAAACAGACCTGTAAAGCCCAATATCAACCCACAGCCAAAAATAGCAGCAGCTGCCAATAGCGAAATACCATCCACCAAGAAATCTTTTACCATGTAATAACCTACGAATCCATACAATCCTTGAGAGGATGGCAATGCACTCAAAGCTATGTACAATCCTAAAGAATCCGGATTTTTCTTCATTGCGCCAACGACTGTATTTCCACAAATTGTTACGCCATAACTACTGCCGATGAAAGCCAAGCCTGTCATCAACGCTACACCTAAATAAGCTAATAAAATCGGTTCCATAATTCAATCTGTTTTTTTATTTTATCATTTTTATTATCACTATTATTTCATGCTTTCTTGAAAGGTTCGTAAGCTTTTCCTCCCCCTTCAAATTCAGAGTTTTTATAATATTCAACAAATATCAACCTCAAAGGATGTACCAAAGAACTTATCGTACATAATGAAATATTTATCGCATGCCCTACCAGCAGAATCAGCAGCATTACGATTACACGTGCTACAATATTCATCCCCTCTGTCATTGAAATTGCCAACGTATTAAACACACCTCCCAAAATTGCTCCAGTCAAGCCGATAGCAAAAAGACGTATATAGGAAAGTGTATCACCTAACAGACCAGAAGCGACATTGTAGGTATTCCATAATCCAGAGCCAAAATTTAAAAATACGTTCTTTCCTGGAGAATTGTAGAGATAAGCAACAAGCAATCCCGCTCCTGCTACTCCATATAGGATAGTTGTCAGTATCGCCGGTAGCTTTACATTCAACATTGGTAATCCCCAAACCATAACCAGAGCAGTAATCACAAACACCCATGCGAATGGTGCAATGCTATATTTTACACCTTGCTGCATTTTGATTTTGAATGCTGCAACTATTTTTCCAAAGATGATTTGAACCAGACCAATCACAATCGAGAATGTCATCAGATTATCACTACTGACGAAATAATTTTTAATTTTCATCAACGCCGGAACCTCAGCCAATGCGATTCCGAAAAATGAACCTGTACATATTCCGACAACAATTGCTGTCAAACCGAAATATTGAAATAGCGTAAGTACCGGTTTCATCTCGGTTGCCACTTTCTTCTTCAACAACGTACAAGCAATGACCATCAATAATCCGTAACCTCCATCTCCAAAACAAAGACCGAAAAAGAGCATAAAAAACGGAGCAAAAAACGGTGTCGGGTCAAATTCTCGGTAATTTGGTAAAGAATACATCCGAGTTATAGGCTCAAACAAGCGGATAAACGCATTATTCTCAAGTTTTATAGGAATATTGTCTTCTTCTTTTACCGGTAATTGCTGAAAGTAGTAACGCTGCTTTTCCAATGCAGTTTCCATAGCCGGAATTTCCACTGTCGGCACCCATCCTTCGAGTAACATCAACTTATCGTCTGCACACTTTTCAGATTGGGCTGAGACGCTTTTCAAATTGAACTCATCCTGAAGCTCTTTATCAAATAAAAGCAATGAATTATAATTGTTGACAACAATCTGCAATAGCTCTTCATTGCTTTTTTCCATCTTTATCTGAAACTCTTCTTGCAGCAACTTCAAACCTACCTTATCTTTTTCGGGCATTTTTGCTTTCTCGGCTTCTATCTCAACCGGTATTCCAGCTTTTGTAACCGTCACAAAATAGGAAACAGATTGGTATGTATTCACAAGAAAGGCATTATACTGTTCGTTCCATTCCGGATTGTATTTGGATGCCGGGATGGTATAGAACGATACTTCATAACCTGCTTTACGCAAGTTTTGAATTGTCTTATATGAGAAATCACCCCATATCGATAAATAATCCAAATCTTTACCGATTGCTTGCAGAGATGCAGACAATTGCATTTTTTGTCTGTTTAATTCTTCAATCCTAGTAATCAAAGCCAAGCACTCCTCTTTCAATAGAGTCTTAGCCGGAGTCAAAAGAACATCTTTCGGCAACGATTTCTTCAAATCGCGCAACAGCAGATTAAGTTTTTTCCGAAAATCCAATATCTCCTGCAAATGTTCATCGGTAATAGCCGGATGCGTTTCTCGAATATGTACGACACCCAAATCACGAAGCGTTAGGAGAAACGAATCGTATTCTTTATAATATACCATGAACGCATATTTACTCATTTGAACTATCATACGCATCTTCCTCCTCTTCCACTTTAATCCTGCGTTTCTCCTGATTCGCCCGCATTATTTTCTGCGATGACTTAGACAGGCTTTCTTCATCTTCCATATAACGTTTCACCTTACGGATTGCATCCCGATAACCAGGAATCTGTACTTTCTCAAAAAGATTTACTTTCTGAGTCGTCTTTTTCCGGGCATGTTCCAATAACTCCAGCTTCATATTTGCAAATTCGGCTTCTATACCTGTCCTGGCGAGCCGCTTCAACAACTCTATTCCATCCGTAAACCATGCTGGCGTATTGAACAAACTATAAAAACCTATTTCAAATTCTATCTCATCTAATACAGGGACAATGACTCCAGCTATCTTTTTCGTGGATAAAGAAACGTCTTTCACTTTTATTAAATTCGAATCAAATTCATTCCACAAAACAACCATGTTCTCATAGCCTTGTATTTCTTTTTCCAGCTGAAGCTCCAAATTTTTTGATTCATCCTTTGTATTCTTCACTTCTATCCGTAAAGCACTCTCCTTACTTTTTATCGTAGGAAGAGAACGTTCACGCATTTTCAGTTGTTTTTCCAACTGTTGGAGAGATGTCTTATTATATTGAAACTTTATTGCCATACTAATTTTTGATTGATAACCGGTACGCCAGACAAACTACTATTATTTATTGTCAATTCTTCCAATATTTGTCCACCAATGCCTGTTTGATATTCACTTCTGCCGGCTTGAAATATTTTCCAAACAGGCTCCATGCAACATCCAGCATTTCTGTCGTATCCAAATTCACATCAATAGCCAATAATTTTGACGAATAATCTTTGGCAAAAGCAAGCGTCCGATTATCATAATCTGTCAAATCGAACCCATTCTCCAATTTCGTTTTAGCATTGGCAGCATCAGCATACAGACGCACTGCAGCATTCATCACTTGCGGATGGTCTTCACGTGTTTTCTTACCCGTTACCAATTGCTTTAATCGAGACAAGCTACGGAACGGGTCCACAATTACCTTACCAACATCGCTATCACGACGCAAATACAATTGCCCTTCCGTTATATACCCCGTATTATCCGGTACGGCATGAGTAATATCCCCTCCCGACAAAGTGGTCACAGCAATGATTGTTATAGACCCCCCGTCAGGGAATTGAACAGCTTTCTCATATATTTTCGCTAAGTCAGAATAGAGAGAACCCGGCATAGAGTCCTTTGATGGAATCTGGTCCATACGATTGGATACTATTGCCAATGCATCTGCATAATTAGTCATATCCGTAAGCAAAACCAAGACTTTCTCATGTTTCTCCACTGCAAAGTATTCAGCTGCACAAAGAGCCATATCCGGTATCAATATACGTTCAACTGAAGGATCCTCGGTTGTATTAATGAAACTGACAATCCTATCCAGAGCCCCGGCATTACTGAATGCATTCTTGAAAAACAGATAATCATCATTAGTCATCCCCATTCCACCCAACACAATTTTATCGGATTGTGCACGCAAGGCAACCATAGCCATTACTTGATTAAAAGGTTGGTCTGGATCGGCAAAAAACGGAATTTTCTGTCCGGTGACTAATGTGTTGTTCAAATCTATACCGGCAATACCCGTAGCAATCAATTCTGACGGTTGTTCACGCCGCACCGGATTTACGGAAGGACCTCCAATTTCAACTTCTTTACCCTCTGGAACGGGTCCTCCATCTATCGGTTCCCCGTAAGCATTAAAAAAACGACCTGCCAATTGGTCTCCGACTTTTAGGGATGGCGCTTTACCCATAAATACAACTTCGGCGTTCGTTCTGATGCCTTCCGTTCCTGAAAATACTTGTAACGTCACTTCATCACCAACGATTTTTACGACCTGTGCAAGTTTGCCATCCACAGAAGCTAACTCGTCATAGCCAACACCTGAAGCTTTCAATGAACAGGTGGCTTTTGTTATCTGAGTTATTTTCGTATATATTTTCTGAAAAGCTTTTGTCGCCATAACTTATACCTTATCTTTTATTTTACTATTCGTTCCCTAAGCAATTCATCCAATTCTTCGTTGAATTTTCTGAATTGTTCGCTTTCAAACTCCGAATAATTCATTTGCTTGAACACATTTATCACGCGCTTGAAATAGTCCATTACAGACAAGAAATTATCAAATGCAAATTCCGCCCGGCAGATATCAATCACTTTATTTAACATAAATTCCTGGCGAGGAAGCGATGTCACAGAATCAACCGGGTCAAACGCATCTTGCTGCAAAATCACAAAATCGATTAATTCAGATTTCCAGAAAATTACATGATAATCGACAGGAACACCGTCGTCTCCCAAAATATTAATCTGTTCTGCAATTTCTTTACCTCTCAGCATCCGGGTTTTGATTTCGTTTACTTTTTCAATCCAATCCGGAGAGATATGTTCTGCTATATATTCCTGAAATTCCGGATATTCCAAATATTTCGAATAACTCTCTATCGGATTTACAGCAGGATACCGTTTACGGTCTGCCCGTTCTTGTTCCAAAGCATAGAAACAACGCGCTACTTTCTTTGTATTCTCCGTCACTGGCTCTTTTAAGTTACCACCTGCCGGAGAAACAGTACCTATAAAAGTAACCGATCCTGTTGCCCCGTTTTTCAAATGGACAAAGCCTGCACGGGCATAGAAATTCGCAATAATCGCAGACAAATCCATCGGAAAGGCATCCGGACCGGGAAGCTCTTCCAAACGGTTTGACATCTCACGCAAAGCCTGCGCCCAACGAGACGTAGAATCCGCCATTAATAAAACTTTTAATCCCATGCTCCGGTAATATTCTGCAATAGTCATCGCTGTATATACAGACGCTTCACGTGCGGCAACAGGCATGTTTGATGTATTCGCTATAATAATCGTACGTTCCATCAGCTTTCGTCCGGTATGGGGATCGACCAATTCAGGAAACTCTGTAAAAATTTCCACAACTTCATTAGCACGTTCACCACAAGCTGCAATAATTACGATGTCAGCTTCCGCCTGCTTCGATATGGCATGCTGCAAAACGGTTTTACCCGTTCCGAACGGACCAGGTATAAATCCGGTTCCTCCCTCAACAATCGGGTTAACTGTATCAATTGTACGCACCCCCGTTTCCAACAACTTATAAGGACGCGGTTTCTCGGAATAACAGGTAATGGCTTTTTTCACCGGCCATTTCTGTACCATTGAAACCTTTACCTCTTGCCCATCCGCAGTTACCAAGACAGCCATCGTATCGTGTATCGTATATTCGCCTGGCTCAGCTACACTCTTTATGACGTATTCTCCCGAGAACACAAACGGAACCATGATTTTATGTGGCTGGAAATTCTCATCAACCTCACCTAACCAATCACCGGCAACAACTTTATCTCCGGCTTTTGCCAATGGCTTAAAATTCCATTTCTTATTTTCATCCAACGGATAAGTATATTCTCCACGTTTTAGGAAAACACCTTCCATCTTATCCAAATCATTCTGCAGGCCATCGTAGTTTTTCGACAACATTCCCGGTCCTAACGTAACTTCCAGCATATGCCCTTGGAACTCCACTTCATCTCCGACACGCATTCCTCGCGTACTTTCAAAAACTTGGACAAAAGCATCTTTCCCGATGACTTTGATTACCTCCGCCATCAATTTTACACCACCTACGGTAATATAACAAATCTCATTTTGGGAAACCGCCCCATCGACCTCTACGGTAACAAGATTTGAAACGATTCCCTTTACAAATCCTTTTGCAGCCATGATACTTTTCATTACACAAAAACCATATTTAGGTTTCTGTCTATTTATTACTATTTCTTTTAAATTCTTCCAATGCGTCCCGGCTTCCTTTCTTCATTACGCTTACAATTTCACGGAAAGTCTTTTCTCCGGTTTCTTTATCCAAAGAAATCCAACGCTCTATCATTTCCAGTTTCACCAAATAAGCAAATACGGATTCGATATCAAACGGCTTGAAAAAGGTATTCTCATCAAGCCAATTC
The DNA here is from genome assembly GCA_944325355.1 of uncultured Parabacteroides sp. Classification (GTDB taxonomy): domain Bacteria; phylum Bacteroidota; class Bacteroidia; order Bacteroidales; family Tannerellaceae; genus Parabacteroides. The sequence continues at coordinate 207,803 of CALUZS010000001.1, forward strand.
CATCTTAGCAAATCAATTCCTTTCTCCCGTAACTGCAAGTTTGTCTCCTCCATCAGCCGTTGCAGTTCCGAAAAATAGTCTAACAGATTTCCCATACCGAAATCTTGAGCATTCGACATCTTCAACTGCTCAGCAACGCCATTGTCCCCTACAATATAATTGTCTTTTTCCAAACCAAACTTACGGCAAACAATAGCTGTAAGAATATTGGAAACGTTCAAATTAAGTTCGAACCATTCAGAAACAAATCGGTTTTTACACTTCATCGCATACTCATAATACAATGCCGACAGGCGGTCTTCCCACGGAATTTTCCGTTTCCCGCTATTTGATTCACCTTGTTCTTCAGAAATATATTGTTCAAGAAAAGTCAAAAAATAAGAAGGATACTGTTTCGAAGAGAGTAAAACGCCCTCTTCTTTCAGTGTCTTATACAAAAAATCTATCGTCTCCAAAGAAAAATTCCCCCGACTGTCAAATTCTGCCTGGTCCTTCTTCTCCAAATACGACAATATATTCTTATTATCATATTTTAAAAAGAAAAGGTCGACCACCGAGCGGTCCTTCCTGCTCAAGATTGATTGAAGTTCTTCCCTAAACTCTACTACGGAATAAGCAATTTTACTATCGTCCAAAGTGATATTCGGAAGACCTGCAATCAAACAATAGTATTTTCCCATATTTTTTATTTAGAAAAGCGCGTCTATTAATTGAGGACGTAAAAATTCTTTAAAATATTCCACGAATTCCTCTTCGCCGAATGAAACTTTGTAAGAACCATCTGCAGGAGCAATTGTGAAAGAAGCTTTTTTACCATTCACTTGTTGGATTTGAACACCCTTATCCAACAAATATTTTGCATTAGACATGAAATATTTTTCCAACTCGGCAGCATCCGATGATTGGATTACCAAATCGTCACTACCCCAATTTCTGACCAATTCAACAATCACCTTCTGCATAAATGCTCCATCTGCCATAGCAGCTTTAACATTCGCTGAGACAACCTTGCCTGTTATCAGGTTCGTAATCTCACTCTTCAAAGCTTCTATTGACTGCATGGCGAATAATTTCAATTCAGCTTCAGCATTCTTTTTCATCTCCGCAGACTGTTTTTCCGCAGCAGCAACAATTTGTTTTGCTTGTGCTTCAGCATCAGCTATTAATTTTTCCTTTTGGAGCTGTGCATCTTTCACAATGCGTTCAGCTTCTACCTTACCTTTCTCTACACCTTCCTGGTAGATTTTATCGGTTAATTCCTGAATTTTGGTATCCATATATGTTATTATTGCATTTCGCAGTTGTCTTAATTGTTCGCAAATTTATTCTTTCTTCATGGATAAGCAAGTTTTTTCCCAATTAAATTCCATAAAAATTTGAATAAATAACCAACGATATATTAACTCCTTTTTAAATTCATTTTGTTACATGAAATAATTTATAAATACCATCTCTTTTACATCAAGATATATTCCAGGAACAGAATAAACAAAAAACAGAAAAGCCACGACAATCTTGTATCAAACAAAATCATCGCGGCCTTATACCATTATTTTATTACATCCAATATCTTTTAAGCCTTACGCTTTTCTATCTGCTCCTGCACAATAGCATCTACCACTGCCACAGTTGTCAGATTAAGAATATCCCGAGTCGAACTTTCCAAATCCGTGAAATGAATCGGCTTATTCAGCCCCATCTGAATCGGACCGATAGTTTCAACAACCCCCATCTCCGATAATAATTTATATGCGCTATTCGCCGAACTCAAATTCGGGAAAACCAATGTATTCACATCTTTTCCTTTCAATTTATTGAACGGATACATTTCATCCCGCAACTTTTTGTCAAAAGCGAAATTGACTTGCATTTCTCCATCTATAACCATCTCCGGATAATTCTTATGCAAATACTTTATTGCTTCATGGACTTTCAACGGACTTCCTTGCTTATCGGAACCAAAATTGGAATACGACAACATTGCCATAACCGGCTCATGAGCAAAAAACTTCACTGCGTCATAAGTCAAACGGGCAATATCGATAAGCACTTCTGTTGAAGGATGGCGATTAATTAATGTATCCGAAATGAAATAAGTTCCTTTTTTACCAGAAACAATATGTAACGCACCGAAATGGTCGTATGTAGGACGTATTCCGATAATCTGTTCAGCCAACTTTGTCACTTCCGAATAACGGCTGTAAACTCCCGTAATGAAAGCATCGGCATCCCCGGTCTCAACCATCATCATACCAAAAGCATTTCTGTCAAACATCACTTCGCAAGCTTCTGAATAGGTAATACCTTCCCGTGAGCGCTTTTCAGAAAGAATACGTGCATAACGATGACGCCGGTCAATTTCCGCATCAGAACGCATATTAATGATTTCAATGCCGTCCAGATTGATATTTTCCTCCGCCGCCAATTTATGCAGGTAATCCCAATTGCCCAACAAGACCGGTGTACAAATACCAACCGATTTCGCTTCTACGGCAGCCTTAAGCATATTTATATGATTAGCTTCCGCAAACACAACACGTTTAGGATTCGCCTTTGCCATATCCGTAAACGAACGCAGCAACTTATTATCGTATCCCATCATCTCACGCAAATGGTCGGAATAAGCTTTCCAATCTGAAATATTTTTTCTTGCAACACCCGAATCCATAGCCGCCTTTGCCACAGCACAAGAGACACGTGTCAACAAACGGGGGTCAAGAGCTTTTGGTAAAATATAGTCACGTCCGAAAGAAGTCCGTTTCAACTTATATGCAGCATTCACTACATCCGGAACAGGCTCTTTTGCCAAATCAGCAATTGCATATACTGCAGCAAGTTTCATCTCCTCATTAATTGCTTTTGCGTGTGTATCCAATGCACCGCGGAAGATATAAGGAAATCCCAAAACATTATTAATTTGATTAGGATAATCCGACCGTCCGGTCGCAAAAATAATATCATCACGAGAAGCCATCGCATCTGCATAAGAAATTTCCGGATTCGGATTCGCCAATGCAAAGACTATCGGGTTTACATTCATGGAACGAACCATTTCCTGTGTCAAGACGTTAGCGACCGACAAGCCCAAGAAAACATCTGCACCCACCAACGCTTCTTGAAGCGTCTTTATCTCACGTGATGTCGCAAATTCTTTTTTAGCTTCATTCAAATCGGTCCGATGGACAGAGATCACACCTTTGCTATCGCACATGATGATATTCTCTTTTTTTGCCCCCAACATCACATACAATTTGGTACACGATATGGAAGCTGCCCCAGCGCCATTTACCACAATCTTGACATCCTCAATTTTCTTACCGGCAATTTCCAATGCGTTAATTAATCCAGCACCGGAAATGATTGCAGTCCCGTGCTGGTCATCATGCATTACCGGTATATCCAATTCTTCTTTGAGCCGGGTTTCTATTTCAAAACACTCGGGAGCCTTTATATCTTCCAAGTTGATTCCACCGAATGTCGGTGCAATGGCTTTCACCGTTTCAATGAATTTTTCAGGATCCTTTTGATCGACTTCTATATCAAACACATCTATACCTGCAAAAATCTTAAACAGCAAACCTTTTCCTTCCATTACCGGTTTACCTGCCAACGGACCTATATTTCCAAGTCCTAAAACAGCTGTTCCATTTGAAATTACTGCCACCAAATTTCCTTTAGCCGTATATTCATAGGCATCATGTGGATTATCCTTAATTTCAAGGCATGGCTCAGCCACACCGGGCGAATAAGCTAACGACAAGTCTGTTTGCGTACTATAAGGTTTAGTCGGTACAACCTCTATCTTTCCGGGTTTGCCTTCGGAGTGATACCGAAGAGCGTCTTCTCTTGTAATCTTAGCCATAATATTTAATTAAACATATACTCAAAAAATCCCCACAAAAATAGACATTTCATACCATTTTCCTACTATTCAATAATAAATTGTTAGAAAAAACAGCTATCCTTTAAATTAGAATATAAATCAGTCTATTCTGTATCTCTTTTTGCGGCATGAAAGATAAACGTAGTTGCCCCGATAGTGATAACCGACTCGTCATCTATCAGTACACGTTCTCTACTGTTTATTTCCTGATTTCCCAAAAATGTTCCGGTCATACTCTGAAAATCCCAAAGCTGATACTTGTAATTGCCAGACTTATCCAAGGAAACATTTATAACGCAGTGTTTTCTTCCCATGCTCGGATCGCTGGTTACAATTGCGATGTCAACTCCGTCCGTATCTTTATTGCGGCGTCCGATAACATTATTCCCTAAAGCCAAAGGAAACTCCTGTTTATAGCAAAAACGATTCTCTATAACCGTAATATAACCGTGCGAAAAATCCAGCTCTTTCTGTTCTTTCTCCTCTCCCTGCTTATTTTTTACTACCCGATGACCAATTTTCACTTTAAACTGTTTGGCACATTGCGGACAAACCAAAGGAACTATTTGTCCCTCCGTATATTTTGTCTCATCAAAAAGAATTTGAGCATCACACTTTGAACAAAAAACACGTTTCATATGAATTTCTGTAATGTAATTTACTTCTGAGATTATAATGCAAAATAACAGGCATTTGAAAAAATAAGCGAGCAAAAAAAAAGGCTATCTTCACAGACAGCCAATCTTCATTGCTAACCTTAAATCTAATACCATGAAAAACACGTTGCAAAGGTAAAACTTTCTTTTATAAAGTCAAGCCTTTGACTGAAAATATTCCAGCAATTAACTTTATTTAGCAACACAACACCTAAATCACTCCAGATTCCAGTCAATCCAACAAAACTATCCTCCACTTCTCGGAAACATCTCCAATAAATCATGGCATAATTTTTGATATTTTCCTAATAGGTTTTTATATCCATACATTAATATATTAAGATATCATATATTTATATATGAACGATTATTTTTCTGAACAAGTAAACGAAATCATCAAATATAGCCGCTTGGAAGCGCAACGATTGTCGAACCGGAATCTCGAACCTGAACATTTGTTATTGGGTATCATTAAACAGGGGAACAACAATGCTTATGATATCCTTATGCAATTGGACATAAATATCTTCCAATTGGCAAAAGAAACGGAAGAAACAATTAAACAGAAGTCAGAATTCCTGGATTATACTGCCACCGGTTTGATAACATCCGAAGCAGTAAAAAAAATTCTCCGGTTTGGCATACTCGAAGCCAAAGCACTAAATGCTGAACAAATGGATGCTGAACACATTTTGCTGGCGATATTGAAAGAAGAAACAAACGATGTGGCAAAGATATTGGACAGATACAATATCTCGTACGCAACAATATACAAATACATAAACCATACATTAATGAAATCGGAACAAAACACATTCAACGATTACCCCAATGAGGATAGTAAACGTTTCGGTGATAAAAATATGGATGAAACGACTATCCGGAGCGGATATACGGACGATGACGAAGATGATGAGACGCTTCCTCCTCGCCAAGACCAACCAGGACCATTCTCTCAAAACAAACAACGAAGTACTAATGCACCCAAATCCCAAAACGATACGCCTGTATTAGACAATTTCGGAACAGATATGACCCGTGCTGCATCAGAAAACAAATTAGATCCTATCGTAGGACGGGAAAAAGAGATAGAACGGTTGGCTCAGATATTAAGCCGGCGAAAAAAGAATAACCCTGTCTTGATTGGGGAGCCGGGAGTCGGAAAATCGGCAATTGTAGAGGGATTGGCTTCCCGTATTATCCAGCGAAAAGTTCCCCGCATATTGTTCGACAAAAGAGTCATCAGCTTAGATATGGCATCGATTGTTGCCGGAACCAAATACCGGGGGCAATTTGAAGAACGGATCAAGGCGATTCTCAATGAGCTTTCTAAAAACCCGAACATCATCTTGTTCATCGATGAGCTGCATACCATTGTCGGTGCAGGTTCTGCATCCGGCTCGATGGACGCGGCAAACATGTTGAAACCGGCATTGGCAAGAGGCGAAATCCAATGTATCGGTGCTACGACATTGGATGAATACAGGAAAAACATCGAAAAAGATGGTGCGCTGGAAAGACGTTTCCAGAAAGTGATTGTAGATCCTACAACCGCCGACGAGACATTGCAGATATTGAACAACATCAAAGAGCGTTATGAAGAGCATCACAATGTAATTTACACCCCGGAAGCGCTGAATGCATGTGTTAAACTTACGGAAAGATACATCAGCGACCGCAATTTCCCGGATAAGGCTATTGACGCATTGGATGAAGCCGGCTCTCGGGTCCATATCTCCAACATCGTCGTTCCCAAAAACATCGAGGAGTTAGAAGCAAAAATCGAAGAGACTAAAGTAGAAAAACTGTCGGCCGTAAAATCACAGAATTTCGAACTTGCCGCTAGTTTCCGCGACAAGGAACGGCAATACATGCTTCAATTGGAAGCCGCAAAGGCAAAATGGGAACAAGAGATGCAGGAACATCGCGAAATTGTAGATGAAAACAAAGTGGCGGAAGTTATTGCCATGATGTCGGGGGTCCCCGTACAACGCATCGCGAAAGCCGAAAATCTGAAACTGCTTGAAATGGCGGAAATTTTGAAAAAGAAAGTCATCGGGCAAGATGAAGCTGTAAATAAAGTGGTAAAGGCAATTCAACGGAACCGTATCGGACTAAAGGATCCGAACAAACCAATAGGTACGTTCATGTTCCTGGGACCAACCGGTGTTGGAAAAACCTATTTGGCTAAAAAACTGGCGGAATATCTATTCGATTCGGCGGAAGCCTTAATCCGTATTGACATGAGTGAGTTCCTTGAAAAATTCGCCGTTTCTCGCTTGGTCGGAGCACCTCCGGGATACGTCGGTTACGAAGAAGGAGGACAGCTCACGGAAAAAGTAAGAAGAAAACCCTATTCTGTCGTATTGCTCGATGAAATTGAAAAAGCGCATCCGGACGTTTTCAACTTGCTATTGCAGGTTCTTGATGAAGGGCATCTGACTGATAGCCTGGGCAGGAAAATTGATTTCAAAAACACGATATTGATCATGACATCCAATATCGGAACCCGGCAGTTGAAAGATTTCGGACGTGGCATAGGATTCAACTCCGTAGCAGCCGGTGAACCGGACAAAGAGTACTCCCGCAGCGTCATCCAAAAAGCGCTGAACAAGGCGTTCTCTCCGGAATTTATCAACCGTATCGACGACATTATCATGTTCGACCAGCTGAGCAAGGAATCTATCCACCAGATCATCGATTTGGAATTGGAAAGTTTGTACCAACGTGTTGAAAACTTAGGATATAAACTTTCTATAACGGATGCAGCAAAAGAGTTCATCGCAACGAAAGGTTATGATGTACAATTCGGGGCACGTCCTCTGAAAAGAGCTATCCAAAAATATATCGAAGATGAGATGGCAGAAATAATTATCAAAACCTCTTTATCGGAAGGCGATGAGATAAAAGTTGATTTTGACACGGAACAACAACAGATAAAAGCATCTGTTACCTTCCGGATATAACCGGAAGGAAGAAAGTTCCGGAATTGATAAAAACAGCCATTGCAAAAATTCCGGGCTAAGTCGTTTGTTTTTTGTCAACGACTTAGCCCGGAATTTGTTTATACCACCTCTCTCCCATTACCCCTGCAATGCTTATCGGGAGACAGTAAATTTTTTTATCATAATTGCATTAAAATTCCAAAGAATTTCCGTCTTTTGTACCGGAATTTGAATAAACAAATCCGCAAAACGACAAAATAAATGCGAACACCGAATTTACAATATTTATATCTGCAGAAACCGGTAACTTTAATTGTAATAATATGTATTATATGTGTACTGCCATGGTTAGGTCTCGGAAATATGTTCGAGTCTTATCAAGCAACCTATACCGACCATATAAATATTGTAGAATCCATGCTGACGAGTGGAAACTGGACAATACCGTACCTAAAAGACGGGTCTATCGATTTCCCGCTTTTCTATTGGTTAACCATCCTTTTCTCCATGCCCCAAGGTTTTGTTTCTTCTTTGACATTCCATATCACAGGGGCAATCTCATTTATTGCATTAATGACAAGCATACTGATTTTTTATGGTAGACGTATTAAATTTCATCAGGCGTTTATAGCCACACTATTACTTCTTACATGTTTAGGACTGCAAAAAATCGCCATTGAAATCGGGAACGAACTGTTGTTTTCCACGCTTATCCTCATAGCCATGATACAAATGTACCGATGGGAAGAATCCGGAGAATTGAAAGGGCTTCCGATAAGCATCCCCATACTCCTCAGTTGTGCCGCTTTGACACAAGGGCTGTCAGGTATATTTATTCCATTATTGATATTCGGGTCTTACCTCTATTCCCTGAAAAAATACCCTATACGTATCATATTAAAATGTAATATCTACATATTCATTGCATCGATTTTCATTCCTTCATTATGGTACATATCGGTTTGGAAAAGCAGTCCGGAACTTTTCTATTCCACGCTTTTTTACAGCAATTGGTGGACAACACTGAACATTGCGAATCTCTTTAAATATGTATTATTCGGGTTCATGCCTTGGACGATATTTTTTATTTTTTCCCTCTTCGGATTGAAAAAGAAAGACTTTATCTCCATCGGCTCAAACTGTTCTGCATACTTTGCATCGCTCTGCAACGTACATCGGTTCAGTCTGGTTTCTTTTATCGGATTTTTCGTGTCTTACCTGCTTCTGCCGGAAAAACATATCGGGTTCATTGGGCTGTTCATCACATTTATCTCGTTATTTTTGTCACAATATGCCCTTTATATCACAGAATATCGGACAAAATGCACACGTTTATTTGCTCTTGTACTTGCAATTGCCATGACTCTTTGCATAACAACAGTCATTTTGACAGTATTTGGTGTTGTTAGCCCTGTAAAAATCCTTGCATATACAGAAAACAAATGGGCAATTTCTTATATACAAAATGCCCAGATATTCTTCAGCCAACCGACTGTCCCGGTCATCATGCTGATTGTTTGTACTATTCTATCCCTGTTAATAGTATATTACCAGATGTTCCGCAACATCAATATCAAGATGCTTTACTCTACCATCGCCTTGATGTTTTTTTCCAACTTGCTTTTCTGCCGGATACTCCTATAAAGAGTAATACTGCACATACCAATTATAAAATTCATGTAGCCCTTGTTCCAGCGGAGTGTCTGGCTTATACCCGAACTCTGTATTCAACAGAGTGGTATCGGCATAAGTACATTCCACATCACCCGGCTGCATATCCTTATAAACACAAACGGCTTTTTTCCCGGAAAGCTTCTCTACCGTGTGAATGAATTCCTCCAATTGGACAGGGCGTGAATTCCCGATATTATAAATCCGGTATAAACGCTCCTCCGGAACCGGAGCGTCTATCACTTTCAATAATCCGGTAATGATATCACCCACATAGGTAAAATCGCGCATCATCTTCCCATGGTTGAAAACATTGATTGGCTGCCCTTTCAATATAGCACTCAAAAACAGGAATGGAGCCATATCCGGACGTCCCCAAGGACCGTAAACCGTAAAAAAACGCAGCCCTGTCGTAGGTAATTTGAATATTTCCGAGTAAGAATGGGCTATCAGTTCATCCGACTTCTTCGTCGCGGCATATATACTCGCCGGTTTTTCCACACAATCCGATTCACAGTATGGTATTTTCTTATTCAGACCATACACACTGCTTGAGCTGGCATACAGAAAATGCTTTACTCCAAACATACGGCTGCAGTCCAACACATTGAAATAGCCTAAGATGTTCGAATTAATATAAGTGCGCGGATTTTCTATTGAATACCTGACGCCAGCCTGAGCCGCCAAATGGCAAACCACATCCGGACGAACTGCTTCAAACAGGGAGTAAACCGCCTGTTCATCGGTTATATCAATCCGGGAAAAACAATAACTGGAATAACGGTTGCTTTCAAGGAAGCTTACTTTATCCGGACACTCTTCCCTCTCTGTTGCAAGTTTCTCCACAGGTATGCCCGCACTCCTTAAGCGGCCTAATTTCAATGAGACATCATAATAGTGGTTAAGGTTGTCAATCCCTACCACTTCATCACCCCTCTCTGCAAGAGCCTTTGTCAAATGATACCCTATAAACCCGGCGGCACCGGTCACCAATATTTTCATTTTCCTATTTTTTATACCTTTGCAAAAGTATAAAAGAAAGAGAAATTATGGAAAAAATAGAAACCGCTTTATTTGATTTTGACGGGGTGGTGGCCGATACAGAACCCATTTACGACCAATACTGGAACGCAGCTGCAAAGCGGTATCACCTTAACTATGAAAATTTTGCTGAGCTCATCAAAGGCAGTACCACGCAATATATGCTGGATACATATTTTTCCGGATATACTCCGGAAATGAAAAAACAAGTAGTTCGTGAAGCCAAGGATTTTGAACAGCAAATGCCTTTGCCCCCGATGCCAGGTGTATTGGATTTTATCAAAACATTAAGAGCACACGGTATAAAAACCGGTTTGGTAACCAGCTCGGAACAGTTCAAAATCAATCGGGCTTCAGCACTTTTGCATTTGGATTCACTGTTTGATACGTTTGTCACGGCAGATGACATTTCCATTGGAAAACCCGATCCCGAATGTTATCTGTTGGGAGCAAAACGGTTGGATTCCAAACCCGCCGGATGTATAGTCTTTGAAGATTCCTTAGCCGGAATCGCGGCAGGTTCTGCTGCAGGAATGAGGGTCATTGGAGTCAGTGGAACATATCCTGTCCATACGATAAAAGACAAAGTCTATAAAGTAATAACGACTTTCGAAGGTTTGACATTCAATGATTACCTCTCTTGGTGCAAATAATAACAGTTTGTTTATGTATTTAGTATTGGGTGTCTCAGTTTCCTGCTGCTCAAAACAAGCGACATCTTCCGCAAGGCTGTTCACTGTGTCGTCCGTTTTGCCCGTGATTATTACAAACCTCGCCTTGATACCGAGCAGGTGTCGGACATCAAAAGTGCCTTTAACCTGTTCGGGGATAACAGGCAATCGCATCGTGCAGCCGGGGATTTCCTGTATTCCACAACTAAGCAAAAGGGCGAGTTTGACAACCGGGAACAAATCAAAACCAAACGGGAGGTTGACAATGTGGTGGAAGGATATTATGACCAGCAGCAGAAAAGAGAAATTCAGATAAGAAAATGATGCATGTAGTCAGTAAGAGGGTGTGTTGAAACTCTCTCTTAAAGAAATTACCCCTGCTACAAGTGGTTATAACAAGGGTAAATCCTTTAATTGGGGGTATTATGAGACATCCCCTTTTGATTTAGTTTTTCTTTAGCCATTCAACTCTGCGCAAATCTGGCAAATGCTTAATTGAGAAATTTTCAAATTTGGCTTTGAAACCGTTACCATCAGGACAGGCTCCCATTATCCCTACCATGACGGGATGATTATCTTGCAGCCAAGCGTTGCGCATCATCGTGTATTCCTTATCATCAAAAGAATAGAAAATTTCTACGGCATCCAATCTACGTACAGCCTTAATCCATACAAACGGCACGGGCTTGTCCAACGGTATAATACTCCAATCACTTGTATGATGAGTTACAACGGTACTAAGATTATACTTCCCGTCCACGAACTCAATTCCGGCTTTGATATAGTTCTCGTGGTCAATGCGCAACATCAGTCCCGACTGGTCGAAACGGGTTTTGTAGTCGCCAGATATTTTTACCTTCACTTCAAACTCCCCGCCACGCAATGTGTACAGAAATGGGGCATCATCCACGGTAAATCCATAGTGGGATATACGCCAATAATCAGTCTGGGGAGTAACATTCATCGAAAGCGAGTTGTTCTTGATTTCCCATTGTTCGGGCTCATTGAACCACTGCATCTTTTCCAATGATTGCGCCATGCAGGTAAATGAAGCAGCAATCATCATTCCACTTAGTATTAACTTTTTCATTTTTCAATATATTATTAATGTTGTAATTTCCGAATAACATGGCAAGGATTCCCGACTGCCAATATTCCTGCTGGAATATCTTTACTTACCACACTTCCTGCACCGATGACACAATTATCGTCTATCGTAACTCCCGGTAAGACACAAACATGCGCTCCTATCCATACATTATTACCTATGCTAATCGGTCGTGCATATTCAAGCCCATAATTTCTTTGCTCCACATCAAAAGGATGTCCCGCAGTATAAAACCCACAACCTGGAGCAATGAACACATTATCATCAAAGTTAACTTTGGCTTCGTCCAAAATAATACAGTTCACATTGGCATAAAACTTTCGCCAATCTCTATATTATAACCATAATCACAGAAGAACGGCTGTTCTATCAGGAAACTATGACCCGTTTTCCCGAATAAACTGACGATAATCTCTTCCCTACGTTTCGTTTCCGATGGCAATAAATGATTATATTCATGGCACAATACTTTACATGTCTGCCTTTCGGCTATTAATTCCGCATCATTATTGGCATCATACAGTTTTCCTTGCCAGAACTTTTCCTTCTCACTTATCATAAATAACCATCTATTTTATTTACCTTTGCAAAGGTAAGGTGTTATTATATACTGTACAATGATTATAAATAACCATTTCTATTTCTGGATATGGACACAATTGATATATTGAGCAAAGAGTTTTTCGCACAAAATTTTTCGGAAGAACAACCATTCTCCGAGTTGCTGGATAAATATAAGTATATAGCCCACAACTATGCGCGAATGGAGAGTGCGGTAGCCGTATTAAGTGATATGCGTACCAATATAAGCTATATTTATTATGGTAGTTTTTCCCGAATGCTGGAAATAGATAAATACGGAGACGAGGATAAAGTGTCTTCCATTTGGGAAAAAGAAATCTTCAATCTCATTCATCCCGACGATTTGGCAGGGAAGCACTTACAAGAATTGTGTTTTTCCCATTTCGTCAAACACCAACCCAAGAAGAAACGTACCAATTATTATTTGATAAGCAAACTTCGTATGAAGAACGGCACAAATAATTATATACCAGTATTGCATCGAATGTTCTATGTTTCTACCCCTTCTAACGACACGCTGTGGCTAGCTTTATGCCTTTATAGTCCTTTACTATTTGATATTCCAGCCAAATGTCTTATAGTCAATTCTACCAACGGTCAAATGACAGAAATTGGCAAACAGGACAACACAAGGATTCTGTCCATTAGAGAAAAGCAGGTATTGAACCTCATAGACAAAGGTATGGCAAGTAAAAAAATAGCCGAAACACTTTCTATCAGCATAAATACAGTTAGTCGGCACAGACAGGAAATTTTGGGCAAACTTCAAGTGAAAAATTCCATTGAAGCTTGCCGGGTAGCAAAAGATTTAAAACTAATTTGAATATCAAACAAAATATAATATATTTACCGTGGCTTAAGCAATGAGCCAAAATGAAGTGGATATAAGAACACAAATTGCACCGAGAAAAGAAGAAACTACGTATATCGACTCTCTAAGTGAGTTAAGAATCAATAAAAGCGTTAAATCTTTACCTTTTAGAATGTACCATTAAAGATTACGACCATATTTCTGACTTGTTACTTACAAAACATTAAGTAATAATAAGTTGCAAATACGCCAATAAAAAGCAAAGTAATATCCCAGTCCGGATAATGAGACAACCTGAAAAAACTCCCCGCTTGTCAATAAAATTCTACCGAGAGAAAAACAAAAACATTCCGGATTTTCGGGAATCACCCGGCTGATAAATTTCCATCGTTCTGCCACATTAAATTAACAGTCAAAATGATATTTCGTATATAATTTATATTTACCTTTACAATCGCTTTTAATTGAAAATATTACTCTTTTTGTTTTTACACTGAGAGAAAACACAACGATTAAAACTTAAAACAACTATTTATATAACATTTAAACTTTAAATGTATTTATACCGATGAAACAAAATCAGTTATTCCGCAAATTATTGCTATTCATTTGCGTGTGGGTGAATGTCCAAATTTCATTACCGCTTTTTGCCGCCGGGCCATCCGGAACCAACACTGTTTTACAACAAGAAAAGGGAACAACGTTTGTGCTTAAAGGAGTTTTACTCGACTCACTGACGAACGAGGGAGAGCCCTATGCTACCGTCAAAGTGACAAAAAAGGAGAATCCGAACGAAGCCGTCAAGATGTTCGTGACCAACGGCAATGGTGGTTTTGAAGAAAAAATTTCGGGGAGCGGGAATTTCACCATCACATTCTCATCGGTTGGAAGACAAAGTGTTGTAAAAGACTTTTCTGTAAAAGCAGGGACACAGAATGCGACTGTAGATCTTGGGACGTTATATATCACCGATGCCACCAACGAATTAGGAGAAGTGCAGGTCGTTGCCCAAAAGCCCTTGGTAAAAATTGACCTCGAAAAAATAGAATATAATATACAAGACGACCCGGATTCCAAAACGAACTCGGTTCTGGAAATGCTCCGTAAGGTTCCTATGGTAACTGTCGACGGAGAAGACAACATACAGGTAAACGGCAGCAGCAGTTTCAAAGTATATGTCAACGGCCGGCCGAACAACATGATGAGCAATAACCCGAAAGAGGTTTTGAAAAGTATTCCGGCAAACACTATCAAACACATTGAAGTCATCACCAACCCCGGAGCGAAATATGACGCGGAAGGCGTCGGCGGTATCTTGAACATCGTGACCATCGGAAGCGGATTTGAGGGATATACCGCAACCATTTCAGGAAATGCATCCAACAGGGGTGCCGGTGGAAGCCTGTATGGAACAATACAACAGGGGAAATTCACCATGAGTGCCAGGTATAACTACAACTACAACAACTCTCCGCGTTATTACTCCGGAAGCAGCCGTACCACCGTGGGAGAAATCACGGAAAGCTCATCAGATGTAAGCTACGAATCAAACAGCAAGGGAGACGGTTCATTCCAATCCGGAAGTCTGGAAGCAAGCTACGAATTTGACACATTGCGGCTTGTCAGTGTTTCTTTCGGACTTTATGGAGGGAATAACGACAACAACGGATACAGCACATCGCTTGCCACCTCGCCCCTCAACGGAAATCCGATATACCGCTACATACAAAACAGCAATGGCAACAGTTCCTGGTATTCGATAGACGGAGGTATCGACTATCAGCGGCTGTTTAGTGTCAAACAACGGATGCTTACTTTCTCTTACCGGGTAAGTACCCGTCCGAACAAATCCGATTCTTATTCAACGTATGATGAAATAGAAGCGATTCCGGAATGGGAAGATTTCACAAGCCGCATGTTCGACCTGTACAATAAAGGTTCCCAAAACACGACCGAGCACACATTCCAGGCGGATTACACGACTCCTATCGGAAAAATGCACACGATAGAAGCCGGTCTTAAATATATCCTGCGTAACAACTCTTCTGAAAACGACCGTAATCAGCGGGAAGCAGGAACAGAAAACGACTACGTCTTCGATGAAGAGCACAGCTCACACTACCGACACCTGAATAATATCTTTGCGGCATATGCGGGCTACTCCATAAACGTGAAGAAATTCTCAGGAAGAGTCGGTCTCCGCTATGAACATACGTTACAAGATGTAGAATACCGTTTAGGACGAGGAGAGGATTTCGTGAAAAACTTCGATGACGTGTTGCCTTCTGCAACCATCGGCTATAAACTGACGGATTTGTCAAACATCCGGTTCGGTTACAGCATGCGTATCTACCGTCCCGGAATATGGTACTTGAATCCTTATTTGGACGACAGTAACCCTACATCCATTTCGCAAGGAAATTCGGAATTGGACAGTGAGAAGAGTCATTCATTGAACCTTAATTACAGTAATTTCACTCAAAAATTCAATTTCAACCTCTCCGTTGGATACTCTTTTGCGAACAACCGGATAGAATCGGTTTCCACATTGATAAATGACACGGAAATTCCCGGATTGAGAAATCCTTCAGGGAAAGAGGTGCTTTACACAACCTACCAGAATATAGGGAAAAACAAAAATGTAACCATGAGCTGCTATATCAATTGGAACGCTACATCCAGAACCCGTATATATACAAACCTTTTCGGTTCGTATTCCAATATGGAAGGAGCCAACGGATTAAAGAATGACGGCTGGTCGCTGTTTGCATTCGGAGGGGCACAGCAGACCTTCCCCCACGACTGGCGTATCAGCGTAAATGTGTACGGCCAAACGCCTTGGATTATGTTACAGGGAGAAGGAAATAGTTTCTTTGATTACTCTTTCAACGTATCCAAATCGTTCATGAAGAACAGGCTCACCATTTCCGCTTTTGCCAGCAATATTTTCAAAAAATATTATCGTATGGAATCTTCGATGGAAGACCTTAACTTCAACCAAGAAAGCTGGAGCAAAAACAGCCGGCAACGCTTTGGTTTGAGTATCAGTTTCCGGATTGGAGAGTTGAAAGCCAGCGTGAAAAAAGCTGCCAGGACAATAAATAATGACGATGTAAGAGAATCTTCTTCTAATTCCCAACAATAACAACGAACAAAAAGGCGGAAAGGGAGTTCCCTTTCCGCCTTTTTGTTTTCTCCGCCAGAGAAAGACTGTCTCATTTCTCCGGACGGTTATATTTCAATTGGCTGTGGCTGTTTACTTTCCACTCTGCCGTGCCATATCCAACGCTGTAGTCGTGATGTAATATTTAGCCAGCATATTGGGTACTTCCCAATCCGGCATATCATGGTTCTTCAAATAACCGAGATATTTCTCAATCACACGGGTGAAATGTGCTTCATGCCCCTCTGCATACTTCTCAGGAATACATATTTCCCAACGGTCAGCCGAAGCATCTTCCTTGCATTCAACACCCGGATATGTTTTTTGGATTTTAGCAACCGCAGCAGCCAGTTTCGATTCGAACAGTTGCTTATCCCCTTTTTCCGACATCGACACATAAAGTTTCGGCATATAATCCTGTTCCTTATCCTGTAAAATCGACAACACCGCATTACTTCCTTTTATAATACAACGGTGAGTATCTCCTGTTCCTTCAGGCGCTTCGAAATTCCAAATCACATCTACTTTCGCATATACGCCATTTACTTTATAGGTAAAGTTACCATTGGCATAAACCATCAGCGTAGAATCCTGTACATACTTCTGCAAGAAATCAGGATACTGCGTACATCCGGTAGAGAGTTTGAATTGATAAGAGGAAATCGGAGTTGCCCAACGGGACGCTGCAACCACCTCTACATTCTTATGGTAATCAATAATTTGTTCGGGGAAACATTTCCAATGGATTAAATCAACCAAATGAGTCGTTACGTCCACCAAACCTTCACCCTGTTGCTCTACATCGTAGTACCAATCCGGACGAATCAGCGGTATTCCCGAAACCACTTTATAAAAATGATGAACACTCTCCACCTCTACTGCCGGTTCCGACTCCGTACCAGCAGTCAATTCTCCAAACAACTCCTTCTCCTGAAGCAACATCCGCTGAACCGTTGAATGAATGTCATACCGTTCGGTCATTATATCATACAACTCCAACCCTTTTTCACGGGCAACGGTAAAGGCTTTTTCCAATTTCCCGAAGTTCTCCTTGCTGATCGCCATCGGCTTGTCTGCAAGGACATTCATTCCTGCTTCAACCGATTGCAGGATATAATCCGTTTTATCCCGGTTATTTCCGGCAAGGACAACCACGTCCCCAGATTTGTCTTTAAGCATTTTCTGCAAGAAATCACTTCCTTTATAGACTATTTCGTTCCAGGAAGTGGGATTCTCTTTCCGCTCATTAAACGATTTTATGCGGAGCAAATGTTGTTCCACCTCTGCCCCTTCCGGAGCATAGACATATACATCGTTCGACACTCCATCCAAAGGTTCTTTCTGAACCAATGAAGCATGAAAATGCCCCGGCGCCAATGTCACCAATGTCACACCTTTATCGGAAACGTTTTCTTTCTTTTGCCCGGGTTGACATGCCGGTAATGCACACAAAAGTGCCAATGTTACATACTTGTAATTAATAAAATCCATTGTTCTTCTACTTTTTTGAAAACAAATATAACCATACTATTGGTTTGCATTCAACAGTATGGTTATATAAAATGGTAATATTAATATTTCTTTATTTTTTTCAGAGCTTCTTTCTCTGCTTTCTGGTAAGTTTCTTCCATGGAAACGGGTTTTCCTCCTTTCTGCTTGCTGATATTCGATGCCGCCATGAAAGTAAATATCTCCAAAGTCTCTGCTTCCGTAACCGGAACCTCTCTCGTCTTAAAGAATTTCAATATTTCAGATAACAAATAACCATAGCCTTCGTATCCGCCAGCTATCACGGCTCCTGTTTCACAAAAGGCAGTCCCTCCATAAGTGTGCTGACCGGTCCGTGTACCTCTAAACGTTCCTATACGGCCATCGGACCATAAACCGGAAACAACGTCCGTTCCTTCGGAAGAAAGCCGTGCAACCTCCTTGCAACCAGTCCCCATAATCGTGTACAAGGTCTCCACTCCATGGATCCCATACCAAGAAAAATCCGGATGGGATGGCTCTCCCGGAGCCGGTGAATAACAATCAGCGCCCAAGACCTTGCCATATTTGCCATTCCTCAATTCCATGTTTTTCGGGACAAACCGCAAAGCGGAAGATGAAAAAACAGGAACACCATATTTATCAGCCAATTTAAAAATAGCTATAGCATCTACCAAATCTGCCGCAATCGGCTTGTCAATAAACATCGGCTTACCGCTTTTCAATACCTCTACGGCTTGCTCCAAATGAAGATTACCATCATTTGTCTCCAGCATTACACAATCAACCTTATCCAGCAGCTCAGCAATAGAAGAAACTATTTCTACCCCGTTGGCTTTTGCCTTTTCCGTATATTCCGGAATGCGCTTAGCACTGGACTCAATTGTTTTTGAGCCATAAGGATATGCGGCTACGACACGGAAGCCCTGATGTTCCGGCTGTGGATCTTTGCTATTCAACAACTCTATAAAAGCCGGAGAATGGGAAGTATCCAAACCAATTATTCCGACTCTTATAACATCTTGGGCACAGACTGGAAGTAATCCCATAAAAAATACCCAAACAAATAATAAAGCAATACGTTTCATATCATCTCCTTTCTTTATAATTTTATCCTTTCTCCAACAATGCCGCGCTGTCCGAATCCAGATACAATACCGCATTTGCTTTTGTCCGCAGTATGCTTGCCGGACAACTTTCCGAAATCTCCCCGTAGATTGTATCGTACACAGCTTGAGCCTTTGTCGATGCCGGGACAATGCAAAACATATATTTTGCGGCAACCAATGCCGGAATCGTCAATGATATAGCTTGCGTAGGAACAAGTTCTATCGAACGGAAACATCCGTCATGCACTTGCTGCATCCGGCATTTCTCATCCAAAGCAACGACTTTCACCAATTCCGGGTCATCGAATTTAGCCACATGCGGATCATTAAATGCGATATGCCCGTTCTCTCCTATCCCCAAACAGACAATATCTACCGGATATTGCTTCAACAGCAAACTGTAACGGTCACATTCTTTTTCTGGCTGGGCTTGTCCGTTGATATAATGCACCGACTTGAACGGTACTCTCCCGAAAATCCGCTCTTTCAGGAATGTCCCGAAACGTTGTTCGGCATCCAACGGCAAACCGATATACTCATCCATGTGGAATGCATTGATACGTTCCCATTCTACTCCGGACTCTGCCAATTCTTCTAAAAATTCATTCTGGGAAGGAGCTGCTGCGAATATCATATTAATCTCCTTTTTCTCCGAAAGCATCTGTTCTATGCAATCCGCGACATCGGTCGCCGCCGCCTTTCCCATCAGTTTCCGATTCTCAAATACCTTAACTGCTAATTTATCTTTTGTGAATTTCATACATCAAATACTATTATAAACAATACGTCCATTGACAATTGTCATTTTTATGTCAATTTCTTTATCAAACAATACTAAGTCTGCGTCCAAACCGATTTCTATTCGACCTTTTCTGTCATTAACCCCTATAATTCGCGCTGGAGTAGCCGTCATCATCTTCACGGCATCCGGTAACGGGACTCCGGCTACCTGCACCATCGTTCTCACTAACCTGTCTGCAGTTGCTACGCTTCCGGCAAAAGCCGAACGATCCGGTAATTTTGCAACACCGTCTTCAATAATTACAGGTTGTCCCCTTTTCAAGCTTCCCAATATGGAAGGACCGTCAGGCATGCCTGCACCACGCATGGAATCGGTCACTAAAGCAATCCGATCCGCGCCCTTGAATTTATAAACAAACTGCAACAAGCTCTTAGGCAAATGGACTCCATCAGCAATAATTTCCACTGTCATGTCATCAATCATATATGCAGCCTCGATAGCCCCGGCATATCTGTACGCATTTCTCCGGGTGATACTTGACATGCAGGAATATAAATGAGTGACATGGGAGAATCCTGCCTGATAAGCGAGAAGAATATCCTCAAAAATCGCATCGGTATGCGCAATCGACGGCAAGATATGCCGAGCTCTCAATTCTTTCCCAAAATCCAATGCACCTTCCAACTCAGGAGCCAAACTCCATCGGAGAATCTCATCCGAAGCATCCAATATTTTTAAATACTCATCAGGAGAAGGATTCCTTAAATATTTAGGATCCTGCGCACCACGTTGGTTATAAGAGAAATATGGACCTTCCAAATGGAGACCTAAAAACTGGGCTCCGCTGAAATTTTTCTTTTTTACCCGATTATAAATATCAAAAGTCTCAAACAACTCATCATTTGTACTCGACAAAGTCGTAGGACACAAAGATGTTGTTCCATGACGGGCGTGCATCTCTGCTGCTTTCAGGAATGCCTCTTCCGATCCGTCCATGAAATCATAACCGCCGGCGCCATGCGTATGCAAATCTATAAATCCGGCAGATAAATAATTTCCAGCTGCATCATAAACTTCATCAGAATATCCCGAAGCAATTTCATTTTCCGACAAAGCGGTAATCACTCCGTTTTCAAAAGACAAGTTTCCAAATACAATCCGTCCATCTGGAAGAAGCAACTGTGCGTTTTTTATAATAACACTCATTATATAGACTTCCTTTTATTAATAGACCACGATTTTATTTTATGCCCATACACAGAAAAGAATATCAGATATAGATAACAGGGAACAAGAACCCAATATGCCTGCTTTTCCGTAAACACATCGGCAAAATGCCCATAAATCAAAGGTAATATGGCATTTCCGCACAGCCCCATTACCAACAACGATGAACCAATCTTCGTAAAGTTGCCCAATCCTCGTATGGACAAAGGCCATATACCTGCATAAATCAATGAATTTGGGAAACCCAATGCAACCAAGAACCAAATAGACAAATTTGCTTCATGCCCAAAGAGGGAAACATCCGTATTCGCAAACACCACACCCAACGAAAAGAGCAGACCTAAAATACAGCAGATTTGGAAAGCCCTCTTTTGTTTTATGTATTTCGGAATAAGTAATATGCCAAGAATATACCCACAAATGGTTGCAGTTAACGTATAAGATGGAAATCTTTTTGCTTCCAGCAAATCCATATCCATGGTATTGGCGTAACTGATAATCGTATCAATCGCGATTACCTGCGTACCGACATGCAGGAACATTGCCAGTGCTCCAAGAATCAAATAAGGGAATTGGAAAATGGACGTATGGGATTTCCCGTTTTCCGTCTCAACTTCTCTATTTTCCTTTTCTTGATCAATTTCCGGAAGGATAGAATACCGTATAAATATTCCTACAGCAAATAAAAATATGCTCAATATTGTATAAGGTAATATGACACGGCGTATCAAACTATCCAGGACAAGTTCTTTCTCTGCCAAGCTATAAACACCGGCTTCCAATTGTTCGAAAACGACCCTATCGCTTTCTTTCAATATGATGGCCGCTAATATCAACGGGGCGATGATTCCGGCAAACTTGTTGCATATGCCCATTATGCTGATTCGCTTCGCTGCACTTTCTATCGGTCCTATAATCGTGATATACGGATTAGCAGCCGCTTGCAAAATTGTCAATCCTGTTCCGATGGCAAACAAACCCATCAAAAAAATAAAATAGGTTCTCATAAATGCCGCCGGGACAAACAATAATGCACCTGTTGCCATGCAAAAGAATCCATACATAATTCCTTTCTTGAAACCGAAACGTTTCAAAACGTATGACGCAGGTACAGACATGACAAGGTACGCTATGTAAAAAGCAAACGTAACTAAATAAGATTGAAAGTTGGTCAATTCACAAGCTATCCGGAAATAAGGTATCAAAATCGCGTTTATCCAAGAAACAAATCCGAATATAAAGAACATCATTCCGACGATAGCTATGGCTGCGTACGTCGACTTTTTTGAATGAAATTCCGTAGTGGTAGTATTGTTCGTTGACATATTCGTTTTGATAAAAGGATTTAAAGTTTCATTTCCCAACCAGGTTCATAAAAACGGCTCCAATATTGTTGTCCCTCTTGATCCAGGATACGTCCGTTCTGATTGTCAATTTTCAACGAATGCCCGACACGCTGCGCAATATTTCCCAGTTGCACGAGCAATGTACTCTTATGACCTGATTCTATATCGGAACGTAAGGTTTCTGATTTGCGGATAGCATTAAAGAAATTCTGTATGTGCAATCCGTCCAACTGCTCTGCCGGATTCATCAGGTTACGCGGATCGATAGCTATATTGCTCTTCACGTCTTTTACAACCTTATTATCCAAATCATATACCGTATAGGCATTCGCACCGGTAATAAGCAAACTTCCTTTGTCACCGTAGAACATCGCACCGACAGAACTGCCTTCAACACCACGACCGTTACAGCTGCGACCTTCCCAAGTCATCATCTTTCCGCCACCGAAATCCCAACTTATCATCTGCGTGTCCGGCGTTTCCCAATCATCTTGGTAACGGTATCGTCCGCCAACCGAAGTAACCATAGTTGGATACTCCAGATCCATACCCCAACGAAGGATATCAACCATGTGCGTTCCATTATTCAGCGCTTCTCCTGTTCCCCATCTCCAGAACCAATGCCAATTGTAATGCAAAACGTTGTCCTTGTAATCAACACGCGGAGCCGGTCCCTGCCATAAGTCCCAATCCAACCAATCAGGAACTGCCACTTTTTTCCCTATACCTATTGAAGGACGGTTATTCGTGTACCAGCTTTTTCCAAAATAGACGTTACCGATAATTCCAGATTTCAATTCGTTTATGGCTTCGATAACATTCGGCCATGAACGGCGCTGGTTACCCATCTGCAAAACCCTGTTATATTTTCTTGCGCCTTTAATCAGTATCTCGCCCTCTTCCGGAGAATGGCTGCAAGGTTTTTCCAGATATACATCCTTGCCTGCTTTAATTGCCAGCAAAGCTGCCGGAGCGTGCCAATGATCAGGCGTTGCAATCAACACAGCATCCACATCCTTATTTTCAAGCATGCTACGTAAATCTTTATAGGTTTTGACTTTATTCCCGCCAATCTTGGAAACCGCTGCCGCACATTTCTCAACTGCCCGGGAATCTACGTCACATGCGCAAATCACTTCGCAATCCTCCATCTTAGCAAAGTTCGTAGCCAACGCCAACCCCCGGGAGTTAACTCCAATAGCTCCAACTTTTATTTTCTCATTCGCACCTACAATATTATTATAACTCTTGGCACTGAAACCTTCCAATACTCCACCAAAAGAAAGCATTGCCGTTCCGGCAGCCGCTTTGCGCAAAAAGTCACGTCGTGTTGTCATAATCTTAGAAGTTTAATTATATGTTTAATAATGTTATTCCTCTTATGATATTAAATAAGCCTGCCCATCTATGAGACTCTTACGATAAAACGATAAAAGCCCATTATTCATCCGAGTCAGAATTTATTTGCTCTTTGTAAAAATCAATTATATCAGTCAGCATATCTGAAGAAATCCGATTTATCTCCCTCGGATATTCCGTTTTAAACATACTTTTATCAGAATATAATTCATAAACCGAACGAACGGTCTCCAATTGTTCACGAATGAGCTCCTGATTTTCATGGCGATCCAGCGACGGTACAATAACCAATTGCGCCCGTGGCGCTACACACGACATAATCTCCCAAAAATCTGTAGGAGTTTTTTCCGGGGAATCCATATACCACCCCAAACGTGGCATGAACATGTGTGCATCAGCAAAAAGTTTTATCGCAGGATATTGAGCATCCGATGCTCTCCATGAGACACACGATGCCACCGATGCTACAGCTTTGATACGAGTATCCAACGCGGCAGCCATTACTCCTACCGTACCTCCTATGGTATTTCCTAAAACAAAAATATTCTCTTTATCCAATTCGTCAAAAGATGCGACAGCATCAACACACGACGTTACATCATCAACCATCACTCCCATTTTACTCCACGAAGGATAACGGTCGTAAAATTCGACAGCTTCCAAAAGACGCGTTCCAAATCCGAACATATCAATGGCAAAAACAGCAAATCCGTTATCAACCAACCGCTGGAACAAAAGCGTATTTCCTCGTCCTGTCAAATCTTTATTATATCCGTAAGCATAACCGTGGGCATAAGCATACGAATGCAAATAAATAACCACCGGATACTTCCTTCCTTTCTTTTCCGGAAGATAAAGCCGCCCGCTCAAATGGGTTCCCATACCCGAATAAGGGGCTATGGTTATCTCTCTCGCACGCTTCGGATGAGGACGTTTGGTTATTCCTGCTATCCAATCGACCCTGTAATAAGGAGAAGCGGCAGGACAGACCGCTTTAACCTGTTCCGGCGCATCGCCCAACAACCAATGCAAATTATCCAAAATCTCCGATTTTGAATAATTGAACGCCATCCGGTCATGGAAATATTTTTTCTCATATTCCGGCAAATTTCTCCTATCCTCTGCATGCTGCTCCGACCATTCTTCAAAATTGTAATCGAACAAGCATTCATTTTTCCATGCATCCTTTTTCCGCCCAAATTGGATATCTAAAAAGTCTATACATTTTTCCAAATCGCGAGTCGCCACAGCATGTTCGCCCATCCGGGGGAATATTCCGATACAGTCTTCTTTCCCTAAAAAACGATAAACAGTTCTGACCGACCGGAAGCATTGTTCGTTTGCCCACGGGTTCAATTGTCCCTCGACAACGGAATAATGCAATAGCAAAGGACGCGGAGCTATCAAAGCCAAAAGCTCATTTTGGTCGACAGGCAACCGGTCTTCATGACCGAAAAAGAACCGAAGACGAGGATGGAACCAATGAACTGCATTAGCAGTGATATCGTCTATTGTTTGGTTGCAATATTGAGGATCGCTATACCGCCAAGGAGTCATTCCTCCTGTTCCGCAACTGCTGGTCACAACTGCCGATATTCGTTCATCGAATGCCGCAGCCCACAACGATTGCTTTCCATTCCGGGAATGACCGGTAATTGCTATTTTTGTTTTATCCACCTCTTTCCGGGTAAACAAATAATCAACAGCCCGGGAGGCTCCCCATGCCCTACGCATCAAACAAGTAAAATCGTAATCCGGATAAAGGGACTGGTACGCCTGTGTGTCATCCTTATCATCTGCACCGGCATAAACGCAAGCGATGTATCCGCGCCGGACAGCCAACTGCGCCCAGTTTCGATGCGTCCACTGTGTCAAATACACAGGCAAAGGCTTTTCGCTTGCCGGAATCATCAGTTCCATTGTCATCTTTGCCTGGTTAGAAGGGCCAAAACGCATTTCAACCAACTGAATTGTCACATTTCCTTCTTTCCGTTCCGATAAAACCGTCGATTCAAAAGATTCCGGAGCCGGAGGAACATGTCCTGAGACCCAATATTGATACAGTTCTTTTATCTCCTTTCTCCGGCTTTCCCATTGTTTTTTCGACTTCACCGCTTTACCCGACTCAAAAGCCAAAGGATCGGGAAGAAACGGTTCGGATTTCATCTGGCTGAAATCCGGCGGCAACTCTCCGCTACGATGCAGCCATTCTATCCAAGTGCTATCCTGCAATGATACGCGGCGGCTTATTGCCGAACGGTGCTCCTCTTTCACATTAATATGCAAGATATCGTCCAAATATTGTTTTTGCCGGACAAGAGATTCCTCCTTTGTCTGAGCTAAAGCGGCTACGACAAAAAAGAACAACCAACATAACAATATCAGACTCCTTCTTCCCATCAATGATGCCCTTTAAATAAAGTTTTTATCAAATAAAACAAAACACGCCCCACGATAGTTAGTCCATACATCAGGCATGCAAAAGCCAATACCCAAAACAATTGGCTATACAGCTCTTTCCATTCTGTCTGGTATACTATTATAGAAACGATGTTCAATATGAATGCGCAAACAAAACAAACGCAGAAAATCTTCAATTCCGTCTTTTGCCGTCCTACCGTTATCTTTATCTCTTTCATTATTGCCCGATTTTATACATTCATAAAATTGTATGGAATTTTATACTCCTCAGGAAATTCCACAATGCGATGCTCATCCATTGCCTGAAGGCCCAACAATGCCAAGACAGAAGAGTAATAAGCTTCTTCCACTAAATAGGGTACCGGCTTACCAGTAATCACAGAGGAGCAAAAAGCTGCGACCAATTCTTCAGAGCCATCTCCTGCAGCTCCTGTCGTATTCGAACCATCATGCGTCTGTACATGGTCAATCACCAGTTCACCTTTCGTATTGGATGCAGTTTCCGGAACCCAACTCGGACCGGCAAATGAGACGTTGTCAAAAATTTTATGCTCAATCTGGTTGACAAGTTGCTGTATTCCCGGTGCTGGCTTCGGTTCTTCCGGGAAATAACGTCCCTGTGCCAATTCCAATGTGCCTTTATGCCCCAGAATCTGCTCATCCATCCCATATTTTTTATTGGATATAATCGAATCGAACGTCATCTTCACACCATTGGGATAGTGGTAAATGACACTGACACTATCATAAACATCACGATTATCGTCTTTCCAAAATATCAAGTCTCCACTACCCATCACATAATCCGGCAAAGCCTTCAAGGCCCACGTCCCGATTTGCAATTGATGGGTAGCCAACTCTGTCATCAAACCACAGGAATATTTCCGATACAAACGCCAATTTATTTTTTCCTCCAAAGAAGGGTCCGGGACCGGACGACGCCAATCATTATTCCGGTACCAGAAATTCCGCAGCCCCACAATCTCGCCCAATTGTCCGGAATGCACCATATCCAATGCTTTGATATATTTAGGGTCAAACAAGCGCTGCTGACCTATAAACAAGACCTTGCCGCTTTGTTTATAAGTCTCATACATAGCTTTACATTCATCCAATGTTTTTGCCATAGATTTCTCGCAGAAAACGTGTTTCCCCGCCAACAAACTATCTATTGTTATACGGGCATGTTCGTACAATGGAACGGCAATCAAAACGCCTTGTACTTCGGATGAAGAAAGGACATCCCGATAATCGCTATACAACTTGGCTTTCGGACATAACGCTGCTGCTTCATCCAAATGTGGCTTATAATCATCGCACAAAGCGACAATATCGGCATTCGGAATCTGCAATAAATTATTTATATGGAACTTACCGCGAGAGCCCGTCCCTATAATTGCTATCCGGGCTTTTTCTCCTTCAAGTTCCTTCTGATTAGACGCAGATAAAGTCTGCAACCAAGGAAATGATGTCATCAATAATCCTGAACCTCCTATCATTCCCAAATTTTTCAAAAAATCTCTGCGTGGCATAGTTTTCACTGTCATGGAATATTCTATGTTATATTTACAAAATTAGACTGATGCATACTCATAAATCACTCATTTTACGACGCAAAGCCGTCAATATCCGTCAATGTTACTCATTAACGAGTTCATGCTTCTGATATAGTGTCCTATATATTGCCGGAGGCATATCCTTATACTTTCGAAATATACGAAATAGGTTCTTATAATCATCAAATCCCGATTTTAAGGCGGCTTCCGAAAGCGGCATATCCGTCGTAGTCAGATAACGGCAGAATTTGTCAATCCGGAATTGCTGTATATACTGGTATACCGGAAAACCGGTCTCTTCCTTGAACTTCTTCTCCAGCACTCGTCGGGAAAGAGGAACCAGATTCATCAGATCGTTCACTGAAATCGGTGTCATATAGTGCTTTTCAATATAATAAAGCACATCCAATATATATTTGTTCCTTACCGCATATTTTTCCGTTGATTGCCGGCACTCTACCCGAATAGGGCTGACAATTATATCATCAATTGAAGTTATCTTTCCCTCAAGCATCTGATGGAGCATCCGGGCTGCGCGGTACCCGCCATTCTCCACATCCAAAACAATAGACGACAACGGTGGATTGGATATATTGCATATCAACTGGTCATCATCTACACCCAATACCGCTATTTCTTCCGGTATGTTTATATCGGACACATTACATGTTTCTGTTATCTGGGAAGCAAAATAATCATCGCAGGCAAACAGAGCCGTAGGCTTGGGTAATGTATTCAGCCATTTTGCCAGTTCTATCGGATTATAATCCCAATGCTCTTCACGTTTGGCTTTTTCTTCATAAAAAGACACCTGGAAACCATGTTTTTGCAAAGCAAATTTAAAACCTTCTCCCCGTTCGCGGCTCCAAATAATGTCTTTAATTCCATAATAAGCAAAATTTGTGAATCCTCGCTGCAGGAAGAAATTTGCTGCCATTACACCTGTATTAAAATAATCTCCAGTCAAATTGGAAATCTCCGAACTTCTCTCCCGATAATTTTGTACAATAATCGGAATATTCAATTTTTTTAATTGCTCTACGTTCACGCAGTCTTCCAACTGTGCTATAATTGCGTCTGCTCCCCATGTTTTAGCCCAATCAACCACACCTTGTTCTCCATGTACTTTCCGGTAATATAAAGGCATCTTATAGAAAACCCACGGACCAAACTGTTTTGAATACTTTACAATTCCTTTCAACAGGTTACGGCTATATCCACTGGAATAATCTGTCAACAATAAAATTTTAGCCATATAATCCAAACAATTTCCGCTTCGAATATAAGGATTATATTAAAAACTTCTGCAAAACCGGGATTCATTTTTGGATAATTTTTACATAATATCCATTTCCTATTAAAAGCATTCCCAAAAAAACATTAACACTATCGTTTCTATTATGTTCCCTTACCCTCTCCCTTTATTAATTATTAAACAAATAGGCAACCGGATATACCTTATTTTCTCCAATTTGTTTCTATTTTTGCAAAGCTAAGAACTATCCATTAAAACTACATCTGAAATGATTATCATAACAAAAGCCGGAACAAACGACATCCAAATGATACAATCAGTTGCAAATATCGCATTCCCTGCAACATATTCCGAGATTTTATCAAACGAACAAATCACGTACATGATGGAATGGATGTATTCGACCGACAGCCTTACCCGGCAAATGAACGAAGAAGGGCACATCTATTACATCGCAAAAGAGGATAACTTGCCTGTTGGATTTGTATCTATCCAGCAAGAAGGCAAAGACCTGTTCCATTTACAGAAAATATACGTTTTGCCTGACAAGCAGAAGAAACATATTGGCAGCCAATTATTCAAGAAGGCAGTACAAGCAATCCGGGAATTGCATCCGGAGAGCAGTTGTGTCATGGAACTCAACGTTAACCGTTACAACAAGGCGCTTGATTTCTATAAACGCATGGGGATGCATATTGCCAGAGAGGGGGATTTCCCTATCGGAAACAATTTCTTCATGAACGACTATATCATGGCTCTCGAAATTCAACCTCAACAATAAAAAAACGCAAGAAGAAAAATTTTCCCCATTTTTCTTCTTGCGTTTCCTTGCATATTTCCAACGTTATCAGTTCATTCATATCCTGCGGCCTGGCGGAAAAGCCGGATTGCATCTTCCTCTGCCAAATCCATCTCAAGGAACAGCCGTTTTCCGACAGGTAACACGCTATAATTCCCTCGGGACTTTATCGAAACTTTCTGCCCGTCGCCGTCCGACAAGCTGAGCAGCTTTTTCGGAATCTCTACCGACAGTTCTCCTTCGCCATCCATGTGCCAATAGACAATACAAATTTTTCCCTCCCTGTTAAACAAGAATGCACGGACCGGAGCTTCCGCATCCGATGTTATCTGCTTGTATGGATACATTTCATATTTCCCCGATTTGTCTTTCAAAAGGATAAACTCCTGATTCAGATTTTTCAATAACGCCTTCTGCTCCTCCGTGATAGCGCCAGAATTCTTCGCGTCTTCCCACATTTTAATCACGTGGAAATTGTCGGCCGTCCTCGGATGTTTCCTGATTTCAGGAAGTTTCCCCACCAGAGAAATCGGGGAATTCCACGCTACTGCCTTACTGCAAATATATTCGTACATATCCGGTTGCATTCCGATAGTTTTCTCACTTGGGGCAAGGTAATCCACCCAACCGAAATTGACTGAAGTAAAATCTTTTGCTATCTGCTCGGCACAGCGGGCAGTATATTTTTTCATGGACTGGCGAATCCGTTCCGGAGGGAAATGGTCGAAAGCATTTCCTCGGCTGAGTATATGCCAACCATAATGCGATTTTAAAGCGCCTTCTGCAAATAACGGAGCAGGCTTCAACTCATTATAGACCGTCAGTTGGGAACGGGAAACATTATACCAATAAGGCATCGGGACATCTTCCGCCCCGTCGAAATAAACAAAACGGAAGCCCGCATCATGATAAATCTTGCCTAACCGCTCCGCAATCTCTTTCTGTATGGAGGTATTTTGGTCTATCCGGATAAACAAAGGCCAATCATCGACATCCAACAGGCCAAATCGCATTCCTTTCGGGTAACTTGCAGGAATGGAATTACCATCCCCTCGTTTGCAACCGAAAAAACGGTAAGGCGGTTCCGTCGTGTATCCGCTATATGTAACCAGTTCCGTGCCTATTTGCAGCAACTGCCGTCCGTTCTCCAACCTCGCCCCTTCCGGATTCTCTTCTATCTCTATAACGGTATCGGTTGCCGAAAGCGGTTTCGACAAAGTATAATTACGTACATGGTTAAAACGCGTGTCCGGAGTTGCAGATGTCAGGTACGGGTCATTTCTTCCAACTTTAGAATAATGGATATGTATACCCGGAATCATCCCTGCCTGGCGAATTTTATCGGTGATAAATTTCAAATCGTCCATTCCGTTCGGATACTCCTTACGCCAAGGATAATGCCCGCACGATTTTGCAAAATCCACATAATAGATTACAATCGTCTTGAAGCCTCCCATCTTGGCATAACGGATATGTTCGTCTATATTGTCCCGGGTCACATCCCGCAACTCATAATAAGAATATTTGTATTCCGGACACAACCGGCTCTGCACACCCCGCGGCATGTCGAAATCCGTCTCCACGCTCCCGATATGCGACAGCAGTTCCTCCTTCGAGGAGACAATCAAGGCAGCACCAGCCCCCATAAATTTCACATCATAATCGAGTCCGGCATACAAGGTTGTATACCCATTCTCACGAAAGGCGTCAATGCGTGTAGCCGGATGGGTAGCCAGCAAATTAACGGCAACTTCATCATCCCACATCACGTTCAGCCATTCTCCAAAATTCTTACGGTTCTTTACCGGCAACTGGATTAAGGCAAACTCATCTATTTCTGTTTTCCTTTTCACCCCGAAATCTTCAATCCGGTAATCCCTCCGTTTCAATTCAAACCCGATATAATCATCTTTCACACTGACCGCTATGACTGCGATATCATACGTATCCTCAAACTCAACACTCAATTCATTGCCCTCCAAACGGATTTTATTTGAAGGGAACATCCGGGGCTTTGCTGGGAACATCAAAAAGTTCTCATTATCATAAGGACGATACTGTGTAATGGAACAAAGCGGCACATGGGAATCCGGAATCAAACATTCCTGTCCCGTAGGTTTATGGAGAAGGCTTTTAGAAACGCCATCACGTCCTATGACCAAACAAAGTTCTTTATTCTCGATAACGATATTACTATCCCTGTCATAATAAATCTGCTGTGAGAACATTTGAGCAACCGACAGGAAGAAAAGCAAAACAAGAAGCGCATACCTGTTCATATCCATATCTCCGTATAAAAAATAACCTGATTTTAGCACAAGGTTTTCCCTTGCATATTTCAAAATACTGCAAAAGAGTTTCCGTCTTAACCGAAATGAGGAGGACGGGAGCCGTGTTTCCGGTCTATAAACTCCTTAATAAAATCAACCGTTCCTCTCGCGCCTAAAATATCGATGTTGATAGACAAATCATACGAAGCAGAAGCGCCCCATGTCTTATTTGTATAATAATTGTAATATGCCGCACGGGATTTGTCCGTTTTCTCAATTAATTCACGAGCCTGTTCCACCGTTATGTTTTGCCGCTCCGTAACCCTCTTTATCCGATGCTCCATATCGCTATGGATAAAAAGGCTGATACAATCCGGATGGTCGCGCAGGATATAATCGGCACACCTGCCAACTAAAACGCAAGACTCTTTTTCTGCCAGTTTCCGAATCGCATCGCTCTGTAACTTAAACAATCCGTCGTTCGATAAAATGTCATGGTAAGGACTAAACATTCCCATATATGAAAATCCTAACGGGAACACATACGCCAAACTGCTTGAAGCGCGTTCATCCGCCTTTTCAAAGACATCTTCACATAAACCACTCTCTTGTGCCGCTACTGAAATCAACTCTTTATCATAATAAGTATAACCAAAAGTCTCTGCCAACATTTTACCGATTTCCCTGCCGCCACTGCCAAACTGGCGACCAACTGTAATAATTGTATTCTGATTCATTGTATTAGTTTTTTTGACGGCATAAATATAATACTTTTTATTTTGATTCCTTCACTGGATTCCCGAGGATGGACATTTTTTTAAATTTCCGGAACTGGTTTACCAATAAGACAACGGTTACGGTCGTTGCCGTCAAGTCGGCAATAGGAAGACTTATCCAAACTCCAAGCTTTCCTAAAAAATGAGGAAGGATAACCAGGCATGGGACTAAAAACAGCAGTTGCCGCGTGAGGGACAGGAATATTGCTTTCTTCGACATTCCGATTGACAAGAAAAAGTTTGTTGAAACCATCTGAACCCCGACTAACGGGAAAACGGCAAACACAATTCGTAATCCATATACTGCAGCCTCTACCAATTCCTCTTCGGTAGTGAATAAAGTTATTATCAATTCCGGACACAACTGACAAAGAAGAAATCCAACCGTTGCGACGCTTACGGCACAATACACCGTCAGCCTGGTAACTTCTGTCACACGATGATAAAGGCGTGCACCGAAATTATAACCGGCAATCGGTTGCATACCTTGATTGAATCCCATGATAATCATAATAAACAAGAAAGAAATCCGGTTTACGATACCATAAGCACCGATAGACATATCACCGCCATATTTTTTTAATCCTAAATTTATCAATGTAACGATCAAACAAGAACAGATATTCATTAAAAAAGGAGACATCCCGATGGAAAAGATTCCCAGAATAATCTCTTTCTTTAGTTTATATATTCCTTTCTTAAAATGCAACAATTGGGAAGGACGGACAAAATGTATGATTTGCAATCCCAGAGAGAGAGTTTGCGAAAAGACCGTCGCCCATGCCGAGCCTTTGATTCCCCAACCAAATGTAAAAATAAACAAAGGATTAAGGACAAAATTAATAACAACAGATATCAGTGTCGCATACATTGCCATCTTGGGATAACCCGACGAGCGAAGCACGGAATTAAGTCCTAAATACATATGTGTAATTACATTGCCGAAAAGGATTATCTCCATATAATCCCTTGCATAAGGCAACGTCTGATCGCTTGCTCCAAAAAAACGGAGAATAGGATCAAGCTTCCACAAAAAAACTACGGAAAAGAGAATACCAATAACAACGTTCAACACCAAGACATTTCCTAAAACATGATTGGCTCCTTCATAATCTTTCTGACCTAATTTGACAGAAACAAGAGTAGATGCCCCCACGCCGACCAAAGAACCGAAAGCTGCAGCCAAATTCATCAGTGGAAAACAAAGAGCCAAACCGGAAATTCCATTTGCGCCTACTCCATGACCAATAAAAATACTATCTGCCATATTATATAATGAGGACGCCGTCATTGCGACAATGGCAGGAATCGCATATTGGGTCAGTAATTTTCCAATACTTTCCGTACCTAAAACAAGTGGAGAATTTTGGTTATTCATACTGATATTTTTTGAACATGCAAAAGTACGATTATTTGCCGATTGCCTTATCTTTGTATTTTCTAAAAAACACAAAAGTTATGACTGAAAAATTAACGGTTTCCGGAGCCAAAGACGAGCGTTACAAACAGCTGGTTCCCCAAATAAAGAATTTATTAGACGACAAAGCGGATATAATCTCTGACATGGCGAACATTTCGGCCGCACTAAAATTTGCATTCAAATTCTTTTGGGTCGGCTTTTACCGGGTAAAAGGTAAGGAATTATGCTTAGGTCCGTTCCAGGGAGATATTGCTTGCACACGGATTCCTTACGGAAAAGGGGTATGCGGTACAGCTTGGGCGCATCGACAGACAATCATCGTCCCGGACGTCAACCGTTTCCCCGGTCACATCGCATGCAGCAGCGAATCCCAGTCGGAAATCGTTGTCCCTGTATTCAACAAAGATGAAATCATTGCCGTATTGGATATAGACAGTAATGTCTTAAACGATTTCGACACCACCGATGCCCATTATTTGGAAATAATCTGTTCCCTTTTAACAAGAAGCTGAAACATCGGACAAGACAACTCCAAATTTTTTTATATCTTTACCTCCATTAAAATTAATACATTACTCAAAGCAATAAACACAAATAAGCCGGACGATTCACACAGTCTACGGTGAAATAACAAACTTAACTTATTCAACAAAATGAAAACAATCCTTTTATCTCTATTTTTAAGCTGTAGCTTCATAGTCGCTGCGCAACAAGAGCCGGCAGACTGGGTGAATCCGTTCATCGGGACAAGCAATTTCGGCACAACAAACCCGGGGGCAGTCTGTCCGCAAGGGGTAATGAGTGTAACTCCTTTCAATGTTATGGGATCCGACAAAAACGAATACGACAAAGACAGCCGCTGGTGGTCTACGCCGTACACTTCCGACAACCGCTTTTTTACGGGATTCGCCCATGTAAATCTTAGCGGAGTAGGATGTCCCGAATTAGGGGGATTACTATTGATGCCTACAACAGGGGATATAAATGCAGATTATCATGAATATGGCAGTGAATACCGTAATGAAAAAGCCAGCCCCGGGTACTATTCCGTTGAATTATCCAAATACAACGTCAAGGCGGAAGCTACCGCTTCCCTGCGGACAGGATTGAGCCGCTTCACATTCCCGGAAGGGAAAAGCAATATCCTGCTGAATTTGGGTGAAGGATTGACCAACGAGTCTGGAGCGACCGTGCGGTTTGTCAACGAAACCGAAATCGAAGGATGCAAACTGTTCGGTACATTCTGTTACAACCCACAAGCTGTTTTTCCTCTCTATTTCGTAATGAAAATAAATAAAGTACCGGCAAAATCAGGCTATTGGAAAAAACAACGCCCCATGAAAGGCGTAGAATCCGAATGGGATATATATGCCGGCAAATACAAACTATATACAAATTATACCAGGGAAATCAGCGGCGATGACATCGGTGTGTGGTTCTCTTTCGATACAGAAAAGGATGAACAGATAGAAGTAAAAATCGGCGTATCGTTCGTCAGCATCGAAAATGCACGGCAAAACATGAACGAAGAACAACCCGGATTCGCATTCGACAAAGTCCGCGAAGAAGCACGCCGCATGTGGAACAAAGAACTATCCGTTGTTGCAGTAGAAGGAGGAACTGATGACCAGAAAACCATTTTCTATACCGGATTATACCATCTGCTCATCCACCCTAACATATTGCAAGATGTAAACGGTGAATACCCACTCATGGAAAGCTTGAAGACAGGACATACTGACGAAAACCGTTATACGGTGTTCTCTTTATGGGATACCTACCGCAACGTCAGCGCACTGATGACGCTCCTTTACCCCGAAAAACAGGAGGAGATTATCAGAACCATGCTGGATATGTATCGGGAAAACGGATGGCTCCCGAAATGGGAACTTTACGGGCGTGAGACATTTACTATGGAAGGAGACCCGGCTATTCCATACATTGTCGATGCATGGATGAAAGGGCTGAAAGAATTCGACAGTAATCTTGCCTACGAAGCAATGAAAAAAGGAGCTACTACTCCAGGTGAATTCAATTTGCTTCGCCCCGATGCCAACGATTATTACACTAAAGGGTATATTCCTCTACGCGAACAATACGACAATTCCGTTTCTCATGCGTTAGAATATTATATCGCAGACTGGAATTTGGCGGAATTTGCAAAAGCATTAGGAAAAAAGGAAGATGAAAAACTATTCAGAAAACGCTCTTTAGGGTATAAGAATTACTATTGTAAAGAATACGGGACGCTACGTCCAATCATGCCTGACGGGACATTTTACTCTCCTTTCGACCCGAAACAGGGTGAAAACTTTGAACCATCTCCCGGATTCCACGAAGGGAATGCATGGAATTATACATTTGCCGTACCACATGATATCAAAGGGCTGGCAAAATTAATGGGCGATGATAAAAAATTCGTAAACAAGCTTCAGAACGTGTTTGATGACGGAAATTATGATGCAGCCAATGAACCGGACATCACCTATCCGTATTTGTTCAGTTTCTTCAAAGGTGAAGCTTGGCGAACCCAAAAGACAATCAAACACCTGTTAGATACTGCATACCACAATGCTCCGAATGGTGTACCGGGAAATGAAGATACAGGAACCATGTCTGCATGGGCTATCTTTTCAATGTTGGGATTTTATCCGGTATGCCCCGGCGACCCGGCGTACATACTGACCTCCCCCACATTCGATAAAGTAACCATCTACCTTGACGAACGGTATTATCCCGCAGGAAAACTAATCATCGAAACCAACCGCGACACGGCACAAGACATTTATATTAAGGACGTCACTGCCGGGAAACGGGAAATAAAAGATTTCCGGATATCGCATGAAGAACTTGTCGGTTGCGGGACATTGACGTTTACATTGTCCGATACCCACTGAAACAAACAAGAAAGAATATTGTAAAGTACGGCAATTCATCTTTACAATATTCTTTCCACTTTTCATACAATCTACAACAAACAAAGCTTACCCGGATTCCAATTTTAAATATCAGAAAAAAGTTAAGCTCAATTCTTATTACAAAATTCTACCGGAATCCTAAAACAATGGATTAGCCACTTTCTCTTTCAGCAAAGCCAAATCAACTACTTGACAAATATCATCTACATAGTGGAACGTCAATCCCTTCAGATATGCAGGTTTGATTTCCTCAATATCTTTCTTGTTTTCCTTACACAATATGATTTCTTT
Organism: uncultured Parabacteroides sp.; assembly: GCA_944325355.1. Classification (GTDB taxonomy): domain Bacteria; phylum Bacteroidota; class Bacteroidia; order Bacteroidales; family Tannerellaceae; genus Parabacteroides. The sequence continues at coordinate 245,311 of CALUZS010000001.1, forward strand.
TATTCCTGCACGCTTTGCCGCCAAGATTTTCTCTTTGATACCGCCAACAGGAAGCACTTTCCCCCGCAGCGTTATCTCTCCGGTCATGGCAAGATTCGCTTTCACCTTCCTCTGCGTAAATGCAGAAACAAGAGATGTTACCATCGTGATTCCAGCACTCGGGCCATCTTTCGGAATCGCCCCTTCAGGAACATGCACATGGACATTCCAGTTCTCAAACATATCTTCAGGAATACCGAATTTAGCAGCATGAGCATGAATGTATTCCAAAGCCAACATTGCCGATTCTTTCATCACATCGCCCAAATTGCCCGTAAGCGTAAGTTTCATCCCTTTACCCTTGCTCAAGCTGGATTCCACAAACAATATTTCACCTCCAACCGCAGTCCATGCCAATCCGGTAACCACTCCTGCGTAATCATTCCCCTGATATTTGTCACGCGTATATTCTACCGAGCCTAAATATTCCGATAAGTTCTCCACTTTTATTTGCGACGGCAAAGTTTCTCCGGCAGCAAGCTTGCACGCCAACTTACGCATAATCTTAGCTATTTTCTTATCCAATTCACGAACACCGCTTTCCCTCGTATATGACTCAATGATAACCTGCAATGTCTTTTTCGGGAATTTCACCGATTTCTCGGGCAACCCGTTTGCTTCCATCTGTTTCGGCACCAAATGATGAGCGGCAATCTCTATTTTTTCTTCCGTGATATAACCTCCAATCTCTATCAGTTCCATCCGGTCGAGTAACGGCTGAGCTATTGCATTCAGATTATTTGCCGTCGCAATAAACATCACCTTGCTCAAATCGTAATCAATATCCAAATAGTTGTCATGGAACGTATTGTTCTGTTCCGGATCGAGGACTTCCAATAACGCAGAAGAGGGGTCTCCCTTGAAATCGCTCGAAACCTTATCGATCTCATCCAAAATAAATACAGGATTTGATGTCCCTGCTTTCCGCAAATTCTGGAGGATACGTCCGCACATAGCACCTATATAGGTACGACGATGCCCACGAATCTCGGCTTCATCGTGCAGCCCGCCTAACGACATCCGGATATATTTACGGTTCAAGGCTTCTGCTATCGACTTACCTAAAGAAGTTTTACCAACACCCGGAGGTCCGTACAAACAGAGAATCGGTGATTTCATATCACCCTTTAATTTCAAGACGGACAAATGCTCGATAATACGCTCCTTTACTTTCTCGAGACCGTAATGATCCCTGTCCAATATTTTCTGGGCATGCGCCAAGTTAAAGTTATCCTTGCTGTATTCGTTCCAAGGCAATCCGATTATTGTCTGCAAATATTGGAACTGCACGGAATAATCTGGTGACTGAGGATTCAGCCGTTCCAATTTCCGTAATTCTTTATCAAATGTTTCAGCAACTGCATCCGACCATTTCTTCTTCAACGCACTGTTTTTCAGCTCCTGAATATCCAGGTCATTTATATTTCCTCCTAATTCCTCTTGAATCGTTTTAATCTGTTGCTGTAAAAAATATTCCTTCTGCTGCTGATTAATATCCTCGTGTGTCTTTTGCTGTATGGATGCTTTCAGTTCCAAAAGCTGACTTTCCCGGCTCAAAATAGACAACAATTGATAAGCCCGCTTTTTCAGCCCGTTCACTTCCAAAAGCTTTTGCTTTTCCGATGCCGGGACTGGAATATTATTACAAGAGAAATTCACAATATACAGGAAATTATTGTTGTTCTTTATTGCAAAAACCACCTCTTTCGGTGTTTCCATTCCTCCACCAATCAAACGTATCGTCAAATCTTTGATGGATGACATCAAAACTTCCTGCTCAACATCGTCCTTTTCCAAAGGTTCATCTTCCAACAACGTGATTTTTCCTTGAAGGTATGGCTCGGTCTCCACCAGCTCATTCAGCATGAAACGTTTCTTTCCTTGCAGGATAACCGTAGTATTACCATCCGGCATTTCCAGTACCCGTACAAGTTCCGCTACGACCCCACAACTATATAAATCATCCATTGCCGGTTCTTCAGTATTCATGTCCTTTTGGCATACCACACCGATCAAGGTCCTCTTCTTGGCAGCATCCTTTATTAAGCGCATCGATTTGGGGCGACCCACAACAACAGGCATAGCTACTCCGGGGAAAAGAACCATATTCCGAAGAGCCAATATGGGAATGGTTTCTCCCACCTTCTCTATCCCACCTGCAAAATCTTCATCGACATCACATTCTGTCAATATAGGCATAACAATTCCTACATTTTCTTCCATATCGCCAAGAAGAGAACTTCCCAATATTTTCGTTTTTATTTTCATTTTCAGTTTCGATTTCTCCAACATTCAATTTGCAATAAGCGGGGCAAAATTACATAATTTCAAGTAAACCTACTACTTTTGCAACCGCGAACAAACAAGAATATTCAAAACAATAATGTCCAATCCTTTTTTCAAATTCAAACAATTTACCGTCAGGCATGATAAATGTGCCATGAAAGTTGGAACAGATGGAGTCCTTTTAGGAGCCTGGTGCGATATTTCTTCCAACAAGTATATATTAGATGTAGGAACCGGGAGCGGGCTGATTGCACTGATGGTTGCACAACGAAACAGCTCTGCCGAAATCGATGCTATCGAAATCGATGAAATGGCTTGTGAACAAGCCAAAGAAAACGTACAATCATCCCCATTTAACAAACAAATTTCCGTAATCCATTCGGATTTCAATGATTTTATCCCCACCTCCGGAAAGAAATACGACCATATAGTATCCAATCCGCCCTATTTTATCAATGCTTTATCCTGCCCCGACGCCCAACGAAACACAGCGAGACACGCAAACAGCCTGCTTTTACCTTCATTCCTCGAGAAATGCCGCTATTTGCTTGCCGATAACGGACGCATTTCCGTCGTATTGCCATACGATCAAAAAGCGTACTTTCTCGATGCCATTAAAAAAAACAAGTACCATCTCTCCAGATTTGAGAACGTCTATCCTACAATAACAAGCGATAAACCCAAACGGTTCCTTGCAGAATTGGCGCTATACCATACCGGAAGTACCCAAATAGCAGATTTGTACATAGAGACAAATCGACTTCAATATACAGAAAAGTACATTTCTCTGACTAACGCTTTTTATCTGAAGATGTAATTTTTTTGTCCCAAAGTGTCAAAAAAGACAATTTATTATCAAAAAAGCGGGTCGCTTCTTCGAAAAACTGATGGACCTCTTTCACTAAAGAGACTTTCTCTGGCGTATAAACATTCAATGCCTGCGGAATGATACGGACGTCTATCCGGTCATCTGCCATTACAGGTTCTCCATCCAAATGCATAATTCCCGGTTTCTGGCGAACAATCGTGACCTGCTTCGCTTTTATCGTCTTGATTTTACTATTCTTATCCAGTTGGCGGGTGAATAATTGGATAGCTATTGGGGCAACATCCAATGGCGTGAAAGGAGCCAATATCGTGACATCCATACACCCATCCTTTATATCTGCATGAGGGGCAATATAGGCATTGTTCCCATATTGCGAAGCATTCGCGCAAGCCACTAAAAATGCTTTTTCCTGTATCGCTTGGTCGTTTATCAAAATCTCATATAATTCCGGCTCATAGCTCAAATATTCTTCTATCATATTTTTCAAATAGGTAAGAGAACCTCGGCGCCTTTCTGTCGCAAACTTCTCACTTACCGCCGCATCGAACCCGACACCGCATGTGCAAAAAAAGACTCTGTCGTTCGCCTTCCCGCAATCAATGGTTGTTACATGCCCTTTCATTATCAGTTCCAGCGCCTTTTTCACATCCATCGGTATATGAAGATCTCTCGCTAATCCGTTTCCTGAACCTTTCGGAATAATGCCCAAAACAGCGTCCGTGTACAACATCGACCGCGCCACTTCATTGACTGTTCCGTCTCCGCCCACCGCCAAAATGATTTTAACACCGCGTGCTAAAGCTTCTTTGGTCAACACACTGGCATGTCCGGCATAATCGGTAAATGAAACATTCACATGGCAACCTGTATCCCGGTACATCTCCTGTATCATTTTCGGAATTTTCCGTTTTGAGCCCACGCCCGATATTGGATTTATGATGACTTGTACTTCCTTCCCTTCTTGTTCTTTCATACAAAAAACTCAATTTCTCTCGACAAAAATAATGCTTTTAGCAAACTTTTAAGGCAAATAGATAACAATCAATATTTTTTTTTCTACTTTTGCAACGTTTTATCTAAAATGGTAGATTAAGTAACTAGACATGAATAATTAAAATGGGAAGGATTCTTCTCTCGGAATAAAGATGAAACTTTTACAAGAGAAATTAGCAAAGTATGATGCCCCACAGAGAGCCATGGCAGCGGGGATTTACCCGTATTTTCGAATGATTGAAAGTGATCAGGATACGGAAGTTACCATTAGCGGAAAGAAAGTATTGATGTTCGGCTCCAATGCTTATTTAGGTTTGACAAATCATCCGAAAGTCAAAGAAGCAGCAATTGAAGCCATAAAGAAATACGGGACAGGTTGCGCAGGATCTCGTTTTTTAAATGGAACATTAGACTTACATGTCCAATTGGAAAAACGCTTGGCGGAATTTGTCGGAAAAGAAGATGCTATAGTCTATTCTACGGGATTCCAAGTAAACTTAGGAGTTGTCTCTTGCGTGACAGGACGCGAAGACTATATTTTATGGGATGAATTAGACCATGCATCGATAATTGAAGGACATCGTCTTTCTTTCTCTACAAAATTGAAATACAAGCACAATGACATGGAGTCTCTCGAAAAGCAACTCCAGAAATGTGCACCGGACAAGGTCAAACTGATTGTTATCGACGGCGTATTCAGCATGGAAGGTGATATTGCAAAACTTCCGGAAATTGTAGCGTTGGCAAAAAAATACAATGCCAGTGTCATGGTGGACGAAGCTCACGGAATCGGTGTGTTAGGTGACCACGGACGGGGTACATGCAACCATTTCGGATTAACCGACGATGTAGACCTCATCATGGGTACTTTCAGCAAATCGCTCGCTTCCATAGGAGGTTTCATCGCTTCAGACAAAGATACAATCAATTACCTGCGGCATAACTCACGTTCATATATTTTCAGTGCAAGTAACACGCCAGCTGCTACCGCTGCTGCAGGAGCTGCTTTGGACATCATGTTGAACGAACCGGAAAGAATCGAGCATTTATGGAAACTCACCCATTACGCTTTAGACGGATTCCGCAACATGGGCTGTGAAATCGGACGAACAGAAACACCAATTATTCCTTTATTCATCCGTAATAATGATTTGACTTTCCTTATTGTCAAAGAATTGTTTGAAGAAGGGATATTTGTCAACCCGGTAGTTTCCCCAGCCGTTGCTCCTGAAGATACATTAATTCGCTTTTCTCTTATGGCTACCCATACGAAAGAGCAATTGGATCGTGCGCTTGAAGCAATTCACAAAGTATTTAAAAAGCATGAATTGATTAAATAAGAAATCATAATCCTATCTTTAAAAAGCTTGTTCCTCCTTATCTGGAACAAGCTTTTTTTATATCTTTCCGTTTCCCTGTTTACAAGCCCCCGACAATCGCCCCTCAATTTCCTAACAATATAATTACGGATTTGCCGAGATTTCAAATTTATCCCTTATTTTTGCATTAATATATATTGAAGAAAAATGGATTTCAAATTAAATAAACCTTGCAGCATTGGTATTAAAGGCTGTAGCAAAGTGCAAAACAACAAACTAAACACTTACGATTGGCTATGCGACGTTCCGGATGCAGAAAACGCAACCGACTACGTTGAAGTCCAATTTAAAAATACACGAAAAGGATATTATCTGAACAACACCAAGATTCCGTTGGAAAAGGGAGACATGGTTGCCGTAGAAGCATCTCCGGGGCATGACATTGGAACAGTTACCCTTACCGGAAAACTGGTATTGTTGCAAATGAAAAAAAACAATATCCGGACGGAAGGTGTCGAAATAAAAAAAATATACAGAAAAGTCAAGCAGACAGACTTGGATAAGTATGAAGATGCAAAATCAAAAGAACACGAGACAATGATACGCTCGCGGCAAATTGCTGCGGAGTTGGGCCTAAACATGAAAATCGGTGATGTAGAATATCAGGGGGACGGAAACAAAGCTATATTCTATTACATTGCGGATGAACGGGTCGATTTTCGCCAACTGATAAAAGTCCTTGCTGAGACTTTCCACGTACGGATAGAAATGAAGCAAATCGGTGCTCGGCAAGAAGCTGGACGCATCGGAGGTATCGGGCCTTGCGGTCGCGAACTTTGCTGTTCCAGCTGGATGACCAACTTTGTCTCCGTTGCAACCGGAGCTGCCCGTTATCAGGATATCTCCATGAACCCGCAGAAATTGGCAGGCCAATGTGCGAAATTGAAATGTTGCATCAATTACGAAATAGATGCTTATGTGGAAGCCCAGAAACGTTTGCCTTCACGCGAAATCCTTTTGGAGACAAAAGACAATACCTACTATCATTTCAAGACAGACATTTTCAAACGGGAGATAACCTATTCAACCGATAAGAGCATTGCAGCAAACTTGATTACGATTTCTGCAGAAAGGGCGTTCGAGGTCATCAACATGAATAAAAAAGGACAGAAACCGACATCCTTACAGGCTGACAAGCAACAGCAATCTACTTCTAAAGAGTCACAAGACATTTTAGGACAAGACAGCGTGACACGCTTCGACTCAGTAAAGAAAAAAAAGAAAAAACGCTCAAATAAAGAGAATAATAACACAGCAAACAAAGAAGAACTCGAAAAAAAGGCAGAACAGCAAACCGCTGGTTCAAATCCGAAAGCGGAAAACAAAGAAGGGAAGAATAACAAAAACAAACCAAGAAACAAACAGCGGAATAGGCAAAACAATAATGACAAACCGAAAAACAAGGAGCAACAGCCCGCTCAAAGCCAGAAGAAAAACGCTGAATAAGGTTATCGTTCCCTTATTATTGCTTTTGTCCTTCTCTTGCAATCAGGATTTGGCATACCATAAATTTTCAACTATTGATGGATTTGTATGGGAGAAGGACAAAAGCTATAATTTTACGTTTGCAATAGAAAACACCGGTATTCCTTATGACATAGACATCCATCTGAGGAATAACCATTCATACCCTTACCGGAATTTGTGGGTTATCTGTAATACAACGTTCCCCTCCGGCATATTTTTAAGGGACACACTCAATTTTATAGTGGCAGACCAATCAGGTAAATGGAGCGGAGACGGCATCTCCTTGTTCCATAACGCCATAAGCTTCCGAAAGGAATATCATTTCCTTGAAAAAGGAAATTATACGATATCCATCCGACAAGCAATGACCGACCAATCTCTGGAAGGGATACAAGAAATCGGCATATCGGTAAAAAAGACGAAATAAGCCTGTCAGCGATCCTTGCGGGAAGCATCAAGACGCAAAAAGATAAACAGCAAAATTGTGAACCCCCAAAGGGAAGAGCCTCCATAACTAAAAAACGGCAAAGGGATTCCAATTACCGGTGTCAATCCGGTAACCATTCCTATATTGATAAACAGATGGAAAAAGAATATTGAGACAACACTGTAACCGTACACCCGTCCAAATACATCTTTTTGTCGCTCCGACAAGACTATCAGCCGGATAATAAATGCACCGTAAAGCAACAACAAAAGCACAGAACCAACAAATCCTTGCTCCTCGCCAACAGTACAAAAAATAAAATCTGTATCCTGCTCGGGAACATATTTCAGCTTCGTCTGCGTGCCATTCAAGAAACCTTTTCCCCACAACCCACCGGAACCGATAGCTATCTTCGACTGGTTGACATTATATCCGGCTCCCGTAGGATCGTCCTTCAAACCAAGCGAAACCTTTATGCGTACCTGCTGATGCGGCTCCAGTATGTCATTGAAAACATAATCCACCGAGAACAGATACCCGACAGAAATTACAGTGAAAGCCCCTATCAACAAATATTTTCCTACCCATTGCTGTACGGACAAACCGATAATGTATAAAACAAAAAACGCCAATAATCCCAATGACACCCAACTAAAGTCTACGGGTATAAAGCAAGATACGATTCCGGCAATGCCGAACGTCCCGAAAACGGTTGCCCAGATTATGTACAAAACTTTCCGGCTTTTTATTTTTGTCTGGAATAAAAATAATGATATAACAAGTATCATTATTTCCACAAGTAATTTCCCCAATGGAGTTATCCCGACAACCACTTCCGCAAATTTCATTTCCGACACAAAAAATATCACCGCACAAATACCAGCCAACAGATAATAGCCCGACATTCCTTCCCGAAACAGAACAAGAAAGAAAGACAGGTAAACAAGTGCCGAGCCGGTCTCTTTTTCAAGGATTATACAAACCATCGGCAGGAATATAATGAACAGCGCCTTCAGGAAATCCCTTGTTTTTGATAAAGAAAAAGCATAGCTACTCATCAGCTTTGCCAACGCCAATGCCGTTGTAAATTTGGCAAATTCCGCCGGCTGCAAACGCATAAAGCCCAAATCGAGCCAAGACCTTGAGCCTTTCACATCAGGCGCCAGGAATATTGTCGCGATAAGAAGCAATATCAGCAAGCCATACATCCAATAGGCGAAAATATCGAAGAAGCTCCTCTCCAACATTAATATGACAAATATCAGCCCGAGGGAAAGCCCCATCCATAACAGCTGGGAACCCGGACGCCCGGACAAATCGAACAGCCCGACATCACCGAAATCGAAACTGGCACCGGCAATGGTAATCCATCCGTAAAGAATCAAGACCAGATACAAAAAGATGGTGACCCAATCCACCGATTTCCATATTTCTTTCTTCCTATAATTCATTTTTCAGCTGCTCCAAGATAATACATTGAAGGTAAAATTTTGGTATTCATTATCATCTCTTCCAACGGCTTGTCGCTCTCCGGAATTTCCCGTTTCAGATATTTTTCCAACATCAAACGTCCAATGGGAACTGCATAAGTCGCACCGAAACCTGCATTTTCCACAAATACAGCAATAGCAACCTTGGCGTTCTTATACGGGGCAAATCCCATAAAAATCGAATGGTCTTTTCCATGCGGGTTCTCAGCCGTTCCTGTCTTCCCGCACACTTCTATGTCTGGAAGATTGGCACCCCGGCAAGTCGCCCCGAAAGGAGAACCGACAACCGCCCCCCGCATTCCGGATGCGATATATTCATAATATTTCGGCTCCACCATCGTATACCTCCGTTTTGTATATAACGTATCAAGAGGTGTATCTTCAATCTCCTTGACCACATGCGGCGTGACAAAATATCCGCCGTTGGCAATGGTTGCCGCCAAATTGCATATTTGCAAAGGCGTCGCAAGGATTTCTCCTTGCCCGATGGCAATCGAAATAATCGTACTTGAGTTCCAATGCCCGTTATAAATCTTGTCATATATGGTACTGTTCGGGATATAACCTCTTTTCTCGCCCGGCAAATCCAATCCCAATTTATAGCCGTATCCCATTGATACCATGTAATTCTTCCATACATCAAACGCTTCCTGAATAGAAGGGTAACGCTTACGGCTGTCTAACATATCATGCAATCCCCAAGGGAAAAAGGAGTTGCAAGAAGTAGACAATGCCCCTTCCAGATTCAAAGGAGACGGATGCCCGTGACATGCCGGCTTCCCGCCCCGATAAGTATAGCCATGCGCACAAGTATAGCGAGTTTCCGGAGTGATAACTCCCTCTTGCAAGAAAATCAATCCTTGGGTCGGCTTGAAAGTAGACCCGGGAGGATAGGTTGCCATAATCGGACGATTGAACAACGGCTTTAAAGGGTCTTTAGAGAGCTTCGCGAAATTCTTCCCACGTTTCCTGCCAACCAGCATCTCCGGGTCAAACGTTGGAGAAGATACCAGACACAAAACTTCTCCCGTCTCAGGTTCTATCATGACAATTCCTCCCAATTTGTTTGCCATTAATTGTTCCCCGTAAACTTGCAATTCCATGTCGATGGAGAGCGTTAAGTTTTTTCCCGAAACAGGCGCCACATCATGCTGCCCGTTCTCGTATCGCCCCTTAATCCTACCGTGAGCGTCACGCAACAGTATCTCAACTCCTTTTTCCCCACGCAAATATTTTTCATACGAGCGTTCTATCCCGGCACGACCTGAATAATCGCCCATCACATAATAATCGTCTTTCCGTATATCTTCCGAATTAACTTCCCCGACATTTCCAAGCAGCAGCCCTGCATTCGGATAGGTATATTCCCGCACGGTCCGGTGCTGAATATAAAAGCCGGGGAACTTATACAACTTCTCTTGCAAAACTCCACATTCCTCTGCCGAAAGTTGATTCATAAACACTTGTGGCGTATAGGAAGAATAACCCGGATTCAACTTCCTGTTTTTGATATCTACTATCCGTTTGTCAAACTGTTCCTTGGTTATATGCAATATATTACAGAAATCAAGTGTATCGAAAGGCTGGACTTCCCGCATAATCATCATGACATCATAAGCCGGCTGGTTATAAACCAACAGTTTCCCGTAACGATCGTAGATAATTCCACGGGACGGATAAATCGTTTTTCCTAAGAAAGCATTATTGTCCGCCCACACCTTATAGTTGCTGTCCATTATCTGTAAGACAAACAAACGGATAATAAAGACAATGATAACAACAACAACGGTTCCTATTATGATAAATTTCCGATTTTCGTATCTTAAAGAATCACGATTTTCCACTTTACCGCTTATGTTCAAATAGTTCTACCGTACAAACCAAAAAAAGAGTTAATGCAATCCCTACAATAACCCTTACTGTCAACAATAAGGGAGAGACAAATGTTGCTGCCTCCAATACATATAATAATATATGATGTACCGCAATTAAAATTAAAGCATATCTGAAGAATCCACCTAAACCAAACAGTGAATACGATGGCGTAGACAGGCTTTCCAAATCCCGGTTCACACAAAACCGTAAGACTGGCTCACGGAGAAATCCGATAAACGTGCATGCTGCTGCATGCATCCCCGGTGTATTCGAAAACATATCTATCACCAGCCCTATTAAAAAAGAAAAGAATATAATATAGCAACGGGAAATCCCGAGAGGCAACTTCAAAATGAAATAAACATACAACAAAGGAGACGCTATCCGGAAAAGGTATATATTATTCAATACCCATACCTGCAACAGCACCAAAATGATGAAACTTGCAATTCCCCGTATCAGATTATTTATCATTTCCTATAGCCTCCTCTTCGATCTTCAATTGTTCCTCCTGGTTATAGTTCTTTATGACCAACACATTATTCAGCGCAGAAAAATCAGTTGCCAGCTTGACTCGCAAGGAATAAAAAGCTTCTTCCTGTGATTTCTCATATCCGGCAATATAGCCCACGCACACACCTTCTGGGAAAATAGAGGAATACCCACTGGTGACAATCGTATCTCCTATACTAAACTCTGCATGCTTAGGGAGCTCTGTCAATACAGCTTCCGTCTCATCCTTACCTTCCCACACCAATGTTCCGAAATAGGTGTTGCGGCTCACCCGGCAGCTCAGTTTCAATTTCGGATTCAACATAGGGATAACTACCGACATATTATCAGATACCAAAGAGACAACTCCTACGATTCCGTTCGAAGAGACAACTCCCATATCCGGAGAAATTCCATCTTCCCGTCCTTTGTCGATTGTTATGTAATTTGACAGGCGAGTGACACTGTTGCTTATCACACCCGCTGTGATAAATTCGTATGGAAAATAAGGCATGATTGAATCGGTCATAAAGCCTTGGAAGTCGACACTATCGGATATCCCGACCTGTCTCCGAAGAGCTAAGAGTTGCTTCTGGAGCAATCGGTTCTGCTCTTGAAGAAGTTTGTTCTCATCCCATAACTTAAAATAAGAATTCACGGATGCCGAAACAGAAAGAATCCGCCCTGCTACCGCATTCGCCGAACTGAGAAACACACTCTTCTGATACGCATTATCCTGATATACTAAAAACAAAGAAAGTATTTCCAGTAAAAGAAATACCAACCAATGCTTTTTATGTAAAACAAACTCTATTAATTTGCGCATAACAGCAGTACGGATCTACAGTTTTGAACTTACAGATGTTATTCCATAACGGGCACAATCTACAATAAAGGCTTTCTAACACTTACCCAGAGCGTAAAAACAGCATTGCGCTTCACCTATCTTACCGATAATTCCAACGCAATGCCTGTTTACATATCTAATGCTTTATACTAAAAATCTCAACGGATTAAAAAATTGAACTTATCAATGTTCTTCAATGCAATGCCCGTTCCACGAGCCACTGCATGCAACGGGTCATCTCCTACATGAAACGTGATGCCCATTTTATCCTTCAGGCGTTTATCAAGACCCCTTAACAAAGCTCCTCCTCCTGTCAGGTATATACCGTTACGGACAATATCCGAGTACAACTCCGGAGGTGTCTGTTCCAATGCACTCAGCACAGCAGCTTCTATCTTAGAGATGGACTTATCAAGACAATGAGCAATTTCCTGATAAGAAACCGAGACGCTCATGGGGAGAGCCGTCATCTGATTTGGACCGCATACTTCATAGTCAGCTGGCGGATTATCCAAAATACTCAATGCAGAGCCTACGTTTATCTTTATACGTTCAGCCATCCGTTCGCTAGTCCGTACGTTATGCTGACGACGCATATACTCCACAATATCGTTCGTTAAGTCATCGCCGGCCATACGTATCGACTTGTTCGATACGATACCTCCCAAAGAAATTACCGCGATTTCCGTTGTACCGCCACCTATATCCACCACCATGTTACCCTCCGGTGCAAGGACATCGACACCTACGCCTATCGCAGCTGCCATCGGTTCAAACAACATATATACTTCCCTGCCCCCGGCATGTTCTGCCGAGTCGCGCACTGCACGTATCTCCACCTCCGTACTTCCTGAAGGTATGCCAATAACCATCTTCAAGGAAGGAGAGAACCAACGCCGTTTGGAGCTTGCCATCTTGATGAGACCACGCAACATTTGCTCTGCCGCATAAAAGTCTGCGATGACACCTTCCCTCAACGGACGGATGGTCCGTATATTCGGATTCGTCTTTTCATACATCTCACGCGCCTTACCGCCTACCGCCAGCACTTTTTCCGAACGGGCATCCAAGGCAATAACCGACGGCTCGTCCACTACCATCTTGTCATTACACGTAATGATGGTATTCGCCGTTCCCAAGTCTATCGCCAACTCTTGCGTAAATGAAAACAAACCCATTTGTATCAATGTTTAAAATGTCGAACACCTGTCTTAACCATTGATAGCCCATGCTCATTGCAGTAAGCTACCGACAAATCGTCCTTGATAGAACCACCGGGCTGTATAACTGCCGTAATGCCGGCTTTATCAGCAATCTCCACGCAATCGGGGAACGGGAAAAAGGCATCCGATGCCATTACTGCACCGTTCAGGTCGAAGCCGAACGACTTTGCTTTTTCGATAGCTTGCTTGAGCGCATCAACCCGCGATGTCTGCCCGATACCACTTGCGCACAGCTGTTTGTTCTTCACCAAAGTAATAGCATTCGACTTGCTGTTCTTTACTATCTTGTTCGCAAATAGCAAGTCATCCACCTCTCCTGCAGTCGGATGTTTCTCGGTCATGGCTACCAAGTCGCCCTCTACCTGGATACTCAGGTCTTTCTGTTGCATCAGCACACCGTTCAAGAGAGAACGGAACTGCATCGGGCAGGTTTTGCACTCCTTACGTACCAAGATGATACGGTTTTTCTTCTGCTTCAGCACCTCCAATGCATCAGCATCGTAAGACGGAGCTATGATTACTTCGAAGAATATCTTGTTAATTTCCTCAGCTACTTCCTTGTTGATAGCCGTGTTCGTAATAAGGATTCCACCGAAAGCAGAGACAGGATCACCCGCCAACGCATCTTTCCATGCTTCCAACACCGTAGGGCGTGAAGCGATGCCGCAGGCGTTGTTATGCTTCAATATAGCAAATGTCAACTCATCGAATTCGTCAATCAGATTGACGGCAGCATCTATATCCAACAGGTTATTGTAAGAGATTTCTTTCCCGTGCAGTTGTTCAAACATATCGCTGAACTTTCCGTAGAACTTGGCAGCCTGATGAGGATTCTCACCGTAACGTAAGTGCATCGGAGTGTCAACCGCCGCACGGAAGTAAGACCCTTCCCGGTTGTCGAAATAGTTGAAGATCGCGGAATCATATCCCGATGAAACGGCGAATGCTTCTTTCGCAAACCATTTACGGTCGGCAAGCGTAGTCTCCGCGCCCTTCTCTTGCAATAAACTCATCAGCGGGGCATATTGGTGCTTCGATGCAACAATTACCACATCTTTGAAGTTCTTCGCTGCCGCACGTATCAATGAAATACCGCCTATGTCTATTTTCTCGATGATATCCTGCTCTTCCGCACCCGATGCCACCGTCTCTTCAAACGGATAAAGATCCACAATCACCAAATCAATCTCCGGGATTTCATATTGCGCCAACTGGCTGTTGTCTGTCTCATTGTCGCGGCGAGCCAATATGCCTCCGAACACCTTAGGATGCAAAGTCTTTACCCGTCCGCCCAAAATGGAAGGATAACCGGTCAAATCCTCAACAGCATCGCAAGGTATGCCCAACGATTCTATGAATTTCTGTGTTCCTCCCGTAGATACAAAAGTAACACCTTCTTCGTGCAATTTTCTTAATATTTCATCCAGTCCATCCTTATGATAGACCGAAACCAAAGCTCTTTTAATTCGTTTTGTGTCTGTCATCTTTTTAACATTTTCTTTTAGTGCCACAAATGTACGCAATTATTTCTATCAGACCTTTACGTAAAACGCTTTATCTTTGCACCTCCATACTTTTTAACAAGGCTTTTACTCTATTTAGACTACTTGTCCATCACCCTAAATGATTTGCTCAAGCCATACGAAGAAAGAGATGCATACTGTTCGTCAAGAGCGTCAAGCATAGGACACGACTCTTTCTCGGAGAGGATACCTTGCTTCCCCAATTGTTCTATTTGGCGCTTCTCCTTTGCCAGAAGCATACGGATAGCTTTCTGGGTAACCCCGCTACGATAAAACGATGGGTAACTCACCGCAAGGCGGTCTATCTCCGACTGCATACTGCGAATATTCACACCTATCTCCTCTTTCAGTGTCTTCAGTTTCTCCCGTTCCTCGGGTGTGAGAACATCAGATTGCGCAAACTCGTCGACCAGCGCCAAAGCTCGGTGCTCCACTATAATAAAGCCACGCGCAAGGTCATAACCCATGATGCACCAATTACAAAAAAAGCGGTTCGTCCAGCGCCGGAACAAACGACGCCCCATCCGTTTGTAGAGTGCAAGGTTATAATAACTGTATATAGGTTTGCGTGACGCCAGGCTCTTCTGCCCTCCTTGGTCATACAGTTCATCCATACTCGCCGTCAATCGGCGCAACGAAACATTGGATATGATGCCGTCGTTGTACAGTTCCCAAGTAACCGAACGCTCCCGGTTCAAGACACGCAGACGCATGTCGGCAAGGATATCCTTCGCGCCAATTGAGGACACCGGTACTGTCTCTTTGGAAGGGAGAAAACTTTCCACGGTCTTCCAATCCGCTTTCGCAAGAGCTTCGCGTTTTTTCAAGTCATCCAAATACGCTCCGGCATCCTCTGCCATCTGGCGCTTTAGCGAATAGTCGAGCAGTTGCTTCGCCGATGGAATCCTATCAAGTCCCAGCTTGACGAGCAGCCAGCGCATCGTAGTAGCATTCACCGTGAGCGTCAGCGTAACGATACCGGCAGTGAAGAAAAGTATCTGTGAGCGTATCTCCTCAGGAATGGGTAGCGTATACGAAACCATCAGCGCCAATGTCAATCCTAACGCACCGCGTAACCCTCCCCAGATCAATATCACCGATTCACGGAGCGACAATCCGTAACCGCACTTTTTCATTACCGGATAAAAAATAAACACCACGATTGCCCGGATAAAGTTGATGCCCACATAAACCACCAATAGCAAGAGGATATTGGTCAAGGTTAAATCTACTTTCATAGCTATCACGATTCCCACAATTATGAACACCATTGTGTTTGCCATATATGCCATCAGTTCCCAAAACGACGCCGTGAAACGGTTGGCGTCTGGTCGCAGACGAGGTTTGCCCACATAGGAAACTGTCAGCCCGTAAGCCACCAGCGCAATGACACCCGAGAGATGCAAATACGACTGTGCCAGAATGAACGTGATATATGAAGAGATAATCACCACGCTATTCTGTACAGTCTCATCACAGCGTACTCTTCCCAGAAAGCTTATCGCCAGCCGTGCCACCAGCCATCCCAATAGCCCCCCTCCTAATACTACGATAAAAAAGTTCAGCACAGGCGAAACAGGTAACATTCCCGTAGGGGCGTACATCCCGAAAAACAGCATAAAGAGGACGATGCCCGTACCATCGTTCAGCAGCGACTCGGCATCCACCAAAGTTGAGAATCGTTTGCTTGTACCAAGCTCTTTCAAGAGAGCGACAACCGCCACAGGGTCGGTGGCACTTATCAATGCACCAAACATCAGCGCAAAGCTCCAGTTCCATCCCTCGCAGCCCGGGACAAACCCCGCCAGTCCCATTATCAGAGCCCCCGTGAGGAACATAGCCACCACCATGCCCGGACCTGCAAGCAAACCTGAGTTCACTAATGACTTGCGGAACACGTGTATGTCCAACCCGTAGGCACTGTCGAATATCAACAACGGCAGGAACACGTAAAGTATCATGTCAGGGTCGGCGTTCCCTGCATACCCTATTGCCGACTCAACTGCTGGAAACACTGACAGGTAACCACCACGCGCCAGCAACCCCACCGCTATCCCGATACAGAACAACGCAACCGTATAGGGGAAATGTGTGTTCTTCAATAACGACTTCAGCACCGCACCCAACACAAGGCAGATTATCATAAACGACAACGGCGCCATCAATACATCCATTTCCATAAGTATCTATTGTATTTTTTAATTAAGCAACCTTCTTCGATAGGGCTGTTCCATAACAGCCTTGTTGCAAAAATACTAAAAATCATTCACATACATAAGCGTATATCTCTCAAAAATATGTACAGCAAAGCTGATTTTCAGCGCACCAGTAGGACATCTCAGCCAAGCACATCTGGTGCTGCCAAAGAGCTTGCAATAGCATCCTCGTTCCTTGACGCAGGGTGTTGACACCATCTTTGGCTGCCGCTGCCTGCCGTCGGCAACGTCCGTATTCTTCCATTCACAGAGAGGTTGCACGGCTTATCGCGTTTTTTTCGTACTTTTGCAGCCGTAACCACAAAAAAGACAAATAACACTTTTAAAATATGATTACAGTCAACAATTTAGACGTGCAATTCGGTAAACGAATCCTATTCCAAGACGTCAATTTAAAGTTCACTTCCGGTAACTGTTACGGCATCATAGGAGCCAACGGCGCCGGCAAGTCTACTTTTCTGAAAGTGATAAGCGGCCAGCTCGACCCGACCCGTGGCTCGGTATCCTTGGGTCCGGGAGAACGGTTATCGGTGTTGTCGCAGGACCACTTCGCATTCGATGAATACACCGTGCTCGACACCGTGCTTATGGGGCACTCCACTTTGTGGGACATCATCAACGAGAAGAACGCCCTCTACGCAAAACCCGACTTCAGTGATGCCGATGGTATTCGTGCCGCCGAACTCGAAGAAAAATTCGCTGAGATGGAAGGATGGAACGCTGAGAGTGACGCCGCCGCCCTCCTCAGCGGGCTTGGCATCAGCGAAGAGTTTCATTATACATTGATGAAGGACATGAGCGGTAAACAGAAAGTGCGGGTGCTGCTGGCGCGCGCACTCTTCGGACAGCCCGACAACCTGCTCCTCGACGAGCCTACCAACGACCTCGACCTGGAGACCGTCATGTGGCTCGAGAACTACCTGTCGAACTTCGACCACACGGTACTGGTTGTCAGCCACGACCGACATTTCCTCGACTCCGTATGTACACACACGGTCGACATCGACTATGGGAAGCTGCAACTCTTTGCCGGCAACTACAGCTTCTGGTACGAATCAAGCCAGTTAGCCCTCCGCCAACAGCAACAACAGAACAAGAAGGCTGAGGAGAAGAAAAAAGAGCTGGAGGAGTTTATCCGCCGTTTCAGTGCCAACGTGGCAAAGTCGAAGCAGACTACCAGCCGCAAGAAGATGTTGGAAAAACTGAACATCGAAGAGATAAAGCCTTCGTCGCGCCGTTACCCGGGCATCATCTTCACACCGAACCGCGAACCCGGTAACCAGATACTCGAAGTGAAGGGACTCACCAAGAGCATCGAGGGAAAGTACCTGTTCAAAGACTTGAACTTCAACGTTGAGAAGAACGACAAGATAGTCTTTATCAGCCACGACCCCCGTGCCATGACGGCGTTGTTCCAAATCATCAACGGCGAAGAGACACCCGATGCCGGTACGTTCCAATGGGGACAGACCATCACCACGTCGTATCTCCCTCTCGACAACTCGAAATACTTCAATACCGACTATAACCTGATAGAATGGCTCACCCAGTTCTCTCCCGACACAAACGAGGTGTTCCTGAAAGGTTTCTTGGGAAGGATGCTGTTCTCGGGCGAAGACTTGCAGAAGAAGGTGTCGGTCTTGTCGGGTGGCGAGAAGATGAGATGTATGATCTCCCGTATGATGCTTACCGATGCGAACTGTCTGGTGCTCGACACGCCTACCAACCACTTGGATTTGGAGTCCATCCAGGCGTTCAACAACACGTTGAAGACATTCAAAGGGAATATACTGTTCTCCAGCCACGACCATGAGTTCATCCAAACCGTTGCCAACCGGATCATCGAACTGACCCCCAACGGTATCATCGACAAGATGATGGATTACGATGATTACATCTCGGACCCGAACATCGCCGAATTAAGGGAAAAATTGTACAAATAAATTGTGCGACAAAGAATATTCCGGATTTTCAAAAGAACAATTACGGAAACAAAAAAGGAATCGGGCAACTTCTGGAAAAAACATTCCGGATGTTGCCCGATTTCCTTTAATAATGAAAAAAGTTATTTATTTGGCATAACTTACAGCGCGCGTTTCTCGAATGACTGTTATCTTGACTTGTCCCGGATAAGTCATCTCATCTTGGATTTTCTTGGCTATTTCAGCCGACAAGTTCTCAGTTTCCTTGTCATCAATCTTGTCAGCACCGACAATAACCCTTAACTCCCTACCAGCCTGGATTGCATAAGTCTTCACAACTCCCGGATATGAGAGAGCCAACTGCTCCAAATCGTTCAACCGTTTGATATATGCTTCAACGATTTCACGGCGTGCTCCCGGACGAGCACCGGAGATAGCATCACAAACCTGCACTATCGGAGCGAGCAGTGTCTGCATCTCCACCTCGTCATGGTGAGCTCCTACAGCATTACATATATCCGGTTTCTCTTTATATTTCTCGCACAGCTTCATACCCAGTATTGCGTGCGGCAATTCCGGCTCATCGTCGGGAACTTTTCCTATATCATGCAACAGGCCAGCCCTTTTGGCTTTCTTCGGGTTCAGCCCCAGCTCTGATGCCATCACTGCACAAAGGTTTGCCGTTTCGCGGGCATGCTGCAACAAATTCTGTCCGTAGGAAGAACGATATTTCATTTTTCCGATTAAACGAATCAGTTCGGGGTGTACTCCGTGTATTCCCAAATCAATTACCGTACGCTTACCGGTTTCTATCACTTCCTCTTCTACCTGTTTTTTCACTTTGTTCACCACCTCTTCGATTCGTGCAGGATGGATGCGCCCATCTTGTACCAATTGGTGCAATGCCAGGCGGGCAACCTCCCGACGTACCGGGTCAAAACCGGAAAGTACAATGGCTTCAGGCGTATCGTCTACGACTATCTCTATTCCCGTAGCAGCTTCCAAAGCCCGGATATTACGTCCTTCACGACCGATAATCCGACCTTTTATCTCATCCGAGTCAATATGGAATACTGTAATCGAGTTTTCAATTGCCGTCTCTGTCGCTACTCGTTGGATTGTCTGAATTACGATTTTCTTAGCCTCTTTGTTGGCTGTCATTTTCGCTTCATCCATGATCTCGTTGATATACGACAAGGCATCCGTTTTCGCTTCGTCCTTCAACGATTCTATCAGGCGCTCTTTCGCTTCTTCAGCAGAAATCCCGGAGATAGTCTCCAAATGCTCCACTTCTTTCTGGTGCAGCTTTTCCAAATCCTGCTTTTTCCGCTCTACAAGTTCCAATTGTGACGACAAGTTCTCTTTCACTACCTCCAACTCGGAAGTTTTGCGTTGCAGTTCCTCCTGACGCTGGTTGACGAGAAGCTCTTTTTGCTTCAACTTCGCTTCAACCGACTGTATCTTTGCATTCCGCGCCGATACCTGTTTCTCCAAATCGGCTTTCAGGTGAATAAATTTTTCTTTCACTTCCAGCAATTTGTTTTTCTTAATCACCTCGGCTTCCTTTTCAGCTTCGCGCAACATGCCTTCGAATTTTGACTTAAAAAGGAAACGCATGCTAAACCAAACCAATCCTCCTCCCAAGAAAAAGGCAACGCTTGATATGATTATATATACTTCCATCTTACAATATTTATTAGTTCTCTATATAATAAAAAAGCACTCCAATACATAAATTTCCTTTATGTTTTGCAGTGCGAGAAATAAAAAACAATACAATCATTTTCTTTCTTCCAGATAATGCTCTACCTCCGCCGTCAGCTGTTGCATTTTTTCCAAAATCGGATAGGTATCTTTCTCCCTTTCCAATTGCAGATTGTTATACGACAGATGAACTGCTACCATAGCCAGCAAATCTGTTATCGACACACTTTCGGAAAAATGTTGCCGATACTGGATTATCTTCCAATTCAGCTGCTTTGCGGCAGCCCGTATCAACTCCTCTTCTTCCCGTTTAATAGTCAAGGGATAATACTTCCCTGCTATCTCCAAATTTATAAGAAAACGATCGTCCATTACACTTGTCCATTTAATAATGCAATGCACTTATCTACTTCCCGCACTAATCGTGAGATGTTCGACTTTGCGTCCTTGACCTCCCGGCTATCCGCCGAAACAATCCGCGCCGTCAATAAACTCTCATACTTGGCATTCAAAAGCTCTACTTGCTCCAAAGCCCGTTTCAACTCCTGCTCTTTCTCTTGTAACAAAGAAGAGAGCGTCGTTATTTTTTGCTTTTGCCCGTCACACAAAGCCATTAAATCATGAATTCGTGTTTCCAAAACAACAAGCTGCTTTTCTTGAGCCTCGGTCATCTTTTTTGCCAATTTGTACACAAAAATAGGAACTCATTTTGAGAAAAACAACAGTTATACTATTTATTTTACACAAGCTGCCCTATTCATAAAACAAGGGGTGCTACTTTTATAAATAGCACCCCTTGTTAATTTCATCGAACTACCCGTTATGCTAAAGAAACGAACAGTTCCCCTTCTTTCTCTTCAAAAACTAATTTTCCTTCTTTTGCCAACCAGCCTAAAGCTGCGTACACATCTTTTTCTGATTTGATTTTCGTTGCTTTCTTTACAGCCTTAACACTCAATTGACCATTCTCATGTAAAACATTCCACACAAGACCGGCATTTGTTCCAATAATTTCAATCATTTTTTTGTTTTTTAGAATCTAATGACGCAGCAAATATAGGGAAACTTACAAAAAAACAAATGAATTTTCGATAAAAAAAGCCAGATACCGAAAAATAGTTTGCAAAATCCGGCTACAAATCCCTTTTCCCAAAGAATTATCCTGCCACTTTGCCGGTTAAGTCTTCCTCTTTAACCGCTTCCGCTACCGATTCTTTCCGTAACAAACGTACTACGAAATCTGTTGCCGATGTATATTTTTTCAACAATGAAACCGACCGTTTCCCGGAATCTACCAATCCGGTCATTCCGGAATAACCGTTTATAATCATCAGCAGGCGATTTGTTTCCAATGAAATTTTCGTCCGTTCTTCATCGCTTGTCGGTGTTCCTATCCCGGAAACGGCATCCCGATACACAGGAAGCCCGGCTATATTCAGCACCCCTCTTCCAATACCGTGATAAAGTTCTCCTTCTTTCCCTATACCCAGCACTAAATCGCCTTCTATCTTTCCGGCATCAAAACCGCCAATGGAGAAACCACTCTCCAACGACTCTTTATTTATCAAGTCAACCAATGTATCGACTTTATACAAATCCAATCCTTTCAAAATTCTTCGACGCAAGGCTTCCGCCGAAGGACGATAACGGTTCGGATCTTTTCCACATTTTTTATAAGCGTTCCTTGTTGCCTGAATAGGAAGAAACTTGTTTACCTCCTCAATTTTCACGCTATCCCGCAAAGCTGCACACAAATCATCTATTTCCTTCCACAAACGTTCATCCGATTCGCTGTTTCGGACTGCACACTCTATCAATAACACGCACAACTCCGGACAAACCGCTGTTATTTCATCCGACAAGAAAACCTTTTGCATGATTCAATCTTTTACTTTAACATAATACCCGACAACATACGTCCGCATTTTATTCCTTGGCGACGCGCAGAAAAAAACAACTCCTCATTCGAAAAGGTGCACATTCCTGCCACTTCTATATTGGCGGACACTAAGCCTTCGCCTTGTAACTGTAAGGAATTGGCTTTCCATAAATCAATGTGGCTTTTCCCCGTCACGGGATGTCGTTCCACCAACAAGGACAGTTTCTCCTGACCGAATTTTCTGAAAGCTTCAACAAGTTCTTCCCCCACTTCAAAAGCCGACTGGCTAATAGATGGACCTATGCCGGCACGCATCACCTTAGGGTCGCATCCATATTCGGAGACCATCATCTTCACACAGTTGGCAGCAATACATCCTACTGTACCACGCCACCCGGCATGCACGGCAGCCACAACCTTTTTATCCGGCGCATATAACAACACAGGGACACAATCCGCTGTTGTCACCACAATACAGACATCCGGTATATCCGTCACCAAAGCGTCAATGCCAACTAATTTCTTTTCCCGTTCAATCGGGGCGATTCCTAAAAAAGAGCTGTCCACTTTTCGGATATGCACTGTATGCTGCTGACAAGGATAAACAATATTTTGTAAAGATATACCGGTATTTTCTGACAAGATTTCGTAATTCTTCTGGATTGACTCAACGGTATCTCCGGAATTTCTACCCAAGTTAAACGTCGAATAAGTTCCCTGGCTGACACCTCCACGACGAGTCGTTACAAAATGAAAAATATTGCAATCATCCAGCTGATTAAATTGCAATATTTCCAAACCTTTATTGAGATAATTCTTCTTCATCGTCATCCCAGTCGCAGATTTCCAAATCGTCTTCATCTTCATCGTCTACATAAACGAAATCTTCATCATCATCGTCCACCGGAATCGTAGACAAATCCAACGACTTATGCACAATCCGTTCTACTTCATGGAAAGTTTCCTTATTCAGTTCATTCCACAACAAATCTTTCAGTCCGGTTATACCCAAACCGCTTACCGACGAGATAAAAACAGAAGGTATCCCTTCCGGTAACTCTTGTTTCATCTCCTCTATCAGTTCTTCGTCAAGCATATCGCATTTCGTTATAGCCAAAATGCGTCTTTTCTCCAACAATTCAGGATTATACTTGACCAATTCATTATGCAATACCTCATATTCCTTCCGAATATCGTTAGAATCGGCTGGAATCATGAACAATAACAACGAGTTGCGTTCGATATGCCGCAAGAAGCGCAAGCCCAAACCTTTTCCTTCACTGGCACCTTCTATGATTCCCGGAATATCCGCCATCACAAATGAACGGTTGTCCCGATAACTTACAATACCAAGATTGGGTTCCAACGTGGTAAACGGATAATTGGCTATTTTAGGCTTCGCCGCTGAGACCACCGACAGGAGTGTCGATTTTCCTGCATTCGGGAATCCCACCAAACCAACGTCAGCCAACAGCTTTAGCTGTAAGATAACCATCCGTTCCTGTGCCGGTTCCCCTGGCTGGGCATAACGCGGAGCCTGATTCGTTGCAGTCTTAAAATGACAATTACCTAATCCTCCACGCCCCCCCTTCAGAAGCATAACAACCTGACCATCTTCAGTAACATCACAAATGAATTCCCCTGTTTCTGCATCAAACACTACCGTTCCGCAAGGGACTTCTATCGTTCGGTCTTCCCCGTCTTTGCCCGTACTTCTCTTTGCACTTCCACTCTCGCCGCTTGTAGCTATCACATGACGTTCATATTTCAAGTGCAGAAGAGTCCAATAGTTCCGATTGCCCCGTAGGAAAATATGACCTCCTCTTCCTCCGTCTCCTCCATCGGGACCGCCTTTCGGAATATATTTCTCCCGGCGAAAGTGGGAAGATCCTCTCCCTCCCTTTCCGGAACGGCAATAAATCTTCACATAATCTACAAAGTTCGATTCAGCCATTTTTCAATCTTATTCTAAGAAAAACAATAAAAGAGACTGACACAATCTGCCCCAGTCTCTTCTTCATATTTATTTTACAGCGTTAATAGCATCTTTGATTCTGCCGAAGATTTCTTCAATCGTTCCCATACCTTTTATGGCAACGTGTTTTCCTTCCCCGATATAATACTCTGCCAAAGGTGCTGTTTGGGAATGATACACTTCCAAGCGGGACTTGATAGTCTCCAAATTGTCATCCGAACGACCGGAAACCTTTCCACGCTCCAACAAACGTTTGATTAATTCGTCTTCATCTACTTGCAGGTTCAACATAACCGAAACATCCGTTCCCCGTTCGTTTAACATCGTCTTCAATGCCTTTGCTTGAGGGATCGTACGAGGGAAACCGTCAAAGATAACACCTTTCGCATTCTTCTTGCTGTCCAATACTTTTGCAAGCATGTTAACAATCAAATCATCAGGAACCAATTGTCCTTTCTCGATATAATCTTTCGCTATTTTCCCTAACTCGGTTTCGTTCTTCATCTCTGAGCGCAATACATCACCCGTTGAAATATGTTCCAAACCATATTCCTTAATAATTAATTCGCTCTGCGTACCTTTTCCTGAACCCGGTGCGCCAAAAATCACAATATTCAACATTTCCTAATCACTCATTAAAAAAGAAACTCCAGCTTCCTGTGCCACCGGAGCCCTTTCTGTTATACAATATTTATTCACTTATTTCGATATAATCCTATAAATGTCCCGGTAACAACGTCCCAAACCGTCATAATCGAGACCATGACCTACGATAAAATCGTTCGGAATTTCAAAGCCCACATAATCGGGGTTGACCTCAAATTTATCAGCATCCGGTTTATACAACAACGTAGCGATATAAACTTCCTTAGCGCCTTTCCCTTTCAACAATGATTTCATCTTACTCATTGTATAACCACTATCTACAATATCTTCCACGATAATGATATCACGATTCCTTATCGAATCCGGAACCGGCAAAAACTCTTTCAATTCATTTGTGCTCTCCATTCCTTCGTATGAAGAATATTTCACAAAACAAAGCTCAAAAGAGTTATCCAAGTCCTGCGCCAAATCGGAAGCGAACATAAACGCACCGTTCAACATAACAAGCAACAATGGTGTCTTCCCGTCGAAATCCAGACGAATCTGCTGTGCCATATTCCTGACAGCTTCAGAAATCGCTGCTTCAGGAATATATAATTCAAAGCACTTTCCCTTTAAATTCACCTTATCCATTGTTTGTTTTTTTACCAGCGCACAAAGTTATAATTTTTTCATAAGAACTACATTTATTGCGTCACACTTTCTCTATCCGAGCCTGGACAACTTTAATACCAAGCGTCTCCTGGCTGGCTACCCATGACAAACTCAAGCGTACTCCCGTCCATTATGTCTTGATGAGTTATATAACTTTTACCGTAAGGCTTCCCATTCAATCTTACCGACTGGATGTATTTGTTATCTTCACTCACATTCGGTGCCAAAACCGTAAAAACTTTTCCGTTCGACAAAGCCAGTTTCGTCTCTTTAAATATCGGCGTTCCTATTTCATATTCCCCACTTACAGGGTCAACTGGATAAAATCCCATCGCACTAAAAACATACCAGGCCGACATCTGCCCACAATCTTCATTGCCGCACAAGCCGTCTGGTGTATTCTTGTAAAGTTCTTTCATTACTTTCGCAGCATATTGTTGCGTTTTATGCGGCTGTCCTACTTTGTTAAACAAGTATATCACATGATGGCTTGGTTCATTCCCATGAGCATACTGTCCAATCATCCCGGTACTGAATATCGGCAACTCGTCTTCTGTATGCGGGGCGTAAGTAAACATGCTATCCAATTTATCTGTAAAACGGTTTTTCCCTCCGACAAGCGTAATCAATCCATCAATATCATGTTGCACCGACCACAAATATTGCCAGCCGTTACTTTCACAAATATCTTCCGTATAATCATCGGGGCTGTATTTTTCTGAAAACTCTCCTTTACTATTACGAGGTTGCATAAATGTACATTTTGGATTATATGTATTCCGATAATTCTGAGAACGCTTATAAAATTCTTCAGCGACATCTACTTTTCCCAGCTTTTCCGCCAACCGGGCAATGCAATAGTCGTCGTATGCATATTCCAACGTCTTCGACATCGACCAATTCTCCTTATCGCTCGGAACAAAACCTAACGATTTATACAATCCAATGGAACAATAATCATCTCGATTTGCCGATACAACACAAGCTTCAAACGCCTTTTCCTCATCAAAATCCCCGATCTCCTTCAAACAGGCATCTACAATAACAGGCACCGCATGATAACCAATCATCATATTCGTTTCATTTCCTGCCATATTCCATAGCGGAAGCGCACCACTCTGTTCATAAAAAGCAATAAAACTTTTTACCATGTCATTCACACGCTCCGGATGCAAATAAGTAAACAACGGATGCGCCGCCCGATAAGTATCCCACAAAGAAAAACGAGAGTAATTTATCCAACCGTCAGTCCGATGGATTTGACGGTCAACACCCATATATGCTCCGTCGACATCGCTAAAAATCACGGGAGCTATCATCGAATGGTACATAGCCGTATAAAAGTTGACCATGTCATCGCGATTATCGCCTGTTACTTTTATTTTCGACAGCTCCTTATTCCATACGCTTACAGCGTCTTCCCAGTACTTATCAAAATCATCATGAGGGGCTTCTTCCAACAAATTTCTGTAAGCTCCTTCCATGCTCACCCCCGACAATGCTGTACAGACAACAAGCTGCCTGCATTTTTCCGTATCGAACATAAACTGTGCATTATAAGCTTTCTCCCTGTTTTCCCCGTCCTCTATTGCCGAGCTATCCAGCTCTGCCGAAACCATCGGCTGTGAAAAACGAGTATAGAAATAGACCTCCTGCTTCGGTGCCCATCCCGAAGAATAACGATACCCACGCACCGTCACTGAATCAACTATCTCGATATATGAATCAAGCGTCTTATCCCAATTCATAGCTTTTTCCAAATTCAGTAACACAACCGATTCCTTCCCGGGAAAAGTGTATCGCTGGATACCGCACCGTTCTGTAGCTGTAAGTTCTACATTTATATCATAATCATCCAACACAACCTGATAATAACCGGCAGAAGCTGACTCCCTATCATGAGAAAATTTGGAATGAACACCTAACGGAGCTTCGGCCTCTTTATACGGCAACGTCACTGGCATGAAGGAAATATCATACAAATCTCCAGCACCTGTCCCAGACAAATGCGTATGGCTGAATCCTGCAATTGTAGAATCAGGATAAAAATATCCGGAAATCCTGTCCCATCCGGGAAGTCCGTTGTCCGGGCTTAACTGAACCATTCCGAAAGGCAGTTGTGCCCCTGGATATGTATTCCCGGTAAAATCCGTGCCAATCATAGGATTTACATACTGAGTCAAATCGACATTGCTATTTTCCGATGGCGTGCAACCGGCGAACGTGGTCAACAAGACCAACCATAAATTGAGACGCTTCATAAAAAGAAAAATGTTATTTGTTTAGCTTTAGAATTTATTTCTGCCATCCTCCTCAAAAAGAGAAAAGCAAACCAACACAAAGATAAGAGACTTTTGCCTATTTTCAAACAAATGGAGAAAAAAGCGTACCTTTGCAGCCAAAACAGGAGTTTATCGCAAATGAAAGTTTGTATTGCAGAAAAGCCAAGTGTTGCAAGAGAGATTGCCAATATATTGGGTGCCACTGCCAGAAAAAACGGATATTTAGAAGGGAACGGGTATCAGGTAACATGGACTTTCGGACATTTATGTATGCTCAAGGAGCCCCACGAATATACAGAAAACTGGAAGCGATGGTCTCTTGGTTCACTCCCCATGATTCCGCCCCGTTTCGGAATCAAACTCATATCCAACCCGACTTACGAGGAACAGTTCAAAACCATTGAGAAACTCATAATGAATGCCGAAATGGTTATCAACTGCGGTGATGCCGGACAGGAAGGGGAATTAATACAACGCTGGGTCATGCAGAAAGCTGCCTGCAAATGCCCGGTCTATCGGCTTTGGATTTCATCCTTGACAGAGGATGCTATTCGCGAAGGGTTCGACAACCTGAAAAAGCAAGAGGAATTCAACAAACTATACGAAGCTGGTCTGTCGAGAGCTATCGGCGACTGGCTGTTAGGGATGAACACCACCCGGTTGTACACATTGCGGTACGGACAGAACAAACAAGTCCTGTCCATCGGACGAGTGCAGACGCCCACGCTGGCTCTAATCGTCAACCGTCAACACGAAATAGACAACTTCAAGCCGGAACCTTATTGGGAATTAAAAACCGTATACCGTAACACGACTTTCTCTGCCGCTAAAGGCAAATTCACCCAAAAGGAGGAAGGTGAAAAACTCTTACAGAAAGTTCAACAATCAGACTTCACCGTTACCAAAGTATCCGAAAAGAAAGGCAAAGAATTTGCGCCAAGGCTATTCGACCTCACTTCGCTTCAGGTTGAATGCAACAAGAAATACGCATACACCGCCGATGAGACACTAAAGTTAATCCAATCATTATATGAGAAGAAACTGACAACTTATCCCCGTGTAGATACTACCTTCCTAAGCGATGACATCTACCCGAAAGTACCGAACATGCTGAAAGGACTTACAGATTACAGGCAATTCACCGACCCACTCGCCGGAAAGAAGCTGCCTAAAAGCAAACGGGTTTTCGACAATAGCAAAATAACCGACCACCACGCGATTATCCCGACCGGAGTACCGGCACGCAACCTGTCGGAGAAAGAGCAGAGAGTATATGACTTGGTAGCAAGGAGATTTATCGCATCCTTCTACCCGGATTGCGAAATATCAACGACAACAGTACAGGGAAAAGTCGAGAACATCGAATTCAAGGTATCGGGAAAGCAGGTATTGAAGCCAGGATGGCGCGTCGTTTTCGGCAACGAACAGAAAGAGCCGGAACTTGAAAACGATGAAGAAAAAATACTGCCAAGCTTCGAAGTCGGGGAAAGCGGGCCGCACGCCCCGTTACTGAAAGAAACTTGGACCACACCCCCTAAGCCGTATACGGAAGCGACACTCCTACGGGCGATGGAGACCGCAGGAAAGCTCGTGGAAGACGATGAACTAAGGGATGCTCTGAAGGAGAATGGTATCGGACGACCGTCGACCCGGGCAGCTATCATCGAAACGTTATTCAAGCGAAATTACATCCGTAAGGAGCGGAAGAACCTCTACCCTACGGCTACCGGAATCGAACTCATCGGGACAATCCACGAGGAGCTGTTGAAGAGCGCCGAGCTGACCGGTCTATGGGAGAAGAAACTACGCCAAATAGAACGCGGCACATACAACGCACAGACATTCCTGGATGAGCTGAAGCAGATGGTCAGGCAAATCGTATCGAACGTCATTGCCGACCAAAGTAACAGACATATCACAATCGCCGACGTGTCTCAGAAAACCGGACAACCTCCCAAGGAGAAAAAGAAACGCTCTGCCACAAAAGAGGAGACCTGTATCTGCCCCCTCTGCAAAAAAGGGCATCTACTGAGAGGAAAGACAGCCTACGGCTGCTCGGAGTATCTGAACGGATGCACGTTCCGACTTGATTACGAGACCTACGGAAAAGGGCTTAGCGACAAACAACTGAACAAAATAATCAAATCATTGTCATAAACATATTATGGTAGCTACTAAACAAAAAACAGAATGGTTTCCGTTAGTGGACGAACACGGGAACGTCACAGGAAAGGCTACACGCCGGGAATGCCATAACGGCAGCAAACTGCTCCATCCCGTCGTACACCTGCATATATTCAACGAACAAGGCGACTTGCTGTTACAAAAACGCTCCGCAACGAAAGACATACAGCCCAGTAAATGGGATACTGCCGTAGGCGGACATGTAGACGTGGGGGAATCTATCGAGGAGGCACTGCGGAGAGAAGTAAGGGAAGAGATTGGCGTCACTGGCTTTACCCCCAGGCCGCTTACCCGATATGTTTTCGAGTCTGCCATCGAAAGGGAGCTGGTACACGTATTCACCACACGCTACGAAGGACCTTTCCGTATCGATACGGTAGAGCTTGACGACGCCCGTTTCTGGTCTATCCCGTCCATCCTCGACAATATGGGCAAAGGCGTATTCACGCCTAACTTCGAGAAGGAGTTTACAACCATACTACAACCAACTTTAAAAGGAGAATAACACTTAAGGAGCACTATGGCAACATCCAAAAACTTAACTGAGGGAAGCCCGCTTCTCCTCATATTCAATTTCACGATTCCTTTGTTGCTGGGAAACTTACTGCAACAGACCTATTCATTGATAGACGCCGCCATCGTAGGCAAATTCTTAGGGATAAACTGTCTCGCTTCCGTGGGAGCAAGCACATCGGTCATCTTCCTCATTCTGGGGTTCTGCAACGGGTGTTGCTGCGGTTTCGGGATTCCTATTGCACAGAAATTCGGGGCAAACGACTACACCACTATGCGGCGGTATGTGGCAGTCAGCCTGAAGCTGTCAGCCATCATGTCGGTGGTTATTGCCACTGTCACCAGCCTGTTCTGTGCTGACATACTGAGGAGCATGCAAACACCGGAAAACATCTTCCGTGACGCTTACCTCTACCTGCTCGTGACGTTCATAGGAATCCCCTGTACATTCTACTATAACCTCCTCTCCAGCATTATCCGGGCATTAGGCGACAGCAAGACACCGTTCTACTTCCTGCTGTTTTCTACCGTCTTGAATATCGTGCTCGACCTCTTTTTCATACTCTCCCTTCACTGGGGAGTGATGGGAGCAGCCATCGCGACAGTGCTCTCGCAAGGGTTATCCGCCATCCTCTGTTACATATACATGAACAAGAGGTTCGCCATCCTAAAGGGGACACGCGAGG
Source organism: uncultured Parabacteroides sp. (assembly GCA_944325355.1). Lineage (GTDB taxonomy): Bacteria > Bacteroidota > Bacteroidia > Bacteroidales > Tannerellaceae > Parabacteroides. The sequence continues at coordinate 276,802 of CALUZS010000001.1, forward strand.
AGAAACGATTCAATACCGCTTTGGCGAAGCGGCTGCTGAACATAGGCGTGCCAATGGGGTTGCAGTTCTCCATCACTGCTATCGGCAGCATCATGTTGCAGAGTGCCAACAATGCCCTTGGTACGGCATGCGTGGCAGCATTCACCGCCGCCATTCGTATCAAGACATTCTTCATCTGCCCGTTCGAGAGCTTAGGGATAGCCATGGCCACTTACGTGGGGCAAAACTACGGTGCAGGCAAGACTGTCCGTATCCTGAAAGGCATCAAGTCGAGTATCCTGATGGCAATGATTTACGCGGTCGTAACCTTCGCCATCATCATGGTAGGTTCCGAAAAAATGACCCTGCTGTTTGTAGACGCAACGGAAACCGACATCCTATCGAAAGCAGCACTCTATCTGCACACCACCTGTTACTTCTTCCCGTTCCTCGGCGTGCTGTGCATCTTCAGGTATAGCATACAGGGAGCTGGCTATACCAACTTGGCAATGCTCTCGGGTGTCTCCGAGATGATTGCCCGTATTCTGGTGAGCGTGCTGGCAGTACCGGCATTCGGGTTCATCGCTGTATGCTTTGGTGATCCGTCGGCATGGATAGCAGCCGACTTGTTCCTCATCCCGGCGTTTTTCTACGTTTACCGGCAGATTAGCAATAAAAATACAAAACGTTAATTACAATATTAATTATGAATACAGAAGGTTCATCAACGATAAACAGCGCCATACAAAAGTTCCTGGCGCAAAACGGGGTCCAAAAGCTGGAGCCAAAAGCGGTCTTGTTCGACATGGACGGCGTACTGTACGACTCTATGCCGTTCCACGCCAAGGCTTGGAAAGAAGTTGCCGACAGGCATGGTTTGGTGTCGTCACCGGCTGACTTCTACATGTTCGAGGGTTGTACCGGAGCGTTCACCATCGATACCCTTTACCAGCGATCGTTCGGACGGTATGCCACTCAAGAGGAGAAAGAACAGATATACCAAGAAAAAGCCGTGCTGTTCAGCCAATACAACGATGGGGAAGCCATGACGGGTGCCGCCGAGGTTCTGGAGAAGGTTTCCGCGCACGGGCTGCAACGTTTGGTCGTGACCGGTTCCGGGCAAAAAAGCCTAATAGAGAAGTTGGAGCACACTTACCCCGGGCAGTTTACCCGCGAGAAGATGGTTACCGCCTTCGACGTGACAAAAGGGAAGCCCGACCCGGAGCCTTACCTGATGGGTCTCAAAAAAGCAGGAGTGGCATGCAACGAAGCCTTCGTTGTGGAGAATGCGCCGATGGGCGTAAAAGCCGGCGTAGCAGCACATATCTTCACTATCGCAGTGAACACCGGTCCCCTGCCCGACAGCGTCCTGCTCGAAGCCGGTGCCCACATGCTGTACCACTCCATGCGCGACCTTGCCAACGATTGGGACAACCTCATGTCTGCCTGCCGCGACTTCCGGTAATGGAATACACATTCAAAAAGATACAGGCATAACACAATAGCCGCCTGTCATCCATTCCGGTATAAGGCACAGCAAAGTATCTTCCCCGTCCTCCGACGGGGATTTTTATGATACGGCGTATCTTTGCCAGTCCTTACGAAAGAGGATTACATTCCTTACGGGAAAGGATTGCAATCCTTTCCCGTAAGGAATAATTAATAACCACTGTTGGAAATAACATCTGCCTGCGGTTTTCCACGATAAACAGTGACAGATGATACTCTCCGTTACCTGGAAATATTTTTTAGGCTACCATCCAACAAAAAAAGGCTGCTTCAAACTAAACTTGAAACAGCCTCTTACGCTTTATATAAACCCAAAAAGATTTTCCTTGTGTATTAATAAATCCTGACCGATGCCCGTCACTCAAACATCTCGTCGATTCCCGTATGTTCCTCACGGCTTTGCTCAGTACGCGAGGAAGAGGAAGATGCCTTGGCGCACGGGTCTTCATACTCTTCCGGAATTTCAAACTTCTCCTCTTCCGAATACCCCAGCTCCTTGTCGGCGTAAACCTTCTGCATATACAAACCGTAGATAGGCAGTGCCATATTGGCGCCCTGCCCGTCGGCTAAACGGTCAAAGTGGATGGAACGGTCCTCTCCGCCAACCCAGCATCCAGACACCAGGCTGGGCGTGAATCCCATGAACCAACCATCGGAGTTGTTCTGCGTCGTACCGGTCTTCCCTCCCATCTGAGCCTTTATGTTATAGCGGAAACGGATACGACCACCCGTTCCCCCGTCGATAACACTCATCAACATGTGTAGCATCTTATAAGAGGTCTCCTCGTTCAGCACCTCGCTCATCTGCGGGGAGAAGTCCATCAAAACATTCCCGTAGGAATCCTCTATTTTCGTTACATACAGCGGTTCGACCCTGATTCCCTTGTTGGCGAAAGTTGTATAGGCACTGACCATCTCCGCAACGGAGACGTCAGGCGTACCTAAGCACACCGACAGTACCGGGTCGATGTAGTTCTTTAGCCCGTAAGAATGCAACAAGCGCACGAACGTGTACGGCGAAAGCTGGTTCATCAACCAGGCAGTCACCCAGTTATCAGAATTCTGCAATCCCCATTGGATAGATACCCGCTCGCCTACGCGCTTTGCCCCGGCATTACGTGGGCTCCAAGGACGCCCGTTGGCATCGGTATAATGCGGCTGCACATGCAGCATCTCGTCACACGGACTGAAGCCTTCTGTCATCGCCAACGAATAGAGGAACGGCTTAATCGTAGAACCGACCTGGCGACGCCCACCGTTCACCATATCGTACTGGAAGTCGTTGTAATCGATTCCCCCTACATACGCTTTCACAGCACCGGTTTTCGCATCCATCGACATGAATCCCGAACGGAGGAAACTCTTATGGTAGCGGATGGAATCCATCGGTGACATAATCGTATCAACCGGTCCGGTCCAACTAAACACACGCATCTCCACCGGAGTCTCAAAGTCCTTCCGAATGGCATCCTCTTTCAAGCCAGCCTTACGCAGCGCCCGATAACGGTCTGTCTGCTTCATCGAACGAGTCATTATATCCTGTATCTCCTCTTTCGTCAAATCCTTTGAAAAAGGTGCATAGCTACGTCCTTTCTTCTCACGGGTAAATGCTGGCTGCAATGACTTGCTAATGTGTTCCACCACCGCTTCTTCCGCATATTGCTGCATACGCGAATCGATGGTCGCATAAATCTTCAGCCCATCTGTATAAAGGTTGTAAGGCGTCCCGTCGGCTTTTTTATGCTTGTTGCACCAGCCGTACAACGGATTGGTTTCCCACGCCAACGAATCTTCATAGAACTGCTGTCCTTGCCACGACGCATAATTGTCGCGGTCAGGCTTTTTGGCAGTCAATACCATACGCAGGTATTCACGGAAATACTGCGCGATTCCCTCCTTATGGTCTATACGGGTGAAACGGAGTGTCAACGGCAATTTCTTCAAAGAGTCACACTCTGCAGTTGAGATATAGCCAGCCTTTTCCATCTGTTCCAACACCGTGTTACGACGCCCACGCGTACGTTCATTATGACGTCTTGGATTAAAATAAGAGGGGTTCTTGCACATCCCGACCAACGTTGCAGCCTCCTCGATTGAAAGGTTTTTAGGTGTTTTCCCGAAATATACCCTTGCAGCAGACTGGATACCGACTGCGTTGTACAGGAAGTCGAACTTGTTCAAATAAAGGTTGATTATCTCTTCTTTTGTGTAGTAACGTTCCAGCTGGACGGCAATCACCCATTCAATAGGCTTCTGCAACAAACGTTCCATGATATTCTCAGCTTGTGGAGAATACAGCTGTTTTGCCAGCTGCTGGGTGATGGTACTTCCTCCACCGCCGCTCTTCTGCATCAAGATTCCCCGCTTAACGATTGCCCTGAATAATCCCAATGCATCAATGCCACTGTGGGAAGAAAAACGGATATCTTCGGTCGCAATCAACGCTTTTACCAAATAAGGCGAAAGATCGTCGTAATTTACATAAATGCGGTTATCCTTACTGAAAGCATAACTGCCCAAAACCTTTCCATCCGCTGATATAACCTGTGAAGCATACTTGTCAATTGGATTTTCAAGCTCCTCTACCGGAGGTACATAACCTATCGAGCCTTTTGCAATTGCCCAAAAGAGAACAAACGCTGCCCCAACAGCAAGTATATACAGGACCCAAAAAGAAATTATTATCTTTTTAGAAACATTCAAAGCCATATTTTCTCTATACTTTCGTAATTTAACGTGCAAATGTACATGATTTCTCAGAAAAAACTAACATTTTATGCACAAACCTTTCCATGCAACAAACAATATCCCGACCAATCCCCTATTTCTCTATCCGGATACGGGCATCGACGGCAAACAGCCCTTTCGGTGTCGCCAAAATAGGGTTGATATCCATCTCTTTTATCTCCGTTGCAAAACGTAACAGAACCGACAAACGGACAATAATATCCGCATACTGCCGCTCATCGACACCTCCCTGACCCCGTGTTCCCTTAATTATCGGGTAACCTCGAAGCGAATGTATCATGGAATAAGTCTCCTCGTACGACAAAGGGGCCAAACCATAAGAAACATCTTTCAGCACTTCCACAAAAATACCTCCAAGTCCACATAAGACAACATGACCGAAACGCTCCTCGTACTTGGCTCCGAGGAATAACTCTGTTCCACTTAGCATCGGTTGAATCATTATGGATTTTACACCGGGTAGCTGAATCATCCGCTCATATTCCAGCAACAAATGGCTGTCGCTGCGTACGTTCAACGACACACCTCCAATATCGCTCTTATGCACCGGACCGACTACCTTCAAAACCACCGGATACCCTATCCTACGGGCAAAATCCAACAACTCTTCCTTGTCCGTCGACGCCAACTCTTCGACCAACGGTATTTGGGCTGCGGAAAGCAAGGAACGAACATCACCCGGCAAAAGGTATCCATCACCCGGCAAACGATCAATTATCCGCCGTACTTCCGGAATATCAATACCGTAAAGCTGAATATCGGTACTTGCCGGTTTAGGCGTATTGATTACCCGCGACAACGCCGACCCGAGCGTCACCTCATCCGAAAAATTGACATGCCCCTTTTTTATGAAGCTCTTTACCTCAGGACTGGCTGTCACAATCGATGGCAAAACCGGAAATATCGGTTTCTTGCACTCTTCCATCTTCTTATGGAGCACTTCATAAGCGTCGTATAACTTGACCAAACCGGGGCTTCCGAAAATAACCATCATCAAATCAATGTTATCGAACCGGTTTTCGCAAAAATCAATTGCCGTAGCCAAATGTTCGGGAGTCCCCGTCCCTATTATATCAATAGGATTGCCGACTGCCGCACCCGGCAACAATTTGGATTTCAACTCATCGGCAACGGGTCCCGACAATAACGGAACATTCAGTTGTCCTTTCGACAATGCATCCGCCAACATCACAGCCGGTCCGCCGGCATGAGTCACGATAGCACAGTTTTTCCCTTTAACTTCTTTCAATGTAAAAATACTCGCAATCGTAGTCAGTTCCTCACGACTGAAACAACGTACGATGCCGGCTTTGCGGAACAATGCCTCTACGGCCGAATCAGAGTTGGCAATTGCCCCGGTATGCGATGATGCCGCCCGTTTCCCTGAGTCGGTGCTTCCTGCTTTTATCGCTGCAATGCGGCATCCTTTACGAATCAATGAAGATGTATGATACAATAACTTATCGGGATTTTTAATCTGTTCGATATATAACATCTTGATTTTGCTGTCAAGTCCCGGATTAAAATTGACATCCATATATTCAAGAATATCTTCCACGCCTATTTGTGCGGAGTTGCCTACCGACCATACGGAAGAGAATCGCAACCCTTTGGTCAATGCCGATTCAATAATAAAGAGTGCCGTACCACCGGAACTCGAGATAAAATCGACTCCCTCCGGATGGAATTTGGGAATAGGTTGAGTGAATACGCCATGAAAATGCACATTCATCAGACCGATGCAATTCGGTCCTATCAAGGATGCGCCTGCCTTATTTACAATATCAAGCATTCGTTTCTCTAATGCGGCACCCTCTGCCGTCTCTTCGCCAAAGCCGGATGAAATTACGATAAAAGCCTTTACATTCTTCTCATTAGCCAACACGTCGATGACATCCGGACAAGCCGAACCTGGTATAGATATTATCGCCATCTCCGCCTCCGGTATGTCACGTACCGAGTGATATGACAACACACCTTGCACATTCGTCTCTTTCTGATTGACTACATACAACTCTCCGGCATATTTCCCCTCCAACAAATTCCTTACGATACATCCGCCGGGCTTATGTACATTATTAGAACCGCCGACAACAACGATACTTTGGGGATTGATTAACTCTTGATTGATCATATCTTTTCTGTTTTTAGATGGCTTATTTGCAAATATACCCTTTTATTCAAAATAAATTCAAGCTATTCCGAAATATTAAAAGCCTAAAAGCAGAATCGAAAAACTAAAAGGAATAGAAATCCCTGCTTATAACCTACGAAACGTAATCCGTCGGTTCAGAATAAAATTTACGGCCCCATAAACGAATAGCCCTAAAAACTGAGCAAGGTATTCATTCATGCCGAAAACTTCAACCAACAATAACAATATGGAAAACTGAGAAAGGTAAGCACATCCGAACGCCAATAAAAACAGCGGAACTTCCCGCAAAAACTGTCCTTTGCCAGAAGTGAAAACCCAATATTTGCACCAGAAAAAATTATTGGTTTGCGCAACTATATATGCGAGAATATTTGCGAATAAATAATCGGAACCCACTTCCGCCATCATCAGCCATACGACAAATGCTGTTATCAAGGCATTCAAGGTTCCTACAACCGCAAATCTCCCGATACGTACAATGCTTTTCATCTATCTATTCAACATCATTAAAAATTCCATCTTGCTTCCATGAGAACTCCTTGTCCGCATTTTCACCCGATAAGAGATTGAATTTACCAATGCAAATATATAGAAAAATATTTTGTTACAGGTTCAAATATACCCCAATAAGGAATCCATGCCTTTACGAAATTATCCCGATATCTGAAAACAGCACACCGCCCCCGATGCTCCGTCCGCTCCATAACCGGCAACAAGTAACATAAAAATAGGCAATTCCTCACTTTTCCTTCCCTTATATCACATATTTTCCCTATGTTTGCATCGCAAAATAATTCTTTATTTTATCAGACAAACAAATAAACATATAAGTATTATGGTAAAACATATCGTCATGTTCAAGCTGAAAGAATTTAATTCTGAAGAAGAAAAATTGAACAAAATGAATGAAATCAAACAAGCATTGGAGGCTTTGATTGAGAAAATCGACATATTACGTGCTATCCGCGTAGATTTCAATATCAATCCGGCAGAGACCTGGGATCTTATCTTAACTACCGAGCTGGATAGTCTGGAAGATGTGAACACATACGCCAACCATCCGGAACACGTAGCCGTTGCAAAAGGCATTATCGGTCCGGTGAAGGCAGACCGTGCCTGCGTAGATTATGTAGAATAAGAGAAAAAAATAATGGGAAGAGATTTTGACATCGAAGAACGTGTACAGAAAGCCGTAAAAAACTTTGAATCAGGATACAACTGCGCGCAATCGGTTTTTCTTGCCTATTCCGACCTTATCGGGCTCGACTGGGAGACAGCGAAAAAAGTCTCTGTCTCTTTAGGTGGCGGCATGGGACGTTTGAGGGAAATTTGTGGAACGGTAAGCGCCATGTCGGTACTTGCCGGTTTCCGGTATCCCGTGGAAGATCCGTCCGATCAAGAAGCACGCACACGCAACTATGGGATGGTTCAAAAAATGGCATCACTGTTTAAAGAAAAACACCACAGTTTCATTTGCAGGGATTTGCTTCCGCCAGAAGAAGCATCGACCAATCCGGCTCCGTCACTGCGCACAAAAGAGTATTATGCAAAGCGCCCTTGCGGAAAGTATGTAGCAACAGCGGCACACATTGCCGGCAGGATGTTAAAAGGCGAACTGGAATAACGGGGAAAAATCAGGCTAACAATTTTATAGAAGATACGTAACCAAGCTCGCGAATCTCATTAAACAGCGCCCCATACGACGATTTTGATTTCACATTTACTTTGTAAGTCACCACGGAACTGTTCTTTTCATAATTGTATTCGTACGACAAGCTTACAATAAATATATTATGATTTTCCAAAATCCGCCGTATCGCCGGCAAGTCGGGGGAAGAAATCGAACAGGTAATGGTCAGAACCTTATTCACTCCATCCAGAAACACCCGTTTTTCCAACTTCTCCAAAGAGACAAGCGTAACCAATGTCAGAATGGTTATCAGGACGGATGGAAGATACATTCCGGCTCCCACACCCAAACCGATTACGGCAACCACCCAGATGCAGGCTGCTGTTGTCAATCCATGGATACTTCCATGACTTTGAATGATAGCTCCGGCACCTAAAAAACCGATTCCCGTCAGCACCTGGGCTGCGATACGACCGGGGTCGCCATTCAAGAAATCCGGATATATCTGTGGAATCCAAATGGAAATAAGCATAGCAGCTGTCGACCCCATACATATTAGGGTAAAAGTACGCATCCCGGCTTCCCGTCTCCTGACCTGCCGCTCTATTCCAATTGCAGCGCCCAGCAAAAAACTGATGAACAACTTCAACATTGCCGTATAAGGAGTAATCACCGTACTTTCCAATAAAGCATTCAACTGTTCCATCATAACAAAAAAGTTTATGCATTAACGAAACAAAAACGACCAGTTTTCCGAAGATTTCGGCGTATAGGTCCGGATGCCTAACGTTTCAGCAGCTTTGCAATTCACCAACGAATCATCTATGAAAAAAGTCTCATCCGCCCGTATTCCGGCGTCTGCCAATACGTGTTCATAAATAGCTATATCAGGTTTCTGAAGATGAAGCTTATAAGACAGGTATACTTTATCGAAATATTCTTCAGCATGCTTATAACCTTTATATGTGAAACTATTCTGTTCCGCCCATTCCCAATGCAACTCATTCGTGTTGCTCAACAGAAACAAATTGAAACGTTTCCGCAAGGACAAAAGCAATTCCAATTTATACGGAGGAACCTCTCCCAACATGGAAATCCATGCTTTATCAATATCATCATCGGAAAAATCCTGTCCGGAAGAAAGCCGGATGCCTTTTCTGAACTCTGCCGTAGAGATATTCCCCAATTCATATTGTTCTAAAAAATCTTTCCGATTAAAACCGGTTTGCAATTGGATGCCGACTTTAGAAACGCCCAACTGATCGAACGCATTTACACACCGGCATCTCATCAAGTTTATTAAAACGCCACCGAAATCCAAAATTACATTCTTCACCTTATCCATATTTACAAACCATGCTGTAAGTGGCAAATTTAAAGAATAATTTTTTAACTTCCACACTCTTTCCGGACAGCATCTTCTATATCCTTTTCTGTAAACTCCCTCTCATTACTGAGAATGAAAGTTTTCGACAAAAAATCTCCATACTGGTTACATTCGTTCAACACTGTCTGGAACAAGTTCTCCAAGTTCGTCTTTATCGGCATCAGAAACAGGATATTCACATAGCGGTCTTCTATATCCATCTTCTCAATTTCATAGCCTTCCCTGGGAAAAGAATACATAAACTCCTGCTTTATCAAGTTTTTTTGGAAATCTTCCAAAAGATGTCCTTCCTTTGAAATAAAAACAACATTAAACCGCATCTTTTCACCTTTACCACCCAGGCCGGTAGAAACGAACACCTGACGTTCTCCCGAAAGGTCCATCTCTATTGACAACCGGGAAATCAATAACGAAAGATATAACCATTCATCCAGTTCAGGGGCAACTTTCCCGTCATATTCTTCCAGCAACCGGTAAACCTTTATCCAATGAACCATCGACAACTTTACCAAAATCTCTTTTTTCTCCGACAAACCGACCGTATCATCCAGCACGCGGTCAAACATGGATATGCACTCCTCTTCCGACAGCTGCTTTATCATCGGGTCAGATTTCAAAAGACGCTGCAATACAGCAAAATATTCAAGCTGATGTTCTATGGGTATTTTCCTGTCCAACAAACAAACATGCTCTGCCATATTGCGAAGCTTCTCTTGGTAAGCAAACAAATTCTGTCCGTTTTTTTCCATATCCATCCTCCTTTATCCTATTTCATCTTCTCCAAACAGAACAAACATTATGCCATTCCCGGAATCCGGCTAATAGGCTATCCGGTTCGGTGTATCCGAATAAACCAGCGCATCTGCCAAATGCACCGTAATGCCAGCTTTCGGATTCAGCCATTTGAATTCAACCGTATGCGTCCCCTTCGGCAACTGGTATTTCCAGAACGGTTCATCCCGGCGGAAACGGTAATCAGCAGGCAGAAATACAGTTTCTTCCTTTTTACCGTCAATATACATCTCAACTTCCGCTACATATAACTTGTCTTCCGACGAGACTCCGCCGCGAAAGACTATGGACGTTCCCTCAAACGTAAAAGAACCTACCGCATCGATCGTTTTATTTATAGGTATAAACCGTTTCGGGTACTGATTGGTAAACGCTTCTTCAAAAGGTACGGTTGCCGGTTGCTGGCAGACAATCGTAATTTCATCGCCTTCTATATTTCCGCCATTCCTGACAATCATTTGCAGTGCTTGCTCATAACTCATTTTGTAAGTCTCGTTCAACGAAATATCCATATAGGCGAAATCTATATCCTCCACCTCACGCAAACTGCTCATCCAATATGCCGGGATATTGCTATACCCTAACATTGTGCCCAAAATACCAGCTGCCGTAGCCGGGTTGCAATCAGAATCTTGCCCGCAACGGGTGGAAATATCCATCGTTTTAAAGAAATCTCCCTCCCCGTACAATAATCCGATGACTACGTAAGCACTATTCAACATCGCGTCGATGTTGTAAGGTTCAAATACGCCATTCGGATTACCGATATCTTCCGACCATTTCTTCTGACACTCGAACCAGGTCTGTTTCCAGTCTTCCGGATATTGCCGATACCAGTCCACCACATCATCAATGCATTGACGGAAACGGCTCTCCAACGGAATAACTTTTATCGCTTCCGTTACTATATCCATTGGATTATCCAAAACAAACGCCAACGAATACATGGCCCCTACAAAAACACCGCCATACCATCCGTTGCCGTATGACATGATATGCCCAATCTTGTCAGATATTTCCGAAGCAGCATTCGGCATACCTGGAGACATCAGTCCCGAATAGTCCGCTTCTATCTGGTAATCAATATCATCAGCGTGCGGATTATTCAGCCAATGCCCCGAAGCCGGCGGCATAATACCATGAAGGACATTGTATCGCGCCATCTGGTTTGCCGCCCAAAGCACATATTCCGCATTGGCAAAAGCGACGGCAAAAGAATCGGCAGGTGCATCCAAACCGAGACGATCAAATACGCTAACGAAAGTCAAGTCCATATAAACATCGTCAAACAAGCCCGGGAAATTATCAAACCATGACTTGATATAATGGTCATTCCACTCAATCGGGACGTAATCCTGTACCATCGTTCCCTTGAAACGGAACTCCGTTGGACCACCGTATGAGCATCCGATAGTCTGACCTGCCCAGCCGCCTTTAATTTTATCCAATAAAACATCTTTACGGATGCGCAACGATTCCGGAATAGCCGGATTATCTTTTGGAGAAACTGCGCAGCCGCCAAGAAGAACAACCAATATACCCGACAAACAAACTCTTGCAAACCTGTACATAAGCCTACTGGTGTTTAATTTTTACTGGGGCATCCGAATAAACCAACGCACCCGTCAGCTGGATAACGGCATTTGCTTCCGGATTTTGCCACTTGAATGTGACCGAATGTTTACCGTTTGGCAACTGATACTTCCAGAACAGTTCGTTCCGGCGTGCATTTGTCTTGGCAGGAAGGTTAACACTCTCCGCCAACTCGCCATCAATATACATTTCTGCTTTCGCTACATATTCAGGATTCGGGCATTGCACATATCCTCTGAAAACAACCGAAGTGCCCTCAAACTCAAAAATCCCGACATCTTCCAAATGTTTATTTACTGTCACGGATTTTACAGGATACAAACCTTCGAATCCACATTCGTATTGTACCGGCTGCGGTGCCTGGCAAACAATTACAACCGAATCTCCTTCGGTCTTTCCCCCGTTTTTATCAATTACACGCAACGCATGCCGGAAACTCATGTCATAAACATCGTTCAGAGATATCGTAGTATATGCAAAATCTATATCTTCCACTTCCTGTAAACTCGGCATCCATTTCCGGGGGATATTAGAATAACCCAGAACTGTGCCCAAGATACCTGCTGCTGAGGCTGGATTACAATCGGAATCCTGTCCGCAACGGGTAGAGATATCCATCGTTTTATCGAAATCGCCATTCCCATATAACAGTCCGATTACTATATATGCACTATTTATCAAAGCGTCAATGTTCAACGGTTCGAAGACTCCATCGGGACAGCCGTTCTCGGAACTCCACTTACGTTCGCATTCAAACCAAGTTTGTTTCCAATCGTCTGGGTTTTGTTTATACCAACGGATTACATCGCTCATGCACTGGAAAAATGTGCTCTTTTCCGGAATTGTTTTCAAGGCTTCCGTTACGATAAACTCAATATCGTCCGAAACAAACGCCAACGAATACATGGCGCCCACATAAACACCTCCATACCAACCGTTGCCATAATTCATGATGTGCCCGATTTTGTCGGATATTTCTGAAGCAGTGTTCGGCATGCCTGGAGACATCAGTCCTGCATAATCGGCTTCAATCTGGTAATCAATATCATCGGCGTGCGGATTATTCAGCCAATGACCCGAAGCCGGCGGCATAATACCTTGAAGAACATTATAACGCGCTGACTGGTTTGCATGCCAAAGCGGGTATTCCGACCTGGCAAAGGCTACGGCAAAAGAATCGGCTGGGGCATCCAAACCGAGACGGTCGAACACATCGACAAAAGTTAAATCCATGTATATGTCATCATATAAGCCGGGAAAATTATCAAACCAATATTTAATATAGTGATCATGCCATTCTATCGGGACATAATCCTGAATAAATGTTCCTTTATAACGAAACTCTGTTGGACCACCATACGAACAACCTATCGTTTGTCCAGCCCAACCTCCTTTGATTTTATCCAACAGACGCTCTTTCGACAAAGTACAGTTTTCCGGCATTTCCTTCCCCGTATTTCCTTTTCCTGGGACTGTGCAAGAAACCAATCCGGACAACAGTAACAACACGCAGCTCGTCAGCAAAATTTTCCTGTTCATATTAAAAACTCTATTAAATTATTATTACTTACGCTCCGGCATAAATGAGAAAGCCCAATCCTATGACGAAGAAAACAAACATACCGATATTCAGATAATTGGAGACTTTCGGCGCATCTCGGAATTCTTTCCATATCAATATTCCCCACAATGCGGAAACTAACGTAGCTCCTTGCCCCAATCCGTAGGAAATGGCAGCGCCCGCCTTTTCTGATGCAATCATACTGAACGATTGTCCAATGCACCAAATCACACCGCCCAATATACCGACGAGATGTGTCCCCATACTTCCTTTATAATATCCTGAAATAACTGCCGGTTCGCCCTCTACCGGATGCTTCATTGCAATCGTATTAAAAACAAAATTACTTGCAAACACTCCTAAGGCGAATACAAACACAGCAGTATATGGCGTAAGTTTTCCCACTGCCGGTTCCGCAAAATTCTCCAAGTCCATCGACGCTGCGACAAAACGGTAAAAGAATGCCATAATGATTCCGGCAGCCACAGAGACAAGCAAACCTTTTCCCGACACTTTATCATTGGCTGTCAAAGCTTTCCGATAAGCCAAGCTATTTAACAGAATGGCGATGACGATTAATGCCACACCGACAAAGATAAATAAAGGATCACCTTTGGCTGCTCCAAAATAATTAACCAGTACCCCCAATACCAATGCCAACCCGACTCCAACGGGGAAAGCAACCGACAAACCGCAAATGGCAATCGCCGCCGACAGCAATATATTGGATGCATTAAATATGATACCTCCCAAGAATGCACTTCCGAGATTGCACCAATCCGCCTGTGCCAGATTTTCTACAAAACCTTGCCCCTCTGCTCCGATACTTCCCAATGTAAAGGCGGAAATGACGGAAAAGAGCAAAACACCCAATACATAATCCCAATAAAAATATTCGTACCTCCAAGTTTTCGAAGCCAACTTTTGGGTATTTCCCCAAGAGCCCCAACAAAACATCGTTACGACGCAAAACAGTACGGCTAAAGAATAATCGTGAACTATAAACATGTTTTTCTATTTTTAGTTAACAAATATCATTGAACAAAAGATTCCACCTCCGACCGATTGGGCACAGAAGACTGTGCGCCCAAATGGGTCACAGAGATAGCTGCAGCTTTCGCAGCAAAACGTATGGACTCATCCCAACCGCATCCTTCAGACATAGCCACAAGCAATGCCCCGTTGAACACATCTCCGGCAGCCGTTGTATCCAATGCCTTTACTTTATAGGCAGGAAAGAGTTTCATTCTGTCTGCACCGGCATATAAAGCGCCGGAACTGCCCAAGGTGATGATTACATGTTCCACCCCTTTTTCCAAAAGCCTTTTTGCCGCTTCACAAGCAGAGCGTTCATCCGTGATACGGACGCCCGACAACATTTCAGCTTCGGTCTCATTCGGGGTAACCAGATACAGGTCAGCTAACAATTCCGGCGACAATGATTGTGCCGGTGCAGGATTCAATACAACTTTCTTTCCTTTTCCGGCAGCCGTCCGAACGACAAACTCGACCGTCTCCAGCGGAACTTCCAACTGTAACAAAATATAATCAGCGTTATCTATAACCTGTTCTATACTTTTTATATCATCCTCCGTCAGGTTTGCATTAGCTCCCGATGCTACTGCTATGCAATTCTCCGCTTTTTCATCCACTGTGATAAGAGCAACACCCGATGCCTCTTCCATATCAGTAAAGATATATGAAGTGTCAATTCCTTCTTTTTCCAACAACGCCAACGTCTGTTTCCCGAAAACATCATCGCCCACTTTGCAGACAAACGTAAGGTTTCCACCCAAACGAGCCACGGAAACAGCTTGGTTTGCCCCCTTCCCTCCGGGAACCATTACGAATTTACCACCTAAGACCGTTTCCCCGGGCCGAGGCAATTGTTTTGCTCGGACAACCATATCGGTATTGCTGCTTCCGATGACGAGAATTTTTGATGTTTTTCCATTTTTTGTATTAGTCTCTGCCATTTTCTAAATTATTTATAGAACAATCCTTGCAAATATAAAAATTCTTCTGATATACGACAATAAATATGTTTGCTAATATATTCCACTATTTCAATTCGTCTCTTAAAGAGAAAAAAAGTTCTTTTTCTCCTCTCCAGATAAATGTTACGCCTATTTTTCACGAAAGTAGGTTTTGTCTTTCTAAATCCGAAGAATGTTTTTACATTTGTTCCTCACACAATAAAATTTATCATATGATTTGTTTTCCCAATGCTAAGATAAATCTCGGACTAAATATCATAAATAGACGTCCAGACGGGTATCACTCCATCGAAACAATCTTTTATCCTGTCCCAATAACCGACGCGCTGGAAATCGTCCCAGCAGAAAAGGATTCTTTTTCCCAAATTGGGATTCCATTGGACACTACTGATGAAAACAATTTAGTTATTAAAGCATTGCATAAGTTACGGGAACATCATCCGGTTCCGCCGCTTGAAATCCATTTGCTGAAAGCTATTCCATTCGGAGCCGGTTTAGGCGGTGGTTCCGCTGACGCAGCATTCATGCTGAAGCTGGTAAATTCATTTTGCAAATTGAATATATCCGATGAAGAATTGGGCAAAATCGCAACGACAATCGGTGCCGATTGCCCGTTTTTTATCCGGAACACACCTGTTTTTGCCACAGGCATCGGCACAATATTTTCACCGGTAGAGCTATCCTTGAAAGGTTATCACTTCTGTCTGGTAAAACCCGACATTTCCGTCTCCACCCCGAAAGCATACTCTATGGTTACGCCGAAAACACCATCGGTAAGATTGACAGAAATTATCAAATATCCGATAGAAAAATGGAAAGAGTTTATGGTAAACGACTTTGAAATGAGCGTATTTAAGCAATTCCCTGAAATAAGGAATATTAAAGATTCTTTATACGCTGCCGGTGCCATTTACGCAGCCATGTCAGGATCCGGCTCTTCTGTCTTCGGGATTTTTAAAGAAAAAACAAGCTTATCAGAAAAATTTCCCGACTATTACGTATGGGAAGGAATCCTTTAATAACAACCCTCACGATTATGTCACCAACCAATCACCAAATCATTTTAATAGGAAAAGATATTTCTTCGGTTTATCACGGAATCAAAGAGTTTGCACCAGACCATATCCATTTGCTATATACCTCCGAAACGAAAGATATTCCGGAGCCGATGTTTCCTCTCTTATCACCCTCCATCAAGATTAGCAAGTACTTGGTCGATGCTTATGAAGGCGCTTCGGTGATACGTGTATGCAAACAAATCCACAGCCGGTATAAAGGCAATTTCACGTACAATATCTCGGAAGGAACAAAACTGATGGCGTTTGCCGCTTCTTACGTCGCCTGGCAATTTCAAGCAAATATATTTTACATAACCCAGCACTCCGAACGGGTCAATTGCAAGACGTTCTACAAAGAGCTTATGGTTACCAAACTGAGCAATCAAGAGATTATCCAGTTGAACGGGAATCATTTGGCTAAATATCAAGATATAAAAGAGCTGAAAGCTTCCGATATCAAAGATTCGTTCCAAATAAAAAAATTCATCGAGACATATCCCTTGGAACATACCCGCCTACAAAAGTTTTTCGGAATCTATTGCAATAAGCGGCTGGAGCGACTCCCTGTCTCACATCTCTTCGGCAACAACCTACGCTTCAAGCAAAGGAATGGACGAATGATTGTCATATTGAGAGGAAAACTTCTTCTAAAACTCGACTCCAGTGCAGGAGTTCAACTGTTCTTCTGCGGACGTTGGTGGGAAACTTTGATAGCTTATTTCGTTAAGCAGTGGTGTGACACACAAACTGCCGCTCCCGAAGCATGGCAGAACGTAATCTTCCGGACAGAGACCCCCATGAAGCAAACAAAGAACGAAATAGATGTCCTATTAAAT
The DNA here is from genome assembly GCA_944325355.1 of uncultured Parabacteroides sp. Lineage (GTDB taxonomy): Bacteria > Bacteroidota > Bacteroidia > Bacteroidales > Tannerellaceae > Parabacteroides. The sequence continues at coordinate 294,047 of CALUZS010000001.1, forward strand.
AACGAACAAAAGCTGATATTCCTCGAGTGTAAGTCCGGCGCTGTGACACAAAATGATATTTATAAGATAGATGCTGTAAGAGAAACGTACGGAGGAGATATTTCGCAGGCGGTACTGGCTAGCTATTACCCCATCGATACGGCATTGGCTGAGAAATGCAAGGACTTGAATATACATGTTTTTGCTCCTCAATCCAATGAAGAGCGGATTCATTACATAGAAACATTACCGAAATGGCTGGAGAACATCGTGAACAAAACAGAGATATAAAAAGGAAAGCCGCACCGTAGATATGAATAAACTCCGTATGACAGGATTTGAGTGCTTTGTTATCTTTGTAATCCGCTGTGCTAAGCATACCCCGAAAGGCGCGGCCCGCCATCAATAACAAGAGCTTGTCTCGGAATTGTACTAAATTGATGAGTTTCCCAATCGAACAGGTGCGGCTTTATTTCATCCATTATTCAATTCCTGCAACAAATATATAAATATTCTTCGAGAAGTGCAAATTCTTTACTCTATTTCTTCACTTTTTCTTGTCCCCATAAATGCGGCAAATTGCCGACGGGCAGCTATTCCCAAAACGATAATCAAGACGATTCCTGTCATTATATATACAAACAGATGGTTTATATTATCATTTTGCCCGTAAGAGTGCATCCCGCTTAAGAAGTAGTTAACGCCAAAAAACGTCATCAATACCGACAAAAACGCCACTACCGACAAAAAGTTGAAGGACCACAGATTAATCCATCTCTTAACCAGATGCAAATGTAAGACAATTGCATAAACAATCATTGTTATCAGAGCCCATGTCTCCTTAGGGTCCCACCCCCAATAGCGCCCCCATGAGACGTTCGCCCAAACAGCTCCAAGAAAAGTCCCTGCTGTCATCAGTGCCAGTCCAATCCACAAAGCCATTTCATTTATGATGCTTAGCTCTTTAATCCGGTTTTCAACCATCAACTGCCCATCCCCTTTCCGCAAAAAAAGCATTAATACAAGATTTGTCAAACCTATCAGGCTACTTATTCCGAAAAAGCCGTAAGCAGCGACAATAACGGCTACATGAAACATCAGCCACGGGGATTTCAATACGGGAACCAATGGATTAATCTGCGGATCCATCCAGCTCAAACCGGACACAAACAAAATGATTCCGCCGAAAATTGTTGCCAAAGCAAACGCCATTCTATTCCGCGAGAAGATTAATCCGGCTAAAACCGTAGCCCATGCGACATAAACCATCGTCTCATAAGAATTGCTCCACGGGGCATAGCCGGAAATATACCAGCGAAGCCCGAAACCGTACATTTGCCAGACAAAAACAAGCGCAATACCGATACTCAACAATGTAGATGTCACATCCAGAAACTTTTTCCGTCTGAATGACATTAGGAACGAACAACACAACAGCAGCCCGCCCAAAACCAAATACCCGATTTTGCACCAGCGGAATATCTCTAATTTATTATATTTTATTTCGGCATTTACTTTCGCGTCCGGGATAACCAACTCCTTTCCTATCTTTTCCTGGTAAACATGTATCATGTGCAGCACCTCATCCGCTTTCGACCAGTCATTACTCTGTAATGCCACCTGTACTTCACTCAAATACCATTTCATTATATTGGAGACAAACAACGAATCCTTTCCGCGGAACTGAGACAAATCATCTCCGGCGGCATACCATTTATGAGAGGGGCTTCCTTTCAGCGGGAAAATATTCAACATCTGATAATTAATTATCTGATAAAAAATATTGACCTGTTCATCCAGCTTCAACAAATCCTTTTCCATCGAAGTGCGCGAAGCCGGGCTCTTGGCATAAACCTCATCCAACCGACTTTGCAACTTATATTCCCCTTTATTGTTGAATACTTCGCTGAACGCACAATACCCGTTAGTCAGCCCATACGTTTCTGCCAGTTCTTCGTTCGACAACGCTATCAAAGGAACACGCATCCACATCTGGGGCATCGCCAAGACACTTAGCAAGAACTGGTCTGAATTTAATCCACCAAATTTATCCTCCTTATGCAATTTCCGGAGTATTTCCGAAGAAAACGTATTGACCGGAAGCATCCTGCCATTATCCGATTGCACGGACAACCGTCCAAAGAAAGAGGCATGCCGTTCATCAACAGACAACCGTTTTACCGTCGTCTCCATTTGTAAGGAACCCCCTTCCGCCTTTATCACAGGAACACCCGACAAAAGGAAAACGAACAAAAATATTGCAGTTTTCTGTAACTCTTTCAGCTTCCGTCCCAGCATCCGGAAACGCGAATGAGGTGCAAAAAAACAAAGCAAGAACCCCAACGCTAACGTAAGATACCCGGCATACGTTATGTTTTTCCCATAGACATCCCTGTTCACCGACAAAATAGACCCTTTTTCATCCTTATCGAAAGAGGCTTGAAAAAAGCGGTATCCCTTTACATCCACAACATTGTTCATATACACCTTCTCTTTCAATTCTTGACCATCCACATAAATAATCAGGTCGCTCTCATATGATGAAGGGCTCGAAGAACCGGGATAACGCGTCAATATGAAATCTTCCAGATAAACTTCAAAAGGCAAACGATGCTCAACCATTTGCCCGTCGGAAGAATAAACCATTATCTTATTGCTCTTTTCTCCTTCCCTTAAATGGATATATCCATCTTCCCCAAAGATATAAGAGACAAAAGCTCCCAGCAACACAACAATAAAACCGACATGCGTAACCAGCAATCCCAGTCTCTTGCTTGCAAACAAACCATATCTGAAGCAGGCTGCGATAAAATTTGCGACCAACAGCATCTGTAAAAAAATAAAATAGGGTGCATAATAGACAACTGATTTCGCCGCATCCGAACCGAAAAATTTTTCTATAAATGTTGCCGCAGCCAATCCTGCCGCATATACCATCAATAATACCAAACTTGTTTTATAGGAAGAAATCAATGAATACACCTCTTTTGAAACTTGCATAACCTGCTTTATTTGTAAATTGAATGTGAAATTACAAATCCGGATGCAGACCAACGAATAATTCATGCAATTTTAACTTTTCTTTCTTATTTAAGAATCTTCTTACGGGATTCTTTGAATATTTTTGCCGGACAAAATAATAGCAATTATGACAAATACATTTCACGAAATCATCGCTGAAAAATTAAATATCCGTCCGATCCAAGTAGAAAAAACGATCCGGCTATTGGAGGACAAAGCGACTATCCCATTTATCAGCCGATACCGGAAAGAAACTACCGGAGGGCTGAATGAAGTAGAGATAAGTTCCATAAAAAACGAGTTAGACAAACTATACGAGTTGCAAAGCCGCAAAGGAACAGTCTTGAAGTCGATAGAAGAACAAGGCAAGCTCACGGATGAACTCAAAGAACGGATAAACAACTCTTGGAACAGCACAGAGATAGAAGACATCTATCTCCCATTCAAGCCTAAGAGACAAACCAAAGCGGAAGCCGCAAGAAAAAAAGGGCTTGAGCCGCTGGCAAAAATTTTAATGGCGCAACGGGAATACTTTCCGGAAAGAAGAGCTAAAGAGTTCATTTCGGCAGAAGTAAACGATGAAAAAGAAGCATTGCAAGGTGCCCGCGACATTATCGCCGAATGGATCAACGAAAATGAATCCATACGGAACTGTGTCCGGAATGTATTCGCCCGTTCAGCCGTACTCTCCGCCAAAGTCGTCAAAGGCAAAGAGGAAGAGGGTAGCAAATACAGCGATTATTTCGACTTTTCCAGACCTTTGAACCGTTGTCCTTCGCATCTGATACTGGCATTGCGGAGAGGTGAAAAAGAGGGAATCCTCCGTTTAAGCATCACTCCCGATGCCGAAAAATGCATTGAACAGTTGAAACGGAGAATTGTCAAATCAGAAAATGATTCCTCCAAACAGGTAGTAACGGCTCTAAACGATGCTTATAAACGATTGCTCAAACCGGCAATAGAGACCGAATTTGCAAACAGCAGCAAAGCCAAAGCGGATGAAGAAGCCATACGGGTATTCGCCGAGAACCTCCGGCAACTTTTATTGGCACCCCCGCTGGGGCAGAAAAACGTTTTGGGCATCGACCCCGGTTTCCGCACAGGATGCAAAGTTGTCTGTCTGGATGCACAAGGAAATTTGTTGCACAACGAAACCATTTACCCCCACCCTCCCAAAAACGAACGGGGGAAAGCTGCTGCCAAAATAGCCCATTTGGTAGAAACCTACCGTATCGAAGCAATTGCCATCGGAAACGGAACGGCAAGCAGGGAGACCGAAGAATTCATCACCAACATCCAATACGACCGGAAAGTGCAGATATTCGTAGTCAGCGAAAACGGAGCATCCATATATTCCGCGTCCAAAGTGGCAAGAGATGAATTTCCGGATTACGATGTGACTGTGCGAGGAGCAGTAAGCATCGGACGGAGACTGATGGACCCGTTAGCAGAACTGGTGAAAATAGATCCGAAAAGTATCGGCGTCGGGCAATACCAGCACGATGTTGACCAACCGGCATTGAAACGAAGCCTTGACCAAACTGTCGAGAACTGCGTCAACCTAGTAGGTGTAAATGTAAACACGGCAAGCAAACACCTGTTAATGTATGTTTCCGGACTTGGACAGACGTTGGCTCAAAACATCGTTGATTTCCGGACGGCGCACGGGGCGTTCCGCACAAGAGAAGAGTTGAAACAAGTGCCCCGCATGGGCGACAAAGCATTTGAGCAATGTGCGGGATTTCTCCGGATTCCGAACGGGGAAAACCCGTTAGACAACTCGGCTGTACACCCCGAATGCTACCCCATAGTCCGGCAAATGGCAAAAGATTTAGGCTGTTCCGTTGAAGAATTAATTAAAAACAAGGCATTGAAAAAACAGCTCGACTTGCAGAAGTATATCACCCCCGAAAAAGGAATGCCTACGTTACTTGATATTATGGAAGAATTGGACAAGCCCGGACGCGACCCGAGACGCAGCATCCAGCCGTTCTCTTTCGACCCTTCCATAAAAAGCATCGAAGACCTCCGCGAAGGCATGTTGCTTCCAGGCATCATCACCAACATTACCAACTTCGGATGTTTTACGGATATTGGTATCAAAGAGAACGGATTAATCCACATTTCCGAATTAGCGGACAAATTCATTTCCGACCCTGCACAAATTGTCTCTTTGCACCAACACGTAAAAGTCAAAGTCCTAAGCATAGACTTGCAGAGAAAACGAATACAATTATCAATGAAAGGTATAGAACAATGAAAGATAAAATAAATAAAACCAACGTCGCCCGGCTGATGGATAAAGCGAAAGTAAAATACCAACTGGTACCTTACGAGGTCGATGAATCGGATTTAAGTGCCACACACGTGGCAGAGCAGTTGGGAGAAGATGTCGCACAAGTATTCAAAACGCTGGTGCTGCACGGAGACAAAAACGGATATTTTGTTTGCGTAATACCGGGAGACAAAGAAGTGGATTTAAAGAAAGCCGCAAAAATCTCCGGAAACAAAAACTGCGAAATGGTTGCTGTCAAAGAGTTGCTTCCTCTGACCGGATACATACGTGGCGGATGCTCCCCTATTGGAATGAAAAAACATTTCCCTACATATATACATGACACTGTCGGACAATTCGATTACGTCTATGTAAGCGCGGGACAACGCGGATTGCAGATCAAGCTCTCCCCGTCAGATTTAATCCGCGAGTCCAAAGCACAAACAGCCGACCTGATTGCCCGATAGGCAACGATCCAACAAGCAATGCGCAGGCATGAGATACTGCCTGCGCATTGCCTTATTCAAACACGCTCACCGGCCGGCCGACCCATACCTGCGGTTGCTGCAACGCAAAAATCGAAGCAATCGTGGATGCCACATCATACTGCATCATGCTCTCTTCGATTTGATAGCCTTTCTTAATGCTTTTTCCACAAATAACGAATGGAGTTTCCATCTCTGCCATCGTTCTTCCGCCATGTGTCTTCCCGATGCCACCATGATCGGCAGTGACAATTATAATTGTCTCCTCCCATATCCCAGCGTCCTTCGTCGCTTTCACTATCTGACCGATATAACCATCTATCTCTTCCAATTTCGCATAATACATCGGAGTATCATGACCTGCCGCATGCCCTACATGATCCAACACATCATATTGTACATTCAGCAATGCCGGCTTCTTGTCCTTGATGTAGTCCACAATGAAACGGGTCACCGCCGTCGAGTCTTCGGACACTTCAGCCACATGTTTATCGTAACTCAGCGACAAGGTATCCACCAAATAACGGATGCCGTCCCATTCATAAATATTACCGATTTCCGCTTCCGGAGCAGCACTCCGCAACTCTGAAAATACGGTCGGGAATATCCCGTTCCTGTTTACTACTCTCGACGGCAAATCGGGCACTTGCGAACCCCATTCACAATAACCATGCAGCTCCGGACCTGCGCCCATGTACATAGACGCCCAGTTCACCGCACTCGATGAAGGCAAAACCGAACGTTTCTCCAACGTATAAGAACCATTCGCCATCAAATCCCTAATATTGGGAACCTTCGCCTGCTTCATACTATACGAGCCCCAGCCATCGATTCCGATCAAAAAGACATGTTTTGCTTTCCAAGCAGAGATTTTTCCTGCCGGTTGCCCCGATGAACAAGAAGACAAAATAACAACCGCACAAGCCATCGCTAAAAAGAAATTTTTTTTCATTGCCATTAGAATTAAAACTAATTGTAACCGTGGATACTATTTATTCTCGTTTTTCGGGGATAAAGCATTTCTTATCCCCGGAACAAATTTAATAATAAATCGGCGCTGCCGACAATAATTTCCCGTTGATTATTTCATTGTTTTTAATAACTTTGCGCCCTAAAACCATACAATATTAATACATTTTACATGAGATTCAAAAATATAACAACGGGAATAATGCTGTTTTCCCTTGTCTGCTTGATAAGTATCCCGGCAACAGCTTCAGGCTACCAAGAGATTCTTTTCAAACAGGCAGAAGACAGCATCAGAAAGAAAGAGACGAAATTTCATAAAACCATTGACCGATTTACAGCTTCACCGTTATACAAGATAACGTATGTGGGTGTCCCCTTAATTGCAAGCGGTTTAATCCTGCAATGCACCGACCATTCATACAAAGACATGCGTGACACACATATTGACGGTTTCCGTACCTACACAGACGATTATCTGCAATATCTCCCTGCCATCGCCATGGTTGGAATGAAAATCGGCGGTGTTGACGGAAGAAGTTCATGGGGGCGTATGATTGTTTCTGACGCATTCTCCGTTGCACTGATGGCAGGTGCAGTAAACGGCTTAAAATATACCGTGAAACGGACACGTCCGAACAACCGGGCCAACAACTCGTTCCCATCCGGGCATACGGCAACGGCATTTATGGCAGCAACCATGCTCAGTAAAGAGTACGGCTGTCGCAGCCCTTGGTACAGTATCGGAGGTTATTCGGTAGCAACAGCTGTCGGCGTGATGCGAATTGCCAACAACAAACATTGGCTGAGCGACGTTTTGGTCGGCGCCGGCATCGGTATCATCACGACAGAACTCGGCTATTTCCTGGCGGACCTGATATTTAAAGACAAAGGGCTATATGAATACTCATCCAAAACACACCTGTATTCACGCGATTACGCGCCCTCGTTCTTAGGTATCTCACTTGGGGCAAGTTTTCCGCTCGGAAATTTCAGTGTCGGTGGAAAATCATTGGATTTGAAAACGGGAAGTGCAGCAAATGTAGAAGGAGCCTATTTCTTCAACCCTTATATCGGAGTCGGCGGAAGGTTATCCGTCAGCAGCAACTCGGTAGTGTACGACGGAACAATGCAAGAAGAACTTTTAGGATTGGCTTCGGGCGCAGCTGGAGCTTATTTCTCCTACCCGATTAATACTCGGATATTAGCTGGGAGCAAATTGCTTTGCAGTTATAACCATTACACGGATTATGAACTCGGCAATACCCGCATAGGCGACGAAAACGGGTTCGGTTTCGGTACGGGAATCAATTTCACTTATCTGGCAAAGCCCAACTTCTCGATTAAATGTTATGCCGATTACAATCTGACACCTTCATTCATTCCGGAGAGCAACCGCTGTGTAAGCTTTATCCAAATAGGAGGTTCTGCCAATATCTCTTTTTAAAATTATGAAAAAGGCAGGGAAACTGCATTGCTTCCCTGCCTTTTTCATCTCTGAACCAATCGGGTTTATAACAGTTTGTTCAAGATTCTCATCAGAATCGGTTCCATCACTTTGTAACCTTCCAAGGTCGGATGCACACCATCAAGAGAATACTTTTGAGGAAGTCCGCCGTTCCCGTCCACCATTGCCGTATAAAAATCAGCATATGGAATTTTATGTTTCGCCGCGTACTCTTTCAACTTCATGTTTAACGCATGAATCGTATCAACCGGCTTAACCTCCTTCCGCCATCCGAATTGCGCTGCCGGTGGAATCGAACAAATGACTACTTTAATTTTATTTGCCTGCGCCAATTCCGCCATAGATATGATATTTTCATACGTATGTTCCGGCGTTACCGCATAATCATTCAAAGCGACATCGTTAGTTCCTGCCATAATGACGACCACCTTCGGAGACAAGTTAATAACATCTGCACGGAAACGGACAAGCATCTGCGAAGTGACCTGCCCCCCGATACCACGGCAAATAAAATCATTATCCGTGAAAAAGGCAGGATCCGTACGCTCCCACAACTCCGTAATGGAGTTTCCCATAAATACAACTTTCGCAGGTTTCTCTACTTCAGCATTCGATTGGCTATACCTTCCAAAGTTAGCCCAATCTTTCGGCTCTTGTGCGACCATTGCCACCGCACTTCCGAACCAACATAACAGCGATAATGCAACTAATCTTATCATAATTATTGAACTATTTTTGATTAATAAATTTCTTTCGCCACCGCATATACACTATCCGAAACAAGCATCGTATAAAAATGCAGACTTGGAACACCATGTGCAATCAAATCCCGACATTGCCCGATGCACCACTCTATGCCAACGGCTTTTGCTTCATCATCCGTCTTGCATTTACGCAATTCCTTGGCAAACGGTTCAGGTATTTCTGAACGAAATACACGCGGCAATACCGTCAATTGCTTACGCGACATCACCGGCTTAATCCCCGGTACAATAGGAACGGTAATTCCCTCCCGCCTGCATCGCTCAACAAAGGAATAATATTTTTCATTATCGAAGAACATTTGCGTAACTAAGTATTCCGCTCCGTTACGAATTTTTTCTTTTAAATAAAACATGTCCGACTCCATGTTCGGGGCTTCCTCATGTTTCTCAGGATAACAAGCCATTCCATAAGAAAACGGAGTTTCTATTCCCTCGATTCTCGAACCGTCCAACGCTATCCCTTGATTAAAATTATTCACCTGGATTTGCAAATCCGTTGCATGCTCATGATACAGTTTCGGATCGTCGGCATTTTCCAGCGTTTTCACATCTCCCCGGAGCAACAACAAATTCTCTATACCCAAATAATTCAAATCTATCAATGCATATTCCGTCTCATCTTTCGTAAACCCTTTACAAATGATATGGGGTACGGCAGGTATGCCATATTTATTCTGGATAGCCGATGCAATCGCTACCGACCCCGGGCGCTTCCGGATGTTTACTTTCTGCAAACTCCCGTCAGGCATCGTCTTATAAATAAATTCGCTATGATGAGAAGTGATATTTACATACTTAGGGCCGAATTCTTTCAGTTTATCAATTACCTGATATACTTTCTGTATGCTGTTTCCTTTCAGCGGAGGCTGGATTTCAAATGAAAACGCAGTCGTTTTGCTGTTCCTGATTAATTCACTTACTTTCATATTTATCCTTTTTAGACGGCAAATATATGGAAAAAACGCAGGTTTTTCATTACCTGCGTTTTTTTATCTATTCCCTTGCTCTCAGCAAAGATTCCAACTCTGAAGGAGTCAATTCCTCTATTTTGCCTTTCTTTACCAGTGCTTCCATCTCCGATTTGAAGCGGTCGCGCATCTCTGCCGTCATCTCATAACGATACGGACCATAGTCATCGTACTCCAAGGTAAGCAAACGGAAAAAACCGTAAGCTTCAAAATAGGGATACAAATTCTTCTTTGCCACCAATGACGCTCCTTTGATAAAATTCAATTGAAATGGAACCACGTTCTGGTGACGGTCAGTTCGAGCCAACTCAGGATTATCCCGTTCGCTGTTACGCATTTTTTCATACAAATCCGGATAAAAATCAGTATAACCCTGCTTCGTAAAATAACATTGAAGCTTCCAGAAAGGAACCAAACGCTCAAAGACATCGACTTCCAAATAACTCAATGCGTAATCGCCCGATGTTCCATTAGCCGGCTGTATGATGGAATCAGTCATTCCACCGGCTCTCCGTGCCGGGCTGACTTTCCCTGCCATGCCGTCTTCCAAGAAATTTTTTTCGGCTGCGTCGAATGCTTTCAACAACCGATTTGGATAGTTATAAGTCTGCGTACAATAACGGGTACAAATATTATTGCTTGTCTCACCGAGCCCGCCCCATGACAAATACGGCTGCAGTTGATGAACATGACCTACTTCATGACTGAATCCCCAACAGGCATCCTCGTCTTTATTTATCAAACGGTCAGGGTTGGCGACCCGATTCATCGTATCGAACATGAAGGCTACGCCATCACCATCGCGGAACATATAATAACCATAATTCACCCTGGCGAATATTTTATTCTTCGGGACATGCTTATATTTCACCCATCCGATAATTTCATACTGCCTGTTAACCAATGTTTCGTAAACAGACAACAGCTCTTTCCCTTTTCCCGATGCATATTTCTGCAAATCTTTCACCGGATATGCCAGATGCACATTACTTCCTACCGCATCGAAGACAGGATATACAGCTTCCGACAATAACTTGTCCCATTCTTCATTAGAGTCTTTCGAAGCGTCAAAGTAACCATTCACCGTTCCGTTCACAAAATGTACTTTCACATCTTTCTCTTTTTCCGGATTGTCAAAATAGTAATCGATGTAAGCCAATCCGGTCCAATCCGATTTTTTCTCAATAATATTGACTCCGTTCTTTAAAGAATAAGTCTCCCGGTGTAAACTCCAATCCCTGTCACCCTGCTCCGGAGCATAAAGCTCAGCAACCTTCAGCCCCATTTCAGAACCTGCCTTTAGTCCTTCCACAACAACAACGTGTTTTCCCGGAGAAAGAACGATTCCGGTCACATGCTGGAATGTACTGTAACCGTTTCCTATATGCATCAACCGGCCTAAGGCTTCCGGGCTGTAAACCGGTTCAAATGTATTTACACGGAACCGCAACGAATACTCATTCTCGTACAGGGAACGCGCAAGTTTCTGCATTTCCGGAATCCGGCAAGCTTCAATTTGCTGAATGGAAACCTTCCGTTTCAGTTTTGTCATCAACCGATCTTTAAAAAGTTTTTTCCCTTCTTTTACCCAATCCTCTTCAGACACATTTTGGGCGGCAATTTCAGTCTCCAAAACATATTCCGGCTGCGTCTGGATATATCCGGAAGACCATCCCGCCCTGCAAACAAACGATAAAAAAACTATCGCGGCAAATAAACGACCTCGTCTCTTTGTTTTCATAACCATATTATAACTCTTTCCTAAAATATAACATATCTACCAACAACTTTCCGTCCTCAACAATAGGATGATCATAATTTTGTGTGAAAAATCCCACAACCCGATGCGAATAACTGAAACCGCAATGTTCATAAAAGCCCACTGTTTGCGGAGAGTCTCCCGTCCCAACCAACAAAGACCGTCCTCCTGCACGGCGGTATCGTCCTTCTATAAAATCCAACATGCGCTTTCCATATCCTTTCTTTTGCCATGAGGGAGATACTGCAATGTTTTTCAATTCATAGACACCGGGTAGTTCTTCCGTCACAACTGCAACAGCAACCGTCTCTCCGTCCTCTTCCATTGCATACATCTCACCACGTTCCAGATAACGATCAACCATACTCTCCTGCTCATCTGCAAGGAGCAACAATTCAAGATAACGTTTTTTATTCTCTTTTATTGATACAAAATTCATTGGATTTCCCACTCTTTCCATTTTCCCAACAAATATAGTGAAAGGTGAGCGCAATGGCAACAAACTTGTTTGATTATCATTGCCGAACCGTATCCTATATTGTGCTTTAGGCACAAATATATACAAAAAGTTAATCATAAAGCCGCAAAACCATCTGAAAAACTACACCTGCCACACCATACATAGGTCGACAAGAAAATACTCTCTGGGAATGCCCTGGCAATTCACAGAAAAAACAGCAGTTACTCACTACTCCCGTTAACTATTTACAAGCAATAAAAAGAAAAAGCTATCAATTCGTACACTTTTTCGGACAAAATGTATACAGATATGGAAATTTATCCGTAATATTGCGCAAACATTAAAAAACGGAACATGAATATTGTAAATGTTGCTTATTATACAACAGTATTAATGGGAACCCCTCACGGGGTGAATCTATAAACATTCTTATCTAAGCGGTATATTTCCAAGAGCCGCTCCTTAACAACATACCGGAAATATTCCGGTATCTGAAATCTATTCTCGATTACTTTATTCCGGAATCCTATTTTTGTTTTGATAAAAAACGGAAAAAGATTCCTTATCATTTCAAACGGACGTCATGAAAGTGTTAAAATTCGGCGGGACATCTGTAGGTTCCGTAAATAGCATATTAAGCGTAAAAAAAATTGTCGAAGCAGTAGAAGAACCGGTAATTGTAGTAGTCTCCGCTTTTGGTGGAATTACCGATAAACTGCTCACCACATCTTTATTGGCAGCGAAAGGTGATGTCAGCTACGAAAAAGAACTGTCTGAAATAATCAGTCGGCACCTCGACATTATCGAAGGGGTAATCAGCGACAACGAATGCCGGGTATACGTACAGAAAAAAGCGATGGAGCTGTTAGACGAACTCAGCAATATTTTGAAAGGGGTATATCTTATCAACGACCTCTCGCCGAAAACGTCTGATACCATCGTAAGTTATGGAGAACGTCTTTCTTCCATGATTGTGGCAAACGTCATCAACGGAAGCGAATTGTTCGATTCCCGAAAATTCATTAAAACAGAAAAACAGTTCAACAAGCACATCGTTGACTTTGAACTGACCAACAAGCTGATCAAAGAAACCTTTTCCCCTCTTCCAAAGATTTCGTTGGTTCCGGGATTCATCGCATCAAATGCGACGACGGGCGAAGTTTCCAACCTCGGACGTGGCGGTTCCGACTATACGGCATCTATCTTAGCCACAGCTTTGGATGCGTCCATACTTGAAATATGGACAGATGTGGACGGGTTTATGACGGCAGATCCGAAAGTGATTACGTCGGCATACGTAATCGACCGTCTAAGTTTTATCGAAGCGATGGAGCTTTGCAACTTCGGGGCTAAGGTAATCTATCCACCGACTATCTATCCGGTATATCACAAAAACATACCCATCCGCATAAAGAATACATTCAATCCCGATTCGCCGGGCACCTACATTTCGCAAGAAGTCAGCGGGTCGGTAGGGAAAGCTATTATTAAAGGGATTTCATCCATTAACGATACGTGTCTTATCACAGTCCAAGGGCTTGGAATGGTAGGGGTCATCGGTGTCAATTACCGGATATTCCGAGTTCTTGCCCAGAATGGCATCAGCGTGTTTATGGTTTCCCAGGCAAGTTCGGAAAACAACACCACATTTGCCGTAAGGAATGCCGACGCTGATTTAGCAGTAAAAGTTCTGAATACGGAGTTCGCCTTGGAACGAGCGCAAGGAGAAATCAATAACATCACTGCAGAAAAAGACCTGGCAACGGTAGCGATTGTCGGAGAAAACATGAAACGCACTCCAGGTATCGCAGGGCGCTTGTTCGGGACGCTCGGTCGTGCCGGAATCAGTGTCATTGCTTGTGCACAAGGTGCGTCAGAAACAAATATTTCTTTCGTAATCAAGCTGAAATATTTGCGGAAAGCGCTAAACTCAATCCACGATTCATTCTTCCTCTCCGAATACAAAGTACTAAACCTCTTCATTACCGGGGTCGGAACCGTAGGGAGCAACTTACTAAAACAAATCCGCATTCAGCAACCACAGCTGATGAAACAGAACGGATTGGAATTGCGTATTGTAGGAATCTCAAATTCCAAACAGGCACTGTTCTGCCGCGAGGGATTAAATCTGGAAAATTGTATCAAACAATTGAAAGAAAAGGGAGACCCCAGCAACCCGCAACATCTGTGTGAGGAAATTATCAAAATGAACATTTACAATGCCGTTTTCGTGGATTGCACCGCCAGCGAAGAAATCGCATCACTGTATGAGACATTACTCCGCAACAACGTGTCAGTCGTTGCAGCCAATAAGATAGCAGCTTCCTCCCCTTACGGGAATTACATCAAGTTAAAGGAGACAGCCCGCCACCGTGACATAAAATTCCTCTTTGAAACGAACGTTGGTGCCGGGCTTCCGATTATCAATACAATGAACGACTTGATAAACAGCGGAGACCATATCCTGAAGCTGGAAGCAGTCCTTTCCGGAACACTGAATTACATCTTCAACACCATAAGTTCCCAAATCCCGCTTAGCCAAGCCATCCGGATGGCAAAGGAGGAAGGTTACTCGGAACCCGACCCCCGTATCGACTTAAGCGGAAAAGATGTCATCCGCAAATTGGTGATTCTGGCACGCGAAGCCGGATATATGGTAGAACAATCCGACGTTAAAGCCAACTTATTCATTCCGGACGAATACTTCTCCGGCTCGTTGGATGAATTCTGGGAACACATTCCGGAACTGGACCGCGAATTCGAAGATAAAAGACGCCAATTGGAATCCGAAAAGAAACGATTCCGCTTTGTCGCACGCATGGAACGCGGAAAATGCGAAGTAGGCTTGCAAGCTGTTGACAGCACCCATCCTTTCTACGAATTGGAAGGAAGCAACAACATTATCATGATTTCTACCGAACGCTACCACGAATATCCAATGATTATCAAGGGATATGGCGCCGGTGCCGACGTGACTGCAGCCGGCGTATTCGCGGATATTATTTCAATTGCCAATATTCGTTAACAAAAAACAGTAAATAATGAAAACTATTATCGTATTAGGCGACGGAATGGCTGATGAGCCAATTGAAAAATTAGGAGGAAAAACACCACTCCAATATGCAGACACGCCCAATATGGACTATCTGGCTGCCAATGGAGTTACAGGACGGTTGAAAACCGTTGCCGACGGTTTTCATCCCGGAAGCGAAGTGGCAAACATGTCTGTTTTAGGATACGATCTGCCAACCGTATATGAAGGCAGAGGCGTTCTTGAAGCGGCAAGCATGGGCGTACAGCTCGCTCCGGATGAAATTGCCATGCGGTGTAATTTGGTCTGCATCGAAAAGGATATCTTAAAGAACCATTCGGCAGGACACATCACTACCCAAGAAGCCGATGAATTAATCAAATTCCTCAACAAGCAACTCGGTACGGAAAATATCCACTTTTACACAGGAGTCTCCTATCGGAACCTGTTGGTCATCAAAGGTGGCAACAAACATCTGAAATGTACTCCTCCACACGACGTACCATTGCAACCGTTCCGTCCGTTATTGATACAACCGGAAGTGCAGGAAGCGGAAGAAACGGCAAAGCTGTTGAATGAACTAATCCTGAAATCGCAAGAGATATTGGAAGACCATCCGGTTAACCGGAAAAGAATCGCAGCCGGAAAAGATCCGGCTAACAGCATCTGGCCGTGGTCTCCAGGGAATCGCCCGGCAATGAAAACGATGAAAGAGATGTACGGAATTGACGGGGCAGTAATATCAGCCGTCGACTTGATTCGCGGCATTGGCGTATATGCAGGTTTGGATGTAATTCACGTAGATGGCGCAACAGGATTGTACGATACCAATTACGAAGGCAAAGCCGCTGCTGCAATAAAAGCTTTAAAAGAAAAAGACTTTGTATATCTGCATGTAGAAGCAAGCGACGAAGCCGGACACGAAGGAGATGTCGAATTAAAAATCAAGACCATCGAGAATTTAGACAAACGCACCATCCAACCGATAATACAGGAAACGAGCCAATGGGATGAACCGGTTTCGATAGCTGTCCTGCCCGACCATCCTACGCCGTGTGCTATCCGTACACACACCAATGAGCCTGTTCCTTTCCTTATTTACCGGAAAGGAATAACGCCTGACCCTGTAACCAGGTTTGACGAATTTGCCGTAAAAAACGGACGCTTCGGAATTCTCGAAAAGGATGAATTTATCAGAATATTGTTAGGTCGATAATAAACGTATAAACGATGAAATATTACAGTACAAACAAACAAGCACGTCCGGCATCGCTGGAAGAAGCCGTAATCAACGGGCTTGCTGAAGATCGCGGCTTGTATATGCCTGAACGTATCAAAAATATTCCAACAGAAACAATCCGGAGGATGAAAGGGCTGTCGTTTCAAGAAATTGCATGTATCGTAGCCCGCACCTATTTCGATGAGGATATCGACGGGGAAATATTGGACAAAATCGTGAACGATACGCTATCGTTC
The DNA here is from genome assembly GCA_944325355.1 of uncultured Parabacteroides sp. GTDB lineage: Bacteria > Bacteroidota > Bacteroidia > Bacteroidales > Tannerellaceae > Parabacteroides. Next base: position 310,699 of record CALUZS010000001.1, read on the forward strand.
GACACGCCGGTCGTACAAGTGAACAAAAACATCTATTCCCTGGAACTTTTCCACGGTCCTACGCTGGCATTCAAGGATGTCGGAGCACGGTTCATGGCGCGGATGCTCGGGTACTTTATCAATAAAATGGGCATCGGGCAGGTAAACGTCCTCGTAGCGACGTCCGGAGATACCGGCAGTGCTGTGGCAAACGGATTCCTCGGAGTTCCAGGCATACATGTATATGTGCTTTATCCGAAAGGAAAAGTCAGTCCCATCCAGGAATGTCAGTTCACTACGCTCGGAAACAATATCACCGCTTTGGAAATAAATGGCGTATTCGACGATTGCCAAGCCTTGGTGAAATCGGCATTCATGGACAAAGAGCTGAACAAACACATGAAGCTGACTTCAGCCAATTCGATTAATGTTGCCCGTTTCCTTCCGCAGTCGTTCTACTACTTCAACGCATTTGCCCGGCTCGATGAAGATAACAAAGCCGAGAATCTGGTAGTTTGTGTTCCAAGTGGAAACTTCGGAAACATCACCGCAGGATTGTTTGCCCATCGGATGGGATTGCCTGTCAAACGTTTTATAGCAGCCAATAACCGGAACGACGTCTTTCTGGAATACCTCCGTACCGGGCATTACGACCCTCGCCCGTCCATCCAGACGATTGCCAACGCAATGGATGTGGGCAATCCAAGCAATTTCGCCCGGATTATCGATTTGTTCGGAAACAACCGGAACACGCACGAAAATATCTGCCAACTGATTTCCGGATGCAGCTACAATGATGAAAACATCGCAGATACCATCCGGAAAGTATATGCCAGCTGCAACTATATCCTCGACCCTCACGGTGCATGCGGATACCAAGGGCTGGCTGACAACCTTTCAAATGACGAGACCGGCATATTCCTTGAAACGGCGCATCCTGCCAAATTCAAAGATACAATCGACAAAATCCTGAATGCGGACATTGCCATTCCGGACAAACTGAAAGCGTTCATGAACGGGGAAAAACAGAGTACTCCTCTCGAAAAAGATTTCGACAGCTTCAAAGAATATCTCCTTTCCCGATAATATTATACAAAGCACCCCGAAGAGGATTTCTTTAAATCCTCTTCGGGGTGCTTTGTATTCACTAATTTCCCTGCCGAACGGTCCGAAAATCATTCCCGACATTTTTCCAGACATCCGGAATATTTCCCGACAAAACCGGAATGTTTTCAAACAACTAATCGATACGCCATTCCTTCAACTCATACATGCCGGTATATTCCTCCCAATCAGGATCAATTTCCGTATAAATCGATATCGGCAACAAATCGAACGGTTCAAGAACAGCATTCAGACGTTCACCGAAAACACGTGTTGTCCGTGTGTAATAGACCCAGACTCTTTCTCCTCCTCCGGTATATATTCCTGTCAAAATGGAAAGCTTGTCTTTTTCCATCGCTCTTCTCAACACGTTCTCTACCTCTTCCATCCGCAAGGCTTCTTCGTTCGAAGGCAAACCTTTGCTGTCAGGAGAATACTTCCAAGTAACTTCCGCCCGTTCCTTGAATTTTCCGGATGACTTAAACGCTTCGATGTCATCACGTCCGGTAATCCATAACATCTGCCCTTCCTCGTTTTCGGACAGCGCACTAAACCATATATTACTTAATTTCATATTACAAATGACGTAAAATCCATGAATTTTTCCAAATCCGCAAGACAATAAAAAAACGACCGACCTGAAAAATACGGGTCGGTCGTTACCTGTTTATCTAAAAAGCGGTTATTCCGATTTTTCGTTACTCCAATCCATTGCGGTCATTCTCACATAAGAAGCATAACGTTTCTTAGCCATTTCCTCGCATGCAGCGAACAAATCGGCTGCTTCATTCGGATATTGTTTCATTACTGAAGCAAAACGGACTTCACCCTTCAAGTAATCCTGGAAATTTTCCCATTTCGGAGCCTTGGAATCCAGAGAGAACGGGTTCTTTCCTTCATCTTCCAATGCCGGGTTGAAGCGCCACAAGTGCCAATATCCGCAATCGACAGCAGCTTTCTCTTCAGCTTGCGATTTACCCATGCCTTTCTTCAAACCATGGTTGATACAAGGAGCGTAAGCGATGACCAAAGACGGTCCCGGATAAGCTTCAGCTTCGCGGAGAGCTTTCAGCGTCTGAGCCTGGTCAGCACCCATTGCGATTTGAGCAACATACACATATCCGTAAGTAGTGGCAATCATACCCAAATCCTTTTTACGGACACGTTTGCCGGAAGCGGCAAATTTAGCTATGGCACCCAACGGAGTCGCTTTTGAAGATTGCCCACCCGTATTTGAATAAACTTCAGTATCCAAAACAAGAATATTGACATCTTCGCCGGAAGCGATAACATGATCCAAACCTCCGTAACCTATATCATAAGAAGCGCCGTCACCTCCAATAATCCATTGGCTTCTCTTGATCAAATAATCCTTAAATTCTGCGATAGTTGCGCAGTTCGGACATTTATCTTTTGCAGCCTCTACCAACGGAATCACTTTTTCAGCAGCAGCCTTGCTCTTTTCTGCATCGTTTTTCCCGTCAATCCACTCCTGGAATGCTTCTTTGTATTCTGCCGGAGTCGATTCGCTGGCAATAGCATCTTTCATTGCAATCTCGATACGTTCGCGAAGTTTCTTATTTGCCAACGCCATACCCAAACCAAATTCGCAGAAGTCCTCAAACAAAGAGTTTGCCCAAGCCGGACCCTGTCCCTTCTCATTAGTTGTATACGGAGTAGACGGAACGGAACCTGAATAGATTGAAGAGCAACCTGTAGCGTTAGAAACCATTTCACGGTCACCGAACAATTGAGAAATCAATTTCACATACGGAGTCTCTCCACAACCGGAACAAGCGCCGGAGAACTCAAACAACGGAGTCGCGAACTGGGAATTTTTCACATTCGATTTGATATCAACCAAATGCTGTTTCGACTTCACGTTATTAACGCAATATTCCCAATTGTCGGCTTCTGCCAACTGAGTTTCCAATGGAACCATTTCCAAAGCCTTGTTACCTTTGAATCCCGGACATACATCGGCACAGTTACCACAGCCCAAGCAATCCATAACATCTACCTGCATACGGAAAGCCATTCCTTTCATCGTAGCCGGAGCTTTGACAGCGATTGTCGGGAAGTTGGCACCTTTCAACTCATTCTCATCCATTACAAATGGACGGATTGCAGCGTGAGGACAAACATAAGCACATTGGTTACACTGGATGCAATTATTTTCATTCCAAACCGGAACAAATGCAGCAACACCTCTCTTTTCGTATTTTGCCGTTCCTTGCAACCAAGTACCGTCTTCAATGCCTTTGAAAGCAGATACTTTCAACAAATCACCATCCTGAGCGTTAATCGGACGAACAACTTCGTTGATGAATGCCGGATCGTTATTTGCAACTTTTTCATCGTCCGGGAGATTTGCCCAAGCCGGGTCGATGGTCAACTGATGATATTCGCCACCACGATCGACCGCTGCGTAGTTCTTGTTCACAACATCCTCGCCCTTCTTTCCGTATGATTTGACGATGAATTTTTTCATCTGCTCGATTGCCAGGTCAACCGGAATAACTTCCGTAATCCGGAAGAACGCCGACTGCAAAATTGTATTGGTCCGATTCCCCAATCCAATTTCCTGTGCAATCTTTGTTGCGTTGATGTAATAAACTGTGATATTCTTCTGTGCAAAATAACGCTTTACGCTATTTGGCAAATTCTTTGCCAGCTCATCACCTTCCCAGATCGTATTCAAAAGGAAAGTTCCGCCATTCTGCAAACCGCGAGTTACGTCATACATGTGCAGATAAGCCTGAACGTGGCATGCCACAAAGTTCGGCGTATTTACCAAGTATGTAGAACGAATTGGATGGTCTCCGAAACGAAGGTGGGAACAAGTGAAACCACCGGACTTCTTAGAGTCATATGAAAAATAAGCCTGGCAATATTTATTGGTGTTATCTCCAATGATTTTTACGGAGTTCTTGTTGGCTCCGACGGTTCCGTCAGCACCCAAGCCGTAAAATTTAGCTTCAAACATTCCTTCACCGCCTAAAGCGATTTCTTCTTTCTGCGGAAGAGAGGTAAATGTCACGTCATCGACGATACCGATTGTAAAATGATCCTTCGGTGTCGGCAAAGCCAAATTCTCATATACAGCAAGAATTTGCGCCGGTGTCGTGTCCTTTGAGCCTAAACCGTAACGACCGCCAACTATAATCGGGGCATTATCTATTCCATAGAAGCAATCCCGTACATCCATGTACAGAGGTTCGCCATTCGAGCCCGGTTCTTTCGTACGATCAAGGACAGCGATGCGCTTTACTGTCTTAGGAACTGCAGCCAAGAAATGTTTTGCTGAGAACGGGCGATACAAATGAACCGATACCAATCCGACTTTCTCTCCTTTGCTTCTCAAATAGTCGATTGTTTCGCGAGCTGCTTCCGTCACAGAACCCATAGCAATGATTACGCGATCGGCATCTTCTGCGCCGTAGTAATCGAACAAACCGTATTTACGCCCGGTAATCTTGCTGATTTCGTTCATGTATTCCTCAACAATGGCAGGAACAGCTTCATAATATGAATTGGCAGATTCCCTGTGTTGGAAGAAATGATCCGGGTTTTCAGCCATACCTCGAGCTACCGGCTTGTTGGGTGACAATGCGCGTGCACGGAACTCGGCCAATGCTTTTTGGTCGATTAGCGGCGCCAAGTCATCATTTTCCAGCATTTCAATTTTCTGTATCTCATGTGAAGTACGGAATCCGTCAAAAAAGTTGATAAACGGAACACGTGACTTGATTGTTGCCAAATGAGCAACTCCCGCCAGATCCATTACTTCCTGAACTGAGCCTTCCGCCAACATGGCAAATCCGGTTTGTCGGCAAGACATTACGTCTTGATGGTCGCCGAAGATACATAATGCGTGAGAAGCCAGCGTCCGTGCTGAAACATGAAACACACACGGGAGCAATTCTCCAGCGATTTTATACATGTTCGGAATCATTAACAACAGACCTTGGGAAGCCGTATAAGTAGTTGTCAAAGCTCCAGCTTGTAAAGAACCATGAACAGCACCTGCTGCTCCTCCTTCCGATTGCATTTCCTGCACCAAAACAGTCTCACCGAAGATATTCTTTCTTCCGGCAGCAGCCCATTCGTCTACATGTTCTGCCATAGTAGACGATGGAGTAATGGGATAAATGGCAGCTACCTCGCTGAACATATAAGAAATATGTGCGGCAGCTTCATTTCCATCACAAGTAATAAACTTCTTTTGTTTCGTCATAGATTTAAAAACTATTAGTATTAAAATTCCTTTTTCTCAAATTAATATAAAAAACCGAAGAGCCACAAAGGTATCAAATTTCCGCTTCCAATTTCCATTTTGTCCACGGCATAATACAAATCATTATTGTTTTTTATCCTCTGGTTCTCCTCTATTCTGAATTTATAACGGTTATTTACCAAAAAATGGAAGTTCCGTGCGCCGGAATTTACCAGATTGTCTTTGATAAGCTGATTATAGAAAAAAGACTCCCGCACAGCTCCGGCATTAACCGCCATCGGACGGATAGGATACATCAAGTTTGAGTTATACATATAAATCTTTGCCGGTTTCTTTGGATATGTCTCTCCTGCCGGATATAGGATGTTCACCAACCGTGCTTCCGACAAATATTTTATATAATTCATTACCGTCGCCCTCGATATCTCAATTTCTTTGCTTAACTGGCTTACATTGGGAGAACAGGGCTCACTTATCGCCAACAAGTATAAAAGTTTCCTCAATTTCGGCAAATAACGTTGCTCGATTTGCTTAATATAAAGGACATCAACCTCCAGAATCATGTTCATCGTCTTCAACAAGTTCTCAGAGAAATTCCGCTTTTCCAAAAAAAACGGGTAAAAACCATGATGCAGATAGTCCGGGAAATAAACCAGCGGACGGACCTTGTCGCAAATCTCCTTCGCAATCTCCTCATGATGCGCCAGAACCTCGTCCAAACGAAAAGCCGGAAATTTATTTCCCGACATCAGATTCAAAAATTCCCGGAAAGAAAATCCACGCAAATTGTAGGAAGCGACTTTGCCTGCCAAATCGGGATTCGCCTCTTTCAAACGCATTACCGACGAACCGGAAAAAACAATTTTCAGATCTGGGAAATTGTCATAACAATAACGCAGTTCTTTAGACCACTCCGGGTACTTGAATACCTGATCCAGCAATAATACTTTTCCTCCCCTTGCCCTGAACTCGGAAGCAAAATCAACAAGCGTACGTTCTGTGAAATAAAAATGGTTCAAGTTGATATAAAGGCACTCCTTATTGACCGGTCCGTAAAATTCGCGTGCATAATCCAACAGAAAAGTTGTCTTCCCGACGCCACGCGAACCCTTAATGCCAATCAAACGGTCGTTCCAATTTATTTCATCCATCAAACCTCTCCGGACAGAAGATTGGAGATGTTCAACCAAATATTTATGTGTCCTGTAAAAAGATTCCACTTTTCAAAAAAATCATCGATTCGCCGTTAGCATAATCAGCAGCGATTGTTCCCGCAAAGTTAAATATCTTCTTTGTATTTGCAATACAGACTTTACAAAATAACGCTAAAAATGGTAATCCAATCAAGCAAAATTACTATCTTCCACCAGGTATTCCCTCATGGCATTCCAAACGCTTCTTAAAAAACATACGTTTCTCAAGCAAGACGACCTGCCTGTAAAAAAAAGCAATCCTGCCAATTTCCAAGATTCCTAACGACTTATTAAAACTTATCCGGGAAAAGGCTTTATATTTGTAACTGTATTAACATTAAAAACAAGGATTCTGATGGACAAAGGAAAAATCAAATTGTGGATACATGAGCTTACCCTGAATTTCAAACGGGCATTGCTGCGTTACCCTGTCGAATACCTGTTATTCATAACTTCGTTTATTTGGAGCTTATTCCTCAAATACGATTATGCATTTGCCACCGATAACATGTATATCTGGATTGCTTTTTCCATTCTAATTGCCTATATCCTAAATACGTTATGCTCCCGGACCCCAAACAGGTTATTATATTACATAGTACCCGTTATATTTTTAGTGATAACCGGAATATTCGACAGGCAATTAAAGTTATTTCCGCCAGAAGTCTACATCACGACGGGAGGCATACTTGCTGCCGGCGTCGCCTTATGCCGGACTCCGTACAACGACCACGGACTGGTCCGCAACAATGTGCTATTGATGTTTGCATTTGCCGGCAGTTTGGTGTTATGCAGTATCAGCCACGCATTTCTTTCCGCAATTTATGAATCTGTCATTTTCCTTTTCAACCTCAAACCCATCAACGGGGATTTCTATTTCTACGAACTATCCATTGTGTTCAAACTCCTTGCCCCGTTGGTTTTGTTCGGATTCATCGAACAGACGAAAAAGATGAGTATCGGAAAAGTCCCCATATTCGACACACTGCTCAACTATATTGTCACTCCGGCAATTCTGCTTTATCTGACATTCCTCTATATCTACATGATAAAAATAGGTATCGAAGGAGAACTGCCCGAAGGTGGCGTGGCATACATGGTTCTGGGATTCTCCTTAATCACGGCTTTCGCCCACATGTTCTACCCGTTTGTCGGCAATGCTATATTCTCCGCTTTCTACCGGCATGCCGGATGGTTTTTGCTTCCGCCGTTAGTGCTCTTTTGGATTGGAGTAATGCGTCGGATTAATGACTTCGGATTGACAGAAGCACGAATCTACCTGGTCATCAGCGGGGCGTTACTGACTATCTACATTTTCTCTTTATTCCGGAAAGCCATGCAATACCGTTACGGGATACTCTTGTTCTGTGGCATTACGTTATTCGGTCTCATAGCATATATCCCGGCATTGAGAGCCGAACGGTTCTCGGTGCGCTCCCAGGCCAACCGGGTAAAAGCCTTATCTAAAGAACTGGGGCTGTTATCCGGTGAAAACGGCACTATCCGGATAAGCGGGCAAGTATTTTCAAACGACAGCATAGCACGCGAGTTATACGAATCATTAAAGTACATACGGGAGACCGATTCCATCGCCGGGCAACGGCTTATCTCAGAAACCGAATTCATCCAAGTGCGCGAATATGTAAACAGCAAACAACGCACATGCTTTGATTTGTATTTTGATTCAGGCACCCCTTACGAAATAAATATCTCTTCTTTCAATAAATATTACGGAAACGTAAATGCGAATATCGAAGAAGATGTGATAACTCTTATGGCACAAGACAAAGAAAGGAATACGATCTGTAAAGAAATAAAGGTTTCCGAACTTTACAACCACATTTTGACGGCGTCCGGCAAATCACCTGAAGAGTTCTTCCTTATGGATTATTCCGAGCAAAGAGACATAGAAGGAAACGAGACGGCATTCATATACAAGACAAACGGCCTGCTGGTTGTTTTCTTCCACTATTCATTTACAGACAAACAGTTGCATGCCGTTGAAGTCAAGGATATGTTTTGCAACTAACTAAACCGGGAACAAATAAAAGCAGCGCATTATTGGTATGGGAACGTTACACAAAGTGTTATTAGGATTAGGAACGAACCAGCAAAAAAAACGGAACATGTCGGAAGCTTCAACGCGATTGTCCCAATATTTTCCAGGCATCCGCTTTTCTGAAACCGCAGAGACGTTTCCAATTGCCTGCCCATCGGACGAAACGTTTCTCAACAGGGTTGCTGTAGCTTATACCGGCAAGTCCGTCGATGAAATCAAATTACTTTGCAAAAAGATAGAAACAGATTTGGGACGCACGGAAAGTTCCAGGCAAAAAGGAGAAATAGCTATTGACATCGACCTGCTGAAATGGGACGATACCATCTTGAAAGCATCGGATTTAGAACGGGATTATATAAAAAAGCTCCTTGCAGCCTTAGGGGAATAGCCCTATTTCCCCATCAAAGTTGCCATCCGAAACAATAAGATCGTACCCCGGCAAAAATAAAAAAGGCTGAGCCTTAAAAAATTTTCCGGCTCAGCCTTAGGATAATTCTATTACTTAGCTATCTCTTTCATCAATTCCTCGACAGCAACTTTCAATTGTGTATCTTCACCTTCCACAATCTTTTCCGGCGCGTTCAAGACTTTAATATCCGGTTCCAACTGTGTATTCTCAAGATAACTGCCATCCGGCAACTCATAACCGATAACCGGTATGCCAAACACAAGCGAGTTGTCTTGCAATGTCTCCCAAGAGACACTCGTCATGGTTCCGGGAACAGCGGCTCCGACAAGTTTGCCCAGCTTTTGATGGCTGTAAACCCAAGGTGTTCCGTGCGCATTGCTGTAATTCGCCTCGCAAATCAGCATGATACTCGGCTTGTTCCAGCGGCGGCTCGGCATATCGCATGCTTCACGCCCGCGAACCACCTGGGTAAAATATTTCTTTCCGGAAAAGAGGATTTCAATATCCTCATGCAAACGTCCTCCGCCGTTGAAACGCGTATCGATAACAATTCCTTCGCAATTGTTGTATTTACCCAGAATATCGGAATAGATATCCCGGAAACTTCCATCGTTCATCGACGCGATATGCACATATCCCAACTTGCCGTCCGACCACTTTCTTACATCTTCTGCACGTTGCTTTACCCAACGTTGATAAAGCAGCCCGTTGAATGTGCCGCTACTGATAGGCAGAACTACCTCTTCCCAGCGTTCTCCATTTTGTGGATTATACAGGGAAACCAACGTCTTTTTCTTCACCTTATCGTTCAGCAAGGAAGTATAATCAGCATTTTCCGGGATTTCTTGCCCGTCGATTTTTTCAATGATGCTCCCGGGAACAACCTTCGTGTTCGCATGGTCGAAAGGTCCTTTCTCAACTACCTCCGCAATCTTCAGACCTTTTCCTTCATATTCCCAATCAAATAATAGACCAAGGCTGGCTGTGGCTTCCCCCCGTTGAGACGGGTAGTAGCGTCCACCCGTATGGGACGAGTTCAACTCACCGAGATATTCGCTCAACAGTTCCGCAAAATCAAAATTGTTCTCGATATGCGGCAAGAACTTCCTGTATGAAGCCGTCAATGCATCCCAGTCCACTCCATGCATGTTCTTGTTATAGAAACGTTGCTGGATTTGTTTATAGACATGACCGAACATATATTCCCGTTCAGCCTTCAAATCCATCTTCACTTGAGCCGAATAGGAAAGCGGCTTCAGGCTGCTGCCTTCCAAACGCTGGAAACGACTGCCACCCAACAGGAATATATCGCCTTTCTTATCTGTCACAAACGAGCCGTATCCTGCATTTTTCGACACAATCTGCGGTTCACGTTTCCGCAAATCCAATTTCCATAAATCGTAGTTGCCCTCAAAAGAGGAGAGATAATACAATGTTTCGCCTTTACTGTCTACAACAGCATCTGCCATGTTGGAAGAGTTAGGTGTCAGGCGGACAATCCGGTCTTCAATACCAGCAAGCTCCACATTGATAAGCTGTACAGAATCTTTTGGTTCTTTCTTGTCATCCTTTTTCTCTTTATCATCTTTCTTCTCTTTCTTTTCAGCATCCTTCTTTGCTTTTTCCTGTTCCTTTTCCAACTCTTTCTGCAATTCGTAATCTTCTTTGCTCATGCGGAACTTGTCGTATGCGTCCTGATTCATGAAAACCAGCATTGCATCTTGCAGCGAGCCCCATGACGCATGAGCACGCATCCCGTAACGGTCGGTCATGAACAGAATCGCGTTGCCATCCAATACCCAACGGGGGCTGACACTAAAGTAGCCGCTATTGGTAAGATTAACGATTTCCCCACCCTGCGCGCTAACAATGCCGACATCGGAATAGGGATCGTGTTTGTTTCCGATAAACTCAAGGGCGAACCACTTCCCGTCAGGCGACCAAACATAGGTAAATCCACCGCCCGTTCCGTACCATGTGCTACCGTCTGTCACCTGCCGCATTTTCTTACTTTCCAGATTTACCACCATCAACCGGTTACGCCCTTCAATAAAAGCCAGTTCCTTTCCATCTGGTGAGACTTTTGCAACAGTGCGCTCCAGTTTCGATTCCGGCAACAAACGCTCTTCCTTGATCAATGTGGCATTTGGAAACGCTTTTTCCTCTTCCCTGACAATCGTTGCCTTATAAAGATCCCATTGCCCATCACGTTCGCTGGTATAATAGAGTGTCCGGTTGTCTGTTCCCCAAGTAACATCACATTCGTTCGCCGCTGTGTGGGTAACCGCCTTTGTTGTTCCATATTCCACTGAAGAGACAAAAACCTCTCCTCGTACAGTAAAGGCTATCTGTTTCCCATCCGGAGAAACCACAGCAGAAGAAGCTCCGCTGCGATACGACAATACAACATTTTCATCGGCTGTATCTCTTATTATATCGACGGATACTTTTTGCGGGTTACCGTTTTGTTTTTTTATATAAATCTCACCGTCGTACGTAAAACAGAGCACCCCGTTTTTATCAGAAGAGAGAAAACGCACCGGATGTTCCTTGAAGTTCGTAACGGCCGTTATTTTTTCAGGATTATCCAAAGGAAACGAGAACACATTAAAGGAACCGCCTTGCTCACTTAAGAAATAAACATTTTTCCCGTCCGGGGAAAATATCGGATTACGGTCCTCTCCTGCCCTGTCCGTCAAATTAGTATGGCGGTTTTCCTTAATATCATACAGCCATATATCCCGGGTCACGGAAGATGTATGGTGTTTCCTCCATTCATCTTCGAAACCTTTCCGGTCCTGATAGAGGAAACAGGAGCCATCTTTTTTGAAGTTTACATACTCTGCCGGAGTCCCCAATACCTGCTTTGGGCGTCCTCCGTCAACGGAAACCCGGTAAAGCTCCGTCATGGCACTTGTTGGGAAAAGAGCACTTGACGCAGGATCCTGAATCGCAGCAGTAAACAACACATATTTCCCATCCGGTGTATAGGTTGTGGGATATTCTGCCGCAGAGTTGCAGGTGATTCGTTTGGCTACACCCCCTTCCGCCGGCATCACATACACGTCGAAATTTCCTTTTCTGTTGGAAGCAAAAGCTATTTGTTCTCCATCGGGCGACCAAATCGGGTTTGCTTCATACGAATCTTGCGATGTCAGCTGTACAGCAGCTCCACCGTCGGAAGAAACCTTGTAAATATCCCCTTTATAACAAAAAACTATCTCTTTCCCATCAGGCGAGATATTCACATCGCGCAGCCACAAAGGTGTTGCAGCAAATGCAGCTGATACAGAAATTAATCCCGATACCAGCAAAACAATCTTTCTTTTCATTAATATTTATCGATTAATCTTAGCTTTAGTTTACCATGCAAAGATAAAAAATCGGCTATTATTTTCCTCCTCTCCGCCAACATTCATACAAGAATCTATGCAAAACACATCAAATTCCTTTTCAGTTGTCCATCCCGAAGCACAATCTCTTACCGGTACCTGCGAACTGGAGCTTTTCAAAATATTTCCGCCATTCTTTTAGCAATTTGTACTACCTTTGCGGCGCTAAACAGTTTTCAAAATGAAAAATCCTATACAAATGATAAAGCAGTGCATCGAAAAGGAAGAACCTTACTTCGTTTTACGGGGACAAGACATATGCGCACTGCCGGCAATCGAAGCTTATTTCAAAGCTGTCAGCCAAAAAGTAAAAGACCCTTACTTCATCGAAGAGATAGAAGAGATAATGAAAGACTTCCGTGCTTACCGGGAAGAAGAGGAACGTACAAAAATTCCTGATTAACCGTGGAGAACGACACTTACAAAACTATAGAAAAGATAGCGGAAGGCTATTATACGGAAAAAAGGAGCAAGTTCTTTTCATTTGCTATTCCGGTCAGGAATACAGAAGAGGTCAAAAAGCATGTAGAAAAATTCAGAAAAGAATATTACGATGCCAGACATATCTGTTGGGCTTACATGCTTGGTGCAAAAAGAGAGATATTTCGCGCAAACGATGACGGAGAGCCTTCCTCCACTGCCGGGAAACCAATACTCGGGCAAATTAATTCCAAAGAACTGACCGACATCCTCATCATCGTAATCCGGTATTTCGGAGGCATCGAGTTAGGGACAAGCGGATTAATCGTTGCTTACCGGACTGCCGCCGCCGCTGCCATCGAAGCAGCCGAAACAGTTGTCCGTACCGTCGATATAGATATTACCGTTAACTTCGAGTATCCGTACATGAACGGAATAATGAAAGTTATCAAAGAAACAAATCCCATCATTGTTTCCAAGAAGTTCGATATGGATTGCCAGATGACCTTGCGCATCCGCAAAAGCGAAGCTGAAAAATTGAAAGGGCTACTGCTCAAAGTCGAATCCGCCTACATTCCGGATTCCTGATATCCGCATAAACGAATCTTCGGTAAATACAAAGCCGCCAATACATCTCCGACAGTCAGGCAGGAGACCACACAAAACGGCAAAAGCACTTCAACAGCCGCAGGAGCGGTCCGTAAAGTGCTGCCACAAATAAATTTCTTAACCGAGCATTAAAGCGCTATTGGAGTCCCATTATAAAAATCCAATATTTTGGCACGCAAAATGAACGTGTACTTTGCCTGGGCTTCTTGTGCCAGACTTTGTGCATACTGCGCCTTTGCTTCATTAAATTCATAGACATTGCTTTTCCCTTCTGCGTAGCGTTGCTCAGCGTACTTGAATGCCACCCGAGTCGCTTCGACCGACTTTCCGGCAGCAACCAGCTGTTCTTGCGCCGCCGTTGCGTTGTAATAAGCCTGTTGAATCTCTTTGTAGAGAGCCTTCTTCGTATTTTCCACATTCAAGGTCTGTGTCTGTATGGCAACCTTTGCCGAACGGACGCTGTTTCTTACTTGGAAACGGTTGAACAACGGTATGGAAAGGCTGAAACCTAACGTTTTCCGTCCGTTCCGGCTCAGCTGTTCTCCAAAAGGCAAATTGGTCGCCAGACCATCGCCTGACGTATAATGGTAATAACCGTTACTATAACTTGCATTGAAGTTCAGCTGCGGGAAATAAGACGCACGGGCAACTTTCAACATTTTCTTCTGGCTCTCCAGCATATATTCCTGTGCTTTAATCTGCGGCTTGCACGTTACGGCATTATTATAAATTACATCTGGGGGCAAGATACTACTCATATATTTACGGATGGCATCATCTATTTCAGGAACGGCTATATCAAATGCCTTGGCTCCCTCTTCCAGCTCCAATGCCTGCGCCAAATCCAGCAATGCCAACTGCACATTGTTGGAAGCCTCCGTCTGCGATGACTCATCCCTTGCCAGCTGTGCTTTTATGTCGTACAGCTGCGAAGCAGGCACTTTGCCAGCCTTGACCAAAGCTGCAGTCCGTTCCACCTGCTCTGCTGTTAAATCCACCTGCAAATCGGCAACGCGAAGCAGTTCCTTGTTACATAACACTTGTAAATAGTAGGACGCTATATTGACCGACAAATCTTCTTTCGCCTTGTTCAACGTCTCAACGGCAGCTTTCAAGTCAAATTTCTTTGCGGCAATATCGTTCGGAATTTTCAATCCGTCGAAAATCGGCATGTTCAGTGAAACCGATGCCGAAGTACTACTGGAATTGTTATCAACAATAATCCCGTCTTTTGAAGGAGAACGCCCGAAATCGAAGTTTTGTCCTATACCGGCGTTCAGACTTGGCAGCCAACTATACTTACTTGTGTGAAGATTTATTTTCTGTCCTTCCTGATTTTGCTCCTGCTGCTTAATCTCAATGTTGTGTTCCAAAGCATAGCGGATGCAATCCTCGAGATTCCATGTCTCTTGAGCGGAGAGTTTTCCGCCACTCCACGGTAAAAATAATATTAAAACCGAAATAAGTCTGGACCGTTTCATAATTTCCCGTCTTTTAAGTTCTAATTATTTTTTTCTATGACATTTCCTCTCACTTTATCGCTTTCGGCAATACCACTCTTAATCTCTATCTTGATTCCATCCGACAGCCCCGTCTCTATGGCATGTTTCTCAAACACCTGTTCCGGTTCTTCCTGTTTCACAAGATAGACAAAAGCGGAATCCCCTTCAAATGTCACAGTATTTTCAGGAAGAGTCAAGACATTTTCCACACGCTTCAAAACAATTTCCGCATTGGCGCTATATCCTGCACGGACGAACACATCGTCCGAAAGATCCACTGCCGCTTTTATCTCAAACATGACGGCACCGTTTTCATTAGCTCCTTTAGGCGCTACGTATTCAAGTTTGGCATCAAACTTACGGCTCTCCAACGCTCCTATGGTCAATTTGATATCCATGCCTTCATGTACGCGTCCTACTTCCGTTTCGTCAATTTTCCCTTTGAAAACCATGTCGCTCATATCGGCAACTGTGGCTATGGTCGTCCCGTCATTGAACGTATTCGACTGGATAACCGAATTTCCCACCTTAATAGGTACGTCAAGAATCATCCCGGTTATGGTAGAACGAACCTGTGTCGTACTGGTGTTCGAATATTTCTTCGTGATTCCGTCGCGGATAATATCCAGAGCATCTTGCGCATTAAGCAGCTCCTCTTTCGCCTTTTTGTAATTGGCTTCCGACGTTTGGAACTCTTCCGACGAAATTATTTCCGACTCATACAATTCCTTGTCCCGTTTATAGGTTTCATTAATCTGCTCGAGATTGATTTCTGCAACTCTCACGCGCGATTCGGCGCTGTTTAATTGCCCCATCTCCGGGATTACTTTTATCCGGGCAATAATTTCCCCTTCCTTGACAGTTTGCCCCGCCTCTTTCAATACTTCGGATATGATACCCGACATTTGCGGCTTAATCAAAACTTCATCGCGTGGTTCTACATTTCCGGTTGCAACGGTCTTTGTCTCAACGGTGTCTCGTAAAGGAGAGACCACCTCATAAACAGTAATTTTCGGCTGGGATTTTTTCCATAAGAAAAAGAAAGTGCCGAACACTGCCAACACTGCAATCACGAGGAGTGCAATTTTCAATACTTTTCTCATTTGCTTATCTTTTAATTATTTTTCTATTTCTCCAAAACATAACTTTTATTCATCCCTGATGGCATCGATTGCCTTTATTTGCATTGCCCGCCATACAGGTATCAACCCGGCAACCAAGCCTGACAACAACAAAACCACGAGTGCAACCACCGCAGCCCCGAACGAAATCTCCGGATGGATGGCATCGGGGGCTCCGCTCGATGTCACGACACTGTCGATTGCTGCAAGGATAAATACGCCAAGGCATAACCCTCCACAACCGGCAATGATGGTAAGCACCAAACTTTCTGTCATAATCTGCGAGACAATCGAAGAAGGCTTAGCCCCTATCGCCCGGCGTATACCTATTTCCCTCGTCCGTTCCTTGACAGTCACCATCATGATATTGCTTATACCCACAACTCCTGCCAGCAATGTTCCAAGGCTTACAATCCAGATTAATATGTTAATGCCTAAAAAAAGCATCTGAATCTTCTCAAACTGCGCTGCAATCGCAAAAGAACCGACTGCCTGGTTATCGGTAGGAGCTATCTGGTTCTGCGTTTTCAAGATTGTGACAATCTCGTCCGTAACCCGTTCACAGGGAATACCATCAGCTGCCGTCACACAGAGGAAATAGAACTTGTCCCCGAAATTCCCGGTCTGTTGCAAGGTGGTAAACGGAACATTGACACTCTCCTCCGTCCTGCCGCCGATTTGTGCATCCGGAATCGGTTCAATAACGCCCACTACTTGGTAATAAATGCCGTTTGTCCGGATATATTCCCCGATAGGACTTTTGTCCGGTTCAAACAATACTTTACGAACTTCACTGCCGATAACGCAAACTTTCCTTCTTTCTGCAATATCCACACTATTCAACAACCGACCTTCCAGCACGTGTTGCGTCTCTATCTTGAAAAAATCGTCCATCACCCCTCTTGCCATATAGGTACCGGTTTTCAATCCGTAGACAACATTATTCTCGCCAATCTGTTGCCACAAAACGGGAGAGATGTACTTGACACCCGTCACCTGCTGCTTTATCACATCAATATCCCGGTTTCGCATCTGCCAATAACGCCCCTTTGCAAAACCCTTATATGGTTCCGATGTACGGTCGGAATAAAAAAAGACAGAATTGGTAGCGAATCCTTCGATAGTGCCCATTACCAGATTCTTCAATCCGGTACCAGCTCCCAACATCAGGACGAGCATCAAAATGCCCCAAAATACCCCGAAGCCGGTCATTACACTCCGGGATTTGTTCCGGGTGATTGTAATCCAAATCTCTTGCCAACGGTCTATATCAAACATAACACTATAATTTTCCTTTTCCGTTTATTCTACACGCATTGATTCTATTGCCGACACACTCACTGCTTTCCGCGCCGGGAAATAACCGGCAACCACTCCTGCGATAATAAGAAGCACTGTTGAAGAGATGGCAATTCCCAGATCGACTGTCGGATTGGCAAATATAAAACCGCCGTTTCCGCCCCCACTGTTGTTCATACTTTCCACCACAACATTTATCGCTTCTGTCACTCCTATGCCGGTAATCATACCTACATACCCAAACACAGATGTAATCAACACCGATTCAAACACAATCATGCGCAAAATAGAGAAAGGAGTTGCCCCTATCGCTTTACGGATGCCAAACTCACGCGTCCGTTCCTTGACGGTTATCAACATGATATTGCTCACGCCTACAATACCGGCAGTCAGCGTCCCGATACCAATCAGCCAAATCATCAGGCTAAGCCCGTTCATTATGATATTTATACTTTGGAAGTTCTCCAACGTGTTCCCCATCCCGATGGCAGACATGTCCTCCGGGTCGAAATGATGCCGGCGCGCAAAATAGAGCCGCAGTCTTTTCTCCAAATCCTCTACGGCTTCTTTCGTATCGACACCATTCACGGTCATGACAATATCATGGATATAAGGTCCCGGATTATACATCGTTATTGCGGTAGAGACCGGAATATATGAAGCAGTCTCATAACTGTTGTCCTCCGAAGAATAGACACCTATCACCTGAAACGGAACACTCCGGATGATAATCCGCTTCCCTATAGGGTTCTCTTCCTTAAACAATATCTCCTTTGTCCGCTGGCTGATAACGACTACTTTCCGTTGCCGGCTGACATCTATTTCATTAATGAACCGGCCGTTCCCGGATTCCATCTTCAGGAAATCGATTTCCGCCTTGGCTGGATGGACTCCACGCAGGGAGACCACGCTATATTCGTTATTATACTTTAAGGTATCCGAAAGGTACTGCTCCACCGTTTTTTTATCTATTTCCGGGAAAAATACCGAAAGGTCTTCAAAATCCTTATAGGTAAACCGGATTCTCCGTCCCCGCTGGAAGCCAGCATACGGCTTGTCGGTGGAACCTGCATAAATGACTATCCGGTTTTGCGACCAGTTCTCGAAGTTCTTCATGACGCCGTTCCGCAACCCGTTGCCTGCCCCCAAAAGGATAATAAGGATAAAGATTCCCCACGACACGGCAAAACCGGTCAGGAAGGTACGGAGCTTGTTACGCTTCATCGTACCGAAAATTTCCCTCAAGTTATCAAAATCAAACATATCGATTCTATTTTTACGGCTGTTCTATCAATCCGTCCTTAATTCTGATTATCCGGTCAGTGGCTTCGGCAACCGATGGTTCGTGCGTAACGATAATCATCGTCATTCCCTCTTTGTTCACCTGGCGCAGAAGTTGCATCACCTCTATGGTAGTCTTACTGTCCAACGCGCCCGTCGGTTCATCCGCCAATATAATCTGCGGCTTGGTAATCAAGGCTCTCGCGATGGCTACCCGTTGCTTCTGTCCGCCGGACATTTCATTCGGCATGTGGGTCGCCCAATCTTTCAGCCCGACCATATCCAGATATTCCATCGCCACCGCATTCCTTTTTTTCCGGCTGATACCTTGGTAATAAAGAGGAAGCGCAACATTCTCTACGGCATTCTTAAAAGAAATCAAATTAAACGACTGGAAAACGAAACCAATCATCCGGTTCCGCATCATGGCAGCTTGTGTCTCGTTCAAATTTTTAATTAAAGTGCCATTCAACTGGTATGTTCCCGAATCATAAGTATCCAAAATACCAAGGATATTCAACAACGTTGATTTACCGGAGCCCGAAGCGCCCATAATCGAAACCATTTCACCTTTATCAATGTCCAAATCAATTCCTTTAAGCACGTGCAAAGGTGCTCCATTAAAATAAGTCTTATTTATACCTCGTAACTGAATCATTCTTTTTTTCCAAAGTTTTGTTCTTTAACAGAGAGACGGTCGTCTGATAAAAATGTTACACAAATTATTAGATTTTCTTTTTCTGCGGGCAAAAATAATTCTTTTATGTTTTACCCCCCCCATTTTTCTTTTTTTTTAATAATTAACTAATTTTCCGTATCACTCCGGTTGTAAAAAAGCTCCTCCAGCTCTCTATTCCAAAAGCTTCGCAATCCGCGGGAAAAACACTCCGGCTTTGGCAAAAAATCTGCCGGGAAATTTTTCAAAACTTCCCGACAGATTTCACCGGGAAACTCCGTTCATTCCATAGAAAAACCAATAAACCGGCCACTTTTTAAGTTATCTTCAATGTATTCATATTTGAATTTATATCTTTTTCCCTATTTTTGTACTCAAAACTAAGCGATACAGACTTAAAAACAATATGCAAACAAGAATATTACAGACAAATTATTCTTTGATATTGCTTTTTGCTTTGATCGGGACATTACCTATCGGAGCTGTAAATACCGTATCCGTCTCAAACGATACCCTACTCCCTTATCAAGAAGTTATTGACACTCTAATCTTGGATGACACATCCATTAATATAAATATTCCTATCGATACGACAACGCTGAGCAGCAGCACGAAAGAACCAGAAATAAAATTAGACAGCGCAATGCTCAAAAAGATTGACAACATCCTGACATTGCATGCAAAGCAGAAGAATGAATACAGTACACCTGCCCGGCTCGACAAAACGCTACAACGGTTGTTACCGAAAAGCAACATAGAGTTTTCCAAAGAACTGCTCTACTGGATTAACTGGAGAAGGGGCGAAAACACCGGCATAACCAACCAGACATACAAAGATACCGCAATCGTTGACCCGATGTTCCTATCCTACATATTAAAGGCAAAGGTTCTTCCGAAAGATCCGTTGCCACATTACAAACTCTATGAAGAGAAGAAAAATGGAGCATATTCCACTATCTACCCGAATGATACGACATTTCTTCGCGCTGAATTCACCAAGCAGGCGATACGCGACTCCGCTTACCGCTACTTGGAGACTTATTCGCCCGGCATCATACGGTATACAGCCAACGATTTCAATACAGGAAAAGTAGAAACCAAAATTTTTGAAAAAAAGACAACGCCCGAAGAAGGTTTGAAGAGAGCGAAAAGTTACACGCTGGAGCAAGTCAAAATGAACAAATTCGCTCCTAAAAGGAGATATTGGACTACAACCATGAACAGTTCTTTCCAGTTCTCACAAAGTTACATTTCCCCGAACTGGCACCGAGGCGGCGTAGGAACCACCCAATTATATAGCCGGCAATATTTCACATTTAATTACGCACGTGACAAAATTTCACTCTTCAATGAGATTGAATGGACCATAGGCTTTTTTAAAACGCCAAACGATTCGTTGCGTTCGTTTAATTTCAACAATGACAACTTGCGTATCCGTTATCTTTTGGGTCACCAGGCTTTCGGAAATTGGAAATATACGATAGATGCGACTCTGCAAACGCCGCTGTTTACCAAATATCAAGAAAATACAACAACGAAAAGTTCCGGTTTCCTGGCTGCCTACAAATTAAATATCGGTATTGGTATGACGTACAGTTTCGCAAAGACGTTCACTAGCGGAAGAAATATCAATATCTCAATCACAATGTCCCCACTCTCTTTCGAACAGCAGGGAAGTATCGACAAAGCCATCTTAGCCGAAAAAATAAATACGATAGGTTCTGACATACAAATGAACTTTTCTTCTACAATATTCAAGAATGTCACCATACAATCTTGGTTCCATTACAACACCAATTATCATAAAGTTTTCGCGGAAATGAACAATACGATTAACTTCACGATAAACCGTTTTCTGTCGACAACGCTAACTGCCAATTTCCGCTTCGACGATACAGTCGCGAAACGGGAAGATTTCAAAACGCACTTGCAGATTAACGAACTGCTCAGCATTGGTTTCAATTATAAATGGTAAAGGAAATTCAGAAAATAATAAATTTAACACACAAAAAGCTAACAAATGGACTTGAATTTATCAAATTAATAATTACATTTGCCGCGTTTTGTAATGTCGAGTTTGCAAATTAATGGATACAACTATCAAACATAACGGAATTGTTGAGCGCATAAAAGATGGAATTATATACGTGAAAATAACACAACATTCCGCTTGCGCCGAATGCCAGGCCAGTGCCATGTGTACAGCATCCGAGAAAAAGGAGAAAATAATTGAGATTGCCACTCCCGCAAACGAAACATTCCGGGAAAAGGAAGAAGTTTTGGTATGTGGGAAAAGCAGTCTTGGATTATTGGCTGTGGTATATGCTTTCATCGTTCCGGTCTTTCTGATAGTTTCCGCATTAATTCTGACACAACAATCCACCGAGAGTGAAACCACTGCGGCAATAGTCGGAGTCATCACACTGGCCATCTATTACTATGTGCTTTATTTGCTACGAAATAATTTGAAAAAAAAATTCATATTCTCCATTGAAAAATTAAACCAATAATACGACATGATTTTAATAACCATCATTACATTAGGAGTTATCGGGGCTATTAGTGCGATTCTTTTATACGCCACATCAAAAAAATTTGAAGTGTACGAAGATCCCCGCATAGCAAAAGTCCAAGAAGTGCTTCCCGGTGCAAACTGCGGCGGGTGCGGTTTTGCCGGTTGCAGCAATTTTGCCGGCGCATGTGTCAAAGCGGGTTCGTTAGACGGATTGCGTTGCCCGGTAGGCGGCAATGCAGTCATGGAAAAAGTCGCCCAAATCATAGGAAGCGAAGTCTCCGACTCTGAACCTATGGTTGCCGTGATTCGCTGCAACGGAACTTGTCAAGCCCGTCCCAAAAGCAATATTTATGACGGTTCTAAAAGTTGCGCGATAGCTTCTTCCCTATACGGGGGCGAAACGGGTTGCTCTTTCGGTTGTTTAGGTTTCGGCGATTGCGTAAAAGCTTGCGCATTCGATGCCATACATATTAACAAAGAGACAGGCATTGCCGAAGTAGACGAAGAGAAATGTACCTCTTGCGGAGCATGTGTCAAGGCTTGTCCGAAAAATATTATCGAACTCCGCAAAAAAGGTCCGAAATCCAGACGGATATATGTCGGCTGTGTCAACAAAGACAAAGGAGCCGTTGCACGGAAAGCTTGCAACAATGCATGTATCGGCTGTGGAAAATGCGCAAAAGAGTGTCCGGCGGGAGCCATTACCATCGAAAACAATGTGGCTTACATCGACTTCCAGAAATGCAGGTTATGCCGTAAATGCGTAGCTGCCTGCCCGACCGGAGCCATCCAGGAAGTGAACTTCCCTCCGAAAAAAGAAGTTATCCAACCCGAACCTGCTGCAACAACAACAGAAGCCAACAATAACGCAATAAAAACAAACTAAAATAAAGAATCAAGATGTTAAGGTCTTTTCGCATAGGAGGTATCCATCCTCCCGAGAATAAATTATCGGCGAAGAAAAAAATTCGCATTTCAGATATACCTCAACAGGCAATCATTCCGCTGAGCCAACACATAGGAGCACCGGCCGTTGCCGTTGTGAAAAAAGGAGACACGGTTAAAGTCGGAAGTTTATTGGCAGAAGCAGGCGGTTTTGTTTCTGCAAAAATCTACTCATCCGTTTCCGGAAAGATAAATAAGATAGACAATGCAATAGACGCCAGCGGATACAAACGTCCGGCGATATACATAGATGTAGAAGGAGATGAATGGGAAGAGAGCATCGACCGCACAGAGACGATTATACGGGAATGCAACCTCTCCTCAAAGGAAATTATCTCCAAGATTGCCGATGCCGGTATCGTAGGTTTAGGTGGCGCAACATTCCCCACCCATGTCAAACTTACGCCACCTCCGGGAAGCAAAGCTGAGATTGTCATTATCAACGCCGTCGAATGCGAACCGTATCTGACAGCCGACCACTCTCTGATGTTGGAAAAAGGAGAAGAGATATTGATTGGTGTCTCACTATTGATGAGAGCAGTAAACGTAAACAAGGCGGTAATAGGCATCGAAAACAACAAAGCGGATGCTATCGCACATTTGCAACAGCTGGCAACAAACTATCCGAATATTGAGATTATGCCGCTGAAAGTCAAATATCCGCAAGGAGGAGAAAAACAACTTATCGACGCTGTCATCAGAAAACAGGTAAAAAGCGGCGGATTACCCATTTCGACCGGAGCTATCGTGCAGAACGTAGGAACTGCTTTTGCAGTATATGAAGCTGTCCAAAAAAACAAACCGTTATTTGAACGGATTGTTACCGTCACAGGCAAAGCTGTAAAAAATCCTTCCAACTTTTTAGTCCGGATAGGGACACCGATTTCCCAACTGATTGAAATAGCAGGAGGCACTCCTGAAAATACAGGTAAAATCATCGGTGGCGGTCCTATGATGGGAAAAGCGCTTGTCAGCGCAGATGTCCCGGTATGCAAAGGCACTTCTGGCATATTGCTCCTCACCAAAGAAGAATCCGTACGCAAGCCTATGCACGACTGCATACGGTGTGCTAAGTGTGTCAATGTCTGCCCGATGGGGCTGAATCCTGCATTCCTTATGAAATATACAGTATATCAAAAGTGGGATTTGGCGGAAAAAGAACATATCCATGATTGCATAGAGTGCGGTTCTTGCAGCTATACTTGTCCGGCAAACCGACCGCTGCTCGACTATATCCGTTCCGGGAAAGGGAAAGTCATGAACATTATCAGAAACAGAAAGTCATAAACAATGAATAATATGGAAAACAGTTTATACGTATCGCCATCGCCGCATATCCATGGCGGCGACAGTATCAGTAAAAATATGTACGGCGTATTAATTGCTCTTATTCCGGCATTTCTGGTATCGCTATACTTTTTCGGTTTAGGTGCATTAATCGTAACGGCAAGCTCCGTTTTCTTTTGCGTGCTCTTCGAATACCTGATACAAAAATTCCTAATGAAGAAAAAGCCGACGATATACGATGGCTCAGCAATACTGACAGGCGTTTTATTAGCCTTCAATCTTCCATCCAACTTACCGATATGGATTATCATGATTGGAGCTTTGGCAGCTATCGGTATAGGGAAAATGTCATTCGGAGGGTTAGGAAACAACATTTTTAATCCGGCAATTACCGGACGTATCTTTTTGCTGATTTCATTTCCGGCACAAATGACCACCTGGCCTATCGTCGATGCGGCCAATCAATTCCCGATGACCTACACCGATGCCGAGACAGGGGCAACAGTCCTTTCTCTGATGAACGAACATGCCTTAGATAAACTTCCCTCTTACACGGAGATGTTTACCGGCTGCATGGGGGGAAGTCTCGGGGAAGTAAGTGTGTTGGCTCTTTTAATTGGCTTTGCATTCATGCTCTGGAAAAAAATCATCACATGGCATATCCCTGTCTCAATCATAGCCACCGTATTTGTTTTCACAGGTATCATGCACCTGGTAAACCCTGAGCAATACGCCAGCCCTTTAATTCATATCCTTACAGGAGGATTGATGCTTGGCGCCATCTTCATGGCAACCGACTATGTAACATCTCCTATGACTAAAAAAGGAATGCTGATTTACGGCGTAGGAATCGGATTATTGACAACCGTCATCAGGCTCTTCGGTTCTTACCCCGAGGGAATGTCATTTGCAATCTTTTTAATGAATGCGTTGACGCCGCTTATTAACAGTTATGTCAAACCCAAACATTTCGGAGGAAAATAGATATGAACAAATTAAAATCCACATTACCGAACATGTTTCTTTCGCTTACGGGTATCTGTCTGGTATCAGGTGGAATCTTATCTGGCGTAAATATGCTTACGGCTGCACCCATAGAGGAGGCAAAAGCTAAGACTTTGGAAACTGCCATTAGAAACGTAGTCCCAGAGTTCGACAATTCACCTACAAAAGAGGTATATATGGCTGCGACATCGGAAGGAGATTCTTTAAAAATATACCCTGCCAAGAAAGGCGATGAAATGATTGGCGTCGCCGTTGAAAGTATTACAAAAAAAGGCTTCAGCGGTGAGATAAAAATTATCGTAGGTTTCGACACGGACGGAAAGATTCTCAATTACTCCGTATTACAACACGCTGAAACTCCCGGTCTCGGTTCAAAAATGCAGGAGTGGTTCAGGACAGACAGAAACAAACAAAACATTATCGGTAGGACAATGAGTAAAGAACCGCTGAAAGTGGTAAAAGATGGAGGAGACGTCGATGCAATCACGGCGGCCACCATCTCGAGCCGGGCATTTTTGGACGCAATAAACCGAGCTTACAGCGCGTTCTCCCAAACAGATGTGACAAGCGGTGCTACTGCAACAAACAAGGAAGGAGGTAATAAATGAACAATCTGAAGGTTATATTAAACGGACTCATCAAAGAGAATCCGACTTTTGTATTATTATTGGGAATGTGTCCGACTCTTGGGACAACTTCTTCCGCCCTTAACGGCATGAGTATGGGGCTTGCTACCACATTCGTACTGATTTGTTCCAATGTTGCCATATCCTCTTTAAAAAACATCATACCCGACATGGTACGAATACCGGCTTATATTGTCGTCATTGCAACATTCGTCACTGTTGTCCAGATGTGTATGGAAGCATACGTCCCGGCCCTGTATGCAAGTCTGGGACTTTTCATCCCATTGATTGTGGTAAACTGTATCGTATTGGGACGGGCTGAAGCGTTCGCCGCCAAAAACAAAATCATCCCTTCCCTATTCGACGGATTGGGAATCGGGTTGGGCTTCACCGTAGCGCTGACCCTTTTAGGCGCTGTCCGCGAACTGTTAGGCACAGGTAAGCTATTCAGTATCGGACTTATTCCGGAAGAATACGGTTCACTGATATTCGTGCTCGCTCCAGGTGCATTCATTGTGCTCGGATATTTGATTGCCATAGTCAACAAAATACGGAAAGTATAAAAACAGTAAGATATTATGGAATATATATTGATATTTATAGCCGCAGTATTCGTCAATAACGTAGTATTGGCTCAGTTTTTAGGAATATGCCCTTTTTTAGGCGTATCCAAAAAAGTAGAGACCGCTGCCGGAATGGGCGCGGCTGTCACCTTTGTATTGACAATCTCTACCATTGTGACGTACCTCGTCCAGAAATTCATCCTCGATCCATTCGGATTGGGATTCATGCAAACCATCTGCTTTATCTTAATCATCGCGGCATTGGTGCAAATGGTCGAAATCATCCTTAAAAAGATTTCCCCCTCCCTTTACCAGGCGTTGGGCGTATTCCTCCCTCTTATCACAACAAACTGCTGTATCCTCGGTGTAGCAATTTTAGTTATCCAAAAAAACTATAATTTGCTGGAGTCGGTAGTCTACGCTATTTCTACAGCCATTGGATTTGCCCTCGCATTAATTATCTTTGCAGGAATAAGGGAACAAATCGCCATGACAAATATTCCAAAGGGTATGCAAGGAACTCCCATTGCATTAATTACTGCCGGACTATTGGCTATGGCATTTATGGGATTCTCCGGAATTGTTTAATTAAAATATCATGGATATGAAACAGAAAATTTTAGTGGCAGGAGGAACGGGATATATCGGCTCGCACACAACTGTCGAATTACAAAACGCAGGTTTTGACGTACTTATTATCGATGATTTATCAAACTCCAATATCGAAGTATTGGACGGTATCGAACATATCACTGGAATCCGTCCGGATTTCGTTCAATTAGACTTAAAAGATAAAGAGGGAACGCGCAAAGTTCTGGAACAACATCCCGGCATAAAGGGAGTCATCCTTTTTGCTGCAAGCAAAGCCGTAGGAGAATCAGTCCAGAAACCACTAAAGTATTACCGGAATAATATCGTTACACTGCTGAATATTTTGGAGTTAATGCCAGAGTTCGGCATCGAAGGAATTGTATTTTCCTCTTCTTGTACCGTTTATGGTCAACCCGACATCCTTCCGGTTACGGAAGACGCCCCTATCAAACCGGCAATGTCACCTTACGGGAACACCAAACAAATCAACGAAGAAATTATCAAAGATACCATCCACGCAGGAACACCCATAAAAAGCGTGCTCTTACGTTATTTCAATCCCATTGGGGCACATCCGAGTGCTGAAATCGGAGAATTGCCAAACGGTGTTCCCCAAAATCTGATTCCATACCTGACGCAAACAGCCATAGGAATCCGTAAAGAACTCAGCGTTTTCGGAGATGACTATAACACTCCCGATGGCTCGTGTATCCGGGATTACATCAATGTAGTAGACTTGGCGAAAGCTCATGTTACGGCTATGAACCGGATGCTGGACGGAAAATCGGAAGAGAATGTGGAAATCTTCAATTTGGGTACGGGAAGAGGCGTTTCTGTACTCGAACTAATCAACACTTTTGAAAGAGCTACAGGCGTGAAAGTTCCACACAAAATCGTCGGACGCCGCGAAGGGGACATCGAACAGGTATGGGCAAATCCAGAACGGGCAAACAAAGTTTTAGGATGGACTGCTCAAGAGACGCTTGAAAACACTTTGAAGTCTGCATGGAAATGGCAACTCCATTTACGCGAAAAAGGAATACAATAAGACAAACAATAACAAAAAGGCTGTTATATAATATCTTTCAATCGGATATATATAACAGCCTTTTTTCATTTCTTCGCAATAACGGACTGGCAAACCGTATATCTTTGCCAGATATACCCCAAAGAAGCCACACCGCAGTTATCAGCAAACTGTCAAAACGACAACCGCAGCCAGATAAAAAGACAACTCACAAAGAAGGCACGTTGCACCACAGCAATCGCCCGTGTACCCATCAATTTTCCGTTTATACAGATTCACTAAAAACAGGAACACCGACAACGGAGCAAGCAATGCCCACAAAAGCCGGGGATCTGGCAACCAAAGCAGAGGAAGCGCTCCTCCCAATACCAATATAACCTTTTCGCGAAGTGTCATACGCGAATAAACAGTTTTATTTTTGGCTTCGGTCTCTTTACGGGCATAAGGCAGGATATTGATAATCCAACCGGAAATACATTTGGCTATAGGATCGGCGGAAAGCATTATTGCACCGGCAAACTCAGGAGAGAGACTTTTTAATGAAAAGTAAAGGAGCATAAAGTAAAACAATAATCCCATCACACCATAACTGCCGATATGCGAATCTTTCATTATGGCAAGAATCCGCTCACGGGAAGAGCCTCCGCCAAAACCATCAAAGAAGTCAGCCAAACCATCTTCATGCAATCCGCCAGTCACCAGCACCCGCGATAGAATAGCCAGCAACAAAGCAACCTCATATGGAAAAAAATACATGAACAGATAGAGACAAAGCACGGAAATCCCCGAAGTAAGCCACCCGGCAATCGGCCAATAAGCCACAATGTTTTTGAAAGTGTCTGCCGGGACAACCTTCAATCTGCCAAAAGGCAAACGCGTGAAAAAGATAAATGCAGCCAGAACCTTGTTCAACATTTCCTTAAAAATATTTGGTGACAGACGCCTGTTTAAAGCTGTGCATCCGGTTTATCATCCGGACAGCCGAGTCAACAATCGGATAAGCACAAACAGCGCCGGATCCCTCTCCCAAACGAAGGTTCAAGTTCAAAAGCGGTTTTACACCCATATAGGCAAGTAACCGCTGATGCCCCGACTCATCTCCGCAGTGTCCGAATATACAATAAGAAAGAACCTCCGGATAGAGCTTGGACGCTGCCAGAATACAGTTCGTCATGATAAATCCATCTATCAGAATAACCATTTTCAGCTCCGCAGCACGCAACATGCCACCAACAGCCATGACCATCTCGTAACCGCCGAAATAGCGCATCACATCTAGGACTGAGTTATCTCCTTTATAATTTGCCAGCGCTCGGTTAAGTACCTCGTACTTATGGCGCACACCGGCTTCATCCAATCCGCTGCCGGCTCCTACACAATCAATCAGAGGGGTATTTGTCAGGCAGGTCATCCACATGCTCGATGCCGCCGTATTGCCGATACCCATCTCTCCAAAGCTGATGATGTTCGATCCTTCGCGATAGCAATCCGACACAATATCAGCCCCTCTCTGCAAAGCCAACTCCATCTCATCATAGGTCATCGCCGCTTCATACAAAAAGTTACGTGTTCCTTTTCGTATCTTACGGTCTATCAGTTGGGGAATGGCAGGAAAATCGAAATCCACGCCACCATCCACGATTTTTAAATCAAAACCATGTTGCTCAGCAAGGAAACAAATGCCCGCACCCCCATGCAGGAAATTATAAACAACTTGGCGGGTAATCTCTTTAGGAGACTTACTGACATTTTCATCGGCTATCCCATGATCTGAAGCATAAATTACATTGACAGGGTGTCTCAACGAAGGAGACAAAGTCTGCTGGATTGCACCTATCTGTTTGGCTAATTCTTCCAGTCTTCCCAACGAACCTTTCGGTTTTGTCAGGTTATTGATTTTATCTTCAAGCAACGGAAGAATAGCTTCATCCGGTTTTTCTATTTTAAACGTTATCATCTTTTTTTATTATTAACGGTATTCCACTAATCATCATTACTACTTCGTCAGCTACCGAAGCAATATACTGGTTTATCCATCCCTGCAAATCTGAAAACCGCCGTTGCACGGAATCAACCGACACGCCGCCCAGCCCAATCTCGTTGGAAACAAACAAAAAAGTGGCATCTTGCGCCGTAAACTTGTCGAATTCGGCTTTCAACTGCTCCAAGGAAAGTTCTACATCGTTATTATTATCGTAAAAGAAATTGGTAGCCCATAAGGTCACACAGTCAATTACGATAACCCGTCCGTGCAAATCATGCCGGCTCAGGAACTTTTCCTCCTCTATATTTGTCCATTCCGGTCCACGGTCCCGCTTATGCCGTTCTACCCGCTGCCGGAACTCTTCATCCCATATACGGGAAGTCGCCAAATAAACCGGGTCTCCGGATAATGACAAGGCACGCCGGGAAGCATAACTGCTTTTGCCTGAACGTTGCCCTCCTGTTATCAATACAATGCGTTTCATCGTTTCCAACGATTCTGCTCCGAGTCTTTCTTCCACAGCT
Source organism: uncultured Parabacteroides sp. (assembly GCA_944325355.1). Lineage (GTDB taxonomy): Bacteria > Bacteroidota > Bacteroidia > Bacteroidales > Tannerellaceae > Parabacteroides. The sequence continues at coordinate 341,047 of CALUZS010000001.1, forward strand.
TGCGGTTTGCCCGGTTCTCGGGATTGTTCCGGCTGGTAGTGCGCAACGATGCAGATTTAGCCGGAATATTTTTGCGATTGACTGCCGACTCTTTGCCAAAAAGATCCACGGAGTTATTATACAAGGATTTCGGGAAACGGACAATCTCGCCATCTACTTCTACCGTATCCTTCTCCGACACCTTATCACCTACCGATGCAGTTTTTCCATTGACGGTTACCCGTCCGGCTGCAATCCACTCATCTGCTTCCCTGCGCGAACAGATTCCGGCAGTACCCAGCAACTTATTCAATCGTACTTCCATATATTCATTTTTTAGAACAAACAACCATTAAAAAAATAGAGACTTAGGCAAACAAGCCCGACCATCAAACACTCGCTTCTCCGGTTTGCACGCACCGCAAGGATAACATCCTGTCCTGTAAACGTCCGCTCTCTGACACCTATATAGGGCTTCTCCACCGGAACGCCGAAATAATCGTGTGTACCACCAAAACGGCAATCCAATATAGCCGCCAACGCCGCTTCCGGATAACCTGAATTAGGGCTCAGATGCGCTCTGCCGAACCGCTTGACAAAAGATATTTTGTCCAACGCTCCCATTACGGTCAACATCAGGAATGCAGTCAACCGCGCAGGTATATAATTCGCGATGTCATCAATTTTTGCTGCCACACAACCAAAATCGCGATAACGCTCGTTTCGGTATCCAACCATCGAATCCAACGTATTGACCATCTTGTATGCCAACATTCCTGGCAACCCCAACAGAACATACCAAAACATAGGGGCAATTACTCCGTCACTCAAATTTTCCGACAAAGTTTCCAAAGCAGCTGCCTTTACCTCCTGCTCCGACAAGGAAGAGACATCGCGCCCCACAATTCGAGCGACCTGCCGGCGTCCTTCGTCGATGCCGCGCGATACCGCATCGAACACTGCCTTTACTTCCCGAACCAACGTTGTCCCTGCCAAGCAATAGAAAACGCCAATGGCAGTCAACGCACCTTCCAACAACACGGAAATGGATGACGCCAAATATAAAAGCAAATTCACCAGGCAAAAGACTGCAACAACCAAAAATATTGCCATGACCGCCCCGTTCCTCTTCCGATGGACACCGCGATTAAACCGCTGTTCCCCTGCCGTAATCCATTTTCCAAACCATACGACCGGATGAAATCCTTTTTGGGGATCCCCGAAAAGATAATCCATCAGCCATCCGATAAGAAAAGAGATAAAAGGCACGCTTACCCAAAACGTCTCTATATCATGTATCATTTCTTAAAAAACAACTGACAAAGATACGCAAAAGAATCTATTCCAACCGAGAATTTACGGACAATTACAGCGTCCTTGCGCAATAGTTCATCTCCTCCATTTCCCGTCTGGCGGCATTTTTATCTCTTTCTGAAAACAGTAAATGAAATAAAATTTAATCCTTGTCCAAATCCTCTTCTCTCCGGAAAATCTCTTTTTCCATACCTCGTTTTAACCATTTTTACAAGCAATTTTAGGGAGTTCATTCCTAAAACCGTCCATGTCACCCAACAAACAATTGCGCTTTTTAATCCGGACCGTATTGCCTATTTCAAATGAAACGCTTATCTTTGTAACTATGTCAAGGATTATATCACATATTGAGAAGCTTTTATTAAAACATGATTGTGTAATTGTCCCACATATAGGAGGGTTCGTATTGCAACACATTCCGGCTCATTATGAAAAGGATGAACAGATTTTTTATCCTGAGCAGAAAGAGATTGTGTTCAACAGGGAATTGCAACATAACGACGGGCTGCTGTCTGAATCATATATTCAATTTTACCATACAGACTACAAACATGCCCAATCCATGCTTCTTGCCGATTGTGATGAATTGCTTGATGAACTCCGGGAAAAGAGAACTGCCGATTTAGGGGAATTAGGCAGCTTCAGCATGGAAGAGGATAATAAAATTATCTTCCATCCTAAACAGTCGAAGCTATTTAACGCCGAGAATTTCGGACTACAGCCGTTCAGCATACCCACATTGGAGGTTCTGTTATCTAATCAATCTGATAATTCCGGAACAACTAAACTGCTGAAAAGCAAAGATACCCTTTACATTCCTATTAACCGCCGGTTCATCGAAATTGCATCGGCTTGTGTTGTTGCCATCTTATTGTTCTTTGTCATTTCCACACCGATAAAAGAAGTAAATCCGGCAGCATATACAGCAAGTATCATCCCTACCGAATTTGAAAAAAGCACAATAACCAAGGGCAAGACTGAAACAAATACAATTGCCACCGGAACAAATACACCATCTGTTCAACAAAAAACAGCAAAAGGGTTAGCTCCGCAAACGGCAACAGCCGTAAAAGTATCTTCTGGCACTTCCCAAAAGACCTATTACATCATTATAGGAAGCTTGACTTCTGCGCAATTGGCTGAACGGCAGCTAAAAAGTATCGATACCAGCTTTTCTGCAACAGCCGGTATCGTTGAACGGGATAACAAATTCCGCATTTACGCCAATAAGTTCGACAACAGAAAAGATGCAGAAAACTATTTAGCGACAATCCGGAGAGATAGCCGGTATCAAACAGCATGGCTTTTCATCGCACGATAAAACAATGGCTTTGACCTTTAATCCTGACACAGACAATCCGGAATTTCTGGATGCTTTAAACTTGATTTTCCATACAAAACAATCCGTATTTCTTACTGGCAAGGCAGGAACGGGGAAGTCTACATTCCTAAAATACATCTGCCAAAACACCAAAAAGAAGTATGTTGTGCTCGCTCCGACGGGTATTGCCGCAATTAATGCAGGAGGAGTGACCCTGCACTCCTTTTTCCGGCTACCTTTTCGCCCAATCCTTCCCGATGACCCGGATTTAGCAACTAAAAACGGGCGTATTTTTGATTTTTTCAAGTACAACAAAGAACAACGGAAAATCCTTACAGAAGTGGAGCTAATCATTATTGATGAGATTTCGATGGTACGCGCCGACATCATCGACTGCATAGACCGTATCCTGAGAGTTTATTCAAACAACATGAAACGCCCATTCGGAGGTAAACAGCTGCTGTTTGTTGGTGATGTTTACCAATTGGAACCGGTCGTATCTACAGACCAAAAAGATATTCTAAGTCACTTCTATCCAAATTCCTTTTTCTTCTCGGCAAGGGTGTTCCAGCAAATAGACCTCGTTCCTATTGAACTGAAAAAAGTTTACAGGCAGAACGATCCGGTATTCGTGGAAATTCTCGACCATATCCGCACGAACTCGATAAGAACAGCTGATTTGAATATTATCAACAAACGATATTTTCCGAAGTTTGAACCGAAAAACGAAGACATGTATATCACGTTGGCGACAAGAAGAGACCAAGTCGATTTCATCAACGAGAAAAAGCTAAAAGAACTGCCAGGGGAAGAATTTGTATCATATGGGAAAATTTCCGGAGATTTTCCGGAATCGTCGTTGCCTACCCAACTGAACCTTTCCCTCAAAGAACAAGCACAAGTGATATTCATCGAAAATGACCGGGACAAACGCTGGGTAAATGGGATGATAGGTATCGTATCTGGTATTGATGAGCAGGGGAATATTTTCGTATTACTGGAAAACGGCAGGGAACATCTTGTAGAACCATCCACTTGGCGCAACTACCGGTACAAATATAATGAGCAGGAAAAAAGAATTGAAGAAGAGATTATCGGGGAATTTGAACAGCTTCCCATCCGCTTGGCTTGGGCAATAACCGTCCATAAAAGTCAAGGGTTAACATTTAACCGCGTAGTGGTAGACTTGACCGGCGGTGTATTTGCCGGAGGACAAACCTATGTAGCCTTAAGCCGTTGCACTTCGCTCGATGGATTAGTGCTGAAACAGCCTGTTACCTCAAGAGATATTTTCGTAAAAAAAGAAATTGTAGAATTCAGCCGTGTTTACAATAACCGGAAACTAATAGCGCAAACTCTCCTGAATGCTGAGATTGAAACACTAAGCATACAGGCTAGCAGGAGTTTCGGAGAAAAGGATTTCAAAAAAAGCATAGATGCGTTTTCCGCAATAATAAACAAAGACAAGGAAGTTCTACCGAAAAATATCCAACGGCTGATTAGACTGAAACTGACATCCTTTAACCAACTGAGCGAAGAAATTAAGCGACTGAAAAAAGAACTTCAGGAAACCAAAGATGTACAAAAGGAATATGCACACGAGTATTATCTAATGGGGAACGAGTGTATTACAAAAGCTAAAGATGCCAATGCGGCTCTACGCAACTTCGACAAAGCTTTAACGCTCAACCCGACATACACAGATGCTTGGATCCGAAAAGGTGTCACTCTATTCGATATTGGCGAAGAGCAAGAAGCGCTGAAATGTCTGAACAAAGCAGTCGATTTAAGTCCGAACTCTTTCAAAGCCCATTACAACCGTGGGAAATGTTTTCTGGAACTGCATTATCCGGAAGAAGCCCTTTCGGATTTTCAAAAAGCCATTTCAATAAAACCGGAGCACATCGCTGCCCACGAATACGCGGCAGAAGTGTTCCTCCTGACAGGCGACAAGGAAATGGCGTTAAAGCACAAACTCATCGCTGAAACACTCCGTAACAAGAAAAATCTGCATTGATTTCTGGATCCACCTGAACTGCGGTCGTTTTCCCCGGGAGGGGCGGGCATAAAAAAAGGGGGCGAAGGACTTCTTCCTGTCCTTCACCCCCCTACATA
>CALUZS010000002.1 GCA_944325355.1 uncultured Parabacteroides sp.
CCTCTTTTTGTTTCCCGTACATACAGTTCATAACGCAATAAGGCTCTTTTTACCACCCTGAAATTCTTTTTCCTTACTTCCGATAACGGATGCTTTTCCAGAAAGCTGTCAAACAGCTCCCCGAAAGTCGGCTTGATGACAATCTCTTCCGGTGTGAAATACTTTTCAGGATGATAATATCTGTCTAAGGTCAGTTTCAGCCATTCTTTATCAACGGATTCTTTTTCCGTATGAAAGGATTTTTCCACATAGGTTTTCAGCTTTCGTATTTCTTCATTTATACCAGTCCTTAAATCTTCGTTGCAGACAGCTTTTGTTTTTACACACTCTGCTTTGTCATCCCACAGGTTGGGATTGATTGAAAGCTGGGTAGGAGCAACAGAATCAAGCTGTCTTCCATTTCTCAGACGGATATAAATAGTTGCGGTTGATTCAGTATCATACCGTTTTACAGCTTTTTTAATGATGAAAGTTACTTTCATAGGCTTACAGGTTAAATATCTATCTGGATGCAAATATAGATATTTTCCCCACATTTTCCCCACATCTGCTAAATAATTTGCAATAGGATTAATTCGGATTAAAATTTAATATGATTGTAAATAGTTGATATATAGTTATATTACTGTGCTTTTCTGCATTTTTCTTTTTACCCACATTTTCCCCACTTTAATTGTTTCAAATGCGGGTCTGGGTACAGGAAAATTCTTGATAATAATTGATTATTATCAAGAATTTTCCTTTTTATCGGGCGTACTAAAAGTGTACTGATAACACACCTCTCCCAGCAAAGAGAGATTTAGTCCGTCCTTTTGTATATACATCTAAACCAACTTAAACCTGTTCCCATTGGCAGCAAAGTACTACTTAATTTGGCGGACGGCATCCGCTGCATGTTTACTGCGAATTTGGCGGTCAATAACCGCCGAATTGGGTTTGTGAATTCGACAGACAGCGTGTGCCGAATTTGCGATGTTATATAAGCATCTGGCCTGATACCGAACTCATACATCGGGTGATATTTTTCAAATTCAGTCAAACATAGGATATCTTTTTTCATACTTGATACCATTAAGCTGGTTAATTCTCCATTCTTTTGAGAAATCTTCCAAACGTACTCCTCTATAAGGATATTTATCACCCGACAATTTACACCTGCGCTTTATCTCATTAACAAACGAATCCGTGTACATTTCTTCTACTAAATAATATCCCACCTTATCCTTTTCTAACGGTTGAAGAAAAACATAGGCATCAAAATTCTCCTTAAAAGTGCCATCAAGAGGAATATCTTGATACTTAGTTTCCCGTTAGTCGAAAGAGCCAAAAGGTGGAGAATAATCACGATTATATCATTGGCTCTCTTTCCATAGCGGCGTGTTTTACTTCTTCTTAAAGAATATTGGTATCGCCCAAACAGACTCCCGATATTCGCCTTTACCGCGATAACTTATGGCAGGTGTCCAACGAGACATGCTTTTAATGATTTCAATAACTTGTTTATTCCAATCCTCTACACCACTGCTCCGCATGGTTTTCACTTCCTGTACCTCTCCATACGAGTTTATACGTATCATATAGATTTCCCTCGATTGTTGCTTGTCACCCAACAGCGAAGGGTCATACACCAACCGCCCGGTTATGTAATCTTGGGCAGCACTTAGTTTTCCGTCTTGAAAATAAGATGTAGCTTCCCATTCCACGAAACTCTGCCTTGCTACTTCTTCCACTATGCTATCTGCCTTCACCCTGTCCCTATAATGTTGGGGCAAAAAAGGAACGTACACAGCATACAAACACTCCATGCGTTTACCGCTTTCATCCCTGCACGGCAGGCAATGCGGAAGTTCCTCCACTAACCGGATTACTGCACGGGAAAAATCCTCTTGTGTGGTCGCCAATAAGCTAATGTCGCGTGGTAAACCGAGAGTATCAACAGTAAACATCACGACCGAATACCCTGCTTTGTTCCTTTCCAACAAGTGTTTGGGATATTCCATTTGGGAAACAAAATATTTTTCCAAATCCCAATTCCAAACTGCCCATCGCGGAAGTTCAACCTTTTCCTCATCCTTAAACGGCTTTCCCGACAAGTTTAATGCTCCCAAATTCCAAATAACTCCTTTACGCCAAATGCTATCCAACCGATTTTCATTATCCCGCTGTTCCCCCTACACTAACTTCCCGGGCAAAACACACATCCGCCATCACAAAAGAAAACAGACACCATATGAACAGGAACTTCCTCATCTTCCAACAATATTAATGATACCAAAGATAGCAAACGATGAGTGCAATGGTAACAAACTTGTCTAATTATCATTACCAAACCGCAGTCTATCATCTACAAAGATATGGAAACTCTCGGTAGAGACTTTGTCCCGACGTTTTTACTCCGGCTACTTCAAAAGAAAAAGGACAACGCCAAAGACTCCTTAAAACAACAAAAGAGACAGATTGCAAGGCTTCGTCCAAAAGCCAAGGTCTGTCTCCTCGTCAACTTAAATATAACGTGAATTACATACATTCCTTCAAGACCTCAAACAGCTCATCGCGCGTAAACTGTTTGCAACAACCGGGCATAAGCAGGCACGTGTCGGCAGCAGCACGGAGGATGCTCTCGTCCGTAATACCCAGTTCGTGCCAACGGGTAGGCAGACCCACTTCACGGATAAAATCCTCAAGCGCAGCGATGCCGAAGGCAGCACTCTCCTCCGTCGTGCTTCCTTTCACGCCCCACACCTGTTCTGCCATACGCGCCAACTTCTCTTTGCCTTCATTGAGCAGGTGGCGATATAACACCGGATGTATCACAGCCAACGCCCGTCCGTGATTACAATCGGTATAGGCACCGACTGCATGCTCCAACATGTGGCATTGGAAATCGGTCTGCTTGCCAAGCTTCAACAAGCCGTTTTCCGCCAAAGCCGAATCCCACATCAATTCACCACGGGCAAAATCATTGTCAGGATCAGCTATCAGGGCACGGAGATTCTGTATCACGTTCCGCATTACCGACTCGTTCAATTCATCGGATAGATTGTTTATCTGCGGCTTGCCCATATAGGTCTCCATGCAGTGGCTCAACGTATCGAAAGCACCGCTTATCACCTGAGCCATAGGCAACGATCGCGTAAGGTCGCTATCCAATACGGCAAAGTTATGATAAGCACCTACAAGAGGTTGCTTCAACTGTTCCCCCGTATGGGTGATAACGGCACCATTGTTCTGTTCGGCACCCGTACCCGATGCAGTGACTACGGCGCCCATCGGGACGAACCGCGTGGGAAATTCATGTTTCACATACTGCATCTCCCAAATATCCTCATCCAACAGAGCCTGTGCCGATACGATTTTACAGCAGTCGATTACCGACCCGCCTCCTACGGCAAGGATGAAATCGATGCCCGATTCACGAACCAAACGAGCACCTTCCTGCACTTTCTCGTAAGTAGGGTTTGACATAATACCGCCAAAATCCACCACATTCTTTCCTGATTCCAGCAACCAGCCTTTCACTTTGTCGTATAAGCCCGTATGTTTCAACGAACCGCACCCGTATGCCAGCAGAACATTCTGCCCCACAAGACTCAATTCCTTTTTAATTGCGCTTTCAGCGCACCCTTTGCCGAAATATTGGCGAACAGGGTATTGGTAAGTAAAATTATCCATTTGTCTTTTGTTTAAATCTTTGAAAGCAAAGTTATCCTGATAACCGTACTCCGTCTATACACAAATTACTGATTGACATACCAATTTTAACGTAACATCCCCGAAACGTTCCGTTCCGAGGATGTCTACTTCTGATTTACTGAAAAAAATAATGAAGCTAATTGACAAATTTATACTTAATGTTTCCCATGCTCTCTTCAATGTTTATTTAAGCCATTCCGGCTCTTTTTCTTAGCCTGTAAAAAGAATCTCCGTATATAATATTCCTCATTTTAGGAGTTGAATCTCTTTCAGCCACTCGGTAATGCCTTTCGTATCACGGCTTACAGCGCCGAATCCTTTCAAGTGTTTGGCTTCAGGTGTCAATTCCACAATTTTGGCTAAGGTTTCGTCTCGATAAGTTTCAGCGTAAGTACAGAAAGGGATGACAGTTTTGCCTTTGAAATCATAACTCTCGGCAAACGTATTGATAATCATGGGAGCCGTCCACCACCATACCGGACAGCCGATAAAAACGGTATCGTAGCTATCCCAATTCTCCACCCTATTTTTAATGGCAGGACGCGCATTGGCTTCTTTCTCTGCCTTTGCCACCTCTGTACAGGGTGTGTATTCCTTAGGATAAGGCTTTACGGGTTCAATCCGGAAAAGTTCGGCACCCGTCTGCTTGGCGATATACTCAGCCACATGTTGCGTATTACCGCTGTAACTGAAATAAGCGACAAGCACTTTGCTGTTTTGAGCATACACGTTTATACCTCCCAAAATCAAACTAATAATAGATACAATGATTTTTGTTTTCATTTGTCTGATATCTTTTTTTAAATTACTATTGTCTAATGAACCTGTCTCATGCGGACGCGTTCCCATACCAGCCGCGTCCCGTCCCTTCATGCAATTTTTCAAGGAAGACGTAACGCTGCTCACGGCGCGATATGGCGTCTTTACCCAACAATTTTGGATTACTCGCCTTTGTAACTGTTGTATTCCTCATCCGTTACCGGTGAGAGCCAAGTCACACCCCCTTTATCCAGCTGTGTACCGATAGCCATGTGGGTAAACTCGCTGTCGGGTGCCGCACCATGCCAATGTACTACATCGGGAGCAATCTTTACCACGTCACCGGGCAATAGCAATTGGATAGGTTTCCCTTTCTCCTGATAATAACCTTTACCAGACGTACAAAGCAAAATCTGTCCGCCCTTATGGCTATGCCAGCTGTTACGGCAACCGGGAGCGAAAGTCACGTTCGACACCGCACAACCGAATCCGTCCTCCGGAGCAACATAACCTTGCAACCATGCCTTACCTGTGAAATTAGGATTGTCAGGCATTAGCGTACCGCGTTCAAAAGGGTCTTTTCCATTGGCACTGCTTGCCAATTCAAGCATCTGTGCAAGCTGTTCATCCGAAATGCCTTGATAGCGGCAAATATTCATGTGGGATTGCAGCATCGGCTCTACGCCGCCCATTGCAGCAAGAATAGAGACCGTGGCAAGCTCACGTTCAGCCCATGTCAACACATCGCGCTCGAATATGTCACAAAAAAGATGTTCTTTCAGGAATTGTTCTATAATGGGAGCAAACTTTGCGTATCCGGTTTTAGGTGCATCTACCGGCGCTCCGCTCAACTCGGAAAGCAGTTCAGCCCCACGGGTATATTTGTCTCGTGTATCGGGAACAGGTGCCGCTTCCCGCCCTATCGTATCGCTAACACCTTGTTCCTTACGTTCGTCCAATACGGTAATGAACGTCTGCAACGCCTGCAGGCTGCGAGGAAATCCGCAATATGCATAAGCATGCACCATTACCTCCTTGATTTCGTTCACCGTCAGTCCGTCATCCAAGCCTTGTGAAATGGCAGTCCCCAAATTCACTAAATCGCCCCGTCCCGTGTTGGCAGCGATGGAAACAATACGCTGTTGCCGCACACTCAGCGTATCGGCCTGCGCCTGGGTGAATGAAAAGAACAGGAGACATGCCAGAGATAGAATTGTTGTTCTCATAAACCAATCTGTTTTAATTTATTCTGAGTCAAAATTACAACGTGCTTTTCTTTCCGTCCATACACAGATTACAGATAGAAACACCAATTTCAACGAAAAGGATGAAAGGATCTCAATAAAAAAGCATCTCCGAGACTCCCGCCCCAAAGATGCTTGCGTTTAGTTATTGTGATTAAAAAAGAGGATCAATCCAAGCCTTTCTCTTTCAGCCATACGGAAAGCATGTCGGCAAGTTGCACATTGTTCCGTTCAGCAAAGAGGATCCATTTTCTTATCTTTCTACTTTTGTTCCGCCAAACACATCCGACATTGATATAGCATCCAATGTACGGTCTATCTGACTTACTTCTTCACTCATCAATACAATCTCGGCAGCACCGGCATTCTCCTGCAAACGCTCTACCTTTCGAGTACCCGGAATAGGCACTATCCAAGGTTTCTTACAAAGCATCCATGCGAGGGATACCTGGGCTGGCGTTGCATTCTTCTCTTCTGCCATCCGACGGAGAAGCTTCATCAGCGCGTGGTTCTTATCATAGCTCTCGGAACGGAATTGCGGCATTGACGCACGGTAATCCGTCCCCGCATCAAAATGGGAAGAAACCGTATACCGGTCGGATAACAATCCGTTGGCAAGCGGGGAGAAAGCAACGAAACCGATGCCTAACTCCTCTAAAACGGGAAACAATGTTTCATGCCAGCGTGCCATCATCGAATACCGATTCTGTATTGCCGTTAACGGACAAACCGCATCTGCCCGACGTATATCCTCCACTGGAGCTTCCGATAATCCCCAATAAAGAACCTTGCCCTCCTTTATCAGATCCTGCACCACACCAGCCACCTCTTCTATCGGAACATTCGGATCCGGGCGATGCTGGTAATAAATGTCTATATGGTCGGTTTGTAAACGGGATAGCGAACCTTCCACTGAACGGCGAATGCTGTCACGGCTCGAATCCGGTATTAACGGATATGGAACACGACCGCTTTCCATATCAAACCGCATCCCGAACTTAGTAGATAAGACTATTTTTTTTCGAAAAGGTTTAAGAAGCTCACCCAATAATTCTTCATTATGATACGGACAATCTGCTGTTCCATACACTTCGGCTGTGTCGAAGAAAGTATACCCCAAGTCAATTGCCTTTGCCAACAACTCTGCCGCTTCCCGTTTGCCTATGGGTGCGCCATAAGCATGGCTCATCCCCATACAGCCCATCCCGATGGCAGACACAACAGGACCTCTTTTCCCTAATTTCCTATATTTCATATTCCTATTCAATGATTTATGTTATCTAAAGCTTTATCTTGCCGTCCTTTGACCCATAACTGATATGAATTTACAATATTCTGCCAGACGATATAGCAACTGGGTGCCACAGATATGACAGGCGAAAGATAGGTGTAAAGAAACGGATTATTTTTTCTTTCATTTCAAATATCTCTAATTCTTCTATCACCTACAAAATTACAGCAACCACAAACGTCCATCCATACACAGATTACTGATTGAAGTACCAATTTCAACGAAGAATCTCCGGGCTATTTTCCTCAATTTCCCGGACAGACTTTTTCAAACCTCCGGGCACTCCTCAGCGTGTTTATATACGCATCCTGACAGAAAAGAAATAAATTATCTCAAAATAATTCCTTTACAATAAAAAAGCATCCTTGGGACGGCAGGTCCGAAGGATGCTTCTCTTGCTAACAACTGTCATATTTTTATCGGTTCATTCCGAAAACCATCCGTTCTACATCCTCCAAACGGGCATTGAAGAAACGTTTTTCCTTATTGAGCGAACGCATCTGCTGCATCTCCTCATCGGTCAGTGAGAAGTCGAATATTTGGATGTTTTCCTTGATATAATCAGGATTGGTTGCTCCCGGGATAACAGAAAACCCCTCTTGGATATGCCAACGCAAAATAACTTGTGCAGGCGTTTTTCCATGAGATTCGGCAATTTTTTTAATGACAGGATCTTTGAAAAGGGCACCGTTGCTCATTGCTCCACCCAACGGAAACCAGCACTCCATCTGTATTCCGTATTTAGCAGCTTTTTTCCTCATTTCCAACCGCTGAGCGTAAGGATGGCACTCTATCTGTAACACGGCAGGCTTAATGGTGGATTTCTCCATGATTTCATTGAAAACCTCATCGTTTGCATCGAAATTGCTGATACCAAGGGCACGTACTTTGCCTTGTTTAACGGCTTTCTCCATATCTTTCCACGCACCAACGAAATCGCCTACTGGTTGATGGACATAAAGCAGGTCGATATAATCCGTTTGCAGACGGGCAAGCATCTCATCAATGGCTTTCAACGTCTTTCCTTCGCCATATTCAGTAGGCCAAAGTTTGCTGGTAATCCAGATTTCGTTACGGGGAATACCGCTCTCCTTAACCGCCTCGCCTACTCCTTCTTCATCATAATAAGCATGTGCCGTATCTATATGGCGGTAACCCGCACGCAAAGCTGTCAGACACGACTGTTTACAAATTTCATTGGAGCCTTGCAGGAAAGTTCCCAACCCGAAACGCGGCATCTCTACTCCGTTATTCAACTTCACCAAAGGTACACCCGCCGTTGTTGTTTTCTCCTGTGCGCTAAGGGTACATGCACTGCCGCAAACGAACAATGCAGCTGACAAAAAAATTTTTTTCAATGATTTCATATACATAATAATTTATAGTATTTGTTTATATCCAATAAAAAAGCGTTTCATTCCGGTCGAGGGCTGATATAGCCTGCATCTCCTCGTCGGTGAGATGGAAATCGAACACATTGATATTCTCTTCCATACGCTCCCTCCTTACCGTTTTTGGAATGACTATGATTCCGTTCTGTATCAAGAAACGCAAAGCTACCTGCGCCGCTGTCTTTTCATACCGCTTGCCTATACTTGCCAGCGTCCTGTTCGTGAAATAATAGTTGCGTCCTTCGGCTAAAGGCGCCCACGCCATCAACTTCGTGCCGTACTGCGCCATCACACCCCGCAGCTCCCGCTGCTGCCAGAACACATGAGTCTCTACTTGGTTTACCATAGGTTTGATGTCTACCTGCTCGGCAAACTTGCAAAAGATACCCGGCTTGAAGTTGCTTACGCCAATGGCACGCAGCTTTCCTGCCCGATAATATTCCTCCATTGCCTGGTATGTACCCAAATAATCACCCACCGGCTGATGAATCAGAAGCAGGTCGATATAACAGGTCTGCAACTTTCGGAGCGACTCGTCAATAGAAACTTTCGCTCTTTCGTATCCGGCATTCGAGTTCCATACATTCGTCGTGATAAAAAAGGCATCCCGCGGCAATCCGCTGCCTTTTACGGCTGCTCCTACTCCACCTTCATTACGATATGCCTGCGCCGTATCAATCAACCGATACCCCGCCGTGATTGCATCCCTGACACAGTGTTCGCTTTCACCCGGTGTTATCTGGAATACACCATACCCCAGAATGGGCATCGCTATGCCGTTATTTAGTTTGACAAACTCCATACTTACTATATTTACTGCACATGAATAGATGATTATCACTGCAAAAATACCCTGCAACCAGGATGCAGAACATACACAAAAGGCAGATAAAAAGGACAATTAACCGGATATGCATTTAAAAACGCACACCAGGTATTTCACTTTAAAGACTTTTCCCTATTTTTGTAGGCAATCACTAACCTTTTAATGAGCTGATGGGATATGAATGAAGACGTTATTATAAAAGAAGACTTGGACTTGTTAGGTACGGAAGCTATAAACCGCTACATATCCCACGTCTATTGTTACGAAGGAACATGCGAGATCTGTTTCAACGACAGCCATTTTCTTTTAGAGAAAGGCGACTGTATGATTATCATCAGTAACAAATTAGTAGAGAGCATTACTCCGTCAAGCGATTTCCGTTGCAAAGCCATTTACATAAGCACTCCTTTCCTTGAAATATGTTCGCCCGACAATAACAACTATTATGTAAAAGGTACAATGTCGCTTTTCCTCAACCCCGTGATGAAACTCACTCAAGAAGAACAGGAGATGTGCAAATCTGATTTTAAAGAAGTAGAAAAGCGCCTGCTAAACACTACCCATCATTTCCATCAAGAAGTCTTGATGAGCACGATCCAAACCCTGTTCCTCGATTTCTACGAATTCCACGCACGGATATACGGATACGAAGATGTGCCATTGCAAGGCGCAATCATCTTATCGCGATTCTTTTCCATGCTCGAAGGCGGCGCTTTCCGTACGCACCGGGAAGTAGCATATTACGCATCCGTACTGTGCATAGTGCCTAAATATCTATCCGAGTTGTGCTGTAAGTTCAGCGGGTTTACCGCCAACGCATGGATAAAACGTTTCACCATCCAGGAAATAAAAAGATTACTGAAAGACAAATCCCTGACCATCGTCCAGATTGCCGACCAACTCAATTTTACATCGCCATCCTATTTCAATCGGTATGTCCATAAGAACCTCGGCATGTCTCCGATGGATTTTCGCCGCTAAACAATAGCCGGGTTGCATGTCCGGCACATACGGCAAAATACATTTTGAGGGATAATGATACTTATCCCCCAAAACACCTTACCAGACAAAAAGCAAGTTCAACATACTCCCGTCCATCAATTCCATTTGCTATTTGCTTTGTTTCAGCCTTTCCACAAAGTGGTCTATACGTTGCATCTCTTTCGGGATATTTATTCCTTGCGGACAATCGGGCGAACATTGGTTGCATCCGACACAGTGGTTGGCTTGCCGCAGTTTCGGCACGCTGCGGTCGTATCCTACCAAAAAGGCACGGCGGGCTTTCAGAAAATTCTCATCCTGCCTGCTGCTCGGCATATTCCCTTCGTTGATGCACTTGTTATAATGTAACAATATTGCCGGAATATCTATTCCGTAAGGACATGGCATACAATACTTACAATCATTGCAGGGAATAGTCTGGTATTGTATCATCAAGTCTGCCGTTTCTTGCAAGAAAGCAAATTCTTCATCCGTCAACGGATGCAAGGGCGAATAGGAACGCAAGTTATCTTGCAAATGCTCCATATAAGTCATCCCACTGAGGACAGTCATCACTCCCGGAAAACTTCCGGCAAAACGGAATGCCCACGATGCTACGCTTCGTTCCGGCTCACGTTGCTTTAACTTGGTGACGATATGATCGTGTACTTTCGACAGCCGTCCGCCCAATAACGGTTCCATGATAACGGCAGGAATATTCCGCTTCGCAAGTTCGCCATAAAGGTATTCTGCATTGACATTCCTACCCGAAGCATGTTGCCAATCAAGATAGTTAAGCTGTATCTGCACAAAATCCCAAGGTATTCCAGACTCTTGCAACATATAATCGAATACACGTACATCGCCATGAAACGAAAAGCCGAGTTTACGGATGCGCCCTTGCTCTTTCTCCTTAAGGATGAAATCGGCAACGCCACTGTCATACAACCGTCCGCGCATCTCTTCCATTCCGTTCCCGGAACCCAATATATGAAACAGATAATAGTCGATGTAATCCGTACGCAAACTCTTAAATGAATTGTTATACATCTTTACCGACGCGTCATACAACTCCTTGCCACGCAACCCGGCTCCGTACAGACGGTGGTTCGACATCTTAGTGGCAATATAATAGGAGTCTCGGGGATGCCGGATGAGTGCCATACCCGTTGCCTCCTCCGATAGCCCCTGGCAGTAAGGAGGTGCCGTATCGAAATAATTCACACCATGCGCCAAAGCATAATCAACTAATGCATTCACCGACTCTTGGTCTACTATTTGAGTTTTGCCCTCAGGAGCGTCTTTCATAGGCCAGCGCATACAGCCGTAACCGAGCAACGACACCTTGTCACCCGTCAGTGTCCGGTATGTCATCGAATCGGCAGGGATTTCCTCTCCTGTTCCGGCAGATGTACCCCTCCCGGCATCATTACAAGACACAAAACCTGCAGTTGCCATTCCTGCCGTACCAGCCGCCTTCAGGAATGCCCGACGAGAGATTGCCTTTTTCCTTTCATTATCCATATTGCAACTAAAATTGTAAGAATATTCCATTTAAAGTTTTACCAGAGCCGGTAACTGTACTTAGTCAGGAAGATGCCAGCTCTTTCTTGTCACCCCTGCATCTTTATAAGCGAACAATTTCATAGTTTCTATTACCCAAACCGATTCGTTCCGCATATTCCACCACGTGTGCTCCGTTACGACTTTCAATACGTTCAATAAGCGGACGATTATCATTACCGTCTGCCGGCGTTACAGCATAAACCAAATCGAGACAAGCCTGGTCTAATGCCACAGGATCGGTCGACGCTAAAATCCCAATATCCCGCATTTCAGGAGCGGCAGGACTGGAATCGCAATCACAATCTACCGAGAGGTTATTCATTACGTTGATATAAAGAATATTATTGCCGAAATAATCCGCCACACTCTGCGCCGCTGCCGCCATCGATTCGGTAAAGTCAATCTGCGATGCCAGCGTATTCCACAGGCGTGACACATCTTGCGTACGTCCGGCAGAATGGATATTCGTCTTTCCCCGTCGCGATGCGATACCTATCGACTGGTTCTTCAGCACGCCTCCGAATCCGGCAATGGCATGTCCTTTGAAATGCGCAAGGTTTATTAAAAAATCGTAATTTGCCAAGTGAGTTCCTACCAGGTTGTATTGGATATGTGTCGTATCCTGTACAGGAAGCCGCATCTCGCCCTCTTCATCCATCAAATCTACATTAGCGATGTCGAGGAATCCATGGTCACGTATTGCCTGCCAGTGGCTTGCCGAATCTGAACGACCGCCTTGATAAGCGGTATTGCATTCCACGATGTTGCCGTTTACCTCGTGAACAAGGTCTGCAATCAACGAAGGTTGCAGGAAATGATGTCCTCCCGGCTCCCCTGTGCTAATCTTGACGGCGACACGTCCCGTAGCCTGTCTGCCTACTGCACGATAAACAGCAAGCAATCCGGCAGCAGACAAATCCGTAGTCATCCATACCTGTGACGCCTGACCTGTTGGTTCATCATCACCCGGTTCTTCTCCAGATTCAGACTCCAAGGTCTGTTCGTTACCTTTTCCGCAAGAAGACAAGAATGATGGCAATACAACCGACGATGCAAAAGAAGCAGCCATCCATTTCAGCCATTCCCGCTTGCTCATTTTCTTCATTTTAAACCCTCCTTATGAAACTTATACCTCAACCATACAACCCCATCTGTCATGGGCTGTACTGACAATAATTCAAGAGATTGTCTTTCCGACGGATTTCCTTTACCAATATAATGGAAGATGGACGTTGAATCTGCCGACCCATCAATACCTGGATATAACACAAGACTTAATTCATCAATTAATCCGGCTTTCAAAAATGCACCGTCGATAACACCTCCGCCCTGCAATGAAAGCGATTCCACGCCAAATTCTTCTGCCAGCGTCTGCATGGCTACGCGCAGGTCATCACCTTTCTCTCCGGCAAATACATAAGAAATATCCTTTTTCTGGAGATATTCCAAATAAATGGCAGGAGCCTTTTCCGGAAGAATAGCAACAATACTGTCACCCCTTACGGATGAGGACTCATAAAGTATATCTGCGTCCGGATCCGCTACCACAAAAAGACGGTCCGATGTACGGCGGGCGACATAAAATTGCGCATGCTCAAGCGGCGTTGTATCTTTTACATGATACTTTTTCGGGAAATAAGCTTCACACAAGGTAGTCTTTCCAAACATCCATGCATCAATATCCAACTTACTCCCGATAGCAGAATAAATACGCATCAATTCGCCCTTGCTCTTTCCGCCGAACGGTTCCGTCCACCGTTCGGTCAATAGACGACCGTCTACGGAACCCATTATATGACAAATTATTATCGGATACATATTTTCTCCAACTTTATTGGTTGCTACAAATTATTTTCTAAAAAAGAAGGAACCGCTTGCCTGCAACTCCTTCATTGCCGATTGGCATTCTTGATACTCCATAACGACACATGCTCATTGCGGTAACGGGCATTGGGATTCACTTCACCCCGTGCCAGCAAAGGATCGCCGGGCAAAGATGCGAACTGTATGGCATGTTGAGGGCAGTTATGTATGCAGGAGAAGCAAAAATCGCAATCGCCTTCACCTTTTACCCCTTCAGATGTCAGTTTATAGTTTCCTTGTGGACAGACTTCAGTACAAATGCCGCAGCCAATACAAGCATCTGTTACTTGAAAATATTTCTCACTGCGCATCAGAAATCCGATATCAGGGTCAAGACGGGAAAAATACATGAATCCTTCGTGAGCCCGTCGGGCTGCATCAGTGGCAGGCTTTACCCATTTTTTCTGCTGGTCCAAATCTTCTTTCACTTTTGCCAATTGTTCTGGGATATGCTTGTCCATCTTTATCTGATCCGCCATATTAAAATTCGGCAACCAATTGTCAACCATCACAATTGTATTGATATAATCGAACGTTGTCCCCGACTGCCGGGAAATGTTGTCCCATATTTCTGCGGCATTGAAGTCAAGCATACCGAAAGTTAACACAGCAAATTTATAACCGGCTAACAACCGCGCCTGTTTGATAAAATTCCTTACCATATTAGGCGGCATATGTCCGTAAATAGGATAGACGATACCTATCTCGTCTGCCGCAAAATCATGTCGTCCCTGCTTCATCATCTGAGGAATACTGAGGATTTCCGTATTCTCATCCGCCAGTTGACGGGCAATATACAGGCTGTTGCCCGTACCGGTAAAGTACAGAATAATGCGCTTCTTGGCTTCCTCTCGGCAGGAGGTCAAAGGGCCCATGCCCAAAGAAGCAACTCCCGCCATGAGCAAACCCATCCGTTTCAAAGCATCACGGCGGGAGAAACCATTGTTGTTATCAGAACTCACTCTTTGCATGCCTTATGATATTTTTTAATGTTTCATTATCTGCATCAAAAAACTGTCGAACCAGGAAGTCCATTCCCCCCGTACTCCGAAACCATGCGGCCAACCATCCAATATATGCTCTTCCACCTTCACGCCTATTCCACGTACAGCATTGGCGTTGGCAATAAACTGGCGGTAAAAGGGATCTCTTGTCCCGTAAGTGTAAAATGTTGGAGGAATATTTCCCGAGCGTAAGTCATCCAAATTGTTATTCGATACGCTCAACCGTCCATAAAATGCGTAAATCATGCCAATAGCACATACATCGGCAGAAACCTGGTCGAGTTCATCTGGAACATAATCGTTATCCAATACCGAGCCATCCACTTGTCCGTCGAAATGCAATGCCTCATCACCGCAAAGTATGCCTCCCGCAGAGAAACCTACCGTTGCAATATTCTCAGAGTCGATACCATAATCGGAAGCATGGCTACGGACATAGCGTATGGCTCGTGCCAAATCCAAACTTCCCTCCTCCATCGTATAGGGACGGACGCGATAATTTACCACAAAACTCTGGTAACCCAACTCACTCAATCGCCGGGCGACAGGCGCACCTTCGCTCGGACTGCGGAACATAAATGCACCGCCCGGGCATACCATCACGGCGCCTTTTACCTCTACATCTTCAGGCACGGGATACCATACCATATTCGGACGGAAATCCGGATTATCCTGATAGTTCCCATCATTGACCGTATAATCGGTTTCAGTCGGCATGTTGCCTTCTTTCCACAGATAAATCTGGGACGGCTCGTTGGCTTCATTTCCATTCCCATCTTTGCTACCGGTTCCGGTCGAGGGCTGCCATTCATTCTCATCCGAATAGTTGCACGCCGTTGCCGCACTTACTACAAGTAATAACAAGAGTGTTTGAAAGAGCTTTTTCATACGCCATTCGTCAAATAAAGTTACTTATATAAGTTACTCAACTACAGAACGGGAGACAGGCTCCCATTCTCCAGAAGTTTCCGGCTATACAGATTTATTTGCTTTTTCCATACTGCGCCAGCCATTTTACCGTCTGCGGGTCATAATGCGAGAAGAACAGGCTATGCCCCAAATCCAGCTGGCGGATATTCTGCATGTCCTCATCACTAAGTGTAAAGTCAAATACGTTGAAATTCTGCTCCATACGTTCTTTACGGACAGATTTCGGTATGACAATCACACCCCGTTGGATAAGGTAGCGCAAAGCGGTCTGCGCAGCACTCTTACCATATTTCGCTCCAATAGCATTCAGTGTCTCGTTGCTGAAGAAATTATTACGGCCTTCGGCAAATGGTCCCCACGACATGATGTGCGTACCGTATTGTTGCATAATCTGCTGCGCATCAATCTGCTGGTTAAAGACATGCGTTTCCACCTGGTTGACCATCGGAGTAATCTCGCTAAATTCCGCCAAATCAATAAAGCGGTCAGGATAGAAGTTTGATACGCCAATAGCACGCAGCTTACCTGCCTTATATGCCTCTTCCATTGCGCGCCACGTTCCGTAATAATCGTTGAAAGGCTGGTGAATTAACAACAAATCGATATAATCGGTCTGCAACTTACGGAGTGAATCATCAATAGAAGTTTTTGCCCGTTCGTACCCTGCATTGGAAATCCATACCTTTGTAACAATAAAGAGTTCGTTTCGCGGCACACCACATTTGCGTATAGCATTACCAACATTTTGCTCATTCCCATATGCCTGAGCCGTATCAATCAAACGATTGCCCACACTTATTGCATCCAACACGCACCGCTCGCATTCCGACGGCGACACTTGGTAAACTCCATAACCTAAAATCGGCATTTCTACGCCGTTTATCAATTTCACTGTTTCCATTTTCCTGTTATTTAATTATTTCTACGACAAAATTATTCCACATAAAAGCGAATGTCCATACACAAATTACTGATTAAAACACCAATTTTAACGAATCATTTCCGGTGTTCTTCCCAAAATCTTACCGCCCCGTCAATCCAACCTTCGGCACTTGTCCCGATACCTAATCCAAAGCCATGCCGCAAGTTGGGATACAAATGAAATTCTGCGGGAATACCGATAGCCTGCAAGGCTTCCGTCCGGCGGCGCATGGTATTCGGATTGGCAATAGCATCGCTTGAACCCACTACTGAATAGGTAGGAGGGTCTTGTCTGGTGTACTCATTGTGTCCAGTATACGCCATCACTACCGTAGAAGGACGAGGAAGTTGTATCGCACCAAATGCAGCCGTACCATAAGAACCGATATATGCTGCCATACGTGCTCCAGCCGAACTGCCCCATACCGAATATCCGGCAGTATCTACCTGCAACTCTTCCCTATGGCGAAAGATATATTCAATGCCGGCAGCTAAGTCCTCACAAGCCGTTTGCGCACTGCCTGTCTGATATTGGATAACAAACGCATTATACCCCATCCTGCTTAATGCCAAAGCATGGGGAAAGCCTTCATGAATAGAACCTACATAAGCGAACCCTCCTCCGGGACAGATAACAGCAAAAGGCGCACCGGGACGTCCACGGAAGAAAAAAAGACCGGCGTCCTCGCGACCCAAATCGTAATATATCTTACGCCCGGAAGCAACCGTGTCAATCATCTGGTTGAGATAACCCACACATCGTTCCGCATCCACATAATTATGGTAAGGGAGCAGACGGGCTATCCGTGACAACGGCATCTCGGCATCATAACCCCATTCCAACGGCAAAACATACTGGCTGAATCCCTTAAAAGCAGGGTGAGCCAACACGTCGGCAATCGTGCTATTGACTGTCAGATGCTCTTTCTCTTCCGGAACAGAGGTATTGCTATCCGGTAAGGATATATGGGATGAAGCTGTATTTTTCTCACAGCTGCTGGATAAAAATATTGCCATAAGCAAATAGATATTGATAAACATTTTCATTGTAACCATCGATTTTGTCTGTTACAAAAGTAACAGAGAGCACACTCCCTGTCCATACACAAATTACAGAATGGAATACCAATTTTAACGAAACGCAGAATGAAACAATAAACGGTCTATCAATTAGATAACACAAATTACAGATTCTCGTACACATTTTACAGAATTGCGTTTACCCTCTTCCGAAAAACAAAAAGAAAAGAATAATTTTGTAAGATAATAACAAACAAACACGAAGGAGGAACGGCATGAATGAAATCATCAATTTAAACAGCATCCACGACTACAACGAGTTTTTAGGCATCGAAACGCTTAATCCGCTGATCTCATTCATTGATTTCAAAAATGTCAAGGTACTCAAGCACAAGAAAAAGTATTATAGTTTCTACGGAATCTACCTGAAAGAAAAAATTCATGGGAAGCTGACATACGGGCGCAACCAATACGATTACCAAGAAGGCACATTGGTCTTTGTAGCACCCGGACAAGTGGCAGGTATCGATGACGGCAACGAGACCATTAATCCCGAAGGGTACGCTCTCTTGTTCCATCCTGACCTATTACGAGGAAGCAGTCTTGCCCGAAAAATAAAAGAATATACATTTTTCTCTTATGAAGTAAACGAAGCGCTACACATGTCTGACCGTGAACGGCAAACCATCATCAACTGCTTTGCCGAAATAGAGGAAGAATTGCACCATAACATCGACAAACATAGCCGCAACATTCTTACCTCCAATATAGAAGTACTGCTCAACCACTGCCTTCGTTTCTACGACCGTCAGTTTACAACCCGCGAAGCTATCAATCACGATGCTCTTTCCCGCTTCGAGAATCTAATGTCGGAATACTTCGATTCCGACAAACCTGCCAATATCGGCTTGCCTACCGTTGCATGGTGCGCCGAACAGCTCCATTTCTCTGCCAATTACTTTGGCGACCTCATCAAGAAAGAGACTGGCAAGTCTGCCATTGAATATATACATCTTTCCATTATCGACCATGTAAAAGAATTACTTGCAGGCACCAACAAGACAGTAAGCGAAATTGCTTACGAGGTAGGATTCCAATACCCGCACCATCTGAGCCGGATGTTCAAAAAAACAGTAGGATACACACCGAACGAATATCGGCAAGCCTATTCCGCTTAACGGAATAAACAAAGGGAAAAAAGGGACGCTCTTTACGCCCGTCTATTTATCTATACAAATAAAAAACATGCTTTCCTCTCTCTCCGTTGGAAGCATGTTTTTTATTTTACAATATATCTACCAGCTTCTCAAGCCCCATGCTGTGAGAACCTTTTATAAGAATATACTGGTTTTTAGGTGGATTTTGTTTCAAGTAATCCACCAGATCTTCGGTAGTAGGGAAACAAAGATATCCTTCGTTTGCCTTGTTGAAATTTTCACCGCAAAGCAAAACGTTGTCGAAATGCTTCTCTTTCAACAAACCGACTATCTCCCGATGCAGGTTTAAGCTTTCCTCTCCCAACTCTTTCATATCGCCCAGAATAACTGTCTTCGAAGCACAATCGATATTTGCAAAGTTTTCGATGGCGAGCCGCATGCTGCTCGGATTCGCATTGTATGCGTCTATAATCAGTTTATTGCTGGCAGTCGTTTTCAACTGCGAGCGGTTATTAGTCGGCTCATAAGCTGCAATCGCCCGGCTGATTCTCTCTGCCGGAATCTTAAAATACCTGCCTACGGCAACAGCAGACAAAGCATTATGCAGATTATAGTCCCCAATCAATTTAGTCTCCACTACATGAATTTTTCCTTGCTGCTTCCACTCAAAAACGAGGTACGGGTTGCAGCTGACTACACGTCCCGAAGCAAATGCATCAGATTCCCCATACGTCACCTGCTCGATACCTTGAGCTATCGATTGCAGGACACTATCTTCTTTACGGATAAAAATCATACCTCTCGTCCGACGGATATAATCATACAATTCCTTTTTCGTCTGGAGTACCCCCTCAAACGAACCGAATCCTTCCAAATGTCCTTTCCCTATATTCGTGATGATTCCGTAATTTGGATTGACGATATCCACCAGCTCTCGTATATCGCCAACATGGCTCGCTCCCATCTCTATCACTGCCATCTCATGGTCGTAATTCAACCGGAGCAGGGTCAACGGCACCCCTATATGATTATTCAGGTTTCCCTCCGTGTACAGTAGGTTGTATTTGGTTGACAAAACAGCCGCCAATAACTCTTTGGTTGTAGTTTTCCCGTTAGTGCCTGTTATACCGATAATCGGAGTACCCAATGCCTTCCGGTGAAAATGTGCCAATTGCTGAAGCGTTTTCAGCACATCGTCCACAACGATGTAGCGATTGTCTTTAGCCACATTCGGATTATCGACCACCGCATACGCGCAACCTCCTTTCAGAGCCGCTTCCGCATACAAATTTCCATCCGTCCGTTCTCCACGCAACGCGAAAAAAATGGAATCAACCGGACATTTCCGGCTATCTATCGTCACTGCCGGATGGTGTCGGAATATCTCATACAATTCAGCGATATACATATATAATTCCTTATTTTTGCCACAAATGTAACGCTATTTAGAATAAGCCGGAATTTTCTTTTAAAAATATTCCGGCTTTTCGGAAAAACATGCCCGGATTTATAAAAAGATATTCCGTTTTTTTCAATCTTTCCAATCAGGGAAACGCCAAGGCGAACGGTAATCTGGACGGATCAGCCTGTCAGCTTCCTTATTCTTGAACGTATGCTTCGCATCATTATAGCAAAGAGTCTCCCCTGTCCGCGCCGAGATATTGCCAAGATGCGCATATTTAGCGCACAGACTGCCGTTTTGGATGGTACAAGCCGTATCAAAGAAACGCGATTTCACGCATTCGAGGAAATTGTCTACATGCTTTCGATGGTCGTTGAAATCAGCCTTTCCAACAAAAGGTTCCATTTTCTTCCCATCGGGAATCACTTCCCATCCCTCACGGTTTATGACCAACGTCCCGTTTGTTCCCTGAAATGCCAATCCGTAATTCCGGTTATAAGGACCTGTTTCCGTTCCTGCCAAATTGCTCCACCGGATTTGGAAATTGTCGTATTCATAAACGACCGACAACGTATCGAACGTCTCGGGTACATTCTCCGGATACGCCCACCGTCCTCCGGATGCCATTACACGCTTCGGCATGCCCGATACATTCATTCCCCAAAGAGCCATATCAAGCAGATGGACACCCCAATCTGTCAGCAAACCACCTCCGTAATCCCAAAACATTCTCCATGAGCCATGGAAGCGTTGAGCGTTAAATGTCCGCTCAGGAGCCGGACCGAGCCACATATCAAAATCCACACCTTCAGGCACGGGGGTATCCATGACCGGTTTCCCTAACGCGCCATAGGTAAAGTTTGCCCAAACATCCACCCGTGCAATCTTTCCTAACGTACCACCATCGATAAAGCGTTTCATATCCGACCAATGCTCCCCGCTCCGTTGTTGTTGTCCTACCTGCACGACCCTTTCATAACGCTCGGCAGCTTTCACCATCGCATCACATTCCGCGATAGAATTGGCTATCGGTTTTTCCACATAAACATCTTTCCCGGCGGAACAGGCATCGGTCATCTGCAAACAATGCCAATGGTCCGGAGTCCCTATAATGACAATATCTATATCTTTTCGCTCCAACAGCTTACGGTAATCCCCATAAACATCGGGACGTTTGGAACGGGATTTCTCGATTTCCGCAGCCCGGTTCTGCAAAATATTCCGGTCTACATCACACAAAGCCACACAATCGACTTCTGGATGTCGCATGAAATCAGAGAGATCTGCCCATCCCATACTGCGACAACCTATCAAAGCGACTCTTATTTTATCATTGGCACTAATTTTCGAAGCGGCAACGCTGTCAGGAACAAACAGCGAATGCGCCATTCCCAAGGCTACGGCAGCCGAAGATTTCTTTAAAAAGGAACGTCTTGTCAACATATTTCTTCAATGGTATTTTAATAAACAATCAACAATATTTGTCTCGCTTGCAAAAAGTTCGACAAACAAAATTAGGAGTTCTACGAAAAAAACCAAAATCCTATGGAGAAAATAATCTCAGATTATCACAACTTCAGAAAATATCATACCTTTGTAGCAGAGAAGTGTTTGTGTTGAAAAGCACAACCTTTTACAGACGTGCAGCCATTAACCAGTACAGGCTTCTCGTCCGAATGAATTGAGGATGCTTGTTTTGAAACATTTCCTGCGTAATTAATATTGAATCTTTATAAAACGACAATTACCATACCACACTATTATTATGAGAAAGACTATAATCACGGCGTGCATATTCTGTTCGGCATTAGGACATGCCCAAAACGATATGCTGGAAGGGTTTTCATACGGAGAGACCCTGTCGCCGACAGGCAAAGAATGGGAAAGCCCGGAACTGTTAGCTTTAAACAAAGAACAGCCACATGCGTGGTTCTTCTCTTTCGCAGACAAAGAAAGTGCAAGGAAAGTCCTTCCCGAAAACAGCCCTTATTGGAAATCGCTCGACGGACAGTGGAAATTTCATTGGGTCGGAAATCCGGAGGAACGCCCAACCGATTTCTACAAACCGGATTATAACGTAGAAGGATGGGATAATATCACCGTACCGTCTTGTTGGAACGTAGAAGGAATACAAAAAGACGGAAGCCTGAAATACGGGACACCCGTCTATGTAAACCAACCTGTGATTTTCCGAATCAACCGCACGGTAGGCGACTGGAAAAAGGGCGTAATGCGTACTCCTCCGGAAGACTGGACAACCTACAAAGACCGCAACGAAGTTGGCTCATACCGCCGGACCTTCAACATTCCTGAAAGCTGGAAAGGCAAAGAGATTTATATCAACTTCGATGGTGTAAATTCATTCTTTTATCTATGGATTAACGGCCGCTACATCGGGTTCTCCAAAAACTCAAGGAACACCGCGTCTTTCAATATCAGCGATTATTTAGAGCCTAAGAAAGAAAACATTGTTGCCGTTGAAGTTTATCGTAATTCCGACGGTTCGTTCCTCGAAGCGCAAGACATGTTCCGCCTACCGGGGATTTTCCGGTCCGTATACCTTACAGCTAAACCGACAGTCCAAATCCAAGATTTGGTTGCCATACCGAACTTGGACGACAACTATAAAGACGGAGAGCTTTTAATCAAGGCAAACATCCGCAACCACACAAAGAAAGACTTAAAAGGCTATACGCTTGAATACAGTCTTTACCAAAACAAACTGTATGAAGACGAGAACACGCAAATCTCCGAATCACCGATTGAAAAAGAAATAACCGGCATCAACAGTAACAGTTCGATATGGGAAGAAGTAACATACGCCGTTAAAAGCCCCAGATTATGGAGTGCCGAAGAACCTTACCGGTACACACTGGTCGGTATATTGAAAGACAAAAAAGGAAAAACCGTCGATATCGTATCGACCATCGTAGGTTTCCGGGAAGTTGAAATCAAAGATACCAAAGCGGCTGATGACGAATTTGGATTGATAGGCCGTTACTATTACATCAACGGGAAACCGGTCAAACTAAAAGGAGTCAACAGACAAGAAATCAACCCGGAAACAGGAAATAGCATCACAGCGGAACAGATGTTTGACGAAATCAAATTGATGAAGAAAGGGAATATCAACCACGTACGTAATTCTCATTATTCAAATGCGCCTATCTGGTATTTCCTCTGCGACAAATATGGCATCTATCTGGAAGACGAGAGCAACAATGAAAGCCACGAATACGGATATGGCGAAGCATCGCTGTCGCACGTTCCCGAATTTCGGGCGGCACACATCGCCCGTTCCATGGAACTGGTACGCGCCCATATCAATTCCCCATCCATCGTCATTTGGAGTCTGGGTAACGAAGGTGGGCCAGGTGACAACTTTAAAGCTGCCTATGAAGCTATCAAGGCGTTCGACAGCAGCCGTCCGGTACAATACGAACGCAATAACAGCATTGTAGACATGGGATCCAACCAATATCCGTCCGTAGATTGGGTACGTGGAGCCGCGACAGGCAAATACTCCATAAAATATCCTTTCCACATATCTGAATATGCCCATTCCATGGGAAATGCAACCGGGAATATGGCAGATTACTGGGAAACCATCGAATCGACCAATTTCATTTGCGGAGGAGCAATCTGGGATTGGGTAGACCAGTCTATTTACTACTACGACAAAACCTCCGGGACACGCTATTTCGCATACGGAGGTAACTTCGGGGACAAACCCAACGATGGCATGTTCTGTATGAACGGAATCCTGCTTCCCAACCACACTCCTAAACCGGCTTACTTTGAAGTGAAAAAAGTGTACCAGAACATAGGTGTAACTCCCGTCAACATAAAACAAGGAGTTATCGAAATATTCAACAAACGGTATTTCACCGACATCAGCGACTTGGAAATTGTCTGGTCATTATATAAGGACGGAGAAAAGCAAGAGGAGCATCCGTTGAACATAGACCTGCGTCCCAGAGAGAAAAAGAGAGTTACTTTACCCATCGAATATGGGAATCTGGATACACATGCAGAATATTTCATAAAATTACAGTTCTTATTGAAGAATGACGAATTCTGGGCTCAGAAAGGATTTGTTCAGATGGAAGAACAGCTCCAGCTGAAAGAAGCAGGGGTACAGCCATCCATTGCCTTGGCAAGCAGAGGAGAGAGACCATCCGTCGAACAAGACGAAGAGTATACTACAATAAAAGGCAGCAATTTTACAGCATGTTTCGACAACAGCAAAGGGACAATCCACTCTTTGAGATACGGAAACCAGACCATCATACAGGAAGGAAACGGACCTAAGCTGGATGCCTTCCGCGCCCCAGTCGACAACGATAATTGGGGCTACCAACAATGGTTTGCTGCCGGGCTTCACAACCTGCAACATGAAACAAGTCGCGTAGCGGTTATTCCCTCCGAAGAAAATGGAACGTCTACCGTACAAATCATGTACACGGTCGTGTCGCAAGCGCCCAACGGCGCCCAACTTTCCGGCTGGAACTCAGGAAACAATACGATAAAAGAGTTGACCGACCGTCCTTTCAATGACGATGACTTCAAATTTATCACCAATCAGATTTGGACCATCTACCCGGACGGTTCTATCGAACTCGAAGCGAACATCACATCCAATAAGGCGAGCCAGAGCCTTCCCCGGTTAGGTTTTGCCATGCTCCTTCCTGATAATCTCAGCAATTACAGCTATTACGGACGAGGTCCTCAGAACAACTATGTTGACAGAAAGAGCGGCGCGTTCATCGAACAATATCACAGCACGGTGACAGAGCAGTTTGTCAACTTCCCCAAACCACAAAGCATGGGCAACAGGGAAGAGATTCGTTGGTGTGCATTGACAGACAACTCCGGCAAAGGAGTACAGTTTATTGCAACCAAACCATTTGCTGCATCCGCCCTTCCCTGGTCGGCGATGGAGATGGTTAAAGCACCGCACCCGTACCAGCTTCCTGCATCTTCAGGTACCCATTTGCATATAGACTGTGCAATGACCGGATTAGGCGGCAGCAGTTGCGGTCCGCAGCCTTTGGAAGAGGACAAAGTTAAAGCCGGTAGCCATACGATGGGATTCATCATACGCCCGGTACAAAACCGGAATTTTGTACAGAATGCAAAAGTAAGTGCGGCAGGAGAAATCCCACTGTCCATCACACGTAGCCGAAACGGTTTGGTAACTATACATACCGACAAGCCAGAAGCCGGCATTGTCTATACAATAAATAATAACAAAAAAGAACATACCTACACTAAGCCGTTCACACTTACGGAAAGAGGGACAATAAAAGCGTATTATAAAGGGAAACCGGAGCTTTATTCTGTCATCACTTTCCCACGAATCGAAAACATTCCGGTAGAAGTCATCTTCGCTTCCAGCCAAGAGACAGGAGAAGGTGATGCAGTCCACTTAACCGATGGCGACCCGTCAACCATGTGGCATACGGTTTATTCCGTTACAGTGGCACAATATCCACATTGGGTGGATTTTGATGCCGGAGAAGTCAAAGAAATAAAAGGCTTCACCTACACTCCCCGCCAAGACGGTGGTGAAAACGGAGACATAAAAAATTATCAGATACAAATAAGCGATGATGGAAAGAATTGGGGCAGTCCTATTGCCAAGGGTTCTTTTGAAAGGAACAAGAAAGAAAAACGGGTATTATTCGAAAAACCGGTTAAAACACGTTATATACGCTTTGTAGGATTGGATTCCCAAAACAAGGCAGACTACGCTGGAGGTGCAGAATTTACAATCTTAGCCGATTGATTTTTTACATTGGGACATAACTATCGTTGACTGGGAGACAGCCTGTCTGAGACAGATTGTTTCCCAGTCAATTATTAGGGAATATGGCATATTGGGCAAGGCTATCGTAGAATTTTTGTTTGCAATTATCAGAAATAGGAATATACTCCTTCCCGAAAACAATCCGGTTACGCTCTATCACCTTGATTTTACGCATCTGTACAATAAAAGACCTGTGTACCCGCATGAAACGGTCGGCAGGAAGCAACTCTTCCAAGGCTTTCATTGTAGTAAGCGACAGAAAAGGGCGAGATTCACCTTCTACGTAAATCTTAACATAATCCTTTAACCCTTCAATGTAAAGAATTTTATCCAACTCCACTTGGATAAACTTATAATCTGACTTGATAAAAATATAATCGGCAACCGCCGACTGTACTACTTCGCCGGCATCTTTCTCTATCTCTTTCCGCACCAGCTCGTACCACTTCAGCGCTTTCACCGCCGACTGCAAGAAATCCGCATAACTTATCGGTTTCAACAGATAATCGAGTGCATTGACTTTATAGCTGTCAAACGCATATTGTTCAAAAGCCGTAGTAAAAATAATCCGGGTATCTGTCCTCAACATTCTGGAGAACTCCAAACCATTCAGTTCAGGCATTTGAATATCCAAAAACAAGACATCGACAGGCTGCTCGGAAAGTTCCGACAAAGCATTGACAGCACTGTTATATTTCCCTTTTAATTCAAGAAAAGAGACTTTGTTCACGTAACTCTCCAACAAACTAACCGCTAATGGTTCATCGTCAATAATCGCACAAGTCAATTTCATAACAGATTACTTTATAAAATTAAACGTTATCCAGCACCAGCAAACTGCAATAGGTGTCTCCTACCTGCTCCGTCGAAAATATGTGTGTCCCCGGATATAACAAATCCAACCGCCGCTGCAAATTTTGCAGCCCTATGCCGGAACCGCTTTTATCGCGTCCCTCCTCTTTCGGGAAATAACTGTTTTTTATGGAACAAATCACCTTGTTTTCTTCTTGTTGGATTTTTATATGGATAAAAGAGGGCTTGCTGTTGCTAACACCATGCTTGAAGGCATTTTCTATCAAGGAGATGAACAAAAGCGGTGCAATAGCGGCTTCCGGACGCTCTATGGATATGTCGGTCTTCACCTCTACATGTTCAGGTAGACGAATGCGCATCAACTCCACATAGTTCCGGATAAAGTTCTCTTCTTTCCCCAATGACACGGCAGGCTGGCTGCTTTCATATAGAACATAACGGAGCAAACGACTCAAATCATGCACGGCTTTTTGTGCCCGGTCCGGACTAAAAGCAATCAAACTGTAAATATTATTCAGCGTATTAAAAAGAAAATGCGGATTCAACTGGCTTTTCAAATTATTCAACTCCGCTTCTACCATATTTTTCTCCAGCTCATTCCTCATTGATTCATTCTGAAACCAGTTCAACGTCATTTTAATCGCAACACTAAAAGCGCAGACCAAAAAATAGAGCATTGCATTTATCAAGAAAAATCCTACGATTTCTTGTATTTTCCGTTCCGGACCCGGACGAAATGCTGCTGGTGGCGGCAACAAATGCAACAATACATGAGTAGAAACCAACACCATAGCTACCAACAGCACATTACAGATGATAAACTGGGAAAACCGCTTTGAAAACAGGTAGTAGTCAACAAGAATAAAATAATTGATATAAAAAACAAGCATGAATGAAATCGGCACAATAATAGAGCGCAGGTAATCGACCAAGGTCAGTTCAGGAGACTCCCTGCCCGTAAAGAAAAAGGGAAAACCGAACAAAATGCCCCAAGCCAATATGTGCATGAAGAGTTCCACACCTTTGAAAGGTGGGAACTGGGAGCCGCTCATTATTTTACTATACGCATTCATAACAATACAAAGATAGTGAATTATTCATACCGAATTGCTTCTATCGGATCAAGTTGTGCTGCCTTTTTCGCAGGATACCATCCGAAAAAGATACCGGTAAGCGTGCAAACGGCAAAAGAGAGAAAGACACTCCACGGCTGGATAAATATCGGATAATGGGCGACACTATTTACAACCAAAGCAGAGCCTATTCCCATAACGACACCTATCAATCCGCCGGTCACACTTATCAATATCGACTCTATCAGAAACTGTGACAATATATCAATTCCTTTTGCCCCAATGCTCATGCGCAAACCGATTTCGCGGGTACGCTCCGTTACGGAAACATACATGATATTCATGATTCCAATTCCACCGACAAGCAAAGAAATACCCGCCACTGCTGCCAAAAGAACTGTCATCATATCAGTTGTCGTAGTAAGCATCGAACTCAATTCCTGCTGGCTACGAATCGTAAAATCATCATCATCTGTTTCTTTCAGCTTATGGTTGCGGCGGAGTATTTCTGATATTTCATCAACTGCTTGGTCGGTATAATCTTCCCGCAAGGCAGAGCAGGTGATTCCCTGCAAATGCGTTATTGCAAGTACTTTTTTCTGTATAGTCGTATATGGAGCCAATATCAAATCGTCTTGGTCCATTCCCATTGTATTATACCCTTTACTTTCCAGGACCCCGACTACCCGGAATGGAAGTTTCTGGAAGCGGACAACCTTTCCTACCGGATTTTCCCCATTCGGAAAAAGGTTATCAACTACGGTTTTCCCTATAACGCAAACTTTCGCAGCAGTCCGTATATCCTGTGCCGTAAACATTTCTCCGTCTTCAATTTTGTAGCGACGTATATCCATGTAGTCGGGACTTATACCATAAATTGTGGTCGGAGCGTTATTCGCGCCATAAATAACTTGTCCGGAACTATTCACAGAGGGGGAAACAGCCGAGACATACCGTGTCTCATTAACTATATCATTATAATCTTCCAACTTTAACGTCTCCATGTCTTCCGCACTCTGCCGTACGCCTCCCCGCATATCCGCTCCAGGCTGAATCATAATCATATTCGAACCCATCTCGCTGATTTCGGCTTGAATACTCCGCTTCGAACCTTGCCCGATAGCGAGCATCGTTATCACGGAAGCAACGCCAATAATAATACCCAGCATGGTCAAGAAACCACGCAACTTGTTATTTGCCAATGCCCGAAAGGCTATTTTAAATAAATTCAGTACATTCATATCAATCGTTCGTTATCGGCAACTCGGCTAATGCCTTTTCTGCGCTCAAAACATTCGTATTCTTAACATCTGAAATCACATGGCCATCGCGCAACATGATATTCCGGCTGCTGTATTGTGCAATCTCAGGATTATGAGTAACAAATATAATTGTACGTCCCTCCTCATACAGTCTTTGAAACAACACAAGTATTTCAAAACTTGTCCGAGTATCCAGATTACCGGTTGCCTCATCTGCCAATATAACGGCAGGGTCATTCACCAAAGCACGGGCTATCGCTACACGTTGCATTTGTCCTCCGGACATTTGGTTGCTTTTATGATTCAAACGTTCCCCTAATCCCACTGCAATTAGAGCATTCACCGCCTTTTCTTTCCGCTGAACCGAATTATATGCAGGATTATACATTAACGGCAATTCTACATTTTCGACAGCGGTAGTCTTCGGCAGCAGATTATAATTCTGAAACACGAAACCGATTTTCCGATTACGCAAAACCGCCCGGGCATTCTTCCCCATTGAACGGACAGATACCCCATCCAAGAAATAATCTCCAGACGTAGGGGTGTCCAAGCAACCTAAAGTATTCAGCAATGTACTTTTCCCAGAACCGGAACTTCCCATAATTGTAACAAATTCGCCTTCATAGATTGTAAACGTTATGCCACGTAATGCATGGACCGTCTCATCCCCCACTTGGAAATCCCGCTTTATATTATCTAATCGGATTATCTCTTTCATCGCCTTATTTCTTTTTGTTATTGTCGCTTCCCGGAGGACCTGGCATAAATGGGCTCCGTTCCTGACTTGCACCTTGATTTGCAACAACCGGCATTTCCGATGACAAGTCAACGGCAATTTCTTCTCCGGCTTCCAATCCAGAGACAACTTCTGTTATAGAATTATCACTAGTCCCGATCGTAATATTTTTCGGAATTAGCGTATCCCCTTGTTTCACCCAAACTTGCTTTTCTCCATTTTCCGTTTTCTGCTCCGACGGCTGCACGGTTATCTTCATTTGCTGTAACAACTCGGGGTCTGGGACAAAGCGAAGCGCTTTATTTGGAATCACTACAATATTTTTCCTCTCCAATGTATAAATCGTAACATTGGCAGTCAAGCGGGGCTTCAATTTCAAATCCGGGTTCTGAGCCGTTATTACGACTTCATAAGTAACAACTGTCGACGAAGAAGACTCCGTGGAACTGCTACTGCTTTCACTATCACCCAAACGAATTTGTTTCACAACTCCTTCAAACAAATCATTCGGGTATGCATCGACTGTAAAAGAGACGCGTTGCCCTTCCTGAACCGCACCTATATCCGCCTCATCAACATCCGCAATCACCTGCATCTGTGTCAAATCCGCAGCAATAGTAAACAAGGTAGGAGTTTCAAATCCGGCAGCGACCGTCTGTCCCTCTTCTACCGCCCGGTTAATGACAACCCCATCAATAGGACTTGTTATCGTAGCATACTCCAGATTCTGACGAACCTGAACCATCGATGCCTGGTTTTGTTCATACGCAGCTTTTGCTTGTTCATAATTATATGTAGCCGTCTCGTAATCCGCATCGCTGATTAATTCTTTTTCATACAGAACCTTGTTTCGGGCATAATTTTTCTGTTGATATTCATATTCGCTTTTGCTACTTGCCAACTGCGCTTCCGAAGCCTTTAACTCCGCCGTCAAGTTAATTTTATCCATCTCGGCGATTAATTGCCCGGCTTTCACCACATCGTTGTAATCGGCATACAAATGTGCAATAATCCCGGAGACTTGCGTTCCGACTTCTACTTCTGTTACCGGTTCAACCGTGCCAGTTGCCGTAACGGAATTAATTATTGTACCGATTTCCACCTTTCCTGTTTCTAAAATCAACGAACTTTTTTTCGACTTCCCCAGAAACAAATAAATAGAAATCGCAAGTATTAAAATAATTCCTCCAACTATAAATACTTTCTTCTTATACATATTTCTTACATTTTCATTGTTCACTATTCCAACTAATAGGTTTATCTTGATAAATATTCAGCAATTCGATACTCATCAATGCCATATATTTCGATTGCAATACTTCTTGTTGTGCTACCAGATAATTATTCTTTTCAGTAAGAAGCTCCACCGTATTTTTCATTCCCAAAAAGAATTGCTGTTGTGTCAGGTCATAACTTTGAGAGACATAAACCAACTTCTCTTTCGAAGAACGGTATTGTGTCTGTGCCGATGTAGCATCCAAATAATACCCTTCTACAATGCTCAACAATTCCTTTTGAGTATTCAGCAATTCCAATTGACTGCTCACTTCTGAATATTTAGCTTTATTCAATGCGGTCTTATTATTTCGATTGGCGAAAATCGGAATGCTTACGGTTAATCCTATGCTCTCATTGAATTGATTCCATAATTGAGTTCCATACGTATATGTTGTTCCCGACAAATGGCCAGTTCCTATTCCAGCATTTAAAGAAATCGTAGGATAATAGCTACCTTTCGCTTTTTTTGTCTCCAGCTTCGCCACATCTATACTCAATTTACTACTACGCATTTCCGGCATTACCGACAACGCCGCAGCATAAACATCTTCTTTTGCCGGAAGCGGAGATAGAATGTCTTCTTCTTCAATCTCCGGTGAGACAACTTCGATTTCATCCGTAATATCCAATTCGAGCAACTGCTTCAACTGCAATTTATAATTATCCAGATTTGTTTGTGCAACTACCAATTGGTATCTATCAGAACTAAGCTGACTTTCCAGTTGAGCCAGATCTACTTTAGCTATAGAACCAGCCTCCAATAAATTCCTCGAACGATTACATTCCGATTCTGAGACTTCTACCGTTTTCTGACTAATATTTACAGATTCAATTGCATATAGAACCTGCATAAAAGCCTGAACAATTGCAACACGAATATCACGTGCATCTTGCTGGATATTCAGTTCGTCTATCTGGTTCTGCAATTTTTGCTGTTTCAAGGCATTGTTCCTTTGATTTCCATCAAAAAGAGTCCAGTTAGCATTTACCGCATAATTTCCAGTATAACTATTATTAGTTGTGGCGTTCTTCGAAGGATTATTCACAAACCCTTGTGTAATCGAAGCTGTAAGAGAGGGGAATAACTGAGCTTTTGCTTGTTTTGTATCTTCCTGTCCCGATTGGTAAGTTATTTTACTTTGCTGAATCTGGATATTATGCTCTATGGCATAATCCAAACAGTCTTGTAATGTCCATGTCTCCGGCATTTCTCCATAAGCCGGCAAAGTTGATAAAAATATAGAAACAACAAACAAATAATTAATCGTACGTTTCATTTCGCAACCATTTAATTTCTGTCAACGAAATTATCCTATTATATAAAGGATTACAAAAGATGTAGAAAAACATCTGGATTCAATAGACAAAGCAACTTTTTTTATCGACAAGGTTATTAAAAAAGCATAAAGCAACAGAGTTCATCACTAAAAACGGCATTCTTCACTCACAATTTTGCATAACAAAAAACGTCTCAAACAATTCTCCTGCCAACAATAACAATTATTGCTGAAAATCTTATAACATCTCCGGATTTGTCCGCTTGTAAAAAATTCCTATTCTTAAACTCTTTCAAGAAAACAAAGATTTATTCCTCGATTAAAAATATAAAACAAGTTAAATTACCCTTTTCTTCTAATATTTGTATTGCACAACGCAAAAAAAATCCTATATTTGCATCGTGTTTTTCATGGTATTAGATTTAAGGTTAGCAATGAAGATTGGCTGTCTGTGAAGATAGCCTTTTTTTGTATCTTTTCCTTTCCATATATTCCCTATATTTGCACCAATATCATACAACTTAATATTCCCATATAAAATGAAAATTCATTCAACAGTATTCACAACTATTTTCCTTGCTGTCTCATTCAATATTCTTGGACAAACACAGGAAATCCGGCTATTCTCTCATCGTGGAGGAAGAATGGAACACGATGAAAATACCATCCAAGCATTTAAGGCCAGTTATGAAGCAGGTTATCTCGGCTTTGAAACAGACATCCGCATGACAAAAGACGGAGAGTTTGTCATCACTCACGACAGCTCGCTGGAACGAACGACAAATGGAGAAGGCCAGGTAGAACACAAAACCAAAGACGAAATCTCCCAATTAAGGACAAAACACGGGAATAAAATGCTTTTTCTTGAAGAATTGCTTGATTTCTTAAAAGACAAACCTGGTCTTTATGTAGAATTTGAGATGAAAACTAATCCGGAATCTCTCTATCCAGAAAAACGGTTGCACGAATACTGCGACAAACTATATAGGATGGTGATGGAAAAACGCCCAGCAGATGCAACGTATGTATTCACTTCGAGTGATTACCGTGCGTTACGATACATACAAACCCATTATCCAGACGCCGATTTATTACTGATAACTTCAAAGCCATGCAATAACGAAACAATAGCCCTTTGCAAGACCGTAGGGATAAAACGATTAGGGGCAACAATGAACGGGACAAGCAGAGAAAGCGTCAGGCAAGCTCACAAAGCAGGTTTGATTGTAAGCTTATGGCCGGGACAATCCATAGAAGACTTTATGTTAGGAGCTTATTTAGGATGCGACTATATGTGTACAGACATCCCTATTAAATTAAAAAATTGGATTGCAGAAAATACCCCTTGGATAAAAGTAAAATACTAACCCAACCCGTATTTTGCAAAATCAAAGGAATATTTTCCCCTCAAAAAGAGAATAAATTTCCTTTCTCTATGCAATACTGATTAAAGAATCTTATTCCATAAATACTATTTATTATTAACTTTGTGCCCGTCTGCGTATAAATATAAGAAATATAGAGTTGAAATCATATGAAAAATTTTAAGTTAATCAATAACGTCGTAGGATGGATTACGTTTCTAATCGCTTCTACCGTTTATTTACTTACTATCGAGCCAACTGCAAGCTTTTGGGATTGCGGGGAATTCATCGCTTCCGCATACAAAATGGAAATCGGTCATCCGCCCGGAGCTCCGTTTTTTATGCTTACAGCCAATCTGTTTTCTCAATTTGCATCCGACCCATCGAATGTTGCGATGATGGTGAATTCCATGTCCGCCCTGTTCAGTGGACTGACAATACTTTTCCTCTTTTGGAGTGTAACCCAT
The DNA here is from genome assembly GCA_944325355.1 of uncultured Parabacteroides sp. Taxonomy (GTDB): domain Bacteria; phylum Bacteroidota; class Bacteroidia; order Bacteroidales; family Tannerellaceae; genus Parabacteroides. Next base: position 34,131 of record CALUZS010000002.1, read on the forward strand.
TTAGCCCGTCATGTCATCGTTGGAAACAAAGAAGAAATATCGCTCTCTGAAACCATTACAATCATTGGATGTGGATTGGTCGGAGCGTTGGCATATACATTCAGCGACACATTTTGGTTCAGTGCTGTAGAAGGGGAAGTGTATGCATATTCATCCTTATTCACAGCAGTGGTTTTTTGGTTAATTCTAAAATGGGAAGAAGTAGCTGATACACCCCATGCAGATCGTTGGATTGTCCTGATTGCTTTTCTAATGGGATTAAGTATCGGTGTACACCTATTGAACTTGCTTTGTATACCGGCTATTGTTTTAGTTTACTACTACCGGAAATTCCCAAATCCGACGATGAAAGGAACGATAATAGCTTTGCTGATTTCTTTCGCCATTATCGGATTGATGATGTATGGTGTTGTACAAGGGCTGGTTGAAGTATGCGGCTGGTTCGAACTATTCTTTGTGAATACGTTAGGAATGCCTTACAATTCCGGTGTATACGCCTACATTATTATATTAGCAGGAGTCCTAATCTGGGGAATTTGGGAAACCATGAGAGACAAGACCAACCCTATACGGATGAAAATTTCATTTTTGATTTCAGTAATATTATTGGGTATCCCTTTCATCGGAAACGGCTATGTTATAGGTATAATTCTGATCATTGCTTTAGCAATATATCTATTTAAAAAGAAATCACTCAACATCCAAATATTAAATACCATACTAGTATCGCTGATGGTAATTGTGATTGGTTATTCCTCTTATGCCGTAACATTAATCCGGGCAACAGCAGATACACCAATGAATCAAAATGCGCCTAAGGACGTATTCAAACTACGTGCATACTTAGCCCGTGAACAATACGGGCAAAATCCATTATTTTACGGACAGACGTATGCTTCAGAAATAAAACGCGTTGCGGATGGAAATTCGTGTATTGCTGTCATGGAAAAAGAGAGCCCTATCTGGAGTCGTATCATAAAGAAAGACCCTAACGAAAAAGACCGCTATTTCATCTCTCAATATTCGGAAAGCATAAAATATGTGGATGAGATGAATATGCTTTTTCCTCGCATGTACAGTGATTCACCTACCCACATTCAAGCATACAAAGAATGGGGGAAAGTAAAAGGAGAACCTGTCACTTATACACAATGCGGGGAAACAAAAACAGTCATGAAGCCAACGTTTCTGGAAAACATACGTTTCTTCCTTTCTTACCAAGTTAATTTCATGTATTGGAGATACTTCATGTGGAATTTTTCAGGACGGCAAAACGACCTCCAGGGATTCGGAGATATTCTTCATGGCAATTGGATTACAGGAATCTCATTCATTGATGAATTTCTGGTAGGTCCGCAAGAAGACCAACCTTATGAAGTAATTAATAACAAAGGCCATAATGTTTACTACATGCTGCCTTTATTATTAGGAATCTTAGGGCTGCTATACCAAGCAAATGCCGGCAAAAAAGGAATCCAGAGTTTCTGGATAACATTCTTTTTGTTCTTCATGACGGGAATTGCAATTGTAATGTACTTGAATCAAACGCCCTATCAGCCACGCGAACGAGACTATGCCTACGCTGGTTCTTTCTACGCTTTTTGTATTTGGATTGGTTTTGGCGTTGCTGCTTTAGCAAAAAGCATACGCCGTTATCTGAAAATACCAGCAGTTACAGCTGCTATAGCAGCAACTGTTCTTTGCCTGATTGTTCCTATACAGATGGCTGCTCAAAATTGGGATGACCACGACCGTTCCGGTCGTTACGTTTGTAGGGATTTTGGTTCCAACTATTTGGAATCCTGTGAGCCGAACGCCATAATCTTCACGAATGGGGATAATGATACATTCCCCTTATGGTATGCCCAAGAAGTAGAAGGCATACGTACAGATGTCCGTGTCTGCAATACCAGTTATTTGCAAACAGATTGGTATATCAATCAGATGAAACGGCAAGCATACGATTCGGAGCCATTGCCTATTTCATGGAATTATGAAGATTATATACAAGGAACGAGAGATGCCGCGCACATCATTCCTGCAATCAAAGACAAAATAGATTTGAAAGCAGCATTGGATTTTGTACGGAGTAACGATCCGGCAACAAAAAAGCTCAGCGGTTATTCACAAGAACTCACATTCATTCCTTCAGATAAACTTTCTTTCCGGATAGATTCTGTCGCTGCAAAGAAAGTCAATACTGACGCTCCCGAATTGGCAAAATCTATGGAAATAAACTTGGAAGGCAAAGTTGCGTTAATAAAAAATGACTTGATCGTTTTGGATATGCTTCAGACCAACAACTGGGAAAGACCTATGTATTTTGCCATAACAGTCGATCCGAAGTTATATCTTAACATGGAACCTTATTTCCAGCAGACGGGTATGACCTACCAGATTGTCCCGGCACAAGTAAAAGGTACAAAGTACGAAATCAACACAGAAAGAATGTATGATAACGTAATGAACAAATTCAAATGGGGAGGAGTCGACAAAAAAGGCGTCTATTTGGATGAGAATGTTTTGAAAATGTGCAAATCTTATCGATCGAACATTTTCTCGAACTTGGCTCAGGCTTTAATAAACCAAGGGAAATTAGACAAAGCACTGGCTGTGTTAGATAAATGCATGGAAGTCTTTCCGCCGGAAAACGTTCCTATTGATGGATCTGCCTTATCATTAGCAGAAGCTTACTACATGCTTAACCAGAAAGAAAAAGCAGAAAAAATTTATAGCGCCATTGCCGACAATGCAATCCGGAATATAAATTGGTTCTGCCGTCTTCCATATGATAAATTATTGTCTGTTTCGGATATGCTAAGACACAATCTTGCAGTATTACAGAGTGTTGTCCAAGTAACAAAGGCTTACGATCCTGAATTCTCAAAACAGTTCCAGGAAGAACTTGATAATTTTAATATGGCTTTTCAGCCCATAAACAAAGAAAAGGAGGAGTTGTAGTTTAATTTCAGTATGCTTCTCAGCCAGCAAACAAAGAATAGAATATGTTTATAGAACAAGCGCCTTGGTTTTACAGGATCTTGTTCCCAGGAGTAACATGGAGAATCCCGTCTGAAAAAAAATGTGTCTACCTTACTTTTGACGACGGTCCGATTCCCGATGTTACTCCGTGGGTATTAGACACCTTAGATAAATACGGAATAAAGGCAACATTTTTTATGGTAGGAGACAATGTCCGCAAATATCCTTCAATCTATAAAATGGTTGTCGAACGCGGACACAGGGTAGGGAATCACACGTTCAACCATATCCAAGGGATTCGCTTCCGTACAAAAAATTACAAAAAGAATGTCGAAAAAGCCGATGAGTTTATTCACAGCAAACTATTCCGTCCGCCACACGGTCACATGCGTTTAAGACAAGTCCTAAAACTGCGGAAACGATACCGGATTATTATGTGGGATGTCGTCACGCGGGATTATAGTCCGCACATGACGCCCAACGGAGTATTCAATGTTGTAAAAAATTACACCCGGAATGGCTCCATTATCGTATTCCATGATTCATTAAAAGCTAAACGGAATATGCAGGCAGCTTTGCCAAGAGCTATAGAATGGCTGACAGAGCAAGGATACGAATTTAAAGTATTCGATTAAAATGGGCTCTTTCACAGAGAAAATAAAAGAGAAGGCATACCACTTGGGATTCAGTGCTTGCGGTATCGCTCCTGTCGGGACGGCAAACACCGAATCCTCGTTCTTCAACCGTTGGCTATCCAATGGATTTCATGCCGACATGGAATACATGGAAAACTATAAAGATATACGTTTAAATCCGGAAAAGCTGTTGGATGGTGCTAAATCTGTCATTTCAGTCGCTTTGAATTACTATCCCAAACAAAAAAGAGATACGGGCCTTCCCTATATTGCTTACTACGCATACGGAAAAGATTACCACAAAATAATAAAAAAGAAACTCCAAGCCTTATGGCAAGAAATCATAATAATTATCGGAGAAGATAACCATTCCGCCCGTTATTTTACGGATTCCGCACCTATATTGGAACGCTACTGGGCATGGAAATGCGGATTAGGTTGGATTGGGAAAAACACAAATTTAATCATACCTAAAAAAGGTTCATTCTTTTTCCTTGGGGAAATTGTCACAACATGGGAAGCAGATGTCTACGACAGTCCACAAAAAAACCGATGTGGAATATGCAGCCGCTGCATTGAAGCTTGCCCAACCAAAGCATTACGTTCGCCAAAGTGCTTAGATGCACGCCGATGCATTTCTTACCAAACCATAGAAAACCGGGGAAAAATCCCCGACGAGATAGCGAAACAACTCGGCAACCGTTTATACGGTTGTGATACCTGCCAAATCGTATGCCCGTGGAACCGGTTCTCTTCAGGTACAGAAGAACAGGCGTTCTCCCCGACAGAAGAATTTATAACTTTCGGAAAAGAAAACATCAATGACTTATCACGTGAAAGATATAATCGTATCTTTGCACATTCAGCTGTGAAAAGAGTTAAATACGAAGGTTTATTGCGGAATATTCACCATTTGAATACAAAAAATCATGAGAAGTAATTTAATAATTATTTGGTTGCTGCTTTCTTTCTGCACTGTATTGCCGGCACAACAATCGGATTTATTACAACAATTAAATAAAATAGAAGGTATATCGGGCATTGAATTATTAAAATCCGACCATTTCAAAGAGAAATATGTCTTTAAAATGCAACAATGGTTAAACCACAAAGACACATCTGACGGGAAATTCACTCAACGGGTCGTATTGTGCCATGCCGGAGTAAACAGACCTACCTTAATTATAACGGAAGGATACGGTGGAGCATACGCTCTATATCCCGGATATACGGAAGAACTCTCTACCCTTTTGAACACAAACATCGTCTTTGTGGAGCACCGCTTCTTTTTAGAATCGACCCCCGAACCGTGTAACTGGAATTTCATGACCGGAGAAAATGCAGCAAACGACCTGCATCGCATACGCCAAGCTTTAGGAGCGATTTATAAAAACAAATGGATTAGCTCCGGGATAAGCAAAGGCGGTATGAATACACTAATTTACCGTGCGTTCTTTCCTCAAGATGTCTCTTTTTCCGTTCCTTATGTCGCTCCGCTGAATCAAGACGTGGAAGATGGTCGTCCCGCAATATTCTTAAAAAAAGTGGGAAACAAAAGCGCACGAAAAAAAATAGCCCGTTTCCAAGAGCAATGCTTGACACATAGGAATGAGCTATCAGGCATGATGAAAGAGTTATATCAAAACAAAAAAATGGAATCCTTCCTTTCATGGGAAGAGATGGTTGACTATTCCGTACTTGAATTTCCATTTTCATTTTGGCAATGGGGACACAATCCAGACAAGATACCAGGTAAAAATGCGACAGCCAAAGAACTTTTCTCATACCTGACAATCGTAGTCGGACCGGAATATTGGGCAAAAGAGACACTGACTTCGCCCTTTTTTGTACAAGCCGCACACGAATTGGGATATTATAGTTACGATACAAAATCTTTGAGAAAGTGGCTGAAGACGAAAAGCACGGAAGACTACCTGAAAAAGATTTTCTTGCCGGAAGAATGCAAGAATATGCCTTTCGACAAAAGCCTGTACAACAAACTATATTCGTTTCTCCAGGAAAACGACCCCAAAATGATTTTCATTTACGGGGAATATGACCCTTGGAGCGCAGCCCGGATTCCGGATTTCAAACAGAAACAGAATCTCAAAATCTATATACAACCAAAAGGCTCGCATTTAAGTAGAATAAACAATATGCCGGCGGTATTGAAAGATGAAATAATCAAGCAAATACATTTGTGGATAGAAAACTAATATTCAAATTATTATGGACATTAATCCAGGTTTGGTTCTAACTCCCCGACAAAAAATATTTCGGGAGATCAAAGACTATCTGATGATAGCCCTCGGAATGGTTCTATACGGTATCGGATGGACCGTATTTCTATTGCCGAATGACATTGCTACCGGCGCAGTTCCCGGTATAGCGTCCATTGTATATTGGGCAACAGGCTTCCCTGTCCAATACACTTATTTTATCATCAACGCATTCCTTCTAATGCTTTCCTTGAAAATAATGGGATGGAAATTCAGCGTTAAAACGATTTTCGCTGTTTTTATCCTGACACTTTTCCTTTCCATCATTCAGAAAATAACAAATGGCATGGCGCTACTCCACGACCAGCCGTTTATGGCTTGTGTCTTAGGGGCATCCTGTTGCGGAAGTGGAATAGGCATCGCCTTTTCTGCCAACGGCAGCACCGGAGGAACCGATATTATCGCTGCTATCATTAATAAGTACCGGGACATAACGTTAGGGCGCGTAATTTTAATCTGCGACGTAATCATCATATCGAGCAGCTATTTGGTTTTGCACGACTGGGAAAAAGTAGTGTATGGTTATGTTGTGTTATTCATTTCCAGTTTCGTTCTTGACCAAGTAGTCAACAGCGCACGCCAATCCGTACAGTTTTTTATCATTTCAAAAAAATATGAAGAAATCGGGCGCCACATAAATATTGACATGCACCGAGGAGTCACTATTATCGACGGAACAGGATTATATACGAAACAAGGCGTAAAAATGATGTTTGTCCTTGCCAAAAAAAGGGAATCGGCAAACATTTTCCGGCTCATAAAAGACATCGACCCGAATGCTTTCGTATCTCAAAGCGCTGTAATCGGGGTGTATGGAGAAGGCTTCGACCATATAAAAGTAAAATAAACTATACACTCTATGAAATAAGGGAAACCGGATAATCTCTCGACGGAGCATTATCCGGCTTTTTTGCGTAATATGAGGTTTTGCTTGCGCAATTTACAATCCTCATCCGGAACTTTCACCTCATCTTTGTTAAAGTTTAGAATAAAAGAATCAAAGGTATACACAAAAAATGAGAAGAATCCTATTACTAAAGCTAACAATCTGCCTTTTTTCAATTTGCTTTCTCCTGGGAAATGAAACGGCTTGGGGACAAAAACGAGACGGATATTTGAAAACAGACATCCGGGATTTGGTTCTGATTTATCAGGGAGGTGTCCAGCGAATGGATTGGAACATCGAACATATCCGTCCGTATGTTGTACACGAAAACCGTTTCGGCAAAAGAGACTGGCTCTTCGACGGATTCCTGTTCCTCGAATTCGACAGCGGCAAAGGTGTCTCTTTTGAAGCACGCAACAATGCCCCTCTGGCAAAAAAAGAAGACTGGCTATGGCTCGTTGACCGGCATTTTGAAAAAGGGAAAGGCATTGATGCCCTCAATACCTGCATCAACGAAGAGATATCCAAATTAGGAAAGCCTTCCTTCAAGCACCAATTGGTAATTTCCCTGCTTCAACCGGTAGAAGGACAAAAAGATTGGGGAGAAATAGACGGAAAAAAACTCGACTTTTCAAAAGAAGAAGACCAATTGGAAGCATGCAAATGGTACATATCCCAACTAATGAAACAATTCGACAAGATGGAAAACAGACAAATCGAATTGGCTGGATTCTACTGGATTCCGGAAACCATGTTAAGGAATAAAGGAGTCGTCAGAAAAGTGGCAGATTACATACACAATCTCGGACTGAAATTTTATTGGATACCTTATTACACCGCATGGGGATACAGCGAATGGAAAGAACTTGGCTTCGATGCAGCCTATTTGCAACCCACTTTCTTTTGGAATCCTCAGTTCAAAGACAACCGGCTGGACAGGGCCTGCGAACTGGCACGCACCTATGGAATGGGGCTGGAGATGGAATTTGACGGGGCAGCAATGGTCAACTCAAAAAAGAACTTGCGTAACCAAGGGCTAATGTACATGGATGCATTCCGCCGGAACGGGGTATTCCGCAATTCCGCGCTTGCCTATTATGAAGGAGGAGGAAGCATTTACCGCTTTTCTCGTTCAGATGTACCTGAAGACAAACAATTCATCGACACGTTGGCATATTTCATCCAAAAACGCAGGACATGGTTAGGACCTGACTTTTCGCAGAACAAAGATTTCACAGACTCGTTCGATTCAAAAGAATTAAACAAAGACTATTGGAACAAACCTTCCAGAAACAAAGCGATCGTCTGTAAAAAAGGGAAAATTCTGATGAAAGGAGAAGCCCAAATCAATACGAAAGGGAAAAGAGACATGTTCTACGGCCGTATTGAAGTCACAGCCCGCATAAACACGAAAGCAAAAAATGCGGAAGCCACCATTAGGATGATGCCTGTTGAAGGGAAATTAGGGGAATGGCCAAACAGCGGCGACATGCAGTTAATGCGTTACCAATCGGAAGAAGGAAACCGCATACACATCGGAGCAAATACCAAACAGATGAATGTAACAGACAACCGGATAAAAGAATCCATCTACGAACTTTCTCCCGGCTATCATACATTCGCCTGTGAATGGAGCGAACAAGACATTATCTTCACAGTCGACGGTATTACCGTAAATATACAAGAAGATTTGTTCCAACGCGCAAACAATCCGTATTATCCGCAAGGATGGCCTTTCAATAACGAACCATTCTATCTCGAAATCATGACATCCGGCGAACAAGGAGAGACCATTCTCGAAATCGATTCGGTCAAAATGTTTTTTGATTGACAGATCTATAAAACAAATTCAAGCATGAAAAATATGAAACTATGGATTTTATCAGGCATTTTAGCCTTATTGTCCGGGGCTTGTTCCGAAGAAGAAAATAAAGCCGGCAATGAATTAACAGCTCCGTCCGATTTATACGTGGAAAGAATCGATGCAGAACAAATTTCCCTTCGTTGGAGCGACAACAGCAACAACGAAGAAGGATTCATTCTCTATATAAAAGGAGAAAATGAGAACGATTTCCGCGAATTAGACCGGCTGGGCAAAAATACTACGGAATATATATACGGAGAGCTCGAAGAAAACATCAGTTACTATTTCAAGGTCTGCGCATTTTCCGGAAGCATACAGTCGGATGGGGCAACCGTGCTTTACCGATTCATACCCTTTAGCGATGAGCCCAAAATCACACTCGGTTCCGTAAATGGCAACGACCATTGCATCAGCATCTCTTATCTGATACAGGCAAAAGAAAATGCTTATATCAGCGAAACAGGTACTTGTTGGTCTGACGATGGAAGTGATGCAACCATCAAAAAAAACAAACAGGCAGGTCCATCCATATCCAATGGAGAAACGGTTTTCCAAGTGCTTCCGAACGTCCTGTTCGAATACGGAAAGGAATACAAAATACGCGCTTACATGATTGTAAACAGCTCTGTGGTATACAGCGATGAACAAACCGTCACCTTAGGAAATGCCGGAACATCCATTACATTTAATTGGGAAAAGATAGAAAACAAAAGCCTTCCAGAAGAGATACAGCTCTTCCAGACATCCGACCAACTGAACGGGCGACCGTTCAAAGCTTGGTATGCCGTTGCCGACATGTCAAAGGGGAATCTCGAATTTCGGGTAAACCTCCCATCCGAAGCCACAACAGTAGCCAACCAAGCCAAAGAATTCGGAAGCGTCCGATACCAATCCGTCAGAACCTGTGGCATGGAATCCTGTACATGCGCTGAGTGCAGGACCCGTCTTATTGAAAAACGGTGTAATTCCATTCGACTTCTCCCTGACAAGCAAAGGGTTCTATATGACAAATTACGAAGTTACAGCAAAAGACATTTTCCGACACGATGACGCCGACATGAGCCGTCCGGACAGGACAGCGATAGGCTATACGGATGATGGCAAACTGATATTTTTCGTATGCGACGGCAGAATAGAAGAAAGCAGAGGAGCCAACCTATACGAAGTCGCACAAATCATGAAAGGACTCGGATGCAAAGAAGCCGTCAACATGGACGGCGGTGGCTCTTCCACTATCGTCATCGGAGGAGAACGAATCAACGACGGAGGTGCTTCCGGTTATGCACGCCCTGTTGTCTCCACATTGGGAATATTCAAAAAAAATTGATTTTATACTCCAAACTGTCACAGAAAGCGGTGTCCGCCATCAAGTGGACACCGCTTTCTATTATTTAGATGGCTTGCCACACCTCATATATCCGTTCAAAAGCAGATATAATCTTTTCCCTCTACGAAATTCATGATTTTATTTATACCTTTGAAGCAAACAAACAAACTATAAAGGATATGAACAGACTAATACCTATCTTTTTACTGACCGTCTGCTGTTTAATGGGCAGCTGTACAAATGAGTCAAAACACTTCATAAAAGATGCAAAGTTACGGGCTGAAGTAAAACAGGACTTCCTGAAGAAAATGCAAGCAATAAAGCATGACATTCCTGTACCCGAAGAATTATCTACCGAAAAGCAAGAGGCATTCCAATTCCTCTATGCTTACATGCCTATCGGCGATATTGCCGATTACGACACATCCTTCTACATCCATAACATCGACCTCGCTTTCCTGGCACGTGAAACCATGCCATGGGGGAAACAGGTACCGGATGAGATTTTCAGACATTTCGTCCTGCCCATACGCGTGAACAACGAAAATATGGACGAAAGCCGGAATTATATATACCACGAACTGCAAGACCGGGTAAAAAATCTCTCCATGTACGATGCAGTCCTTGAGGTAAACCATTGGTGTCACGAAAAAGTAACTTATACCCCATCCGATTCACGCACAAGCGCACCGCTGGCTTCCATAAAGACTGCCTATGGACGCTGCGGAGAAGAATCCACATTCACTGTCGCAGCGCTGCGCGCCGTCGGGATACCGGCTCGGCAGGTTTACACGCCTCGCTGGGCACACACCGACAACAATCACGCATGGGTCGAAGCATGGGTGGAAGGGAAATGGTATTTCCTCGGAGCCTGCGAACCAGAACCTGTATTGAACTTAGGATGGTTTAATGCTCCGGCATCCCGGGGCATGCTGATGCACACGAAAGTTTTCGGCAAATATCACGGGCCGGAAGAGGTGATGTCTGTAACCGACTGTTATACGGAAATCAATGTCATCGACAATTATGCACCGACGGCTAAAACAACCGTAACAGTAACCGATACGGAAGGGAATCCCGTCTCCGGAGCTGCTGTCGAATTCAAAATATACAATTACGCCGAATTCTACACAGTTGCCAACAAAAAAACCGATGCCAATGGAAAAACATTCCTGAGTGCCGGGAAAGGCGACATGCTGGTATGGGCTTCCGACAAAGGGAAATATGGATTCCAAAAAGTCTCTTTCGGCAAAGATACGGAGATTACCATCAAATTAGACAAAACCCCGGGAACAACCGCTTTCATCGAAATGGATATTGTTCCACCGGTGGAAGGCGACAATTTGGTAAAGGTTACCGAAGAACAAAGGAAAGCCAACAGCGAACGCCTGTTGAAAGAAGATGAACTGAGGAACAATTACGTAAAGACTTTCTATACGAAAGAAAAAGGCGAATCACTGGCAAAGGATTTGGGCACAGACCCTAAAAAAACCGTCCGCATCATGATTGCTTCTCGCGGGAATTACGGAGAAATAGAAAAATTCCTGCGGGAGACACCTGCTGAAAAACGGGAGCAAGCGATAAACTTGCTCAATACGGTTTCCGCAAAAGACTTACGAGACACGCCGGCAAGCGTATTACGCGACCATCTGGATACACCGGAAAACGGAAGTGACTTATTCATACAATACATCATGAACCCACGTGTCTCCAACGAACTTCTAACCCCCTACAAAAAAATTCTCAGAGAAGGGCTGCAAAAAGAATTGAATAACAGCCTTTCGGCTAGCGGACTTATCAGCTGGGTCAAGGAAAACATCCAAATTCAAGACAACCTGAATCCGCAACAAATACCCGTGATGCCGACCGGCGTATGGAAATACCGCATTGCCGATACAAATTCGAGCAACATCTTTTTCGTTGCAGCAGCACGTAGTATCGGAATACCGGCACGCATCGAACGCGTCACCGGGAAAACGCAATATTTCGACAATCAATGGATAGACGTCAATTTCGATACCAACAAACAAACCGTTGCACCGAAAGGTCAAATTGTTGCATCCTACCAACCCTCCAAAACATTAGACGACCCGAAATATTCCAACCATTTCTCCATCGCTAAAATAGATGAAAATGCACAATTGCAGACACTAAACATGTGGGGCTCATGGAATACGCTGCTAAAGCAACCGTGTACGATAGATACCGGAAACTACATGATGGTAACCGGAACACGCATGGCAAGCGGAAAAGTATTGGCTACGCTCACTTTTTTCAGTGTCAAAGAAAACGCTACCACTCCTTTAGAACTGAAAATACGGGAAAGTATCGACGACATACAGGTTATTGGCGAATTCAACTCAGAGAACCTGTACCAGCGGATGGAAGACGGAAAGAATGTCAGCCTGCTGTCTACTACCGGACGCGGTTATTACGTAGTAGCAATACTCAAAGCACGGCAAGAACCTACCAACCACGCTCTGCGCGATATTGCCACCATGAAAAATGAACTTGAACAATGGGGACGAGGTATGGTGTTGCTTCTGCCCAATGAGCAAGAATGGAAAAATTTCAATCCGGAAGAATTTGGGACACTCCCATCTACAATCACATATGGAATAGATATTGACGGGAAGATACAGAAAGAAATTACAGCAAACTTGAAACTAAAAGAGTCCGAACTCCCGATATTCATCATTGCGGATACGTTCAACCGGGTCGTTTTTGTCTCACAAGGCTACACAATCGGCTTGGGAGAACAACTAATGAAAGTAATACATAAATTATAACTGACAAACATTTTTGTTACTTGCGAAGCCCCGAACCAAACAGTTCGGGGCTTCTTTGCCAAAAAGCCCAATTAGAATGCAACAAAAAAAGACATAGCTTCCTCATTTTAAGCATTATCTTATTAGGTATCATCTGTTAAAATCACATTCCCCGTCCAGAAAAATTCTACAATAAATTGGAATAATTAACCACAATCTTTACCTTTGCAGCCGTATTTTCCCAATTATAAAAATTATAACTCGAATGAAAAAATTAACACTGGCTAAAATTCTAAATTTAGGATTACTGCTCCTCTTTTCTTCGTGCGTAAACAATGATTACGACATAAACGGAGATATCGATTTTACGATTACTTTTGGGGGAAGTGAATTTGCAATCCCCGGAGGAAGCACAGAAGAAATCAAACTGACAAAGGTATTAGACCTTGAAAACAATGATTTGATTAAAACAGATGAAAACGGGAATTACTACCTGACTCAAACAGGTTCTCCCAGCAATGCAAGCGTTTCAATTGACGCATTTACGGTAAGCAAACCGATATTCGACCCTATCAATACGACCGTAACCGGTTTTGACGAAGAAATTCAAATAAAACCTGAAGAAAACAGGGAACTCTCTTCAACTATTCCCGATGACTTCAATACATCTTTCTCCATCGACGGGGAGAATCTCCCTAGTGAGATGAAAAAACTGAACTTCGTTGACGTCAATCTGGTTGCGACCATACACCTGACTTATAGCGAACAACTCATGAGAGAGTTTGAATGCAAAGATGTAAAAATCCAATTGCCGAAATTCTTCGTGACCAATTCCGGATTAGTTGACGCAAATAATGTCATCAATTTGACCAATACTCCAATCAGAGATGTTACAGGACTAACCATCGATATCCCAATAACTCGTATCGATATGACAGAACTCCCTGAAGGAGAAGGTTACGACCCGGCAACCCAAACACTATTGGTAAACGGGGAAATCACCATAAACGGAGATGTATCCATTTGGACAGATAATCTTTACGGAGAACAAATCCCATCGGATGTAAATATACAAGCAAATGTCTCCATAACGGATAATACACTTAATAATAATGACATAAATATCTTAGCAGTCAATGCCGTGGTTCAACCGGATATTAATCTGGAAATAGATCCTGTCACCTTTGACGACCTCCCCGACTTCCTGTCAGACGAAGAAGTCGTTTTAGACTTGGACAATCCGGCAATATACTTTAATGCAGAGAACTATACGCCGGTAAGAGCAATTGCCAATGGAACATTAACGTCTATCTATTATAACGGAACCCCTTCGCAATCTGTAAACTTCGCCATCACGGAAGAAAATGCCATTGCAGGTGAAATGCACTACTGCTTATCCCAAAAACCGATAGAGGGAGAAGGACTCACAAATATCCTAATTCCAGGACTATCTTCCTTGATTGAAAAAATTCCTGATGAAATAACAATTGACGTAGATGCCAATGCCATTGAAGAAGATGTTACCATCGAACCGGGAAGAGAGTACTTTATCAATACAGATTACGAAGTAAATGTTCCGTTCATTTTCGGTCCTAACTTGTCGGTTGTATATAGAGATTCCATCGATGGCTGGCAAGAGGATATAGCAGACTATGAATTAAGCGGAGTACTGAAACTTACTGCCGACGTGGCAAACAAAATTCCATTGAACGTTGCGTTTGAAGCTGAACCTACCACTATCGACCAATACGGAAATACAATCACATTGACAGGCGTTTCCGTTGAAGTAAAAAACGAAGAAGGAAACAATATCATTCCTGCCGGGACAATGCAGGCAGCAACAACGACTTCTATCACGGTAGAAATGAAAGAAACGGCCGAAGGGAGTATGGCACGATTGGATGGCCTCCGCTTCCGCGCAGTTGCTACTTCTGAAAATTCGTCCGGTGCACAGCTGAACGAACAGCAAAGTATTCAATTAAATAACGTAAAATTAAAAATACCGGGAGGAATTTCCGGAAACTTCAATGATTTATAACAGTAAACTTAATACGGGAAACTATGAACAATAAATATTTCAAACGAATTCTTTTATCATTGGCTCTGCTGGGAGGGGTCACTGCATCGATTTCAGCACAAGGACTCCGCTCAAGTTACTTTTTGGAAGGTGCCACATACCGTCATCAGCTAAACCCTGCTTTCACAAATGAAAGCAACTACATTAGCATATTACCGTTCTTCGTATTAGGAAATCTCAACGTAGGCGTACAAGGTAACATCGGATTAAATGACTTTCTATATCCATACAATCAAAACGGATACGATTTAACAACATTCATGAATCCGCAAATCGGAACAGAAGAATTCCTCTCACGGTTGCATAAGAACAACCATATAAACCTGAACATCGACATGAGTCTCTTGTCGTTCGGGTTCCGCGCATTCGGAGGATTCAATACGTTCGATATACGTCTGCGCTCCAACAGTTCCATAAATATCCCTTATTCCATGTTCAACTTTATGAAAAGTGGAATGACAAACGAAGAAGGAACACATTACAATATCAAAGACTTGGCAGTGCGTTCAAACAATTATGTAGAACTGGCATTAGGACATTCTCGCGAGATTCTTGACGATCGGCTGACTGTCGGCGCAAAAGTCAAATTCCTGTTCGGTGGTGCAAACGTAGATGCCCGAATTGAAAACATGGATTTGTATATGTCACAAAATGAATGGCACGTATATGCTGACGGAGTAATGAACGGCTCTTTGAAAGGGGCCTATTTTGAAACCGACGAAACAAATTCGCAAGGACACAACGAGCTGTCAGGATTTGACGTAGACGGCGGCGGATTAGGTGGATTCGGATTAGGTTTCGACCTTGGTGCTGCCTATAAAATGGATGACTTTGTTGAAGGTCTGACGTTATCAGCTTCACTTTTGGATTTAGGCTTCATCCATTGGAACAACACACTGCGCGCCCGTACCACCGGTGAATACACATTCGCCGGATTCAAGTTGCCAATCGTTGTCGATGGCGAAGACAATGATCCAGGAACTCTTGATAACCAATTGGAAGACTTGGGCGATGACCTTGCAGACATGTTCAATTTCTATGAAGAAAAAGTAGACGGAGGTCGCACTACCGCCCTTGCAGCAACACTCAACATCGGAGCGGAATATGCTTTGCCTTGGTATAAAAAGTTGCGTTTCGGATTCTTATCTTCAACATATTTCAACCGGCCGTTCACTTGGTCCGAAGGACGCTTCTCGGCAAATGTAGCTCCAGTAAGCTGGTTCGAAGCATCTGTCAACTACGCTTGCAGTTCTTTCGGCTCCTCTTTAGGCTGGGTGCTGAACTTCCATCCGAACGGATTCAACTTCTTTATCGGGACAGACCACATGATTACGAGAGTTACTCCTCAGTACATCCCCGTTGGCAATGCTAACGCCACTGTCTCTCTCGGTTTCAACATTACATTTGGGAAAAAGAAAAACAATCTGTAATCCAGATAATCAAAAGGGATTAACATCCTAAAAAGGAAAGATTCCCGAGAGCTTTGTCAGACTCTCGGGAATCTTTCCTTTTTATTGAATATACATACGGAATAAATCTGTATTTTTGTGCCCCGGAAAAAGAATGTTCAAAATCATGAAACAGTACAATTTCGACCAACAAATAGAACGCCACGGCACTGACTGCGTTAAATACGACGGGATGAAAGAGACTTTCGGAAAAGACAACTTGATTCCGTTATGGGTAGCCGATATGGATTTCAAAACACCGGATTTTATTATCAATGCGCTTAAAAAGCGTTGTGAACACGAAATATTCGGATATACATTTGCTTCCGATAAATATTACGACAGCATTATAGAGTGGCTTCTATACAAATATCTTTGGAAAATAGAACGGGATTGGATTACCTATATCCCTGGAATCGTAAAAGGTATCGCTTATGCCGTCCAATGCTTTACAGAACCAGGAGACAAAATCATCATCCAGCCACCGGTTTATCATCCATTCCGCATAGTACCTGAGAGTTTCCACAGAGAAATCGTATATAATCCGCTAAAACTTGTCAACGGGTATTACGAAATGGATTTCGAACATTTGGAATCCATTGCAGAAGGATGCAAAATGCTCATACTGTCAAATCCACACAACCCTGGTGGCGTGGTATGGCCAAAAGAGACATTACAACAGCTCGCTGAGATCTGTACCCGGCATCATATCTTGGTCATTTCCGATGAAATACACGCAGAAATGACATTTCCTCAATATCGCCATACGCCTTTTGCCACAGCATCAGAAGAAGCGGCATCCTGTTCCATAACATTCATGGCGCCAAGCAAAACATTCAATATCGCAGGCATTGTAACATCCTATTCGATTGTCCCGAACGAAGAATTGCGGAGGAAATTTTACGGATACTTGGAAGCCGGAGAATTTAATTCAGGGACTATCTTCGCTTATGAAGCAACCATAGCAGCTTATACTTTCGGAGGAGAATGGTTACAGCAGATGCGTTCTTACATTATGGCAAATATCCTGTATGTTACAAATTTCTTAAAGAAACATCTGCCGGCAATCAAAGTATATCAACCACAAGCTTCTTTTCTTGTTTGGCTGGACTGCAGGGAATTAAACCTGCCACAACAGGAACTGGTAGCCTTGTTCAAAGAGAAAGCAGGCTTGGCACTGAACGATGGCAGCATGTTTGGTCCGGGAGGAGAAGGGCACATGCGGTTAAACGTCGGTTGTCCACGTTCAATCCTCGAACAAGCTATGAATGCACTGCTGAAAGCCGCAAATATGAAATAAGTTTGTATCTTTGCAAAGAACGATTATATCTAAAAACAAATTAGCAATGAAAATTACAACCAACAAATACGTTGCCGTAACATACGATTTAAACGTAGGAGAAGGAGAAGACAGAGAATTAATGGAAAAAGCAACAGCCGAAGTTCCCCTGAAATTCATTTTCGGAATAGGCATGATGCTCCCGGCTTTTGAAAGCGCACTGAAAGGTCTTGAAGTAGGCGACACATTTAATTTTACCCTCAAACCCTCTGACGCATATGGCGAATACCGGGAAGATTATGTCCTTGATTTAGAAAAGAAAATATTCGAGGTTGAAGGGAAATTCGATGCTGAAAGAATCAAAGAAGGCAACACGGTTCCTATGATGGATTCCAATGGCAACCGTATGAATGGCTCTGTCTTGGAAGTAAAAGAAGATATTGTCGTGATGGACTTCAACCACCCGTTGGCTGGTGAAACGCTTCATTTCAGCGGTGAAGTTCTTGACGTACACGAACCGACAGCAGAAGAGATTGCAGAGCTGACGTCACCTCACGGAGGATGCGGATGTGGATGCGATGACTGCGGCGGTGGCTGTGGAGAACATGAACATGGCGGATCTTGTGGATGCGGCGGTTGCCATTAATGATTCCATACAATTATGAATACATTCGGGCATATATTTAGATTGACATCTTTCGGAGAATCCCACGGCGCAGCCATCGGCGGGGTAATAGATGGTTGCCCAGCCGGAATAGAACTGGATTTCGACTTCATACAACAGGAATTAAACCGCAGGAAACCCGGGCAATCTAAAATTACAACGTCCCGAAAAGAAGACGATGAAGTGCAGTTTCTTTCCGGCATCTATGAAGGGAAAACGACAGGCACTCCCATTGGTTTCGTTATATGGAACAAAAACCAACATTCATCGGACTATAATAACATAAAGCAGGCATACCGTCCTTCTCATGCAGATTATACCTACCAAATAAAATATGGCATACGGGATCCGAGAGGAGGAGGACGCTCTTCTGCCCGGGAAACCGTTTCAAGATGTGTAGCAGGTGCCATCGCCAAACAAATCCTCCAGCAATATGGCGTAAAGATTTACGCATACACTTCACAAATCGGGAATATCTGCTTGGATAAGGATTACCGGAAATATGATCCTGCCTTGATAGAATCAAATCCGGTTCGTTGTCCTGATCAGGAAAAAGCGAAAGAGATGGAACACCTGATTGCCGAAGTCAAAGGAAAAGGAGACACAGTAGGAGGTATCATCACCGGCATTGCAAAAAATGTTCCCTGCGGATTGGGAGAACCGGTCTTCGACAAATTGCATGCTGAGTTGGGAAAAGCTATGCTATCCATAAACGCAGCAAAAGGATTTGAATATGGGGACGGGTTCGATGCAGCCCATTTCTTCGGGTCGGAAAGGAACGACTTGTTTTTTAACAACAATGGAAAAATAGATTTACAAAGCAACCATTCCGGAGGCATCCAAGGAGGTATCTCGAATGGCAAAGATATCTATTTCCGAGTAGCATTCAAACCTGTTGCTACCCTCCTGATGGAACAAAAGACAGTCGACGTTATGGGAAATGACACAACGCTGGAAATGCGTGGACGACACGACCCGTGTGTTCTTCCGCGGGCAGTACCCATCGTAGAAGCAATGACAGCCATGACATTATTGGATTTTCTGTTGCTTCAGAAAACACGGGAATAAACTGATCCCTTCTATATAAACATGGAAGGATTTCCCTCCTCCAAAGAAAAATCCTTCCATGTACTAAAGTGTTACCGAAAGTTTACTACAAAAGTTGTCAACGACTGTGCCGGCATCACATAGTTAATGGAAGAGCCATCCAAGGTAAAATCTTCAACCTGTTGACAATCTTCTGTTGCCGATGTGCGCCAAGAAGTGACTTTTTTCAGTTTCTCATCAAATTTTCCGAGCGAAACATTGACACGTTTAGGAGAGCCGGACGTATTCAAGACTGCAAAAACAGCTTCTTTCCCGGAAGAAGAAACAGCAGCCAACGCCTGCCGATTACCTGTCTCTATAAATGTATACCCCTGTTTAAAGAATCTTGTTATCTGCATCCGCACATAAAAATTCTTTATCAATTTATACTCTTGTGTCTGAAAATTGCCACGCATGACACACCATTCATCATTATGTTCCTCCATAATCTGCCAATCGAGCCACGCTTGTGGGCGCATAATCCGCAAATCATCAAACATTTTCTGCGTCAAAGCCAAATTACTCTCCAAACCTCTGCCATTTCCAGAAGGACCAGTCTCTGATTGCCAAAACGGCTTGCCGGCTTCTGCCACCAACTCGCGCACCTGTACACGCTCCTCATTGTTTCCGCCATAAGTATGTGTATTCAACTGACCAATTTTCTCCCAAATATCTCCCGCTTCACGATAGGATTTTTGCACTGTCAGGAATTGGTTCAAGTTTGTCTCGTCAGAAGCCGAAATAACAGTAGGAAGTCCCGATTCCTGTAACATGGGATAAAGAATACGGATAATTGTCATTTGGGTCTCAGGTTCAAAGTGGCATCCCTCTTGACTTCCCAAATTATACCAATAATTTGAGAATGATTCATTAAAAGGTTCCAATGTCTTAAACTCAATACCGCAATGCTCTTTGTAATACTGGCAGACATCTACTAAATAACGGCAGAACAACTCATAATATTCCGGTTTCAAATTATCTTCTAGCGGATTATCATTTCCGGCAGAGCAACCACTGTAAGTCATCCAATACGGTGCCGAATTAGAAAACGCTTCAAAAACGGCATCTTTCCGCCTGTCTTTTATCTTCAACAGGATTTTTCGCTGTGCTGCATCCGCATTCCAATTATAATCTGCATCTTTTGAAGATTTGAAACCCTCCATTTCTGCACGCTTCCCTTTGCCTTTCACCATATGTCCATCCGCATGGGAAGGATCATCTCCTCCTCCGATATTATACCTGAATATATTCATATTAAGCTGGTCTGGAGAAGTCAACGCATCCACAATCGCATCAATCTTTTCATCATCCCACTTTCCCACTTGGGCAGCCCACCAGCAAAGAGAGCTTCCCCACCCTTCCAATTTCTGATATTTCAAGACAGGATCCGGACATATATATTCCGTCTCTTCCGAAATATAGGCATCTGCCGACAAGGATATTAAAAAGCCAACAGAAAATGTAAATAACAATTTTTTCATTTCCTTCTCTAATTACAATCATTTATACTCAAAAAAATAAAGACCATTCCCCAGCAGGAATAGCCTTTACTTGCTTTATAGAGGAGCAATCTCACGATTACTCCTTTATAAAGACTCATTGTTAACCTTAGATCTAAAATACTATGAAAAAAACTCGTTACAAATATACAAACTATTTTGAAAAAGAAAAATATTTGTCCGATTTTTTTGAAAATATTTTATTTGACCCGTTTTTGTATTAAACCAAATAAAGCAACAAGACTATTCTAAAAAATATTTTTGTTTAATTCCATTCATTATTGAAAATAACTCATCAATCGTATCAGCACGCAGCATCGCCACGCGTGTCTGTTTGAAATCCGGAATACCTTTAAATAATGGTGTCGCCGCCAAATGACGGCGAATATGCAATATACCCCGGCGTTCATCCAAGCGTTCCACGCTTTGTTTCACCTGCTCTTTCAACACATTCAAATACCAATCGAACGTTTTGGGAGGAAGTAGTTCTCCGGTTTGAAGGTAATGCTTCACCTCCTGGAAAATCCATGGTCTTCCTATGCTACCCCGTCCTATCATAACAGCATCAACGCCGTAAGTATCAAACCGTTCTTTGCAGATTTCAGCCGAAGTAACATCTCCGTTTCCTATAATCGGTATCACCATACGCGGATTTTCCTTCACCTTCCCGATTAAAGACCAATCCGCTTCACCCGTATACATCTGAGCCCTTGTCCGTCCATGTATGGAAAGCGCTGCTATACCGCAATCCTGCAATTGCTCCGCCAAATCCACAATGATTTTATTGTCGGCATCCCATCCCAAACGAGTTTTAACCGTCACGGGAATCTTCACTGCACGGACAACCTCACGTGTAATGTCAAGCATCAACGGGATATTCCTCAACATGCCTGCTCCGGCTCCTTTCCCTGCCACTTTCTTTACCGGACATCCCAAATTTATATCTAAAATATCCGGACGAGCATCCTCGCAAATACGGGCAGCCTCAACCATCGATGCCACATCTTTTCCATATATCTGTATCGCAACCGGTCGCTCTTCATCCGACACAACCAACTTCTGCTGGGTTTTATTTACACTCCGAATCAATGCATCGCTCGACACAAATTCCGTATAAACCATATCTGCGCCAAAAGACTTGCACATCAACCGAAAAGAAATATCAGTAACATCCTCCATCGGAGCAAGAAAAACAGGCCGTTCGCCCAAATCGATTCCACCAATTCTCATAGTCTCTTCTGTTTCCGAATACAAAGATATCCAAAAAGGGGAACAGGAATCCTACTATTTTTATTTTGTCTCAAACTATTTTGCATCTATCTTTGCAAGAAATTCAATTTTATGGAAAAACATCTCTTATCAGTGTTGCTTTTATCGGCATGTAGCTTGCTTTCTGCATGTCAGGCAAACCAAGGGCCTGTATACGTCCCTGCCTATTCTCCGGAAATCGTATATACCGGCAGAGTAAGTTTCCGGAATCCTGAAGCTCCGGTTTTCACATATCCAGGCGTACAAATCAAAGCCAACTTCACAGGAACATCTATCGCCATGCAGGTAAAACCGAAAAGTGGGCACTTCACCGTAGAAATAGACGGAGAAGCCCCTCGCAAGGTAGGAACATTTGAAAACGACTCTGTCATCGTTTTAGCCGACAGCCTGCCAAAAGGCAACCATAGCATTACCGTTATGCTCGCTTATGAAGGACGCGATTTCTTTCCAGAATTCCGTGGTTTCATCCTCAGCCCGGGAGGGAAAATGCAAACCGCCCCAGAACTTCCTACCCGGAAAATCGAATTCATCGGGAACTCCATCACTTGCGGATACGGAATAGAAGCAGCCAATGAGAAAGAACCGTTCCGGTTTGAAGACGAAAATTTCTATTACACCTATGCCGCAACGACAGCCCGAGCTTTTGGCGCCCAACATTTGGTCGTAGCTAAATCAGGTATCGGAATTTACCGGAATTACGGAGACAAAAAGGAAGGCTCTGTCGGAACCTGTCTGCCGGATATTTACAACGAAACCCTTTATATGGATAGTACCGATATTTGGGATTTTAACCGTTACTGTCCAGATGTGGTATGTATCAACTTAGGAACAAACGATATACAAGGGAACAATTTCGACAAAGCGAAATTGCAAAACGCCTACTATAACTTCATCCGTACCCTAAGAGGGCATTACCCGAATGCAAAAATCGTATTGCTTAGCGGTGTAATGTTGCAGGGGAAGATATTGGACGAAGTACAGACATTGATGAACAATGCAGTAGATGCCGTCAAAAAAGAGGGAGACAATCAAGTGTTCCGCTTCGACATGACACCGCAAACGGGAAGTCTCGGATATGGAAGTGGATACCATCCTTCGAAAGCTCAACACCGACAGATGGCAAAAGAACTGACCTCATTTCTTCAATCCATTACCGGATGGGATATTGTCGAACCTGTAAAATGACAAACATACATCCCGAAAAATTCATATCTTTGTAAAATGAACTGTTAACTCGTACAACATTGAACGAAAAAGACTTTGAAATAATGTCACCGGTCGGTTCCTACGAATCGCTGATGGCAGCCATCCAAGCCGGTGCCGACTCCATCTACTTCGGTATCGAAGGATTGAATATGCGTTCACGCTCCGCCAACAATTTCACGATAGAGGATCTGCGGAAAATTGCCGGAATATGTCAATCGCACGACATAAAAAGCTATCTGACCGTCAACACGGTCATTTACAACGAAGACCTTCCGCTGATGCAAGAAATAATCGATGCGGCAAAAGAAGCGAATATCTCAGCTATTATCGCATCCGATGTTGCAGCAATGGATTATTGTAACCGGATTCAACAGGAAGTTCACCTATCCACACAGCTGAATATCTCAAATATCGAAGCGTTAAAATTCTATTCCCGATTTGCAGATGTGGTAGTGCTTGCCCGCGAACTGAATCTAAAGCAAGTTTACGATATCTATCAGGAAATTCAAAAACAGCAGATAAAAGGGCCAAAAGGGGAATTAATCCGTATAGAAATGTTTGCCCACGGAGCATTGTGCATGGCAGTATCCGGCAAATGCTACCTCAGCTTGCATGAGATGAATGCTTCTGCAAACCGCGGAGCGTGCATGCAAATCTGCCGGAGAGCCTACAACGTCCGCGACCGGGAAAGCAATATCGAACTGGATATCGAGAACCAGTACATCATGTCCCCCAAAGATTTAAAGACCATCCATTTCATGAATAAAATGATGGATGCAGGCGTACGTGTATTTAAAATTGAAGGACGTGCCAGAGGACCGGAATATGTAAAAATAGTTACCGAATGTTACAAGGAAGCAATCAAGGCATATTGCAACGGGACTTTCACGGAAGAAAAAATAACAGCATGGGATGAACGGCTGAAACAGGTTTTTAATCGCGGATTCTGGAATGGTTACTATTTAGGACAACGGCTTGGAGAATGGAGTAGCCAATACGGTTCGCAGGCAACCCGCAAAAAAGTATATGTAGCCAAAGGTATCAAATATTTCGACAAAATAGGCGTGGCGGAATTTGAGATGGAATCAGGTTCACTTCAGGTAGGAGACGAAATATTAATCACCGGACCAACTACAGGAGCTGTCATGCAAAAGGTGGAAGAGATACGGGTCGCCTTGAAACCTGTGGACAGAACGGTAAAAGGAGAACGGTTTTCTATAAAAACAAATGAGAAAATCCGTCCTTCCGACCGGTTATACAAAATGGAAAAAATTCAAACGGAAAGAGAATTTAATTAAGATGAAAGAATATCTGTTTAAACTAAAAGACAAAGTACGCGACTACGAATGTGATTTGCAAGGCGTTGTAAACAACTCCAATTATCAACATTACATGGAGCATACCCGACATGAATTTTTAGAGGCTTTGGGCGAAAACTTCGGAGCAATGCACGAGCAAGGCATTGATGCTTTCGTTTCAAAAGTAGAAATAAATTTCAAGACATCCCTTCGGAGCGGTGACAGCTACATCTCTTGCCTGAACGTAACAAGGAAAGGAGTTAAACTGGTTTTTGAACAGGATATTTACCGGGCATCCGATAACACCCTTGCAACAAAAGGCTTCGTCGAATCGGTTGTGGTAAAAGACGGGAAACTGACACGAGGGGAATATTTCGATGAGATGCTGAAAAAGATAAACAAACTACATACCACCGACGAATAAATGACAAACGAACAATTTTACCAAATCGCCTTGACTATGACTCATGGTATCGGGAATATTCTATCCCGACAGTTATTGCAATATTTCGGTAGTGCCGAAACCGTATTCCATGAAAAACGACAACTATTAGAAAAAGTACCAGGTATCGGGCAAGGATTGTCTTCCGAAATCAAAAAGAGCGAAGCCTTGAAAAGGGCGGAACAAGAACTCTCTTTCATTGAGAAAAACAACATCTCCGTTTTCTTTTTTGGGGAAGAGAGTTATCCTGCAAGGCTAAAAGAATGCCCCGACGCCCCACTCCTTTTCTATTTCAAAGGAAATGCAAATCTCAATGCCAACAAAATCATCAGTATCGTAGGGACAAGGCAAGCAACACCCTACGGACGGGAATCTACCCAGCAGCTTATTTCCGATTTAGCGGAATCCTATCCGGAATTACTAATCATAAGCGGACTGGCTTATGGCATTGACATCTGCGCCCATCGCTGTGCTTTACAAGAGAATCTGCCGACCGTAGGCATCCTTGCCCACGGATTAGATAGAATATATCCGTCCGCTCATAGAAACACCGCAATAGAAATGCTCAAAAATGGAGGGCTACTCTCCGATTTCCCCAGCATGACGGATCCGGACCGTCCTAATTTCTTAAAACGGAATCGGCTCATCGCCGGATTGGCAGACGCAACCATCGTCATTGAATCGGCTGCAAAAGGAGGGTCTTTGGTTACCGCCGACATCGCCTTCTCCTATGGCAGAGACGTTTTCACGTTCCCGGGACGCACCACCGATATCCACTCCAAAGGATGCAATGAACTTATCCGGCAAAATAAAGCTGGATTAATCACTTCTGCCGAAGAACTGGTATCGGCCCTTTGCTGGGATAAACAATATAAGCGGGAACAGCAGACCGAACTCTGCTTCACCACAACAGATACCGGAACAGACGAAAGCCCCGTCATGCAGCTGCTTGCCCATCAAGAAGCGATGAGCATAAACGAGATGGCACAAGCATTGCAGATTCCGGTAAATGAGCTATCCGTCAAACTGTTTGAATTAGAAATGGAAGGCAAAATAGAACTCCTTCCCGGAAATCGATGCAAAAAAGCAATTCGTTGAAGCCCGCCATCCACTTGCAAAAGGCAATAGATTTCGTAAAATGACCAATCTCATACAATTTACCGGTAAATTTATCGTTAAAAGCATAACAGGAAAAATTTATCGAGTGTTCAATCTATATGAAAAGGCTGTTTCTTTCGGGTTGCATTATATTGGCAAGTGCTTTTGCGCTTCATGCCCAATACGACGCGCAATTCAGCCAATATTTCAAAGCGATGAACTACTATAATCCGGCGGTTGCCGGAAATACGGACGATCTCAACGCACTTGCCTTCTACCGATTACAATGGCTGGGCATCCCAAATGCCCCACGTTCGTTCTTTATCACCGCCGATATGCCGCTGACTTTAGGAAAGACAAGACATGGCGCCGGCATCATCGTATATACAGACGAAGCCGGGCTGTTCCGCAACACTCATTACGCCGCACAATATGCCTGCAAATTCAAGCTCTTTAACGGAACACTAAGCGTCGGCATGCAATTAGGTGTCGTAAACCAATCCTTTGACGGGACAGGAGTCTACATCCCCCCCTCCGACGGGCACGTACAAGCCGATGATGCTTTCCCTACAACGAAAGTGCAAGCGATGGCTTTCGACATGAACCTCGGCCTTTATTTCTCAAACCGGCACCTATATGCCGGAATAGCCACCACGCACCTTACGCAGCCCCAACTCCAGCTGGAAGAAAATATCTATACATATATCGGAAGAGCATATAATTTTACCGCAGGATACAATATTCAATTGAACAATCCGTTGTATGAAATACAGCCTTCGGTATTTATTAAGACTGACATGCAAAGCATTCAGGCGGATATTACGGGACGGGTGGTGTATAATAAAATGTTTAACGGAGGAATTTCCTGGCGTATCAACGAATCGGCAGTTTTGATGTTCGGTGCGACAATCGGACGCTTTGACGTAGGATATGCGTACGATTTCCCAATCACATCCCTGTTAAAGGGAAGTAGCGGAAGCCATGAGATAATGGTGCGGTACAGAATAAAACTGCAAAAATCGAAAACCGGAAAGTTCAAACATAAAAGCGTACGTATATTATAATATGAAAAGATTATTGCTGTTATTGATATTGGTATCAATACTTGCTTCGTGCGGAAAGCCCCTGACTTCTGCCGGAGGAGAAGTGACCGGCGTCAGGAGCGTTGCATTCAATGAGCCGGCACCCTACGGGATGGTCCTGATACAACGCGGCTCCTATCAGATGGGAATATCGGAAAATGATTCGTTATGGGGTATCTCTGCCGAACAGAAAGGGGTGTCGGTCGATGCTTTTTGGATGGATGAAACTGAAGTAAGCAATGCTAAATACCGGCAATTCGTCTATTGGGTACGCGATTCCATCATCCGGGAACGCCTGGCAGATCCTGCCTATGGCGGCAACGACCTGTTCAAAATAACAGAAGACCGTTACGGCGACCCCGTACCTCCCCACTTGGACTGGAGCCGTCCGATTCCGTGGCGCAGGGCAACCGAAGAAGAACAACGAGCCATAGAGAGCGTCTATACCACCAATCCTGTCACCGGAGAAAAGCGATTGGACCCTAAACAGATGAACTTCAAATATGAATGGTACGATTATACGGCGGCAGCACTCAGAAAAAACCAGTTGAACCCTGCCGACCGGACACGCAATACCGACATAACGCCCGACCCGGACGAAGTCGTCATGATTTCAAAAGATACCGCATATATCGACGAAAACGGAAACATTGTGAACGAAACAATCACCCGTCCATTAAGCGGTCCGTGGGATTTCCTCAACACCCGTATTGTCAATATCTATCCGGATGAGACTTGCTGGGTCAACGATTTCAACAATGCCAATAACGAATCGTACATGCGGATGTATTTCAACCATCCGGGATACGATGACTATCCGGTAGTAGGCGTGTCATGGGAACAAGCAACCGCTTTTTGTGTCTGGCGCACGGAACTATATAAGCAGTCACTAAACCTTCCGGCAGGACAAACTATCGAACCGTTCCGGCTCCCTACGGAAGCTGAATGGGAATATGCGGCAAAAGCAGGTAAAAACAACAACAAATATCCTTGGACCGGAGAGAATCTCCAAACTGAAAAAGGCTGTTTTTTAGGCAACTTCAAACCGGGAGAAGGGAACTATACAGAAGACGGACACTTGATTTCTTCAAGAGTAGGGTCATATGCCCCCAACGAATTTGGTCTGTTTGACATGGCAGGCAACGTTGCCGAATGGACTTCGACTGCATTTTCGGAATCGGGACTGAGCCGAATGAGCGACATCAATCCGGAATTACGGTACAATGCCGCAAAAGAAGACCCTTACGCCATGAAAAAGAAAGTAGTGAGAGGCGGGTCATGGAAAGATGCACCCCAGTTTGTCCGCTCCGACATGCGTTCATTCGAATATCAAAACGAGACACGTTCTTACATAGGTTTTCGGTGCGTCCGCACACAAATAGGCTTTTCCAAAGCCAAAGGAGGGAAACGGTAACAATTAAAAAAGAAAGGGACAACAGCAATGGGCAAATACAAAAGATATAAAAACAGATTGGAGATGTTTCTCGCCAGCGACAAAGGGAAACGAATCCTCAATTTCTTTTACAGTTGGGGCGCATCCATCGTCATCCTCGGAGCAATGTTCAAAATTCTGCACCTGCCTTACGGAGGAACGATGCTTGCCATCGGTATGACCACCGAATTTTTCGTGTTTTTCATCTTCGGTTTTGAAAAACCACATAGCGATTACCATTGGGAAGATGTATTCCCCGCCCTGAAATCAAAAAACCCGTTAGACAAAAATGAATCCAACAATGTTGCAACTAATCCGGTGACTTTCGGGAACAACACGGTCATTATCGGAACAAATGCCGGAACCCCGGTCGGAACAGGAGAAATGCCCCAATCAAAGACAGATGGGACGGAATTGCAGGGAATGAACGTAACCCAGCAACCCAACATAAACGGATTTGTTGCCGGAACAGCAACTGCCGCTGCAACGGAAGCCTGCACGTCTGCAGCAACACAAGGATTGAAAGAGATTACGGAAAAATATACAAACCAACTATCTTCCATTTCCGAGCAGGTGGAACAATTCGGTGAAATCACAAAGAAACTGACGGAAGTCTCTGAAAAAATGCTCGATTTCTACCGGGACATGACCAACAACTCCGACTCGGTTATCTATAACTCAAAAGGATATATACAACAGATGGAGAACCTGAACCGGAATATTTCCGGGCTAAACACCATCTATGAAATCCAGCTCAAGAGTATAAGCACCCAAATAGAGAACATCGAACATATCAACTCCGGCCTGAACCGGATTAAGGACTTATATGACGGCTCCGTCGTTGACAGTTCCGTATTCCGCAGAGAAAATGAACGGATGGCACAACAACTTACCCAGCTGAACCAAGTGTACAGCCGCATGTTACAAGCCATGACCGTAAACATGTACACAGGAAACGTGCCACCGCAGCAGCCGGATTCACCAAATCCCTATGCTTCCCACGGCTACCAACAACCGGAGAGACAATGAATGCGTTCTATTTCGGACAATAATAAAGGAAACAGACAATGGCCGGTATAGCAAATAATCCCAATTCGCCACGTCAGAAGATGATTAATCTGATGTATTTGGTGTTCATTGCGATGATGGCGCTAAATGTATCTTCAGAAGTCCTCGACGGATTCAAACTGGTTGAAAACAGTTTGAAAACCTCCATCGAAAACACTTCCCGAAGAAACGACATCGTCAGAAATGAAATGGAGACCTATTATCGGGCGAATCCGGAAAAGGTAAAAGAATGGTATTTTAAAAGCCAACGGGTAAATACATTATCCGACTCCCTTGTCAATTACATACAAGCCCTAAAACAGCGGATTGCCATTGCAGCCGACGGGCAAGATGCCGATGTGAACAACATCAAACACAGCGAAGACCTGGAAGCTGCATCTACAATCATGCTTGCACCGGTCAAAGGCGAAGGGAAAAAACTCCGCATGGCAATCAACCACTACCGGGAAACGCTGGCTGCAATGATTACCGACACGGCGAAGATGAAGATCATAAAGACCGCCCTATCTACCGAACCGGCGGCAGGAAACAACTTGGGCACATGGGAAAATACCTGGTTTGAAAATATGCCGGTTGCCGCAGCAATGACCCTGCTCACCAAGCTGCAAAGCGACATCCGGTACGCACAAGGTGAAGCGGTTTCAAACCTTCTGAGCAGCGTAGATATGGGCGACTACAAAGTAAACAGCGTAACAGCACAAGTCGTACCCGTCAGCCAGAACGTAGTCAGCGGCAGCGAATACGCCGCCCACATCGTCTTGTCGGCAATCGACTCCACCAAACGCCCTACTATCGTAGTCAACGGGAAAGAGCTGCCTACAGATAAGAACGGATTGTTCACAGCTGTAGCCGGACGCCCTGGCACATATCCGGTCAAAGGATACATCGAAGTTCCCAATAGCGACGGAACCATCATGCACCGCGAGTTTTCTTCCGAATATTACGTTACGGAACCGATTGCAACAGTCGCCCCAACCATGATGAATGTACTGTATGCCGGAATAGAAAACCCCATACGCATAGCCGTCCCAGGTGTCGCTTCAAACAACATCTCTGCAACCATGACCAACGGAACATTGACAAGGCAAGGCGATTTATGGATTGCCAAACCACAGAAAGTAGGAACTGAAGCCGTCATCTCCGTTGATGCACGCATGGCAGGAGGACGCTCTGTCCCGATGGCAAAAACGACATTCCGGGTAAAAGCATTGCCCGACCCACTTCCCTACATCGAATATAAGGATGAAAATGGAAATATCCGGAAGTTCAAGGGCGGACGCATCTTAAAAAGACACCTGGTTGCTGCCGACGGTATCCTGGCAGCTATCGATGACGACTTGCTGAATGTGAAATATACCGTACAAAGCTTCGAACTGACATTCTTCGACTCGATGGGGAATGCCATCCCCGAGGTAGCACAAGGAACAAAATTTTCCCAAAGACAAAAAGAATATATCCGCAGGCTCTCACGGGGGAAACGGTTCTATATCACCCGTGTCGTAGCAAAGGGCCCCGACGGAATAGAACGTACCATACCAACAATTGAAGTAATCGTAAATTAATCAACGAATAAAAAGACAGACGCTATGAAATGGCATTCTTATATAATGATTCTATCCGCACTCTTCCTTGCCGCCATCCCTTTAATGGCTCAGGAAGAGAACAACCAGCAGCAGCGCAGCCCTCGGCTTTCGCGTGGCGAACGGACAATAAAACAGGATGACAATGTCTCGCAACTTTCTGTCCGTAGCCAGGAGTTCAACGAAAGGATGACCCAAGAACTTGAAAATGCCCGCTGGATGCGTGTCATATACCGGGAAATTGACCTGACAAAAGAGGAGAATGCACCTCTTTACTATCCTCTACGCCCGATGAACGGACAAAATAACCTGTTCACCATTATTTTCCGGCTATTGGGAGAGAACCGCATCCAAGCATACGAATACCTTGACGGCTACGAAGTGTTCGACAACGAACATGCTGTAAACTTCAAGGAAATGCTCGACCGCTACCATATCTTTTACGAAGAAACCGAGCAGCGGCGTGGAGAAGAACCGGCACTCGTAATCGATGACAGCGACATACCATCGGAAGAGGTACGTGCTTTCTATATCAAAGAAGCCTGGTATTTTGACCAGAATAACTCCGTATTCGATGTCAAGACACTGGCTATCTGCCCGATTCTCTTCTACAATGGAGACATGGGCGAGACTCGTATGCCAATGTTCTGGCTACCGTACGAAACAATACGCCCATACATCAACACAACCTACATCATGACATCAAACATAAATAATGCAACGACCTTCACAATCGATGACTATTTCCGCCGGAGAATGTTCAAAGGAGATATTATCAAAACGCAGAACCTGTTGAACCGTCCCTTGCAAGCTTATTGTCCGACGCCCGACTCTTTGGAAAGCGAACGGCAGAGAATTGAAAAAGAGCTTGCAGCTTTTGAAAAATCTATCTGGATACAGCCGGACACAGCCCAAATAACCGGCGAAGAGGAAAAGAAAGAAAAACAACTATCTGCCCGGTCGAAGAATAAAAATACCGGAAAAGAGCAGAAAGTAAAGGCTTCGAAAAACAGTTCGGCTACAACAACCAAAAGTGTCCGTTCTATCCGACGTCGTTAAAACGTCGGACAGAACAAAACAAAAACCTTATTCGGCATACATCGCATCTATCTCTGCGGCATAATGCTCTACGATCACGCGCCGACGCAATTTCAATGTATCAGTCAGCTCGCCGTTTTCCATCGAAAACGGACGCGCCAACAACGTAAAACGCTTAATCTTTTCAAATGCAGCCAAAGCCTGCTGATGTGATTCAATCTTCGCTTCTATCAATTTATAGATGGACGGATTCTTCAGCAGTTCCTCCCTTGATGAGTATTCGATCTGCCGTTCTTTTGCATACGCTTCAACCAAAGCATAATTAGGAACGACCAGCGCACTGACAAACTTGCGTTCATCCCCGATTACAGCAATCTGGTCAATATACGGGTCCGACGTGACACTCATCTCTATAGCCTGTGGCGCTATATATTTCCCGTTCGATGTTTTATAAAGGTCCTTTATTCGTTCCACAAAATACAAAGTGTCTCCTTCCAGGCGTCCGGCATCACCCGTACGGAAAAAGCCATCTTCCGTAAAAGCCCTGGCATTTTCATCCGGACGTTTATAATAACCGGGAGTGACCGTCTTCCCTTTTACTAATATCTCATTGTTCGACGGGTCAATACGTACTTGCAAATCCGGCTGGATACGTCCGATAGAACCAATCACATAATTTTCTTCCGGGAAAAAACATACAGTAGCTGTCGTCTCACTCAACCCATAGCCGTAACGCAACGGGATATTCACCGAAAGCAGGAACTCCAACACGGTATCCGACAACGGAGCACCCGCTACCGGGAAGAATATGCCCCTTCCGATACCAAGCACCCGTTTCAACAGGGAAAAAACCGTCTTGTCGTAAAATTCAAACTTAAGCTTCAATGACAACGGCGGAGTCTTTCCCTGCCGCTTGTAATTAATAATATACTCATGCCCGGTCTCTATCGCATGCCTGAAGATTTTCTGCATCGAAGGAGAAGAATTGTTTATCTTTTCCTGCACTCCGATATAGACCTTTTCCCAAAAACGAGGGACATTTGACATGCAAGTCGGACGAACCTCTGGCAATGTCTGCTGTATCATTTTCGGGTCACGGTTAATCGCCACAGTTGCCCCTTTCATCAAACATACATAAGTCCATCCGCGCTCGAAGATATGTGTCAACGGAAGGAAACTCATCGACAAATCCTTATCCGTTACCTGCGGAATACGCATATCATGCGTACGCATTGCCTCCAGATAGTTGGCATGGGTCAAGACCACACCTTTTGACTGTCCCGTTGTCCCGGAGGTATAAATAATGGTTGCGATATCCGACGGCAGCGCTTGGCTCGTCCGGATTTTCACCATGCTTTCAGCATGGGCGTTATTTCCCAAACGGATAAAATCGTCGAAATAGACCGAAGTCTTGTCTTCCGGATTCAATTTAACCGACGAATCATAAACAATCAGCTTTTTCAATATATGCGGAAGCTGTTTCTGTACGATAAGCGCGTTATTGTATTGCAACTGCTCGCCAACAAATAAAAAACGGATTTGAGCATTTTCCACAATAAATGCAATTTGCGACGGAGAGCTTGTGGCATACATCGGAATATCGACTACCCTGTTTGCATACGCGCCAAAATAGGTGTACAAACATTGTGGCATGTTTTGAGAATAAACGCCTATATTTTCCTGCACTTCTATCCCACTGTCAGCCATCGCCTCTGCTGTAAGACGGATATTTTCCGCAAATTCAATCCAGGAAATTTTCTGCCATTTCCCGGTAGCATCGTCCCGATACTTCAAAGCAGTCCTGTTTCTATACTTCTCGGCCTGCTTATGTATCAGTTCGGCATAGTGATAATAAATCATGATTCTTTAATTAATATTATTAAGTACAAAAATACGGCTTTCCGATGGAATCAGACACAAAAGAAGAAAAAAGTTACACACTTTATTTGTTTTTGTGCAATTCCTATACAAACTCTGTCCAATTCTGCAACAAAATACCGGAAAGCTGTGTCCAATAAAAAAGACTGCGCCGACATCAAGCAGCAGCGCAGTCTCTTTTTAACGTATCAAATAATCCGGACTTTTACCGTTTTATCACTTTTGCACGCAATACTTCGTCACCATTGCTTAACTGCAAGAAATAGACTCCCGAAGCAAGTGATGATACATTTACACTTTCTCCGGCAACCACTGTGCGGCTCAATACCAGATTTCCGACAGCATTGTACAGACGCAACGTCCAATTCGCGCCGTCCGACTCCGGCAATTCCATATTAAGCACGTCACGTACCGGGTTCGGATAAACCTTCAGTTCTTTTGATGCTGTCGGAGACTCAATAGACGTAAAGGTCTTTCTAAGAATCACGTACACATAGTATCCGAATTCGTCTTTCTCAACATTGTTCGCAGACAAAGAAATCACCTGCTCAATTGTTACGTAACCCTCTTTCGCAACGGTCAGTTTAAGGTTCTCGACATCCTCCACATCAGAGAAGATAACAACTTCCATACCTTCTTCTATCGTCTTCGTGCCATAACCTTCAAGCGTGACGGATGCGCCATACAACGTATTCTCATACTCATCCCACACATCAACCACAACCAGGTTGCCCGATTCCTGCATCTCCACAGGAACGACCAGATTATCACTACCCGCTGCCACGGTGAACGGGGTAGCCGGAGACTCCATGGAATCCCCGTACATGGTAACCGAATAGTTTCCGGCCGGGAGCAGAAGCGTTGACCTGCTTCCGTCATAATAATAGTCCCATTCTGCAACGAAATTGCCCTGCGCATCGGTAACAATACCTACATAATCCGTCAGTTTCTCTCCGTTAAATACCGCATCAAACGATACCGGTACATATCCCGCATACGAGAAATCCATATTGATTTCTTTATCAGATACCGTTATCTCCTTCTTTATATCCGGAAGGTAAATATTTTCATAATCATAAGAACGGGCGGTTCCGGACAACGTCACCGTATAGGTTCCGGCTTCCACCAGTAACTCCATGAATGTACCCTCCTCATAAACACCTATGTCTCCGCTTTTTGCCACTACAAAGCCGTCTTTATCGGTCAATGTAAACGAAAAACTTCCATAGAAACCTTCGAAAGGCATTTCACTAAAAGACAACGTAACCTTATGCGTCTCTTCTACCTGCCAAATCACTTCCTGGTCAGCCCCATTTACAACGAACTGTCTCGGTGATGCACCGAATACCGGGTCACCATAATAAGCTTGGGTCTCCACTCCCGGCTCTGGTATGCCCGGGTCAACAGCAGATGTACCGTAATCGGCCACCCAATAGTAAGTTCCATTAGGAAAATAACCGTATTCATCTACACTAAACTCATCACTCACCGAATTCTCATTAACAATTATACTTGCGGAAGAAAGAGACATATCCGGGTCGGAAACACCGAACTTCACTTTATGCATTTCGGGCAATTCCAACACACAATCATCGGTTCCAGACAATGCTATCCTTGTCCGATAAGGATAAACCGCATAAGTAACATCCCCGGTAGAAAACCAAGTTCTTTCCATTGTAACTATATAATTCCCATCCGGGGCATAAAAGGCATATTCCGTTCCTTCACTTTTCGGAGAAGACAACGTACCGGCATCAGGCAAAAGATCATTGAAATCAATAGAATATTTATAATACAAATCCTCTGTTGCTATGACAACCGAGCCCCATGAACTCGTCACACCTTCCGGATAATTATCCAAAACCAACACATGTTTCTTCTGGTCGGAGAAATCCAAAATAACATCCTTCTCTTTTCCCAATTCAGGAACAGCTGCACCCTCCACTTCTTTTATATAATCGGGAAAACTTGCCCTATAAGAAAGTTCTTCTTTAACAGTTGTAATATATCTGAATGTTTCGGAAGAAGCCAACACAAAACTCATATAATCCAAATAAATTGTCCCGTGTTCAGAAGAAGCTACACCTTCCGGTTTGAATGCAAGTACTGCAGCTCCATCAAAACTCTTTGAAAATTCGTTCACTTTGCCGGCTTCCACTGTCCGAATATCATCTGCACGGTAATATTCATTGGCAGAGAGATGGGTTATTGTGATATCATATTTCTGATCCGGAGCCAAAAAGAATCCGACACGGCCTTGTTCGTCTGTATGTCCGCCAAATAACTGCACTGATACTACGTCATCATCTCCTTCAGAAGGTTCCAAATAATATCCGACAGAAATATCCGCTCCTGCAAAAGGCTGCCCGTCCATGCCGTAAACGGTATATTCCACACGCTCTTTCCCGGCAAGGTCAAAATCCAATATGATTTCATCCATGCCGCTATCAAAGTCAAAATAATTCTCCCGGGACGTAAAAGAAGCAAGAACTGTGACACCACCTCCGAAAGGCAAAAGCAGGGAAAAACGCCCTTGCGAATCCCATACCGGAGTAATATCCAGTGCATTCCAATCAGAAATCCGGTACACCTCATTATAATACGCCGCATCGAGATCCTTCAAAACAAAGGTATAATGGCAAAGCTCTTCCATCTCTGCCACTGCAATATCAACCCCATTCCACGTGATTGCGCCCATCGGCGCATCATAATATTGGGGAATTACCGAATAGGATTCTTCGTAAACAAGGCCTACCTCCGCGACACCTTCCGCATTGGTCACTACGGTTTCTTCCGTTTCCGCAATCGTAAACGAATAATTAGGTATCACATCACCATCGGCACCGACAAAAGTCACCGACACTTTCTCCGCTGCTGCGGCTACGCCAATGCAGAGGAACAACACAAGCAAAAAGCTTTTAGATAAAAAATTGTAAAAATGTTTCATGCAAATCCGTTTTTAAGTTAGACATTTTGTACTTAGAATCAATTTGTTTTACAAAAATACCGATAAATTACATTTACCCCTTTTTATTTTAATTTCATTAACATATATCCTTAACAACCTAAATATATTGCAAAAGAATATTCCATCGCAATAGCACCAAAAAGGAAGAGTCCTTCCCAAAATTGTACAACCTTTTTCTATTGATTCAAAAGTTAAACAAATATAAATATCAGTACTATGTAAAACACAGTACATAAATATTACATAGATTTGCAACAACAAAAGAAAATAACGGCAATGAATGCGGAAAATGTAAAATCTCAAATGCGAAAAGGAGTATTGGAATATTGCATCCTGCTCATCTTGGAGAAGGAACCCGCCTACACTTCCGATATTATCCAAAAGTTACAAGAAGCAAAGCTAATTGTAGTGGAAGGAACACTTTATCCATTGCTCACGCGATTAAAGAACAGCGGGCTTTTAAGTTATCAATGGATAGAATCGACTCAGGGTCCGCCAAGAAAATATTACAAACTGACACAGGACGGCGAAGCATTTTTGAAAGAGCTGGAAAATTCATGGCAGGAACTTAACGACACCATCAATCACATCAAAGAAAATTTTTAAAACAAACCACAATGAAGAAAACACTTACAGTAAATTTGAGCGGAATTGTCTTCAACATAGATGAAGATGCTTATCAACTCCTGGACAAATATCTTTCAAACCTGAGAGAACACTTCAAGACAGAAGAAGGAACCGATGAAATCATGGACGATTTCGAAGCCAGAATCGCCGAATTGTTAGACGAACGCATCCGGTTAGGGCATAACGTCATTTCTATCGAACACGTTGAAGAGGTCATCAACCGGATGGGAAAACCGGAAGACCTGTTCGACGGAGAAAAAACGGAGAAAGAGGATGACGAAACAGAAACGACAAACCAAACAAAATTCGTATATAAAAAGAAACTGATGCGCGACCCGGACGACAAAATCATCGGAGGTGTCGCTTCCGGTATCGCCGCCTATATGGGTTGGGACACGACGGCAGTCCGCTGCGCCTTTATTCTTTTACTCTTTATCCCATACTGCCCGGCAGTCTTCATATATATATTATTATGGTTGCTCACACCGCTGGCACGTACCGCTGCCGACAAGCTCCGCATGAAAGGGGAAAGCGTCACAATTGAAAACATTGGAAAGACCGTTACCGACAATTTTGAAAAAGTATCGAATAAGGTCTCAGACATCAAAACGAAGAACACCCTTCATAAAATAGCAGACCTGCTGGTTACTGTCATCGGATACATTTTAAAATTCCTTGCAATCATAGCCCTCATCTTCGGTATTCCGATACTGGCAATCTTCTTGTTGGTTATGGTTGTAATAGCCTTGGGCATCGTATTGGGAGGTGGCGGATTGATTTACAACCTGCTAACACCGCTTGGAATCGGCATCTTCGACAACATACACGTATTAGGAGAGCCAGGGATGCTGGGGATGATAGGATGCGTCAGTTTAATCCTGCTGATTGGCATTCCGCTGTTCACGCTGATATATATTATCTGCTGCTCGATTTTCAAACTTCAGCCGCTCTCGAAAACGGCAAAAATTACACTATTGGTTATCTGGTGCATTGCGCTTTTAGCAGGGATCTACTTTTTGAGCCAAGCAGGATATGAAGGTTGGAAAAATTTACCTTTCCCGCACTACTGGTACAGGCAACAGATTTATTACTAATTGCATATTCCAAAGAATACGACACACTTGAATTAAACGCGTTTTTACGCCCTGTACAAAGAGAGCGCGTTGGGAAAAATCCCAACGCGCTCTCCAATTTTTCTGCAAACCTGAAAAAGAAATACTTTTCCAAGCGAAATAGTCTCTACTCCACACTAAAATGCTGCCGCTATCTTTGCGGCTACATCTGCAAATTCCTCTTGGGTAAGAGTCAGTTTCTTGCCACCAAAATACATATCCGACTCCTTCTGGATAGGTATCAGATGGATATGCGCATGAGGAACTTCCAAACCCATCACGGCAACTCCCACACGTTTGCACGGAATAACCGCTTCCTGAGCTTTGGCTACCCGTTTGGCGAAAGCCATCATCCGCCCGAGAAGAGCATCGTCTATGTCAAAAATATAGTCGATTTCCTGTTTCGGAATGACCAATGTATGCCCCATTGCTACCGGATTAATATCCAAGAACGCAAAAAACTCATCGTTTTCCGCCACTTTATAACAAGGGATCTCACCCGCAACAATCCTACTGAATATCGTAGCCATGCCGTTATCTCCTACATTTTAACTAAATAGATATATCCAAAATTTCAAACGTCATAATGCCAGAGGGGACTTTGATATCCACCACATCCCCCACTTTTTTCCCCATAAGCCCTTGGGCTATCGGAGTACTTACGGCAATCTTTCCTTCCCGCAAATTCGCTTCCGAATCCGAAACCAGCGTATAAGTCATCACCGCATTGTTTTTCGTATTCTTAATCTTTACCTTATTCAATATCTGAACCTCATCCGTCTGGATACGCGACTCATCTATCAGACGCGCATTGGCAATCAATCCTTTCAACTGAGCCAATTTCGCTTCCATAATTCCTTGAGCCTCTTTGGCTGCATCATACTCCGCATTCTCCGACAAATCCCCTTTGTCGCGAGCCTCTGCAATTTGAGCAGAAATCTCCGGACGCTTCACCGTCTCCAAATAATTGATTTCGGCTAAAATCTTATTATAGCCTTCTTCCGTCATATAGCTAACTGCCATATATAACTCCTCCTATCTTTTATTTGTTATTACTTTCCTTTTTCAAACACAATAAAAAAAGAATCCCGGCCATCCCTGACCGGAATCCCTATCTATTTCATATCATATCGCAAAGATATGGTTTTATTTTCTATTTTCCCAAAATAGTTCGACTGTTTTACAACATATTTGTATAACAAGAATTTACATTACCGCTTTCAACGATTGCTCCAATTCGTCCAACTTCTCCACCCGCTTGACGAGTTTTCCTTTATTGTTCAAAATATAAATGGCGGGCAACTGCTTCACATTATACATTGATGCGATTTCCGAATAAACAGACTTGCTGTCGCGAACGCATATCCACGGCAATTTGGACGCGATATTTTTCCAGTAATGAAGATCCGAATCCAATGAGACCTGATAGATTTCCAATCCTTTATTCTTATATTTCGTATACAAATCACCCAACGTCATATTCAATGTCGCAGACCAGTCTGTCTGGTACACCGTAAAGTTAATCAAAACAGTTTTGCCTTTAGCTGCATCGGAAAGTTTTACCACTTCCCCGTTCAGCTCCGGCAAGGCAATATCGAAGTAATCCACCTCCGTTGTTTTTATATCGGACAAATCAATCTTCTTCTCCCGTTGCGAGCGAATTATCTTAATTGACTGCAACGCCAAATTATGCAACTGCAACGATCGCTGGCTCTCCGGATAAAACAAGTCGAAGCTCGTAGCTACAGCGGCATAAGCTTTTGAATCTTCCTTGTCGTACAAGTCAAACAACAACAGACCATCGATTTGCTGAAACAGGGCGAAATAAGCAGCCGTTGACATCGGAGCCTTATAAATATACTTACGGGCTTCCTCCTTATAGGCATTCACAGCTTTCCGCATCTCCGCCTGGAAGGTGGAATCTGCTAATTTCTTCTCTTCATGTTCCTTCCGAATTTCCCGAATATACTGATTGGCATCCAACTGTGCCAAAGTAATCTTTTTTATCGCCTTGCAATTCTCTGAACCCTCTATGGCATAAGAAGTGGCAAATGTTCCGGCATCTGCCAAAATCGAAATCGTCTCGGTCGAATCCACTGCAAAATTAATCAACTGGTTGTTCAACCTCAAACGATAAAAGTCCGGGTATTCCGGACGCGGTTTTGAAAATTCAAACTTTCCTGTTGACGCCAATTTAACCGAATCCATCAACACGACCGATGAAACTCCTACGTTTTCGAGATACATCATCTGTCCGTCGGCATCCGTAACAACTCCTTTTACAACAAATTTATCGCCTTTATTGCAAGCGGCAAGCGCAAGCAAGAAACTTAAACATACCGGTATAAGCTTTACTATCCGTATCATTATCTCAATAATTTCCCATTTATATGGTTGCAAATATACATTATTTTACAAACTTATTAAAGCTATTTCATTATGAATCTTCTTCCATTCAAAAAAAATCTGGCAGAAAATATTTTTTATTTTCATTTTCATGTCATTACAAATAAACTTTCACTACCTTTGCAGCGAAAATTAGAGATGAGAATTATTTATATTTTGAAGAAAGATTATGCTTAATCCAATTAACAAGACGATCGAATTGGGTGATGGACGCAGTATCACCATCGAAACCGGCAAGTTGGCAAAGCAGGCAGACGGAGCCGTTACTGTCAGAATGGGCAACACGGTTTTGCTTGCAACAGTATGCGCGGCAAAAGATGCGCAGCCAGGTGTCGACTTTATGCCACTACAAGTAGATTACAAGGAAAAATTTTCTGCATTTGGTCGTTTCCCTGGAGGTTTTACCAAGAGAGAAGGCAAAGCTTCCGATTATGAGATTTTGACCGCACGCTTGGTTGACCGTGCATTACGTCCGTTATTCCCGGACAATTACCACGCTGAAGTTTATGTAAATATCATTCTATTCTCTGCCGATGGAGAAGATATGCCGGATGCATTAGCAGGTTTGGCTGCTTCTGCCGCATTGGCTGTTTCCGATATCCCGTTCAACGGACCGATTTCGGAAGTTCGCGTCGCAAGAGTTGACGGGAAATTCGTTATAAACCCAACATTCTCCCAGCTCGAAAAAGCAGATATCGATATCATGGTTGGAGCTACGCTCGACAACATCATGATGGTTGAAGGAGAAATGAACGAAGTTCAGGAATCGGAAATGTTAGACGCCATCAAATGTGCCCATGAAGCAATCAAAGCACAATGCCAGGCACAATTGGAATTGATGGAAGCTTGCGGAAAAACCGTTAAACGCGAATACTGCCATGAAGTCAACGATGAGGAACTCCGCAAGGATGTTCACGACAAATGCTACGAAAAAGCATACGCCATCGCTACTTCGGGAACAGGAAAGCAGGAACGGACGGAAGCCTTTGAGAAAATCGTAGAAGAATACAAGGCTCAATTCACGGAAGAGGAACTGACAGACGAAAAAGTCGGAATGATTGACCGTTACTATCACGATGTTGAAAAAGAGGCCATGCGCCGCGCCATCTTGGACGAAGGCAAACGCCTTGACGGACGTAAGACCAACCAAATTCGCCCGATATGGATTGAAACAGACTGCCTGCCAGGTCCACACGGTTCTGCAATCTTCACCCGCGGTGAAACACAATCATTGTCGACTGTCACTTTAGGCACAAAAGCCGACGAGAAAATCATCGATGATGTACTTGTACATGATAAAGAACGTTTCTTGTTACACTATAACTTCCCGCCATTTTCTACCGGAGAAGCAAAGGCTTCACGCGGTGTAGGACGTCGGGAAATCGGTCACGGACATTTGGCATGGCGTGCTTTAAAACGTATGATTCCAGAAAACTATCCATACGTTATCCGCGTAATGTCAGACATTTTGGAATCCAACGGTTCTTCATCCATGGCTACGGTTTGTGCAGGCACATTGGCTCTGCGTGACGCCGGAGTCCCAATGAAAAAGCCCGTTTCCGGAATAGCCATGGGATTGATTTCTGAAAACCACGGAACCAATTATGCCATCCTTTCAGATATACTTGGAGACGAAGACCATTTAGGTGATATGGATTTCAAGGTAACCGGAACAAAAGACGGTATCACTGCAACCCAAATGGATATCAAAGTGGACGGTCTCTCTTACGAAATCCTTGAAAATGCATTGGCACAAGCACGCGAAGGACGTCTTTACATCTTAGGCAAAATCATGGATGCACAACCGGAGACCCGCGAAGACTTGAAGCCGCATGCACCACGCATCACTACAATGAGAATCGGTAAAGAATTTATCGGTGCCGTAATAGGCCCTGGTGGTAAGATTATCCAGGGAATACAAGAAAAGACCGGTGCAGTCATCGCTATCGAAGAGGTAGAAGGCGAAGGCATTATCGAGATTTCTGCAACCAATAAAGAATCTATCGATGCAGCAATCCGTGCCATCAAAACAATCGTTGCCGTCCCGGAAATCGGAGAAACTTACGAAGGAAAAATCTCGTCCATCATGCCTTACGGAGCTTTTGTCGAGTTCATGCCGGGCAAAGACGGATTGCTCCATATCTCCGAAATCGACTGGAAACGTTTGGATACGGTAGAACAGGCTGGATTGAAAGAAGGCGATACCATCACTGTAAAGCTAGTAGACATTGACCCGAAAACTGGCAAATTCAAACTGTCACGCAAAGCGTTGCTCCCAAAACCGGAAGGTTATGAAGAACGCCCGGCACGCGGTGAACGCGGTCCGAGACAAGAACGTAACGGTGAGCGTCGCCAAGGAAGACAAAACCATAATTCGCATCAAGAATAACCAATTCGGTTCTTCCATATATAAAAACGGCTATCCAAATTTTTGGATAGCCGTTTTTCTTATTGCCTTTATCCGGCTATTTCAATTTGCAATCTGAGCAACGGGATTGAATCTGTTTAAAGAAATCGTTCCCTTTGTTGTCTACCAAAATGAATGCCGGAAAATCTTCAACTTCGATCTTCCAAATCGCCTCCATGCCCAATTCCGGATATTCCAAACACTCAATACTTTTGATATTGTTCTGTGCAAGGATAGCCGCCGGGCCACCTATCGAACCCAAATAAAATCCGCCATGTTTCTTGCAGGCATCCGTCACCTGTTGCGTACGGTTTCCCTTAGCAAGCATAATCATACTGCCGCCATGGCTCTGGAACAAATCCACATACGGATCCATGCGGTTTGCCGTAGTCGGACCCATCGAACCGCAAGCCATTCCAGCCGGAGTTTTCGCCGGACCGGCATAATAAATAGGATGGTCTTTGATATATTGAGGCAAATCCTCTCCACGATCCAAACGTTCTTTCAATTTTGCATGCGCAATATCTCGGCCTACTATAATCGTCCCATTCAATGACAAACGGGTAGCAACCGGATATTTATCCAAAATCTTCAGGATTTCCGGCATCGGCTGATTCAAATCAATCTTGACTGCGTTCCCCTCGCCTGCCTGACGCAATTCTTCAGGTATCAGTTCACCGGGATTTGAATCCAATTTCTCAATCCAGATTCCATCTTTGTCAATCTTACATTTAATGTTCCTGTCTGCCGAACAGCTTACGCCCAAACCCACCGGACAAGAAGCTCCGTGACGCGGCAAGCGGATGATGCGGACATCATGAGCCAAATATTTTCCACCGAATTGTGCACCCAATCCGATTTTGTGCGCCTCTTCCAATACCTTTTTTTCCAACTCCACATCTCGGAATGCCCGTCCATATTCATTGCCGGTCGTAGGCAACTCATCATAATAATGGGTCGATGCCAATTTCACTGTCAACAAATTCTTTTCAGCCGACGTTCCGCCAATAACAAATGCAATATGGTAAGGAGGACAAGCCGCAGTTCCCAACGTCTTCATCTTTTCCACCAAAAACGGAACCAGCGTTTCAGGATTCAGAATCGCTTTTGTTTCCTGATAAAGATAAGTCTTATTCGCCGAGCCGCCGCCCTTTGTAACACAAAGGAAACGGTATTCCATACCTTCTGTCGCTTCAATGTCTATTTGTGCAGGCAAGTTGCATTTTGTATTTACCTCTTCATACATACTTAAAGGAGCGTTTTGCGAGTAACGC
This sequence comes from uncultured Parabacteroides sp., assembly GCA_944325355.1. GTDB lineage: Bacteria > Bacteroidota > Bacteroidia > Bacteroidales > Tannerellaceae > Parabacteroides. The sequence goes on from CALUZS010000002.1 coordinate 79,110, forward strand.
AAATTCTCTTCAGTGTAAGTTTTGTAAACACCTTCCGACAAAGCTGCTTCATCGCAATAGCCGGTCCAAACTTGCTGACCTTTCTCGCCATGAATGATTGCTGTTCCCGTATCCTGGCAGAAAGGTAGCACACCTTTCGCTGCAACTTCCGCATTTCGCAAAAAGGTCAACGCAACATATTTGTCGTTTTCCGACGCTTCCGGATCACTCAATATTTTTGCAACCTGTTCGTTATGCGAACGGCGCAACATAAAAGAGACATCCCGGAAAGCGGCATTCGCCATCGCCGTCAGACCCTCTTTCGCAACTTTTAAAACCGGCTTGCCTTCAAACTCGGAAACCGAAACATAATCTTTTGTAAGCAAATAATATTCAGTCTTATCCGGACCCACCGGAAACATCGGCTGATAATAAAACGGAGTATTTGCCATAATTCTACTATTATTAAAGGTATATGCTAATTAATATTGAGACAAAGATAGCGAGAAATTAGACGTAAAAGAATAGCTGCACCGGATTTTAGCTTGTTAAATACCGGCAAGGGAAAAAGATTTGAAAATTTTATCAATTCGGACGAAGAAATTTTAAACAATTCCACTGTCAAATTTGTTATAAAAAAGGAAATGCTTATTTGATGCAACGCAACTGTCAAAAAGAGAAAACGCACATTAAATAGTATTAAATTAAAACTTTTCCATTATATGTGGTAGCACATAACAAAAAAATAGTTTACTTTGCATTACAAAGTGTAGAATATAATTAGTATAGATAAATAAATAACATTTTAAACTTAGTCAGTTATGAACAAAAAGTTTTTATTGTCATTTTTCGTAATGGCAGCAATTTTGACTTTTTCTTCTTGCTCTAACAAATTGAAACCGTTAGCAGAAGAATATGTAAAGGCTGAACCTCAACCGTTAGAGGCAATAGGTGGTCAAGTTCCTGTAACCATCAGTGCTACGATTCCGGCAAAATGGTTCAACAAGAAAGCAGTGGTAACCGTAACTCCGGTGCTTCGTTATGAAGGCGGAGAAGCAAAAGGAACCTCTTACACCTATCAAGGCGAAAAAGTTAAGGACAACTACCAAGTTATTCCTTACAAAGAAGGCGGAAACGTAACATTGAAATCTTCTTTCGCTTACGTACCGGAAATGAAAAAATCTGAATTATATCTGGTATTCGATGCAAAAATAAAAAGCAAAAAAGTAGATTTGCCCGACTTGAAGATTGGTGAAGGCGTAATCGCAACTTCTGCTTTGGCTGACGCTGGTACTGCAAATCCGGCTATCGCTGCCGACAAGTTCCAACGCATCATCAAAGAAGCTCACAATGCAAACATCATGTTCTTGATCCAACAGGCTGAACTTCGCTCACAAGAGTTGAACAAAGAAGAAATCTCTGCTTGGAAAGACGTTGTTAAAGGTGCTAACGATGCTCCGAACCAGAACGTAGCTATCGAAGTACAAGCTTACGCTTCTCCTGATGGTGGTGTTAAATTGAACACTGGCTTGTCAGAAAGACGTGAACAAAATACCAGCAAATATCTTGCTAAAGAATTGAAGAAATTGGAAGTTGACGCTCCGGTTGACGCTAACTACACAGCTCAAGACTGGGAAGGTTTCCAAGAATTGGTTTCTAAATCCAATATTCAAGACAAAGATTTGGTATTGCGCGTGCTTTCTATGTATTCAGATCCTGAACAACGCGAAAAAGAAATCAAAAACATCTCTACTGTATTTGAAACATTGGCAGAAGAAATCTTGCCGCAATTGCGTCGTTCTCGTTTGACTGCAAACATCGAAATCATCGGTAAATCAGACGATGAGATCTCTGCTTTAGCAAAGAGCGAACCTTCAAAATTGAACGTTGAAGAAATCCTTTATGCTGCTACGTTGACTAACAACGATGCAGAAAAAGCTGCTATCTATGAAAAAGCAACTGAGCTTTATCCGAACGACTACCGTACTTGGAACAACGCCGGTATGATGGCATTCAAGAAAGGCGATTTGAACAAAGCTGAACAAATGTTCAACAAATCAAATTCTGTTAAGAACAACAACGAAGCTAACATGAACTTAGGTTTGATCGCGTTAACTAAAGGAGACCAAGCAAAAGCTCAACAATACTTCGGAAACGCTGCTGGTGTTGCAGAATTAAGCGAAGCTCTTGGCGTTCTTTACTTGGAACAAGGCGAATATGCAAAAGCTGTTAACTCATTCGGTGACGTTAAATCGAACAATGCTGCTTTGGCTCAAATCTTGACTAAAGACTACAGCAAAGCTTCTCAGACATTGAACGCTGTTCCGAATCCGGACGCTACAACAGACTATCTGAAAGCTATCGTTTGCGCTCGCACTAACGACGCTAACGGTGTTGTAAACAACTTGAAAGCTTCTATCGCAAAAGACAAATCAATGGCTAAAGAAGCTGCTATCGATTTGGAATTTGCTAAATATGCAAGCAACTCTGATTTCGCAAACTTGGTTAAGTAAACCGGTTTAAGCAATACAAAAAAAAGAGAGGGATTCCCAGTCGGGAATCCCTTTTCTTTTGCCCGTTTCCGGACTTTTACTATAAACAATATTTTAAACTAACCGATAATCCACTTGCTTCCCGGCAGATAAGAAACAATCTTCGCGGTTATAAAACAGCTGACAAACGTAGCGATCGAAATACACGGGATAGCAGATACGGACGGCAACTCCAATGTAACTTTGAAAACATCCACCCAAAAACCAAGCCAAAGGAGGTGCATCAGATACACGCCATAGCTCAACTTCGACATCTCCACAATGATACGCGGAGCCTTCGGACGCTTAATGCAAGTAAACAACAGGAAAGTTCCTGCAGTAAGAAGCACACAGTTGATAGTACACATCGCCCAGCCTATCTCAATCTCCGGCGTAACCAAGACTTTTCCCGGTACGGCTTGCACATAAAACGAAGCGATTGTCCATACAGCACCAACCAACATCAAAAGAAGTCCTATGCCAAAACGCTTCGAACGCTCCCACTTGATATGGAAACGGATGTAATGCGCCAAGACAAGATAGCCCAAATAACCGGAGAAATACCACAACATGTGGAACTCGTTCCAAAAACATTGCCCCCAGAGCTCACCGAACCAGCGGTTAAGATAAGGCATGCAGGTCGATATAAGGAACAGCAGAATAAAAAAACGCTCTTCCTTGGCGGAAGCCTTACTGATCCAAGGTGAGATAATAGGAATAAACAGGTAAAGGCTGATCAAAGGATACATAAACCAAAGATGCCCTGCCAATGTCGGGAAGTTCAACAACAGACGGGAAAGATCTTTCAACGAAGTCTCACTGTCGATTTGTCCCCACAACAATGGCAAAGTACTGTACAACACCATAAAGACAATAAACGGTGGCAAGATTCGGGTAAAACGCCGACGATAAAATTGCCAGGAAGTCTGCTCCTCACTCTTAGGGACAAGCAGAAAAGCAGAGATAATCATAAACAAAGGTACCGACATCCGGGAAAAACCGTCATACAACGAGACCCACAAACGATCCGATTCGCTTGCCAGATAAGATTGCGGGCCTGCTATGTCGGATGCTCCTGAAACACCATAAAAATTTTCACTCGCGTGAACCACCATCACTAAAAAACAGGCAAATACACGCACATAATCCAAAAATACTACACGATTCATTCTAATATTTTTTAATATTCAATGTCGACAAAGATAATAGATTTATTAAAAATTGTACGGATTTCCTATTTTCCATGCACAGACTCCCCTTTACCGATGCCCGGCCGTGACAATTCCGATGTGCAGGTAAAAAGAGATAGGTACCACCGAAATTTGTCTTTATTTGATAAAAAACATATCTTTGAGCTGTTTTTTATCGCTTTCCGCCAGGTTCTATTCTTCCGGTTGGAAAGTTTATTTGAGAATATGGACAACTTCAAAACGAACATACAGTTTTTATTGAAAGAAAAAACCGACAATATATTTGTGCAACTGCTCAGGTATACATTCGTGGGGGGATTCGCTTTTATCATCGACTTCGGGCTGCTGTTCCTGCTAACCGAATACTTGCACCTGCATTACATCCTTTCCGCCACCATTTCTTTCGTTGCCGGATTGTTTGCCAACTATATCGTCAGCACTATATGGGTATTCGACCGTAATAATGCCAGAATAAAGAACCGTAAACTTGAGTTTCTCTATTTTTCTGCCATCGGGATGATAGGACTCGGACTTAACGACCTTTTTATATGGCTCTTCACCGAATACCTACATATATATTATATGCTTTCCAAAATAATGGTAGCAGTCATTGTCTACCTGTGGAATTTCCTGGCTCGAAAATATTTCCTTTTTAATAAAAAGCAGATATGAAAAAAGGTCCATCAGCAATCATCGCAGGGGCGGGTCCGGCAGGATTGACATCCGCCATGGAATTTCTGAAACAAACAGATATCCATCCTGTCGTTTTTGAAGCTTCCGGAGAGATAGGAGGCATCTCAAAAACCGTCTGTTACAAAGGAAATCGAATGGATATCGGCGGACACCGCTTTTTCTCCAAAAATGACAACATAATGAAATGGTGGACCGATATAATGCCGTTGCAATCTGCTCCGGCAAAAGACGAAATCCTGTTGGGGAAAACATGCGAGAAAGCACTTTCCGGCAAAGATCCGGAGAGAGAAGACCGTGTCATGCTCACCCGTCAACGCGTCTCTCGTATTTTCTACCTCCGGAAATTTTTCGATTACCCCATCAGCCTAAAGGCGGAAACTTTCATGAACATGGGTCTGTCCCGTACAATCAAGGCAGGATGCGGTTACTTAGCATCCATTATCAACAAACGTCCGGAAGATTCCTTGGAAAATTTCTATATCAACCGCTTCGGCAAGCCGCTCTACAAAATGTTTTTTGAAGACTACACCGAGAAAGTTTGGGGTATACATCCCTCCAAGCTCGGAGCAGACTGGGGGTCGCAGCGTGTAAAAGGGCTGTCGCTTATTGCCATACTGAAAGATATTGCAAGAAAGCATCTCTCCTCCTCCGCAACCGACCAGAAAAAGGTGGAAACCTCGCTAATTGAAAAATTCATCTACCCGAAGTATGGCCCGGGGCAACTATGGGAAACCGTTGCCAAAGAAATACAGGAGCAAGGAGGTGAACTATATACTAACGAAGCCGTTTTCCGTATCCACATAGAAGGGAACCGGGTCGTTTCAGTTGACACCCGTAAACCGGACGGTACGCTTCGAAACCAACCATGCGACTACTTCCTCTCTTCCATGCCGATAAAAGACCTGGTTGCCGCCATCGACGGCATAGAAGTTCCAAACGAGGTGAAAGAGATTGCCGCCACACTGCCCTATCGAGACTTCATCACCGTAGGGTTGCTGGTCAACAAACTGAAAATAAAAAACAAGACAAAACTGAAAACGTTCGCGGAACGTGTCCCCGACACATGGATTTATATTCAGGAACGGGATGTAAGAATCGGACGGCTACAAGTATTCAACAACTGGTCGCCCTATCTGGTTGCCGACTATGAAAACACGATGTGGATTGGATTGGAATATTTCTGCACCGAAGGCGACACCATGTGGCAGATGCCGGAAAAAGAGTTCATATCGATGGCAATAAATGAATTGGAAAAAATAGATATCATCGACAGAAAAGATGTGCTCGATGCCACACAAGTGAAAGTAAAAAAGGCATACCCCTCCTATTTCGGCAGTTATTATCGTCTTGACAAGGTGAAAGATTTCTTGAACAGCATCGAAAACCTCTACTGTATCGGAAGGAACGGCCAGCATCGGTACAATAATATGGACCACTCCATGATGACCGGCATGCTTACCGTCGAAAACATCAAAAACGGAATCAGCGATAAAGAAAATATATGGTCAGTTAATACAGAAGAAGAATATCATGAAACTAAACAATAAACCTACGGATTACGGAAAATGGCTCTATCCATTGAGCCTGGTGGTTATCTTTTTGATATCATTCAATTATATTTTCAATTCGAAAATCGACCTGAATGGAGACAATTGCAGCTATTATATGCTGGCAACATCCATCGCACAAGGACACGGTTTTGCCGATATCACCAACGACGCATATACACCCAGTAACGTTTTTCCCCCGGGTTATCCGCTACTAATGTCCATCGTTCGGCTCTTTACCGGCAGTTTTCTGGCACAAAAAATCATGAATGGGCTTTTTTTATTGGCAAGTTCGTTGCTGATGTTCCATTTTTTCAAAAAACAGCAAATAAGACAATCTGTTGCAGTAGTTGCCGCCGCCTTGATGCTGGTCAATTTCCAGGTACTTCATTTCGCAACCATGATGATGAGCGAAATGTCGTTCCTCCTCTTTTCGGTCTTAAGCTTATATGCCCTTTACCGTTCTGAAGAAAAAGGGGAACCGTTCTGGAAAAACCCGTTTTTTTACCTTACCATCTTCTTCGCCGCTTACGGTTACCATATAAGGACACAAGGCATTGCGATGGTTGCTGCCATCGCCGGATTTTTCCTTTTCACACGTAAATGGAAAGAGATGCTCGGATTCATCGCAGGGTTCGCACTCTGTCTGCTCCCATGGATGTTACGGAACAAAATATTAGGCTTAGGGCAAAGCCGCTATTTGGATATGATTGCCATGTCGAACTCATGGCGTCCGGAAGAGGGCACATTGGGAATCAGTGAAATCATTTCCCGTTTCTTCGACACATTACAGATGCTTGTAACAAAAGCGATACCAAATTCGATGGTTCCCTACTTGAATGTGAACTACAACGCACCAACTACGCTGTTGGAATGGCTTGTAGGTATCATCATACTGTTGCTCTTTACCTATGGCGCCCAACAACTCAACCGTTACAAATATGTATTCTGGTTCTATATCCTCGGGACTTTATGCGTAATCTCTCTGTTTAGTGCGCCAAGCGGAAACCGTTATCTCACCTCCGCCTTGCCATTCATCGAGACCGCTGTATTCATCGGACTTTACACGTTACTGTCGGTTGCCACCCGACGGCTGAATATCGGAAAACAATTTTCACCTTATATCCTTGCCGTTATCTGTCTCTTCGCATGTATGCCAAAACTCAACGCTCTGCATAAAATAAATAATGCACAGTTTCCTCCCAACTATGCCAACTTTTTCCGCATCGGTGAGGAGGTACACAAACGGTTGCCGAAACAAACGGTGGTTTGTTCCCGAAAACCGGAACTGTTCTACATGTTCAGCAAAGGAGCGGTATGCGGCTACCAATGGACAGAAGACGACCGCACACTGATAAAAGGATTGCTCGACTCGAAAGCCGATTATGTCGTATTGGAACAATTAGGTTTCAGTTCAACCGTCCGGTATCTTTACCCGGCAATCAACAAACATCCCGAGCTGTTCCGCGTAGTGATTCACCTGAAGAACCCGGACACCTACCTGCTTCAGTTCGACCGGGAAAAAGCTGCCAAAATGTTATCGCAAGACGCCGGGTAAAAGAGATAAACAACCGGAAGCCATTCAGGGATGACCAGACGCAGGAGATTACGTTAGTTCCTGAAAAAGCATTACCTTTGCAACAAATTTACAACACATTATATATGGCACAATTATATCCAACCAATCTGCCTTATAAAGTTGCAGATATAAGTCTTGCCGAGTTCGGCAGGAAAGAGATTGAAATATCCGAACACGAGATGCCGGGATTGATGGCGCTCCGAAAAAAATATGCAGACCAAAAACCGCTGAAAGGAGCACGTATCACCGGTTCCCTGCACATGACGATACAAACCGCCGTATTGATAGAGACTTTGGTTGCATTGGGCGCTGATGTCAGATGGGCAAGCTGCAATATCTTCTCCACGCAAGACCACGCCGCTGCCGCCATTGCAGCCGATGGCGTACCGGTATTCGCCTGGAAAGGCGAATCGCTGGAAGAGTATTGGTGGTGTACGGAGATGGCGTTACGTTTCCCCGGAGGGAAAGGGCCGCACCTTATCGTAGACGATGGTGGCGACGCATCCCTGTTGGTCCACATGGGATACCGTGCGGAAAACGACCCGGAAACAATCAACCGCCCTGGGAACAATCATGAGGAGCAATGCATCCTCGATACATTAAACAGGATATTAAAGGAAGACCCTACACGTTGGCACCGCACCGTTGCCGAAATGAAAGGCGTATCCGAAGAGACGACTACCGGTGTTCACCGTCTATACCAGATGATGGAACGCGGAGAGTTGCTAGTTCCGGCAATCAACGTCAACGACTCCGTGACCAAATCGAAATTCGACAACCTGTATGGTTGCCGCGAATCGTTGGCAGACGGCATCAAACGGGCAACCGACGTGATGATTGCCGGGAAAGTTGTTGTCGTTGCCGGCTATGGAGACGTGGGCAAAGGATGTGCCCACTCCATGCGCTCTTACGGGGCACGGGTACTCGTTACCGAAATAGACCCGATTTGCGCCCTGCAGGCGGCAATGGAGGGATTCGAAGTGACTACGATGGAAGATGCAGTGAAAGAGGGAAACATTTTCGTGACGACTACCGGCAACTGCGACATCATCACCATCGAACACATGACACAGATGAAAGACCAAGCAATCGTCTGCAACATCGGACACTTCGACAACGAGATACAAGTAGAGAAGCTGGTGACGTACCCGAATATCAAACATACGAACATCAAGCCCCAAGTAGACAAATACACCTTCCCCGAAACGGGTAAATCCATCTACTTGTTGGCAGAAGGACGGTTGGTAAACCTCGGCTGCGCAACGGGGCATGCTTCGTTTGTAATGAGCAACTCGTTCACCAATCAGGTTCTTGCCCAAATGGACCTGTGGGAAAAGCCTTACGAAGTAGGCGTTTACCGCTTGCCGAAACGATTGGATGAAGAAGTTGCACGGCTTCATCTCGAACGTATCGGGGTCAAGCTCTCCAAACTGACACAAAAACAAGCTGATTATATCGGCGTCCCCATCGACGGTCCGTATAAAGCAGACCATTACAGATATTGATTACAAACAATAGGAAGCGGCTGGTTCCAAACCGGCTGCTTTCTTCTTCAGTTCTATGAAGATAGCGATATTATCTCCCTTCCATCCCTATCGCGGAGGAATAGCACAATTCAGCGACACGCTCTATGCCGAGTTACAAAAAGAGGGGCATGAGGTCCGTGCATTCAACTTCACACGCCTTTATCCCGACTTCTTGTTTCCCGGGAAAAGCCAATACGCAGAAGAAAGGACAACTGCCGATACAGTAGACAACATACGCATCCTCGACAGCTGCAACCCGGCAAGCTACTTCCGAACCACTGCCGCTATCCGGGATTTTGCTCCTGACATCCTGATTATCAGCTACTGGATGTCCTTTTTCGTACCTGCATACGCACATATCGCAAACCGCATGAAAAAGAGATGCACGGTAATAGCTCTTATTCACAACGCCATACCTCACGAGCCAAGACCGTTTGACCGTCCGCTTGCAAAACTCTTTTTCCACCAGTGCGATGGTTTTATCGTAATGAGCGACTACGTACGGAACGACCTGCTGCGGCTCCGTCCCGACGCCAAATATCTCCTGCATCCTCATCCGTTATATGACCGGTTCGGCAAACAAGCCGACAAGGAACAGGCTCGTAAGCTCATAGATATCCCGGAAACAGCAGGACACCTGCTGCTCTTCTTCGGGTTAATACGAGATTACAAAGGGCTGGATTTGCTTCTCGATGCCATGCCGCAACTGGAAAAGAAAGGATTTCATCTGTTAGTTGCAGGCGAATGTTATGGCGATGAAAAAAAATACTTGCAAAAAATTGATACCCTAAAACCGGGAAGCGTCATTTTTTCCAACCGTTACATCCCCGACAAAGAGGTTCCGCTGCTTTTCTCTGCCGCCGATGCCCTGGTTCTCCCGTACCGCTCGGCAACGCAAAGCGGCGTGGCAAGCATCGCCTACCAATACAATCTCCCCATCGTTGCCACCCCTGTAGGGGAGTTCCCTGAAGCAATCGGTCAAAAAGGCACAGGCGTTATTACCAAAGGCAATACACCGAAAGATATAACCGAAGGTATCTTACATCTTTTCGAAAACAAAGAATACTATCAACAATGCCTGCAACATATCGAGAAAGAAAAACAGACGCTTTCATGGAAACATTTCACATCTGAAATCCTCCGTTTCACAGAAACAATCTGACCCATGCCGGCATTCCTTAATCTTTCGTCAGATTCATAGTAAAACAATGCACGCAAAAACAAAGAAATTCCGTAACTTTGTGACCTACAAAAAAGAGATTTCAGGAATGGAAAAGCATTTTAAAAGGACTTTAATTACTACGGCGTTGCCGTATGCCAACGGACCTGTACATATCGGACATCTGGCAGGAGTATATGTTCCTGCTGATATTTACGCCCGTTACCTTCGTCTCAAAGGCGAAGAGGTTTTAATGATTGGAGGATCCGATGAACATGGCGTACCTATCACGCTAAGGGCAAAAAAAGAGGGAATCACTCCACAGGACGTTGTAGACCGTTACCACAATATCATCAAGAAATCATTCGAAGAATTCGGAATATCTTTCGATATTTATTCGCGCACAACTTCGGCAATCCACCACCAGATGGCGTCCGACTTCTTCCGGAAACTGTACGACAAAGGAGAGTTCATCGAAAAAACAAGTGAACAATATTACGACGAAGAAGCTCATCAGTTCCTGGCAGACCGTTACATCACCGGTACATGCCCGCATTGTGGCAATGAGAAGGCGTATGGCGACCAATGCGAATCGTGTGGAACCTCGCTAAGCCCGACAGAACTGATTAACCCGAAATCAGCCATCAGCGGAAGCAAGCCGGTCATGAAAGAAACAAAGCACTGGTACTTGCCGTTAGACAAATGGGAACCTTTCCTCCGTCACTGGATTTTGGACGAACACAAAGAGTGGAAACCGAACGTCTACGGGCAATGCAAAAGCTGGCTCGATATGGGATTACAGCCACGTGCCGTAAGCCGCGATCTGGATTGGGGAATCCCCGTGCCGGTAGAAGGCGCAGAAGGGAAAGTTCTTTACGTATGGTTCGATGCCCCTATCGGATATATTTCAAACACCAAAGAACTTTTACCCGACAATTGGGAGAAATGGTGGAAAGACCCTGAAACGAAAATGATTCATTTCATTGGCAAAGACAATATCGTATTCCATTGCATCGTATTCCCGGCTATGCTGAAAGCAGAAGGTTCATACAACCTTCCTGAAAACGTACCGGCAAACGAATTCCTCAATTTGGAAGGAGACAAAATCTCCACCTCCCGGAACTGGGCGGTATGGCTGAACGAATACCTGGAAGAGATGCCGGGCAAACAAGATGTATTGCGGTATGTCCTCACAGCTAACGCTCCGGAAACGAAAGACAACGACTTTACATGGAAAGATTTCCAGGCACGCAACAACAACGAATTGGTTGCCATCCTTGGAAACTTCGTAAACCGTGCATTAGTGCTTACCGGCAAATACTTCGATAACAAAGTTCCGGCAAAAGGTGAACTGACAGACTACGATAAACAGACACTGAAAGATTTCGAGGATGTCAAAATAAATGTGGAAAAACTACTTGATACTTTCCACTTCCGCGACGCTCAAAAAGAAGCGATGAACCTCGCCCGTATCGGAAACAAATACCTCGCAGATACAGAGCCGTGGAAATTGGCAAAAACCGATATGGCACGTGTGGCGACAATCATGAATATCGCCTTGCAGATTACAGCAAACCTCGCTATCGCCTTTGAGCCGTTCTTACCGTTCAGCATGAAGAAACTGAACCTGATGCTCAACGTCGAACCGTTAGGATGGAACCGTCTTGGTTCAACCGACTTGCTACCCGACGGGCACTTGTTAGGGAAAGCAGAATTGCTGTTTGAAAAAATTGAAGACAGCGTTATCAACGCACAGATACAAAAACTCCTTGATACGAAAAAAGCTAACGAGGAAGCAGAATACAAGGCAAAGCCTATCCGCGAAGAGATTACATACGATGACTTCTCGAAGCTGGATATCCGGGTAGGAACGATTTTGGAATGCACGAAAGTGCCGAAAGCCGACAAGCTGCTACAATTCCGTATCGATGACGGATTGGAGAAACGGATCATCATTTCCGGTATAGCCCAACACTACAAGCCCGAAGAGTTGGTTGGCAAACAGGTATGTTTCATTGCCAACTTGGCTCCGCGCAAACTGAAAGGAATCGTTTCAGAGGGAATGATTCTGTCTGCCGAAAATTTCGACGGCAGCTTGGCAGTCATTACTCCGCAAAAAGAGGTAAAACCGGGAAGTGAGGTAAAATAACTCCTCATCCTACCAAGATACACGCGGAAGGGCATGTTCGGAAATCAAATCCTGCATGCCCTTTTATACGCATATTCTTTCGCAACACACCTCCAGAAAAGAGTTGGAAAACGAAAAAGAAAGACGGAAAATGAATACTATTCCCATACAAATGGTGGATTTACGGCGCCAATACCTGCGTTTGAAACCGGAGATTGACGCTGCCATCCAAGAAGTACTCACCGATTGCCGATTTATCAACGGGACCACCGTCGGCAAGTTTGCCGGACACCTTGCCCAGTTTCTTGGCGCTTCCCACGTTATCCCATGCGGCAACGGGACAGACGCCCTGCAAATCGCGATGATGGCATTGCACCTGCAACCTGGCGATGAGGTATTGGTTCCGGCTTTCAATTACGTTGCTTCTGCAGAAGCAGCTGCCCTGCTCGGCCTTATCCCCGTATTCGTAGATGTAGACGAACAGACATTCAACCTCAACCCCGCACAGCTTGAGGAAGCAATCACCCCACGGACAAAAGCCGTCATTGCCGTGCATCTGTTCGGACAGAGCTGCGACATGGAAACGATTACCGCCATTGCTAAAAAACATAGCCTGTTCATTATCGAAGACAATGCACAATCCGTCGGGGCAACTTTCCGCTTTTCAGACGGAACCGTACGATATACCGGTACCATCGGGATTATTGGCACAACCTCCTTCTTCCCCTCCAAACCACTTGCCTGCTTCGGAGATGGAGGAGCGCTCATCACATCCGACAATGCACTGGGGAAACGGCTACACCTGCTTTGCAACCACGGACAAGAGACCAAATACCGGCACCAAATCATCGGCTGTAACTCCCGACTCGATACGCTACATGCCGCTGTCCTCGATGTGAAGCTGAAACACCTGAAGGCATTCAACGACAAACGAATCAGTATTGCCCAGCGATACGATGCCGAACTGAAAAACGATGAGCGTTGGATGATCCCATTCAGACAACCGGACTGCACCCACATCTACCACCAATATACCCTGCGGATAATGGGAGGTCTCAGGGATAGGCTGCAAGAACATCTGAAAAAACGGGGAATACCCTCTATGGTCTATTACCCGTTATCGCTCGACAAACAGGAAGCCTTTTACGGTTGTGCACGAAAATCAGGAACACTGTCAACAGCATCACGGTTGACGAAAGAGGTGCTTTCAATCCCCATCCACACCGAAATAACAGAAAGCGAACAGGAATATATCATTAAATCGATAAAAGAGTTATGAACGACAAAGAGATACGGTTTGCCGTTGTCGGCTGCGGACATATCGGTAAGCGACACGCAGAAATGATTGTCCGGGAAAAAGGAGCGTCACTGGCAGCCCTTTGCGATATCCGTCCGAAAGAGATATTGGAAACAGAAGCATACGATGTCCCTTTTTACAATAATTTTGACACGATGCTGGAACAGTTGACAGATACGGATGTCATTAACATCTGCACACCAAACGGACTGCATGCCGAGATGGCGGTAAAAGCTTTGCAAAAAGGATTCCACATCGTTATCGAAAAACCGATGGCACTCACACTCTCCGATGCGGAAAAAATCATCCACACTGCACTGAAATACGGAAAACAGGTATTTTGTGTCATGCAGAACCGTTATTCTCCACCTGCCGTATGGATAAAAGATATGCTCGATAACCACCGTTTGGGGAAAATATACCTGGTCCAGTTAAATTGTTTCTGGAACCGGGACGAACGTTACTATACTCCGGAGAGCTGGCACGGCACTGCGGCATTGGACGGAGGTACGCTATTCACCCAATTCTCCCACTTCGTTGACATGATGTATTGGTTGTTCGGAGACATAACCGATATACATGCCGATTTCGGAAATATGAGCCATGGCAAACTGATTGACTTCGAAGATACCGGGACAGTCAGTTTCCGGTTCGTCAACGGCGGCTTAGGGAATATCTGTTACTCCACCTCCGTATGGAACCGCAACATGGAAAGCAGCATGTCGGTCATCGCCGAAAAGGGCAGCATAAAAATCGGCGGACAATACATGAACGAAGTAGCGTATTGCCACGTAAAAGATTACACGTTCCAACCGCTTCCGCCTACCAATCCGGGGAATGACTACGGTACTTACAAAGGTTCCGCACAAAACCACCACCTCGTCATCCGAAACGTAGTTCGAGTATTGAAGGGGCAACCGGAAGAAAAAATTTCAACCAACGCCCTCGAAGGAATGAAAGTAGTCGACATCATCCAACGCATCTACGCTTTAAAAAGGATATAAAAAAACAACATCCCTGCTACAATAGCAGGGATGTTGTCAAATATCTATCGGCAATCGTTTACATATAATTGTCGTTTTGCGTAAGAGCACCGCCTACATAATCGATTTCCGTCTGGGGTATCGGATATGGCCAGGTGTTCTCTGTCACATTCGAACCTGTCCCGGAGAATTGCCCCTCTTCGGTTTGGTTGAATGCCTGCATCGTCTCTACAAACGTGCCCCAACGCAACAGGTCATACAACCGCAAGCCTTCACCTCCTAATTCTACCCTGCGTTCATGACGGACAGCTGTCCGCAAATCATCGCTTGGCGTCACTTTATAGGAAGCCTTAAACTCCGCTTCACTCACACGTTCACTTTCCGGAACAGCAAATTTGCGATATTGAGCAAATTCATCGGTCGGCGAAGAGGTCACAAACGCACGATGGCGGACCTCATTAATCAAGTCGCAAGCCAACTGCTTGTCATCATTCGTCTCGATAAGGCACTCGGCATACATCAACAAGACATCAGCATAACGGATATGGTAGAAAGTCCAGTCGGTCTCCATCAAGTTGCCTGTCGGACGACGGGAGTAGTCAATCCATTGCTTACGGCTATGTTGTTGCGGGAAATTGTCGTATCCCGTATAATCATGCGTTTCCGTTGAACCATCCCCTTTGTAGAAAATATCACCGTTGCTGATAATGGTGTGTACCTTACGCGGGTCGCCCACTTCATATTCAGCAGCCAGATCGTTAGTCGGGCATTCACCGCCCCAACCTCCGGTAGTATTACGTCCGATATTCATCTGCGGACAAACACTTCCTGAAGTATAGTTCGGAATATACGAGCGGAGCGTAATGAATACGGCTTCTTTCGACATATAACCTTCCGTCATACTGTTGAACAACGTCTGGTAATCATCAACCAACTCATAGTAATCAGCATCATAAACATCTTTCAAATCGGTCTTTGCTGTCGCATAATCGCCGAAGAACATCAAGACTCTCGCACGGAAAGCCTTTGCTCCCTCTTTCGTGATACGTCCAATCTCATCGGTAGGCAAGCTTGCTGCATTCGGAAGGTTCGTCTCATCGATAGCCTCTTTCAAATCTTTCAAGATAAATTCTTTAACTGCATTGGCATCCGACTTTACAATCTGATTCTTATCCACGGCAGTCAACGGCTTATCGATAATAGGCACGTTCTGGAACATCACCGCCAAATCAAAATAGTAGAAAGCCCGCAAGAACTTTGCTTCAGCAATCCAGCGCAATTTTTCCTCGGTGGAAACCAAAGCACCGCCACTCTCTATCAATTGCGTTTCCGGAGTCACCAACGACAAAAAGACGTTGCAAGCCGATATTGCCGTTTTGTAACGATGGTTCCAAAGGTCACGCAACATACTACTTGTCGTAGCCGGATTTCCACGAGCCACCTCTGTCACGACAACGCGGTCTGCCGGGTCAGATCCTCCCTTACTGCAATCATCCGTCAGCTGATCGCCCATATCGAAACGCATCTGCTGGAAATTCCAGTGGTCGGTAATCGGCTGGTAACAATTCACCAACAGTTTAAAACCTGCATCTTCCGTACTCAGAAAAGTCTCTTGGTCGGTCGTACCCAAAGGCGGACGATCCAAAAAATCCGAACTGCACGCAGTAAGCATTGCTCCGGCGAACAGTGTTGCGACGCATGCTTTTCCTATATTAATCAGTGTTTTCATAATACAATTCCTTTTTTGATTAAAGTTTCATACTAATACCAAACATGAAAGTCCGGGCTTGCGGATAATATCCCATATCTATACCCTTATACATCGGATTGTTTCCATACTCTCCGATTTCCGGGTCCAAACCGGAATAGCCGGTTATCGTAAACAAGTTTTGTGCAGCCACATAAACCCGGAGGTTCTTAACCGTAAGTTTTTCCGTGAAACGGGCAGGAATCGTATAACCGATTGTCAGGTTCTTCAAGCGGCAGTAAGAACCGTTTTCAACATACCATTCCGACATTTCACGGTTCAGACGGCTGTTGGAATCGATTGCAAAATTCTCGTTTGTACTACCCGGACCATTCCAGAACGTTGTCAAAATATCCTTCGGCGCATTGTACCATCCCACACCACCATATAAGTCATACTTCAAAATATTCAGCAAGTCGTTGCCGACCGAACCTTGGAAGAATGCGCTTATATCGAAACCTTTGTACTCTGCTCCCAGCGTCAAACCGAATGTAAAGTCAGGATGCGGGTTACCAATCATCGTACGGTCTTTGTCATCCAGCTGGCCATCCTTGTTCAGATCGACAAACTTCAAGTCTCCCGGTTTAGCATCCGGCATAACGACTTTACCCTCATTCACATAGTTCTGAACATCTTCCTCTGTCTGGAACACACCGTCCATCTTATAACCATAGTAGTAACCTATCGGTTTTCCGACTTCCGTCATGGTGTAAGTATAATAACCAAGATGCACTCCCGTACCAGGAATGTTCGAATCGCTACCTAAGTCAAGCACTTTATTTTTATAGGTAGAGATATTTCCGTTGATATGGTACGTAAAGTCATCTCCTGCCTTTCCGTCATAACTCAAAGAGACTTCAAAACCTTTATTACTGATACTACCGGCGTTCATCCACGGATTATTCGGGAAGCCCAAACCTGCCGGAGTTGGCACCTGTACCAACATATCTTTCGTTTCACGGTTGAAGTAGTCGAACGTTGCACGCAACGAACCATTCAAAAACGCCAAGTCCAAACCGAAATCAAGCTGACGGGTCGTTTCCCACTTCAAATCAGGGTTACCCACTTGCGTACGTCCTCCTGCCAACGATGTGTTGCCACTACCGAACAAGAAGTAAGAACCGTTTCCATACGTGTCAAGATAGGCACCGCTGGAAATCGTCTGGTTACCGATTTCTCCCCATGCAGCACGGAACTTACCTTGAGACAACCAATCAATGTTGTCCTTGATAAACTTCTCTTCCGAGAAATTCCATCCTGCCGATACAGAGGGGAAGCATCCCCAACGGTTACCTTCAGCAAACATGGAAGAACCATCCCAACGGATATTTGCCGTAATCATATACCGGTTATCGAATGAATAGAACACACGACCAAAATAAGAGTTCAAGGCAGTAACTGACCAATAGCCGCTTGCTCCCGGATTCTTGGTACCGGCATTGATGATTTGCTGGCTCGGGTCATTATTCACCATTCCCTGTTTGGATGCGCCTATCGACTCATAACGGTTCTTTTCAGCAGATGTTCCGACCATCGCTGTTATCGCGTGTTTGTCGAATCGCTGATTGTAAGTCAAATAATTATCGAATACCCAATAATCCGTCTCAGAAACAGAGCGGCTTGCCGTTGCATACGAAGAATACTCGTCTCCGTCCAGATAGTATTTGGGAGTAAATCCGTCGCTCTGATTACGAATCAAATCTATTGAGATGCTCGATTTGAAAGTCAAGAACGGGAACAACTTAAATTCACCGGTGATATTGCTCTTCGTTGCGATTCCCCACCACTTGTTCAAAGCTGCACGGTCAGTCTGCGCCACAGGGTTCATCTTATTCGAATAGAGCACTCCCGTATATTTTGACCATTCGTTTGTCGGTTCATAACCGTTATATATACGGTCTGACAAAAAGTCGGGCACATCCACCAGGTTGTTCCTGTAAACCGGAGTAATCGGGTCGGCAGATGCTGCGATAAACACCGTAGCATTGAAGGAGTTGTTCTCATCCACATTCCGCCTGCCCTCATAGATGACATTAACGTTCGCCGACAAGTTCAACCACTTGGTAACTTCCGAATCCAGGTTCAACCGACCAGACACACGTTCGTAGTCGGAACCTCTTACAAGCCCTTTGTGGTTCATGTAACCGAAGCTGGCACGATAACGCAATTTGTTCATACCTCCGGAGAAAGCGATGTTATAATTCTGATTGACAGCTTCCCTCGGTTTACGGGTAATCTCGTCCCACCAATCCGTACCTTCCCGGCTTCCGTTCTTTTCAAGGAAGTCCAATATCGCTTCCCGACGTTCGGGTGTTGCAAAGTCTTCAGTCAAGGGCTGTCCTCCGGCAGCATAAGCCCGGTTCTTATATTCCATGAATCCTTCAGCGTCCAACATATCATAACGCTTCGATGCTTGCTGGAAACCAACATTCATATCAAACTCAATACTGCTGCGGTAAGAATCGCCGGAATTTCCACGTTTGGTTGTGACCAAAATCACACCGTTAGCAGCACGTGCACCGTAGATTGCCTGCGCCGATGCGTCCTTCAAAACTTCCATATTGGCAATATCACGCGGATTCAACCAGCCGATATCAGTCTGCGGCATACCGTCCACTACATACAACGGGTTATTTCCGTTCAACGTCCCGACACCACGAATGCGGACGTCGCCCAAAGATCCCGGGCTACCGGAATTGGCCGTAATCGTTACGCCGGCGGCCTTTCCCTGTAATGCATCGGCAGCACTACGCAACGGCAGATTTGCAATCTCATCTCCTTTTACTTGCGTAATAGCTCCCGTCAAATCGCTTTTCTTAAAAGAACCGTAACCTACAACAACCACTTCATCCAAATGTTTGTTGTCTTCCATCAACGTAATGTTGATTTGCGTCTGGTTGCCGCTGGTCACCTCTTGCGACAAAAATCCTATGTAAGAAAACTGCAAGACTGCATTTTCAGGGACATTTGCAATCAGGTAATTACCATCGATATCGGTAGTTGTTCCCGTTCCTGTCCCTTTTACCATTACATTCACTCCGATTAAAGGTTCGCCGTTCTTATCCTTCACTTGTCCTCTTATTGTCCGTTCCGACTGCGCTACTCCTTCCACCGAAGTATCCCCCGAAGATGTCCGATCTTTCAATACAATGCGGTTCTCCACAATCGTATATGAAACATCCGTTCCCTCAAATATATCATTCAAAACAGCTTCAATCGTGCTGCTCTCAACGTCAATATTCACTTTGTCATTCAAATCTACCTGGTCACTATTATAAAAGAACCGGTAGTCGCTTTGCTTTTCAATTTCTTTAAACACTTCTGAAATCGTTCCGCTCTTCACATTCAAGGTTATCATTTTGGATGCGGAAAGAGAAACAGGCATCTGCAATGCGGCAAAGCATAATCCCGTAAACATATACTTTTTCCACGGGTTTGTTTTTATAATAATCTTTTTACTCATTATGGTATCAATTTAAAAATTAGTAGAAATTACTGTTTTTTAGTCACTACTTCATATTGCTCATCTATTCCATAGGCATCCTCCTTTTTTAATGTTTCTCATTTCTATTTTATTTTTACCGTATCACCTTGCATGACATACTGCATGGACGCATTTATCCGCAACACATTCAATATGTCCTCCAAAGAATCATCATTATAAAACGACCCGCTGAAACGCAAATCGCTCATCTCCCTGTTCTCAAATAAAAATACCACATTATATTTTCGTTCAAGCATTTTCGATATATCCTCCAGCCGTACCATTTTAAATGAGATATGACCGTCACGCCAATCGGAAGAAATCCCATCCTCGTTCAATCTTGTATCTATTTTTCCGCTCTTCGTGTCGTAAACCGCTACCTCTTTCGGAGCCAGATAAACATACGAATCAGAACCTTCCTGCCCGACAGCAACTCTTCCCTCGTACAACATCGTCTCAATTGTCGATTCATTTTCGTAAGCCCTCACGTTAAATGACGTCCCAAGCGCCGTGACATCTATACCATTTGCCCTTACCACGAACGGAAGCCGAATATTTTTCGCGACTTGAAAATATCCCTCCCCCGAAAGAGTGAGATGGCGGTTCGCTTTCCCATAACTGCCCGTATAGCTTAACTCCGTATCGGCATTCAACCAAACTTTGCTACCATCAGGAAGTTCGAAGGAACAACGCTCGCCCTTCTTCGTCACGACCCGGAATGGTTGCAGCTCCGCTGCAAAAAGATGTTCTTTCAACGAAAAGTAGCCGGCAGAAAGAATGACACCAAACAACAGAACCGCCGCATATTTTGCCCATTGCAACGAGAAAAACCGCCATGAAAAAATTTTCTTTCCGTGCAGATTGCCAGACAAACGTCCCCATTCCCTGGCTACACAGACTTCGTTCTCAAAAATATCCTCCAATATTTTGCTATACGGCTTTTTCATCGGTCGCTTTTTTTATAAGACACAGCAAAACAAAAATACACTTACAAGAATTATTTGTTTTTTATAAAATTTTTATTCCACGGAAAAAAGTTCGTCCGCTATTAATTATACCTTTGTCCGGACGCACTCCCGGCAAGAGACTCCTGCATACCCGTTGCCTGTGAAATGCGTCCAATCGGTAACAACACCTAAAACCACTGAAAAAAATGAAAATTTATATCATATGCCTATTCCTGCTCGGCTTTATCGGCCAAGCAGCCGGCACAGCAAAAGACAGTGTGCTTCAGCAGCTGCAATTCGGGGAAATTGCCTTCACGCCCCCGCAACACTCTCCCGGGGAAACTATCTTTCTTCTATCCGGACAAAAGATGTATGAAGTAGCCTGCATCGATGGAAGCTATCCTTTCAACAATGACTTATGGAGCGAACAAGGTATTTGGTGCCATCCGATGAAACTTCTTTCTGCCATCTGCTTTTCTATCGCTGAAGGTCCCGGCAGCTGGGAGCCGCTCCATGCAAAAGAATTTACCTACTCTTTCCATGCAGCAAATTTTGCATTTGAAACTAACAACTTACACATCACAAGGGAAGATGTCGTTGCTGAAAGAGAACCTGCACTGTCTACCACGTTTACATTCGACAACCGCTCATCCCGTGAACGGACACTGACTTTCCGTGTTGACCTTCATGTCGACCTCCGTCCATCGGTACGGTGTACCGGCCTGAAAACGACTTCCACTTTTATCCAACTTGACGGTAAGACACTCACAGCTTCCAATGAAAACGGATCTTTCGCCTTCGGAAACGGGGAAACACCTCACGCATTTTCAAAGAAAGACTCTGTTGCCACATTGGAGTACCGAATAACCGTCCCGGGAAACGGGAGCACCCGTTTTCCTCTTTTGTTGACCGGGGCAAATCAAGGCAAACAGGATGCCGCAAAAAAATTGTTCCGGAAACTGATTTCGCAAACCGGACAAATCAAACAGGAGAAAGAAGCATTTTATACAAAGAAAGTTTTCCGGGAAGGAACCAAATTCGACTGCTCCGACAAGCGGCTGACCGACGCTTTCTACTGCGCCAAAGCAAATGTCCTGTTGAACCAGTGCGACCACACCCCTTATGTGGAGCATCCGTTTATTCGCGCCGGCGTCCCCACATATCCCCGCTTGTTCGGTACCGATTTCTGCTTCTCCGCATACGGGCTGTTGGAAAGCGGATTTGCCGGAACCGTCCGTTCCACACTGTTGAATATGGCGGCATATTCCCGAATGCACCTGCGAAGCCCCCACGAGATAAGCAGCGACGGGACGCTATTGGGCTGGGACCACATCCAAGTCTCCCCGCAATTTATTGCGGCATGCGGCGACTACTATGCATGGACCTCCGACAGTACCTTCCTGAAAGAGACATATCCGCTCTGCCGTACGCTTCTCGATGATATTCTGACAAACGCCGACAGCGACAAAGACCTATTTATCGAAGGGCACGGACTGATGGAAGAAAGTGAGTTCAAAGGAAATTGGGAAGAGTTGTCTTCCTCTGCATATCTATACCCGGCACTCACGGCACTCGCATTCATGGCTGACAAATATGGGGATAAGGGGAAAACAGCAGAATATCGACAAAAAGCGGTTTCGTATAAACACGCTTTTAACAGCTGTTGGTGGAACGAAAAGGAAAATATCTGGTATTGCGCTTTCTCGGAGGACGGGAAAGGGAAACCGTACAATTTCTGGAGCGTCCTCTTCCCGCAAAAAGCGGGAGTAGCGGAATCCGAGAAAGGTAGAATCGCAATGGAACGCATCGAAAACGAATGGACGAATGACACATGGGGCATGGTGGGACGGCTCCAACCGGAAAGAGACCAGAGAAACGACGGTGTTGGCATTGTACACAACAACTTATGCGCTACTACGGCATTTGATTACGGAAAAGAGGAACTCGGCTGGAAACTGTTACAACTTACCACTAAAGGAGTATTCGGGTTACCACACGCCTGCCTGGGATTGTTTCCGGAATGCCAGCCGGGATTATGTTCCAACATATCGCAGTTATGGTCGTATGCTACATTCTTAGAAAGTCTGCTGCACGGACTCGCAGGCATAAGCATCGACCATACGGACGGCTCAATCCATATCGCCCCCTCTTTTCCCGGCGCACTCACTTCCCTCGCCGTGGAGGATATGCAGATAGGCGGTGAGAAACTCTCAATGGCTTGGGAAAAAGGACGGAAAGGAAAAATCTTTGTAACAATCCGTTTTAGCGGTGACCCCAAACAAATAAAGCATCCAAAGAAACAGAAAGGCGTAACCTATCGGCTGTCGAAATAAGGACAAAGGATTAATTCACTACGGCGATTTTGGCAACGACACTCTCGGCGGCGTCTTCGGAAGCCGACAATACCAAATAAATCCCGGAAGCAACTGTTCTGCCGGAATAGTTACGGCAATCCCAAATCACCTGTCCGCCCACCGAGCGGGTCTGGTAAATCAGGTTACCGTTCAAATCGGTAATCTTCACGTTCGAATTCTCCATCAGACCGGCTACCGTCACCCGGTTGTCGTGTGCAGGACGTACCGGATTCGGATAAACGCGAACCGATGAATAGTCGCTTTTCCCCTCTGTTGCTTCCCCTCTGTACGACACCAATCCCCGGTCTGTCCCGATAAAGACCTCTCCCGTCTCATGGTCGATACCGAAAGCGTAAATCGTATTCGACAGCAATGGTGAATTTTCGGTAGTAAACTGGTGGATTACTTCATCATTTCCTTCTCCCAAAACATATACGCCTTGATCCGCCGTACCGAACCATTTCCGGTTACCGGCATCGACAGCCATCGCCGTGACACGCACATTATCCAAAAAATAGTAGGCAGAGTTCGTCCCGTCATCCATCGGCAGCTTCACACGCATGCAACTGTTCCGGAAACGTTCCGAATCAGAAATGGCAACATCCGGATTGGAAAAATAGACAGGTCCACGGTCGGTTCCCACCCAAAGGTAACCATCCCGGTCCTCCGCCATACAGGTAAACGAACTTGGCACAAAACTATTCCCGTCCTGGTCGGTAAACTGGTCGAAACGGACAGAGACTGCATCATCCAGCGAATTACCATTATCTACTACCGTCAGTTGCACCTCGCCCGTCACCCGGGGAACATTCAGCCATTTTTTGCCGGAGGAGGTAATCAATAAGTCATCCAAGGTCCTGACACCGCTCAATGACTCCACATAAATAGCATGCCACTGCTTCTCCGTATCAAGAACCGACAAAGCGTTATCCACCTCCGCCGAGTTCATCCAAAGGTTTCCTTCCGCATCGAATGCCACGCCGTCGACGCGCACATAATGGTATCTATTGGAAATGTCCGGAAGAATGCTTTCCAAAGTGCTGTTTGTAAACGTATACCAGTCGGTCGCCACGCCGTCTTTATAGCGGATAAGCCCCTCTCCACAGGAAGCAACATACCATTCGGTCGGATCTTTCGGGTTAACCGCCAATTTGGTGAAGTTACGGATGGTTATATCAAATTTCGAAGACAAATCTTCCGTCTCCGTCCATCGGTTATAATCGTACACCATCACCCTGCCAGGGTTATTAAAAAAAGTTCCGTTACTGTTTTTCCCTCCGCCCACTACATAGACTTTCCCGGAATTACAGGTAATATGATAGGGAGCATTTATCAGTGGTCCCTCATCTTTCAGGCTCAACGCTTCAGAGACAGCGGAAAAACCTCCTTCCCCATACGAAAGTTGCTGCAACCCATTCTCGCCCCGTACCACCCAATAGGTGTCGTCCGCAGTCAAAGCGGAGAGGTCTATAACGCCCGCCCCGGTCAACAGACGGCGGTCATTTTGCGTACGGAATATACGTACCGCATCATTCCAGAAACAGGCCAACTGCCCGGCAACCATCCGCACCCGTGCTGCATTCGACTCAGAGAGCAACGTTGCCGTACCGGCATCCAGGTCGGTAATCCGGTACACGCCGGTGCCGGAAATGAAATAACAGAGTTGATCCTCAAAGACAAACAAGTCCGTCGCATCGTTCACCTGTTTATATAATGTCCAATTCGACCGGTCAATCAGGTTGGCCGAAAGGGAAGCGCACCGGATGCCGCTTGCCGTTAACGCATAAACCATCTCCCCGTAAATACACGAAGCAAATACGTTCTCCGTAAAACGGTAAGTATCCGTAATCTCTTTCTTCTCCATATTTACCACCATGATGCCGAATGATCCGGAGAGATAAGCAAACTCCTTGTCGAACATAACGGAATTGATGGTTTTGTCGGTCACCGACGAACTGTTTGCCAGATAGGGAAGGTTGTACACATCCGACCCCTCCATAATATCAATATTCCCGTTCTCATACACCAACAGCAGGGAGTTGGTCTCCCGGTTGTAGCGTATCCACAAAATGGAGTTGTCGTTCAGCCCATTCCCCTTGTAAAAGGTACGGACACTGTTGTCCTCTTTTCCGTAAGCAACCAACGAACCGTTTGCCACGGCATACACGTACTCCGGAGTCTCCTCTACCTGTTCCATATCTGAAAACGAGAGATAGACCTTCCAAAGTCCATCATCCGAAGCTTTCGCTACAGAGAAAAAGAGCAGGAATAACCAAACGATAA
The DNA here is from genome assembly GCA_944325355.1 of uncultured Parabacteroides sp. Lineage (GTDB taxonomy): Bacteria > Bacteroidota > Bacteroidia > Bacteroidales > Tannerellaceae > Parabacteroides. The sequence goes on from CALUZS010000002.1 coordinate 104,537, forward strand.
CCGTCTTCTGCATGCAAAATATCTTTTAGGATTGCTTATATCGCGCTAAAAAATCTACCAGCTTACGGACTGCAGCCGCCCGATGGCTGATACGGTTTTTCACCTCGTCGCCAAGCTCGGCAAAGGTTTTATCGTACCCCTCGGGCACAAACACCGGGTCATAACCGAATCCGCTTCCTCCGCGACGTTCACGGATAATCGTACCATTCACGACCCCTTCGAAAAGATACTCCTTGCCGTCCAAAAGCAGGGCGATAACGGTACGGAAACGGGCAAAGCGGTCTTCTACGCTTTCCATCTCAGCCAACAGCTTACGCATGTTCGCTTCCGAATCGTGCCCCTCCCCTGCATAACGTGCCGAATAGACCCCCGGGGCATTATCCAAGGCTCTCACCTCCAATCCGGTATCATCGGCAAAACAATCCGCACCGGAAAAGGTTCTCACAAACCGTGCTTTCTGTAACGCGTTCCCCTCCAACGTTTCCGACGTCTCCGGAATATCTTCAAAACACTCTATATCTTTCAAGCTCCGGAGGACGATTCTATCTCCCAACATGGCAGATACCTCCGACAATTTATGCTGGTTATTCGTTGCAAATACCAATTCCATCTTATTGACCTTTTTAATAATCTGAAAATCATTCTCGGAAATATAACGAAAGAAACGGCGTTTCATTGCATGGAAGTTCCTGTTTTTATCCAACCATACGCTATTTTACAGCATTTGGATTGCCGGACGCTCTTTTTTTCCGTAAGTTTGCAAGACAAAAAAAGAGAGATCAATTATGAAAATCGCGATTGTAGGGACAGGATATGTCGGCTTGGTGAGCGGAACCTGCTTCGCCGAAATGGGCACGGAAGTTTATTGCGTCGATGTCGATGCGGAAAAAATCGAAAACCTGAACCGGGGCGTCATCCCCATTTACGAACCCGGTCTTGAAGATATGGTACAAAGAAACCGGAACGCCGGCAGGCTCCATTTCACAACGGAACTGAAATCGTGCCTTAACGAGGTGGAGATCATCTTCTGTGCGGTAGGAACGCCACCCGATGAAGACGGCAGCGCCGATTTGAAATATGTATTGGAAGTTGCCCGGACCGTCGGGCAAGAGATGAACCATCACCTGCTGATTGTCACCAAAAGCACCGTCCCCGTAGGAACTGCCCGTAAAGTGCGGCAAACCATCCAGGAGGAGCTGGATAAACGGGGATTGTCAATTACGTTCGACGTAGCTTCCAATCCGGAATTCTTGAAAGAGGGAGCCGCCATCAAGGACTTTATGAGCCCGGACCGGATTGTGGTGGGAGTCGATTCCGAACGGTCACAAGAATTAATGACCCGTCTCTACCGTCCTTTCCTGCTAAATAACTTCCGGGTAATCTTTATGGATATTGCTTCAGCGGAGATGACCAAGTATGCGGCCAATGCCATGCTGGCAACCCGTATCAGTTTCATGAATGACATGGCAAACCTCTGCGAGATTGTCGGAGCCGACATCTCCATGGTCCGGAAAGGTATCGGGACGGATGCCCGTATCGGAAACCGGTTCCTCTTTGCCGGCTGTGGCTACGGGGGCTCCTGCTTCCCGAAAGATGTGAAAGCGTTAATACATACCGCCGAAAAAAACAACTATCACCTGCAAATTCTTGAAGCGGTTGAAGCGGTGAACGAACGGCAGAAATCGGTTCTTTACCGGAAACTCTGCAAACTGTTCGACAACCAACTGGAAGGAAAACGCGTTGCAATATGGGGCCTTTCGTTCAAACCGGAGACCGACGACATGCGCGAAGCGCCATCACTGGTAGTTATCAATAAACTGCTTGAAGCAAGATGTGTAGTGAGTGCATACGACCCTGCTGCCATCCCTGAAGCCAAACGGCGGTTGGCTGGAAAAAACATCCGTTTCGCGTCCGACATCTACGATGCCGTTGTCGATGCCGACGTACTGCTCCTGCTGACTGAATGGACCGAATTCCGTATTCCCTCATGGCAGGCGATACACAAACTGATGGTTAACCCGTTGATTCTGGACGGAAGAAATATCTATGACGCAAAAGAATTGAAAGAATACGGATTCGAATACCACTGCATAGGACGTTAGGCACAACATGGCAGCAAGCAACCTGAAAGAGAAAACGGCAAAAGGCATCTTCTGGGGCGGATTAAGCAACGTGACACAGCAACTCATCGGAATGTTCATCGGCATACAGATGGCGCGTATCGTAGGTGTAGAAGATTATGGGCTGGTCGGAATGCTCGCTGTCTTTTCAGGGATAGCGACAACCATCATCAACAGCGGATTCACCACTGCATTGGTCAACAAGCCGGAATTAACCCACAAAGACTGCAACGCCGTATTCTGGTTTACCGTTATAGCCGGAATACTCTGCTATGCCATCCTCTTTTTCGCAGCGCCGCTGATTGCCATATTCTTTAACCAACCAAGGCTGACAGCTTTGTCGAGGGTACTGTTCCTCTGTTTCCTCATATCAGGCATCTCTTCCGTATCGTATACGATATTGTTCAAGCAGCTCCGTATCAAGACACTTGCCTTGACCGACATCACAGCCATGCTTCTTTCGGGCGCCGTCGGCATTGCCATGGCATTCCATGGCTTCGGGTATTGGGCACTCGCCTTCCAAAGTCTGGTATATGTCAGTACAGGAGCCATCATGCGCTTCATCCTCGCACCGTGGAAACCTACATTCACGTTCGACCTGTCGCCGCTGAAATCATTCTTCTCTTTCAGCGTAAAGCTGTTTCTCACCAATATCATCGGACAGATAAGCAGCAACTTGTTTTCCATCGTGTTAGGAAAATTCTATGACGAAAAAAAGGTTGGTTTCTATTCGCAGGGCAGCAAATGGATGTTCATGGGGCATTCCCTGATTGCAGGAATGCTGAATAGTGTAGCACAGCCGGTATTGGTCAGCACAAATGAGACTCCGGAACGGCAACGGCAGGTATTCTATAAGCTGATGAGGTTCGGAGCGTTCGTATCGTTTCCGCTGATGCTCGGATTGGCCTTCGTAGGTAAAGAGTTCATCCTGCTGGCTATTGGTGAGAAATGGCTCGACAGTGTTATCTACCTGCAGTTGTTTTGTATCTGGGGAGCTATCGGGTATGCCAACATCCTCTACTCGATGTTGCTGGTCACACACGGCAAATCGGACATCTACATGACCGTCACGTTGCTTGTCTCCGCCTTGCAGTTTGCTGCGGCATGCCTGCTATACCCGTGGGGTATTACGGTCATGGTGGTTGGATACATCCTCTCCTACATCGCCGGAGTATTTGTTTGGCACGGCTACGCCCACAAATACGTGGGTATCCGCCTATGGACTGTCATCAAAGAGATGTTACCGTACATCGGAGCTACCCTTGCCAGCTTTGCCGCCGCAAGCATAGCGACAAGACCATTTGAGAATATCGCACTCATATTCACCCTGAAAATCGCAGTTTCGGCAATCGTCTACCTTGGCATCCTTTGGATTTCCGGCTCGAAACTGCTGAAAGAAGCCATCGCGTTCGGATTATACAGAAAAATTGAATAAACACCATGAAGCAACAGGAAAGAGACAAACTCGTATCGGTGGTCGTTGCCACCTACAACGGAGAGAAGTATCTCGGGGAACTGCTCGATTCCATATTAGAACAAAGCTATCCCGTGTATGAGATTCTGATTAAGGATGACGGCTCGACCGACAGTACCTGCCAAATCGCCGAAACATATTGCCGGAACCACGGGAATATCCGTTTGATACGGAACGAACGCAACATGGGAATATCCGACAATTTCCTGACCGGTTTCCTTACAGCGAAAGGAGAGTTTGTTGCGTACGCCGACCAGGACGATATTTGGGAAAAGAACAAAATCGAACGGTTGCTCGCGACAATGGGAGACGGGAACCTGGCATTTTCCAACTCCGCCGTATGCGATGAAAAGGGGAACTTCCTCTATCCGCTCATCCAAAAGAGAGTATTTGTTTCGGAAATTATTTCATTCCTTGATATGACCATTTGGGGTCATCAAATCCTGTTCAGGAAAAGCATCTTGGAAAACCTCCCCATCATGGAGCTGTCGGCAACAGTATGGCTCGACTCCCTTTTGGCTGACATCGCTTTCAAAGGAGACAACCGGAACGTTGTCTACGTAAACGAAATGCTCATCCGCTGGCGAAGGCACCGTTCCGCTTCTTCGTTCGGGGCATACAACCAAAAAAGCCGTACGGTCGACCTGAGATATACCGGAGTGCTGGATGCTTTGCGCGCGTCAGCCGATAAAGAACGCTGCCGGAGGGTACGGCTCTACTTCTCCGCATTGAAAAGGATTGACGGGATTTCACCGGACTGCCGCCGCGTCATCGGATGGATGGCAGAATGTTCGTTCACCAGCCTGTTGAAAGCCGGTGCGCTCTGTCTGCGCAACTACACGGACTCTTTTCCCGGCACACTCTCCTTTTCGGAAAAGATACGGATTTTCCTGAAGCCCTTTTTCGCCGTCAGAAACCAATCGAAAGGCATCGAACGGATTCCATAACGATTCGTTGGGGAAAACGCCGGAATATCGCTCGGCATTCATCAAAAAACCGTTCCGCAATTTCTCTGCCGCCAATGCCGAAACTTTCTCACCTCTCTGCCCGCTTTTTACCGGTCCAAAACGCCCAATGTTTATCCAAACGTCCAAGCTTGAAAAAACAACAGCCTGCCCCCGGCAAAAAATACCGGAAACAGGCTGCCGTTTATAGTTTAAGAATAATCTCTTATTTCAATACAGCTTTCATCGTATAAGGCTTTTCTCCTGAAACCGTTACTACGACAAAGTAAACACCTTTACTTGCATTGGACATCGGGATTCTCACCTCCGTGCCTGTTGTTGTTGCTCCTTTATAAACCATCGCTCCATTCGCAGAGAATACTTCTACATCGGCATCTGCCGGAATATTCCTCAACAGAAAGGCATTATCTTCCACTACCACGTAACTTTTTCCATCCCCCGTTTGCACATCCTCTATACCTGTGAGTTTCTCCGTCACTTCAAACTGGATGGATGTCATGAAATTCATTGCCGACTGGCCGTTCAAGCTAACGAGAATATCGCAATAATATTCCCCTTCAAGCGTCCCTTCCGGACAAGCATAAGGAATCTCCACCCTTTTGGTTTCTCCGGCTTCAAAATGTACGCTCTTCCTTTCGTATTGCAATATAGCCGTATTTTCATCTCCCCTGTCATAAGCATGTGCATGGAATACCGCATCCACCGTCTCTGCCGCATAGACATCAAAACTGATGGTTCCGTTACGTCCTGCATACGTAAAGTCCCTGCCGTCTATCAAAGGATATGTCTTCCTCGTGAGCGGATTGTCCGTCGCTTCCGTTACGGAGAACCAGAGCGACTCCCCGTATTCTCCTGCCAGCACATTGCCCGCCCAATAATTATTCTCATCATAACTGTTCATACTTATGCAGTATGTGCCGGCAGTAAGACCATACCCTCCGGTACCCGACTGGCAGCGGAAAACGAGCGTCTTCATTTCGCCCGCTTCAAGCGAAACAGACTGGCTGCTGCTGTAAAGCGCAGCCTCATTAGAGGTACTGGAATAAACCTCCACCCTTCCGTTGAAAGCCACACGCGATGATACCTGCATCTCCACCGTCATGGTGCTGCCCATAGGCACCGGTTCGCCGTTGTTCACCACCACCGGTGCAGTGAGATAGAGTTGCGGCTTGTCGGAACGGACCACGCGGAACTTATCCTGATTGTAATCCCCTTCTATGCGCTGCATCTCCCCGTTTACCTCATATTTCAGATAAGCAGTATAAGTACCCTCTTCCATATCAAAGAAAGCATCCGTATCACCGTAAAAGCCATAGATATAAACAGTGGAGCTGTTACCAATGCTCAAATTGTCTTGGGCATATGCAAAGACTAATACCTCTTCCGACGGGTCGACGCCATCTTTCAACGCCCACAGTTCCAACCTGCCTTCGTATGATTGCGACAGGGCACGCAAATATACCGTTGCGCCAAACCATACGGCAGCTTCCTGTTTGTACTCATCGTTCCATACGTCTAACGGATATTCATCCATAAGCAACACAGGATGATCGGGAATAGGCTTTACTTCCAACATCTGCGGCGCATCTTCTGGTACGGGAAGATATGCCAGGCTCCCATCCTCTTGAGTTGTCTCCCGGCAAAAATGTATGGTATACCGTCCGGCATCCAATCCCCACGAAAAAGCGGGAACTTCCATGGTGCTCTTGCCATAAATAGGAGCTGTCACTCCGTTGGATCCTTGCAGGTAATCACTGTAATCTATGCCGCTCTCATCCGTCCCCTCAGGAATAGCAACGATATAAAGCCCTTCGGTATAGGTTTTGGTTCCCTCGTTGCGGAACGTTGCCGTCAGGTTGATACGCTGGTCGGCGTAAATCGTGCCACCGGTATGAATAGAAACCAGATGCAGGTTGGGTGTAGCTTCCGGATGCGCCAGTTGCAAGGTCATGGAACCATCCTCGTGCAAGGTCAATATGCCGCCATTCTCGGTATCGCCCGTATCGTACGGCACGTACCCAGAGCCGGACTCATCCGTGAAGTTCACGATGGAGAACGGGTAATCGCCCGGACCGTTGAAATCTTCGGCAGAGGGATAGATATTAAAACTCAAGTCGTAGTAATAATAACCAACGTTAAGCGCGCCCAGGTAAGCAACTCTCTGCAAGCGTTCCGAAGCCTGGTCTGTGGCATGCCAAACGATGCCCGGTATCGCTGTAACTGTTTTAGAAGACGAGTTCGCTATTTTGTCTATAACTATACTGAGTCTGTATGAGCCGCTTCCGTCTTCCAAGAGATGCATGGACAGTCCTTCCATTGTCAACCTGTCGATAGGCTGCTGCCCCTCCTCTTCCGGAGTGATAGGACGTATGCCTGTGATAATGGCTTGGTTCAGTATGTAACCTCCACTGCCGCCGCCGATACCTATGCCTTCAGGAGCCATGACGTTCATGTCGAAAAAACCGTCATACATTCCGCCCCATCCCCAGTTGATGTGTAAAAGATCATCCGAGTCGATGCCATCGCATACAAACGAATGCCCTACGCCATCGCCACTCGATGTGCCGGAGTAATTCACAGGACGCCCCGCCTCCAACTCCGCACGTATCAGTTCCGTCCATTTATCTTGGGAATAGATATTACGCGAAAGGTATTTTATTCCAGGCGAATACTTGAAATGCGTAATCAAAGCGCCCACAAGCTTGGAGGTCACGGCACCGCTTCCACTCGGGCTGTAGTCCATCTCTACGGCATAACCGCAGTCACGCATAAGGGTAGCTACCGCCTTCGCCTGCTCATCGGTATAGCCATCGGGCTCCAAAGCTCCGGTGTTATTATTATAAACGAGACGGTATTCGTCTATCATATTGTCCCAATCATACGTATAGGTAGACAAATCCACACGGTCGTACTCACCGGACAGATTACCGAACCATTCCAATACGCCTTCGCCTTGGACGGGCCAATTGTGATATTTCATAATCTGGGCGATGGAAGTAGCCACACAACCCGTAACGTAGTTATTCATCACCAAGTCGTTAAAAGGCTTGTCCTGGTTCCATTTGGTAGTGATAAGCGGAGCAACATACATTTTTCCTCCTCCTTCAGCACGAGTATCCATTGCAGCCGCCTTACCGCTACGCACATCTTCCACATATGAGCCAAAAGAGTTAAGCCATGCGGAGAGCGCCGGGGGCAAGTTATCTTCGTCCACGGGAGAATCGAAAGAGTAGCCCACCACTTCCGGCAACTCATCGTCACCGGAAACTATAACAAAGCCTTGTCCGGTCTCTAAAGTAAACAGGTAATAATCAGCATAGCCGACGGAACGCGTCTGTACTCCCGGCCGCAGTTGTTTCAGTTGGAGCATACCGCTCTTTGCTTGCATCTGCGGCGCCCGTTTAAAAAATTTCTCTGCTATTTCCTGCGCTTTCTCTACATCGATAGGTTTTGCCCCTGCCGTCAAGGCAAAAAAGCTCAGGAATAAAATCAAGAAGGCAGTCTGTGTCCGTTTCATTCTGCTATTTTTGTCTGTTATATTAATGTAGCACAAATTTAATCTAAATTATACATCGCGCAAAATCCGGATTACAATATTTTACTTACACGGATAGTTTTTGCCGAATCGGGCGATTTTCATTCCCTGATTCAAGTAATTTTGAAATTTGTGCTACTTTTGCAACAAATAGCCAAGGTCAAAGAGGGTCTCGAATACGAGAAAGTAAAAACCGATAACAAATGGATATACTGCTGCTTAGTAGGGGGTTTTTCCCGTTTTACCGGGCTGTCGTGCAGGGACTGTGCGACAGGGGTATTTCTGTGCGGATGCATTGCGCACTGACCGATGCCCGCGAAAAAGGGCAAATCGCAGATACGCCTTACATCTTGCTGCCGCATGTGGGCGGCTTCCGCTCGGAGGAGAATATCCGGCTGCTTATCGACTACCTCCGGCGCGAACAAATCGACCTCGTGCTGAACCCGAACATCCAGATTTTCGATTTGGAGAAGCTGATACGCCAGACACGGGAAGTACTGCCGGGAATGCGCTTCATCGATTTGATACACAGTTGTCCGGATTTCATTGTCCGCAATAAACGGACCGAACTGCGGGAGATGACCCTCCGTCAGGTACGCACTCCAAAGACTGCATTCCAATACCTCTTCCCGTCACTTTACCTTGCCTTGTTGAAACAGTCGGTCAAGAGACGTGCCATGAAAGCGTACGCGTTGTTCGACAAAACGGTCGTCCTCACACCCCGTTATGCGGAGGAGTACCGCAAATTCTACGGCTTGCCCGAGGAAGAAAAGAAAGTAACCGCCATCCCTAACCCGAAAATCGTAGGGCAACCACATGTCCCCGTCACAGAGAAGGAGAAAACGATTCTGTTTGTCGGCAGGTTGTCGCGTGAAAAAGCCTTATATCGGCTGTTTGCTGTGTGGAAACAGCTCTACCGGGAGTTACCGGACTGGCAGCTCTCCATCGTAGGCGACGGCGCAGAACGGGAGCGGTACGAGCAGACAGTCCGGACAGAACAGCTGGAACGGGTATCTTTCCTCGGCGAACAGCCGGCAATCCCCTATATCGACCGTGCGGCAATCCTCTGCCTTGTCTCCAACTTCGAAGGGCTCCCCACGGTATTTACGGAAGCGATGACGTTGGGATGCGTCCCCGTCGGGTTCGACTCCTTCTCCGGCATCCACGAAATGATAGACCACGCGGAGAACGGGATTATCGTCCCCGCATTCGATACCGCACAATATGCCGCCGAACTGAAACGGTTGGCAACCGACGCCCCTTTCCGCGAACGGCTTGCCCGGGGCGCCATGCAGAAATCCGGACGGTTCGACAACGGGCTGGTGGTCGACCTCTGGGAAAAGCTATTCAATGAAATCTCCGTGTTACATTAACTTTTATGCAATGAAACTATCCATCATCACGGTAAACCTGAACAACAAAGCAGGATTGGAGAAGACCCTCCGCAGCCTTTCGGCACAAACCTTCGGCGACTTCGAGTCGATAGTTATCGACGGCGGCTCCACCGACGGCAGTTACGAACTGACGGAAGCCTACCTCCGCATCATCGGCTACCGCATATCGGAAAAGGACAGCGGCATCTACAACGCCATGAACAAAGGGATACGGGCTGCCAAGGGGGAATACCTGCTGTTCCTCAACTCCGGCGATTACTTGACGGACGATGTGCTGGCAAAAGTCTTCGCCGAACCGTTCACCGAGGATATTGTGTACGGAAACCTCATCTTTACCGACGGAGAGACGACGCGCATCGAGAAGTCGAAACCTTACTACACACTGTTCGACTTTATGCAGGCATCGCTGCCGCACCCGGCAACGTTTATCCGGCGGACGCTGTTCGACGGATGCCTGTACGACGAAACACTCCGTATCGTCTCCGACTGGGAGTTTTTCCTGAAGAAAATCATTCTCGAAGACCGTCCGGCACGCTATTTGGATGTTGAAGTCTCCTATTTCGACACGCACGGCATCTCCTCCTCCGAAAAATCGCAGGCGTTGATACGCGAGGAACGGCGCGAAGTGCTCCGCCGCTATTTCAACGAACATATCCTCCGCGATTACGACAATTTCCGGGTTTTCGACACACTCCGCCAGGAGCACTCTTCCCTGCTCGGCGCAACCGATATCACCCCCACCTTCAAGCGGTTCCTCCTCCGCGTGGACAACCTGCTGATACGCCTTTACAAGATGCTGAAAAGAGGGAACAACTGACCGCAAAAAAGAAACCGGAATGGCGAATCACTTCGGCACTCCGGCAAGGGTTTGTTTTTATAAATAGCAGTTTCCAACTGCTTTTACTCAAAAAAACCGATATGATACCCTTATCTCCTAAGAAATATCAGCCATTCGTTGTCATATAAAATTCACAAAAAAGAGAAGGATTACCGGATTGCATTACATATCATTGCGGAACAGAAAGGCAAGTTGAACAAGAAGAAATTTGTTCCCTAATAAAAATGATGTACTTTTGCGCGCAAGTTTAAAGCAATATTCCCGCTTTTTCCGAAGGCATCTGTGTCCAGATTCGAAGCAATGCCCGGGCTCTTTTGAGAACGTTTACAATAACTTTGGCAAACAAGATATTTATGATACATTCCGTTTGGAACAAAATAAAAGGTCATCCTCATCTTGCGCAAGGGACAGGTTATGCCATCTTGTTCACAATGGGCACCTGCCATCTACTGAACGACATGATTCAATCTGTCATTCCCGCCTTGTATCCACTTTTGAAAGATACATTCGGGTTTACGTTTGCTCAGATAGGCGTGATTACACTGGTTTTCCAAATGACTTCCTCCATTTTCCAGCCGTTCATAGGGCTATATGCCGACCGTCATCCGCAGCCTTACTCCCTCTCTTTGGGAATGTGTTTCACGCTGACCGGGCTGCTGGCATTAGCATTTGCCACCAATTTCTCACTGATACTGCTTTCCGTGGCACTGATAGGCTGCGGCTCGTCGGTGTTCCATCCCGAAGCGTCGCGGGTGGCGCAGATGGCATCTGGCGGTCGCAAAAGCCTGGCGCAATCCATTTTCCAAGTGGGAGGCAACGGGGGCAGTGCCATCGGACCTTTGCTGGCGGCTCTGATAGTCATACCTTTCGGGCAACACGCCGTGGGATGGTTTGCGTTGGCAGCCCTGCTGGCATCCTTCCTGTTGGCTCGTGTAGGCAGCTGGTACAGCCTTATGTTAAACGAAGTAAAGACGATGCGCCGCACGGGAGGAGCCATGGCTCCGGCTTTGCCCCGGCGAGTGGTACGCGTCTCCTTGGGAATACTGGTACTGATGATTTTCTCGAAATACTTTTTCAACGCCTGCATGACCAGCTATTTCACTTTTTACCTGATAGAAAAGTTCGGACTGACAGTACAGCAATCCCAATATTGTCTCTTTGCCTACCTGGCAGCTTTTGCTGTCGGCACACTGGTTGGGGGCTTCCTGGGTGACCGCTACGGGCGCAAGTATGTTATCCTCTTCTCCATCCTCGGAGCAGCGCCATTCACCTTGGCCATGCCTTACCTAAACCTGTTCGGCACACTGGCAATGGCCGTCATCACAGGTCTGGTGATAGCATCGGCCTTCTCCGCCATAGTAGTTTATGCCACCGACCTGATGCCGGACAAGGTCGGAATGATTGCCGGTATATTCTTCGGCCTGATGTTTGGTTTAGGCGGTATTGGCTCGGCTTTCTTCGGCTGGCTGGCGGACATCACGAGCATAGAGTTCATTTTCCACGTCAGCACATGGTTGCCGCTGATGGGCGCGGTGGCAATATTCCTGCCGGATGTAAGGACGAAGAGGATAAAAAATGTTTCTCGCCCCTAATACTATTCCTGCCAGTGCGCTAAAAATCACATTGAGAGAAAGAGAAAAAACAGAACGCTTCAACCATTCGTTACGGTGTAAAAATTACCGGAAAAAGAGTAGGATTACCGGACAGACCGGAAATGTTTCTATCTTTGTAAACGGATAACAGAGAAAACAGCTACCGTCTTATGGATTATTATGAAATACCAATACTGTTAATCATCTTCAATCGCCCAGATACCACCCGGCAAGTATTCGGACGAATCCGCGAAATAGCTCCGAAACGGCTCTATGTGGCTGCCGATGCTCCGAGAAAGGGCAATGCGGCAGACTTGAAGAAGTGTGCCGAAGCACGCCGTATTGTCACGGAGGGAGTTGATTGGGATTGCGAACTGGTTACATTCTTCCGTGAACGTAACGCAGGATGCAGATTGGCGGTATCGGATGCCATCAGCCGCTTTTTCGAACGGGAGGAATATGGCATTATCCTCGAAGACGACTGCCTGCCGGATCTCTCCTTCTTTCCTTTTTGCAAGGAACTGCTCATAAAATATAAAGACGATGAACGCGTGGGACATATCAGCGGCAACAACAATTTTCCGGGCGTCATCAGCAAACATCTGAGTTATGACTTCTCCACCGTCTGCCATATCTGGGGATGGGCAACCTGGAGACGCGTCTGGAAACATTTCGACCTGTATTTTTCTTTTTGGAAACAAGCTAAAAACGATCCGATGATGCGCAAGCGGCTGTTCAACAGCCTTCGTGAAGAGATTTACTTCTCAACCTTTCTTACCGATGCCATCGAGGGCAAACACGGAATCAGTGCATGGGATGCACAATATTGGTATATGCTCCGCCTGCAACACTACCTTTGCATCTACCCGGCAGTCAACTTGGTGACGAACATCGGTATCCATTCACCGGACGCAACCCATACCAAATCCAAAAACAAACAGGCAATCGTACCGGCATGCCGTATGGAGTTTCCGCTGCAACACCCCGACAACTTCATGCCGAACCGCTATCTGGATGACCTGACCATACGAAAACGTTTCTTTTCCTATCGCCGGATACTCCGTTATATCTTCAGACAATATTAAAAACATCATGAATATAAAACTGTTCCTCAACAAGATATATTGGGCAATCGTCAAAAAGAGCAACGCCCAAAACAACAAGAAATCGTATGCGACGTGGTCGGAAAAAGGATATAACCCCACACCCGAAATAAGCTTTATCATCCAGTCGCACAACAAAAGCCTTCAAGTAAAACATATTGTAGGCAAACTGCGCGAATGCCGGGATGCCGAAATCATCGTTATCGATGACGGATCCGAACGACAACATACACAGTCGCTGGCGAAATTCCTCAACCGAGCGAATGAGTTTATGATACGGTCCAGCGACCTGTACGAGGTCATCATGTACGACAAGGCTATCCGCTTCTGTAACGGACGGTATATCTGTCTTCTGCAAGACGACGACGATTTCGACACCCTCGAATGGGTAGAACAGGCTCTCGGTTGCTTCCGGAAATACCCGTTGCTGGCAATCCTCGGCGGAAACAACGGACAGCAGGTTACCCTCCTACCCGGTGGGGAGATGATGCTGCAAAGCGTTACGGACACCGACAAACCGTTTGTCCCGGCGATGTACGTAGACCGTGCACCGATGTGGATTGCACGCTCGCACTACATGGAACGGCTGAAACATATCGACCAGTCGTTTGCTCCGTTCCAGTTCGACGATTGCGAACTTTGCTTGCGAGCTTGGCTCTCTGGACTTTGGGCTGGATGGTACCCGGCACACTTCAAATCGCTAAGCGCTGGCGGAATGCGTATCTGGAACAGTGCTTTCACCGGCGAACAGTGCCAGCGGAACGGCATCAAGCTTTATCAACGATACGCTTCGAAGCAGGAAGCTATTGAAAAGATGGTAAAAAAAGCAACGGACGAACTAAACGAACAGCGTACATGAGAATCGTCATCGTAAACACATCGGAACGGAAAGGAGGCGCAGCAACAGCCGCCCACCAGCTCTACAAGGCGCTTGCCAAAGAAGGGCACGATGTCTTTATGCTGGTACGCGACAAACAGAGCAACGACCCACAGGTCTTCAGCATCAACGAAAAACCAGCTACCCGCTGCATGAACAGGATTCGTTTCCTTTGGGAGCGGCTTCTTATCTTCATTACCAACCGTTTCAACCGAAAAAAGCTCTTCCGGGTATCAACCGGGCATGGCATCGACCTGTCGGAACATCCGCTGCTCCTCTCCGCCGATATCATCCACCTGCATTGGGTCAACCAGTGTTTCCTTTCTCTCAATGCCATCCGGAAGTTGGCCCAACGAGGGAACGTGGTCTGGACCTTGCACGACCTATGGCCTGTAACAGCCGTCTGCCACTATCCCGGCGAGTGTCAAAAATATAAAAAGGGCTGTTCGCATTGTGAACTATTACCCCCCATTGCAGGTTACGACTGGGCGAAAGCTGTTTTTCGGGAAAAAGCACGGAGCGGATTAGAACAGATTTACTACATAGGATGCAGCGAATGGATTACCCGAAAAGCAAAGGAATGCCAATGGGTGAAACAGATAGTCTCCATCCCGAATACGATAGACCGGACACTCTTCCGTACGAAAGAGCGGACAACGGCACGCCGTCGGTTCAATCTGCCGCCGGACAAGACACTGCTGCTCTTTGCAGCCGACAACCTGTCGGACACAAGGAAAGGGGCAATATACTTAGTAGAAGCATGCCGGCTCCTCAAAGAAAAAGGAAAAGAAATTGAGCTGCTTTTTATGGGAAACGCATCAGAAGAGTTAAGCAGTGCTTTCCCATACAAGGTAAACAACTTAGGATACCTGACGGACCCGGAAGCAATTGCTGATGCATACAACTGTGCGAACCTGTTTGTCATTCCCTCCTTGGAAGACAATCTGCCGAACACCATCATAGAAGCAATGGCTTGCGGCGTCCCTTGCATAGGCTTCCGGACAGGAGGAATCCCGGAGATAATCGACCATTGCCAAAACGGATACCTCGCCGACCGGAAAGATGCCGCCGGACTGGTTACCGGCATTGAGTGGATTATCGAACATGCTGGAGAAACACTGTCCGCGGCATGTACCGGAAAAGTAGACCGCTGCTATTCCGAAACTGCCGTTACAAAACAATATACATTCATATACAGAAAACTAAGCGAACATGCAACCGAAATTTTCAATCATCACCGTAACCTATAACGCGGAGCGTTTTCTTAAACAGACAATCCTCAGCGTACTGAGCCAATCGTATCCGAACATCGAATACATCATTATCGATGGAAACTCCACCGACGGGACCCGGGAAATCATCGAACAGTTTGCCGCCGGATTGGCGTACTGGTCGAGCGAACCGGACAACGGGCTATACGATGCCATGAACAAAGGGTTGCAGCATGCAACGGGCGACTACGTTTGGTTTATCAATGCCGGCGACACACTCTATTCGTCTGATCTGGTGCAACACCTTGCACAAAACATTTCGCGGAAAAAACGAATGCCGGACGTGATTTACGGTGAGACGATGATTGTAGACGAAGCTGGAAATACGATAGGTCCCCGGCGGCTGCGTGCCCCGAGGGCACTCTCCTGGGGAAGTTTCCGGAGCGGGATGCGCGTATGCCACCAGTCGTTCATCGCAAAGCGTTCCATCGCTCCGATGTACGACACCCAATATCGCCTTGTTGCCGATTACGAATGGTGTATCCGCTGCCTGAAACAATCGAACTTTATCTACAACAGCCGGCTTATCCTCTCCAACTTCATGGAAGGAGGCATCAGCGAGGAACGGCGGAAAGAGTCGTTGAAAGAGCGTTACCGGGTGATGTGCCGCTACTACGGGACGTTCCCCACAATGCTGTTCCATATCTGGTTCGCCATCCGTTTCTACTATTCCAAATGGTTCTTGAAAAGAGTGTAACATGAAATTGACGCAAGCAACATCCCTTTTAAGGAAACAACTTTTCCTCAACAAAGCAAAATGGCAAATGACCGCCATCCTGCTGTTGTCGGTTGCCGCACATATCTTCTTTTTTCTGCTCACCCCCTATTCAGTTTCTGACGACTTTCCGTCGTACCGCTCGGCAGCGGAGACGATTTTCAACGGTATGCCCGACGCTGCACGAACGCCCCTTTACCCTATACTGTTGGCGCTTATCCGTCTGCTCGTACCCAACGAACCGGGCTTTACGCTGCTCGTCACCCTCGTGCAAACCGCCCTGTTCCTCTATACCATCCCCAAGTTTCATGCTGCGGCAAAGCAGATTGCCCCTGTCTCGAACACGGCATTTTACCTGACGATTGCCTACGCAACCTGTCCACATATCATTTATTGGAACCGATGTGTCATGACAGAATCGCTCTCCATCTCCGGGACGGTACTGTTCATTTACCTGCTTTTCCGCCATTTGGGAACACAGAAAAAAACATACCTGCCTACATTGATATTGCTGTCGGCAGCATTAATCATGTTGCGTCCCTCGTTCCTCTACCTGATTCCGGTAATCCTCATCCACCTGATAGCTATCCGCCATTTCAATAAAGGAATGCAATCGTTGGCAGGGCTATGCGGAATCGGCATCATTGGCGGGCTCCTCTACCTCTATGCCGGCACCATTAAAAAGGAGACAGGTGTATTCACACTCTCTACCGTATCGGTCATAAACGAATATATCGGGCAACGGATGATGGGGACGCTGCAACCAGACGAAAACAGCGACATCGGCAACGACATGAGCCGTATGCTCAAAGAGAACCGGACTACCCCGGAGCAGGAGATAGCCCTGCTTGCCGAACAGTACGGATATAGGGAGATTGCCAGACAGACAGCCAACGCCCGGACCTTGCCAGAGACTGCCAAAACAACGTTTCTCCGGATGGCACAGAACGGGACAAAACTCTTTTTTATCCCCGGCGGCTTCGTCGAAAGCGACTATTCTACTGTCGGGCAACTCCTCCTGAAAGCAATTGTTGCCATTAATATCAATTTTTTGCAGTTTTATTTATTTCTCTTTCTTATTTTTGCGTACCTGTTCCGAAAATATATCCGGAACAGGCAGGGCGATTACGTAATGACATATCCGGCACTGATAGCCATACTGCATACGGTAGTCGTATTCGCCGGAGCGTATGGGCAATATTCACGCTTGATGGCTCCGCTTTACCCGGTGGTGCTATTATTGGCAAGCCGGTTCGTTGAAAATATCTATTTGAAATTAAAACATTAAAAAAATATGCAGATTCAGGAAATAACGAAGAAATGGGGAAAGCACATCGTTGCAATCCTGCTGTTTGCCGCCTTGTCGGCAATCTATTTTGCACCAGCCGTATTCGACGGGAAAGTAATCCGCCAGGGGGACATGGACCGGTATGTAGGCATGGTGGGAGGAAACCAGATGGACCAATATGCAAAAACCGCCCAGCCCGGCGAGTTCAGCGCATGGTCGGATGCAATGTTTGGGGGAATGCCGTACACCTCCGGCTACGGAGACCCTGCACCGTCACTACCCTCCTTCAAAATCATTGAAACGCCATTCGTTTCATGGGGCGCTTTCCATGCAGGTATCGTACTGGTGGCCCTAATCTGTTTCTATATCCTGATGTGTTCCATAGGAGTCAGTAACCGGTGGCTCGCCATCGGCGGAGCCATCGCCTACGCATTTGCATCCTACAACTTCATCATCATCGAAGCCGGACACATAACCAAGGCTTATGCCATCGCATACATGCCGCTGACTCTGGCAGGCATGGCGCTGTTGTTCAAACAAAAATACTACTGGGGGGGCATACTGTTCCTTTTAGGTATTGCCTTCTCCATTGCCGCAAGCCACATCCAGATTACTTACTACCTGATGCTTCTTTGCTGGTTCATCTATGCAGGATACCTCATCATCAACCTGAAAAAGAGAAATTACAAAGACGTGGGCAAGACGACCGCAATCATGCTGGTAAGTGTCCTGCTTGCCGTCATGCCGAATGTCAAAAATATGTACACCAACTGGGAACTGGGGAAGCACTCCATACGTGGAGCGTCGGAGCTGACACCGCAACCGGACGAATCGGGAAAGACGGAAAAAGCATCATCGGGTTTGGATAAAGATTACGCGTTTGCCTGGAGCTACGGAAAAGGAGAACTGCTTACCCTGCTTGTTCCAAATGCCTACGGCGGTGGGTCGAATGGCAGTGTCGGACCGAACTCGGCGCTACACAAAGCTTTCGCCGCACACGGCCAGCAAGCAGGTGAAACCATCCCGACCATCACCTATTGGGGCGACAAATCGTTTACATCCGGTCCTGTCTACTTTGGAGCGGTTGTCTGCTTCCTGTTCGTGTTAGGTATGTTTGTCATCCGCCATCCTATGAAATGGTGGCTTTTTGCCGGAAGCGTTTTCCTGACATTGCTCGCATTAGGCAGAAATTTTGAGGCCTTCAATGACATCATGTTTCATTACCTGCCGCTATACAATAAGTTCCGTACCGTAGAGATGGCACTGGTCATTCCGGGACTGGTCGTTCCGCTTATCGGTTTCTGGGGATTGGCACTCATACTCTCCGGGAAAGTGGAACGCCCCGAACTGAAACGGGGATTAATCGCTTCGTTGGCAATCACGGGAGGGCTGGCGCTCATCCTTTGGCTTATGCCGAGCCTGTTCCTCGATTTCCGTTCGCCGATGGATAGCTACTACCAGCTCCCCGAATGGTACTACAACGCACTGCTGCAAGACCGAAAGGCGCTTGCCACTGCCGACGCAATGCGCTCGTTGCTGTTTATTGTGGTTGGTGCCGCCCTGCTTTTCTGGTATTACAACAGCCAGAAAAAGGAACGGATACAGCAATACGTAGGTATCGGCTTCGCAGTGCTCATCTTAATCGACTTGTGGAGCATCGACCGCCGTTACTTGAACGACAGCAACTACGCAATGCCGAACCATACGAAAGAGATATACAAACCGACCGTTGCCGACTCGGAAATCCTTAAAGACAGCCGTTCGTTCCGTGTATTAAACTTAAACGACCCGTTCCAGAACGCAACAACTTCCTATTACCACCACTCGATAGGCGGTTACCATGCAGCCAAGTTGCGCCGTTACCAGGAACTGATAGACCACCGCCTGCAAAAAGAGCTCCAGTCAATCATAGGTCAATTCAAGAATGCAAAAAGCACAGCTGATATTATCCCGGCACTTTCGGAATGTCAGTCACTGAACATGCTGAACACCCGCTACATCATCTATAATCCGGAGCAGATGCCACTCGTCAACCCGTTTGCCTATGGGAATGCCTGGTTTGTGGAAAATATCGAATTGGTAGAGAACGCTGATGCGGAAATTGCAGCATTGGACCGAATCGACCCGAAGAAAACTGCCGTTGTAGACAAACGTTTCGAGAAAGAAGTAGAAGGATTCACTCCGGCAACCGACTCTTCCGCAGTCATCACGCTGGAAAGCTACCGTCCGAACAGGTTGACATATACATCCAAAAGTGCAAACGACCAGATAGCCATCTTTTCGGAGATCTATTACCAACCGGGATGGACTGCAACCATTGACGGGAAAGAAACGCCCCATTTCCGTGCGGACTGGATTTTGCGCGGCCTGAAAATCCCGGCAGGAGAACATCAGATAGTCTTTGAGTTTCGCCCGAAAGGGTATATCATCGCCGCCAACGTGGAAGCATACAGCAGTTTTTTCATCTTGCTGTTGCTGATAGGCGCTGTCGGATACTCTCTATGGAAAAAGATTAAAAACAACCAGGCTGAAAAATAAAAGAAAAAGAATCCGTATCTTTGTCGCTCAAAATACGAAAATTATACAGACATGGCATTACAATGCGGTATCGTAGGACTTCCTAATGTAGGAAAATCAACACTTTTCAATTGCTTGTCGAATGCAAAAGCGCAATCGGCAAATTTCCCTTTCTGCACCATTGAACCAAATGTAGGTGTAATCACCGTTCCTGATGAACGATTGAACAAACTGGCGGAGCTCGTCCATCCGCAGAAAATCGTACCGACCACCGTAGAAATCGTGGATATTGCAGGATTGGTAAAAGGAGCAAGCAAGGGAGAAGGATTGGGAAACAAATTCCTCGCAAACATCCGAGAAACAGATGCAATCATACATGTGCTCCGTTGTTTCGACGATAACAACATCGTCCATGTGGACGGCAGCGTGAATCCTGTCCGCGACAAAGAGATTATTGATGCTGAATTACAGCTGAAAGATCTGGAGACTGTAGAGAGCCGGATTACCAAAGTACAAAAACAGGCACAAACCGGAGGAGACAAACAAGCGAAACAGGTTTATGAAGTTTTGTTGCAATATAAAGAGGCATTGGAACAGGGAAAAAGTGCACGAACCGTCACGTTTGAGTCGAAAGAGGAGCAAAAAATAGCACACGACCTGTTCTTGTTGACAAGCAAACCGGTCTTGTACGTCTGCAACGTAGACGAACAAAGCGCCGTGACGGGTAACAGCTACGTAGACGCCGTGCGCGAAGTTGTCAAAGACGAAAATGCAGAGATTTTGGTCGTAGCCGCCAAGATAGAGAGCGAAATCGCAGAGTTCGATAACTACGAGGAGCGGCAGATGTTCTTACAGGAAATCGGATTGGAAGAGTCGGGTGTCAACCGGTTAATCAAATCGGCATACAAACTGTTGAACCTTGAAACATTCCTTACTGCCGGCGAGCAGGAAGTGAGGGCGTGGACCTACCGGAAAGGATGGAAAGCACCGCAATGCGCCGGGGTGATTCATACCGACTTCGAAAAAGGATTCATCCGTGCCGAAGTTATCAAATATGCAGATTATATCGCATACGGTTCGGAAACGGCCGTAAAAGAAGCCGGAAAGATGAGTGTAGAAGGCAAGGAATATGTTGTACAGGACGGCGACATCATGCACTTCCGTTTCAATGTCTGACCCTCTGCTGAAAACCGTAAGCAAAGATACGAAACAATAAAAAGAGAGAGAGTGCAAGAACGGTACCGTTCTTGCACTCTCCTTTTTATATCTATCCTATTAAATGGAATACCGTTTACTTAGTCTGGTTTACGTTTACCAGCACTTTTCCGTTATATTCTCCCGTAAGAGCTTTCAAATAGCTCTCTACTTTACGTGCATCCTCTTCCGACATTTCACGCCCCACCTGGTATTTTGACATCATGGTTATGGCTTGTTCAAGTGTCTCAACGCTACCGTCGTGATAATAAGGGTATGTAAGCGCCACATTCCGCAAGGTTGGCGTCTTGAAACGATAGCGATCCCGCTCCACTTTCGTTTGAGCCCAACGGCCGTTGTCGCCATCCGTCAGCCCTGATTTCTCGGTCAACTCCCGGTCTTCAAAGTAATTTGCGCGCTGCCCCATCAGCTCGTATGTCAGTCCGCCCATATTGACACCGGCATGACAAGTAGCACAATTAAACTCCTTAAAGAGCGCATATCCCTCTACCTGCTCATCCGTCATCGCATTCTTTTCACCTTTCAGATAGCGGTCGAATGCGGAATTCGGAGTGACCAGTGTCTTCTCAAATTCAGCGATGGCATCAGTGATAGTTGCTTGGCTCAACCCTTCCGGATAAACAGCTGTAAAACGGGAAACAAAAGCTTTGTCTGCCGACAACCGGGCAACGATTTCATCAAATGAACCACAGCCCATTTCTACCGGATTCAAAGGAGGACCACCGGCCTGCTCTGCCAACGTCCCTGCACGTCCATCCCAGAACTGCACGAAATTGAAGCAGGCGTTATAGACAGTTGGGGCATTTACGCCACCGAGCTGTCCCTTGATACCGACAGAATAGCGTTTGTTATCTACCCCTCCCATATCCAGTCCGTGGCAAGTAGCACACGAAATCGTACCGTCGGCTGAGAGACGAGTATCGTGATACAAGTCATTCCCCAATGCAGCCTTATGCTCATCGTAAGCAATCTTGTCAGGTATCGGACGTATCGGCTCGTTGGCGAACTCCGCAGCAGCCAACGTGTTCGGGTAAAACGTCCCGCGAATATCTTTTACAGCATTCATCACCCGGTCATGCTTGGTTCCCGTAATCGATGCGCCCCAATGAATTATCGAATATTGCCCCAATGGCATCGAACCATCGGCAATACTACGTTCCACTTTTGCCAAATCGACTTCGTTCGGGACAGTACCTTGCTTCATCGCGTCCATGAACGGCGCAATATCGAACGAAGCATAACCATCTTCCACATGTTTGCCGATTAAATCCTTTACTACGGGTATCTGGGCATAAAAAGGCAAATCCGGATTTTCCGAATGACAAGCCAAACATCCACCGTCCGTCAATATCTTCACCATCTGCTCATTGGCTGGCAAATCAGCAGAAGGCGCCACATTCACAGCCCGGTAAACAACGACAAGAGCAACAACCGCTCCTATCAAAACCAATAACCATTTTGTTGTACCTTTTTTCATAACTTCTGACGTTTTTAGTTAATCCTATCTATTTGACGGAGTAAAAGTACGGATATTTATTAGAACATCGAACTCATAAAAAAAGAAATAAAAGGAACTTCAACCTTTGCGGTATTTATGAATTTAGCTATTTTTACATGTAGAAATCTAAAACATAAATACTTTGCAAATGAAAAAGACATATTTTTTTGCAACTGTACTCGCTCTTTCCATCGGAGTGGCAAGTGCATCCCCAGTCAAGGTAAGCCACCTTACATGCGAACACATCTCCAATCCAATAGGAATTGGCATTGCCGAGCCGCAACTAAGCTGGCAAATGCAGGCAAACGGACGAGGAGAGAAACAAACCGCCTATGAAATCATGGTGTCGACCGATTCGTTGAAGCTCCTGCAAGGCAAATCGCTTGTCTGGAAAAGCGGAAAGCAGACATCCGGGGAAAGCATCAACATACCTTATCGCGGTAAAAAACTGTCGCCATTCACCCGATACTATTGGAAAGTAAGGATATATGACAGCCGGGGGGAAGCATCCGAGTGGAGCGACATCGCATGGTGGGAAACCTCGATGTTGTCGGAAGCCGACTGGAGTGCCGAATGGATTTACGATGGCAGCAAAGCTCCGGAACAGGTTGCCGACTTCTACAAAGATAACCCAGCTCCCCAGTTCCGGAAAACGTTTACTACCAACAACGAGGATATACGCAGCGCACGGCTATACATCACCGGAATCGGTTACTACGAAGCGACCCTGAATGGGCAACGGGTGGGCGACCGTATGCTCGACCCGGGCTGGACCAACTACGACAAAGAGATTTTATACAGTAGCTACGATGTGACATCCTTGGTACAATCGGGGGAAAACTGCATAGGTGTCATCTTGGGCAACGGCTTTTACAACCCCACTCCGATGCCTATCTTTCGCAACCTGCGCGAATACCTTACCATCGGGCAACCCTGCCTGAAAGCGCAGCTGCGCATCACCTATGTAAACGGAAAGACGGAAACCATTATCTCTGATGAGAGCTGGAGGTTCGCCCCCGGGCCCATTCTAAGGAACAACGTCTATCTTGGCGAGCATTATGATGCACGCAAAGAGCTTCCGGGATGGGATTTGCCGACATTCGATGATACACAATGGCAACATGCCGTCCTTGCTACGCATGCCCCGAAAGGAAAGCTTACCTCGCAGATGCAACCGCCTGTACGTATCCGGGAAGTAATCCGTCCGGTACGTATGACAGAGACACGGAAAGGTGAGTTTGTCTTCGACATGGGACAAAATTTCGCCGGAGTCGTCAGACTGAAAGTCAAAGGGGAAAAAGGAACAAAAATAACCATCCGCTATGGAGAAGATATCTATTCCGATGGAAGCCTGAACGTCATGACCTCCGTGGCTGGGCAACAGAAACGGGTATGGGATGCCGACCGTTCGGCTCCAGGACAGCCGCAAACAGCATGGCAAGAGGACAGCTACACGTTGAAAGGCGAAGGGGAAGAGATTTGGATGCCCAAATTCACTTTTCACGGTTTCCGGTACGTGGAAATCACCGGTTGGCAAGGGCGTCCGACACTCCAAGACATCGAAGGGATACGCTTAGCCGGAGATTTGAAGAATACCGGTCATTTCACCTGTTCGAATCCGCTACTGAACCAACTGCATAAGGTACTCGACTATACGTTCCTAAGCAATGTTTTCAGTGTCGAATCAGATTGCCCGGCACGGGAGAAGTTCGGTTACGGTGGTGACATCGTAGGCGTTTCCCGCACCTTCTGCTATTTTTATGACATGCAAAATTTCTATGCCAAAGCGGTACGCGACTTTGCAAACGACCAACGCCCCAGTGGCGGGATAACCGAGACAGCACCGTACAATGGCATCGCTGACCAAGGGCTAGGCGAGGATTCCGGTCCTATCGGCTGGCAGTTGGCGTTCGCATTCCTGCAAAAGCAGTTATATGAGTATTACGGGGACATCCGAATCATCGAGCAATATTATCCTGCCCTGAAAAAGCAAGTAGAATTTCTGCGTAGCGTCTCCAAAGAACATCTGATAGACCGTTGTATCAACGACCACGAGAGTTTGGATTCACGCATCCCGGAGTTTTTCGCCTCAGCGCATTATTACCACCACGCCGTGTTGATTGCCGAATTTGCAAAGCTGACAGGACGCGAAAAAGATGCGGAAGATTACAACGCACTTGCGGAAAACATCAAAGCGGCATTCATCAAACGTTTCGTACATAGCGGTGATGGTGTTGTGGGAAACAGAACCGCTGCAGACCAAGCGTTTGCGTTGTATTACAACCTTATCCCGGAAAGTGAACGGAATGCGGTTGTCTCCCAGCTGCTCGAAGCCATTGACGCCAACGGCGGACACAACACCTCCGGCATCTTCGGAACGCCGGCTGTTTTGACAGTGCTGACAGACCTCAACCGGAATGATATTGCTTATGAGATGGCATGCAAAACGGATTTCCCGGGCTGGGGACACATGTTGGCATCAGGTGCGACTACCTTGTGGGAGACCTGGAAGTATTCCGACAACATCTATTCGCACAACCACCCAATGTTCGGAAGCGTAGGCGAATGGATGTACCGGGCTTTAGGAGGAATACGCGCCGCTGCTCCTGGCTTCAAAGAGATAATCATCAGGCCGCTTCCGGCAGGCGACTTGAAATGGGTAGATTGCTCCTATAACTCGGTATATGGAGAGATTTCCAGCGCATGGAAAATAGAGAACGGCAAGTTCCGGTTAGATGTGACGATTCCGGCAAACACCTCCGCCAAGATTTATATCCCGGAACAATATGGTTTCAACATCACGGAAAGCGGTATCCCTGCCAACGAAGCGGAAGGCATCAAACGGGTTGCAGACGAAAAGGGATTTATCGTTTTTGAAACAATAGCCGGAAGTTACCGTTTCGAAGGAAACAGGCAGTAGCCCAACAAAAAGCTCATATTCCTTTTACATTACAAATAAATAACAACTTCCCCTTGCAGCCGACAAGTGCCGATTGCAAGGGGAAATTCCTTATACATATTACCAATTCACAGGTTCATTCAAAATCACTCCGTCTGTAGCATCGTCTGTCGTGAACGTCGACCCTCGGTATTGCACACACAACATTACCAACGGCGTACTCCCGTTATTGCGTACGGAACGACGACCCTCGGGAGAGACACGTACTACACTCCCTTCACAAACAGGGAAGACCTGTCCGTCTACTTGAAACTCACCCGTTCCACCCAAGAAGAAATAGAGCTCTTCATGTTGTTTGTGCGTATGCAGGAAACCGGTCTCCGTTCCCGGCTGAAACAGCTGGAAAGAGAAATCCGCACCCGTAGCTCCGAGCACGCCCCCACCAAACACCTTACCGGGTATTTTCACCTCGGGACCAAGTTCCAACAAATAGTTACCCAGTTCACTCAATTTACCGAAATCGACCGCGCTGACATTCTTTGCCTTCACAATCATTTCTGCCTGTTTCATTGTTCTTTTCTTTTTACGGTTAATTTACTAATTTTACATCGTATTGTCGATTTCTTTCCGACAATGCAAAACTATATAGTATTTATTTATTATACAATAAGTTACAAATTTGAAACTTAGTTACCTCCAACTCACTTTCAGTAGAAAACAAAAAGTTACGACGGCAAAAAAATTAGAAAAAAAATTGACTTGCTTGCCAAAACAAACAGTAACGCTTTTATCAGGAACAAGGGGGAAACACGAAAAAAGGATAATGCAGAAAAAGGCATCCTTTTTGTAACAAACCCGCAATTACTTCGTCTATTATGTGAAAGCGGTTCGAAAGAGCTCACGGACATTTTCAATGAACACATCAAAAACATCTGTAAAATGAAAAAATATCTGATAATATTAGCCTTGATTTCCGCCTGTCAGATGACATTTGCCGAAAACAGCGTACAAGAAATCTTCTCCCGCTTCTCAAAAATGGAGAATGCGACCGTCGTAAAACTGGGTACGGTTCCCATGGCATTGGCAAGACTCTTCACCGACACGCACGGAGTAAAAAGCCTAAAAGTCTTAGAACTTGATGAATGCAATGAACAAACACGGCAGGATTTTGCCAAAGCGATACAGGAACTCGACACCAAGAAGTATGAACCGTTAGTCTCCGTAAACGAAAAAGGGGAAAAGGTTCGGATTCTCGTCAATATCGAAAAAGATTATATCCGCGAACTGGTAATACTGGGCTGTGAAAACACAGAATGTTATCTGGTACACCTGACCGGAAAAATCAAACCGGATGATATTCAAACCGTTGTAAACGATAACGACAAATGAGACTGAACGCAGACAGTTTCAAAGCGATTTACTATCCGTTACACGCCAAGTTATACCGCATCGCTTATGCACTGACAGGGAATCAGGCAGATGCTGAAGACATTCTCCAAGACGTTTACACCACGCTTTGGGCAAAAAGAGAAACACTTGCCGAAATCAGCAACCCGGAAGCTTTTTGCATCACGCTGGTAAAAAACCGCTGTCTTGACATACTACGAAGCAGCAACCGGCATCCGGAAGAAGCAATAGAGGAACATCTCGGAAATGCATCGGACAGCACGCCGGAAAAAATATTGGAGGAGCAGGAAAAAATCAGTATCGTCCGCTCTCTGATAGAAAAACTGCCACTTCGGCAACAGCAAGTCATAAGGCTCCAAGCCATCGAGAATTGCAGTTACGAGGAGATCGAGCAGATAACCGGACTAAGCAACGGGAATATCCGTACGCTTTTGTCGAGGATAAGAAAGCAGTTAAAAGAACAATTAGAAAAAGCATATCGATTATGAAAGAACAAGAGGTAGACAAACTTATACAAGATGCACTGAAAGAAGACATGAAACTTCCGGAGGGGCTGTCGGAGCGCTTGGAAAAGCATATCGACCGGATTACCTCGGAAAAAACGCCAAAAAGCATACAGAAACATTTACGGCTTTCGACCATCATGCTCCGTGCCGGAAGTATCGCTGCATCCTTGCTGCTTTGCATCGGCATCTATAATTGGCTGGAAAAGCAACGTACACCCAAAAGTACAGAGTTGTTGACCGATACGTTTACCGACCCGGCAGATGCCGAACGCGCATTGGAAAAGACGTTCCTGTACATCTCTGAAAAGATGGAAAAGGGGTTCAAAGAGACAGAGAAAGTCCAACAGAAATTGGGAAAAACAAAAGAAACTATCAATGACATATTAAACCCATCGTTATGAAAACAAAAGATATTCTATTTTTACTATTCTTGTTTTGTGCAACAACAATTGCACAGGCACAAGACCTCGATTCCTTTTACAAAAAATATTCCGACAAGGAAGGAATAACCGCCGTATATATCTCCAAAAACATGCTCAATTTAGCAGGAGGACAGAACTTCGGGAATACGGGAAACATCAACTTTAAAGCCCTAAGCGGAAAAGTAGAGTCGGTACAAATCCTTACCTCCGAAAAAGGGAAGGTAAAGGACGAACTTGCCAAAGAGATTTCAGCTATAACAAAAAATGGTTATGAAATGCTGATGCAGGTGAAAGATGAGGGCGAACAAGTGGATTTCTACGTCAAAAACAAATCGGATAAAACCATTTCAGAGTTCATTATTTCCGTAAACGGTCCCGACGAAACCGCATTTATCCGCATCACCGGAGCATTTACCATGGATGATCTGCGCGAACTTATTAAGTAATCTTAAAAAAAATGCCCGTCGATTGAAAAGCTTTATCCGGCTGTCAATCACGTATTCAGGACAAACTCCCGAGACAGCGAATTTTATTCGATTCTCAGGGAGTTTATTATTTTCAAAAAGTTGCTATTGCAAGCATGTAAACAGTCTATTTATCTCAAAAAAGCCCTATTTACTATTAAAACAAATGGCAAACTGCAAGAAACAATATCTATTTGACCACTTAAAATTATCCGGATTCAAGTCCCAAAAAGAATTATTTCCCGAAAAAGCAGGGAAAAATCATTCCTCTAACGGAGGAAATGGAAGCGTAACATCTTTCCGGTATCCGGAACCAACGAAGGTAGCGACCAAATCTCCGTTTTCATTGGTTATGCGCACTTCGCAATTGGATAAACGCTTATGAGAAAAAACTTCTCGTGCTTCAGCAAACAGAAAGCCTTTACTCTCTGCCTTGAAGAAGTTGATAGTGGAAGTAGTAGACAATGTAAGCCGGGCATGACTGTTGGTTGCCGCAGCGAAAGCCAAATCCGCCAATGTAAAAATCGCGCCACCCTGGCATACTCCGCCCCCATTGAGATGCTTTTCTTCAATCTTCATCCGGGCAGTCGCATAACCGTTCCGTACTTCTAAAAGCTCTACTCCTGCATCTACCGCAAAACGGTCTCCTTTCAAAAATTCATGTATTGTCATAAGTCTGTAAAACATTAAAGAATCATGGATAAAATTCCGAAGACTGGCACTTCCGTAACGCAACCCGGACAAAGAAAAGCTCTGGAACCTCATCCGGTTTACACAATCTTCCGAATACAAAAATAGCAGATAATTAGAAACAGTTACAAATATCTAACAAAGAAATGAAGAAAAGTTTACGCTGTTCTGCCTATCTTTGTACCCGAAAATCAAGAGTAAAGAAATGGTATTTGATTACGATGTTATAGTTGTAGGCGGAGGTCATGCCGGCTGCGAAGCAGCAACTGCCGCAGCAAACTTAGGTTCAAAGACACTCCTCATCACGATGGACATGAACAAGGTAGCGCAGATGAGCTGCAACCCGGCAGTCGGTGGTATCGCCAAAGGACAAATCGTGCGGGAAATCGATGCATTAGGCGGGCAAATGGGCATTGTAACCGACAAAACCGCCATCCAGTTCCGAATGCTGAACCGGAGCAAAGGTCCAGCGATGTGGAGCCCACGGGCGCAAAGCGACCGGGCACGTTTTATCGAATGCTGGAGACACATCCTCGAAACGACAGAAAATCTCTTTATGTGGCAAGATACCGCAGACAAAATCCTGCTGAAAAACGGGGAAGCATGCGGAGTATGCACTCGGTTAGGCGTCGAATTTCATGCAAAAGCTGTCGTTCTCACCAACGGCACTTTCTTAAATGGATTGATGCACATCGGCAAGACAAAAATCAGAGGTGGAAGAATTTCAGAACCGGCAGCGACCGGACTAACGGAACAATTAGTATCGTTAGGTATAAAATCGGACCGGATGAAAACAGGCACACCGGTACGCATCGATGCCCGAAGCGTACATTTCGAAGAGATGACGGAACAGCCGGGCGAAAATGATTTTCACAAATTCTCTTACTTGAACGACGTCAAACGGGAGCTCCGGCAACTAAGCTGTTGGACTACATTCACCAACGAAGCATGCCACGCCGTTCTTCGCGAGGGGCTTCCGGATTCACCCTTATACAACGGACAAATCAAAAGCATCGGCCCACGTTATTGTCCGAGTATCGAAACAAAAATCGTGACATTTGCCGACAAACCACAGCACCAACTCTTTCTTGAGCCAGAAGGTGAAAACACTCAAGAATATTACCTGAATGGTTTTTCATCCTCTCTCCCATTGGATATACAAATTCGGGCACTGCAAACCATTCCTGCGTTCAGAGACGTGCAAATTTACCGACCTGGCTACGCAATAGAATACGATTTCTTCGACCCAACTCAATTAAAACACAACTTGGAAACCAAGAAAATCAAAAATCTCTTCTTCGCCGGACAAATCAATGGAACAACCGGCTATGAAGAAGCCGGAGGTCAAGGGTTAATTGCCGGAATCAATGCGCACATCAACTGTCACGGCGGAAAAGAATTCATTTTGGGAAGAGACGAAGCCTACATCGGTGTACTGATTGACGATTTGGTCACAAAAGGAGTAGACGAACCATACCGGATGTTCACTTCTCGCGCCGAATACCGAATCCTGTTACGACAAGACGATGCAGACATGCGTCTGACAGAAAAATCCTACCAGATAGGTCTGGCGAAGGAAGAACGGTTTGAATCACTGAACGCAAAAAAAGAGAGCCGGGACTCCTTAATTGCTTTCTGCGAAAGTTACTCTATCAAACCGCAACATATAAACAGCGGTCTCGAGTATTTAGGAACGGCTCCATTATTCCACGGATGCAAACTAATTGATTTGATATTGCGTCCGCAGATTTCCATCAGCGCCCTTGCAGCGTTTGTTCCGGCGCTGCAAGAGAATCTCGAAAAAGTTCCCCATTCGCAAAGGGAAGAAATCATCGAAGCGGCAGAAATCTTAATTAAATACAGCGGATATATCAAACGCGAACAGCTAATCGCGGAGAAGATAAACCGGTTGGAAGGAATCCGCATAAAAGGAAAATTCGACTACAACAGCATTCAGTCCCTTTCCACCGAAGCACGACAGAAGCTAACAAGGATAGACCCGGAGACAATTGCTCAAGCCAGTCGGATTCCAGGCATATCCCCCAGCGACATCAATATTCTATTAGTACTACTTGGAAGATAATTTCTGCAAATGTTTCACGTGAAACATTTGCAGAAATTCCGAAAGAAACAAATATATCCCGCAAATATGAACAGCATTTCCGAACATATAAAGCTTATACTTTCAGTTATCCCCGAAAAGCCCGGATGTTACCAATACTTTGATGACAAAGGGACTATCATCTATGTCGGAAAAGCAAAAAACTTAAAACGCCGGGTAAGCTCCTACTTCAACAAAGAACACAACAGCAATAAGACCCGGGTATTGGTAAAGCAGATCCGGGATATCAAATACATCGTTGTAAACACGGAAGAGGATGCCCTCCTATTAGAGAACAATCTTATCAAACGATACCGTCCACGATATAACGTACTTCTGAAAGACGACAAGACCTATCCCTCTATTGTCATAAAAAACGAATACTTTCCTCGTATCTTCCAGACTCGGAACATCGTCCGTGACGGTTCGCAATATTATGGCCCCTACCCCTCTGTCTACACTGCAAAAATAATGCTGCAACTCATCAAGGAGCTTTATCCGATACGCACCTGCAAATACCCCCTGACGCCGGAAAGCATCAAAGCCGGAAAGTATAAGAATTGTTTGGAATACCACATCAAACGATGCAAGGCTCCATGTGAAGGATTGCAGACACAAGAGGAGTACCTGCAAAATATTTCAGAAATTAAAGAAATCCTGCGTGGAAATATTTCAATTGTCAGCAAACACCTCTATGAACAGATGCAAGCATTAGCATCTGAATTCCGGTTTGAAGAAGCCCAGAAAATCAAAGAGAAATACGAAGCCGTTGAAAATTACCGTGCAAAATCAACTGTCGTAACGCCGATACTCCATAACATCGACGTATTCTCTATCATAAAAGACGAGACATCCGCCTACATCAATTATCTGTATATCGGGAACGGGGCAATCGTCCAAGCATACACGTTTGAGTTTAAGAAAAAATTAGATGAGACTGAAGAGGATCTCCTTGCTCTCGGAATCATAGAAATGCGCGAACGGTTCAAGAACCATGCAAGAGAAATTATTGTGCCGTTCAACATCGACATGCAATTAGAAAACGTCACATTTACGGTTCCCCAACGGGGAGACAAAAAGAAATTGCTAGAGCTGTCGATTATGAATGCAAAACAGTACAAAATCGATAAACTGAAAAAGGCGGAAAAATTGAATCCGGAGCAGCGGAGCACCCGGTTACTGAAAGAGGTACAAGAGACTTTCCACCTCCCCAAGCTGCCGATGCACATAGAATGTTTCGATAATTCAAACATCCAAGGCAGCGATGCGGTAGCAGCATGTGTTGTCTTCAAAAAGGCTAAACCGTCAAAGAAGGATTATCGCAAATACAATATAAAAAGTGTTGTCGGTCCGGACGATTACGCGTCCATGAAAGAGGTGGTCCGGAGACGGTACGAACGGCTCATGAAAGAGGAAGCTCCCCTACCCGACTTAATCATAACGGATGGAGGAAAAGGACAGATGGAGGTGGTCCGCGAGGTAGTTGCCGACGAGCTTCATTTGGATATCCCCATCATCGGTTCGGCAAAAGACAGTCGGCACCGAACATCCGAACTGCTATACGGTTTTCCTCCGGAACCTATCGGTATTCCCATCAACAGCCCAATGTTCAAATTCTTCACCCGGATACAGGACGAAGTACACCGGTTTGCCATCACTTTCCATAAAGAGAAGCGCAGTAAGCATCAGACAGCATCGGAACTGGACACAATAAAAGGTATCGGAGAAAAGACAAAAGAGAAACTCTTGCAACAGTTCAAAAGTGTCAAACGCATCAAGGAGACCTCTTTGGAAGAACTGGCTGCACATATAGGCGAAGCAAAGGCAAAAATTCTAACAGATGCATTAAAACAACAACAATAATAAAAACAATTATGAGAACACTTATACAACGGGTACAGCATAGTTCGGTAACCATCGATGGAGAGACTGTCTCGAAAATCGGGAAAGGACTGCTAGTCTTGGTTGGCATAGAGGAACGGGACAG
Organism: uncultured Parabacteroides sp.; assembly: GCA_944325355.1. Lineage (GTDB taxonomy): Bacteria > Bacteroidota > Bacteroidia > Bacteroidales > Tannerellaceae > Parabacteroides. The sequence goes on from CALUZS010000002.1 coordinate 137,415, forward strand.
CGATTCCGATATCGAATGGTTGACAAAAAAGATTTCAAACCTGCGGATATTCGATGACGAAAACGGAGTCATGAATAAATCCGTTGTGGATATTGACGGAGAAGTACTGATAGTCAGCCAGTTTACACTACACGCATCTACAAAAAAAGGGAACCGTCCTTCCTATATCAAAGCGGCAAAACCGGACTTCGCCATTCCGATGTACGAGAAATTCTGCAATGAAATGGCAATAGCATTGGGGAAACCTGTAAAAACCGGACGGTTTGGAGCAGATATGAAAGTGGAACTACTCAATGACGGGCCAGTAACAATATGGATTGATTCGCAAAATAAGGAATAATGGAAGAAATCACATTAAAACAAGCTCAAGAGACTATCGATTCTTGGATAAAGACTTATGGCGTACGTTACTTCAACGAACTGACCAACATGACGATTCTCATGGAAGAAGTTGGGGAACTGGCACGCATCATGGCACGTACCTACGGCGAACAATCGTTTAAGGAAAGCGATAAAAACCGTAACTTAGCCGATGAAATGGCAGATGTCCTTTGGGTACTCATCTGCCTGGCGAACCAGACTGGTGTGGACCTGACAAAAGCGTTCAGGGAAAACCTCCAGAAGAAAACGGCAAGAGACAAAGAGAGACATATAAACAATCAAAAATTATAATTATGACACACGAACATATTCACGGAAAAGATTGCGAATGCGGACATGAACATGACAAATACCATGACGCATTTGATAAATTCGAACCTACCCAAAAAGAGGAAGCAATAACAGCCACCGTAAACTCTTTGTTGCAGGAGTATGAGAAGAACCTCACGCCGGATGTACTGAAACTGTTACACGGCTGCATTGACCTTACCTCCTTGACCGCGTTAGATACCAAAGAGAGCATCTGGAAAATGGTGGAGAGTGTCAACGACTTTGAAGGAAGCCGTCCGGATGTGCCGAATGTAGCGGCAATATGTACCTACCCCATCTTTGTAGAGACAGTGAAACAAGCACTTACAGCCGAAGACGTAAAAATAGCAGCCGTCTGTGGAGGATTCCCTTCGTCACAGACCTTTACAGAAGTAAAGATTGCCGAAACAGCAATGGCCGTAATGGAAGGTGCAGAAGAAATAGATATTGTAATGAACCTCGGCTACTTTATGGAAGAGAACTACGAAGAACTAAGTGATGAAATTGCCGAAATAAAAGAGAGCTGCCGCAACGCATCTCTGAAAGTCATCCTTGAAACAGGCGCACTGACTACTGCCGAAAACATCCGTAAAGCGACCATTTTAGCCCTCTATTCCGGAGCCGATTTCATAAAAACTTCCACGGGGAAAGGATACCCCGGAGCAACACCGGAAGCCGTATATACAATATGCAAAACCATCAAGCAATATTTTGAATTGACCAACCAACGGATTGGCATCAAAATATCGGGAGGCATACGGACAGCAGAAGATGCAGTCAAATATTATACCCTGGTAAAAGAAATCCTTGGTAAGGAGTGGCTCAACAAAGAGCTATTCCGTATCGGAGCAAGCAATCTCGTTTCCGACATAGAACATCGGTTAGGGAAATAGAAAAGATTCCCTCCTCGCCTACACATAGGAGAAGAAACAATAAACGGACGGACTAACTTTATATTTAGTCCGTCCGTTTATCTTATTTCCTACTAATTAAAAAAAAACTATTTCTCCCGCGTCACAATATAATCAGCCAAAAGCAACAACGATTCACGGGCATCAGATTCAGGCAAAAAAGACAAGACTTCCTTTGCCTGTCCACAAAAACGCTTCATTTGTTGTTCGGCATATTCGATACCTCCATTCTCTTTGGCAAAGGCTATCAGCCGCTCAATATTCGCTTCCGAAAAATCTTTCCGCTTGATTATATCTATCAGCCCATCAACCTCCGGCGAAGAGGAACTTTTCAAGGCATACAGCAGAGGCAACGTTACTTTCCCCTCACGAATATCATTCCCCGTCGGCTTTCCTATACGCTGATTTTTATAATAATCAAAAATGTCATCTTTAATCTGAAAACAATACCCTAATAACTCACCAAACAAACGGAACTTTCCAATCATTTCCTCCGGTGCACCGGCAGCTATCGCCCCAATCTCGGAGCAAGCAGAAAGAAGAACAGCCGTTTTTTTGCGAATCACCTGCATATAACGGAACTCATCCAAAACCATATCCTCAACTGTTTCCAACTGACTGATTTCCCCCTCCGACAAATCTTTCCCCAGATTGGATACGATAGAAATGATTCGCATGTTATTCGTCTTAATCGACCGGATTAAAGCTGCAGAGAGAAAGAAATCACCCACCAAAACCGAAATCCGATTATCAAATATCGCATTCAAAGAAGGAACGCCACGACGTTGCTTCGTCTCATCCACCACATCATCATGAATCAACGTCGCCGTATGCAACAATTCCAGCAAAACCGCTGCATTAATTGCGGTATCCGTAACGTTTCCGCAAGCTTTCGCCGAAAGGAGTAACAATAGAGGACGGATATGTTTTCCGGATGAAGCCATAATATGGTCGATTGCGCTTTGAATCAACCTTGATTCACTTTGTAAAGCAATCACAAATTCATCATTAAACTGTCTGAATTCCTTCGAAACCGGAATTTCTATTTTCAATCTTTCCTCCATAAGCAAATTAAAGATTCGCAAAAGTAAGAAAAACTATCTTATCTAATACATTCTTTTGTATATTTACTTCCTGAAAATGTTACACTAAAAAGTTTAAAATAATGAAATTGTTTCTCATTGATGCCTACGCATTAATATATCGTTCCTATTACGCATTTATTAAAAATCCGAGAATAAATTCAAAAGGGATGAATACTTCCGCCATCTTCGGGTTCGTAAACACGCTCGAAGATATCCTTAACAGGGAGCATCCCAGCCATATTGCTGTCGGATTCGACCCGAAAGGACCTACCTTCCGCCACAAAATCTACGAGCAATATAAAGCACAACGGGAAGAGACCCCTGAAACCATCCGTGAATCGATTCCTTACATCAAAGATATCATCCGGGCATACAACATTCCTATTTTGGAAATCGAAGGATACGAAGCCGACGATGTCATCGGCACAATTGCCAAGCAAGCGGCAAAACAGCATTTCGATGTTTACATGATGACTCCCGATAAAGATTACGGGCAACTGGTAGAAGAGCACATATATATGTACCGTCCCAAATTCGGTGGCGACTACGAAACATTAGGCGTATCTGAAATCCTTGAAAAATACCACTTGGAAAATGTCGGGCAAATAACCGATTTGCTCGGACTGATGGGAGATACGGCAGACAACATCCCTGGTTGCCCTGGCATCGGAGAAAAGAGCGCACAAAAATTATTGGCAGAATTTGGTTCCGTCGAAGGGGTACTTGCCAACACTGCCCTGCTAAAAGGTGCGCAAAAGAAAAAGATAGAAGAAAATGCAGAACAAATAAAATTCTCCAAATTCCTTGCCACTATAAAAACGGATGTTCCCCTGCTCTTTGAGCCCGACAGCTGCATCTTAAAAGAACCGGACGAAGAAAAATTGAAGGAACTTTATACGGAACTGGAATTCCGTTCTTTCATCACACGGATGGAAAAGAAAATTTCTGCCAGGAAAACCCAAACAGCAGAAGCCGTCCAAGGCTCGCTCTTTGGAATATTTCCGACCGAGTCCACAAACGAACCGAAATATTCAAATCTCGCAGACATAAACTCTGTCGCACATACCTACCATTTTGCTGATACAGAAGAAAAAATAGTGGAATTATCCACTATTTTAGAGGGACAGGATTCATTCGCTTTTGACACAGAGACGGACAGCACGGAACCGATTGTCGCCAACTTGGTAGGCATGTCGTTCGCCATAAAAGAAAATGAAGCTTGGTACGTCCCCGTTCCGGCAGAAAAAGACAAAGCATTAAAGATTACTGAAAAATTCTCAGCAGTACTGCAAAATCCGGAAATACGGAAAATCGGACAAAACATCAAATTCGATATCCTTGTCATGCGAAAGTATGGTATCAAAATAGCAGGTCCCCTTTTCGACACGATGATTGCCCACTACCTGTTGAATCCGGAATTACGGCACGGCATGGACTACCTTGCGGAAACCTATTTGAAGTACAAGACAATCCATATCGAAGAATTAATAGGTCCGAAAGGGAAAAAACAACTCACCATGAGGAATGTCCCGGCAAAAAAAGTTGCCGAGTACGCAGCAGAAGACGCAGATGTCACACTGAAACTCAAAAATTACTTCGAACCTGAGCTGCAAAAAGCAGAGCTCATGGAGCTTTTCAATCAAATAGAAATGCCCTTGATATACGTCCTTGCAGAGATGGAACATACTGGCGTAAAAGTCGACACAAATGTGCTCAAACAATCGTCAGAAGAATTGACTGCCATCCTCAACCAACTGGAGAAAGAGGTCTATGAGTTAGCAGGGAAAAACTTCAACATCAATTCGCCTTTCCAGATAGGGGAAATTCTTTTCGAACATCTGAAATTGGATGAGAAAGCCAAGAAGACCAAACGGGGCAGTTATAGCACCAGCGAAGAGGTTCTTGAAAAATTAAAAAACAAACATCCCATCGTGAACAAAATATTAGAATACCGTGGCGTGAAAAAGTTACTAAGTACCTACATCAACGCTTTGCCGGAACTGATAAATCCGGAAAGCGGGAAAATACATACTTCATTTAACCAAGCAATCACTGCAACAGGACGCCTAAGCTCCACGAACCCGAACCTTCAGAATATCCCCATACGCGATGAATTGGGACGGGAAATCAGGAAAGCATTCATTGCTGACAACAACGATTGTATCTTCTTCTCTGCCGACTATTCGCAGATAGAGCTGCGAATCATTGCCCACCTGAGCGAAGACAAAAATATGATTCATGCCTTTTGCTCCGGGGCAGATATACACGCTGCCACAGCCGCAAAAATATACAATATCCCAATCCAGGAGGTCACCGAAGAAATGCGGAGAAAAGCCAAAACTGCCAATTTCGGAATTATCTACGGCATCTCCGCATTCGGCCTGGCAGAACGACTCAACATATCACGGACAGAAGCAAAGACCCTTATCGAAGGATATTTCAAAAGCTACCCGGATATTAAGAAATACATGGAAAAAAGCATAAAAAATGCCCAAACGCACGGATATGTGGAAACCATTTTTCATCGTAAACGTTACTTGCCAGACATCAATTCAAACAATGCCGTTGTACGAGGATACGCCGAACGAAATGCCATCAATGCCCCCATACAGGGAAGCGCAGCTGATATTATCAAATTGGCGATGGTACGTATTTTCCAACGTTTCGAGAAAGAAGGATTAAAAAGCAAAATGATCCTGCAAGTACACGATGAACTCAACTTCAATGTACCGAAAAACGAAATCGGGGAAGTACGAGGAATCGTACTCGAAGAGATGGAACATGTCATGCAGCTCCGCGTTCCCCTCATCGCCGACTGCGGAGAAGGCGAAAACTGGCTCCAGGCACATTAAAATTTCAAATCATAAAAACAATTACAAACATGAGACACATTATTATCTTTCTAATCTGCCTGATTGCAGGATGCCACAATCTGTTTTCCCAAGACATCAACTACTCCGTAGAGAAAATATGGGATAACGGCAAACATTGTGCATTCACTTCACTGATAAAATATAAGGGGAACTATTATTGCTCGTTCCGGGAAGGGGAAAGCCATATCTTCGATTCGAAAGGAGAAGCAAACGGCAAAGTGAGAATTCTTCAGTCTCCGGACGGAAACCGATGGGAATCAGTTGCGCTGATAGGCAAACAAGGGTTCGATTTACGGGATCCGAAATTATCAATTACTCCCGACGGCAGACTAATGGTCATCATCGGGGGATCTATCTACCGGAACAAAGCATTGAAAGCACAACGGCCGCAGGTCTTATTCAGTTCTGATGGCAAAAACTTCTCCGAACCGCAGGATGTCGAATTTGAAGAGCCGTCGCCCAACAACAAGGATTGGATATGGAGAGTAACTTGGCACAACGGGACAGGATACAGCATCGTCTATTCCATGGGTGGAAGCAATGAAGCAACCGTACGGTTAGCTGCCACCACCGATGGTATCCATTTCAAATACATCACTTCGCCGTTCGAGATAACAGGCTTTCCCAATGAAGCGACTGTGCGTTTCTTAGGAGACTCTATGTACGGTATCGTACGGAGGGAGAAAGATGGTGCGCAAGCTTATTGGGGAAGAAGCGAGCCGCCTTACACGAAATGGGAATGGCAAAAAATGGATATCCAGGTAGGAGGTCCCGATTTTATCGCCATCGAACCGGACCTTTTCATTTTGGGAACACGTTCCTATTACATTCCGCGGCGGAATAAGACAATCCTCCTCACAGGCAACGAAAAAGGTATTTTTGAAGAACGTATCGTGTTGCCCTCCGGAGCAGATTGCAGTTATCCGGGATTACTCATCGAAGGTGACGAACTATGGGTTTCATACTACTCCGGACACGGATCAAAAAACTGCTCCATCTATTTTGCAAAGATTCCGCTCAAGCTATTAAAAAGCTATTGATTTACACGTAGAAACAGCAGAGATATCACAACTTGACTTAAAAAGGAGAAAATAATTCGCACAAGAGAGCCCACAAAACAAGCAATAATTTTTGCATAATCCAATTCTCTTGGTAAATTCGTGGCATATAATTAATAACATAACCACAAGAAAGGGGAAAATATGATACGTATTAATGTTTTTATCTCGGCAGACGAAGCCGTACGGGCAAAGGTAATTGAATCTGCATCTGCACTTACCGCAGCTTCACTCAAAGAAGAAGGTTGCATCGCTTACGATATTTTTGAAAGCAGCACCCGTAAGAATGTATTGATGATTTGCGAAACATGGCAAGATGAAGCCCACTTGGCTGTACATCAAGCTACTGAACATTTCAAAAAATACGTAGGAGAAATCGAAGCTGTAGCACAGATGAAAATCGAAAGCTTCAATTTCTAAAGCTTGAAAATACGATAAATAGAAAGGCGTGTGATAATCACACGCCTTTCTATTTATCACCCTTTCACTGCTTCTTCAGCTTTCTTTATCGCTTCGCTGATATTACTGCATATATTCTCTTTTCCGATTTTTTGGTCGAATCCCGACTTAATCAGCAATTCCCGTACATGCTCATTTACGCCCGACAAGATAATTTGGATATTTTCGGCAGTCGACAAGCGGTAAAAGCTTTCCAAGTTATGCAGTCCCGTGGAATCCATGAAAGGAACTTTCCGCATACGTATGATACGCAATTTCGGCTTGTCTCCAATTGAGTGCATCACCCCATCAAACTTATTCGCTATACCAAAGAAAAAAGGACCGTTTATCTCATAGACCTCCACCCCTTTCGGCAATGAAAGTACCTCCTCATCGTGATGGAACTCCCCTTCGTCCGACAAATCTATCTGGTTCTTGACAACTGAAACTTGAGTTGTCTCCGCAACACGCTTCATAAAAAGGAACATCGCTATCAGCAAACCGACTTCAATCGCAATTGTCAGGTCAAATATAACCGTCAGAAAGAAAGTAACCAGCAGGACCGATACATCGCTTTTCGGATTTTTCATCAATGACCTGAAGGTTCGCCAATCACTCATATTATAGGAAACAATTACCAAAACGCCGGCGAGACAAGACATCGGAATATGTTTTGTCAGAGGCCCTAAGAACAGGAGAATCAATAACAATACAATTGCATGGATTATTCCGGCAACCGGCGTACGTCCGCCATTATTGATATTCGTCATCGTACGTGCAATCGCACCCGTTACAGGAATACCTCCAAAAATAGGGGAAACAATATTGGCAGCTCCCTGCGCTATCAGTTCCGTATTTGAATTATGTTTATCGCCGGTCACACCATCGGCAACCGTAGCTGAAAGAAGTGATTCAATAGCTCCCAGCATTGCAATTGTGAATGCCGAAGGAAGCAACAGGTTGATTGTCGTCATATCGAAAGTAATCGTATTCGGTTCCGGCAAAGATGCGTTTATCGTAAAACGGTCCCCTATCGTTTCAATACCGCTTACCCCAAAATAATTACGCATGATATAGACAATAACCGTCATCAATATGATTGCGACCAACGAACCCGGAATCTTTTTGGATATTTTAGGCGTCAATACGATAACCACAATACTTGCTATCCCGATAAGTGCAGATGCAAAATCCACCGTTTCAATATGTTGGAAATAGACAATCCATTTCGATATAAAATCTGCCGGGACTTTCTCTATATCCAACCCGAACAAATCTTTCATCTGCGTAGTAAAAATTGTCAGAGCAATGCCGCTGGTAAATCCTACAACAATCGGATAAGGAATGAATTTGATAACCGTACCCAACTTCAAAAATCCCATAAGAATCAATATCACCCCGGCAATAACGGTGGCAATTGCCAACCCTTCCAATCCAAAATTCTGGATAATTCCATAGACAATCACGATAAAAGCACCGGTAGGACCACCAATTTGGATATTGCTTCCACCAAGGAAGGATACGATAAAACCTCCGATAATCGCTGTGACAAGCCCCTTTTCCGGACTCACCCCAGAAGCGATACCAAACGCAATAGCAAGAGGTAAAGCAACGATACCTACAATAATACCTGCCATTAAATCGGCTACAAACTTTTCTTTGGAATAATTTTTCAGCGCACTCACCAGTTTCGGCTGAAAATCAAGTCTGCTTCTCATTTTTATACCATTTTTCACAAAAATGCCGCAAAGGTAGAAAAAAATTTAATTAAAGCAAATGGTTCCCCAACAAGGATGCAAATACACTTGCCCGAAAGCTCCTTGATACAGAAATGCGTTTCTCTCCGATACAGACCATATTTCCTTCTATGGCATCCACCTTCTTTTTATTCACTATATAAGAACGATGTACTTGTAAAAAACGCTCTTCGGGCAAAGAAAGCGACAAATTTTTTAAAGTAACATGCACCACTTCTTTTGAGCTAACGGTATAAACCAACACATAATTTTCCAATCCTTCAATAAAAAGAATATCATCAAAAAAGAACTTTTTCAGCAACCCGTTACTCTTCACAAAGATATATCCTTCCTCATCCGGTATCTGCGCATCAATCCGGGCATAGACTTTGTTTACAGACTGCAAGAAACGCTCAAAAGAGATTGGCTTCAAAAGATAGTCCGCCACATCCAATTCATATCCTTTAATGGCATATTGTTCATAAGCCGTAGTAATAATCACTTGAGGAGCATCCGTTATGCCGGAAAGGAAATCGATGCCGGAAATAAAAGGCATTTCTATATCCAGAAACAGAAGGTCCGGCCTTTCCGATTTAAGCATTGCACTCAATTGAAGTGCATCTTCACACGTTCCTACCAATTTCAGGAACGGTACTTTTTCCACATATCCGCACAAACCTTTGCGTGCAATCGGTTCATCATCGGTAACAATACAGCGTATTTCTCTCATTGCAGTCTGATTTTGAGTTTTGCTGAATAACAATTGCCGCAACGTCCCAGAAATAGGGCATAGTGTTGCGGATAAAGCAGGTCAAGCCGTCTCCGGAGATTTCTTATTCCCATACCCCTTTCTTCCCTCTTCCTGCTTTCTTCCGGCAAGACAGTATTTTCTATACATAAAACTATATCCTCTTCCGAAAGAGACAAATCAACCGTAATCCGATACTCTCCAGCAACGTATTTGAATGCATTTTCAAGTAGTGGCTGAAAAAGCAAAGGATAGATTGTCTGTCCCGGCAACGGCCTATCAAAATGGGATACGATTTGCAACCGCTCCGGCATCCTTAACTTTTGGAAATCGATATATGCTTCCATATAAGCAATCTCTTGCTCGATTTTTACTTTCCGGTCCGAGTTATATACCTGAAAACGGAGCAATTTTGACAAAAGCTCCACACCTTTTCTGGCTTCAACATTACTTTCGTTTATCTGAAAATAGATTGTGTTCAGCGCATTGAAGAGAAAATGCGGATGATACTGGGCTTTCAGACTATTCAGCTCCGCCTGCAACTGCTCTCCACGGATTTTCTCTATCATAAGCTGCTGCTCTTCATATTTGCGGTTCATATACGTCATGCGGAGAATTGCATAATATATCATCAACAGCGGAATATAAACAATATTTATCAGCAGGCAGTCAAGCCACCCGTTACCAAGCTTAAGAAAACCGATGCCCGTCCCTGCAAATAACAATAGGTTTAAAAAAAGAATAGCCGGGCAGGCAACGAGCAAGGAATCGGCAACCGCACTCTTTTCCCTCCCCAGCATTTTACGACAAAAATAGTCGAACAGGTACGCAAATGCAACCGTTACCGCCTGCGCTATTATATGTTCTTGCAGCTCCCCACTCCAGAACATACTATTCCTGCTGAAGTCGGTCACAAGGCGTAACGTATTGAACTGTACAATACCAAGCAACAAAGGATAAACCCACCGTAATAAATGCTGACTGTTTTTCATTCTATTACAAATTTACACGTTTACTTTCATCCGTCATACTCCGTTGCTGTGATTCTTTTATTTTACTCCCCCAATTAAATCTATACGAAATAGTAAGACCAAACAGCCTGTTCATCCGTCTCTCCTTAAACCATCCGGAAAGAGTATCGCCAGAAAGAGAAACTTTAGTATTATTCGAAGCGAAAATATCGTCTACATAAGCATATACCGTCAGCCGGTCATTGAAAAACGATTTCCGCACACCAGCCGAAAGCGACCAAAACGGATGTATCGTAGTCTGCCCACCGACTGTTTTCCCATTATAATAACCGGTAAGTTCAATAGTCCATGCTCCGGGCAACCGTAGCCGATGCGACATATATACGTTGGGAGAAAGTTGTTCGTTCTTCAGTAAGACACTCCCTGTAATCCAATGGCTTTGATGATAGGCAAGCGATACATGGGCATGCACCGTCCAGTAATCCAACGGTTGCAAATTGCTAAAACCGATTCGCATGCCAGCAGAATGTGCTCGCGGAATATTCACTGGAGTAATAGTTACCAGCTCACCCCCTTCCTCACGAACATAACTGTTCACTACCGGGCGTTTCCTATAAGAGTAAAACAATGTAAAATGATACCTCTTTTTTAAAAGATATGACAGCTCGAGATTGTAGCATAGTTCAGGTTTCAATCCGGCATTCCCTTTCTGATAAAGGTAATTATCATATACCACAACGGCAGGATTGAGCGCAGCATAGTCAGGACGGAGTATGCGATGCCCGTATATCAGCGACAAAGTGTGTTTCTCCAAAGGAACATAAGATAACATAAAAGAGGGAAAAATATTCGTATATCTTTGCCTGAAAGCGATATTCTCTCCGAAAAGAAACGGATACTGTCTGCCGCTGACATCCGTATGTTCAACCCGCAACCCTGCTTCTACACTGAATGACGATGAAGGGATATATTGAATTTGGGAATAAGCGGCACCGATATTCTCCCTGTATCTGAAACTTCCACTCAAACTTTCGTCATAGCAATACCCCGAATCTCCTTTCCGTTCATAAAAAGTACTGTTCGATGTAGAGACAAATGCCGCTTTCATTCCTGCATTCAATACCGTTTTCTCAGTCAGCGGCAACCGGAAATCCGATTTCATCGAATAAATACGGATTTGTCCTTTACTGTTCCCACTCATTGTTTCAGGGCGTTCCGGCATATCTGCAACAGACAAATATCCCGACTGACTTTGATAACTCCGGGAATCGAAATTCTGGAAGTCGAACGAACTCTTCCACTCTCCATTCCTCCTTAGCTTCATGGAGAAACAAGCGCCGGATGTCACATTGGTATAACTGTCATCAAAAAGGTTAAAAGTCATGCGACTCGAATCCGGGAGGAACAAACTACGGCTGAATGCCGATTTATTCGTTTCATTGGTCGTACGCACATAGTGCGAAACCGATACATATACACCGGCTGACAGCCGCTTTGAAACATCAAAATCCACTTCCACCCGTCCCCAGTGCGACCGATGTTTATAACGACGGTCGGCATTCAGGTTCAATTCCACATCAGGCATACCGCCGGGTAGGAGATATTGCCTTCCGGATTCCATATACATAAACTCTTTTCCCCGGTAATAAGCATAATCGGCATACAGATTTACTTTATTTATTCTTGATGCAAAGCTGAATCCGCTGTTGCTTTTTGCAAATTTGCCTTGCCGATAATTCGAATAAAGAGAGATATCCATGCCCCGAACAGCGTTTCTTTTTGTAGATATATTAATAACACCTGCATTCCCGGAAGCATCGAAAGCACTTGACTGCAATGTTATCAGTTCAACCTGGTTTACCGAAACCGCAGGTATAGACAACAGGTAATTAAGCAGATTCTCTCCCGATAAATAGCACTTCCTGCCATCTATCAAAAGCTGCACACCTGCTTGCCCGTAAAGGGAAATAGAGCCATCTTCACGCACGATTACACCCGGCATATCCTTTAAAAGTTCCAAAGCACTGCCTTGCCGGAAAAGTACTGAAGAGGATACATCCACAACTACCTTCCCCGGTTCGTATCGAACCAATGGGAGCTTCCCTGTAACTACAACTTCATTTAACCGGCAAGCGACCTCTTCCAACGTGACATTCCCAACATCCATGTTCGTACACCCCTCCAAGTCCAACCGGAGCACAGCTTTTTCGAATCCTACCATCGAAACCTCTAACACGTATTTTTGCCATGGAATATCGGCAAAATAAAAATTTCCATCTAAATTCGCCACAGAACCTTTTTGGGATACACTATCTTTCTTGAAAAGCAATACCGTCGCACCGGGTAACGCTTCCCCATTCCGGTCTACAATCTTTCCACAAAGCGAAGAAACCTTCTGGGCATCGCAAAAAGCAGGGCAAAAAGAGAGGAAAAGCACCAGCAATATGTACTCCATATACTTTGCCAACAATCGTTTTGTCTCCATATAACTCCTTTTTTGAGAAACGAAGCTATAAAACAGCAGATGTACAAGGCAAAAATTTGTGACAAACGGATGCTTTCTATTGATAGAAGACAGGTAAAATGGGGTTAAAGCGCATTCAAAAAAGAATAGCAACAGTTTATATCAAACGGTCATTGCCCCCAACTTTCCCTGTCGAGATTGCGATAATGGATGGCTTCCGCCAAATGGGACGGTTTAATCGGTTCCGAGCCTTCAAGGTCGGCAATGGTACGTGATACCTTCAATATACGGTCGTATGCCCGTGCCGAAAGGTTCAATCGCTGCATGGCATTCTTCAATAATAACAATCCGTCCTTATCAGGCACAGCATAACGATGCAATAGCTTTGTCGACATCTGGGCATTGCAATAAATACCTGTTTCATCCTTAAAACGACGTTCTTGTATCTCACGCGCCTGAATGACACGCTGCCGGATAACCGAACTCGGCTCGGAAGGGGCTTGTTCTGATATTTTCTCAAAAGGAACCGGTGTAATCTCCACCTGGATATCGATACGGTCCAATAACGGTCCGGAAATGCGGTTCATATATTTCTGAACAGCTCCCGGGGGACATAGACAAGCCCTATCCGGATGGTTATAATAACCGCAAGGACAGGGATTCATGGAAGCTACTAACATAAAACTTGCCGGATAATCGACCGAAAAACGGGCTCTTGAAATATTTATCTTCCTATCTTCCAACGGCTGCCGCAAAACCTCCAGGACATTCCGTCCAAACTCAGGCAGCTCGTCCAGAAACAGTACGCCATTATGCGCCAAGCTAATCTCTCCCGGCTGAGGGAATGCCCCACCTCCTACCATGGCAACGTGTGAAATCGTATGGTGTGGTGAGCGGAAAGGACGACGGGCAATCAAAGAGACCCCGTTTTCCACTTTCCCGGCTACCGAATGTATTTTTGTCGTTTCCAAAGCTTCTTGTAAGGAAAAAGGAGGAAGAATGGACGGAATCCTTTTTGCCAACATTGATTTCCCCGAACCGGGCGGACCTATCATAATCAAATTGTGCCCTCCGGAAGCTGCCACTTCCAATGCCCGTTTCACATGCTCTTGTCCCCGCACATCCGAAAAATCATATTCAAAAATTGCCTGCTCCCGATAAAACTCCTTCGATATATCCACAGTGGTAGCTGCCAATTCCTTTTTCCCATCGAAAAACGCTATCACCTCCTTGATATTATCGGCACCATACACCGAAAGATCCTCAACAACGGCTGCTTCACGGGCATTTTGTCTCGGAAGAATCAACCCTTTAAATCCTGATTCCCGGGCTTTTATTGCAATAGGAAGCGCTCCTTTTATCGGTTGCAGCGTGCCATCAAGAGAAAGCTCCCCCATCAAGAGATAATCGTCCAAACGAGCTGAAGAAATCTCTCTTCCAGCAGCAAGAATGCCTATCGCCAACGGCAAATCATAAGCCGAACCCTCTTTACGGATATCCGCAGGAGCCATGTTGACAACAATTCTCGAACGAGGAAACTGGTAACCGGAAACTTGAAGAGCTGAAATGATACGTTCATGGCTTTCGCGAACTGCTACATCCGGCAGCCCTACCAAAAAAAATTGTATTCCTTTCGTACAACTGACTTCAACCGTTATCAATGTTGCGGAAATTCCCTGCAATGCGGCAGCAAACGTTTTTACTAACATAGTTAAGGAGGTTTATTTGATTAAAAAATTTTTACTTTTTTCTGTTACTTAAGAGACAAATTATCCAATGTCTTTCTTATTTCGATTCCATTATCTGTTTTCAATATGATTTTTCCCTCTTTATCTATTAAAAAACAACGGGGCAATGTGCTCACATTATACAAATCCATCAGCATCATTGTTTGGCTTGCCGAATCAGTTACGATGTTCCATTGTATAGAATCCGACTCTACTGCATTCCGAACCTCCTGCGAATCGTCGTCAAGGCTGACCATCAATATATCTAACTTATCCTTCGAATAATTTTGTTTTACCTTATCCAAGAACAAATCCTCAGTATGGCACATATCACACCACGGAGCGGTGAAAGCCAATAAGAGATATCTACCTGAATAGTTGGATAATTTGACATTTTCCCCATAAATATTTTTCGCGGTAAAATCGGGAGCTTGCGCGCCCAATTCCGTACGTTTTATCTTTTCGCTGTATTGCCGCAAAGCACGGACAACATAAAAGTCGGAAAGGGATGAATCCAACCCTGCAAGAAGTTCATCCAATTTCTTAGAATCATCCGGATCCAAGAAATGACGCTGTATAAGTATGGCAGAAGCCTTTTCTTTAGGATTCTCCTTAATATAGGCAAAAACCTTTTCCATGATTTGCAAACGAATATTCGCTTGCCTTGATATGAAATCGGCTTCTTCAATGCCGTTTTTCTTATTCTTGCCCGTTATTTTATTCCTCAAAGTCTGATATTCGCTCAACAAAGGAGTAAGGTCCTTCCGCAATGCCGTAAGTTCCTCATTAATCCGGTTTCCTTTTACCTCCATTAAGCCAGGATACAGTGCATTCCCTTTAACTTTTATACTATTTCCTTCCGGTTCCAAATAGACGACAAAATATTTCATTTTCCCGTCCATAAAGAATGTGACAGTATTAAAGCCCTGAAGCTCCTCCTCCAACAAGAATCGTCCTTTTTCATCGCAGACAAGCGTATCAACATGCTTTACATTTTCATTTTCAAAAACAGCGAAAATAGTCAAATCTTCCAGATTCGATAATTCACCCTCTATTCGATAAGTAGCTTTATGACCGCAAGAAGAGAAGAGGAGCAATATAAACAGTATTATATGTAAACAATACTTTGCCATTTATACGCATTATTCCATTTTACAATTCGCAAATTTGGGTATAAAGGTATGAATATATTTTTAAAATTCGTTTACTTTCGATATTTTTTTTATAAAAAAAGGCGTAGAATGATTTCTACGCCTTTCAAATATGATAAAGAATTATCTTTAACAGCTATTACAACTTCGGACCGGCAGCAACCAATGCTTTTCCTGCGTCATTTCCAGTGAACTTAGCAAAGTTCTTAATGAAGCGGGCTGCCAAATCTTTAGCTTTTTCATCCCATTGAGTTGCATCAGCGTAAGTATTACGCGGATCCAAGATATTGGTATCAACACCCGGCAATTCTGTCGGAACAACGAAATCGAAGTACGGAATAGTCTTTGTCGGAGCTTTATCGATAGAACCGTCCAAGATAGCATCGATAATACCACGAGTATCGCGGATAGAGATACGTTTGCCCGTTCCGTTCCAGCCAGTGTTAACCAAATAAGCCTTAGCACCAACTTTTTCCATCTTCTTAACCAACTCTTCAGCATATTTAGTAGGATGCAAGCTCAAGAAAGCTGCGCCGAAGCAAGCCGAGAAAGTAGGAGTCGGTTCAGTAATGCCACGTTCTGTTCCAGCCAATTTAGCTGTGAAACCAGACAAGAAATAGTATTTAGTCTGTTCCGGAGTCAAGATAGATACCGGAGGCAATACACCAAATGCATCAGCCGACAAGAAGATTACCTGATGAGCGTGCGGACCTTTAGAAATCGGTTTTACGATATTGTTGATATGATAAATCGGATAAGAAACACGCGTATTTTCAGTTACGCTCTTATCAGCGAAATCAATCTTGCCATTTGCGTCAACCGTAACATTTTCCAACAATGCATCGCGTTTGATAGCATTGTAGATATCCGGTTCGCTCTCTTTATCCAAGTTGATAACCTTTGCATAGCAACCGCCTTCGTAGTTGAATACGCCCTCATCATCCCATCCGTGTTCGTCGTCACCAATCAAGAGACGTTTCGGGTCAGTTGACAAAGTAGTCTTACCTGTACCAGACAAACCGAAGAAGATAGCCGTATCCGTTCCAGCCATGTTCGTATTAGCAGAACAGTGCATGGAAGCGATTCCGCGCAACGGGTTCAGGTAGTTCATGATAGAGAAGATACCTTTCTTCATTTCACCGCCGTACCAAGTATTCAAGATTACTTGTTCGTTCGTTTTCAAGTTGAAAACCGTAGCAGTTTCAGAGTTCAATCCTAATTCCTTATAATTCTCAACTTTTGCTTTAGCAGCGTTGAAAGAGACGAAATCAGGTTCTCCGTAGTTAGCCAACTCTTCAGCTGTCGGACGAATAAACATATTCGTAACGAAATGAGCCTGCCATGCTACCTCCATGATGAAACGTACTTTCAAGCGAGTAGCAGCATTTGCACCGCAGAAAGTATCAACAACAAACAAACGTTTGCCGGACAATTCTTTAACAGCCTTAGCTTTTAAGTCTGCCCATGCTTCTTCCGAACAAGGTTTGTTGTCATTCTTATATTCATCAGATGTCCACCAAACGGTATCTTTGCTCGCTTCATTGTATACAAAGAATTTGTCTTTAGGAGAACGACCGGTATAAATACCTGTCATCACGTTTACAGCACCAAGTTCTGTTACCTGACCTTTTTCAAAGCCTTCCAAGCCAGCTTTAGTCTCTTCTGCAAACAGAACATCATAAGACGGATTGTGTACAATTTCCTTTACATTGGTAATTCCGTACTTGCTTAAATCTAAATTAGCCATCTTGCAATTAATTTAAATGATTGACTTATAACAATTTAATTCTATTCACTTTTAATAGGAACACACTTCCATTAACGCACGACAAAAGTAATATTTTTTTCTGTCGCTGCATAACCTATTAAGGAAATTTTTCAGTAATATATTCTCTTTTTTAAGCCATTAACAAGGTTTACCCCGTTTTGCAACCCAGAGTTTGCAATAAATTACCGTCGGAAGAGATATCCGGAAAAAGAAACGTAACAAACCATATGGTAAAATCCGTTTCCCTAAACATAAAAGGCAGGCAAAATCTTGCCTGCCTTTATCTATTAAAAACCGCAACCGGCTTTATTCTTATTTGATTTCCCAAGTTTCTCCGCTCATCAAGAACTCTTTCAACGTACGCGACGGCATTTTCGCCTGCACTTCCTTAATCTGCTCATGAACCGCTTCATCATACGTCGGAGCATCGACATCGCGAATTATGCCTAAAGCCACTGGCATTTCTCCGCTCATCATTGCAAGCATCAGGTGCAATGTATTGTCTTTGCAGTGAGCATCGTGCACTAAAACATCATCAAGCGTGTACCCGTCCTTACCTATCGTTACCGATTTCAACTTCAAACCATCCAAAACAATTCCCTTGTCGTTATTGGCTCCATAAATCATCTTCTCCCCATGGCGGAGAAAAATGGTTCTCTCAGCACGAAACTCCTTATCTGTTATCTGTTTATGGATTCCGTTATTAAATATAACGCAGTTTACGAGCACTTCTGTTACCGAAGCTCCTTTATGACGCGCCGATGCTGCTAATATATCTGTCGTATTTTTCAAATCAACATCAATTGCACGAGCAAAGAAATTACCACGGGCTCCCAATGTTAACTCTGCGGGGATAAAGGGATCTTCCACTGTTCCGTAAGGAGAGCTTTTGGATACGAATCCCCTATCCGAAGTCGGGGAATATTGTCCCTTTGTCAGTCCATATATCTTATTATTAAATAATACGATATTCAAATCCACATTCCGGCGGACAGCATGGATAAAATGATTTCCACCAATAGCCAGGCAATCTCCGTCACCGGTAATCAACCAGACACTCAAATCCGGACGAGCCGTTTTTACACCCGTCGCAATCGCCGCCCCTCGTCCGTGAATGGTATGGAAACCGTACGTATTCATATAATACGGAAGACGGGAAGAACATCCGATACCTGAAATAACAGCCATATTATGCGGAGCGACTCCCACTTCAGCCATTGCCTTATGCAAGCAATTCAATACCGCATGATCCCCGCACCCCGGACACCAACGAACATACTGGTCACTTTTGTAATCCTTCGGTTGATATTTTAATTCTTCTGCCATCGTTTTAAGCCTCCAATATTTTAGTAAATTCTTCAACTAAGCGTGCAACAATAAATGGCTGACCTTTTATACGATCGAATTTATAGGGAGTGAAACCATCCACTTTGCTACGCAAATAATTCGCAAACTGTCCGTTATTCTGCTCTGCTACGACAACTTTTTTATACTTTGAAAGTACGGCTGCCGTATTCTTGGGAAGCGGATTAATAAATCTGAAGTGCGCCAAAGCCACTTTCTTATTTTGTTCGTGCATGATTTCCATCGCTTCATACAGATGTCCGTAAGTACCTCCCCAACCTACAATCAACAAATCGGCATCTTCATCCCCTATCACTTCCACTTCCGGAATAAAGTCTGCTATTTTATCAATCTTCGCTTGACGTGTTTTCACCATTTTCTGGTGGTTTGCCGGATCCGTTGAGATGGCGCTCGTGTCATAATCTTTCTCCAAGCCGCCCAAACGGTGCATATATCCTTCCATTCCAGGAATAGCCCAATAACGGACAAACGTTTCTTTGTCACGACGATAAGGCTTCCAAACCTTATCTTCCTTATAATTGGAAACCCTGTTCGGTTTTATCTCCGGATAATTTTCCAAATCAGGCAAACGCCATGCGGAAGAACCATTCGCGATGAAAGCATCCGTCAATAGAATAACCGGAGTCATATGCTCTACAGCCAGTTTTCCTGCCCAATAAGCAGCATCAAAGCAATCGGTCGGCGTAGCAGCCGCCAACACAACAGCCGGGCACTCCCCGTTGCGGCCGTACAGTGCCTGTAACAAATCCGTCTGTTCCGACTTCGTAGGCATACCAGTCGAAGGGCCTCCCCGCTGTACATCAATAACAACCAATGGAAGTTCGGCAATAACAGCCAACCCTATGGCTTCGCTCTTCAACGCCAAACCGGGACCGGAGGTAGAAGTCGCTGCCAAACAACCGGCAAAACTTGCACCGATTGCCGTACATACGCCCGCAATCTCATCCTCTGCCTGCACAGTTATGACGTTCAAGTCTTTACGTTTTGACAGCTCATGCAAAATATCCGTAGCAGGAGTAATCGGATAACTGCCCAGGAACAATTGCAAACCGGCTTTTTCGGCAGCAGCTATCAGACCGTATGAAGTCGCCTTGTTCCCATTTACATCCATATAGATACCGGGAGCTGCCTTTTTGCTCTCTATGCGGTAGGTCGAAACCGAAGCATGTATATTATGCCCGTAATTATATCCGTCGGTCAATGCCTTGATATTTGCTTGCGCAATAACCGGTTTTTTCGCAAATTTCGTCTGCAACATGTGCATGGCTTCCTCTAACGGGCGCTCGAACAACCAGCAGACAAGCCCCAAGGCAAACATGTTCTTGCAACGTAATGCCGACTTATTATCCAAACCGAAATCTGCCAATCCGTCTTTCACCATCGTGGAAATAGGAGCTGCCACTACTTGCACACCGGTAAGCCCCAATTCCGTAAACGGATCATCGGTTGTAAACAAAGCTTTCTCCAAATCGCTTTTCTTGAACGAATCCGTGTCAATCAATACGATTGCATTCTGTTTCAGATGCTTCACATTCACCTTCAATGCTGCAGGATTCATTGCTACCAACACATCAGCTTTGTCACCGGGAGTAAAAATCTTCCGGGAACCCAAATGCACCTGAAAACCGGATACACCGCTCAGCGTACCCTGAGGAGCACGGACTTCTGCCGGATAATCGGGAAAAGTAGATATTTCATTCCCGAATATAGCAGACAGATTTGAAAAAATAGTTCCCGTCAATTGCATACCGTCCCCCGAATCTCCCGAAAAACGTACTACAACCTTTTCCAGTGTTGTTACTTTCGTTTGCTCTGTCATCGTATCAAAATATTAATATTTATCACTATTTCGTTTCTTATTTCCATTCATAAAGCTTTTCGCCTTGCAAAATAACGCAATTAAAACTTAAAAAGCAACTAAATATATATCTATATTATTCGAACGGATATTAAATTGCGACGAGACATAATCATTCACCGGTTTCCCACAATAAAGATACGCCCCGTTTTTAAATCCCGGATCGCTCTTCAGTTTCGCGACCATATTCCCGGCATCCCCGATAGAAAGCAATTGGGGAACACACAAATTACTCAATGCCATTGAAGCTGTCCGTGCCACCAAGTTGCTAATATTCGGACGGCAATAATGCAATACGCCATATTGCTCGAAACAAAAAGAGCTGTCTGTATCCACTGCACAGGTTGTCTCAAAACATCCCCCTTGGCTAATCCGCAAATCTATAATAATCGCTCCCCGCTTCATATCCCGTATCAATTGCTTTGCTATCAAATAACGATGGGATACATTTATATAATTATTCGCTCCAATCACCACATCAGCCGACAGGAATGCGTTTTTCAAAACATTCGGATGAAACGTAGAAGTGAACACCCCCTGGTTCAGCCGCTGCTGGATCATACGAAGACGATGGATATCATTATCAAAAACCTTTACCAAGGCTCCCAATGCCAATGCCGCACGGGCAGCCACCGTCCCAGTGTTGCCGGCGCCGATAATCACCACCTCGGTAGGCGGCACTCCCGGTATACCGCCAAGTAAAATGCCCTTTCCTCCATGAGCATTACTCAACAGTTCCGATGCAACCGTAATGGATGCCGCACCCTCTATCTCGGAAATAGCAGTCCGAATAGGAGAAGTGCCGGTATAGTCGCAAATCAATTCGTATGCAAATGCCGTAATCTTTTTGTACATCATCATTTCATACGCTTCCCGGGAGAAAAAGTCAAATTGCATGAAAGAAAAGACTACCGAACGCGGCCGCATCATCAATATCTCTTCAGGAGTAGGGGGAAGCACCTTTAAAATAAGATCCGCCTGATATACCTCACGTCCGGAAGAGACGATTTCGGCACCCGCTTCCGCATAATAATTATCTCCATAATTGATTCCTATTCCGGCATTCGTCTCTAAGAGAACACGATGCCCGCATTCAACCAACATATCCACCGCCTCTGGAGTAAGCATTACACGCCGTTCATTCGGTATCCGCTCACATGGGATGCCTATAACAAGTCCTCCTCCAGCCTTGCTCAACTCCTGCAAAAGCTCTTTAGGAATAAATTCGCATTGAATATTCTTGTCATTCTTCATGGTTACAATATATTACAACAACTTCTGCAAATTAGATACAATAGTATTTACATCTTCACAAGAAACCATCTGCTCCGCATCATAAACCAACGCCGCACGAAGATAATAATCCTTGCGTTTTTCAAGAGAGCCGGCTATGAACCGTCTCAATTCCTCCCCACTCTTATCCTTCAGGATAGGACGGGGCTGTTTGCAAACTTCCAACCGGGACGCAAGCTCATCCACCGACACCTGCAAATAAACAGTCGTACCATGCTGCTTCATGTACTCCATATTATCAAAAAAGCAAGGAGTTCCTCCCCCTGTGGATATGACACAATCTTCAAAATCGGATACTTCATGAAGCATATTTTGTTCGATTTTTCGGAAACCATCTTCCCCTTTCTCAGCAAAAATAGAACTGATTTGCTTTCTGAAACGATTTTCTATATATACGTCAAGGTCTATAAAAGAAAGGTCCATTGACTTGGCAAGCGCCTTCCCCACTGTCGTTTTCCCGGCTCCCATATAGCCTATCAGGAATATTCGTTTCATTCTGTCTTTTTACCTCTTTTTTCACAAAAGTACTTATTTCCGAAACTCCCACAACAAAAACGGGTATAAAAAAGTGCGGATCCCCTCCCGGACCGCACTTTTTTACATGGATATTCCAAAATTCCTACTTCTCCTCTCGTCTTAGTAATACCAGATTGCGGATATATGCCACAATACCGAACGACTGACCCAATATAAGAACAAAATCGTGCCGGATAATCCCGTAAACAACTATCGATAATGCCCCTAACAGACTGATTCCCCAAAAGGCGGATGGCAGGCGGGACTCTCCATAACGCCTTGAATAAAGCCACTGGTAAATAAACCGCAACGTAAATAGAACCTGCCCCACCGAGCCAAAGAGCAGCAGCCACAACGGTATCTCCCGGTTACTCAAAAAACGGGAGACAAACTCATCGGCGTGCCCCGCCACAAACGTGATGGCAAGCACGGGAGTAAGCAACAGCAACAGGCGTAACAAATACGGTAAACGGAGCCACACCCCTTTGACCTTCAAGTTCCACAAATAGACATAATAAGAGATAAACTGCCCTAATACGATTGCAAAGTCATCGCGCAACCACCCATAAAGGCAAAGCAAGTATGCTCCCAAAAGACTAAACACCCAGAACAGGGAGGGAGAAAGTACATGCCGTGCCCGTTCGGATTGAATCCACTGGACAAGCACTCGCGCCGAGAAAAAGCCTTGTGCCAAAAGACCGATGCCTAAAACAAGAACAGGATTCGCCATACAAGACACAACTCTCATTGTTATTAAACATTCCGGAAGTTATTATCCGAAACACTGTAATTAATGTAACGTTTCCTCATCCAACGATAAGCAAAACAATCGACGAACGGCGAAACCATCCGGTTCCACAAATGATATTTCGACACCCCCGCAACACGTGGAAAATGCCGCACCGGCACCTGTTTTACCCTACCGCCCTGCAACAGGATAAGGGCAGGGATAAAGCGGTGCATCCCCGTAAAAAACGGTATGCGTTGCGCGTAATCCGTGTGCATCATTTTCAGCGGGCATCCCGTATCACTTACCCCGTCGTGTGTCATCATCCGGCGGAAACCGTTGGCTATTCTTGACTGAAGCTTTTTAAACACCGAATCTTTCCGTTCCGCACGGATACCCATCACCAACTCATAATTCCCGATTTCTGCCAACAACAGGTTGAAATCTTCCGGTGTAGTTTGCAAATCGGCATCCATATAGCCCACATACTGTGAAGCGGTTGCGTCTATCCCTGCTTTCAGGGCTGCACTCAGACCGCCATTGTTCTTTAATGATAGGTAAAAGAACCCCTCATGGCGGCTGCATACATCTTCGATATACTCCAAGCTCTTATCCGACGAGCCGTCATTCACAAAAAGCACGCATGTGGAGCACGCAGCATGCGGCAGATACGCCGTCAGCCGTTCCTCCAACGCATATATGTTATCTTCTTCATTATATACAGGCACGATGACCGTCAGCCTGTAATCTGTCGTCTTATTCATTGCCATATTCATTTTATACTATTTATTCTGTTCCGGATAGCCTTCCGTATTATTTGCCACGGCATCCTTTGCCTTCAATAACGTGACATGGTAAATGAAACTGCCGTTATAGAAACGGCTTGTCTTCGGACGGTGGTTATCGTCGTAACGCCCCACAGAAAGGGTATCTATCCCTTCCAACCTATCTGGAGACAAAACCTCGCCAATAGGCTTATGCGTTAATAAGACACAGGGCAACTTACCGTGCAACGAATCGGCGCTTACCGGACGGATACAACGGTGTGCCGCATATACCAGTTCGATACGCAACGCTTCCGTATCCAGATGGTAGAACGGCACCTCTTTCAGCTCCTCCATCTTCCGTGTCTCCGCAATACTCTTCATCTCGGGGTTGTTGATTATTTTCCCCAATACCGGCATGAAAAAACATTCGGCTGTAAGGAACAAGAGAGTTACTCCCCAAAGCAATCCCATAGGGTTGAGCCAAACCGCCGTACGTACCAGATAAAACACAAAAACCAACATCAATATCCCGAAAAGAAGCCAACTGTAGAAAGAGATGTATCCCGGATGATACAGGAATATCCATGCCGCCGCAGGAAGTAACGCCACCACAAATGCAATCAAAAAAGCATTCGCACGGAAACAGTATTTGTCAACTGGCAGGATAATTTCTTCAGCCCGGAACGTCTCTTTCCACCATATCAGCAGACAGCCCATCAAATACGCCGAAGGGATAAGCAAGGGAAACAGATAACGGCTCTTTTTTTCCGGCAGCAAAGACAGCAGCACCAACGATGCCAGCAACCACACCAGCGAAAAGAGCCAGTTACGGGATTTCCGCCGTCTCGCATCGGCCAACGGAAGAAAAATAGCTGTCAATAAAAACAACGACCATACTCCCGTCTCCAAGAAAAACTTCCAATAATACCACCACGGGCGCACGTTATGGTTTATCCACGAACCGGACTCTTTCTGTACAACCGCCGACAAGGAATCGCCCTGCACGACATAGCAATAGGCATACCACCACGTCCCGACGGCAACGGCTATCAGCAAGGCAATACACAACGCAGGAACTTTTCCCCGCAACGAAGGGCGGCTGAAATAGCCATAGCTGATAAGGAACGGCAGAAACAGAGCATAAAGGGAAACCGGTCCCTTGCTCAAGATGGAAAGTCCCGTGAAAAGACCTGCCAGGAGGAAATGTCTCCATGCGCGCGGTGGTGCATTCAAGGCGGATGCCAGATGATAAATACCGCCCATCATGAACGCATGGCAATAGATATCCCACGATGCCGTGCGTCCCATCAATATCACATTATAACAGGTACAAAGCAACAACGTAGGCACTAACGGGTCCATACGTAAAATCTTCCTGGCAAAATGCCAAAAATAGAAGACCAACAACAATGCAGCCAGCCCCGACATACCTCGCTGTAACGCAAGGTTATCCGGAGAAATGATTTCCGCCACCGCCGTCAGCCACGTAGGAAGCGGCGGTTTCTCAAAACGAAGCTCTCCGTTCATGGTCGGCACTATCCAATGCCCGTCGTAAACCATTTCACGAGCCGTAACAATGTTGCGCGACTCCATGATGTCCGGCGTAATCACGCTGTTATTGACAAAAAATGTAATAAAACAGACAACGCACGCCAGCAGAACGCGTCTTCCCTCTATATCTATCCTCATCATACCAAATTACTCAACTAATCAGCTGTTGTATAGCCATATATCCCAAAAAGATAGCCGGAGAATAAAAACAAGCCAAGCCTTCCCCGAATACATATTCCATTATCCGGGGACGAAAATAAAACCCGATTTTGTAGGAATTTTGAAGATTGCCCCTAAAGCCTACAAGAAAAATTTGTAGCCTAACGACAGCATCAGGCATTGGTTCGACACCTTGTTGTTACGTCCGCGCACTTTGACCGGCTCCGAGAAACCATCCCATATCCGGTGCAAGCCGTAATCATACGAAAGATTTATGCAGACATGGGAAATATCGGCAGTCAGCCGGAACTGCATTCCATGGTCGAAGCGGTCGAATGGCTTGTAAACAGATTTATAAGAAGTATCTTCGTTCTCCATTTCCAACTGTTTGAAGGGATTCTCCCATTTCCTGTTTATATAATGGTCATAACCTCCTCCATACCCGTACATCGTAGTGACATGGACCGGCGAGTTCGAATCGATTCCCACACCAAAATACCAACCGAAGCTTGGGACAAGGGAAAACACCCGGGAAAGCCTGAAACGGTAAGCCACACGGATAGGAAGTTCCAAATAACGAAGATTGATCATATCCACTCTCTCATAAAAATGCTCTCCCCCTTTAGGACTCTCTCCTGTCAACCGTCTTGCACCTTTTGATGTATAATCGAAACCTGTCTGTATTTCTATATTTTGATAAACCGGAACATCCAAAACCAACCCTCCGAAACCTCTACCTATTGCCGCATTATTTTGAACGTGCATAAATGAAACAGAGCCTCCGGCTTCCACTCCCAATCGGATTTGGGCATTTGCCACACACAAAAAACAAATCCCCATTATTAATAACAATAATACTTTTTTCATTTCAATCTAAGTTTAAATAGTTATGACTAATTCTAAAGCTTTGCAAAACTTTTTCGAGGGGCAAAGTTACAGGATATTTTACCGGACAGAATAAAAACAAGGTAAGTAAAATATGGACAACGCTATACTGATTA
Organism: uncultured Parabacteroides sp.; assembly: GCA_944325355.1. Taxonomy (GTDB): domain Bacteria; phylum Bacteroidota; class Bacteroidia; order Bacteroidales; family Tannerellaceae; genus Parabacteroides. The sequence continues at coordinate 164,272 of CALUZS010000002.1, forward strand.
TCAGCGATATATCAGAAAAAAATATGGACAAAGGCAGAAATCTGCCTTTGTCCGGTCAACTTTCTAAACAGATTGGAACAAAGTCGTCAAATACTCTCCCAATTTTTTTCCCTGTCCCACGATACCCAGTTTTTGCCGTACGCGCAAACGGTATTTCGATACCGAATCTTGGGAAATATTCAATAGCAAGGCTTCTGTTTTAATATCCAAGTCGTATAAGGCAAGCAAACAACAATGGATATCTTTCCCCGTCAAGTCAGGGAACAACGCTTTTATCTTTTCTGTAAACAACGGATAGATTTCATTGATTTCAGATTCTGCATGCAACCAATCCTGTTCCGTTAACTCTCCCAGCAAACCTTTTCCCGGAACAAAATTTCTCGCTTCCTCTATCTTCCGGGACAAAAACGTAAAAGGCAATTTCTCCGGATGTGCAATCTCCGTCACGGCATCTGTTGCTTTTTCCGGTATTAGTTCCTTATCTTCCGAAAGCTCCTCAATAACTGCATATCTTTTCTTTTTTCTTTTCAATCGCACACTATACAGGCAAAATGTTAACACCATTAAAACTGCACCTGCAATTCCTATGGCATAATAGGAAAACGGCAAGCCCGGCGACCCATGCTCCCAAATATAACCGTTCTCAAACACGTCGTTTTCCTGGCCTATTTCTTCGTACGGGTAATCGGTTTCCTCGCTCTTTCTCGATGCAATGTATTTTTCATGCAAGCTCTTTTCAAACTCCGAATTGCCCGGTTTCAAATGCGATGAAGCCCAATGCGGAAACACTTTATCGATACACGTACTGTCCAAACTCATTGCCTGCACAAAACGTTGCTCTGCTATCGAATCCAATTTCAGCGCCTGGTATATCCTCCCCGCCTTATAACAGATAAGCGACTTCACATGTTCCCGTAAAGTATCGGGAAAACTTTCTGCCTTACGCACAAACAGCAACGAGGAATCGCGGTCGCCCAAATAAAAATAAAATTTCCCCAGCTTACACAGTGCCAGCCGGTATTGGACCTGCTCTTTTCCTTGCTCAAAATAACCAAGTGCTTTATGCAAATATGCCTTGCCCTCTTCATACCGTTGCTGTTTCCCATACATCAACGCAAGGGCTTTACTGGCAGTGCCAGCCAAGTTATGATAACCGCCTGCATCGGCTTTTGCCAATACTTCTTTGAACATCTCTTCCGCTTCAGGCAAAACTCCACTTTCACCATACGAATATCCCATATAAAGTTGTACAGCCAGCAACTCTTCCTCTGAGCCGTTGTGAGCTTTCAGCCACGCCCGTGCATCTTCAAGCTGCGAATAATACGGCATCTCCTTCCCCATCATCGATGCCAGGCGGGCATACGTCATGCACCAACGGGTACGCAAAGAGGGTTTCAATTTCTCCGGCTCGGATATTTCAGCCAATAAGGCATAGGCCTGCTCAGGCTGCTCATGCATCATCTGCTCCGCCAGATAAACCGACTCCTCCGGATTGTATGAATGCCGCGACACGCAACTTTCCAGACAGAATATAAATACCAAGAAAAAAGAATAATACACTCTCATTACCATTCCCTGCGACTATTTAAATTCCGCCTGCAAAGATAAGCTTCTTATTCCATAAACACAAAATAAACCGCCAGAATCAAACACAAGAAAGCCAGCAAATGGTTCCAATGCAAAACTTCGCCCTTAAACAATACCGTAGAGAAAACAGTAAATACAATAAGCGTGATGGCTTCCTGCATTACTTTAAGCTGCATAAGCGAGAAAGGTCCCCCGTTTCCGGCAAAGCCAATCCGGTTTGCCGGGACCTGGCACAAATACTCAAGAAAAGCTATCGACCAACTGAACACAATCACCCCAATCAACGGCAAAGATGCAAACCAACTGAACTCCTGTTTCAATTTCAAATGCCCATACCAGGCAAAAGTCATGAATATATTGGATATTACCAATAAACCGACCGTGTACAATGCTTTCATTCCTTCTCCTTTTTTAAACGGGTGCAAAGATATTCCTTTCGCAATCATTTTCAAATATAAAAACAAGGATAATAGTAAAAACGGCATCCTGGTTCCATCCGATGCCAAACTGCCAGCATACAGTCGCACAATGGTCAATTTGTCAGTTAATTTTCCGGGCATTCGTGAAACAAAACTTGCGCAAGTTTAAAAAAGAACCTGGATTATTTAAAAAGATTTTTGATAGTATAAAAACGATTCTCCGGGGAAGGTTTTCCGTCTGTCTGGTCTGCTTATTGCAAAACTCTTAGTGAACTTGAAAACCGGAAGGTTGGAGAGCAAAAAAAGATATAGAAACAATTAAAATATAGGAGATTAAAACTATGATGCCGAGAAAGTATAATCAAAATTGGTTACCGAGTATTTTCAATGATTTCTTCGATAACGACTGGATGGTCAGGACAAATGCAACAGCACCTGCTATCAACGTAATAGAAAACGATACGGATTACAAGATTGAAGTTGCAGCTCCGGGCATGACAAAAGAAGATTTCAACGTACATTTGACTGAGAATAACGAATTGGTCATTTCGATGGAGAAGAAAAACGAAACGAACAACGATAAAGATAAAAACAAAAAATATCTGCGTCGCGAATTTTCTTACTCGAAATTTGAACAATGCATGGTTCTCCCCGACGATGTCGAGAAAGACAAAATCAGCGCCAACGTCAACGATGGCGTATTGACAATCGATTTGCCGAAAATGACCAAAGAGGGAAAAGCCAATGTCTGCAAAATTATCGATATCAAATAAATAAGGGTTGACTCCAAATAAGCAAGCCGCCTGTTGCTACCGGGAATACCCGTAACAACAGGCGGCTTTATTTTTTACAGGGGGCACGCCTTTTTTAACTTTTCACCTGCAATATATCCTTTTTCAATACCAGAACCGGCAACAAGGCAAAGACGCCGAGCAACGACATCGCCAACCCGCCAATGGTTCCGGCCGCCAAAGGGAACCAGAAAGCTTCGCGCCCGGTTCCCACCATGAAAGGAATGAAGCCCAATATGGTAGACACCACGGTTAAGAAAATCGGGATAATCTTTGTATTCCAAGCTTTAATATAAGCTCTCAAAGAGGGCATTTTGGGGAAACGACGCCTGAGCGAAACATATTCATTCAGGATATAAATACTTGCGTTCACCGTGATACCGCACAAAAGCACGAATGAAGCGAACCCGCCTTGGTCGAAATTCAAACCAAACCCATAGAACGTAAGGAATACACCGATATAAGAAACCGGTATCACCAGTATAACTGCCAACGGAACCTTTACCGAATTGAACAATATGCTGGTAATAAAGAAAATGATTCCAACAACAATCAGCAACAACAAATACTGTTTGTAATCTTTTCCTCCCCATTTCCATACGGTTTGTTCCGACTGGGCGCTATATCCCATAGGAAGCTGTTCGTTAAACTCTTTCAAGTCCCGTTTCAATATCCGTCCTCCTTGCCCATACGGACCGATATACTCATATTGCAGGCACAAACGGTATTGCTGGTTCTCCTTCGCTATCTGTCGTGGCGTCAGCCCTTTTTCAATCGTTGCGAGCTCCGAGAGCTTATGAATGTTCCCGCCCGACTCATAAGGAAAATGCTGCAATGCCCAAGAATCATAAAGCCCGGATTGCTTCGACGACAATTTTATGCTTTCCGTCCCCGTATCCGTATCCACAGAAGTTACATATATGTCTTGCCCGAATATGGGAGATATCGCGCCAAACAGCCTGGATGCCGAAATACCTTGTTGCAACATGCGCTCTTTGTCCAAATCGAAATAAAATTCTTGGTAATCGTCTTTCCAATAAGAAAACTCCGAATTTATCGTCACTTCCTTGATACGCCGGTGCGTCAACAGCTTTTCTTTGAACTTCTCCGCCCAATAATAAAGTTCATCATAGTTATATCCATACATCTTCACGCGGAATGAACCAGCATCTTCACGGGTGCTATTATTGCTAAATCCCGTATCCTTCAATCCATATACCGTCCAACCGCTACCGCCCAATTCCAGTACTTTCCCGATGATATCTTCCTCCAACGTATACGGGAACTCGGTTTTTTCATACTCTTTCTTAAAATATATGTCGATGGATGCCCTTTGTGCGTTTGAGATGTCCGTATGGAACTGCCTGATTTCTTTATATTGGCTCAAATAGGCTTCCATCTTTTTTATAACGACATTCATCTGCTCCAAAGTGCTCCCATTAGGCATACTGGCTGCTATATGCAGAACGACCTCTTCTTTACGGGTAAGATAACTGCCTTCATACACATTTTGCACAAACAGGCGCAAACTGCCTCCCAAGACGTTGTCTACAACCGGTCTTATCTTCGAGTATATCTCGGAACCGAATATTGCATTATACCATTCAACGAACCGCCCTTTTCCATCCATCCTTTCCGGCATCATGAATACCGGAAGACCGAACAACAACAAAAAGAACAGACATACAGCCACCCGCCAACGACACATAAAACGGATTAACCTGCCATAAAACCGGGAAAAATGAACCGGAAAACGGCGAATCTTCCTGAAGACGGCGAGCCACGCATGGCTATGCCCCCATTTTCCCACATTCAACGCCTGCTTCTTCAACCCGATTTTTTCTATCAGGGACGGGACAAAAAACAAAGCGACAAATAAAGATACCGCCAGATTAATCATAACCACCGCGGCGAAGTCCTGCAAGTTCAAACGGATGCGCTCGTCCAAGAAAAAGATTATAACCAACGCGCCCATCGTTGTCAGCGTGGCGGCCAATATCGACATGAAAACCTTCAGGTCTTTCCGGCGCAAGTAATGGTCGGTCATCACAATCGTATTGTCAAGCACAAGGTTCAACGAAATCGTAATGCCCGCCAATGAATAAAGCTGCATTTCCAACCCGAACCAATAATAAAATATAAAGGCTATCGCAATGTTTACACTCAAACTTACAACAATCAGCCAAAGATATTTCAGGTTCAGCGTAATCAACAAAACGAACAACAGCAAAATAAGCACAGTCAGTCCCGTCCGGAAATAAATCTTATCCAATTCCTGCTGGATATATTCCGTTGCATTATAGCTCATATAAATCTCATATCCGGGAGGCAATCCTTGGCGGATCTTTTCCAACTCCTCTTCTACTTTCTGGCTCAACTGAAGCTGGTTGGCGCTTTCTTCGGCTGTAATAGACATATAAATGGAATTCAATCCATTGATACGGTAATAGCTATGGGGCTTTTCCTCCTGGTATGATACTTTCACCAGCTCATCCAAACGAATCATACTCCCGTTAGCGGAACGAATCCAAATGAGCGTCGGATCAAAAGCCTTCTCGCTCTTTTGCTTCGGGACCAAGAGCAACCGTATCCATTCTTTACCTCCCGAAGCCGACTCGATATTATAAATCCCCATGAATTCTTTCTCATAAAAATCCCTTACCGCCTGCGAAATCTCACTCAACGAAATTCCCAATGTCCGCAGCTGCTCATTATCATACTCCAACATCCATTCCATCGGAGTAGCCCCGCTCACGTCTATCTTATAGATACCTTGCAATTTGGCAAGCTTTGACTTAATATGCTCCTCGGCATACTGCTGGATCAAAATAGGAGTAGACGGTGCATTTATGGTAAAAGTCATAAAAGGACGGGATGTGTTCTCATCCGGAAGTTTCATGCTTAGATACGGATACGAAACGCCATCCGGCAATTCCGGCCATGTCTGCCGGATAATCGTCGAGGCCTCGAACCGGACCAATTCCGGATCCGCATATTTGTCCAAGTCTATCGTAATGCTTCCCCAACCATTATCTGAAACGGAATTGATATTCTTAATTCCTTTGATACGCGACAGCATTGACTCCAACTTGCTGGTCGCTTCTATCTCAACAACCTGTGCCGAAGCCCCCGGCATGGAGAAACGCACGGAGAAACCAGGCAGCGTACGCGCAGGGTTCAACTTGACCGGCAGCATAGGCACCAAAGCCAGTCCGGCCAATGCGACGCAAAGGAAGCTTACTATAATGGTAAAGGCAGAAGCCTTCTTATAAGATTTATTTTTCATATTATCCGACATTTCCCCATAATATTAATTACCGGTTATCGAACTAAATGCCCTCCATTGTAATCAAAAAGCTTTTCCAGAGGGATTCCTGTAACGAAATCGAACAACGTAAGACGGCGGATCTTATAATAGTTCTGCCAATAATTCTGCAAGGCAGAAATATAATTCTGCTGAGCCTGCTGCTGCCGGTTCAATGAAAGCGTCAGACTGCTTATATCGGCTTTACCTATGACAAAACGTTCCCTCGTTTCATTATAAGCCTTAACCGACAGGTTCAACGCCTCCTCTGCAGAACTAATCAACTGCTGTTGTATATGAAAATCGTTTACCGTCATGATCACCTCCTCCTCTATGCTGACCTCTTCCTGCTTTGCAGAAATCTCCGTCACATTAAGGTTATTGCGTGCCATATTGTATTTCCCTTTCCGGACACCCCAATCGACCAATGGAATAGAGACACTAACGGAAACCAAGTCCTGCTGCAAAGGGTTCTTATACGCATCGCCCAACCGCTCTGCGACTTGGTTGAAACCGATACTTGCATCCAGGCTTACATTAAACCGCGACTCCTTCTTTGTCCTGTCCACATCCCGCTGGGCTTCCAGCACATTCTGCTTCAATTGCAGTAATTGCGGGTTATTATTGCGGCTGCATTCCAATGCCTTGTCAATCGGGATGAACAATTCTTTCGGCCGTGTAGGCAACTCCAGTTCAATGACCGTGTTTTTATTAATATTCAGGAAAGAAGCCAAAGAGAACATTGCCCGCTTCAATTCACTTTCCTTATTCCTGAAAGTATTCCGTGCATTTACCAAATCCAGTTCCAACGTCAGCAAGTCCGCCTGCGAGATAGCCGCAATCTTATACCGTTCCTTCCCTATACGGTACAGCGTGTCGGACGTTATCACATTGTTCTTGGCCAAATCATATTCAGCCTGCGCCATTGCCAGATTAAAGAAATGGGTAGTGGCCTCTTCCGATACTTGTTCTACGTTATATATGAATTCCTTTTTTACACGTTCATACTTCAGAGGTTCAATACGGCGTTCCCACTTAAAGGCATTATACCCTATCAGGCTTTGCGAATACCCTAACCTTATAGGGACACTTGTGAATTGGGTTGTCGCGTTGTCGCCAAAATTGCGTAAGAAACCTAAATCCGACTGCAAATAAAACGTACCTCCTGTCAAATCGAAGTTCTGTCTGACAGACAATCCTCCGGATGCGTAAAAAGATTGTTGGGTACGGTAAACATCCAAATCCTGTTGGGAATCATACCGCCGGGTAATATCCCGGTAATATTGTGCAGGGACAAGGTTCAACGTCAGGCTCGGCAAACGGTTCGCCTTGAAAGTACGGTATTCCCAATACCCGGACAAATACATATTCTGTGCACGGAAAGCTTCCAACGAACTATCGTTCGCCATTTCGATGGTGCGCGTCAAATCCAATTTAAGATGCCTTTGCGCCTGCAACATCCCCGTAACGAATAATAACAATAATCCTATTATAATAAAAACCGTCCTTTTCATACTCCTTGTTCCTCCTTCTTCAAACTTTTCCCCCGATAAATAAACCAATAAAACAGCGGTATAATAAACAAACTAACCATCGTACCTACCAACATCGTCCCAATCATAGCTATCGACAAAGGCTTTTGCAGTTCCGAACCCATATCAAAAGAGAACAACAACGGAACCATCGCCAGAATCGTTGTCAAAGAGGTCATGATGATAGGCCGCAAACGCCTGCGCCCGGCTTCATGTATTGCTTCCAGCAAAGGGACGCCCGATTTGCGCAGCTCATTGATGGCATCCAATTTCAATATGGAATCGTTGACAACAATACCGCATGTCACTATCAAACCGATTGCCGACATCAGATTCAGCGTATGCCCGCATGCCCACAACAATACAAGCGCAAACGCCACATCGACCGGGATTTCGGCCAAAACCAACAACGGCTGTACAAAACTTTCAAACTGGGAAGCCAAAATAAAATACATCAGCAATAACGAAATGAACAATATCACGACAAGTTCATCCAGCATTTCCCGGTTAGAAAAAAAGCTCCCGGAAAAATTCGTCTCCCATTTGTCCCCAACAACCTCCTTGACTTGCGAAACCAACTTCTCCGCATCTTCCACGCCATAAAATTTGTAAGGGACATATTCCCCGTCACGCCCCGCCGTAACGCTTTTCAAATCTTCCGCAGGAGTGACTTGCACAAATTCATACAACGGGATTTCGTCCACGCCATCCTGTGTTTGTATAAGAGTTGTCTGCAATACTTCATTTACAGTCTTTTCCTCTTCCGATATCACAATCGGCAAATATTGCTGGAATGAATGGAGCATTGTCACGGTATTCCCTTTGAATGCGGTTTTCAACGCCCTGTACAAATCATCATACGCCACATTATATAACAAAAGTTTTTCCTTATCTATTGTCAGGTTCAATTGGCTTTCAAAAGCAACCCCGGTAGGTGAAATACCTGTTACCTGGGCCAACTGCTTTTCCAACGAACGAAGATGTTCCGTTTCCATCTCCTCTCCTTTCTGGCGTGCATACAGTTCTGCCACGACATCCGGTTCCCCTGTCACAAATAATTTCTCGAACACGGTTTCAGGAGGTGAAAATGAAACGACACACGTCGGATAATGCTCCTTTAGCAAACGGTATATCTCCTGCTGCAAACCTGCTATTTCCGACGGATCTTCCGTCTTAAAATATAATTCCGCTTCTGTTGTCGACAACTCCTGTTCCCTGTTCAAAATAAAATCCTGCTGCCCGACAGTGGAAGCCTGTTCCACCACTTTGTCTTCCAAGTGCTTGAACAACCCGTTGATCCGTTGTTTATTTTCCCCGATATGGATATTTTCATTCCAATCCACGTGGACGATCAATTCATTCTGGTCGATGGCCGGCATCCGTTCCTTGTCTATATAGAAAAAGAAAAAGACACACAACGGAAACGATATAAGGCAAAACAAGACACTCACCGTCTTATGGTTGAAAACCCAATCTACGCCCTTATCATAAAACCGGTCCAACGTATGCTCTTTAATCGGGTTATTGACCCGTATGGAAAGCCATTTCCATTTCCGCGTATGCAAGCCGGCCCGGTAAATTAACATATAAAGTACCGGCAACAGCATAATCCCGGTAAAGTACGATACGGTCAAACCGACAGTCACCGAAAAGGCCTGGTCGTAAAAAATAGCACCGGCAATGCCGCTCATAAAAATCAACGGGAAGAAAACAGCGATTGTTGTCAACGACGAACTCAACATCGGAGTAATCACTTCGCTGGTCCCTGCCGCACATGCCCGTTTCAAAGAATAGCCCCGTTCCCGGTATTGCGAAATGTTCTCGGTCACAATAATAGAACTGTCGATCATCATACCAAGAGCCAGTATCAAACCGGAGAGGGATATGATGTTCAGTGACATCTTGAACAAATAGAAAAATAAAAAACAGACTACAATGGATACCACCATGCTGATACCTATGACCAGCGGGGATTTGACATCGCCCAAGAACAATACGGCAACCACGCATATAAACAAAAAGCCCAATGAAAGGTTCTCCTGCAGATTCGATATGGTATAATCCAGCAGTTCTGTCTGGTTGCGGCTGATGTTGAAATCAATCTTGGGATACATCTTTTCAATATCGTCCATGGTGGCAGCCAGCGCCTTCTTCATTTTGTCCATATTTTCATCTGCCTGCTTAATCACTGCCAGCGTCACGGCTCTCTTGCCGTTCGCAATGGAAACGCCACGCTCCTTTACCGGCACGACATTTACCTCGCAGAAATCTTTAAGCTGCATGATAAGTCCCCCATGGCGTATATAAATGTTCCTGACATCGTCTACCGTACGCAGCAATGCCGAGAACTTAATATTGTATTCATAATACCCGTCGCGCACTTTCATGCTCCCCGGTTCTATGTTATTTGCATTCAAAACCGATTCGAGGTCGCTGACCGAAAGCCCCATCAACTCCATCTTGTCCTTATCCGGCACTATCTGCAACTGGCTTTCCACCAATCCGGTTACGTCCACCATCGCGACTTCCTCCAGCTGCTCTATGCGGCGCTTGATTACCGATTCCGCAAAATTGCACATCTCTATAAACGCCGTCTGGTTCGTCTCCTGGTAGGCACTATCACTTTTTAATGTAAGGTTCAAATAACATACGGGTATATCCGTAGCACTCGCCTTTACCACTTTCGGGCGCTCCGTGTCTTTCGGCAAATAGTTCATTGCGGCATCTATTTTTTCATTCACTTCAATAAATGCCAAATCCGTATTCGTCCCATAATCAAAATTCAGCCGGATAATGCCAAAGCCATCCCGGGCTTCGCTACTCATGTCCTGCAACGTCGAAACCTGCGTCAATTGTTGCCTGAGAGGCTTGATAGCCGTGTTCTCCAACTCCCGTGCCGAGACCTTTTCCGCTGAGACCTGGACCGTGATTTCCGGAATCGCAATATCCGGCAGAAGGGATACAGGCAAGGTAAAATAGGTCACCAAACCTATTATAAAGCAGGCCAAGAATGACATTAATACGGAAATAGGATGATTCAACAAAAACTTAACCATACCTTTTCATATTTATTGATCCAACCCCAAATTATTTTTCTATCACATTCACCGGAGCGCCATGGGCCAGATTCACATTTCCTGTCACAATGACCACATCACCTTCAAGCAATCCATCCTTTACACCTTCATCCGCACGGTCGGATACAATACAACTATCCGCATTCTCCAATCCGGTCTGCACATAATTCCACTGTGCTGCGCCATCTTTCAACGTAAACACCACCTGCTTCCCCGACCGCAACACGACAGCCGTCTTAGGAATAACCAATTCATCACCCAACGAACGGCGTACGCTAATACGGACATTCATCCCACTGAACAGGTTCCCTTTCCCGTCGACCTTGGCCTTTACCTTTACCATGCCGTTCTCGTCTACTATCGGGTTCACCTCCACGACACGGCCTTTATACTGTTCCGCAGCATTGGAATAAGGAGTTACCACTACCCGGTCTCCGATTTTCACCAATGCCAGCTCACTCTCCAATACCATAAAATCGGTTTCCATATCATGCATGTCCACCACGCTGCAAAAAACCTCCCCTGTGTTGGCAATGTTATACGGTTTGGTAAACAGGTTAGCCACTACCCCGTCGAATGGAGCAACCAATGTGGCATTCTTTTCCGCACGTTCGGCCAATTCATACTGGGACAGGCTTTGGTCGTACCCGCTTTTCACTTTTGCCAGTTTCATCACATCCTGCGGAACCTTATCGTACGCATCGACAGCATACCCCTGTCCTATCAATACATCCTGCAATTCCAATTTTGCCCTCTCCAACGCATCCGCCGCCTGCAGCAGTTGGTTATGAAGTTTAAACTTATCGAGTTCTGCCAGTTTTTGCCCTTTCTTCACAAAATCACCGTTCTTCACATAAATCTTTTCAATAATTTCAGCCGTTTCAAACCGCAGATCGGCTTTGCCGCACGCAACAATCTTCCCGTTACTTACCAACTCATGGCTAAACGCCTGTCTCTTCAGCTTCATTATTGAAACATCATTCTTCTCATCCAATAATTCCATTGATACGCCTCCTTCTTGTTCCGTTTCCTTTTTCGTGTCAGAACAAGCGCCCAGTATCATACCTAACAAAAACAGACAGCTGCAAATCGGAGTTTTCATACAATATATATTTAAGTAGTCATTGATATTCATAAAAAATTATTCCCAGGTAGCTTCAAATCATGCCTCATTCCCCATTGCCATTTTGCAAAGATCCGGTCTGCCAATTACCCTTTCGTAATTAGACGGGGACGGACACAGCCATTGATATACGCATTCACGGCAAGGCTCTTGGTCGCGGATATGCAACCACGAATGCCCTTCCGTCAGTTCCTTATACACCAAATCGTGAGGGGAATCATCTATCATACCCAACGGGGCATTGTCCAGATTAGCATATACCTTGCCATCGGGTTCTATATATAATTTGCCGAAATCCGTGACATTCAATGTCTGGCGGATAAAAATATCCTTTTTCGACAAAGATACCCCGGCAAGCTCCCCGGCATCCGGATAAATACAATCTTCAAAAAACGGAAGGTTTTCCCCGGTGTATGCCGGAACAAGCTCCACATGTTCCAACCCGTATTTGTTTATGATTCCTGTTGCGGCCTCGTATGTTTGCACGGATGTGACAACCAACGTGAACTGTAAACCGGCACACCATCCATTTGCATCGAGCAACATCTCCAAAGAGGGGAAATCGTTTACCAATATCTGTACAGACAACTTGTCAGCCCATTCTTTCAACTGTGGCAACCCATTTAAAGCGTCTTCCACGGTAATATAGAGCTTAACCGGGCATATTGCCTGCAGCTCTTCTGCCATTTCCTCCAGATGGGGAAAGACCAACAAATTCCCTGCCAAAGACAATTTTGACAAAAAAGGTGACACTTTTGACTCCTTGACGAAACGGATGACTTTTTCCCGGTCGGCTACTGCATCTGTCGTAGACGGATAAACCAACTGCCGGTGCAAAACATCATCACCGGACGCACTCCCGTTCAAATAAAATACCACTTCATGCAAATTCTGTATCACACAGCCATCGATGCCCTGCCGGTGCAGCCATTCATAATACTTCACCCCATCCTGCAATTTCAGCACAGGCTTCATTGAAGCAGGACGGTTGCCCGTACCATTATTTTCCAACAGCCGGCCGCACTGCTTGTCCACTATTTGCCGTACCCAGCCGTTTACCTCCGGCTGTTGCAGCATCTCCTCCGTCAGTTCCACCCGGTACAAGTTGTCAATATCATCCAACTGTCCGGCCAATGATTTTATTGTTCCCACATTTTTAAAAGGGACTTGTGTGTGATTAACCGACTGGTACAACAAACCGTTTTCCCCTTTCAACCAGATAAACGTATCCGGAGACAAAACCAACCAATATTTTTTCATCGTATTCATCCTCTTACCACTACTTCTTTCAATATACGTCTATACAATTCCGGATGCCGGTCCAGATACGCCATACAATACGTATTCATCTGTTCCGCCTGCTTATCCGAACAATAACTGTTGCATTTCGTTGTCTCTTCCTGGATGTCGTCTATCTGGTAGACACATTGCGAGCAAGCCTTCCGGTGCGCGCAACTCCTGCACTGCCGCTCATACCGGAATACATAACCGTTATGCTGTTGTGCAGCCTTGTCCCAATCCAATTCAACACCCTTATCGGAAATATACCCCAAGGCAAACTCATGGTTGATGCGCTCGCATTGCAGAATCCTGCCTTTCACCGTTACAAACATCTTTTTCGAGAACGGGGTACAAGTACCCGTGGGAGGAGAATATGACAAATGCTTGGAAGAATTCAGCAAATGGTTAAACGTATAATACACATTACCGGACTCATTATATATATAATCCAACAGGAGCTTCGTACCAGGCTCCTTGATAAACATTTCGGTTTTTAAAGCTTCGCAATTGGTTGCTTCCCGGATGCTTTGGGCATAATTCCGGTAGGTACGTTGGAACTCCTCCACTTTGTCTTTACGTATTCCCGAATTGTTCAACGGGGAAATGGACGGTTCTTTCCCGAATGTATTCTTGATAAAATGAAAGATCGACTCAACGCTGTTCTTGTTATGCAGCACGGAATTGAACATCACAAATTTATCGAAATATTCCGGATAACGGTCCCTTAACAAACAAATATTGGCAAATACCCTGTCGAACGAATTACGGCCTGCTGCATCAACCCGGTATCCCTGCCCTTCCTTATCGCCATCCAAGCTGATAAGCAACCTGAATTCCTTTTCCACCAGAAAATCCATATACTTATCCAGCAGCATGGCGTTGGTTGTCATATTATAATGGAATTTCTTTCCTACAGGCGGCAGACCTTCCAAATAAGCAATCACCTCTTCGATAAATGGGACGTTCAATAATGGTTCACCTCCATAAAACCCAATAGAAACAGGCTCTACGACTCCGCCACATTCGTTTTCCTGCCACAAAACATGCAAATAATCAATCAGCAATTTTGCCTTATGGAACGGGAACTTCAAGTTCTCGCGTTTATCATAACCCTCATACAAATCTGCATAACCGCAATATTTGCAGCGCAGATTACAAGCATCGGTCACTTCAAAAACCAATTGTGGCAAATGAACCAAATTATACGCTATGTCTTTCGATGAAATCTTCAAATTTTCCATTTCTTCATTATTCTTTAAACTTTGCAATGACCATTACCGGATTGGCATCCTCCTCCATATTCTCGGCTATCTCCTTGATTTCTCCTTTCAATATGCCTTTCTCCAAAAGGGAATGCAGCCTTTCCGAATCAAAAAGATTAAAATAATAGCCTTCAGGTATACTGCAACTGCCAACGGATGAAATATCCGGGGCAAATTTGCCTTCAGCAAAATCCTTCATTACTATATCCACATCATACATATTCCCGTCACGCTTATCAAAAAGCATTTTTTTGTTCACGTCTATTTTTAATCTTTTCTCCACTTCATCCACATGAACTTTAAATACGTCAAAAAAGGTATACCTGTTACTTTCAAAACACAGCGAAGACAAGCACCTGCTTTTGTCCGGGTTGTTCTTGCGCACGGCTTTCGGGGTGATTTTATCGCCCGTGCAATGGTAAATCGTGTCCAGCGCAAAGTCGGAAACATATATCCCCTTGTCGGCTTTCATCCAATTCAATATGCTGACGCCTGAAATCCTATAATTACCATCACCATCCTCCCATTTTATCCGGTTGGTAATCCGCTTATCCACTTTCAAGGGCAATGATGTTATCTCGCCGCTCTGTTTGTCGATCAGGAAATAGGGATACCGGTTGAACGACTCACCGGAAGGATCTTTGTAATTCTCATCATACGTGTCATAACCTACCAGATGCTTCTCATCGTACGGGTAAATATACCCTGTCCACCTTTTCAATCCATTCAGTTTCAACTCCCGCTTGAATTCCCCGTCAAACGAGTAGACCAGCATCCGGTAACGGAGATAGTAATCGTAAATGAAAACCTCTTCCCTTTCAAAATCCACACACATGGCTATTAGGTTTGTATATTCCTTGTCACCCTGCCCCTTATGGTTGAAAGAACGGAGGAATTTCCCCTGCCGGTTGAAAAAGAACACTGTCCCTTCATCCTTATCCGCCAGCACAACCATGTCACCGGAAAAAGCTTTATCAAGAGACCTTCCTAACAAAACGCTGTCAGAAGTCTCCAACGGAACGTATTCGATGTCCGCCATCTCATCCAAAAGGAGCTTCTTCTTCGGGTATTCCTTCTGGAGATCGATTTCCGCCATTTGAGGAATCGTACCGAGGACTGCAACGGGAGGTTTTTCCTCCTCTCCGGCAACAGCATGGGAATTATCCTTGTTATTGGCACACGATACAACTGCTATTGCAAGCAATGGTAACAGATAATATAAAACTTTCATAACAATTCTACTTTATTTCTTTCCCGTTCCATCGGATCTGGAGATCCGATGGGCATATTCCTACTTGTATCCGTTTGACTGCCTGCCCCGTGGGATCTGGAGATCCCACGGAACAAGATCCGATGGGGCAAGGGTAAACTTTAACCGATATCCTTTCCATATTTATCAATCTTTAAACTTTATAATGATCATTACCGGATTGGCATCTTCTTCTATGTTCTCGGTTACCTCTTTGATTTTTCCTTTCAACCAACCTTTCTCCAGATAAAAATTCAATAAATCTACAGTATAAAAATCTATGTAATATCCTTCAGGCTTATATTTTTCTGCATGCCCCCCAATCGGAACATTAATCCTCTCGGAAAAATCTTTCAAGGTAACAAATGCATCATACACTTTCCCGTCTTGCTTATCAAAAACCAGTTTTTTGCTAACTTCCGGAACCACCCTCTTTTTCGCATCATCTATACGCACTCCTTTAAGGTCGAAAAATGAATAACGGTTGCTCTCAAAACATAATGCAGAAAAGTTCCTGCTCTTGTCCGGATTGTTCGTGCGTACAGCTTTCGGAATAAATTTATCGCCTATGCAATGGTAAATCGTGTCCAGCGCAAAGTCAGAAACATATATCCCCTTATCGGCTTTCATCCAATTACAAACAGGAACAGGGTACATAATATAAAAAATACTATCAGGAGAAGAAACATACTCCCAACTTATCTTATTGGTAATCCGCTCATTCACCTCCAAAGGCAATGAGGTTATCAAACCGCTCTGTTTGTCGATTAAGAAATAGGGATACCTGTTGAACGAGTCACCGGAAGGATCTTTGTATTTCTTATCATACGTATCATAACCTACCAGATGTGTCTCATCGTACGGGTAAAAATTCTCTAGCCTTCTTTCCAAACCATCCAGTTTCAACTCCCGCTTAAGCTCCCCGTCAAACGAATAAACCATCATCCGGCGACGGAGAGGGTAGTCGTAAATGAAAACCTCTTCATTTGCAAAATCCACACTCATGGCTCTCAATTGCAGATATTCATTGTTCCCAAACCCATGGTGGCTGAAAGAGTGGAGGAATTTCCCCTTCTTGTTGAAAAAGAATATTCGCCCCTCCTTTTCATCCGCCAGCACAACCTTGTCACTGTTTTCAGAAAAAGCAAAATCAAGAAGCCTTGGATCTCCCAACAAGACACTGTCGGTAGTCTCTAACGGGATGTATTCGATATCCGCTATCTCATCCAAAAGGAGCTTCTTCTTCGGGTAGTCTTTCTGGATATCGATTTCCACTATTTGGGAAACCGCATCAGAAGAATCTTTGCCTCCGGTACACGATACCACCGCTATTGCAAGCAATGGCAATAAATAATATAAAGCTTTCATATCTTATTAGATTTTAATTAATAAATAATCACTACTTCTTATTCTTGTTCCGTGGGATCTGGAGATTCCACGGAACAAGGTATTCCTAATTATGTCGTTCCCGTTCCATCGGATCTCCAGATCCGATGGGGCAAGGTGCGATTATACACCTACCGAACAATAAATTTAAACAGAATAACGCCCATATTCCACATAACCGCCAACAGCGATAGCTTCATCTCTTGCGGAAACATCAAGATGTCCTTTATTAGCAGCAGCGTTATCCTCCGTGCTTGATCCTCCATAATAGGAATCATCCGGTCCTTCCTGAGGACCTGCATACTTGCATCCACAAGAACTCGAACACATACATTTACAAATATAAGTTTGACCTCCGCGGAGCAAGTTTTGCTCCCGGCGCTCCATCTCAGCCTTGCTGAGTTGGAGTAATGAAATCTTTGACAACTTCATAATCTTTCGTTTTTTAAATTATTATTTATGAGTTATTGTGGTACTACCCACAACGATTTATTCTTTGAATTTTGCAATGAGCATTACCGGATTGGCATCTTCCTCCATGTTTTCGGCTATCTCCTTGATTTTTCCTTTCAATGCGCCCTTCTCCAAAAGGGAATGCAGCCGTTCCGAAGTAAGAAGTAAGAAATAATAGCCTTCAGGTATATTGGAACTGCCAATAGAAGAAATATTCCAGAAAAATTTATCTTTAGCAAAATCTTTTATTACGAAATCATCGACCTCGTACATATTCCCGTCACGTTTATCGAAAAGCAACCGTTTACTCACGTCTGTGTGTATCACATGCTTGACTTCGTCCTTACGTATTTTCATGACATCGAAGAAAGAATAACGGTTGCTCTCAAAAACCAATGAAGACAGGTTATTGCTTTTGTCCGGATTATTTTTCCGTGCGGCTTTCGGGGTGATTTTATCACCCATGCAATGGTAAATCGTGTCCAGCGCAAAGTCTGAAATATATACTCCTTTATCGGCTTTCATCCAATTGCCTATACCGACAGCAAAAGATCCGCTAAAACCATCCTTATCCGACCAAGATATTTCATTAGTAATCCGTTTGTCTATCTTCAAAGGCAATGAAGATATCTCGCCGCTCTGCTTGTCAATCAGGAAATAGGGATACTTGTTGAACTTTTCATCCGAAGGATCTTTATAATTCACATAATACCTGTCATAACTTACCAGATGCGTCTCATCGTAAGAATACAAACGCATATCACTAACCCATCTCCTCGGAGACTCCAGCTTCAATTCACGCTTGAACTCCCCGTCAAACGAGTAGACCATTATCCGGTAACGAAGAGGGTAGTCGTAAATGAAAACCTCTTCCCGCTCAAAATCCACACACGTGGCTCTTGCAGCTGTATATTCCTTGTCTCCCTGCCCCTTATGGTTGAAAGAGCGAAGGAATTTCCCCTGCCGGTTGAAAAAGGACACTGTTCCATCCTTTCTATCCGCCAGCACAACCATGTCACCGGAAAAAGACTCTTCAAGACTTCCTCCCAACAAAACACTGTCGGTGGTCTCTAACGGGATGTATTCAACATCCGCTATCTCATCCAAAATGAGCTTCTTCTTCGGGTAGTCTTTCTGGATATCGATTTCCGCCATTTTGGGAATCGTACCAGAGACTGCAACGGGAGGTTTTTCCTCCTCTCCGGCAACAGCATGGGAATTATCCCTATTATTGGCACACGATGCCGCAGCTATTGCAAACAATGGTAACAGATAATATAAGAATTTCATATCGATACATTTTTTCTTCTTTCCGTTTTTACTATCCTATTCCTATTTATGTCATTCCCGTTTCATCGGATCTCCAGATCCGATGGGGCAAGGGTAAACTTTAACCGATATCCTTTCCATATTTATCACTCCTTAAACTTTGCAATGAGCATCACCGGATTGGCATCCTCCTCCATGTTCTCGGCTATCTCCTTGATTTTTCCTCTCAATGAGCCCTCCTCCAAGAAAGAATTCAACATATCTACAGGATAAAAGTTTATATAATACCCTTCTGGTACATCATCTCCTGCACGATTAAAAATCGACACAGCAGTCGTTGCCTCTACTCTATTAAAACCCGGAATTTTAATCCATCCGGAAAGATCTTTCAAAACAACAAATGTGTTATATAGTTTCCCTTCACGCTTATCAAAAACAAATTCATCCCAATAAACTTCTAGAAACATCCTCTTATTCACATCATATATACGCACTTCATTTACGTCGAAAAATAAATAACGGTTGCTCTCAAAAGATAGCGAACAAAAGTTCAGTTCCTTATCCGGATTATTTTTTCGTACGGCTTTCGGAGTGATTTTATCACCCGTGCAATGGTAAATCGTGTCCAGCGCAAAGTCGGATACATATATCCCCTTATCAACTTTCATCCAATTATAAACACGGATACCCACAGTCCTAATGCTATCTTCACTCTTCCAAGATATCCGATTGGGAATCCGTCTGTCCACTTTCAAGGGCAATGATGTTATCTCGCCGCTCTGTTTGTCAATTAGGAAATAAGGATACCGGTTGAACGACTTACTGGAAGAATCCACGTAATTCTTATCATTCTCATCAAAACTTACCAGGTGGGTCTCATCATACGGCTCATAACCTACCAGATGTGTCTCATCGTACGAATAAAAATTCTCTAGCCTTCTTTCCAAACCATTCAGTTTCAACTCCCGCTTAAACTCCCCGTCAAACGAGTAGACCAGCATCCGGTAACGGAGAGGGTAATCATAAATGAAAATCTCTTCCTTTGCAAAATCCGCACACATGGCTATTAGGTCTGTATATTCCCTGTCACCTTGCCCCTTATGGTTGAAAGAGCGGAGTAATTTCCCCTGCCTGTTGAAAAAGGCCACTGTCCCTTTATCCTTATCCGCCAGCACAACCATGTCACCGGAAAAAGCTCTATCAAGAGACTTTCCCAACAAAACACTGTCGGTGGTCTCTAACGGGATGTATTCAACATCCGCTATCTCTTCCAAAATGAGCTTCTTAAACGGATAGTCTTTTTGGAGATCGATTTCCACTATTTGGGAAACCGAACCGGAAGAATCTTTGCCTCCGGTACACGACACCACCGCTATTGCAAACAATGGTAACAGGTAATATAAGAATTTCATAACAGCATATTTTTTTATCCTCTTGTTCCATCGGATCTCCGGATCCGATGGGCATATTCCTACTTGTGTTCGTTTGACATCTTGTTCCGTGGAATCCGGAGATCCCACGGAACAAGGAACAAAGATTAATTACGGACGACCTCAGTAATAATACTCGTAACAATAATAATCACCCGTAACTTCCGCCTTTTCAAATGTTTTAAAAGAAGGGCCACTGCTAGCCGATGAAAAAACAGAATCCGAATTTTTACTTTCGGAATAAGGATCGTCATAACCTTCCTGCGGACCTTCAGACGTGCATGAACAATTGCCTATACAACCACAAAGGCAAAAATTATCAGACCCTCCGCGGAGCATGTTTTGTTCCCGGCGCTCCATCTCAGCCTTGCTGAGTTGAAGTAATGAAATTTTTGACAACTTCATAATCTCTAATTTAAAAAATTAATACTAACTGATCGCGTGGTACTACCCACAACGATATTACTATATTTTGTGAATATAATAACCTATAACCCGTTTACGGAGCGGTAAACCGCGTTTATCCGCGTCCGGAAATCTTCCAATACGTAATTGCCGAGTATCCGTTTCCTCCCCGCATCCCGGTTCCTTTGAGGATATCCGCCGGACAACATTTTCGCCAAGGCGGCCTGCAACGACTCCACCTTGTGTTCCTTGTCGAAACAAAACATTGCGCCGTACTCGCCTTCCGCCACAATCTCCCGCAACCCGGTCGTTTGGTTTACCAGCACCGGCAGTTTGTTCATCATCATCTCCGCCGCAACGAAACCGAACTCCTCGTAAACAGAAGGGACGACACCGAACTCGGCTATGGCATAAAGCTCGAACAACTGCTCCTTAGGTATGAAACCGGTAAAAACCACACGCGACCAGAAAGGGTTCGCTTTCTCCATACAACCGGTAAAATTCCCGGTGCCTGCCACGACAAGCCGTACTTCCGGAAACGTATCGCGGAGCTTCCCGAATGCTTCCACTAATTCCGCCACTCCTTTCTCCGGCGACAACCTCCCGGCATAAACCACCAACCGTTCCTGCTTGCCGAAACCGTATTTTGCACGCAAGGCTTCCCGCTCCTCCGCCGTACGCTCCACATAGTCGTCCCGCATACCGTTCGGGATATATGCTATTTTTTCCCGGGGGATGCCATACATGTCGCGCAACATATCGTATGAATGGCGGGCAATGGCTATCACCTTGTCGCAACAATCGAGCATGAATTTCCGCTCCGACTCGAACCGTCCGGCCACCTGCTTTTCCCACGCCGTCTCCGGTCCTGCCACAATCTGCTCCATTTTCCGGCGGTCGCCCAACAGGTGAAGCCCCCATTCCGTGTAATGCAACGTGAACAGAACCTTGGCCCGCAGTTTCTCCCGGAACAGTTTTGCCAGTTCATAATGGGAAGTGAAATTGAAATGGCAATATACCGCCCTCTCCGATGGGATACGCGAAGCCATGAAATAAAAAACATTCCTGTAATATTGCTTTTCATTGTTTTCGGACCATCCGCCCTGCAAGGCTGGCGGTGTGGGGATGCCATAAGAAGCGATGCCATCCTCGTATTTCCATGCCACGACCTGCTGTTGCCGCGCGTAAAGGGTCAGGATAAGGATATCCCATGCCGACGGGTCAAAACAACGGGTCAACTGGGAGATATACGTGCCCACCCCGTATTGGTTTGCCATGCTTTCCCCCGAGACAATAAACAGGCAAGGACGGGTGGAAGCAGCCAATGCCTGCTCGTAGGCTTGCTGCGCCCTCCGCTGCAAATCCGCGATAAGCGATTCGTATGCGTTCTTCACCTCTTCATCCGCCAGCTGCCCGTCGATGAATGACTTCAACCTGCCGGTGATAAGACACAATGCCGCAGCCTGTTCACGCAAGCGACCCGGCGTATGCACCAACGAAGCGTTGTGCAAACGGTAAAAATAGAAATCACCCGGGCAATAGGCGACCCGTCCGGCCGCATAAAAGGCATAAGGGGTGAAAAACTCGTCATCGTGCGTGGCACATTCAAAATGCAAACCATGCGCCTTTACCCATGAACGGCGGTATAAACTGCCACAAACCATCGGGACATATTCGTCATTCTCCATCAAGCGGCAAAAGCATTCTTTCCCGTCCAACACGTCCGACTCTCCGGGGAACGTCTTGGAACGGTCGCCCATCCGGTACGACGAACCATCCGCACGGCAATAAAGCACGCTGCCGATTACCATGTCTGCCCGGCACGCTTCCGCACGGCGGTAAAGTTGTTCGAACGCATCGGGCGCCACCGTGTCGTCGCTGTCCACAAAACCGACATACGTGCCTTCCGCAGCGGCCAGCAACGCGTTACGCGTAGGCGATACCCCGCGATGGGACAAACGCAACAACCGGATTCTACCATCGACCGCCGCATGGGCTTCGGCCCGCTGCAACGTATTGTCCGTAGAACCATCGTCCGCCACAATGATTTCGATATCTGCCAATGTCTGCTCCCGGACGGACGACAAACATTCGTCGATATAGGCTTCCGCGTTATACGCAGGGATTAAAACGCTAATTTTCGGTGTAATTGTTTCCATGGTGCTTTTCCGGTAAATAGGTTATTATGGTATCCATCTTTTTTTCATCATCCAATAAAATCATGCCATGTTTCCAGCTATTAGATTCTCCCGGGCCGGCAGTCTCCCGCCAACAACCGAGCGCCCGTTTCCAAATGGCTGCGCACCCGTAATCGTCCGACTGCCAATCGATTTTTGCGTTCCTGCACGCCTCTCTGAATTCCTCCATGTACGAAACATCGAAAGGCTGTTTCCCGGATTCCCTTCCCGGGGAATCCAACCGGGCGCGGACATAAGCGGCTATCCCTTCCAATCCATGTTCAAACGAGGTATCCTTTATGCGCCGCAAGTCGCGCTCCATGACTTTTGCATCTATCTCTTCCAGTATCTCGTCGGTATCGCCTTCCACAAAGCCCAACCTCTTTAAGAATTCCACCGACCAGCCTATACCGCAAAGCCCGTCTGCAAAATCGACGGCAAGGTCGAACGTCAGATGTCCGCAAACATCTTCCACCAATTCTTCAGCAAAACTTTCATAAAAACGGTTATTAGTGATACGTGCACAACAAAAAAAGAAAAGAGACAATCCCGATTTGCCATTCAACAGACTTTGGTCTGTGGAAAAACTACCATATAAGAGCTGATAGTCCATTATGCTTTTCAAACGATTAGAAATTGTTACCATATTTATTTCATATTACGATTGTCTATCGCAAATAAAATAAATCCCGATGGATAAAACAAGGTAATCTCACCCCCCCCCCCTTGTTCTTTTAGCATAGTTTAACTTAATGACCTGTACCTTATCAATGGAGCTCCATTTTTCTTGCAAAACATAACAGATATTCCAAGAGAAACGATTATTTTCGTTCCAAATTTAATCACTGCATCATGAAACACTTCCAAAAATTTCCACATTATTTGCAATTCGATGCGATGGACTGCGGTCCTACCTGCCTTCGGATGATAGCAAAGTATTATGGGAAATCTTTTTCGATCGAGACCTTGCGTGCCCGTTCATTTATCACCCGGGAAGGGGTCTCGATGCTTGGAATCAGTGATGCGGCCGAATCTATCGGGTTCCGCACCTCCGGTGTGCGGATCAGCATGAAACAGCTTGTGGAAGATGTACCGCTCCCTTGCATCTTGCATTGGAACCAGAACCATTTCGTCGTCTGCTACGATATCCGCAAGAAAAAAGACGGCTACCGGTTCTACATTGCCGACCCTGCGTCGCAGCTGGTAACCTACCGGCAAAACGAATTTGAAAAATGCTGGTTCTCCACCAAAGAGGGCGGTGAAGAAAAAGGGACGGCGCTGGCGTTGCTGCCGACTCCCCAGTTCGAGACGCAGGAAGAGGAAAAAACGGAAACCGGGCGGAGCCTGCTGTTTTTTGCCCGGTACCTGTCGCCTTACAAGCAGCAAATCATCCAATTGATATTGGGCATGGTTGTTGTCAGCCTGTTGCAGCTCATCTTCCCTTTCCTTACCCAGTCGCTGGTAGATGTGGGTATCCGCGACGGGAACCTTAATTTCATCACCCTGATACTAATCGCACAACTGGTGGTATCGCTTTCCCAACTGTCGGTCGGGTTCATCCGGAGCTGGATTGTGCTGCACATGAACACCCGTATCAACATTTCGCTCATTTCCGACTTCCTGATCAAGCTCATGCGGTTGCCGCTGCGCTTTTTCGACACGAAAATGATAGGCGACATCATGCAACGCATAGGGGATCATAACCGGATTGAAGCGTTCCTGACCGGCTCGTCCATCGGGACTCTCTTCTCTTTCGTCAACTTTTTCATCTTCGGCGCCATCCTGGCCTATTACCATTGGACAATATTGGTGATTTTCATCATAGGGAATGCTTTTTACGTGGCATGGGTGCTCTTTTTCATGAAGTACCGCCGCGAATTGGATATCAAGCGGTTTGCACAGGCTGCCGGCGAACAAAGCAGCCTGATACAACTTATCAGCTCCATGCAGGAGATAAAACTGAACAACAGCGAGAAGCAGAAACGCTGGCAGTGGGAACGCATCCAAGTGAAATTGTTCAAGATAAGCGTCAAAGGGTTGATGCTCGGGCAAACGCAGCAAGTGGGCTCCATCTTTTTCAACCAGACGACCAACATCCTCATCTCGTTCCTGGCGGCAAAGTCGGTTGTCAACGGGGAAATGACGCTGGGTATGATGATGTCGATGACCTATATCATCGGGCAATTGAACGGGCCGATAGGGGCTTTCATCGGCTTCGCGCAACAACTGCAAGACGCCAAAATCAGCTTGGAACGGTTAAACGAAATCCATGGGAAGGAGGATGAGGAACAAGATATCGCATCGAAACGGACAACGCTCCCCGAACGGAAGGACATCCACATCGAACATCTCTGTTTCAGTTACGACGGGGCCGAACGCGATTATGTGTTGGACGACATCTGCCTGGACATCCCCGGACACAAGGTGACGGCCATCGTGGGCGCAAGCGGAAGCGGAAAGACGACATTGGTCAAACTGCTGCTGGGATTCTATGCACCCAACAAAGGTTCCATCAAACTGGGCGACGTGCCCATAGAAAACATAAACCCGCACCTGTGGCGGGCCAAAAGCGGCGCCGTGATGCAAGACGGGTACATCTTCTCGGACACTATCGCCAACAACATCGCAGTAGGCGACGACGAGCCGGATATTGAAAAGCTGGCACATGCCGTAAACGTTGCCAATATCCGGGATTTCATCGATTCGCTGCCGTTGGGTTACAACACAAAAATAGGAATGGAGGGCATCGGGGTTAGCCAGGGACAAAAACAACGGCTGCTGATAGCGCGGGCGGTCTACAAAAACCCTGAGTTCCTGTTCTTCGACGAAGCAACGAACGCCTTGGATGCCAACAATGAAAAAGAGATAATGGAACATCTGGACGAGTTCTACAAAGGGAAAACCGTCGTAGTGGTGGCGCACCGGCTCAGCACCGTCCGCAATGCGGACAAAATCGTGGTGATAGACCAAGGGAAAATAGCCGAAGAAGGGACCCACCAAGAGCTGGTAGACAGGGAAGGGCTTTACTTCAGGCTCGTGCAGAACCAATTGGAATTAGGTAAATAACCATAGCCATGGATGAAGGGAAAAAATATAAGAACATCGAACTACGGAGCAATGAGGTCCAAGAGGTGATGAACCATATCCCTCCGGCCATTTTGCGGTATGGCATCACGGTCCTTGCCGTCATTGTATGCGTGCTGGTAATAGGTTGCGCGTTTTTCAGTTACCCGGATACCGTAGAAGCGGAATTTACGCTTACTACCCAATCCCCTCCTGCCTACATCTCGGCCGGAAGCGAAGGGCGGATAGAACATCTTTATGTGCGCAACAAACAAACCGTATGCAAAGGGGACATATTGGGTGTCATTGGCAATATTGCCCGGACGGAAGAGATGTTCTATTTGCGCGAACAGATAAAATCATGGAGGGAATCCGGTTCCCGTACGGAACAAATAGGTTCCATCTTTTTCCGCAAAATCCCGGAACTGGGAAGCGTACAGGCATCTTACTCGGCGTGCCTCCTGGCTTGGAACAATTACCTGCTGCACATGCAGGAAAACCGGATTTATGAAACGGAACTCATGAATGCCGTTGCCGCGCTCATCACAAGCATCTCTGAATGGGAAAAAAGCTATTTGCTGGTTGCTCCTGCCGACGGGACAGTGGCCTTCATGCAATTATGGGAAGAAAAGCAACAGGTGGAAAACAAAGAAACGATGTTTGTAATCATCCCTGCCGATGCCATAACTCCCATAGGCAAAGCGTTGTTGCCAATGGAGGGGATAGGTAAAGTGAAGACCGGACAACGTGCCATCATCCGGCTGCCGGCTTTCCCGGAACAGGAATTCGGCTTCATAGAGGGGAAGGTTAATTCCATATCTCCCGTCCCGGATTCGCAAGGAAGATATATCCTCGAAATCTCACTCCCGCAAGGAATGGTTACCAATTACGGGAAACAGTTGCCCCTGATTAAATCAATATCCGGCACGGCATCCATCGTCACAAAAGAAAGGACACTGTTGGGCAAACTGATAAACTCGGGAAAATAGACAGACCTTCTCTCCTCCCATGCACCCCTTGTTCTGTTCGTTCCGTTCCATCGGATCTCCAGACTTTGTCCCTCGTTCCATCGGATCTCCAGATCCGATGGGGTAATTCCCCGTCCCCTCCGTTTCATCGGATCTCCAGATCCGATGAGTAATTCCTATTTGCATTCCTTGGGATCTGGAGATCCCAAGGAACGGCAAAGCGAATCCCCTCCCATCCGTCCTTGCCAATAGTCCCTCGTTCCATCGGATCTGGAAATTCCACGGAACGGTAAAGAAGGATTCCACGGGACATACCGGACATACACTTTTCCCTGCTTGCCAATATTCCTTGGAATACAATCCTGCAAGAACACGAAAAGGCAAACTTAAAGCCCTTCCGCCAACGATTTTGCAATATGGAGCATTTCGCCCGGCCAATCGTAAGCAAGCGGATTGATAACCACCAGGCGACATCCGGTCTCTTCCGCCACCAGAGCGGCATTCTTGCTGTCGAATTCCTGCTGTACAAACACGACCCGGACATTGTGTTTCCGTGCCGTGTCAATCAGCTCTTTCATTTGCGAAGGCGACGGTTCTTTGCCGTCAAACTCTATGCACAATTGCGTCAAACCATACTCCTTGGCAAAATAGGTCAATGAAGGGTGGTAAATGATGAAAGTCCTGCTCAACAAAGGTTTCAAAAGCTTGTCCGCTTCCGCTTCGGTACTGTCTATCACAGCACACAGCTTGTTATAATTCGTACGGTAATAACTGCTGTTCTCCTCATCTATCGTTATCAAGGCATCAAGGGTATTACGCGCAATTGTGCGTGCCCCCTCAAAAGAACTCCATATATGCGGGTCAATTAGATGGGTGTGACTTCCTCCTGCCATACGATGTTCCGTTTCTTCCATCTCCTCCGAACCGTGTATCAACGTCATTCCTTTTGAGAGGTCGAATAGCGGCATATCCGGATTGTTTTCCTGAATGTTCTCCATCCATGCCTGTTCAAAACCGATATACCCGATACGGAAATAGGCTGTGCTACGTCCTATTTCCGCCATCTGCCGGGGAGACGGGTCAAACGTCTCCGGGCTTTGCCCGGCAGGGACCACGCAATGCACGCTGAACTTACCGCCCGCTATCTGTTCCACGAAATAACGTTGCGGCTCTATGGTTACCGATATTACCCGTTCCTTTTTCAAAGGTCCGGAACAGCTGCACAACGCAGCTGCCACAACCATAAAAACATAATAGGCATATCTCTTCATCTTACTTCCCTTTAGGGCGGTACATCATCAGGTTTTCAACAATATCCGTAATTTGCTGTGGGGTCATCTTGAAGATAAGCCGGGAATGGCGCCCGTTTTCATCAGGTGCCCATGTATTGCTGCCATCGTCGTTGACGGTAATTACACCGCGCTCCACCTCGAAGTAAGGAGCCGCACCGCGCACGGCAACCAATGTAGCTGTCTGGTCCCAGCTGTCACGCCCTTTCGGGTTGTCTTGTGCAAGGCACATCGTGTAGGTATCCACTATCGGGCTGTTTTCCACACCGCTCTCCACCAAACGCTTGCCGGTAAACACCTTGTTGCCTATCTCGAATCCGCTGAAAAGGATTTCCGTAGGCCACTCCTTAAAAATAAACTGTGCCGCCTTTACATCCACATATACGTTAAACTCCCTGCCCTTAGGGAAATATCCGGCCATCGAAACAAGCTTTTTTACCTTTTTGCTGACAAGTTCCTTTCCCGACAGCGGGCTGATTTCATCCGGTCCGGATAACAGCAAGTTCTCCAGGTTCGTAAAAAATCCCACTGTGACAATCGTCACGCTCTTGTCCGGCCGGCTGCTCAATATCCGGCGGTAAAGTTTCAGGGCATCCTCTGCCTCATCCGTCGAATTCAAACGGTGGGGGTAACGCTTCGGGAGCTCCTCCGTCCATCTCAAGCCTTTATGCCAGGTGGTCCTATCGGCAGCTTCACCTTTTACTGCGGCGACAGGTATGTCGGGACGACCAAAATAAGTATTGATAACTTCAATGCAAGGAACAGCCGTCCAATGTTTATTCGATGCTACGGTGGCAAGTATATTGACTTCCCCCGAATCTGCCAACGCATGCAGAAGCGCCAACGCGCCAACATCATCATAATCCGGCGCCATATCGGTATCGAATATCAAATTTACGGGATTCTCTTTTTCGACACACGAACAAAACGTGAATACCGACAAAATCAAAAAAAACAAATATCTTTTCATTCCATATTATCCTGTTAAAAGTTTTCTGACAAATAATCCTACTTCTGGAATACCTCCGGATATTTATTGATAAAATATACCGGGGTACAACTCCAAGCATGGCAATAGCTGTTCATCGGGAAGAAACCGTAAGGAGAAAGCGCGTCATTGTTGGGGTCGTACACTTCCCAAAACGTATCGGCGCCTTTATTCACCATCCCGCCCCAATAGCTCACCAATAAATCTTTGGCTTCTTTGTCCATGCCGCATTCCAACAGGGCTTCCATCACATAATGGTAACCGTAAGGACAACCCGGGTAGCAGGCGTCAGGCATGGAAAGGACTTTCTTCATTGCCGCAGCCCCCTCTTTCTTTGTGAGAGTCTCCGAAAGAATCATCCAAACCTGCGACAGATAAGATACCTGTCTGCCGGCACCACTAAGCACCACTCCCTGCTTTTTGTCGTAAAAATGCTTGCGGGCAGCCTTTTTCATTTTCGAAGCCAACGACGGCCATTCCTTCACCTCTTTTTCTTTTCCCAAAAGCTTTGCCAGCTCATAGCTTTTATTCAAAGCCAAAATGGTAAGCCCTTGCATTGAAGCCTGCCTGTCGTAACCATCTTTCCAATCGAACACCAGCCAATAGACGGGTTGCTTCTCCATGTCGTAAATCCACTCTTCGGAAAACTGGCGCAACGTCATTTCTATCTGCCTTACCACCACAGGCCATAGGTCGCGGGCAGTCTCCACGTCACCGGTCGTACGCACATATTCCAACAAAGCAATGTTGTATATCAACGAATAATCAAGGCAATGGGTGCCTTCCTGCGGATGGGGTTCCGGCTCTTCAAGGACGGTTGCATGAAGCAAGCCCTCTTCGTCGGCCAAAGCTCCCAAAAGATAAAGGCAACGCTTCGTCAGCAAATGGTTCTTATAAGAATAGGCATTGGCCAACGCTTCCAGGTAGAGGTCGCCAATCCACAAACGGCGGTCGCGCTTCGGACCATCTTCATAGACGGTCTGCATACACTCCTTCAACGTTACCAAGCCTACTTCGTTTATCCGCCGAATCAACGGGTCGGTAGTCTCAGCCAATCCCGTATCCGTCATTGTCTCTACCGAACTCTGTGCCTTAAAAGAAATCTTATCGAAAGCAAAGTCAAAAGAAGAAGCTCCCAAAATATCTATTTTCAGGTAACGGAATGATACGCGCCGTTCCAATGTTGTCTCTATGGGTACCGTACCCAATGTCATAATCTCGTCTTGCAACCAGGCACGCGACAATCCTCCCGGATAGGGATCAAAAGGAGTATTTAATTCTCCAGGTACTTCGGCAAATGTAAACTTCAGCCGTATGGGAGCATCGGCTGTCACACTCCCCAAAAGCTTCAAACTAAAGGTAAGATTCCCGGTAATATGCTCGCCGAAATCAAGCACTACGCCAGAATGTTTCTTAAAAGATTCTTTAAACAGTACATCCGTACTTCCGGCATCTTCCATCCGCCAGCCTTGATATGCCTTTTCATCTTTCACAGACTTTACAATGCGCAAAGGCTTATACTCTTTATATATCAATGAGGGTTTGCAAGCTTCACTTTTTTGAAGCCAATCCTTACTCTCTTTAAAATAAGTACTCTGCGAAAACAACGACGCAGAACAGAACAAAAATGCCGCCAACAAGAAAATCGTCCGCTCTTTCATGATAAATAGAATTTTATTGATTTGAAAATTTGCTGCCAAAGGTAACTATTTTACAAAGCTTACAAAAGCAATTCACTACATATTTACTGAAAACTTGTTTCAACAGATACAAAAAGATGCACTTTTTCAAGCAGACACGGAAACAGTGAACCCTTCCTTACGGGCACGGTCGGCTATCGCTTCCAAATCTTCTTTCGGAACTTTCTGCAATGTCTTTACAGGCGTTTCCCTGTCAATAGTATAAATCATGACTTGTCGCGGACGTATCTTTTTCAAAGCATCCACCCAGCCGGCTACTTCTTCTTCGGAAGTGTTATCCACATCTTTGCCTTCTTTGTCTTTTCCCCGTAAAAACATCGTTTGGATTATCAGATTTCCACGGAAAGCACACAATTGTTCCAATAATTTTGAAAAACAAAAAGAGGGCTGATTGGGATCGTCTATTTGCCGTATCCGGCTATCCAATACAGAATCGAACTTCATGATATTATCTTCCACTTTCTGCAAGGCTTCTACCACTTCCGGCTTATGGAGCATCGTAGAGTTGGACAATACGGCTATCTTAGCCGACGGACAATGTTTGTTGCGAATAGCAACTACATCATCAATGATTGCGGCAAATTCCGGATGCAACGTAGGTTCCCCGTTCCCGGCAAAAGTAATTACGTCAGGGACCAAACTGTTTTCCCGCATTTCATCCAACTTTTCAGTCAAAGCCACACTAACCTCTTGACGGGTAGGTAACGGAGACTTCGGACGATGTTCTTCATTCAATCCACATTCGCAATAGATACAATTGAACGTGCAGTATTTACCATCAACAGGAGCCAAGTTAACTCCTAAAGATATTCCTAAACGACGGCTATGGACAGGACCGTAAATTATTTTATCGTAAATAATCGTAGACATCTTAGCAGAAATTTAAAATAAAATACAGGAACAAAGGTAACAAAGTATTCCCGATTTATCATTTGGATGTTCAAAAATTCCAAGACAACTGTATGGAAAAATCCGTTTTCCCGGAACCCTTTATCATCTCCTGCCCGCTGCCTATTTCATCCCGGTCCATATATTGCGTATGAGATAACTTCGCTGCCAATGATAACCCGGAATGTATCATCCACTTGCCTATAAAGGACAAACGTATTCCGTGCCCGTAAAAAGAGGAATATCCAAACATATAATGCAAATTCTTCTCATAAGAACTCAAACGACACCTGTAATTGTCCGTATGGAACCAGGCGCCGCACAAGTCGAAAGTGAAAGGAAGCGACAAAGGTGTCCAACTTACTGCCTGGGACACTAAAAATCCTTTTTGCAAACCGTCGGTATGTTCTTTATAAAAAACACTTTCCAAAGAACTTTTCAAGGAAACAGATTCGGAAGGAACATATCGCATCCTTGCTAAAAAACGTTGTGTCCGATATGGTATTATGCGATTTGTGGAGATGTTTTCTTCTCGTCTGTTTTTTTCTTTCTCCTTAAAACGATACCTGAAAGTACAAGACCATTTGTCGCTGGCTGTATAATCAGCCTGAAACATGTATTCTTGTCCGGAAGAGGGAGCATCAATGCCATACTTCAACCAGGGGTGCTTGAAAAAATCGGCATACAGGGAAAATTTCCAATACGGAAAAGGTGTAAACTGGATGCTTGCATACAACCCGTTTTCGTTGCAGACGGAAGAAGATTGGGAAAAAGCATTTCCCCACAATGCCTGATAACGTTTATCGTAAAACCTATATAACAAAAGAAAAGAAATATAAGAGACAGGAGAAAAACTGACGGCATTGAGTGTGGCAAAAGCACCGTTCTTTGAAAATGCGCTTTCCCCATAGAACTTAAAAGCTCCGTGTTTCAACATATAATCCACACTTACGTTCAAATTCCTATATCCACGAAAATAAAAAACGTTATACGGTTGCTTTTTCTGATTCAAGGCATATTTACCGAATGAATACGACAAGGCGGTCAGTCCAACCGAGATTCCGGGAGTGACATATCTGATATTTCCACCGAAAGTGCTTATTCTGAATTTCCGTTTTTTTGACAAATCGCGTTGCAAACGGTGAAGCCCATCCGTTTTTAACGAAGTTATCACACTATCCTCCACTGTCCCGTCATTACGTTTAGATGAATAAAACAGACTGACATTTACCTTTCCGAATTTCACGGTAGAAGCTATCCCTCGAAAAAAATCGTATTCGTTTGTTGAATAATGCCTTCGGAAACCATTGTTCCGGCGTTCCGCTTGAGTAACCATAGCCGTCTTACTCAAAGAAAAGTCGTTACTTATCATCAATCCCTGTCCGAATGAGATTTTATAATCCCCCACTACCAAACATTTCAGCCAATGATTCAAGTCTTTTAATAAGACATGTGCCGTATAAAAGTCATATCCCTTATGATATCTGTTGGCAAACGGTTCTCCGGCATCTTTTTCCATAACAATACCTGCCTGTAACCTGTCATCGAAAGTATAGGAATATCTCACGGAATGATAAAAACTTTCTCCCAGATAACGTCTGTTCGGATAAAGCGCCAGTATGCTGTCTGAATAGGGAAAGTACCCGGCTTTTCGTTGAAAACATTTATCGAATCTGATTACTAATTCATTTTTTCCATATTTAAACAGATTATTCACAGAAAATTCGGGCTTATCAACATAATTTGAACCGACATATACAAAAGGCAATATCAATTGTATGGTATTATAATCCATACTTTCCACACCTTTTAATTCATAGATAGTATCAAATCTGCCAGAACGTTTCCTATATGTGATGATATCCCTTATCTGCTGTTCCGAAAGAAACAGCAGACAATTTAACTCTTCTGCTGTTACTTCGTTTATATCGAAAGGATTTTCCGATAAAAAGGAAAGATCATCGTACAGTGATTCCAACTTATCTGAATTAATATCTTCCAAACTCAAGTCATTTAGGTATTCTTCCCAGTTATCAACAGTTGTTTTATTTTGGCTGTTAGATTTATAACAAATTATAAAAAACAAAATGAACAGTACGGAAAAGAAGCGTCCCATAAGATTTTTACAGCTTTTAGAAAGAATATGAAACAGCTAATCCGGAGCTTATTCCCAAAACGGAATCGAACAAAGCTGCTGCGTCGACAGTAAAAGAAAGAAACGAGTATCCTACCCCTATGGATGGGCGAAAAGGAGACAAATGTATTCCGGCTCGGAGATGAAAATTCTCAAAAGCCAAATATTCCAATCCGAAAGAGCCTGAAAACCTCTCAAAATTTTCAAAAGATATTCCAGACGATATCAACAACTGTTGAATAATGTACCAACGAAATCCAGTTTGTATCTTTTTTAACTCAAACATTTTATAATCAATTCCATTTTGATTAATCTTAACGGAAGGAAAATCGACTATCAACAGATTAATAAATAAATTATCAACAGGTTTATAAGAGACTCCCACATCAATTGAGAGAGCAGCCGGAATAAATTCATACAAATCACTTTGTAGCATTTTATATTGTATTCCTATTCCGGCAGACCATTTACCATCCAATTGTTTTCCCAATGAGAAACGAAACATATTTTCCCTATATTCCTTATACCCGAACGAAGTTATTTCAACAGCTGTTGTTAATAATTCAAATGGATAGATAAAAGCCCCGTTGAAAGTATTGAGTTCTTTCAATTGATATCTATTGACAAATTCAAAATAAATCTGCCTGTCTTTGTTGAGAACCATTAAAGCCGGATTAAATAACAAGGAATTGACAAGATCATTCTCCCCCATGCCAAGATTACGGACATCAGGAGTTCTCAAATCATTTGCTTTCGATAATTCAAAAGAAAATAAGATTAACAATACAAACGTAATGTATTTCATAAGTTAAGGTCGAAAAAAGTTTGGTAATAAAGTACAAATATACATGAATATCTTTATACTGTTATAATTTTGGCGATAATATTGTTTCAACAAACAGGACAAATGTTATCCCACAAAATTTTGTTATAAAAAATAGAATATAGACAGATTCATCCGATTATATTTATATTTTTGCAGTTAATCGATGCAATGAAAAAAGCAATAACCATATTATTTCTATTTTTAATAGCTTGTCTGAAAATTCATTCGCAGCAACAGGTTATTAAAAACAATCTGTTGCCTAAAGGTTATTACAAAGCTTATGTGGATAACAATGATACCATTGCTATCATTGACCTAAAGGAGGTCTATATTTATGCTCCTTACAAATTCAAAAATAACAGAGAAAAAATAAAATATATGAAGTTAGTGCGCGACGTAAAGCGCACATTGCCTTATGCTAAACTAGTATATGAAACATTAATTGAAACCTATGAATATATCCAATACATGCCTGAAAAAGAACAACAGGAACATCTGAAAAGGATGGAAAAGGAATTATTCAAACAATACAAACCTGAATTGAAAAAACTGACGCTTTCACAAGGAAAACTGTTAATAAAACTGATAAACCGTGAATGCAACCAATCAAGTTATTCCATTGTAAAAGCATTTTTAGGAAGTTTCAGGGCTGGTTTCTGGAATTTCTTTGCAGGGATATTCGGAGCTAGCTTGAAAACGGAATATGACCCTGACGGTAAAGATGCCATGATCGAAAAAATCGTAATCCTGGTTGAGAACGGACAAATATAGTTTTCAACACAACTGTTGAAAAAAACTCCAAATGACAATACCGGCTGTCACAGAAACATTCAAAGAGTGTTTTGTACCGTATTGGGGAATTTCTATGCACATATCACATTCATCGACAACAGACTGCTGTACTCCTTTTACCTCATTGCCTAAGATAACGGCATATTTCTCCTTTTCCAACTTAAGTTCATCCAACATTACGCTTCCTTCTACTTGCTCAATAGCACAAGTAACATAATTATTTTTTTTAAGTTTCTCTATCGCTTCATGCGTATCCTTGAAATACTCCCATCTCACCGTATCTTCCGCACCCAAAGCTGTCTTATGAATTTCAGCATTGGGAGGACAAGCCGTTATACCGCACAAATAAATAGCTTCTATTCTGAAAGCATCGGAAGTACGAAATACGGAACCTACATTGTTCAAACTCCGCACATGATCCAAAACAACGATTAAAGGTATTTTTTTGCTATCTTTAAATTCCTCGGGAGTGAGTCTTTTCAATTCTGTAACTTTCAGCTTACGCATAAAATAATTCTGTTTTTTGAAATGTATTTGCAAAAATAGTGATAACCTATGAAAATCCCGTTGAAAAAGCATTGATAACTTCTGAATAGAAAATGAAAACTTTTCATAGGATATCCCGATTATTTCTATATAAAACGAATAAAACAATATCTACAATAGTTTGTTCCTCATTATTTTCAAAAACTATCAACACTATTTATAAACAAATTCCCCAACAATTAATCCAGGAAAAATTTTAATCATTACCTTTTTCAACAAAAGAATACAGTTAGAACTTATATAACTTTCTATCAGAAGAAAAATCCATGGATAATATGTTTATAACATATCGAAAACTATTGACACAACATTTATAACTTATAAAACAAATTTCAGCAGTATTATTTTTAAACGCTATCAACATTGTTTTTATTTATTCTTTATTGGTTGAAAATATTCTAATACTAAAATAAAAGAATAAGAGTTTAAATCCCCATTCTGATTATTAGCTTGTGATAACAATTCCATACCTTTGTACCAAAATAGTAATCATATATATAAAACAACATCATGGTTCAAACGAATTCTATCGGATATATAAATGCACCGGTTCCCAAGGATGTCGACCTGAAAGAAGCTATTAAAAAATTGTGTAAGGAAAAAAACGCTGTTATATTAGCTCATTATTATCAGGAAAAGGATATACAGGATATAGCAGACTTTGTTGGTGACAGTTTGGCTTTGGCACAATGGGCTGCTAAAACGGAAGCGGATATACTGGTTATGTGCGGTGTTCATTTTATGGGTGAAACCGCTAAAATATTATGTCCCGAAAAAAAAGTATTGGTTCCCGACTTGAATGCCGGATGTTCTTTAGCTGACAGTTGTCCTGCTTTCGAATTTGAAAAATTCTTGAAAGAACATCCCGGTTATACGGTAATTTCTTATGTAAATACTTCGGCTGCAGTCAAGACACTGACAGATATTGTAGTCACTTCGACCAATGCAAAACAAATTGTAGAAAGTTTTCCGGAAGATGAAAAGATTATATTTGGTCCCGACCGTAATTTGGGCAGTTATATTAATGCAGTTACAGGCAGGAATATGTTGCTTTGGGACGGTGCTTGCCATGTACATGAAAACTTTTCATTACAAAGCGTCCTGGATTTAAAAAATAAGTATCCTGAAGCATTGGTTTTAACACATCCTGAATGTAAGAAAAGCATTATAGAAAATTCAGATTTTGTAGGTTCTACGGCAGCATTGATTAAGTTTGCTGTCAATTCAGATAAAAAGCAATTTATTATTGTAACGGAGAGCGGTGTAATCCATGAAATGGAAAAGCGGTGTCCGGATAAGGAATTTATTCCTGTTTCTACAGAAGACGGAGTTTCCTGTAATGAATGTAAATATATGCGGTTGAATACGATGGAAAAATTGTATAATTGCCTAAAGTTTGAATTGCCGGAAATATTTATAGATAAAGAAATCTGTCGGAAAGCTATTAAACCTATTCAGCGTATGTTGGACAAGTCTGCCAAACTTGGATTATGATAAAGGTTGGAAGAAAGTGAGTTTTGTAAAAAATACCTGCCGTTTCAACGGCAGGTATTTTTTACGGTTTTGTTTATTGTTGGTCGACTGATACGACTTCTATTTCAAAGATAAGTGTGGAACAAGCGGGAATATCTCCATTGTCTACTTCTCCATATCCTAATTCGTATGGAATATATACTTCCCATTTGTCGCCTTCCACCATGTGTTGTAAAGCAACGGTCCAACCTTCTATGACGCTTTGATAGCCGTCTGGATTGGAATAGTAGTTATAATCAGCTACAGCGCTGCTTACTGCACATTTAAAAGGTTCTCCATCTTCAAACAGTCTTGCATCAAATTCAGTTCCGTCTATCAATGTTCCTTTATAGTAAACTTGAACTTGGCTGGTATAAAAAATTTTTTTACCAGTTCCTTCCTGTAAGGATTTGTAATAGACATAGCCGTTTCCGCTTTCTGCACTTATACGGTTATAATCACTATTAAATTGCAGTTGATTGATAACTTCTTCATTTTGTTGTCTCCAAACTTCATCTATGACTGTTTCATTGTCATCTTTGCATGAAAAAAGCGATGTAACGCATAAAATCATCAGTAATGCATACCAGTTTTTCCTCATATTTTTCAACTAAATTTATTCTATTATTTTTTTCAACAAATTCTTCATACTGACTTTTTCCGTAATGATTTCATGAAGTTTGTCAATACTTACCCGTTCTTGTTCCATTGTATCGCGGAAACGAATCGTTACGCAATTATCTTTTAGCGTATCGTGGTCTACAGTTATGCAATAAGGTGTTCCTATGGCATCCTGCCGGCGGTAACGTTTTCCGATAGAATCCTTTTCATCGTACTGGCAACGGAAATCAAAACGTAACATGTTTACTATTTCTTCTGCTTTTTCTGGCAAACCATCTTTCTTTACCAATGGCAATACTGCCAGTTTTATAGGAGCAAGAGCTGCCGGTAATTTCAATACAACGCGGTTTTCCCCGTTAGGCAAGGTTTCTTCACAATAAGAACCTGCCATTATGCTTAAAAATACCCGGTCTACTCCAATAGAAGTTTCAATTACATAAGGAGTATAGCTTTGATTCAGCTCAGGATCGAAATATTGTATTTTTTTTCCGGAATATTTTTCATGTTGACTCAAATCGAAATTAGTACGGCTGTGTATTCCTTCTACCTCTTTAAAACCGAAAGGCATTTCAAATTCTATATCGGTAGCTGCATTTGCGTAGTGAGCCAATTTCTCATGGTCATGGTAACGGTATTTTTCATCACCAAGTCCCATTGCTTTATGCCATTTGAGCCGTGTTTCTTTCCATTTTTTGAACCATTCCATTTCTTCTCCTGGACGAACAAAGAATTGCATTTCCATTTGTTCAAATTCCCGCATGCGGAAAATGAACTGGCGTGCTACGATTTCATTGCGGAAAGCTTTTCCTATTTGAGCTATACCGAAAGGAATTTTCATGCGTCCTGTTTTTTGGACATTCAAGAAGTTTACAAATATACCTTGAGCTGTTTCCGGGCGAAGATATACTTTCATAGCTCCATCAGCAGTCGAGCCCATTTCTGTTGAGAACATCAAGTTGAATTGACGTACTTCTGTCCAGTTTTTTGTTCCGGAAACCGGACAAACTATTTCACAATCCAGAATCAATTGGCGCAAATCTTCGAAATTGGATTCATTCATGTCTTTTGAATAGCGTTCATGAACGTTATTCCATTTGGCTTGATGTTCCAATACACGCGGATTTGTTTCACGAAACTTGGCTTCGTCGAAAGCATCACCGAATTTTTTTGCAGCTTTGGCTACTTCTTTATTTATTTTCTCTTCTATTTTACCTAAATAGTCTTCGATTAGTACATCGGCACGGTAACGTTTTTTTGAATCCTTGTTATCTATCAAAGGATCATTGAAAGCATCCACATGTCCTGATGCCTTCCAGATGGTAGGGTGCATGAATATTGCCGAATCAATTCCTACAACGTTTTCGTGCAACAAGGTCATGCTGTCCCACCAATATTTCTTTATATTGTTTTTTAATTCAACTCCGTATTGTCCGTAATCGTACACTGCTCCCAATCCATCGTATATTTCTGATGAAGGAAATACAAATCCATATTCTTTGCAGTGCGAAACTAACTTTTTAAAAACATCTTCTTGTGCCATAATAATGCTCTGGTTTTATCATATATCACTTAAGTTCGTGCAAAGTAAATGATTTTACTCCAAATAGCGATGCACAATTTATAGAAAACTATGCGGAAAAGTCTCTCTTTTTAAATGCTTTTGCTTTTCTATACAAAAAGTATGAAAATAAAAAAACCGTATATTTGCAGTAGAATAAAACAGTGAATCATTACTAATTATTATAAATTGTATATTATGAAAATGAGCAGAAAGTATTTTTTTCTATTGATGGGTCTATTGTTTGCCTTCAATCTTATGGCAGGCGACAAGAACAGTTTCCTTAAAAGGCAATTTACAACTTCAGATGGATATAAGCTGAACTACAGGATTCTTTATCCGGAAAATTATTCTCCGGACAAAAAATATCCGTTATTATTGTTCTTACATGGTGCAGGAGAAAGGGGAAATGATAATGAAAAACAACTTTTCCATGGTGGAGATATGCTCTCTTCCCATGAAAACAGAAGTAAATATCCTTGTATAATATTAGCTCCTCAATGTCCGGAGAATGATTATTGGGTAGACTATACGCATCCTGAAACAGGAATGAAACGGACTTATCCAGAAAATCCTGCACCTTCAAAACAAATAAAAGCTGTAAAGGAATTATTAGATAGTTATATTGCGAAAGATATCGTAGATACAAAAAGAATATCTGTATTTGGTCTTTCAATGGGTGGTATGGGTACGTTTGATTTAGTTTGCCGTTATCCTGATTTATTTGTTACTGCTACTCCTATTTGTGGGGCTGTCAATACGAAACGTTTGGGAAAGTATAAAGGAAAAACAGCTTTCCGTTTATACCATGGCAGTGCGGATGAAACAGTAGATGTACATTTTTCGCGTGATGCTTACGAAACATTGAAAAAGATAGGAGCTGATGTCCGTTACACGGAATATGAAAATGTAAACCATAACAGTTGGACTCCGGCATTTAATGAACCTGATTTCTTAAGTTGGATTTTTGAACATAGTTTTCTTTTGGTTACGCCGATACAAATAAATAAAAATGGAATGTAAATGATGTACGGATATTATTCGGAAATGTCGGATTCTGAACTTTGGAGTCTTTTTTTGTCCGGTGATAAGAAGGCATTGTCATACATATACAAGAATCAATACCACCAATTATTGTCGTACGGGATTAAATTATATCCAGATTATGAAGTTGTACGCGACTGTATCCAAGATTTATTTGTAAAGCTGTATTTGAATCATAAAAAGCTTTCACCTACACTTAACATAAACGCTTATTTGCTGCGATCTCTCAAAAATCGTCTTTACGATGTTTTGTCGGATAAAAAAGATATTTCTTCTTTAGATGAAACATTGGCCTTTGATTTTACAATTGATGAAGAATTTTTTTTGCAATTTCCGGATAACGATGATATTGATTTGCAGAAAAAGAAAAAACTTCATGAAATAATCCATATGTTACCTTCCAGGCAGCAGGAAATATTATACTTACGTTTCGTCAGGGAATTGGATTATGTGGAAATAGGAGAGATTCTTGGTATAAATTATCAATCGGCTAAAAATTTGTTATCGCGTTCTTTAGCAAAAATACGTAAGGTTTTCTTTTCTGATAAAAAATAGAAATTTTATTTTAAAAAGTGAGTACTGTTTTTATTGTAAGGCGTTTTTTATATAAACGCTTTAAATTTATAGTACGCATGCTTTTAAAAAAGTATAAAAAGGATTTGGATTTTCCTTCTCAGAGACTGCTTTCAAATTATAAGGAATATGAAAGAGTAAAATATTCTTCAGGAAAGAAGGATACATGGGAAGGAATCATGTCGGAAATAGATAAACAGAACAAAAGTAGATATAAAAGGATTGTATTTTATTGTTCGTCAGCGGCAGCTGTCCTTTTGGTTATATTATTGGGTCTGAATAATTATTTTGTAAAACGGGACGCTATTATTGAAAGTATTTCTGAAAGCGTCGGAAAAGCAAGCAGTTTTCAAAATTCGGAAGGTATATTGCTGGTAACTTCACAGGGATGTTTGAATATTTCTGAGAAATCGGATATATATTATGATCCTGAAGGAAATATGATGTTCAGCAGAGATAATGGACAGTTGGAATATTTAGAAAACAATTCAAATTATCCGGTACGGAATGAACTGACAGTTCCTCGTGGCAAACGGGCGAAAGTTACATTGTCTGATGGAACAACCTTGCAGATTAATTCGGAAACTACGGTCATTTATCCATCTGTATTTGATAAGGGAAAAAGAGAAATATATGTGGATGGCGAGGTGTTTTTAAATGTAACTCCGGATATTTCATCTCCATTTTTTGTGCAGACGGAACGGATGCGTATAAAAGTATTGGGAACATCGTTTAATGTATCTTCTTATGCGTCGGATGAGGAAAAAAGTGTCGTTTTGGTTTCTGGAAAAGTAGAGGTGAATGGAGCAAATAAGCAGGCTTGTCTGTTACCGGACCAAATGTTTCTCATAAAAGATTCGACAGCATCGAAGCTCAATGTAAAGGCATCCGATTATGTGAGCTGGACTCAGAATATGATTGTCTTTCATCGTGAGCCTTTAAACAAGGTTTTCCATAAACTTTCCCGTTATTATGGAATAGATATAAGTTGTTCTTCAAATATGGCTCAACATACCATGAGCGGAAAACTTGATTTGAAAGAGGATTTGAAAGAGGTAATGGAAATAATATCCGAAATGATACCTGTTCGGATAACGGTTGAGGATGACAAATTAATAATAGAATTAGTATAAACATAAAACATGATTGCCTATGGAGTAAAATTATTAGAGAGGATTTCTGGATAGAAAAATATGAGGATTTCAAACATTTTTTGGAATAAAGTAGATTACTATTTATAAACTATTGTAACATGAAAAGTTTTAAACACAGATTTGGGAAGATAGTCGGAACGGCTTTCTCTCTTTGTTTGCTTGCGAACATCAATTCGGCGGATTTGTTCGCGGCAAGCTCATATGCGCAATCAACGCAATTGACGGTGCGCATGAATAATTCCATTGAAAACATTTTCGATTATATAGAAAATAACAGTGAATTTATTTTTGTCTATTTGGATAATACGGTAGATGTTCGTAGAATAGTGAATATTGATGTGGAAAACAAGGAAGTAACAACTATCCTTGATGAAATATTTAAAGATACGGATGTTACTTATTCCATCAATGACAGACAGATTATCATTTCAAAAAAAGCAGGACAAAATACGCCTGTGGTACAACAAGAGGTACAAGTGGGCGGTGTAGTAAAAGATGAAACAGGTACTCCGTTGATTGGGGCAAATGTTTTCATAAAAGGAACCCAGAACGGAGTGATAACGGACTTGGACGGTCGGTTTTCCATTACAACTTCTTCTTCAGAAGATGTATTGGTTATTTCCTATATCGGTTATAAAACGGAAGAAATCAAGATTGGTGTACAAAAACGTTTGGAAGTTACTTTGCTCCCCGAAACAGAAAATTTGGATGAAATTGTAGTAACGGCTTTGGGTATCAAGCGTGAAACAAAAGCATTGGGATATTCTGTACAGGAATTGAAAGGAAATACATTGACCGAAGCGCGGGAGAACAATGTAATGAACAGCCTTGCCGGAAAAGTGGCAGGCGTACAAGTGAGCGGTAGTGGTAACGGTGCGATGGGTTCGAGCCGTATCGTTATCCGTGGAAACAACTCTTTGGGAGGCAACAATGAGCCTTTGGTTGTTGTGGATGGTGTGCCTATCAATAACTTTAACGGCGGACAGGGAAACAGTGAATGGGGAGGCTCCGATACAGGTAATGGTTTGTCGGATATTAATCCGGATGATATAGAATCAATTTCCGTATTGAAAGGAGCTGCTGCAGCTGCACTTTATGGAACCCGGGCAGGTAACGGTGTTTTGATGGTAACTACGAAAAAAGGAGCCAAGCAAGCCAAGGGATTAGGTATTACGTTAAATTCCAATGTGATGATGGAACGTCCATTGGTTAAGCCTAAAATGCAAAATGTCTATGGTCAGGGAACGAACGGTATCTACGACCCGGATGGAAACATGAGCTGGGGTCCCAAGATGGAAGGGCAAGAGCTGACCGATTGGACGGGAGAGACACGTCCATATCTTCCGTATGATAATGACATCATGGATTATTTGAGAACGGGAGTCTCTACTACCCATACATTGGAAGCTACGGCAGCGACCGACAAATCCTCTTTCCGGGCGACTGTTTCCTACCAGCGTCTGAATGGTGTCGTACCTACCAACGACCAGGACAAATGGGTAATAAATTTCCGTAATACAGTTAATTTGAGCAAAAAGTTATCCTTGGATACGAAGGTAAACTATATAAAGCAAAAAATGGATAATACCCCGGCGTTGACGGCGGATCCTACGAGCGTCATGGCGAATTATCTGATGATGCCGAGAAGTGTCCATTATTCGGATATGGTCGATCCTTTTAATTCCGACGGGACAGTTAAACAATGGACTTCAAAAGAGGTGAATTATGTTTTGAATCCTTACTTTACTCCGAATAATTCAAATTCAAATCATAGGGATCGTTTCATCGGATTTATTTCTTTGTCATATCAACCTACCGATTGGTTGACTGTTAAATTCCGGCATGGAGAGGATA
Organism: uncultured Parabacteroides sp.; assembly: GCA_944325355.1. Classification (GTDB taxonomy): domain Bacteria; phylum Bacteroidota; class Bacteroidia; order Bacteroidales; family Tannerellaceae; genus Parabacteroides. The sequence goes on from CALUZS010000002.1 coordinate 208,527, forward strand.
TGTATTGGTCGGGAAGCGAAAGCCGTGTAGTTGCAGCCACACCTTATTCGAAAGATTATAAAGGCTCTGGTAATTATGCTGTTTCTTCTTCCAATTTCCGGGAAAGAAATACGGATGCTTTAATTACGGCAACAAAAGATAATTGGTGGGGCTCCAAATTCTCCGGAAGTTTGAGTGTAGGAGGAAACTTGATGTATACGAAAAGTGAAAGTTTTTCTGAAAATTCAGGTCCTTTGGCTATACCCGATTTCTTTGCAATCAGTAACGGAACTAACCAGACGATGGGGCATTATGTCAGTGAAAAAGCGGTCAATTCTGTTTACGGCTTTGCTCAGATAAGTTACGGAAATTGGGCATATTTGGATGTGACGGCGCGCAACGATTGGTCGTCGACTCTGCCGCGTGAGAATCGTTCTTTCTTTTATCCTTCCGTAGGATTGGGATGGGTAGTTTCCGACATGTTGCGTTCTTATGATGTAAATGTTCCGGATTGGTTGTCGTTTGCGAAGCTGAGAGTTTCTTATGCCGAAGTCGGAAACGATACGGATCCATATCGGTTGACTACAACTTATGGTATATTCAACGTTACCTCAGATGTTAAAGGGTCGGAAGTAAATAGTACGATACCTTTGTCTACATTGAAGCCGGAGAATATTAAATCTACGGAAGCCGGATTCGATATACGTTTCTTGAACAACCGTATCGGATTGGATTTTACCTGGTATAAAAAGAATGCGACAAACCAGATATTGACATTACCTATTTCATCGACGACCGGAAAGAAGTACCGTTTGATAAATGCCGGTAATATAGAAAACAAAGGTGTCGAAGTTATCTTGACGGCAACTCCTGTACAGACAAGGGATTTTCAGTGGGATGTCACAATCAATTATTCTAAAAATACAAATAAAATCAAGGAGTTGCATCCGGAACTGTCTACTTATGAATTGGCATCCACCAGTTTTGTGAAGGTAGTAGCACGCGAAGGCGGCAGTTATGGTGATATTATAGGATACCGTTACAAGAGGGATGAACAAGGGCGTAAGATTGTCGACAGCGATGGTCTGCCTGTTTTGGAGGCAAATATGGATACGGAAAACCCGATTGGAAATTATTTGCCTAAATGGACGGGAAGCATGAACAATAGCTTTACTTGGAAAAACATCTCTTTGAGTTTTATGTTGGATTTGCGGGTAGGCGGTGACATTTACATGAATTCGTTGGCTCGTGGATCACAATACGGAACTACGGAAATGACTCTTGTCGGGCGTGACGAATGGTACGCAGGAACAGGAGGTATTGTCGTTGACGGTGTGACGGAAAGCGGAGAGATAAATACGAAGGCTGCAAACCCGCAAGATTATTGGAACCGGGTATCGCGTGCCGGAGAAGAGTTTGTCTACGATGGAACAAGCCTGCGTTTGCGTGAACTTACAATAGGATACAGCTTGCCGAAGAAAGTATTGGCAAAGTCTCCATTTTCTAACGTAAAGATAAGTTTCGTAGGACGAAACCTTTGGTTGATACATAGCAATATTCCGGGCTATGATCCTGAATGTTCATTCAGTACAGGTAACGGACAAGGAATAGAATATGCGTCTTTCCCGTCGATGAGGAATTTTGGTTTCAATGTAAATCTTGCTTTTTAGGATTGTCTGACTTTAAATAGTATATAAGGATATGAAAACTAAAATAAAATCTTATTTTTTGATGTGCGTTTTTGCCGGAGCATCACTAACTGCCTGCGAGAGTTTCGATAGTTTGAATGAGAACCCGAACGCAGCGACGCCGGATAAAATCAAACCTATTTATTTGCTTTCTCCGGTGATGATTCGAAGCACTTTTAATGTAGATATGTACCAGCGTATACATAATTTGTATGTTGATACGTGGTGCCAGTATTTTGCCAATGACAAATATCCGACGAATAATTATGTTCCCAACAATGATTACACACAGGGATATTGGGATGCCCATTGGGGCTGGGTTGCCAACCTGAATGAGATTATCCGCAATTACGGGGATAATCCGCAATATTCGAATTTGGTACAGGTTACCCGGATATGGAGAGTCTGGATGTTTAATAGAGCAACCGATTTGTTTGGAGACATTCCCTATTCAAAGGCTTGTAATGATTCAGGCGAAGCAGCTCCTTATGATACGCAGAAGGATATTTATTATGATATGCTGAATGAGCTTGCGGAGGCTTCCGAACTGTTGGATCCTAATGGAGACGAATTGGGGACAGGTGATTTGATTTTCAGCGGGGATATTAACCGTTGGAAAGCGTTTGCCAACAGTTTGCGGTTAAGGCTCGCCATGCGTCTGACAGAAGTAGATATAGACAAGGCAAAGACAGAAGCCGAAGCAGCAGTAAATGCCGATGGCGGAATGTTAAACAGCATAAGCGATGATGTAAAGATAGCGCGTAAAAATTCATATTATCAAGTCGATTACGGATTTTATAACGGAGTTTCCCATCTCTTTAACGGAGGCCGTATGACAATGAGCCGTTCGATGGAAAAGATATTAACTAATTTCGGAGGAGAGCCGTTCCCGATGGGTCCAGATTTCTATAATCCTGATTCGATTCCGGATTATGTTGATCCGAGAGGTCCGATATATTTTAATGTGACAAGCACGCATAATGGGGCGTCTGAGGAATTTAGCGGCCGTTGGAAAGGAGTTCCCGCCGGATATACGAATGCGGTGGCTACTGTTCCCCAAAATGCAGTGAAAAATAATTCCAGGGTCGGTGTCTTTTTTGTAGGGACGTCAAAAGACTTGAATGTGGATGTTGTTGTCAATATGGATAGGGACCAGACACTCATGTATTATGCTGAAGTCTGTTTCCTGAAGGCGGAAGGTGCTTTGCGCGGTTGGAATATGGGTGGAAATGCAGAAGACTTTTATAAAGAGGGCATCCGTGCTTCTATGAAGGAGGTAGAAATAGCAGACGATGTGATAGAAAGGTATCTTACATCGACAATGCCGAATTTGTATGGCACGACTGTTCCTTTCAACGACGGCACATCCAATAAACATAATAGCCAATTGTTTAAAATCATTACACAGAAATATCTTTCTGGTTTCCCGGATAACAGTTGGGAAGCTTGGGCTGATTACAGGCGTTTGGGGATTCCTGCACTTGATCCTTTTGAACAGCCGGAGACGGGATACGTTTTGGAAAAGGGAGCGATGGATTATAGAGGTTCCCTCCGCCGAATCATTTACCCGGCACAAGAGCCTATTGTCAATGAAGCAAATTATAAAGAAGCGGTTTCCCGTATGGATGGCGGCGACCAAACAACAACCCGTATGTGGTGGGACGCACGGACGGAAATAGTTGATTAGGCTTTTGGAATTTAATAAAATGTAGTTAATATGTAAAAAAGTACTTCAGTAGGAAATATCTTGCTGAAGTACTTTTTTTGTTTATATACATTGTTTTCCGGCCTGTGTGTTGGGATTTCCATAATTCTTGGCAAAATGTTTTTCTTTGTAATATACAAAGAAATAACTAACTTCGCAGGTTCAAAAGAATGGAGAAACAGATAAAAACTACAGGATATGGAATATAATTTCAGGGATATTGAGAAAAAGTGGCACGACTATTGGGTTGCGAACAAGATTTATAAGGTAGAAAAAAATGAAAAACCTAAGTTTTATGTGTTGGATATGTTCCCTTATCCTTCGGGTGCTGGTCTTCATGTAGGCCATCCGTTAGGTTATATCGCTTCTGATATTTATTCGAGATATAAACGTCTGCAAGGCTATAACGTTTTACATCCAATGGGGTATGACGCTTATGGACTTCCGGCGGAACAATATGCCATCCAAACCGGACAACATCCCGAGATTACGACGAAGAATAACATTGCCCGTTACCGGGAACAGCTTGATAAAATAGGTTTCTGCTATGATTGGGATAGGGAAATACGCACCTGCGACCCGGCATATTACAAGTGGACGCAATGGGCTTTTATCCGGATGTTCAACAGTTATTATTGTAATGACAAAAACCAGGCACGTCCTATTAAGGAGCTTGCAGATAGATTTTCAGTAAGTGGAAGTGAAGGTTTGAATGTTGCTTGCAGCGAAGAACTGCATTTTACTGCGGAAGAATGGAATGCGATGAGTGGAAAGAAAAAACAGGAAGTTTTGATGAATTACCGCATCGCTTATTTGGGAGACACGATGGTCAATTGGTGTCCGAAGCTTGGAACGGTTTTAGCTAACGATGAAGTAAGCGAAGGTCTTTCTATCAGAGGTGGTTACCCTGTTGAGCAAAAGATGATGCGCCAATGGTGCTTACGTGTTTCTGCTTATGCGCAACGTCTGTTGGAAGGCTTGGATACGATAGACTGGACCGATTCGTTAAAAGAAACGCAACGCAATTGGATTGGGAGGAGCGAAGGTACGGAAGTCCAGTTTAAAGTAAAGGACAGCGATATGAGCTTTACCATATTTACGACCCGTGCTGATACTATGTTTGGAGTGACGTTCATGGTACTGGCTCCGGAAAGCGAACTTGTTCCGTTGCTTGTTACCGCAGAACAGAAAAAGGCTGTGGATGAATATCTGGATAGGACGAAGAAGAGAACAGAACGTGAGCGTATTTCAGACCGGCAGGTTACCGGGGTATTCAGCGGTTCTTATGCAATAAACCCGTTTACAGGGGACTCTGTTCCTATTTGGATAAGCGATTATGTGTTGGCGGGCTATGGAACCGGAGCAATCATGGCGGTGCCTGCTCATGACAGCCGAGATTATGCTTTTGCCAAACATTTCAATTTGCCGATAATTCCTTTGATTGAAGGCTGTGACGTTTCAGAAGAGAGTTTCGATGCGAAGGAAGGTATCGTATGCAATTCGCCTAAAACGGGAGTAACGCCTTACTGTGATTTGGTATTGAACGGATTGACAGTGAAAGAGGCGATTGCTGCTACTAAAAAATATGTGGAAAGTCATGGGCTGGGACGTGTGAAAGTCAATTATCGCTTGAGAGACGCTATTTTCAGTCGTCAGCGTTATTGGGGAGAGCCGTTCCCGGTTTATTACGACGCAGACAACATGCCACAGATGTTGCCTGAAGAGACACTTCCTCTTTTGTTGCCTGAAGTAAATAAATTCTTGCCCACCGAAACAGGAGAACCTCCGTTGGGACACGCGCTTAAATGGGCATGGGACGTAGAAGAAAACCGGGTAGTGGAAACTGACAAAGTAGACTATAAGACGGTATTTCCTTTGGAACTTTGCACGATGCCGGGATTTGCCGGTTCATCGGCTTACTATCTGCGTTATATGGATCCGAAAAACGACAAAGCTTTGGTAGATGAGGACATTGACAAATATTGGCGGAATGTGGATTTGTATATCGGCGGAACAGAACATGCAACGGGCCATCTGATTTATAGCCGCTTTTGGAATAAATTTTTGTATGACTTGGGAATTGTATGCGAACCCGAACCCTTTAAAAAGTTAATTAACCAGGGAATGATACAGGGGCGTTCTAATTTCGTCTATCGTATAAAGGATACGAATACGTTTGTCTCTTACAATTTGAAAAATCAGTACGAAGTTACCCCTATCCATGTGGATGTTAATATCGTAAGCAATGATATTTTGGATATAGAAGCGTTCAAGGCATGGCGTCCGGAATACCATACCGCGGAATTTGTTTTGGAAGATGGAAAATATGTTTGCGGTTGGGCGGTAGAAAAAATGTCGAAGTCTATGTTTAACGTTGTAAACCCTGATGTGATTGTAGAGAAGTATGGTGCCGATACGTTGCGTCTTTATGAAATGTTCCTTGGTCCTTTGGAACAGTCGAAGCCATGGGATACAAACGGGATTGATGGTGTCCACCGCTTTTTGAAGCGCATGTGGGGATTATTTTATGGAAATGGCGATACTCTTTTGGTTACAGACCAGGAACCGACTGCCGATGAGCAGAAGTCAATACATAAACTGATTAAAAAAGTAACTTACGACATAGAGCATTTTTCTTATAACACATCGATTAGTGCTTTCATGATTTGCGTGAACGAATTGGGTGGATTGAAATGCAATAAGCGGGACGTTTTGGAAAAATTGGTTGTTACAATCGCTCCTTTTGCTCCATTTATAGCAGAAGAACTTTGGCATCAGTTAGGGCACGATTCTACGGTTTGCGATGCGCAATGGCCGAAATACGATGATAAATATCTTGCCGAGAATACAGCAAATTATGCAATCTCTTTCAACGGAAAAGTTCGTTTTAATCTGGAATTGCCTGTCGATATGTCAAAGGAAGAGGTTGAAAAAGTTGCCCTTTCCCATGAAAATTCTGCAAAGTGGCTTGAAGGAAAAACAATCCGCAAGGTAATAGTTGTTCCGAAGAAGATAGTAAACATTGTATTAGGCTGATATTTTCTGATAGTTGGTATTGTTATGAGAAGCAGTGTAGGTAAAATATATTTTGTTGTACAGGATTACTTGATAATATTATTGGGTACCATGTTGTATGGATTTGGGTTTAATGGATTTATCCTCTCCAATGAAATCATAACGGGTGGTTTGAGTGGTATTTGTGCATTAATTTATTTTATTTCCGGGCAAATTATTCCTGTTTCTGTTTCTTATTTCCTTATTAATGTATTGCTATTGATCTTGGCGTTAAAACTGCTTGGTTTTAAATTTCTTGTCAAGACTATTTTTGGAGTTTTTTCATTATCGGCTTCATTACGTCTCTTTGAGTGGATTTTGGGTGGGCAGCCTATTATTGGAGACCAGCCTTTTATGTCGGTAATAATTGGAGGCTGTTTGTGCGGACTTGGTTTGGGCCTGATTTTCTCCGTAAATGGTAGTACGGGAGGTACGGATATTATCGGAGCTATCGTAAATAAATACAGAAATATTTCAATTGGACAGGCGCTTCTGGTTTGCGATTTTATAATCATAGGCTCTTCTTATTTTTTATTTCATGACATAGAGAAAATTGTGTTCGGATTCGTTGAAATGGTAGTGACCAATTATGTATTGGACCGTGTGTTAAATGGAAACAGGCAATCCGTACAGTTTATGATATTTTCTCAAAAATATGAAGAAATAGCCGACCGAATCATTCATGACTTGGGACGGGGATGCACAATCTTGGACGGAGTAGGAGGATATTCAAAGAAGCCTGTTAAAGTCATCGTTTTAATGGCAAAAAAATCAGAATCGGTTTCTATTTTCCGTCTGATAAAGAGCATAGACAATAACGCTTTTATCTCCCAAAGCATTGTTAGAGGAGTTTATGGAGAAGGATTTGATGAGATAAAAGTTAAAGTCAAGTAAGGGTAAGAAAAGAGCGGAATTTGTAAAATGAAATAGCGGAGGGCTGTGTGATGGTATTGGCTGCGAGCTGATACATCACACAGCTTTTTATTAAAAAAGTAGAAAAATTTTTGGTCTGTTTGTTGAAAAGATTTGTACAAATGTTGCATTTTTAATTTAATCTATTTTATCTTTGCATAGACAGACTTATTCATTTAAAAAATAAATAACCATAGAGAAACATGACTAAGCGAATTAAATGGAGTTTGATAGGTGTGATAATTTTGTTTATTGCAGGTATTATCGTTTTCCCTAAAGTTAAAGATTTGATTTTCCCTTCAGAAATAGAAGAGAATGTCGTTCCCGATTCCGGAAAAAGCTTCAGGAACCAGGTTTTAAGTGTCAATGCGAAAATCCTCAATTACCAGTCATTGACAGACAAGTTGATAACAATCGGAAGCACGCTGCCGGATGAGGAGGTAGATCTCTCTTTTGAGACATCAGGGAAGATAGTTGCCATCTATTTTACGGAGGGTACTCATGTAAAAAAGGGCGATTTGCTTGCGAAAATCAACGACCGTCCTTTGCAGGCTGAATTGAAAAAATTGGAAGCACAAATTCCTTTGGCAAAAGACCGGGTATATCGCCAGCGTACATTGTTGGAAAAGGATGCAGTTAGCCAGGAGGCTTATGAGCAGGTACAGACGGAATTGGAAAAATTGATGGCAGATATCGATTTGGTTAAGGCCAATATTGATCAAACGGAATTACGTGCTCCATTTGACGGCATTATAGGTTTGCGGAAAGTGAGTGAAGGGGCGTATATAACTTCTTCCTCTTCTGTTGTGGCTACTCTGACAAAAATATCTCCTTTGAAAGTAGAATTCTCCGTACCGGAGAAATATGCTTCAGAAATGAAGGAGGGTAATTTGGTTGTTTTTAAAATGGAGAAAAACGGCGTTCAGCAGGAATTTAAAGCAAAAGTGTATGCTACGGAAAGTAAAATTGCAGCAGATACCCGTTCTTTGACGGTTCGTGCGCTTTATCCTAATACCCGGGAAGAAATTCTTCCCGGTCGTTATGCTTCAGTTGAAGTTACTCGCCATGAAATAGAAAATGCCTTGGCGATTCCAAGCGAATCGGTTATTCCGGAAATGGGAAAAGATATAGTTTACCTTTATAAAGGAGGAGTGGCTGAACCACGGGAGATTACAATCGGATTGAGGACAGAAGACCAGGTACAAGCCCTCCAAGGATTGCAACTCGGAGACACTTTGTTGGTTTCTGGAGTTATGCAGCTCAGAACCGGGATGAAAGTAAAAATCGATAATTTGGAAGAATAAGAAACTGCTATGGGAAATATTTCAGAAACCAGTATAAAACGACCGGTACTTTCCACAGTTTTTATGCTTGTCATTCTCTTGTTTGGAATGATAGGTTATAAGTTTTTGGGAGTCCGCGAATTTCCAAGTGTCGACCAGCCGATTATTTCTGTGAATGTCACTTATCCGGGGGCGAATGCCGACGTTATCATGAACCAGATTACCGAGCCGTTGGAACAGAATATTAACGGTATACCGGGAATACGTTCCTTAAGCAGTGTCAGCAGTCAGGGGAAAAGTAAAATAACCGTTGAGTTTGAATTGTCGGTAGATTTGGAGACAGCCGCCAATGATGTCCGTGACAAGGTTTCGAGAGCGCAACGTTATTTGCCGAAAGATTGCGATCCTCCGACAGTATCTAAAGCTGATGCAGATGCCTCTCCTATTATGCAGATAGCTATCCGCAGTAGTAAACGTTCTTTGATGGAATTGAGTGAAATAGCAGAGCTGACGGTCAAGGAGCGTCTTCAGACGATTGAGAACGTAAGTTCCGTTGACATCTGGGGCGAAAAGAGATATTCCATGCGCCTTTGGCTTGACCCTACGAAAATGGCAGGATATGGGGTAACGCCGTTGGATATAAAAGAAGCTGTCGATAACGAGAATGTGGAACTTCCGGCGGGAAGTATTGAAGGAAATACGATGGAACTTTCTATCCGAACGATGGGATTGATGCATTCTGCTGAGGAATTCAACAATTTAATTATTAAGCAAGACGGGAATAATATTGTGCGGTTTAAGGATGTCGGCCGTGCGGAGCTGGCTCCGGAGGATCTCAGAAGTTTATTGAAGAAAAACGGAGAGCCGATGGTTATCGACGTCATTATCCCACAACCTGGAGCGAATCACATTGAAATAGCCGATGAAGCCTATGAGCGAATAGAACAGCTGAAAAAGGACCTGCCCGAAGATGTTACCATAGAAATGATGTATGACAATACGCGTTTCATCCGTGCGTCAATAAGCGAAGTGGAATCCACCATTTACGAAGCGTTTGTCCTTGTTGTATTGATTATATTCTTTTTCTTGAGGGATTGGCGTGTGACGTTGGTTCCGGTTGTCGTCATACCGGTTTCTTTGGTTGGAGCATTTTTCGTGATGTATATTGCCGGCTTTTCCATAAACGTGCTTACCATGTTGGCGGTTGTTTTGTCTGTAGGCTTGGTGGTCGATGATGCAATCGTCATGGCAGAGAACATCTATGTGCGGATAGAGCAGGGGATGTCTCCTAAAAAGGCAGGAATAGAAGGCTCTAAAGAAATTTTCTTTGCGGTCGTGTCTACCACTATTACGTTGGTTTCCGTATTTCTGCCGATAGTCTTTATGGAAGGTATGACGGGGCGTCTGTTTAAAGAGTTTAGTATTGTCATAGCCGGAGCAGTTATCATATCGGCTTTTGTCGCTTTGACTTTTACTCCGATGTTGGCAACGAAAATTCTCAGGCATAGGGAATCGAAAGGAAAGTTTTATCTTTGGACAGAGCCTTTCTTCGAAGGATTAAACCGTATTTATGCAAAATCATTGGATGTTTTCCTGAAACGGAAAATTTGGGCGATACCGATAATTGTTGTGTTATTTGTAGCAATCGGATATTTTTGGAGTACGATACAGAGTGAATTATCTCCATTAGAAGACCGTTCCATGATTAAAGTAAATATGCGTGGGCCGGAAGGCGCTACTTTTGAATATATCCGCGATTATGCTGATCGAATTGAAGCTATTGCCGACTCAATTGCTCCGGAAAAGCAAGATATCATGACTCGTTCCTGGAATGGCGGCGGTATGTTGAACTTGATATTAAAGGATATTGCAGACCGAGACCGTTCACAGATGGAAATAGCCGAGCAGTTTTCCCAAGCTATAAAAACGGAAACGAAAGCCCGGGCTTTTGTTCAACAGCAATCGACTTTCGGAGGCCGGCGTGGAGGAATGCCTGTGCAGTATGTTTTACAGGCTACAAGTTTAGAGAAACTGGAAGAGTATCTTCCTGCATTTATGGAGAGGGTAAATGCAAGCCCTATATTCCAGATGACAGATGTGGATTTGCGTTTTACCAAACCGGAAGCCCGTATCACCATTGACCGGGACAAGGCTTCTTTGCTTGAGGTCAGTACAAAAAATATTGCGCAGACATTACAATATGCCTTGAGCGGACAGCGGATAGGCTATTATTATATGAATGGGAAACAGTACCAGATTCTGGGTGAAATCAACCGCCAACAGCGGAACACGCCGTTGGATTTGAAATCGATTTATGTAAGAAGCGATAACGGAGCGATGATACAATTGGACAATCTGGTGACTGTGACGGAAGAGGTTGCGCCTCCTGAGTTGTACAGGTATAACCGTTTTGTTTCGGCAACGGTGTCTTGTGGCCTGAATAAGGGATATACGATAGGAGACGGTTTGGATGAGATGGATAAAATCGCCGAGGAAGTTCTTGACGGCAGTTTCCGTACGGCATTGTCCGGAGAATCCAAAGAGTTCCGCGAAAGCTCGTCGAGCCTGATGTTTGCCATGGTATTGGCGCTGTTCCTTATTTATTTGGTGTTGGCTGCGCAATTTGAGAGTTTTAAAGACCCGTTGGTTGTCATGTTTACCGTACCTTTGGCTATTTCTGGTGCGTTGATATTTATGAGCTATTCGGGAATAACAATGAATATTTTCAGCCAAATCGGAATAATTATGCTGATAGGTTTGGTAACGAAAAACGGAATTTTGATTGTGGAATTTGCAAACCAGCGGCAGGAAGCCGGACAAAGCATGGCAGAAGCCATCCGCCATGCAGCGACTCAGCGGCTTCGTCCTATTTTGATGACGAGTGCTTCAACGATATTGGGTCTGTTGCCGTTGGTATATGCAGACGGTGAAGGAGCGCAGGGACGAATTGCGATGGGTGTGGCAGTTGTTGGCGGAATGTTGCTGTCTACATTCCTGACGCTGTTCATTGTTCCGGCTATGTATAGTTTTATATCAACTGACAGAAAGAATAAAAAAGATGAAATATAATATAGTAGTATTGATGCTCCTGCTTTTTGGTGTTACAGGTTCGGCACAAAAGGTTTATTCGCTACAGGAATGTATCCGTATAGGTTTGGAACGGAATTATTCGATACGGATTGTCCGGAACGAAGAAATGCAGAGTAAAAATAATGTGACATTGGGTAATGCCGGATATCTGCCTACTGTAGATTTGGAGGGAGGATTCAGCGGAGATATCAATAACGAGCGTAACCGGCTTGCATCGGATGGCAGCATCGAGAAAGGGAATGGAATAACCAGTGAAGTGGCAAATGTCGGATTGAATGTGAATTGGACGATATTTGACGGTTTCGGTATTCAGGCAAATTATGAGAGGTTGAAAGAATTGCATTTGCTGGGTGCTTTAAATACCCGGATTGTGATTGAGGATTTTATTGCGGAATTATCGAGCGAATATTATAATTTGATTCGTCAGAAGATACGTTTGAATAATCTTCGTTCCACTTTGGAGCTTTCAAGAGAGCGTGTCCGGATTGCGGAAACTCATTTTAATGTCGGATCCGGTTCAGGTTTGGATTGGCAACAGGCACAAGTCGATTTTAATGCCGACAGTTCTTTGGTATTGAACCAGCTGGAAGTAGTCTATGCTTCCAGGATTCGTTTGAACCAACTTATGGCTTTGAATGATGTAGAGGAGCAAATCCAGTTTAAAGACACATTGATTGTCCCTAATCCTTATTTGGACGAAGTAGAACTGTGGGAAAGTACGTTACAAACCAATACATCTTTACTGATAGCTGAGAAGAATCGCCACCTATCCGAATTAGATTATAAAAGTATAAAGAGCCGTGATTATCCTTATCTCAGATTGAATGCAGGCTATGGTTATACAACGAATTGGAACGAAGTCGGAACGTATGATTTACAAAAGCGGCTCGGATTTAATTACGGGTTGACTGTCGGGATTAATTTGTTTGACGGATTGAATCGGAAGAGAGAAAAGCGAAACGCTAAGATAGATATAGAAAACCAAAAGTTAAGAGTTCAGGAATTAAAATTATCTTTGAGGGCGGATATGTGTAATTTTTGGATGGCTTACCAGAACAATTTAAATCGTTGGGAGCTGGAGAAAGAAAATTCGGTGGTAGCTGAAGAAAATTTCCAACGTGCGATTGACCGGTATCGCTTACGTGAGCTTTCCGGTATCGAGTTGCGTGAAGCGCAACTTAGTTTGTTGGAGGCGGAAGAACGGCGCTCAGATGTTGAACATTCTATAAAGGTGTGCGAGATTTCGCTTTTACAGCTGAGTGGTTTGCTCATTGAGTACTTGTCCGAGGATAAAGCAGCTAAAGAATAAAAATGAATAACGATTTTGTCCCGTTTAGACCAAAGAAATTGTGGTGGCGTAGATTGCGGTTTGCACTCCGTTATCTGAAAAACAGGCATGGATTTAAGGTTCATTCCCCTTTCATTTTCCGGTTAATCACGCAAGTTATAGAAGAAAAGTGGGATTATTATGCTTATCAGGATATTCAAACTTGTATTTGGGAGATGCAGGATTCCGAATCTGAAATAACTGTTTGCCTGGACGGCGGTAAACGGGGAAAAACTGTGCCTGTTTCTGTATTTATGAAACGGTATGATATCACACCATCCCATGGGGAACTCTTATTTCGCCTGTGTAATTTCTTTCATCCGGAACATATTTTACAAATAGGGGCAGGCAGCGGATTGGCAACCTTGTATCTTTCATGGTACGCACCGGGTTTGAATATGGCGGTAATCGATGAAGTGAATTCTTATTGTTCGGAATTGGTAGAGGAATTGTTGAAAAAATACCATCGGTCTGTGCCACTATCGTATGAAGGTGAAGTTTGTGGTATGCTCCCCAAAGCCTTGGATAGGATGGACGGGCTGGATATGATTTATATTTGCAGGATTCAAGATCGGAAATCTTACCAATCCGTGTTTGAAAAGTGTCTTCCTAAGTGCAACGAAAAGACGGTTCTGGTTATCGATGGAATACAAGAAAACGAAGAGATGAGGACTTTTTGGAAAAATGTATGCGCAAATCCGGCGGTATCTGTATATATTGACCTTTTCTCTTTGGGAATTGCATTTTTTAATCCGCATCTTCATAAACGCGGTTACCAGCTTTTTTTCTAACTCTGTGCAGGGTTTTTCTGAATCTTGGGAATTTTCTCTAACTTTGTTGCCCGGATAAAAAAACAGGAATTTTATGATTACATCAGACCAATTACGGAATGTATTGGAGCGCGATACGGCGCTAAGGGGGTATCTTTGACATCGACGGAAAAACAATCCAGCTCGAAGAAGAAGAATTGAGAACGCAGGACCCTGGTTTTTGGGATGACGCCAAACGGGCTGAAATCCAAATGAAAAAAGTAAAAGACTTGAAAAAGTGGATTCAGCTTTACAATGAGGTGCATGCTGCTGTTGAGGAATTGAGACTTGCATTCGATTATGTAAAAGAAGAAATTGTTTCGGAAGAAGAGGTTGACACCGCTTATTCAAAAGCTTTGGCTTTGGTTGAAAATCTGGAGTTCAGGAATATGCTTCGTGAAGAGGCTGATTCCATGAGCTGTGTCTTGAAAATAAATTCCGGAGCAGGAGGAACTGAAAGTCAGGATTGGGCATCGATGTTAATGCGTATGTATTTGCGCTGGGCTGAAGCCAATAATTATAAAGTGTCGATAGCAAACCTGCAGGAAGGAGATGAAGCCGGCATCAAGACTGTAACGATTAATATTGAAGGTGATTATGCTTATGGCTATCTGAAGAGTGAAAACGGCGTACACCGGCTGGTCCGTGTCTCTCCATACAATGCACAGGGAAAACGAATGACATCGTTTGCGTCGGTGTTCGTTACACCTTTGGTTGACGATACGATAGAAGTGAAAATAGATCCCGCTGCTATCTCATGGGATACTTTCCGTTCGGGCGGAGCTGGCGGACAGAATGTAAATAAAGTGGAGTCCGGTGTCCGTTTGAGGTATCAATTTAAAGATCCTTATACAGGAGAAGAGGAAGAAATCCTGATTGAAAATACGGAGACACGTGACCAGCCGAAGAACCGGGAGAATGCGATGCGTCAATTACGTTCCATATTGTATGACAAAGAGCTGAAACATCGTATGGCGGAACAGGCAAAGATTGAAGCCGGAAAGAAAAAGATAGAATGGGGGTCGCAGATTCGTAGTTATGTCTTTGACGACCGACGGGTGAAAGACCATCGTACGAATTACCAGACTTCCGATGTTACGGGTGTTATGGATGGTAAGATTGACGATTTTATTAAAGCTTATCTGATGGAATTTGGCGGAAACAAGGATGCAGATGCTTAAAAAGTGTAATTTCTATATAGAAAACTTGCAGGATTCCGGGAAAAGCCGTAATATTGCACCCGATTTCAGAGAAAACATCTGAATAGGTCCCATAGCTCAGTTGGTTAGAGCACCTGACTCATAATCAGGGAGTCCTTGGTTCAAGCCCAAGTGGGACCACCAAGTCACAAGGTCATTGCTTAAAAAGCAATGACCTTTTTTGTATTTATTCCGGTCGGAGAGTGTCGGAATCAGAGATTTAAGGAGGATTGTTTCAGTACAATCGCACTTTCCGGTCCCATGTTGAATAACAAATCGACGATACTAAGATTGGGCAAGAAACCATGTTTGTCTTTGAATACCTGATAATAGGTGACGGGTGAAAAAGTCTCATCCGGTTTCGGATGACGTGGATTGATGGCTTCCCGGAAATCATTTTCAACCACCGGAAGGTATTCGTTTGTGTAAAGGATATTTGGTTCAATATCCAACAGAGAACAGATTAGGGAACGAAGCTCTTCATTGAAATCGAGGAGAAAGTGGTATTTCCGGTTGTAGAAAGGGGCGAAATCATCTGCATAATATTCGAAGAATGCACTCATGTTATACGCTGAAACAATAGCATTCCAATGCAAGTGTCTCCAGTTTCCATGGTCGGATATCCGGATATCTTTCGTCAAGCATTTCGGTGAATCAGGCTTGATGACAGGTATCGTGAGCGTTAATGCACCGTTGGCTCCGGCAATGACACAACGGTTGCGGTAAGTTTGTTTCTGATAGTTTTCTGCGGTTTCTAAATAAACGGCAGGGAAACGGAACATTTTGCAATATTGCTGTACGGGACCTAAATAGGCTGTGGATATATATGCAGGTTTCATTCGATGAATTTTTTTAATGACAGTTTATTGTCATGATACCATCTGTACCATATTTTCCCGACGATGCAATTATCCGGAACAATACCTAATTGCCTTGAATCAATGGCTTCGGAATGATTGTCGGATAATAGCCAGTAGTAGTTGTTGCGAAAGTAATAAAAGGAGCATTCTCTACCATCGAGATATAATTTTCCATCTTTGAAAACCGCTTTGTTGCAAGTCTCTTTCCGGATAGCTTCCATATAAAAAGGCAAGGATTCCGGAGTTATCCGGTAAAATCTCTCTTTTCGAGGAAGGACTAAAGCGTACGGTTTTATGGCCGCGACATGGAATAAGAAAGTATCGCACGCAGTTTGTAGATAATCCCTTATGCGTTTTTCTTCATGGACGGTGAGCGATAAAGTAATGGTACTGTCGTTTATCGAAAGGTTCCGTTGTGGAATATCCAACTTCTTTATCGCAGAAAGAAAAGGCGTTTCGATGCTCCTGCTTGCCTTGTATTCGTTCAGCGTCTGTGGAGCAGTCGGGTAGAATTTACCATTGATGAGATATCCTTTTCCGTCGACGAGTACCGTATCTCCCGGTTGTCCGATACAACGGCTCAAGAAGAGAGGTGAGCTTATTGAATCGCGAATCAACGGGCTTTCATAAAGCAGTATGGCATATCGTTGTAGTGGCGAAGAGGAATTATATTTTTGTACAAGGACATAATCCCCTGGAAACAAGGCATCCTCCATCGCCGGGGTAGAAATCCGGAACGATTCCACGACATAAAGGCGCATTCCCCACACAAGACTTATGGGGATAAGCAGTATTATAAACCATTTTATGTGAGCAAATACGCCTTTCCTGTCCATAAGCTTTATTTTTTTTAATCGGCTTCTACCCTGCGGAACATCCTGTTCCAACGGATGTGTCCTTCAAACCAACCACGGTCTTTGTCGATAGAAAGCCAGATAAGTAACGGTTTGCCTACTACATGGTCTTCCGGGACGAATCCCCAGCTGCGGCTATCAGCGCTGCGGTGCCGGTTATCACCCATCATCCAATAATAATCGTACTGAAAGGTGTAAGACGTTGCTTCTTTTCCATTGATAAATACTTTGTTGTTTTTTATTTCCCATTTATTGCCTTCGTAATGTATGCAACGTCCGTAAAGAGCCATGTTGTATTCGTCCAATGGGATGGTCGTTCCTTTTTTAGGAATCCAAATTGGTCCGTAATTATCCCTCGACCAACCGGTTTGATAATTGAGGGGATATACACCTCCTTGCCATCCGTCCGGTTCAAGAATCACGTTTTTCACACATGGCAGTTTCTTTGCTATTTCTACCGCCTTACGAGTTAACGGGACATTATAGATTATTCCGAATTGTCCGTTAGCATCGGGCGTAAACCCTGCTTCAGCCAGCATCTCATTATATTGTCCGTTATTTGAAACTAATTCCCTTTCATCGCGACTTACGTCAAGTAAGCGGAATTGTTCTTCGGTTATCTGCGAGCCGTCGGTCTGTATGTAATAATCCAATTGCATGTGTTCCGGATCTTGTTGCAGGATACCGTCGATATAAAGCTGGTTGTTTATGATTTGTAACGTATCACCTGGCATGCCTACGCATCGTTTCACGTAATTCTCCCGCTTGTCGACAGGCCGATAGATTATCTCTCCGAAAGTCCCTTTTTCCCGGTGGAGCCTTTCCCTTCCATAGAGCGCTTCTAACGTATAATAATCGGGATTTTGTATGTTCAGTGCTACAGTATCTCCGGCAGGGAAGTTGAAAACGACAATATCGTTACGCTTAACATGACCAAATCCTTTTACTCTTTTATACCCCCATTCCGGCCAGCTCAGGTAGGATTTGCAGTTAAGGATGGGCAGTGTGTTTTGTACAAGTGGAAACGATATCGGAGTGTTTGGTACACGCGGTCCGTAACTCAGCTTGCTTACAAACAGGTAATCTCCAACCAACAATGATTTTTCCAAGGAAGAACTAGGTATTTGGTAGTTCTGGAAAAAGAAAATATTGATGAAGTAGACGGCAATCAGCGCGAAAATAATGTCATCTGCCCATTCCAGTATATTCCTGATCTTCGGGTTTTTTGAACGTTTCCACGCTCCCCATGGAATGTATTTGGTAAGGAATACGTCGGCGATGATGATATATCCTAATGTTAACCAGCCGTTTTGCATCCACAAGATAAACAATCCGTAAAGAATGGCGGCAATCGTGAATTTGATGTATTGTTTTTTTGTGATTTTTTTCATCATGGGAAATTTTAGAAATGAAATAAATCGTCCATGCCTAAGAACCCTTTTTTGTTGGCGGTAAATTCGGCTGCTACAACGGCTCCTAAGGCAAATCCGGCACGGCTTTTGGCACTATGCTTTATTTCAAGTGTATCGACATCCGATTCGTAAATGATGTCATGGATGCCGGGAACTTCTCCTTCGCGTACCGCTGTGATGGCAAGATCCGAATCTTTTTCTGCATGATCCAGTCTCCACTCCTTTTTCCGGTCGATATTTTTTAAAATATCTTCGGCCAGTGTAATTGCCGTCCCGCTTGGTGCATC
Source organism: uncultured Parabacteroides sp. (assembly GCA_944325355.1). Lineage (GTDB taxonomy): Bacteria > Bacteroidota > Bacteroidia > Bacteroidales > Tannerellaceae > Parabacteroides. The sequence goes on from CALUZS010000002.1 coordinate 226,986, forward strand.
TAACTTATGAATGTGGTGGACTTCTGTCATTCGCACATCATAGGCGGGGAAATTATTCATGATTTTCGACAAGTACCGGTTCAGTGCAAAAAAGATATTTACACCGATGCTGAAATTGGAAGCGTAGAAAAATGTCTTACCCTCCGTTTCACAGAGTTTTTTTATCAGCTCCAGCTTGTCGAGCCAGCCGGTTGTTCCGGAAACCACCGGTATGTTTGCTGCAAAACATTTCATATAGTTGTCATATGCTGTCTGCGGTGTTGTAAATTCGATGGCAACATCTGCACTTTTAAAACGGCTGCTTTCAAATTCTTCGGGGTTATTTACATCGATGATTGAAACGATTTGGTGACCTCTGCTTACAGCAATCTGTTCGATGTTCTTTCCCATCTTGCCGTATCCAATCAATGCTATTTTCATATTACTTTAAATTCTATCATTCTATTTTGATTGCAAACATACAAAAAAGAGAGCGTTCTTTCAGATAATTCCTCCAATTTCGAGTGTTGTTTTAAATATGTTTACAGTAAATCAATTCTTTTTTCCGGAATATTGGTTCACCGGGCAAAAACATGTACATTTGTAGAAATCTTAACTATGGAATAATATGGAACAATTGCTTCATTATGTTTGGAAATATAAATTGTATCAGCCACAACAATTGTTTACTACGACGGGGAATCCCATAGAAGTTCTGGATCCCGGAATCCCTAATTCCGACTCCGGGGCTGATTTTTTTAATGCCAAATTGCGTATAGGAGATATTTTGTGGGCGGGCAGCATAGAAATCCATGACAAGGCATCTGACTGGCATCGGCATAAACATGACACCAATCCTGCTTATGACACAGTGGTTCTCCATGTCATTGCCCAAAATGATATGGAAGTGAAACGTACGGACGGCACCGCCATACCGCAGGCTATTCTTCCGGTCCCGGAGCAAGTCCGGGAGAATATCAATTGGCTGTTGAGACGTGACCAGCCTGTTCCTTGCTTATTGGGTATTCAAGGGATACCAACCGTCTATATTCATGCTTGGATGGATGCGCTTCTTTCCGAACGGCTGGAGCGGAAAACTTCTGATGTGTTGCGTTTGCTTGAATGGACGGAAAATGATTGGAACGAGGTGTTTTATATTTCACTTACGCGTTCTTTTGGCTTCGGCATCAACAATGATGCTTTCGAACAGCTTGCCCGTAGTCTTTCGTTCCGTTGCATACAGAAGCAACGGGGAAGCCAGACTCAAGTAGAAGCGTTGTTTTTTGGGCAGGCGGGGATGTTGGCAGAGGAGAAATCGTGCCATTATTATCGTTTGCTGCAAAGGGAGTATAATTTTCTGGCACGTAAATATGATTTGAAACCTCCGAAAAGTAATTTGTTTAAGAACCTACGTGTCCGTCCCAGTGGTCGCCCGCATCTAAAAATCGCACAGTTGGCAGCGATATGGGTGAAATACGATACGTTGTTTTCTTCCGTATTGGAAGCCGGGACACCCGGCGAGATTAAGCGGATGTTCCGGATAGAACCATCGGAATATTGGAAAACGCACTATAATTTTGATAGCGCTCCAGTGGAAAAGGATACCCAGATTTCCGACAGCTCAATTTCCATTCTTCTGATAAATACGGTTATACCGATATTTATGGCTTATAGCCAAGTAAAGAATATTCCGGAATATTCAATGAAAGCTTTACGTTTGTTGGAAGCGATAGCCCCGGAACGGAATAGCATCACAGCCCTTTTTGAAAGAGCCGACATTGTTTGCCGGAATGCTGCCGACAGCCAATCTTTAATTCAATTAAAAAGGGAATATTGTGAAAAGAAAAAATGCCTTTATTGCCGGATTGGTTTCCGTTTGTTGAAACGCGGGTTGCAGGAAGGTTGATTGTTTTTCGGAATGGTTCGGCATAGACCAGATGTCAAGTAGTTAAAATTGTAAGTTATCGTCCGGATGTTCGTTTGAATTACTAATTTTGCAAATTTGAACGATGTTGCAAATGAGAAAATATATAGAGACAATATTCCGGATATGTTTGGTGCTTTTCGTCTTATGTATCTGCTATGCTTGTGCGAATATCGGGAATCCGAACGGAGGCCCTTACGATGAGACCCCGCCAAGATTCGTCAGCAGCACCCCTCTCCCTAATCAGTTGAATTATAAAGGAAAGACGGTTGAGATTTATTTCGACGAACTTGTACAGTTGGATAATCCTTCGGAGAATGTAGTTGTCACACCACCCCAAAAAGAAATGCCTATTATCCAGGCAATCGGGAAAAGGGTTTCGGTAGAATTATTGGATACGTTGGTAAAGGATATGACATATACGATAGATTTTACCAATTCCATTGTCGACAATAACGAGAAGAATGTCTTTGAAAATTTCTCTTTCGCATTTTCAACCGGAGATATTATCGATACGTTGGAGGTATCCGGTATTGTATTAAATGCGGAGAATCTTGAACCTATGCAGGGTATTACCATCGGGTTGCACAGTAATCTTGACGATTCTGCTTTTGTCTCGTTGCCTTTTGTCCGGACTTCGCGGACAAACGACCGGGGGCGTTTCACCATACGGAATATAACTCCGGGTAAATATCGTGTTTATGCGTTGAAAGACGCGAACCGAGATTATAAATTTGACCAGCCGGGAGAGGATATTGCTTTTACGGAAGAGGTTTTTGTCCCGACTTTCGAACCGGCGACGCGACAAGATACTATTTGGAAGGATTCTTTGACCATAGATACGATTATGGTTGTGAACTACACCCGCTATTTCCCGGATAACATTGAATTAAGATTGTTTAAAGAAAAGTTTGAGCGGCAGTATATGTTGCGGCCGGAGCGGCTTTCGGAGAAGACTTTCCAGCTGAAGTTCAATGCAGATCTTGATACGCTTCCCGTTCCCCGCCTGATTAATGCGGAATCGGAGCAAGAGAACTGGTATATGACGAATGAAAAAGAGGGCAGGAAAGTCATAGAATATTGGATTACCGATTCTACGGTATGGGCTCTTGATACCTTGTCCTTGGAGGTGACATATCCCGCAAGCGATTCATTGAACCGGCTGTTGCCGAAAACCGATACGATAACTCTTATATCCCGGGGGCGCCAGGAGGTAGAGAAGAAAAAGAAACGTCGGAAAAAGGATGAACCGGAGCCGATAGAGTTCTTGACTTTGAATATTAAAGCACCTTCTTCTTTGGAGGTTTATGACACAATACAAATCGTTTTTGCCGAACCGGTCCTGAATTTAGAGAAAGAGTCTTTTGCCTTGAAAGAATTGGTGGATTCTGTATGGACAGATGTCGATTTCCGTTTCTTGCGTGATACCGCAAATGCGTTGGCTTATCAAATTATCCATGGATGGAAATACGGGGGAAAATATCAATTGAGCCTTGATTCGGCAGCAATTACCAGCGTCTATGGAAAATGGAATGACCGTTACCGGCAGGAAATGACGGTAAAAAAAGAGGAAGATTACGGAGACCTTTATATTAATATTTCAGGGCTGGATGGCTCGTCGGCGGTATTTGTGGAATTACTTAATGCCAACGATGCGCCAATCAGGCGTGTCACATTAAAAAATGGAGGGGTATTATTTCCCGATTTGAAACCGGATAAATATTATGCCCGGTTGGTTGTGGACCGGAACGGTAACGGGAAATGGGATACGGGAGAGTATGTCTCCAAAACTCAACCGGAGGAGGTTTACTATTATCCGAAACAACTTTCGGTAATGCAGAATTGGGACATTGAAGAATATTGGAATGTGAAAGAGACACCTTTGTCGAAACAGAAACCTCTGGAGGTTACTAAGAATAAACCGAAAGAGTTGAATAAACCTAAACGGAATTATAAGGATGAGAGTAAGAGTAGTTCTTCGTCGGGTGGAATTGTCGGTATGCCGTTCTGAGAAAATACGGCTATTGGCTGTTTGTTGTTTGTTATGTTTCGGAGCGATTTCGGCACATGGAAAACCGGATTCTTTATTGTTGCCGCTGGCGCATGGGGAATCGATAACGTTTGATATATATTTTAAATGGGGATTTATCATGCCCCGTGCCGGAGTTGGAACTTTCTTTGTCGATAAGCAGGCAGATGATTCGTGGAATTATAGTGTAATATTCAGGACACTCAAATTATTCGATAAAGTGTATCCGATGCGTGATACGTTAAGTTGCGTATTCTCTCCCCAACAACAGATTGTTTCGGCGGTGAAGATAGCCGATGAAGACCATAAATATGATGTTGATTCCCTGTTTTTTTCTTTTCCTGCAGACGAAGATTCTGCCAGGATCCGTTCGGTTCGTTATAAGCGGCATCGTTTTCGTTTTGACACGACATTGGTTGCCTTGGGAAAAGTATACGATATGACCGGGGGAACGATGTATTTGCGTGCCATCAATCGGCTGCCTGCCAAGCCGGGTGAAGAATTCCCTCTTCAGATAGCCATCGGGAGAGACATCGTAAATATGAGCTTTCATTACATTGGGGAAGCAGTCGTAGAACACAAAAAGAAGAAATACAACACGCGTTATTATTCTATTGATATTTATGATTCGGCTTTTTCCCAAGCGAAAGCCGCTGCAGAAATATGGGTGGGCAACGACCTTAACAGCGTCCCTATCCGTGTTCGGGCGAAGCTAAGCATAGGTGCGGCGGAAGCCTATTTCCGTGAAGGTTATAATTTGAAGTATCCGATGGAATGTATGATTTCTCGTTAATAGCCTTCTATATTTTGTGTTTTGTAGATATTGTATCATTTTGTTTGAATAAAGGATTGGCGGATGGGAAAATTGATTGAAATAAAAAATATGACTGCGGCGTACGGCAAAAAGCAGGTGCTGCGAGATGTTTCCCTGACGGTTTGGGAGAATGATTTTCTCGGAATTATTGGTCCCAATGGAGGGGGAAAAACCACTTTGTTGAAAGTGATACTCGGTCTTTTACCACCGAAGGAGGGTAATATCCATTTTTTTGATGGAGACCATGAGGTACCGTCGATAAAAATTGGCTATTTGCCGCAGATCAGCCGTATTGATAAGAGTTTTCCAATATCGGTGTGGGAAGTAATTGCTTCGGGTTTGGTTGGAGAAAAGCCGATGTTCCGTAGTTATACTTCGTCGCAACATCGACGTGTGGATGAAATATTGGAGTTGGTGGGATTGGTCGAATTGGCTCATTCCCCTATCGGAGAACTTTCCGGCGGACAATTGCAGCGGGCGCTTTTGGGGAGGTCGATTGTTTCCCAGCCAAAAGTTCTAATATTGGACGAACCGAACACGTATGTGGATAAAGGTTTTGAATCACGTTTATATCCGCTTTTGAAAGAGATAAACAGCGAGACGGCAATCATTCTTGTCTCTCACGACATCGGAACAGTTTTGAATATGGTTAAAAACATTGCTTGCGTGAATGAGACCTTGCATTATCATTCCGGAGGAGATGTAAGCAAAAGCTGGTTGGACGAGAAATTTGCTTGTCCGATTGAGATTTTGGGGCATGGGAAATTTCCCCACCGCGTTGTAGAAAACCATGAATGTTAAAGGAGGAAGTTGGTTATGTTTTGCCTGATAAGTTTCCCGGAAATTGGTTTTATTGTATGGGTCGCTGTGCTTATATTTGGGTGTAAGGCGGTATTTCAGAATCCGTTTATCAGCAGAAAGGAAAAGATGTTTTGGCTGGTGATGGTTGTTGTCCTAAATTGGATTGGGCTTTTGTGGTATTATTATACGTTTTATGTAAAGGATAAAGAGTAAGAGATGAAGATATTGGTTACAGGGGCAAGCGGATTTATCGGAGGATTTCTGGTACAAGAAGCGTTGAATCGGGGTTACGAAGTATGGGCTGGGATTCGGAAAAGCAGCAATCGTGCCGGTTTAACAGACGAACGGATTCATTTCATCGATTTGCCTTATGAAAATGAAGAGCAATTGGTTTCGGTGTTGTCGCATTTTAAGAAAGAGCATGGAGGATGGGATTATATTATCCATAATGCCGGACTTACAAAAACGACAGACAAGAATGCTTTTTTTAAAGTGAACGCAGAAAATACGCGTCGTTTCATCGCTGCGTTGTCCGTTGCCGGATGTGCTCCCAAGAAATTCCTTTTGATGAGTAGTTTAAGTAGTTTCGGGAAAGGGGATGAGAAAGGATTTACTCCTATATGTTTGACAGATAAGCAGATGCCTGATACTGCTTACGGGAAGAGTAAATTATTGGCAGAAAATTATTTACGGACAGAAGCGCGTTTCCCTTATATCATATTTCGTCCTACGGGAGTGTACGGACCTGGAGAGAAAGACTATTATCTGGCAATTAAATCGGTTGCTTACGGACTCGATTTCGCGGTAGGGTTTGTTCCGCAGCGGTTGACATTCATTTACGTAAAAGATTTGGCAAGGGCGGTATTCCTTGCCCTTGAAAAAGAGGATATACTTAACAAAGAGTATTTTATTTCCGACGGAGATGTATATACGGATAAGGCATTTGTCCGGCTGATTCTCCAGACCTTGGGGAAAAAGCATGCGTTGCATGTGCGTATCCCCTTATTTTTAATATATGGTATCTGTTTTTGTTCCGAACTTATCGGGAAGTTGTTGCATAGAGGCATGACTCTCAATAGCGACAAATATCTGATATTAAAGCAGCGGAATTGGATTTGCGACGTTGAGCCTTTGCGGAAAGAGCTTGGGTTTGTCCCAGAATATCGGTTAGACAGGGGGCTGGACGAAACAATAAAATGGTATAAAGAACGAGGTTGGCTGAAATAAGCCGGTCTCGTTTTTCCCGTTGTGCAGTTTTCCGGAAATTCCTGCTGAAATTTTTTTGGAAATATTCCGTTGCTTTTGAGAATTCAGGGCATCAAAAAACGAAAAAAGTATGAGTTTTTGAAAACATATATTACTTTTGTATTTTAGTAAATAGATTGATAAAATGAGAAAACTGTTGTTGCTATTAGCTTTAAATCTTTACTGCCTATGCTGTTGGTGCCAGTCTGGTATTTCATTGACAGGACGTATAACGGATGCAAACACAAACTCTGTGATTGACTTTGCAGACATATTGTTATTTAAATCAGGGGATAGTAAACTTTTCAGGCAAACACTTCCAGATGAGAACGGGCGGTTCAGCTTTTCTTCTGTTGAGGCCGGGACGTATTCTTTGGTGGTACGGCTTATCGGATATGATATTTTCACTGTAAATTCTTTGGAAATAAAAGATAATACTTGTATCAATCTTGGCGATGTGAAGTTGCGTCCGTTGGAAATTGGTCTTGCTGAAGTTGAGATAGTTGCGGACAAACGCCAGCTTGTGTATAAGCTCGACAAGAAAATAGTTGAAGCTTCATCGAATATTATGGGTACCGGTGGTTCGGCCGTAGATGTTTTGGAAAATACACCTTCGGTTCGTGTCGATGCCAACGGTGAGATAACATTCCGCGGGAGTTCCGGATTTCTGGTCTATGTGGACGGCAAGCCAAGTGTTTTTTCCGGTACTCAGGCTCTTGAACAGGTCCCTGCCGCACAGATAGAAAATATCGAGATTATAACAACCCCTTCGGCTAAACACGATACGGAAGGAGAAGTTGGCATTATAAATATTATAACGAAGAAACGATTCCTGGAAGGTCTTAGTGGAATGGTGAATCTTTCTATAAATACTTGGCTTACGCGGCGTGGAGATTTCCTTTTGAACCAGCAGAACAATAAATCACGCTGGTTCGTTGGCGGACAATGGTCCGACAAGTTGAGCCGCAGTAACCATGAGTTGCTTCAGTCCAACACATCTATAGAGAATGAAGTCTTTTCTCTTGATGCTTCCGGTCCTCAGAAAGGAAACCGTTTCAATTATTCGCTAAAAGGCGGATGGAGTATTAATTTGCCAAAGACTTCTTTTGAAGTGAGTGTGGAAGGCGGACACGGAGGAAGGACTCACAACGGAGACATGCTTTACAAGGAAACTCACATTGTGAACGGGCAGAATGTATCCTCTGCCGTATATAATAATAACAATGATTTTGAGAACTCCGAAGATTTTGGGCAGGGGAACCTTGCCTTGACGCACCGTTTCAATGATGACGGTCACAATATTTCCGCTTCGTTCTATTATAAATATGGAGGAAATTCTTTAGAGTATTCCTACAACGAGCTTCTGGATATGCAGGGCAATAGGCAGGACGGTATGTGCTATTACGAAGCAGAATACCGCAAAACTATGAGGGCAAATGCAGATTATGCTCTTCCTCTGTCGGACAAGGCGAAACTTGAAGCCGGATATCAATATTATTCATATCTTGAGGATGGAGACTATGATATGGAATGGTGGAATCCTTCTTCCGAAGTTTTCGAAAAGCAACCTGGAGCATATAATACATTCTATTTCCGGGAAGAAATACATTCCATTTATGCCATCCTTTCCGGTACATTCAACAGGCTGGATGCGCAAATAGGTTTGCGTGGAGAACATACGCATACCCAGTTGCTTTCATCCATAGAGAATGCAAGCCGCATAAATAAGCGTTTTGAGGTTTTCCCGTCGTTACATCTTGGTTATTCCTTGCCGCGAGAACAGAAACTTCTACTTTCATATTCTTATAGAACAACACGTCCGCAGCTATGGTTTATGGAGCCTTATATTACATATAACGATTTTTATTCTGCCGTAATAGGTAATCCTGATATTCGTCCGGAATATATTCATTCGTTTGAAATGAATTATAGCAAATCTTTTGGTGAGAATTCTGTGTCTGCCACTCTCTTCCACCGTTTCCGGAAAGATAAGATTGAGCGTTTACGCGTTCCTTTTGAGGAAGCTGTTTCCTTGGATTCAATGGCAAACGTTGGTCGCGACTATTCAACAGGCTTGGAATTGGTCATTAATCTTCATCCAACTCGCTGGTGGAATACCACGCTTAACGGGAATGTATATCATTACAAGGTAGTGAACGAACTTTCGGCAGGAGGGAAACATGAGTCCAGCATTAATTATGACATAATGTGGAACAACCTTTTCACTCTTGGGAAATATACTCGTTTGCAACTCGATGGAAGTTTTGTAGGTCCGTCAGTAACTACTCAAGGCCGGAGCGATTCATATTGGTATGCCAATCTTGCCATTCGCCAACAGTTATTCAACCGAAAGCTCACGGCGACTCTTGCTTTTAGGGATATTTTCCATTCAGCATGTTATATTAATGATATAAATACTCCAGACTTGAAGATCTATACGAAAATCCGTCCTAAATACCCGCAGATTATGCTTACCCTTAGTTATACATTCAACAGTTTCAAGGCTAAATCAACGCAGGAGAAGGAAGACCGAAATGAGTTGTTTGAGGGAATAAAGTAATAAGAACAAGAAACATATTGACAAACAAAGCAGGCAGTATTCAGAATTCGAAACGTTAAAAGGAGAAATTCCCTTCGTCTTTTGTTATTTGTTAGCAATGTGTAAAATTTTTATTGCACAATGTCCGTTTTTTTAAAGTCAGAAAATAGAAGAAACTATTACGTTTTTTCCATAAAACAAACAAGTTTCTTACTATTTTTGCAGATAAAATAAAAAAGGATGAACAATTGGAAAGAGCGGACAGAACTATTGTTGGGGCGTGAACGGTTGGATTATTTAGCAACAGTCCATGTTTTGATAGTAGGGCTTGGGGGCGTAGGTGCATATGCTGCGGAGCAAATCTGCCGCGCCGGAATAGGCAAAATGACCATTGTCGATGCCGATATTGTTAATATGAGTAATTTGAACCGGCAACTTCCGGCGCTTCATTCAACTATCGGTAAGCCGAAAGCGGAGGTGGTCGGTGCCCGCCTGAAAGATATTAATCCGGAGTTGGAACTGACGGTTATCAATGAATTTATTAGGGATGAACGGACAGAAGAAATCCTGGATTCTTCAAAATACGATTTCATTGTGGATGCCATTGATTCATTAAGTCCGAAAGTTTTTCTGCTGTTTCATGCTTTGAAGCGGAATATCCCGGTCGTTTCATCGATGGGGGCAGGGGCAAAGACGGACCCTTTGCAAGTGAAAATTGCGGATATTTCGAAGACATCGGTTTGTGCTTTGGCGAAAGCTGTGCGGAAACGTTTGCGGGGGATGGGGATAGTGAAAGGCATTCCGGTTGTTTTTTCTACGGAACTTTCCAATCCTGAAGCTATTATTGAAGTAACAGATGAGACATTCAAGCGGACAACGACCGGGACAGTTTCGTATATGCCGGCTATATTCGGCTGTTATTTGGCTTCGTATGTGATTCGTAATATATAATCTGCAAGAGGAAGAAGAAATTTATGGAAATGATATATGCAAAAGATATAACAAAGAGTTTCGGGCAGCTTCAGGTCTTGAAAGGGATAAACCTTACAATCGATGAGGGAGAGGTGGTTGCGATTATTGGTCCGAGCGGTGCCGGGAAAACTACTTTGTTACAGATATTAGGAACGCTCGACAAGGCAGACGGCGGTGAATTAATCGTTAATGGCGTTGAGGTAAATACGCTTTCGGAGAGGGAACAAGCCACGTTCCGGAACCGGAACATTGGTTTCGTTTTCCAGTTCCATCAATTATTGCCTGAATTTACCGCACTTGAGAATGTGATGATTCCGGCATTGATTGCGAAGGAAAAAAGCTCAGTAGCCGAGAAACGAGCCAAAGAGATTCTCAGTTTTTTGAAATTGTCGAATCGCATGGGACATAAGCCAGCGGAGTTGTCCGGCGGAGAAAAACAGAGGGTTGCTGTAGCTAGAGCATTGATTAACAAACCTGCGGTTATCCTTGCTGATGAACCGTCGGGGAGTTTGGATTCAAAGAACAAAGAAGAACTTCATGCCTTGTTTTTTGATTTGCGGAAGCAAATGAACCAGACATTTGTGATAGTGACTCACGATGAACAGCTGGCAGCGAACACAGACCATGTGATTCATATAAAAGATGGATTGGTATCAAATGTTTAGGAGGATAAAAAGTTATGAGTAAGAATGTACAAAGAGCTAAATTCGGGAGTAAAATAGGTGTAGTCCTGGCTACTGTGGGATGCGCCGTGGGATTGGGAAATATCTGGAGGTTTCCTTATATGCTCGGTTCAAACGGTGGTGCGGCATTTTTGCTTGTTTATATTCTCTGTATCTTGTTTTTGGGTATTCCGGTGATGATTACCGAGTTTTCTATCGGACGGCATACCCATAAAAATGCAGCAGGAGCCTTTAAGGAAATGGCTCCCGGTACGCTTTGGCCATTGTTAGGGTATAATGGTGTTCTTGCCGCTTTTCTGATTTTAGGCTTTTATTCGGTAGTGTCAGGATGGACTTTAGAATATATTGTACAAGCGTTTACCGGCTCATTACAAGGAAAGAGCGTCACCGATTTCGCAACAGAATTTGAACAATTTTCGACAAATCCTTACCGCCCGATATTTTGGACGTTGTTGTTTATTGCCATGACGCATATTATTATCATTTGTGGTGTTGAGAAAGGGATTGAGCGGGCTTCGAAAGTCATGATGCCGTTGTTGTTCTTTATCCTGATAGTTTTGGGTATCCGTTCCGTTACATTGGATGGGGCATTGGATGGTTTGAAGTTTCTGTTCAAACCGGATTTCAGTAAAATAAATTCTTCTGTTGTTTTAAGTGCGATGGGGCAGGCGTTCTTTTCGTTGAGTATCGGCATGGGATGCTTGATTACGTATGCTTCTTATTTCAATAAAGAGACGAATTTGCAGAAGACAGCCCTCCAAGTCACGGTTTTAGATACCTTTGTCGCCGTAATGGCAGGAGTGATGATATTCCCTGCTGCGTTCAGTTTCGGAATAACTCCTACCGCTGGTCCGGAGCTGGTGTTCATCACATTGCCGAATGTTTTCGGGCATATGCCGGTCGGCTGGTTGTGGTCGTTTATATTCTTCGTATTATTGGCATTGGCTGCTTTGACATCCACCATATCCCTTCATGAGGTGGCTACGGCTTACGTTCACGAAGAGTTGCATTTCTCACGGAAAAAGGCGGCATGGTTGGTTTCTGCAGGAGTTACCGTTTTGGCCATCCTCAGTTCTTTGTCGATAGGTGTTTTACGGGAATATACGATTTTCGGTTTGAATTTCTTTGACGCATTGGATTTTCTGACGGCGAAAATCATGATGCCGTTCGGTGGCATGTTGGTTTGTATCTTTATCAGCCAACGGGTAGAGCGTTCCGTTTGGGTGGACGAAATCACCAATTATGGGACGATACGTTTTTATTTTTTACGGACATATCTGTTCTTTGTAAAATATCTTGCCCCCATTGCCATCGGGTTAATTTTCTTGAATGAATTGGGATTGATAGAATTGTTGGGAAAGGTATTTAAATAGTCAATGTATGAAAGCAATAGATCCTTTGGAAATCTCCGATAATTTCATTGAGATTATCGGTAAGGAGTGGATGCTGGTGGCTGCCGGCGATGAGAATAAATCCAATATGATGACTGCGAGTTGGGGAGGAGTCGGTGTCTTGTGGGGAAAACCGGTCGTGTTTGCCTTTATCCGTCCGGAGCGATATACCCGGGAACTTATAGACGCCCGTAATGCTTTCACGATTTCTTTCATGGGAGAACAATATAAGGGTGTACATAAGATATGCGGAAGCCTTTCAGGCAGAGATATTGATAAGGTAAAAGAGACAGGCCTGAGCCTTGCCTTTACCGAAAACGGAAATCCTTATTTTAAAGAATCAAGGCTTACCTTGGAATGTGAGTTGCTGTATGTCTCGAAAATAGAGGAGCAGCATTTTAAGAATCCCGAATTATTCGGACGCTGGTATAACGAGAAAGCCGGGAATCCGCACATCGTTTATATTGCCGAAATTGTCCGGGCATGGGAGAAATAGATAAAGTTTCCGGAAAGAATCCGGATAAATGCGGTACAGATATAGGTATTGGATTGATCAGACGATAGAACAGGATGGGGCTATTTTATTATTTAAAGGTAATATATGGCTCCATCTTTTTTTGCATCTCTGGTGGAAATTCTTCGAACAGCCGTAAATCGTTCCAACTGTTTATGCGACCTTTTTGTTTCTTTATCCGGTCGATTACTTTTGTTTGTTCCAGATTGATATAGGGATGGCGGAGGATTTCCTTGAAAGATGCCTGGTTGACAGGAATCGGACGGATATAGGTTGTATCGATGATAAACCATTTCTGGAAGCGGGAATAGCGTTCCTCATCGATGCCGTAGACTTCTGCTAATTGTTCGATATGATGGAATCCTCCCAATAACTCACGATATTTTGTAATCCTCCGGGCAAAAGAGCTCCCTATGCCCGGTATTTTCTTCAATGTTGTGGTATCGGCTCCGTTTAATTCCACGATGGTACCTTCCGGATATTTCTCTTGTTTTTGGAAACTTGCCGGATTTGTCGTGTGTTTTTTCTTTTTTGTTACAATCTTTTCCGGCATTGTCGGATTGATATTTTTCACATCAGGGACAGTATCAGTCCTTTTGGCGAATCGGATGGTATCGGTAATTATTGTAGTTACGGGATTTGTCGACGGGGATAAATGTTTTTTGTTGGTGAAATGTAGGATTAAAAAGGCGAAGACAATGAGTAATAACAAAAAGGAAAGGGCTTGCCGTTCTCCTTTTGCGAAGTAAAATATGTCACGCCATTTAATCATTGCCAAGGTTTAACTGGTTTATGTGGCAATGTTAGCAAGTATTTTCTGAATAAGCAAACGGAATTGAATCTTTTTCTTCCGGCAGGTTACTTTAATGCTGGATTGTCTTGAAGAGTGAAAGAACTTCTAACAAGGTATTTATTAGTGGAATATCCCAAAGTTTGTAACAGGTTTGTAACAGGTTTGTAACATAAATGTAATACATATAAAATATAAAAGAGCGACTTTTGCCGCAAGTTTGAAAAAGTAAGGTATGGAAACATTTTATTTATTATTGGTAATCTTCCTTTTTATGCTGGCTGTTTTGGACTTATGGGTCGGGGTCAGCAATGATGCGGTGAATTTTTTGAACGGTGCAGTCGGTTCAAAAGCCGCTTCTTTTAAAGTTATAATCTTTGTGGCAGCGGTAGGAGTGTTCATTGGTGCGGCATTATCCAACGGAATGATGGATATCGCCCGTCATGGAATTTTCCAGCCGCAGTATTTTTATTTTTCGGAAATCATGTGTATTCTGGTGGCGGTGATGCTTACCGACGTGGTTCTATTGGATATTTTTAATTCTTTGGGAATGCCAACTTCAACAACTGTTTCGTTGGTGTTTGAACTTGTGGGCGGTACGGTTGCGCTGTCTTTGATAAAAATAGCAAATTCTGACGGAGCTTATCAATTGGGAGACTTGATTAATACCGAAAAAGCGTTTACGGTTATCATGGCGATTTTCGTTTCTGTGGCAATTGCTTTTGTGTTTGGTGCGGTTGTCCAGTATATTTCCCGTTTGATATTCTCTTTTAATTATAAAAAGACTTCTAAATATTTCATAGGAATCTTCGGAGGTCTGGCAGCGACCTCTATCATTTATTTCATGTTAATAAAGGGATTGAAAGGTTCGACTATTGTCAGCCAAGAAACAATGGATTTGGTTCATCAGCATACGGACGCGATTATTATAGGGTCTATCATCTTTTTCACGTTGTTATTCCAGGTTTTGTATTTCCTGAAAATGAATGTTTTCAAAATCATCATATTGATGGGAACATTTGCGCTGGCATTGGCTTTTGCCGGTAATGACCTTGTCAACTTCATCGGTGTTCCTTTGGCAGGATATTCGTCATATATGGATTTGATGGCACAGGGGGGTGCAGTCTCTACTGATAATTTTCTGATGACATCATTGCTGGAATCGGCAAAAACACCTTGGTACTTCTTATTTGCAGCAGGTATAGTTATGGTAATAGCTTTGGCTACTTCTAAGAAAGCGCACAATGTGATAAAGACAGCGGTAGACCTGTCCCGTCAGTCTGATGGTGAAGAATCATTCGGAACTTCTCCGGTAGCTCGTGTTTTGGTGCGTACGTTCAGCAATGCTGCAGAGACTATCGACAGTGTAATTCCTATTCCCGTTAAACGTTGGATAGGTTCCCGTTTTAACCAAACAGAGATGATTTTGGAAGATAAAGCGAGTTTTGACTTGGTAAGGGCTTCTGTCAATGTAGTTCTTTCAGGTTTGTTGATCGCGGTGGGAACTTCTTTGAAACTTCCTTTGTCCACTACTTACGTGGCTTTTATGGTTGCAATGGGTACTTCGTTGGCTGATAAAGCGTGGGGCAGGGAAAGTGCGGTTTACCGGATAACCGGGGTACTGTCTGTAATCGGTGGTTGGTTTATTACGGCAGGTGCTGCGTTTTCAATTTGTTTTATTGTCGCGATGTTGATATATTTTGGAGGAACAGCTGCAATTGTCGCGTTAGTTGCATTGGCTGTTTTTTCACTTGTAAGAAGCCATTTGGTTTATAAGAAGAAATGTCATCGTGAGAATCTGAAAGAGGAAGTGAATACAACCGTAGCACAATTGCAGAAAACTACCGACAGCCACGAGGCTCTGAACCTGTTCCGCAAATTGAGCCGTGAAGAGTTGAGTTCAGTTCTGAATTTCGCTTCAGAGGCGTTGGAAAAGGCTATAAATGGTTTTGAGCAAGAAAACTTGAAAGACCTTAAAAAGGTTCTTATCGGAATTGAAGATAAGAAAGTGCATCTGAAGCAAGTCAAGCGTGTGGGTACGTTAGGTGTGACGCAACTTGATTATGATATTGCCGTCGAAAAAGGTTTGTATTATTATCAGGGGAATGATTTTGCCAGCGAGATCGTATATAGCATCCGTCGTTTGGTGGAACCGTGCAAGGAACATATTGATAACAATTTCAAACCCCTTTCCGATGCTCAACGTTCAGACTTGGATAATATCCTACTCTCTGTGGTTTCGTTTATCAATCTTTGTGCGGAAACCATTGTCGTGAATGATTATGATAATGTAAATAACTTAAACAATGATTGCGCGTCGCTGAGTGCACAACTTATTGCTTTGAAAAAAGCGGAACTGAAACGCATACAGAACGAAAAGGGCAGCACGAAAGTGAGCATGGTCTACCTGAACATAATTCAGGAAATACAGAATGTGGTTATTTTCTCCGGAAATATGGTGAAAGTTAGCCGGAAATTTCAAATAGAGTAGTCTGTAAGGAGTTTTAGATAATATCTGATAAAATCGTATCCTTCTGCTTGAAGAAGTATGAGGATACGATTTTTTGTTTCAGACTTTTTGCAAGGTGTTTTCCCAAGGGAAGGGACTCCTTTCCTGCTTTCTTAAGGATTATTCCGCATTTCAAAATTGTCGAGTTCTTCTTTTAACCGGAGCAGTTCTGTTTTTATCCTTTTTAGCCGGTCTACAATTTCGGTTTCTTTTTCCGAATCCCTTTTGTTGTTTTTCAGTTTTTGCCGGGCTCCGGCAAGCGTCATTCCGCGTTCTTTCACCAAGTGGTAGATAAGACGGATATTTTCAATGTCTTCTTCTTTATAGAACCGTACTCCTTTTTTATTTCTCCTGGGTTGGATAATGTCAAATTCTTTCTCCCAAAATCGTAAAGTCGATTCGTTGATATCGAACATTTGAGCGATTTCGCTTATGGAATAATACAATTTTAAATCTTTGTTCTTATTTAAAACCATATTTTATTTAGAGAATTAATCCATTACCTGGCCGTGATTTTCTGCAATCTGTATCATCTGGTCATATTCTTCCGGCGTCAAATCCATATAATAGTACTTGGAGGGGTTGTCGTATCTTCCTCTTACAATGACTTCATAGTGCAGGTGCGGACCGGTGGATATACCGGTGTTTCCGACTTCCCCGATGACTTCTCCTCGTTTAACCTTTTGTCCAACACGAGCATGGTATTTACTCATGTGGGCATATACGGTTTGGTATCCGAATCCGTGGTCGATGATGATACAATTGCCGTATCCTTGTTTCCAGGAAGCATACGTTACTTTGCCGTCTCCTGTCGCGTATATTTCTGTTCCTACATTCGCTGAAAAATCCATTCCGGAATGGAACCTTTTTGTCCGGTATATCGGATGGATTCGCATGCCGTAACCTGATGCTGTCCGGCGAAGGTCTTTATTGGCTATGGGTTGTATTGCAGGGATACAGCGGTTTCTCTCTTCCTGGTTCTTCCCCATTTCTATCAATTCATTCAATGAATTGGATTCTATATACAGTTGTTTCCGTAACATGTCAAGCTTTTGCGTTGTTGAAACAATTAGCTCGGAGTTGGAGAGGGTAAGAAGATGTTCATAACGGTTACTTCCTCCGAAGCCGCTCTGCCTGACTGATTTCGGAATTGGCTCTGCCTGGAATATCGCCCGGTACAGTTTCTCATCGCGAACCTGGATATCGTTGAGAACTTCTAATGCACTGTTCAGGCGCAGGGATAAAACTTCGTATTGAGTTTGTAAGAGTTTGTTCTCTTTCCGCAGTTGGGATTCCATCGGCGAATCTATCAGGTAAAGCATAACGAAAAAAGTCGCCACACCAAAAGCTATTCCCGTGGTCAGGTGCTTTAAGATGGAAAAAAACTTGTCTTTGGCTGACGGGTAAACGCGCTCGTAGTTGAGCGTATTTGGATTATAGAAATAGTAAGTTTTCCGTGATTTAAAAAGTCTCATTCAATATTTTTTATTAGAGAATTATTCGCAAAAGTAATAATTTCTGTACTTTTGCAAATTGTTTTTCAGATTATTAATAGAATAATATACAGGTTTATGATGACAGCAAAAGAAATCCGTGAGTCTTTTAAGGCATTTTTTGCTTCGAAAGGGCATCAGATAGTTCCGTCTGCGCCTATGGTTGTGAAAGGCGATCCCACATTGATGTTTACTAATGCCGGAATGAATCAGTTTAAAGATATAATTTTGGGAAATGTTCCTCGGAAATATCCGCGTGTGGCGGATTCCCAGAAATGTCTCCGGGTAAGTGGAAAGCATAATGATTTGGAGGAAGTCGGGCATGATACCTATCATCATACGATGTTTGAGATGTTGGGAAATTGGTCTTTCGGTGATTATTTCAAGAAAGAAGCAATTTCTTGGGCGTGGGAGTATTTAGTGGATGTTTTGAAGCTGGATCCGGAGCGTTTATACGCCACAGTATTTGAAGGAAGCCCCGCTGAAGGATTGGAACGCGATAATGAAGCTGCCGGCTATTGGGAGCAATTTTTACCGGAATCTCATATTATCAACGGAAACAAGCATGACAATTTCTGGGAAATGGGCGATACCGGTCCGTGCGGCCCATGTTCGGAAATACATATTGACTTGCGTTCCGAAGAAGAGCGTAAAGCTGTTCCCGGAGAACAGATGGTGAATAAAGACCATCCTCAAGTTATTGAGATATGGAATTTGGTGTTTATGCAATTTAACCGGAAAGCTGATGGGACTCTGGAACCTCTTCCTGCGAAAGTGATAGACACCGGAATGGGATTTGAGCGTTTGTGTATGGCTTTGCAAGGAAAAACATCCAACTATGATACCGATGTATTCCAGCCGATTATCAAGGTCATTGCGGAAATGTCGGGTACTTCTTACGGACAAAACCAACAGCAGGATGTGGCGATGAGAGTTGTTGCTGATCATATCCGGACTATTGCGTTTGCGATTACCGATGGTCAGCTCCCCTCTAACGCGAAAGCCGGTTATGTAATCCGGCGTATTCTCCGTAGAGCCGTTCGTTATGGTTATACGTTCCTGAACCGGAAAGAAGCTTTTTTATATAAACTGTTGCCTGTGCTCATTGAAACGATGGGTGATGCTTATCCGGAATTGAAAGCACAACAATCTCTGATAGAACGAGTGATAAAAGAAGAGGAAGAATCGTTCCTCCGTACGTTGGAAACTGGAATACGTCTTTTAGACAAGAAGATAGAAGAGCTGGAGATTGCCGGAAAGACAACGCTCAGTGGGGTAGATGCTTTTACCTTGTATGACACTTATGGATTTCCATTGGATTTGACGGAATTAATCCTTCGGGAGAACAATATGAATGTGGACGTTGTTGAGTTTGATGCCGAAATGCAGAAACAAAAGGAACGTGCCCGTAATGCAGCGGCTATCGAAACAGGCGACTGGATAATTTTGCGGGAAGGTGGTGAGTGCGAATTTGTCGGTTATGACCTTTTTGAAACGGATGTAAGAATCTTACGTTACCGCCAGATAAAGCACAAGAATAAATTGTTATATCAAGTCGTTTTGGATAAGACTCCGTTCTATGCCGAGATGGGTGGACAGATAGGAGATAGCGGTTGGTTGATAAACGAGGACGAAAAAATCGTTGTCATAGATACGAAACGGGAGAATAACTTGCCGGTGCATATTGTAGAGAAATTGCCTCAGGATGTAACGGCAGTGTTTAAGGCAAAAATTGATGCAAAGAAAAGGATACAATGTGAATGTAACCACTCCGCTACTCATTTATTGCATGAAGCGTTACGGGAAGTGTTAGGTACGCATGTGGAACAAAAAGGTTCGTATGTTTCATACGATTCATTGCGGTTCGACTTTTCGCACTACCAGAAAGTGACGGATACGGAACTCCGGAAAGTGGAAATCCTTGTAGGAGAAAAAATTCGTGCGGATTATCGTCTGGAAGAACACCGGAACATGCCGATTGCGAAGGCAAAAGAGTTGGGTGCAATGGCTCTTTTCGGAGAGAAATACGGAGATGAAGTCCGGGTTGTGAAGTTTGGTTCGTCAATAGAACTTTGCGGTGGAACTCATATTCCGTCGACGGGGATGATTGGTTCTTTGCGTATCGTAGGAGAGAGCTCTGTCGCTGCGGGAGTTCGCCGTATTGAAGCCGTAACGGCGGAAGCTGCCGAGAACTATACGTTCATGTTGCAGGATTCAATACGTGAACTGCGTGCAATGTTTAATAACGTCCCAAATCTGGCTCAGACAATTCGTAAATCAATCGAAGAGAACAACGAGCTGAAAAAGCAAGTCTCCGAATATGTAAAAGAAAAAGTCTCACAACTGAAGAAAGACCTGATAGCGAAAGCAGTTGAGAAAAAGGGCATAAAGGTTATTGTTTGCAAGGCTGAAACAAGCATTGATGTTGTCAAGGATGTTGCGTTCCAGCTAAAAGGCGAATTTCCGTCCGACGGAAAATACTTTTTTGTTGGGGGCATTAAAGATAATGACAAGTGCGCTTTAATGGTAATGATGAGCGAACCTTTAGTTGCAGAGGGATTGAATGCTGCGAAATTGGTCAAGGATGCTGCCAAACTGATACAAGGCGGTGGCGGAGGACAAGCCCATTTTGCAACAGCCGGAGGAAAGAATCCGGAAGGTATCAACGTAGCTGTTGATAAGGTATTGGAATTGGCGGGATTATTGTGATCCGCCGTCTGATGTTGAATTGCTTTATTGTTTGAGTTGATAAGGAGAACGTATTCCAAATAAGTTTAGCTTATGGGATACGTTCTTTTGTTTTTTGAATGCGATTATTTTTCGGGTGTATGGTTCTTGTTTCAGGATTTTTGATTTTACTTTGTAAGCTATATTGCAAAGTCTGGTAATGCTTTATGAAAAACAGGATTATTTTGGGGTATTTTTTCAGGCGGTTTTGTCATAAGGCGGCAGGTGGTACCGGATTGTGTATTACATATAAAATGTAGGAAAAGAAATAGAATGAAAACATTATTACTTGTTTTAGTTTACATGTTTGTATCTTTTTCGGTACAAGCGGCTGAATGGAAAATCTTGAAACCTGGAAACACTTCCAAAGCTTACGGTATTGCAGCCAAAGAGTTTCAATCGTTTTACCAGGCAATTACCGGCAAACAATTAGAAATAACCGTTGAGCCCGATTCAACTGCCCATCTGGTTGTCATAGGCAGCGATATTGTGAATCGTTTCACCCGAGATGCAATTGAAGACAGGGTGATTCCTGCTCTTGATTTGGGGGCAGGCTCGGATGCTTACCGGATTCTTTCGGCAAAAGATGGCAGATATAATCGGAACCTTTTGGTGCTCGCAGGCGGTAGTGGGCGTTCGACATTGTATGCCGTTTACGATTTCTTTGAACGAATGGGCGGATGCCGTTATTTCTGGGACGGAGATATTATTCCGAAGTCAGATTCCATACAGATGGAAGGCATCGATATCAAGGAGTCCCCGAGGTTCAGGTATCGCGGGTTGCGTTATTTCGCACACCGTAGTCTGAGCCGTTTTCAAGCGGAACACTGGGGACGGAAAGAGTGGGAACAGGAAATCAACTGGATTTTGAAAAAACGATTGAACCTGTTCATGCTCCGTATAGGAATGGACGATGTTTTTCAAAAAGCCTTTCCGGATATTGTCCCTTATCCGCCGGCAGACTCCACCTTGCCGGAAGCTTTGCCGCGCTCCTTTTATGACCGGACAACGGCATGGCCCTTACAGTACCGGGGGGAATTACGTAAACATATCTTGAGTTATGCAGCCGACCGTGAATTAATTCACCCGGAAGACATGGGAACGATGACACATTGGTACAGCTGTACACCGAAGGCTTTCCTTGAGACGGTGAAGCCTACCTTCAATCCTCAGTCGGGAGGCGCCTATTTGGGGAATCCGACAAATGCCGTATGGGATATACGTGATGACAAGAACCTGGAAAACTATTGGAAACTGACACAGGCGCATATCGATAATTATGGGCGTCCGGAGATGTTCCACACTATCGGTATAGCTGAGCGGGAGACTTTTAAGGACCGATCCGACAACCTGGAGATGAAACTGTATGCCTATCGCCGTATTATAAGCAAGTTGCGCGAGCATTACCCGACAGCGCCGGTTTTAATCGCTTCCTGGGATTTTTATCTGCCCGGATGGAAAGGTGAAGAAATCGAGAAACTGTTGAAGCAGTTAGACCCGACAAAAACAATTATTTTGGATTATACATCCGATTTGCCGTCGAACAATTCGAATACACATTTTGAGAATTGGGGTGTGGTCAATAAGTTTCCTTACACTTTCGGCATTTTCCATGCGTATGAGTGGGAAAATGAGCTGAGAGGATATTACGATTTAATAGAGAAACGTCTTCCTGTCGCAGCGGCGGATCCGATGTGTGTAGGTTTTGTCTACTGGCCGGAAACATCCCACAGTGATCCTTTGATGCTTGAGTTCTTTTCGCATAATTCCTGGAATCCGGATATATTGACTCCGGAGCGCATCCTGCCTGAATTTTGTTCCGACCGTTATGGAAAAGAATACGCAGGACAAATGTTGGATGCCTGGATGAAAACGATGCCCTTTATACGGCTGGCAGAAAAGCTTCCAGCGGTTTATAAAGATATTCCGGCTTTTTCAAAAAAACTGCTCGACGAAGAGCAGACGGCTGCTTACCGGGAAACGGTGGAAGAGGTTTTGCCGGTGATGGAAAAGACACCGGAGTTGTTGCGGACGTTGTCTGGTTTGCCTTATGGCAAGGGAAACAAATTCATTGACCGGGACGTGATTGACCTTGCCCGGACTGTTGCAGGAAGGGCTTTTACGGTAGAACTTTATAATTATGCCGTGGCGCAATCTGATTTTCGCGTAGGGAAATGCAAGTTGTTGGCAGTGAAAAAGGCAGAAAAGCGTGTAAAAGCCATATTGTATGCATTAAGGGATATCCTTTCTTTGCATGATGATTATTCGATGAATGCGTCGATGCGCCAGATTGAGTCGGAGGGGCAACCGATTAATCCGGCTTTTGAACAAGCTTTGAAAGGAAATTCGGAAAATGATTATTGCCGTACTTATATCAGTGAGTATTTTGATTATTATTATATTCCGCAATTCGAGCATTATGCCAGAGAGATAAACAGGCAACTCCCAGGGAAAGACAACACTTTCCCGGATATCACGAAAATGGACATGCAATATATTGTGGATGAATTTTATGAAAAGCCGTTGAAAGAGATGAAACCTTTAAGTTCCCTGCCCAGGACATACAGGTCTTATTGCAAAATTTTGCTGCATTTGGCGGATGATTTAGAGAAATAACATTAAAAAAAGGGACTTTTATGATTTACTTAATTATTACATGTATCTTTGTTCCCCGGGTTATTGGAATATAAATGACAGATAACGGAATACAACGGATAGATATTGAGCAGGTTCTTCGGGAAAAGTCTCCATCATTGTCGAGAAAAATTCCAGGTTTCCTTATCAAGTATTTGGTCAGGACTATTCACCAGGAAGAGTTGAATTATATTCTGGAAACTTTCCACCAATATGAGGGAGTTGAATTTATGAATAAGTTGGTGGAGTATTTCCATCTGGATTTGGAGCTTGTCAATCCCGAATATATGCCGGAAGAAGGGCGTTATATTTTTGTTTCTAACCATCCGTTAGGCGGACTTGACGGAATTTGTCTCTCGGCTGTGCTCGGAAATCGGTACAACGGTCGCATACGTTATCTGGTGAATGATTTATTGTTGTACATAAATAATCTGAAAACGATATTTGTGCCAATTAATAAATACGGAGCACAAGGAAGGAAAAATGTTTCGTTGATAGAAGAAGCTTTTGCGTCCGAGAACCAAATTATAACTTTTCCGGCCGGTCTGTGTTCCCGTCGGATAAATGGCGTGATTACTGACTTTGAATGGAAAAAGTCTTTCGTTCAAAAAGCCGTAACTTACCAACGGGATGTCGTTCCTATCTATTTTGAAGGACGAAACTCGGAGTTTTTTTACCGTTTGACGAATATCAGGAAAAAGATAGGTATTAAGAAAAACATAGAATTAATCTATTTGCCGGATGAGATGTTCCGTTGCAAACAAAAAACATTTCGGATTTATTTTGGAAAACCTATTCCGTGGGAGACTTTCCGGGATACCCGGAGGACGGCATTGGAATGGGCGCAGTGGGTAAAGGATATTTGTTATAAATTAAAATGACTATAAGATAACATATATGCAAGATATTATACAGCCAGTATCAAGGGAAATCTTAAGAAGTGAACTGACAAAAGATAAATTATTGAGGAGCACCAATAAGTCGAGTAATGAGATTTATGTGGTTACTGCTCACGACTCGCCGAATGTAATGCAGGAAATCGGACGTCTTCGTGAAATAGCTTTCCGGTATTATGGGGGAGGTTCTGGAAAATCTGTTGATATTGACGAATATGATACGATGGAAAACCCGTATCGTCAATTGGTTGTATGGAGCCCTGCCGATGAACAGATATTGGGCGGATACCGTTTTTTGTGCGGTCCGGATATCCAATTTGACAAAAGCGGGAAACCGATTTTGGCGACGGCACATCTTTTTGATTTCTCGGATAAATTTGTCAGGGATTATCTTCCCTATACGGTGGAGTTGGGACGTTCTTTTGTGACGTTGGAGTACCAGTCTACCCGTGCCGGCAGCAAAGGGCTGTTCGTCTTGGATAATTTGTGGGACGGGCTTGGAGCTTTGTCTGTGATAGCTCCGGATATGAAATATTTCTTTGGAAAAATGACGATGTACAATACGTATGACTTGGAAGCCCGTAACATGATTCTCTATTTTTTGGCGAAACATTTTCCGGATCCGGACAAATTGGTCGTACCGATAGAGCCGTTGCAGATTGAACAGGATTCCAAAGAGATGAAAGAACTCTTTGCCTTTGACGGTTTCAAAGAAGATTATCGCATATTGAACCAGGAAGTTCGCAAGCGGGGAATGAATGTTCCTCCACTGGTTAATGCATATATGAGCCTTTCCCCGAAGATGAAAGTTTTCGGGACGGCGATAAATCATGAGTTCGGTGAAGTTGAGGAGACAGGGATTTTGATTGCCATCAGCGAAATTTTGGAAGAGAAGAAAAAAAGGCACATAGAAACTTACGCGGAAGAGGAGTATTGTGACGCGCGCTTGATTCGTACCAATTTCCTCCGGAATATATTGAAATATCCATTTAGCAAGTTTAAAAAATTCCGCTCCTCCAATTAAGTATTAATAATAGTAGTATTGTCATTTACATTTGCTTTATAAACGGAAAATACAATGAATAATGAATTTCTTCAAGTGGAAGAAGCTATTGTAGCGATGCTGAAAACCGTATACGACCCGGAAATTCCTGTCAACGTATATGACTTGGGATTGATTTACAAAGTTGATGTCGACAGTGAGAATAATGTGACAATTGATATGACGCTGACCGCACCGAACTGTCCGGCTGCCGATTTTATCCTGGAAGATATCCGGATGAAAGTAGCATCGATTGAAGGAGTGAAAAATGTCGATGTCAATTTAGTGTTTGAGCCGGAATGGACAAAGGAAATGATGAGCGAGGAGGCAAAACTGGAGTTAGGTTTTTTGTAAGATGAATAGTATTCCCCGTACAAAAATATATTTTGCGTCAGATGCCCATCTGGGTTCTCGGTATCTGGAAGCCCCGTTGGTTACAGAAAAAAAACTCGTTGCCTGGTTGGACAGCATCAAATATGATGCAAAGGAGTTGTGGCTGCTTGGCGATATGTTTGATTATTGGTACGAATATAAATATGTAGTACCGAAGGGGCATGTACGTTTTTTGGGAAAACTGGCGGAGCTTTCCGATGTAGGTGTAGAGATACACATGTTTACCGGGAATCATGACATCTGGATGTTTGATTATCTTCCACAGGAAATAGGAGCTATTATTCATCGGGAGCCACAGGTTGTGGACCTTTTGGGCAAACGTTTTTTCCTTGCGCATGGGGATGAGGTGGATCACCGGAGCTGGAGTTTCACGCTTATCCAGAAAATATTCCGGAACCGGATTTGCCAAATGTTGTATTCGTCAATTCATCCGCGCTGGACTTTCGGTTTTGCGTTGAGATGGTCGTTAAGTAGCCGGAAGAAAGGATTAAAACAGCAGGAATATAATGAATATCAAGGAGAACAGTCGGAATATCTGATTGATTTTGCCAAAAGGTATTTAAAACAGCACCCGGATATAAACTTTTTTATATTCGGTCATCGCCATGTAATGCTTGATTTGATGTTAAGCCGTTCCTCCCGTGTTCTTATTGCCGGGGATTGGATGAAACATTTCTCTTATATTGTATGGGATGGGACAGACCTTTTTATTGAACAATTTGAAATGGAAAATGTTTGAATGAAATAAATTTTCTTTTATATTTGTGGTTGGGCTGTTGAAACAATAGCATTTAGTTGCATGTGAATCTTATAATACCATAAATATATTATGACATTCAGGAAAATATATACATTATTGTTTTGCTTTTCTCTGTTGTTCTTGTTGTCTGCATCAGCTTTCGCACAAGACAAAGAAGCCTTGAAAGGGAAAAAAGTCCTTTTTGTTTGGGGAGGATGGGACGGTCATGAGCCGAAACAATGCTGCGATAAGTTGGTTCCTTGGTTAAAGTCAGAAGGGGCTGAAGTTATTGTTTCAAATACTCTCGACAGTTATACGGATTCCGAATTAATGAGTTCGATCGATTTGATTATCCAGACATGGACAATGGGAAAACTCTCCGGCGAACAGGAAGCCGGTTTGCTGAATGCAATAAGGAATGGTGCAGGTATCGCCGGTTGGCATGGAGGGCTGGGCGATGCTTTCCGGGAAAATACAGAGTATCAGTTTATGGTTGGAGGACAATGGGTCGCTCACCCGGGAGGTCATGTGAATTACCAAGTAAATATTATTGACCGCAGGGATGCTGTTACGAAAGAAATTAAAGATTTCCCGATACAGTCTGAACAATATTATGTACAAGTCGACCCGAATGTAAAGGTTTTGGCGACTACCACTTTCTCCGGCGAGCATAATTCATGGATAGACGGTGCAGTTATTCCTGTAGTTTGGAAGAAAACGTATGGAAAAGGCCGGGTTTTTTATTGCTCGTTGATACATTCGGCAAAAGAACTTGAAATACCTCAAGTAATGAAAATCATGCAGAGGGGTATTCGTTGGGCAGCTCTCAGCAAATATGCACCAGAAGAGAAATGGCTTTCGCCTGTTTATGCCCGTTAAATATTGGAACAGTTCTATTTTTTAATTAATAATAAAATTATCGTGTGGTAAAGGCAGTCTCTGTGAAGAAACTGCCTTTTCTTTTTTATCCTATGATTAGTCCCTGCAAGCAAGGAAAGATATTCGTTTTATTTACTTGGATAATATGTTTAATGTATCCGATGCAATCATAAATTCTTCGTCGGTGGGAACTACAATGATTGTCACCTTGCTATCGGGGGTGCTTATTACAGCTTCTTCTCCCCTTAGCCCATCGTTTTTAGCGATGTCTATTTTCATGCCCATATATTCCATATCGAGACAAACATCCCGGCGTGTAGCCCATTGGTTTTCTCCTACGCCTCCGGTCCAAACCAGAATATCGCAGCCGCCCATTGCAGCGGCATAAGCGCCAATGTATTTCTTTATCCGGTAGTTGTAGACTTTAAGAGCCATGATTGCCTTGGGATTTCCCGCTTTGACGGCAGCTTCTATTTCCCGCATGTCGGAGGAGACACCGGAAAGCCCGGCTACACCGCTTTTTTTATTGATAAGAACCGAAAGCCCGTTGGCATCCAAATGTTCTTTTTCCATAATGAAAGGAATTGCTCCAGCATCCACATCTCCGCAACGTGTTCCCATCAATAATCCTTCTGTTGGTGTTAAGCCCATTGTCGTGTCGATACATTTTCCGTTTTTAATAGCAGCGATAGAACCTCCATTACCTATATGGGCTGTAATAATCCGTTGTTCTTCATAAGGGACTCCCAAGATGTCGCATGCCCGTTTAGATACATAACGGTGGCTTGTCCCGTGGAATCCGTAACGGCGGATACCGTATTTTTCATACAGTTCGTAAGGAAGCCCGTACATGTATGCGTAATCCGGCATGGTTTGGTGAAAAGCCGTGTCAAATACTGCTATTTGTGGAATGCCCGGAATTAAGTTTTCAATAGCATTGATTCCCTTTAAATTTGCAGGATTATGCAATGGGGCGAGTTCCGAGCACTCAATGATTTTCGCGATGACTTCTTTCGTTATTAAAACGCTGGATGCAAATTTTTCACCTCCGTGCACTACCCGGTGCCCGACGGCGTCAATTTCTTTGAAATCTTTGATGCACCCGTATTTCTCATCTGTCAACACGTGCAAGATAAATTGGATTCCTTCCTGATGTTCCGGTATTTCTTTTTCTAGAATTACTTTTTCTCCATTTTTATCTGTTAGTTTTAAGAAAGAGCCGGGCAAGCCTATTTTCTCGATACCTCCTTGTGCCATGACATTGCCCGAAGTCATGTCGAACAATTTGTATTTAATAGAACTGCTTCCGCAGTTTAATACTAAAATCTTCATATCTGTAACTGTTTTTTTGAGGTTATTGTTTTGCCGCTTTTAGCGTAATGGACTGGTTGCATGCGATAGCTACCATTTTATATACGTCATCGACGGAGCATCCACGCGAAAGATCGTTTACTGGAGCTGCCATCCCTTGCAGAATAGGTCCCACAGCTTCAGCATTTCCCATGCGTTGTACGAGTTTGTATGCGATGTTTCCGACTTCAAGCGTTGGGAAAACCAATACGTTGGCTTTACCTGCCACTTCGCTACCCGGAGCTTTTTGTGCAGCGACCTTCTCTACAATAGCAGCGTCTGCCTGGAGTTCTCCGTCAATGCAAAGTTCCGGAGCCATTTGTTTTGCCAGACGAGTTGCTTCGGTGACCTTGTCTACCATTTCATGTGAAGCACTTCCTTTTGTTGAGAAGCTTAACATGGCTACTTTCGGCTCCATTCCGATTAAGTTCCTTGCGGTATCAGCCGTAGCAATGGCAATGCTTGCCAATTCTTGTGCATTAGGGTTTGGCATTACGGCACAGTCAGCAAAGACAAGAACACCGTCTTTCCCGTATTGCGGTGTTTTTGTGAACATGATAAACGCTCCTGATACACAGCTTATGCCTGGAGCTGTTTTGATTATTTGCAGTGCCGGACGTAATACGTTACCGGTCGTGTTTTGAGCTCCGGCTATTTCACCGTCCGCATCTCCGGCTTTTATCATCAGGCATCCTAAGAATAGAGGATCTTCCACCAATATTGCGGCCTTTTCCGGAGTCATGCCTTTCTTTTGACGTAATTGGAATAACAAATCGGCGTAAATTTTTTTCTTTGCATGATTCTGCGGGTCAACGATTGTTGCCTTTGAAATGTTTGCCAGCTTCCATTCTTCAGCCAAAAGGTTGATTTTTTCCGGTTTGCCGATTAGGATGATATCAGCTATGCCGTCGTTAATTAACCGGTCGGCTGCCTTTAATGTTCTTTCTTCTGTCCCCTCAGGAAGAACAATGCGCTGCCTGTTTGATTTAGCTCGCGCAATAATGTCTTGCATGAAATCCATAGAAAATATTTATTATTTCAGTAATTCAAATTATAACGCTACAAAATTAGCGATTTTGCTATATAGACTTTGCAAAACATTGGATATATTTTTATACAGGCATGGCAGCTTTTAATACTTTTAACTGATTTTATGGCTTACTTGTAGTTTACAATTTCCCGTTCATGGGATAGTATTTGCTGAAGCTCTTCGGCTGTGATGTTGATTTCCAAATTGCCATTTTGGGCAACGGATATTTTTCCTCTTTCCTCAGATACGATTATAACTAAAGCGTCCGTCTCTAAAGACATTCCTAATCCGGATCTGTGACGTAAACCCATCTCTTTTGGAAGTTTTGCATTCTGTGCGACAGGAAGGATACAACCGGCGGCTTTGATTTTATTGTCGGCGATAATCATTGCTCCGTCATGAAGAGGGCTGTTTTTAAAGAATATGTTTTCAATCAGACGTGCATTCACATCGGCTTCAAATATCTCTCCTGTGTGTTCATAAATGGAGAGATCTACTTCTTGTTGGATACAAATCAAGGCGCCGGTTTTTTTCTTTGCCATATTCTTGCACGCTAAAACAACCGATGCTATGTATTTCCCTTCATGTTCGTCTTGGTTGTGTTTTGAAAACAGGTGGCTTAGGAATTTCCAGCCGCGATGCGAACCGAGCGCAACCAGGAATCTCCGAATTTCGTCTTGAAAGAGAATGACCAAAACAACAAAACCAACACTGATGAATTTATCGAAGATGGCACCCATTAAGCGCATCTCTAATACCTGGGATACCAGAATCCATGCAATAATAAAGGAGACAACCCCGCTGAATATGGCAAGTGTTCCCGATTTCTTCATTAATTTGTAGGTCTGATAAAGAAATATTGCAACTAAAAGTATGTCAATAAAGTCTTTTATACCGAAGTTTATCCACATAATAATTCCCTTTTGATAAAATTATTTCCTCAACATTCCTTTGTGGCTTTCAATTTCTCTGTGAGCAAAACGGCTTCCTTGGCTATTTGTACGTCGTGAACTCTTAGAATATCTGCTCCGTTCAGTAACGCAAACGTATTAAGTATGCTTGTTCCGTTCAGACTTTCTTCCGGCGAACAATTGAGAAATTTGTAAATCATGCTTTTCCTGGAAATTCCAACGAGCATTGGCAGGTTCATCGTTGCAATCTCTTGCAAGCCGTTCATGAGCTGGTAATTTTGATCCAACGTTTTGCTGAATCCAAATCCTGGGTCTAAAATTATGTCGTTGACCCCTAATTGATGCAACTGATTGACTTTTCTTGAAAAATATAGCATGATTTCTTCCATTAAACCTGCCGGATAGTCTGTTTGTTGCTGCATGGTTCTGGGAGTCCCGCGCATATGCATCAATATATATGGAACTTGTAAATCGGCTACTGTCGCAAACATTTCCTTATCCAAATCTCCTCCTGAGATATCATTGATGATGCTTACGTGATATTCTTCGACGCATTTTCGCGCAACCTTCGAACGGAAAGTATCCACTGAAACAGGTATGTCTGGATAATTCCGTTTTAGAATAGACAATGCCGGTTCCAAACGGCTTATTTCCTCTTCTTCAGATACGTCTTTTGCATCGGGGCGAGAGGAGTACCCGCCAATATCAATGATTTCTCCACCTTCCCGCAAAATGGTTTCTATTCGTTCTGTAATATCCCGTTCTGTTTGTTTGCGGCTTTCCGCATAAAATGAATCGGGAGTTACATTTAATATTCCCATTATTTTGGGTGAGTCGAATGAATACAGTTTCCCGTTTAAGTTTATGGTTTTGGAATTTTTCATATACTCTGCATTGTCTCTCGTATAAGATTCCATACTTTTTCAACAGAATAAATATTTACTTTCTCATCTGGCGAGTGCGGATGCCGCAAATCCGGACCAATAGAGACCATATCCAGTTCCGGATAATTTTCTTGGATAATGCCGCATTCCAATCCTGCATGCATTACTTTTACTTCCGGACGTTTTCCGAACAACTTCTGGTATGTTTGCGCCATCACATTTAATATCGGTGAATCGATGTTAGGCTGCCATCCTCCGTAGGAACCTCCATCTTCCACTTTTGCTCCTGCCAAGGAGAAAAGACTTTCGAGACTGGAACAGACAGCTTCTTTCCGGCTGTCGGAAGAGCTGCGGACTAAAATGCAAATTTCTATTTTCTCATTTGATGTACGGACTATCCCTAAATTGCATGACGATTCCACGGTACCCGGAAAATCGTTCAGCATACTGATGACGCCATTTTGGCATCCTTCAATCGAGTTGATGAAATCGTCTTGTATTTCTTCCGGTATCAATGTGCCGGGCAATTCTGTCAATTCTGCTGTAAAACTCAGATTGTCTTCTATGCCTTCATATTCTTTGCGGTATATATCTTGGTAGTCAGAAACAAGTTCCCAAAGTGCTTCAGCGTTGTCGTTGGGAATTGTGATGATTGCTTCTGCTTCCCGGGGTATGGCATTGCGTAGGGAACCTCCTTTCACTGCCGATAAGCGAGCTCCGTAATTGCATACGGCATCTTTCAGGAACCGGAAAATTAATTTGTTGGCGTTTGCCCTTCCTAAATGGATATCTACGCCCGAATGCCCTCCTTTCAAGCCTTTTAATATTATTTTTACGGCAACATCTCCTTCGGGGATATACGTATCTTCCTTGAATTGGAAAGAGATGTTGAGATCTGCACCTCCCGCACATCCAACAAATAGCACGCCTTCTTCTTCAGAGTCGCAATTGATTAATGTTTTTCCTTTAAGGTAGCCGGGCTTTAATCCGAAAGCGCCATCCATTCCTTCCTCTTCATCTACGGTGAAATAGGCTTCCAGATTCCCGTGTTTTAAGGATTTGTCTGCAAGAACTGCCATGATAAGCGCAACGCCAATGCCGTCGTCTGCGCCTAATGTTGTCCCATGTGCGGTAACCCATTCCCCGTCAATATAAGCATCTATCGGATCTTTGGTGAAATCATGGGTTACATCTCCGTTTTTTTGTGGAACCATGTCAAGGTGTGCTTGCAATATGAGCGGTTTGCTGTTTTCCATTCCGGGAGTTGCCGGTTTACGGATAAGCACACTTCCTGTTGTATCTTGTAGAGTTTCTAATCCTAAGTTTGTTCCGAAATTGACCATGTACCGGGTAATTTCTTGCATGTGTCCGGTCGGACGAGGAATCTGTGTCAGCTCGTAAAAGTAGTTCCACACAGATTGTGGATGAAGGCTTTTGATTTCTGTTGCCATAAGTTGTGTTTTTAATTATCAATGCAACGGATACTTAATCGCGGTTAAGTAGTAACGTATGCGAAGTCAAAATTACATAAATTAGCTATACGAAGCTATTGGTTCTTGTTTGGCATTAGTGGTTTTAAATTAATTTAAGACCTTCGCTTCAGGCTTTTTGTTAGTTATGGGCAATGCGACGATACCGAATAAGCCGCAAACGATAACCCAAACGGTTTGGATTGTATGGACAACCAATGCAAACGCTGCAGCATCGTCTTTCCCGACGCCGAAGCAGACCAGTGTCGCGATTACCATAAAATGCCATGGACCAATTCCTCCCTGTACAGGAACAGCAACTCCTATACTGCTCATGGTGAAAGCAATCAGTCCTATGGATATACCTAAATCTTTTGTAAAATCGAATGCGTAAAACGTAATGTAAAAGTAGAAGAAATAACCGGACCAAATTAGTATTGTTTCAAGAAGAAAAAGTCCCTTTTTTTTCATTATCCAAACGGTTTTTATACCCGACCAAATATTTGTAAGGACCCCTTTCGTCTTTTGTACAAGTGAAAGGTGGCTCATGAATTTGAATACAAACCATATGGCTGCAACGATTATCAGTGCTCCTACATACAGCCAAACGGAATTGAACGTGGATTGGATTCCTTCAAGCAGTTGGGGATTCTTTTCAAAAAAGCGGTTGAAGAAGCCTATATTGAAAATGAAGATGGAGAAAGTGATTAATCCAACCGCGATGGTATCGCTTACGCGGTCGACCAAGAGCGTCCCGATTAGTTTCGTAAAAGATATTTTGTCATATTTTGAAACTATTCCGCAGCGCCATATCTCTCCTATCCGGGGCAGGACTAAATTTACGGCATAGTTTCCTAACACAGCGAAGATGATGTTGCTTGTTTTGAAGCGTCCGCCCAATGATTCTATCAGCAACCCCCAACGGAGCGCCCTTACGATATTTGCCATTAGCCCGAAGACTAAAGAAAATAGGATTATATCGTATCGAACTCCTTCCTTGATGATAGACCAGACTGTCGAGAAGTCTACACCGCGATAAAGGAACCAGATCAGTAAAAGACCAAAAAACAGTGGTAATATTATTTTTATTGCGGTGTGGATAACGTGTTTAAAGTTCATGAACTGGAAATCTTTAAAAATTTATGTACCTTTGTGCATCCGCAAAGGTAGATATTTCTCCGAATAGTAAAGACTTAAAAAAGGAACAAACTGCTAAATAAGGACGATGAGATATGTAAAACCAAAAAAAGCGTTGGGACAACATTTCCTGAAAGATTTGCATATAGCAGAACGGATAGCGGGGACGTTGGATGAATATCAGGGCTTTCCTGTTTTGGAAGTAGGTCCCGGGATGGGTGTTCTTACACAATACCTGATAGGAAAGCACGATTTGTTTGTCGTGGAACTCGACAGCGAGTCGGTAGATTTCCTTGAACGGAATTTTCCCGGATTGGATGGACGGATTATTTCCGGAGATTTTTTACGTTTGGATTTAGGCAGTCTGTTTTCTGGAGAGTTTTGTGTTATCGGGAACTACCCTTATAATATTTCCAGCCAGATATTTTTTAAAGTTTTGGAATATAAGGACCGTATACCGTGCTGTTCCGGGATGATACAAAAGGAGGTTGCCGAACGTTTGGCGGCTTCTCCGGGAAGTAAAACTTACGGAATCATCAGCGTTTTATTACAAGCTTGGTACGATATCGAATATTTATTTACAGTTAATGAATATGTTTTTCTGCCTCCGCCTAAAGTGAAAAGCGCAGTGGTGAAGATGACACGGAATAAACGGAAGGATTTAGGTTGCGACGAAACGCTTTTCCGGCAGGTTGTGAAGACCTCTTTCAACCAGCGGCGGAAAACGTTGAGAAACTCCATGAAGTCTCTGCTGGGGAAAAATTTCCCGGATTATGCATTGCCGGTGTTTGATAAACGTCCGGAACAACTTTCGGTGGAGCAGTTCATTGACTTGACAATCTTGTGCGGTCAATGGTTAGATGAAGCAATTGTTGAGGATAAGGAACCGATTAAATAGAGGGAAAAGATATGGTAGAATTGTCGGAAGAATATATAAATCGTCTGAGGGAAGTCATAAAAGAAAAAGACGATGCCAAGGCGAAAGAGATATTGGATGAACTGTATCCTGCCGATATAGCGGAGATATATCAGGAGCTGGATTTGGATGAAGCTACCTATCTTTATATGTTACTCGACGGAGAGAAGGCAGCTGACGTTTTAATGGAGCTGGATGAAGAAGACCGGCATAAGCTTTTGAAGGAACTCCCGAATGAGGTCATTGCGAAGCGTTTTGTTGACAACATGGAGAGCGATGATGCAGCAGACCTGATGCGGGAACTGGATGAGGATACCCAGGAAGAAATTCTTTCCCATATAAAGGACGTTGAGCAAGCGGGAGATATTGTCGACCTTTTGAAATACGATGAAGATACTGCCGGCGGATTGATGGGAACCGAAATGATTGTCGTCAATGAAAACTGGAGTATGCCGAAATGTATTGATGAAATGCGGAAGCAGGCGGAGGACATGGATGAAATTTATTATGTTTATGTTATTGATGACGATGAGCGGTTGAAAGGGGTATTGCCTTTACAGAAACTCATAACGAATCCGTCGGTATCAAAAATCAAGCACGTGATGAAGAAAGATCCGATTGCAGTGAAAGAAAGCGACCGGATAGAAGATGTTTCCCAGGTTATTGAAAAATACGATTTGGTTGCAGTTCCCGTTATTGACAGCATCGGACGTTTGGTTGGTCGGATTACCATCGATGACGTAATGGATGAAATACGTGAACAACATGAGCGTGAGTACCAGTTGGCATCCGGTATCTCCCAGGATGTGGAAACCTCCGATAACATATTTACCCAGACAACAGCACGCCTTCCGTGGTTGCTGATTGGAATGTTGGGTGGTTTAGGCAATTCGTTGATTTTAGGTGGGTTTGAAAGTAGTTTTGCCATGAACCCCAAAATGGCGCTGTTCATCCCCTTGATTGGTGGTACCGGAGGGAATGTCGGGATACAATCATCGGCGATTGTAGTTCAAGGTTTGGCGAATAATACGCTGAAAGAGAAACATGTCTTTTCCCAAATCATAAAGGAATCGGTTGTTGCGCTTATCAATGCGAGCATCATCAGTTTTATTGTGTTTGTTTACAACTTTTTCCTGCTTGGAGACAAGGAGATAACTGCTTCTGTTTCATTAAGCCTGTTTGCAGTGGTCATTTTCGCCAGTATCTTTGGGACGTTAGTCCCGATGACCTTGAACAAGTTGAAAGTAGACCCGGCATTGGCTACCGGACCTTTCATCACAATTACCAACGACATTATAGGGATGATGATTTACATGTTTATATCCGCAGCCTTGGCATAAATCAATTTTTTTGCAGGAGAGGTATTAAAAAAGTATGTTTTATAGCATATTTTTGCGGGGAAATTATACCTTTGCGCCATGAAAATAGCAAGGAAATAGTGATGTTATTGCAGGTATTTTATATTCTCTTCTTCTATTTTGTCGGAGAGTTTGTCAGTTATTGTATGAACGGATTCATTCCGGGAAGTGTCATTGGAATGATTTTGTTGTTTCTTGCGCTTGCCTTTAAAAAGGTAAAGCCGCAACATGTAGACCGAGTTTCAAAACTTTTGACAGCCAATATGGGATTATTTTTCATTCCTGCCGGAGCCGGGTTGATGAATTCGTTTGGTATCATTTCCCATTATTGGACCGTTATTATATTTGCTTCCGTAATCAGCACGATACTGGTCATATCGACAGTTGCTTTGTTGCAACAGAAGATGGGAAAAGAGTAGGGGGGCTTTTTGTATGGATAACTTGTTGCATTCTGAAATATTCGCGTTGACGTTGACTGTCGGGACATATATAGCTGCTACCATATTATATAAAAAGACGCATCTCTGCCTGTTGCATCCGCTTATTACTTCAATTTTTGCCATAATAGCCATATTGAAAGTCGTTGGATTGCCCTATGAGACATACCGCGACGGGGCGCACTTGATACATTTCCTTTTAGGTCCGTCGGTTGTTGCCTTAGGCTATGTGTTGTATGAGCAGGTGCATTACCTGAAAGGAAATGTGGTTTCTATATTCACTTCGGTGTTTGTGGGAGCTGTGGTCGGGATTCTAAGCGTGATTGTTGTCGGTCGTTTGATGGGTGCCGACCATGCGTTGATTGCTTCCTTGCAACCGAAATCGGTGACTACGCCTATTGCTATGGGAATTTCAGAAAAGGCGGGAGGAATACCATCCCTTACGGCGGTAATCGTTGTTGCAGTAGGCATATTTGGCAGCATCATTGGTCCTTTTGTCTTGAAAATTCTTGGAATAGAGAGCCGGATAGCAAAAGGGTTGGCGCTGGGAGCTTCTTCCCATGCCGTCGGGACAGCTGCTGCCATTCAGATTGGCGCTGTTGAAGGGGCAATCAGTGGTCTGGCGATAGGGCTGATGGGTATCATGACGGCAGTCCTCGTGCCCATTATCGAATATTTAGTTTCTTTCTTTTAGGAAGCAGCCAACCGGTATCGGGCAGGAACCGGTTGTTCCTACGTTATGGATAAAACGGTATTGCAACTGTCTTTCAAAGGTTTTTGAATGTTTTTATTGTTATTTTGAAGGAAAATGCTACTTTTGCGGACGGAATAAAACGCTCTGTTGCAATAATAAAAACAATAAAACGTAATAAATATGATTAATTCACAAGACATTAAGAATGGAACTTGTATCCGTTTGGATGGGAAACTCTATTTTTGCATAGAATTTTTGCATGTAAAACCGGGTAAGGGCAATACAATTATGCGTACGAAACTGAAATCCGTTGTTGACGGACGTGTATTGGAACGTCGTTTCAACATCGGAGAGAAATTGGAAGATGTCCGGGTTGAGCGCCGTCCTTACCAATATTCTTATAATGAAGGAGAACATTATCATTTTCTGAACCAAGAGACATGGGAAGATGTCATTATTGATAAAAGCCTTATCAACGGCGTTGATTACTTGAAAGAGGGAGAAATGGTAGATGTTGTTTCGGATGCTTCGACGGAAACGGTTTTGTTTGCTGAGTTACCCGTTAAGGTTCAGTTGAAAATCACTTATACCGAACCGGGACTGAAAGGCGATACGGCTACCAATACATTAAAACCGGCAACTGTTGAAACGGGAGCTACTGTCCGTGTGCCGTTGTTTATTGAAGAAGGCGAAATAATCGAAGTAAATACCTTGGACGGTTCGTACGTAGGACGTGTCCGTTAATTATAGAAATCTTATAATTTTCATAAAATCCTGTCTGGATTCAAGGCAGGATTTTTCTTTTTCCAAAACTTTATCTGTAGAAATCATGTTACGAATCAAAGAGTGGAGTGAGGACGATCGTCCTCGGGAGAAGATGTTCCGGCAGGGATGTTCTTCACTTAGTAATGCCGAATTGCTGGCAATCCTGATAAATTCTGGCAACGCAGAGGAGTCTGCCGTGGAATTGTCACAGAGGATGCTGCATAGCTTTAATAACAACTTAAATACATTGGGAAAACAATCGGTGAAAGATCTTTCATCGCGTTTCAAGGGAATAGGGATGGCAAAAGCAGCCGTTATTGCGGCTGCACTTGAACTAGGGCGCAGACGGAAAGATGCCATGCCGGAATCGCGCCTGAAAATTTTGTCGAGCCAAAATGCC
Source organism: uncultured Parabacteroides sp. (assembly GCA_944325355.1). GTDB lineage: Bacteria > Bacteroidota > Bacteroidia > Bacteroidales > Tannerellaceae > Parabacteroides. The sequence continues at coordinate 265,330 of CALUZS010000002.1, forward strand.
TATGCGCTTTTTGCGCCATACATGGAGGACCTTTCCCATGAAGAGCTGTGGATTGCATTGACCAACCAGGCCGGTTATGTGATAGACAAGGCACAAATAAGCAGGGGTGGAATAAGTGAGACAGTGGCCGATATACGGATTATTTTGAAACTTGCGTTGCAACAGCTGGCATCCGGAATCGTGTTGTGCCATAACCATCCTTCCGGTAATTTAGTACCGAGCAGGCAAGACAATCTGCTGACGGAGCGTCTGAAGAAGGCTGCCGAATATATGGATCTGCGCCTGCTCGACCATATAATAATTTCCAACAAGAGTTATTATAGCTATGCCGACGAGGGTGTACTTTGAGAGGTTTAAGGAACATTAAAAACGGCATTCCGTATTGTCCTGTTTCCGGCAGAAGTCTTATCTTTACACGTATTATTCGTAAAATGCAGCAGGAAGATTATGGAATTATATACGAAGGTTACTTCTTTTCCGCAGGGATTCAAGACAGGGCTCGAGCATAAAATATTGATGTTGGGCTCTTGTTTTGTTGAAAACATCGGGAAGAAACTGGAAGAAAACAAATTTTCCGTCGGGATTAATCCGTTCGGTACCCTGTATAATCCGGTTTCAGTTGCATCGGCATTGGAAAGGCTGTTGGAACCGAAGCCGTTTTCCCAAGAGGATGTATTCGAATATGAAGGCGTTTATCATAGTTTTTTTCACCATAGCCGGTTTTCCGAAAGAGACCCGGAATGTTTTTTGGAAAACCTGAATAAGGAATTGCAAAAATATGCCGGTTTTTTGTCTGAATCTGCCCGGCTTTTCGTGACTTTCGGGACTAGTTATGTATACCGTTTAAAAGAAGGGGGCAGCATAGTTGCAAATTGCCATAAGTTACCGGAAAAGATGTTTTCCAGGGAACGGCTGTCGGTTGGCTCCATTGTGGAGGAATGGTCTGTTTTGTTACAGAAGATTTGGGAACAGGTTCCGGATTTGAAAGTTATTTTTACTGTCAGCCCGATTCGCCATTTGCGGGATGGCGCGCATGAAAACCAGCTGAGTAAAAGTATCCTGCTGTTGGCGGTCGATGAACTGGTATCCCGTTTTCCGGGGAAGCTGATTTATTTTCCGGCGTATGAGATTATGCTTGACGAACTTCGGGATTACCGTTTTTATGCACAGGATATGTTGCATCCCTCTGATTTGGCAATCAATTATATATGGGAACAGTTTGCCAATAATCATTTGACGTCCGAGAGCCGTTCCTTTATTAAGGAATGGGAGAAAATCCGGAAAGCCATCGACCATAAGCCATTTCATCCGGGAAGTCCTGCATATAAAGTTTTCGTCTCGCAAACTTTGTTAAAGATGGAACACCTTTCTGAGAAATTTCCTTTCTTTGATGTCTCAAAAGAACGAATGATTTTAGAGTCTAAATTAGGATGAAAAAATGAAGTACACGGTAAAAGAGATTGCGGAAATTATTAATGCAAAGACAAAAAAGCTAACAAACGACTCAATAAGTATTCTGCTTACGGATAGCCGCCGGTTGTCGTATCCGGAAGAGAGCCTGTTTTTTGCCATAAAAACGAAAACAAATGACGGGCATAATTATATAGGAGAACTTTATCGGTCTCGGGTAAGAAATTTTGTTGTCGGGGAGATGCGTCCTGAGTTCGAAGCGATGACAGAAGCCAATTTCCTGCTTGTGAAAGATGTTGTTCGGGCTTTGCAACAGTTGGCTACGTATCATCGTAAGCGGTTCGATATCCCTGTCATAGGCATTACCGGGAGCAACGGGAAAACAGTTGTGAAAGAATTTTTGTACCAGCTATTGCATAAAGAATTTAATATAGTCCGCTCGCCCAGAAGCTATAATTCTCAAATAGGTGTTCCGTTGTCAGTTTGGCAAATGAATGAGAAACATACGTTGGGGGTATTTGAAGCAGGTATCTCTTTGCCGGATGAGATGGAGCGTCTTCAGCCCATCATACTCCCGACTGTCGGAATCATAACCAATATAGGAGAAGCTCATCAGGAAAATTTTGTCTCTATGACACAGAAGTGCTTGGAAAAGTTGACTTTGTTTAAGGATTGCAAAGCAATTATTTATGATGGAGACAATACGTTTATTGCCAATTGCATTGAATCGGCTTGCCTGTCTCATAAAGCGCTTTATTGGAGCCGGACCGATTCGGATGCTCCGCTGTTTGTGGAATCAGTTCAGAAACGGCAAGACTCTACGGTAATCCGCTGTACGCTGTTTGGTTTGGTGAAAGAGTATATAATTCCCTTTACTGATGATGCTTCCATTGAAAATGTTATTCAATGTATAGCTGCCATGTTGTATTTGAAGCCGACCAGTGTCAGTGATGCTGATAAATTCAAATTGCTGGAACCGGTGGATATGCGGCTTGATATCAAACAGGGAATTAATAATTGCCTATTGATAAATGATACATATAATTCGGATATAAATTCGTTGGATATTGCCCTCGATTTTCAACTGAGCCGGAAAGTGAGCAAGAATCTGAAAAGTACGTTAATCCTTTCGGATATTCTTCAGACGGGGACACTCCCAAGGTCGTTATACCGGAAAGTGGCAGACCTTGTGAGCCGGAAACATGTGGACCGTATTATCGGTATCGGAAGAGATCTGAAAGAGTATGCCAATGATTTCAACATAGAAAAGGAATTTTACCGGACTACAGACGAATTTTTGCAGTCGGCTTCTTTTAAGAACTTTAAGGATGAGTTGATTTTAATAAAAGGCTCGCGGCAGTTTCATTTTGAGAGAATCTCCGAAAGACTTGAAAAGAAGGTGCATGAGACGATCTTGGAAGTGAATCTGGATGCTGTAATCCATAATTTTAATTTTTACCGCTCGAAATTGAAGCCGGAAACGAAAATGGTTTGTATGGTGAAAGCTTCCGCCTATGGGGCAGGGGCAAACGAACTTGCCAAAACGTTGCAGGAACATCGTTGTGATTATCTTGCTGTTGCGGTGGCAGATGAAGGAGCAGAGTTGAGAAAAGAAGGAATTTCTATCCCGATAATTATCATGAACCCTGAGTTCAGCAGTTTTAATGTATTGTTTGAAAACCATTTGGAGCCGGAGGTGTATAGTTTCCGTCTGCTTAAAGCGATGATTCGCGAAACGGAACGTCGAGGAATAACATCTTATCCGATTCATGTGAAAATAGATACGGGAATGCACCGTTTAGGATTCCAACCAAGTGATATTCCGGAACTTTGCCAGATTCTGAAGGAACAATCCGGTTTGATGGTAAGGTCGGTCTTTTCACATCTCTGCGGAGGAGATTCTTCGATATTCGATGATTTTACCAAGTATCAGTTGGATACGTTCCAGGCTGCTGCAAAAGAAGTGGAAAGGCGGTTGGAACATAAAGTAATCAAGCATATATTGAATACGGCCGGTATCGAGCGTTTTTCTGATTACCAAATGGATATGGTGCGTCTCGGGATTGGTTTGTATGGCGTAAGCGCTTCCAATATGCGTGGGCTAAAGAATGTAAGCACGTTGAAGACGACAATTCTGCAAATACAGAATGTGCCTTCCGGAGATTCAGTGGGATATAGCCGCAGGAGTTTCGTCGAGCGTGATTCTAAGATTGCAATTATTCCGATAGGTTATGCGGATGGAATGAACCGCCATTTAGGAAATGGTGTCGGAGAAGTTTTGGTCAGAGGTCAACGTTGTCCGGTCATAGGGAATATCTGTATGGATGCTTGTATGATTGACGTTACGGATATCGCTGATGTGCAGGAAGGTGATCCGGTGATTCTTTTCGGAGAGGATATGCCGGTTTCGGAGATTGCGGAAAAATTGCAGACAATCCCGTATGAAATTCTGACGAGTGTTTCACCGAGAGTAAAGCGGATTTATTATCGGGAGTAAATATAAATTGGATAGTTTGCACATTTTGTGTACTTTTGTGCCGGTAATAACAAGATAAAGTATGAGTTATAATTTATTGAAAGGCAAAAGAGGTGTTATTTTCGGAGCCCTCAATGAAATGTCGATAGCGTGGAAGGTAGCAGAAAGAGCGGTGGAAGAAGGTGCAATCATTACATTAAGTAATACACCGGTTGCTGTTCGTATGGGACAGGTTGACGCTCTTTCAAAAAAATTGAATGCAGAGGTTTTGCCGGCAGATGCGACAAATGTAGAAGATTTGGAAATGGTTTTTACCAAATCGGTTGAAATCTTGGGAGGAAAAATTGATTTTGTCCTGCATTCCATTGGGATGAGCCCGAATGTCCGGAAGAAACGCACTTATGATGATTTGGATTATGATATGTTTTCCAAGACGTTAGATATATCTGCCGTATCATTCCATAAAATGTTGCAGGTAGCAAAGAAGCAGGATGCCATAGCCGAATATGGTTCGGTAGTTGCCTTGTCGTATGTCGCTGCTCAGCGTACGTTTTTCGGATATAATGATATGGCCGATGCGAAAAGTTTGCTGGAATCGATAGCTCGCAGTTTCGGGTACATTTACGGAAGAGAAAAAAATGTGCGGGTAAATACAATCTCACAATCTCCTACGTTGACTACGGCAGGAAGTGGCGTGAAAGGAATGGATCATTTGATGGATTTTGCCAATAAGATGAGTCCGTTAGGAAATGCTTCGGCGGATGAATGTGCGGATTATTGTATTACGTTGTTTTCAGACTTGACCCGTAAGGTGACGATGCAGAATCTTTACCATGACGGTGGTTTCTCAAGTATGGGAATGAGCTTGCGGGCAATGAACCAATACAGCAAGGGCATGGAAGAATATACTGACGAGAACGGTCACATAATTTACGGTTGATTATGCTTATTAAAATTTATCCGGAGAATCCGAATCCGAAAATGATAAATAAAGCGATACAAGTCCTCCAAGATGGAGGGCTTGTTATTTATCCGACCGATACGGTCTATGCAATCGGTTGCGATGCACTGAATGTACGTGCCGTGGAATCAATCTGTCGGATGAAAGGCGTTAACCCTCAAAAGAGCGATTTGTCAATTATCTGTTATGACTTGTCGAATATAAGCGAGTATGCGAAAGTGAGCAATGCCGCGTTTAAGTTAATGAAAAAGAATTTGCCGGGACCTTTTACCTTTATATTGCCAACCAGTAGTGAGTTGCCGAAGATTTACAAAAACAGGAAAGAAGTAGGCATCCGCATTCCGGATAATGTTATTATCCGTACGTTGGTGAAAGAATTGGGAAATCCTATCTTGACAATGTCTATCCATGATCAGGATGATCTTATAGAATATACGACCGATCCTGAGTTGATTCATGAAAAATATGAGAACGAGGTCAATTTGGTGATTGATGGCGGTTACGGAGGATTGGAACCTTCCACTGTTGTCAGCTATACCGGTCCGGAACCGGTCATAATCCGACAAGGGAAAGGCGTGTTGGATTATTGATAGATTTAGGATATTTGGAAGAAGCGAATCAAACGCTTCTTCCCTTTTTGTGTTAAAAAGGAGGTTCAGATGGAGAAAGACAGACTTTTTACTGGAAATTTTTATAAGATATTGGGTGCAAATTTTTTGTTGTATATAGCATTCTATTTGATTTTACCGATATTGCCGTTTTATCTTGTAGAGACTTACAACACGGATAAAACAATGATAGGAGTGATCTTATCGTGTTATACAATCGCTTGTCTCTGCATCCGTCCGTTTTCCGGATACCTGCTCGACACCTTTTCCCGCCGGCCGCTTTACCTGTTGGCCTATTTTGTTTTCATTGCGATTTTCGGAGGATATATGATTGCAACGACGATAACGTTGTTTCTTGCATTGCGCGTTGTGCATGGTTTTGCATTTGGAATGGTTACTGTGGCAGGAAATACTATCGTGATTGATATCATGCCTTCTTCCCGCCGGGGGGAGGGTCTGGGATATTATGGGTTAGCAAATAATTTGGCGATGAGTTTTGGCCCGATGATAGGTTTGTTCATGCACCAGGGACTTTCATACCAAGTGATTTTTTCTTCGTCATTGATTGTCGGTGTCATTGGCTTTCTTATGGCTTATTGGGTGAAAACGCCCCGGAAGGCTCCGGTGAAAAGGGAACCGATATCGTTAGACCGCTTTTTTTTAAAGAAAGGGATTTGGGCTGGCATCTCATTGTTATTGTTATCTATTCCGTATGGAATGACAACGACCTATGTTGCCATGTATGCAACCGAAATAGGTATTGAAGTAAATTCCGGGCTATATTTTACATTTATGGCAATCGGTTTGGGCGTTTCCCGAATGTTTTCGGGGCGTCAGGTCGACAAAGGGCGGATTACCTCGGTTATTTTCTGGGGGATGTGTTTGGCTGCCATAACATTCTTTTTGCTTTCCGGACTGCATTTGCTGATGTTGTGGAACCATGTGTTCAGTTCTTACCTTTATATTTGTATATCCTTGCTTCAAGGTCTTTCCTTTGGCACGATGTTTCCTGCATTCAATACGCTGTTTGTGAATCTTGCCCCGAACAATCAGCGGGGAACAGCAACTTCCACCTACTTGACAAGTTGGGATGTGGGTATAGGAATCGGTTTGATGATTGGCGGAAGTATCGCTGAGAGGTTTGGCGGATTTGAATATTCTTATCTTTTCGGTGCGTGTCTCACTATATTGTCTCTTCTGTTGTTTGCGTTGAAAGCCGGTCCTCACTTTAACAAATATAAATTGCGGTAATCATGGAAAGAATCAGGATTGTGGCAGATGATACGATTCCATACTTGAAAGGAGTTTTCGAGTCTGTGTCTTCTGTGGAAATTAAGTATCTGCCAGCCCGAGGGTTCACGGCAGAATCTGTCCGGGATGCAGATGTTTTGTTTGTCCGCAGCATAGACAAATGTACGAAAGATTTGTTGGCTGGCAGTTCGGTGCGTTTAATCGTAACCGCGACGATAGGGTTTGACCATATCGATACAACGTTTTGTGATGAAAACGGTATTGCATGGAAAAATGCTCCGGGATGTAATGCTTCATCTGTGGGAATGTATGTCTTGTCGTCTTTGATAGCACTTTCTTTAAAAAACGGAAAGCCTTTGTGCGGAATGACAATCGGTATCGTAGGAGTGGGGCACGTAGGTTCGGAAGTGGAACGTTTATGTACGGCAATGGGATTGCGGGTCTTGCGTTGCGACCCTCCTCGTGCAGAGCTGGAAGGTCCTGATGGATTTGTTCCGCTTCAAGTGCTGTTGGAGCAGTCGGATATTATCACGTTGCACGTTCCTTATACGAAAGAAGGGGAATATGCGACACATCATTTGGCGGATTTTCGCTTTTTTGCCCGCTTGAAGAAATCACCGTGCTTTATAAACAGTTGCCGGGGTGCGGTTCATTGTACGGAAGCCTTGAAGGACGCTTATAAGAACGGGCTTGTTTCTTCGATTATATTGGATTGCTGGGAAAAGGAGCCGGTTATCGACCAGGATTTGTTGGAGTTTTCTTTCTTGGCGTCACCTCATATTGCAGGATTCTCTGCCGATGGAAAAGCCAATGGAACGCGGATGTGCGTGCAGGCAATTGCAGACTTTTTTGGATTGGATGTTTCTGTCGGGAGCATATTTCCTGTTTCTCCGGAGAATCCTTATATCGATTTGGATAAATGGACGGAACATCGGATTGAACATGCGGTTTTGTCTGTTTATAATCCGCAGCAGATAGATAAGATGTTACGGGCGAATCCTTCAGATTTCGAATATCTGCGGAACCATTATAATCATCCGCGTGAGTTTCCTGCATATACAGTATTGAATGCTACGGCAGAAGAGCGTGCGGTCCTGCACAAATTAGGATTTGAGAACGTCCCCTAAAAAAGCGGTGAAGCCGTATTGAAATGCGAGTGCCCAGTGTTACACTTTTTCTTGAGGAGAGAAAATCCGTTCGATGACCAGAGGATAATATTTATATTCCAGAGAATGAACACGTGATGCGAGCTCTTCGGGCGTATCGGTTAGAAGGACCGGACATGTTTCTTGGCAGATAATTTCACCCTGGTCGTAGTGCTCATCTATATAATGAATGGTTATCCCGCTCTCTTTTTCGGCATTTTCGATAACTTTCCGGTGCACATTCAATCCATACATGCCTTTGCCCCCAAATTTTGGGAGCAACGATGGGTGGATGTTTATGATTCGTTTTGGGAATGCTTTCAATAATATCGGCGAAACCATACAAAGAAAGCCGGCTAAGCATATTCCGTCGATATGTAGTTCATGCAATATTTCTAAAATCGGATATCCGTTGGAAAAGTCTTCCCGTTTGAAGTAGAATGCCGGAACTTGTAGATTTTTAGCTTTCTCCAGTACCGGAGCCTTTTCTTTGTTTGAAAATACGGCAGCAATTTTGATGATGTTGTTATCCGCGAAGTAACGGATGATATTCTCAGCATTCGTGCCGTTGCCAGAAGCGAAAATTGCAATGTTTGCCATATGATAGATGTAAAAAAATACTGTTTTAGTGCACATAAGAGTAAAAAATGTGCAACTGATTGCATTTTTATCTTGTTATATTTGCTTTATAACGTAAAAAATTCTTTTCTTTGCACTGCAAATTTAAAAAGTATATTCGTATTTATTAATCTAAATTCAAAAGTTATGTCAGAAGTAGCTGAAAAAGTAAAGGATATCATCGTTGATAAACTCAATGTAGAGAAATCAGAAGTTACAAACGAAGCAAGCTTTACTAATGATTTAGGAGCAGACTCTCTTGACACTGTGGAATTGATTATGGAATTCGAAAAGGAATTCGATATTCAAATTCCGGATGACCAAGCAGAAAAAATTACCAATGTAGGAGAAGCAGTTGCTTACATTGAAGAAGCTGTCGCTAAAAAGTAAATCCACTTTTAAAGTATGGAATTAAAAAGAGTTGTAGTAACAGGTCTTGGTGCTATTACTCCGTTGGGTAACTCTTTCCCGGAAACATGGGAAAATATTGTCAACGGACGTAGTGGAGCAGGACCTATTACTCATTTTGATGCTTCGAAATTCAAGACTCAATTTGCTTGCGAAGTAAAGAATTTCGATCCGTTGGCTTTTGGTATGGATCGGAAGGAAATTCGTAAATATGATTTATATGCACAGTATGCTATGGCTGCGGCACAAGAAGCTGTGACTGATGCGGCAATGGATCTTGAAAAAGAAAATAAAGATCGTATCGGAGTTATTTTTGCAGCCGGTATCGGTGGTATTCGTTCATTTGAAGATGAAGTAAGAGCATACAATCAGGAACGCGGTCCTCGTTTCAGCCCGTTTTTCATTCCTAAGATTATTGCAGATATGGCTGCCGGTCATATCTCTATGAAATACGGTTTCCGTGGACCTAACTTCGCTACGGTTTCTGCTTGCGCGTCTTCTACAAATGCAATTGCCGATGCTTTTAATTATATCCGTTTGGGAAAAGCTGATGTAATTGTAAGTGGTGGCGCTGAAGCAGCTATCGCTATTGTGGGAGTAGGCGGATTCAATGCTATGAATGCGTTGTCTACGCGTAATGATTCTCCGGAAACAGCATCCCGTCCTTTCAGTGCAAGCCGTGATGGGTTCGTTATTGGCGAAGGAGGTGCATGTTTGATTCTTGAAGAAATGGAACATGCTTTGGCTCGTGGCGCAAAAATCTATTGTGAGATCGCAGGGACAGGGCTATCTGCCGATGCTTATCATTTGACCGCTTCTCATCCGGAAGGATTAGGCGCGAAGTTGGTAATGCGCAATGCGTTGGAAGATGCAGGAATGAAACCGGAAGATATCGATTATATTAATGTTCATGGAACATCTACTCCGGTGGGAGATATTTCAGAGGTGAAAGCCATCCTGGATGTCTTCGGTAATCATGCTTACGATTTGAATATTAGTTCTACAAAATCAATGACCGGACATTTGCTTGGAGCTGCAGGAGCAGTAGAAGCGGCTTTTTGCGTGATGTCTGTAAAAGAGGATATTGTTCCTCCTACAATTAACCATGCAGAAGGTGATGATGATCCGGAAATTGACAATAAATTGAATTTTACATTTAATAAGGCACAGAAGAGAGTCGTTAATGCCGCTTTATCGAATACGTTTGGTTTTGGCGGACATAATGCTTGTGCTATTGTGAAAAAATTCAGAAAGTAGTGTTATTACCTATCTCTTTATATGAAAGAATAAGGCTTCTTAAGGTAAAAGGTAAGGAGCCTTATTCTTCTTTTTATAAAATCTTAGGCTTTTATCCGAAAAACATATCTGTTTATGAGCAGGCATTTGCTCATAAGTCTTCTCCCAAGGGAATAGAAAATGGTCGTTTGGGCAATAATGAGCGGTTGGAGTTTTTAGGGGATGCCGTGTTGAACACGGTCATAGCGGACATTCTTTTTAACCATTTCCAGAACCGCAAAGAAGGGTTCCTTACGAATACGCGTTCAAAGATAGTTAGCCGCGAGATGATGAACAATATTGCCCAACAGATAGGATTGGATAAATTGGTAACTTATTCTTCCCGGAACAATTCCCATACACTTAATGTTTATGGAAATGCCTTGGAGGCTTTGATTGGTGCGGTTTATTTAGATCAGGGATATAAGGTTTGCTTTGAGTTTATCCGTAAAAATATAGTAGATAAGTATATTGATTTGGAAGATATTGCACGGAAAGAGGTAAACTTCAAATCAAATTTGTTGGAGTGGGGGCAGAAAAATAAATTTGATATTTCATTCCGGTTGATAGAAGAGTTCATTGATAAAGACGGGAATCCGGTGTTCCAAACAGCAATCTATTTGTTTGAGCAGCAAATAGGAGTCGGCATAGGATTTTCCAAGAAGGAATCGCAACAGCATGCGGCACAAATGGCAATCAATAAATTGCGTACGGATGCAGAGTTCCAGCGTTACATATGTCAGCTTAAAAAGGAAAAACGCGTAAATCCGGCAGACACGGAAACGCCTGCTGTTGAGACAAAAAAGGAGACTGTAGCATCTGAAGTTGAGATATTACCAGCCGAAGGAGATTCCCATGCGGATTCCTTGTAGAATTAAATCATGGTTTTCTGTTACCAGCTTCAATTTCCCTGCTACTTCTTGCAGGGGAAGTGAACTGACTTTCCCATCTTTCATACAAACCATTTTCCCAAACTCCCTATTTGCTATCAATTCTGTGGCATGACCGCCTAACCGGGTCGCCAGGTTCCTGTCGAAAGGCGACGGATTTCCTCCCCGTTGTGTATATCCTAGTATTGTGTCGCGTGTTTCGATTCCGGTAGCTTTTTCTATTTCCTGTGTGATAAATCTTGAAGGATGGTGCTGGTCTGGAGTTTTCAGACCTTCAGCTACTACGACAATCGAATAGGGTTTCCCCCGTTTTGCCCGTTCAAGAATGCATTTATTTACTTTGTCGATGTCATAACCTAATTCCGGTATCAAAATAACATCTGCACCTCCTGCCATGCCTGCATATAATGCAATCCAGCCGGCATGATGCCCCATTACTTCAACGACCATTACCCGTTTGTGGGAACTTGCCGTAGAATGGAGCCGGTCTATCGCTTCTGTTGCAATATTTACGGCAGTATCAAAACCAAATGTTATATCCGTTCCCCAAATATCATTGTCGATTGTTTTAGGGATTCCGATTACATTGATTCCTAATTGGGATAATTTGTTGGCTGTCTTTTGGGTTCCGTTGCCGCCGATACAAACCAAACAATCCAAATTCAGGTTTTTGTAATTCTGATAAATTATTTGCGGCTTCTCACTGTCGGAATCGAGCGCCTTTCGGAAAGGTTTCTCTCGTGATGTGCCGAGAATTGTTCCCCCTAAATTGAGTATACCTGACAAACTTCGCTCATTGAGGATTTCAATGTCGTTATGTAGTAATCCGGTAAATCCGCTGTGGATGCCAATAACGTCCATCCCGTAATGCATCATTGCCGTTTTCCCTACGCCGCGTATGGTTGCATTGATTCCCGGGCAGTCTCCCCCGGAAGATAAGATTCCGATTTTCATGAGAATTGTTTTTTGTTCTTTTGCAAATATACCGAATAATTAGTTTTTCCGATACTGTAACGGTGTAATTCCTACGTGTCTTTTGAAAAAGCGGTTGAAATAGGATTGGTTGATAAATCCGAGTTGGTCTGAAATTTCTTTGATGGATGAAGAGGTGGTTTTTAATAAATCTTTTGCGTTCATTATAAGGAATGAAGCGATTATTTCGAACGGAGTATGTTTTGATGCCTTTTTTATGGCAGTACAGAAGTACTGTAAAGTAACATCGCATTTCTCGGCATAAAAGAACACGTTATGTTCTTTCGTGTAATTCTCCATTAGCAGGAAAATGAACTTGCGATATAGTTCATCTTCTCTGGAGACTTCTTTTTCTTTTTCTGAGTATAGTTTTTTGTACAGTTGCGCAGTGGTTTCAAGGAAAATGGTGAAAACGGCGTGGATGGTATTCCGGTTTTCCGAAATATCATATAAAAAGCATAAGTTGAGTAAGTGTTCGTATAGATGTTCGATGGCTACTTGTGCTTTAGAAGGTAAGGGAAGGACCGGATTTCTGATAATGAAAATGGACGTTAATCCGAAGATGGATTTAAATTGATAATCATTTTTTGAGATGAATGTGCCGGAGAAACCTACAACATAAAGGTGTACATCGTTTGAAACACTTTTTACTTGTATAAAGCTATTGGGTAAAAGAGTGATGAATGTGTTTTCTTTTACTTCACAGTCGTTGAAGTTTATTTTTGCTTTTACATATCCTTTTGTGCAGAATATGAATAATCCCGCTTTAATTTTGCAGGGGAAGCGGCCGTACTGGTTTAGTAATTCTCCGGTTATTTCATCGGTTACGACAAAATCGATGGGCAAATCAAACTTGGGCAATTCATTATTTTTATCCATAGCACAATTCTTTTACGAGAATCGTTGCAAATGTAATATATTTTCAAGTGAGTATCATAAAAAAGAAACTGGTAACAAGTGATGAAACAGGTGGATTTATTATATTGGTAAAGCAAAAAGAGAATAGCCCAGAACTAAAAGCTTGAACTATTCTCTTCCATTCAATTAATTGGAATATTTTGGTTTATTTCAAACGGTTGTAACCATAAATGGCACGTTCTCCAAGTTCCTCTTCAATGCGAAGCAACTGGTTGTATTTTGCCATTCGGTCGGAACGGCTTAATGAACCGGTTTTTATTTGTCCGCTATTGGTTGCAACAGCGATGTCTGCAATGGTTGCATCTTCTGTTTCTCCGGAGCGGTGTGATGTAACGGTTGTATAGCCGTGCCGGTGCGCCATCTCAATGGCATTTAGTGTTTCCGTTAATGAACCGATTTGATTTACCTTAATCAAAATGGAGTTGGCGCATCCTTGTCTGATACCTTTTGATAAAAAGTCTACATTCGTCACAAATAAGTCGTCGCCTACCAATTGGCAGCGGGAGCCAATCCTGTCGGTCAACTTTTTCCATCCGTCCCAATCGTTTTCACTCATACCGTCTTCTATGGAATCAATCGGATATTCATTGATTAGTTTTTCAAGATAATCAATTTGTTCGTCGGATGTCCGTTTTACTCCTTTATCGCCTTCAAAAATGGTATAATCATAAATCCCATCTTTATAAAATTCGGAAGAAGCGCAGTCCATACCAATCATCACATCCTTTCCGGGTTCGTAACCTGCCGCCTTAATTGCTGCAAGGATAGAGTTTAAAGCATCTTCAGTTCCGTCCAACGAGGGAGCAAAGCCGCCTTCGTCTCCTACGGCAGTACTTAATCCTCTGTCGTGAAGCACTTTTTTAAGCGCGTGGAATACTTCGGCGCCCATGCGTAAACCTTCGCGGAAAGAAGATGCCCCTACCGGGCGAATCATAAATTCCTGGAATGCGATTGGGGCGTCGGAATGGGAGCCTCCGTTTATAATATTCATCATTGGAACAGGCATTACATAGGTGTTTGTTCCTCCTATGTAACGGTATAAAGGAATATCTAAGTAGTTGGCGGCTGCTTTGGCTGTAGCCAAGGAGACACCTAAAATGGCATTTGCTCCTAACCGGGATTTTGTTTTTGTCCCGTCTAATGCCAGCATGGCTTTATCTACCCCTATTTGGTCTAAAGCCGACATGCCTGTCAATGCAGGAGCTATGATTGCATTGATATTTTCAACGGCTTTTAAAACTCCTTTTCCGTTGTAGCGTTTTTTGTCTCCATCGCGTAATTCGAGCGCTTCATGTTCGCCGGTGGATGCTCCCGATGGTACGGAAGCTCTTCCCATAACACCTGATTCTAACCAAACATCGACTTCTACTGTCGGATTCCCTCTCGAATCGAGGATTTCTCGTCCTATAATCTTTTCAATCTTCATAATTGTTCGTTTTTTAATATAAAACAAAGGTATTTTGATTATAAAACAATTTCAATCGCTTTTTGTTGCGATTTTTCTGTATAAAATACCTAAAACATGGTATTTTTACTTCTCGGTTTCGTTCAAAGCAATTCCAGGAATATGTATGCTTACTTATTTGTTTCTTTGGAATTGTCGGGAACCGGTTCGGGTTCTTTTTCTTCCAATATAAAACGTTTGTAGTAGGATAGGCAAAGTGTTGTTAACGGAAGCGCTATGATTAGCCCGATAAATCCTAAGAGGATTCCCCAAATGGAAAGGGATAAGAGAATAATAGCAGGATTTAGTCCCATCGCTTTTCCCATAATTCGCGGGGTCAGGTATAAATCTTGGATACATTGAACGATTCCTAAGACTAATAGAGACAAACCAAAGATAATCCAAAAGTTTTCTCCGCTTTCAGCAGAACGCAGCAGGCTTAAGATTACCATTGGAATTATTCCGATGGTTTGAAGATAAGGAATCATATTTAATAAGCCGATGAATAATCCTAATATGATTGCTAATGGGAAATCGATAATTTTAAAACCGATGGCGAGCAGGATGCCGACACATAAGGCGATAAGCGATTGACCTCGGAAGTAACGGTTCATGGTTACTTCTATATCATCCATTAATGTATTTACGAATGGGCGGTATTTGTCAGGAATTAGTCCAATCCATCCGTTGGCGATTTTCTCATAGTCAAGCAAAATAAAGATATAATACAATAGAATAATGAATATAATTGTAACACTGAACAGGACAGAGAATGTACTGCTTAGGAGTGCCCAAACTTGAGGCGCAATTTGTTTTATGGCGTTCATTATATTTTCCCTATCCAGCATTTTTGCTATTTCCCGGATGTCGAGACTGTTTATGTATTCAATCCAAGAGTCCGGGATGAGGGGTATGTATCCTTTTTTCAAATTCTGGGTTTGGAGCAAATCGACCGTGCGGTTAATCTCTTCGGTAATAGATGGGACAACCGTGATAAATAATAGGAACAATAAAATTAAAGTGAAAATAAAGAAGACGATAATTGATAACAGCCGGTTCTTTATTTTCATTTTGTATTGGATGAATTTGACGAATGGCTGGGAAATATATGCTAAAAGCCATGCGATTAAAAAAGGCAATAGCGCATTTTTCAGCACGGTGATTAGATAAAAAATCCCGATTATCAGAAAAATGCTGAACACGATCCGGATGACCCGGTCGAATGTAAAAGGCTTTTCAAACAGTTGATTCATTTTGTAATGATGATATTTATTATTACAAACTTACAAAAAATAGAAATACTTTGGGCAGATAGTTGTGTTGAAATAAAAAATAAAGAGAAGAAAGTTTTTGATTCTTATCAAGAACTTTTACCTTTGCTAAGATGAAAAGCACAAGATAAGAGATGCTTCTTGGTGGAAGTATCTTTTTTCTGCTGAAATCTGGAACAGTATGAGCCCGTTAGAAGTATTAGTAGTAATTATTGCCTACTTTGTTGTGTTGTTTTCTGTCTCCTATCTCTTCGGGAGGAAAGCAGACAACCAAGGTTTTTTTGTTGGAAATCGGAAATCGCCGTGGTATATTGTTGCAATCGCTACCATAGGGGCAAGCATATCCGGAGTAACCTTTGTATCTGTTCCAGGAATGGTTTTGACCAGCGGATTTGGTTATCTGCAGATGGCGCTGGGATTTGCGGTCGGTTATCTGGTTATCGCTTATCTTTTGATACCTTTATTTTATAAAATGAATTTGGTCTCGATATATGGTTATCTTGATAACCGCTTCGGGATATTGACACATAAGACCGGCGCGTGGTTTTTCTTTGTATCAAAGATGCTGGGCGCTGCAGTCCGTCTTTTCCTTGTTTGTTTGACACTTCAGTTGCTGGTCTTCGGTCCGTTGAAAATTCCTTTCGTTTTCAATGTTATTTTTACAGTAGTATTGGTATGGCTCTATACTTTTCGTAGCGGGGTCAAGTCATTGATTTGGACAGATACCTTAAAAACTTGTTGTCTTGTCGTATCTGTCGTCTTATCTATTTATTATATCGCAACGGATTTGGGATTGTCGTTTGCCGGAATGCTGGATACGGTTTATGACAGTCCGTTATCTAAAACATTCTATTTTGATGATATCAATGACCGGCAATATTTTTTCAAACAATTCTTAGGAGGATTGTTTACTGTTATTGCAATGACGGGCTTGGATCAGGATTTGATGCAAAGGAGCTTGAGTTGCAAGAATTTCAAGGATTCACAAAAGAACCTTGTCATAAGCAGTGTCATGCAGGTTTTTGTAATACTTATGTTTCTTATGTTGGGAGTTCTTTTGTATACATATACGGAGCGTACAGGAATCCCTAACCCATCTAAAACAGATGAACTTTTTCCTATGCTCGCTACCGGCAATTATTTTCCGATGATTGTTGGTATTTTGTTTATCATTGGCTTTATCTCTTCCGCTTATGCCGCAGCCGGCTCTGCTTTGACGGCACTGACGACCTCTTTTACCGTAGATATTCTTGGAATAAAGAATAAAACGGAGAAGCAGGTGGAACATATCCGTAAGAGGGTGCATATTATGATGGCCATAATATTGGGGATAGTCATTATTATATTTAATGTATTGAATAATACAAGCGTAATTGATGCCGTATATATTTTGGCGAGTTATACTTATGGGCCTATTCTTGGAATGTTCATGTTCGGAATTTTCACAAAGAAAGAGGTACATGACCGTTACGTTCCGCTTGTAGCGTTATTATCTCCGGTATTGTGTCTTATTTTGGATGTCAATTCGGAGAAATGGTTCGGGGGATACGCTTTCAGTTACGAGCTTCTCTTGTTCAATGCCTTGTTTACTTTTGTTGGATTGTGGATTATTCGTTTGAAAAACAGATAGTAAAATATGAAACGATTACTGCTTGTCTCTTTTTTGTTTGTTCTGGTTGTAGGCTGTTGTCAGGCCGAAGATTTTAAGTTTGCTTTACTTACGGATATTCATATCAGCAAGAATCCGTCAGCGGCAGAGGATTTGGAGCGTTCTGTTGCGCAGATTAATAAGGCATCGGACCTTGCTTTTGTCTTGGTTTCGGGAGATATTACAGAAGAGGGCGACTGCTTTTCATTGCATGTGGCAAAAGATATCCTGGATAAGTTGTTTATACCATATTATATAATACCGGGGAACCATGATACCAAATGGACAGAATCTGGAGCAACCTGTTTTGCCCAAATCTTTGGTTCCGACCGGTTTGAATTTGAATATGGCGGTTTTTTGTTTTTAGGATTTAATTCCGGTCCGATAGTGCGGATTGCCGATGGTCACGTCTCCCCGCAAGACGTTGACTGGTTAAAAAGCAGGTTATCGGCAAATGGAAAAGAAAAACCGGTTTTTCTTGTGACCCACTATCCGATGCGTATAGGTGATGTGGATAATAGTTTTGATGTGACGGATGCAGTTCGCGGGTATAATATCAAAGCTTTTATCGGTGGGCATTATCATGCTAACCAGCATTTGTCTTACGATGGAATACCCGGAATCTTGGGGCGTAGTAATCTCCGGGGAAATGATGCCGTTGGAGGGTACTCTGTTTTCG
Source organism: uncultured Parabacteroides sp. (assembly GCA_944325355.1). Classification (GTDB taxonomy): domain Bacteria; phylum Bacteroidota; class Bacteroidia; order Bacteroidales; family Tannerellaceae; genus Parabacteroides. The sequence goes on from CALUZS010000002.1 coordinate 283,304, forward strand.
AGATATGTGGTGATTCGTTAAAAGTTTCAGAACAACGCATCGGAGGAACTTTGAATCCTTGGGCTGGAATGTCGTTGACGGAAACATATTACGATGCGGAAACTTTAGTGGACAAACGTCCGGATATAGAGAGTGTTAATCGGCAATATCCGGACGTAAAGGCAGTTTGGAGTGTGCAGCTCGGTTCTGCCCTGTATTCTTCTCCGGAAGTTTACAAGAACAACGTGTATATTGGGGATGAGAACGGGGTAATGTCTTGTTTGGATGTGCGGACAGGAGAGCTGCTTTGGCAATTTAAGTCCGGTAACCGGATTGTGGGAACCTGCGCTGTCGATAAAAATATTGTCGTATTTGGTTCTACCGATAAATGCATATATGGTCTTGATGCGGAGCAAGGAAATCTGTTATGGAAATTGCAAGCAGATGAACCTGTATTGGGAGCCGTCTCCATAGACAAGGGAATAGCGTATGTAGGCGCCAGCGATGGAAAATTCAGGGCGATAGATATAAAAACAGGAAAACTGCTTTGGTCGTACGACGAAGTGAAAGGCTATATAGAGACGCGTCCATTGGTGACGAAAAAGTATGTGGTTTTTGGAGCGTGGGATAATACGTTGTATTGCTTGGATAAGGAATCCGGGGAAGTGCAATGGACATGGACGGGTGGATTGACGAGGATGCACTATTCTCCGGCAGCAGTATGGCCTGTGGAGACTGGAAACAAAACAGTTTTCATCGTAGACCCACAAAGGGCTATGACCGCTATTGATTTGAAAACGGGGCAGACTTGTTGGCGGACGCGTGAGTCTGCTGTGAGGGAATCTATTGGAATCTCAGCGGATAAAAAACGGGTATTTGGAAAAACAATGCAAGACAGTGTGGTCTGTTTTGCGGCAAAGATGGACAAACCCCGTAAAATATGGGCTACGGATGTAGGCTTTGGATATGAATTTGCCCCATCCATGTTGGAAGAATCGGAAGGCATTGTGTTTGGTAGCACGAAGAACGGGATGATTTTTGCTCTCGATTCTGAAGATGGTTCGATTTGCTGGAAACATTTGGTTGGTAATTGTTTGATGAATACGGTTTATCCTTTATCGGGAAAGGAAGTGATTTATTCATCGACAGATGGGAATGTCGGATTGTTAAGGTGGGAGGAATAAGCAGATGGGTAAATTTTTAATTGCCGATAGTGGCTCTACTAAAACAGACTGGTGCATCGTTGATGAATCCGGAGCGTTTTCCACGATACGAGTTAAAGGAATGAATCCTTATTTTCAAGATGAAGAGGAAATAAGTTCTGAGATAGAAAAAAAGCTTCTTCCTGCTGTGGGAGATAATGTGATAGATACTGTCTATTTTTACGGTGCTGGCTGTATTTTTGACAAAGTTAAAGTGGTAGAGAATGCAATAAAGAAACATATTACAGCCAAGCGAATTTTCGTAGAATCTGATTTGCTGGGAGTGGCACGTGCTGTTTGCGGCAAGACGGAAGGCATTGCCTGCATTTTAGGGACCGGTTCCAATTCCTGTTTATATGATGGAGATAAAATTGTATCGAATATTTCTCCGTTGGGATTCATTTTAGGCGATGAAGGCAGCGGGGCTGTCCTTGGAAAGTTACTGGTAGGTGATTTGTTAAAAGGAATTTTGCCGGAGCGGTTGAAGTCCCTGTTTTTGGAACAGTACGGGTTGACGCCTGCTTATATAATAGATAAAGTTTATCGGCAGCCTTTTCCGAACCGTTTTTTAGCTGGGTTTGCTCCGTTTTTGGCGGAGCATCTTGATGAGCCGTCGATATATCGTTTGGTAGCTGACAGTTTTTACGCTTTTATTTATCGGAATGTGAAACAATATCATAGAGATGATTGCGAAGTCTCTTTTGTCGGTTCAATAGCTTATTTCTTTCGTGACATATTATCTGCTGTTGCATCGGATACGGGAATTGTTCTTGGGAAAATTGTTCAGAATCCGATGGATGGATTGTTGCAGTATCATTTAGGTAAATATTAAAAGGAGTAAGGGAAATGGGGTTTAGAAAAATATCGGAAGAGCCTTCTTTTTATAATGACTTGGAGAGTAAATCGGTAAGGGAATTACTTGAAGAGATTAATGCGGAGGATCAGAAAGTGGCATTGGCTGTGAAGAAGACAATTCCGCAGGTCGAAAAGTTCGTAGAACTGCTGGTGCCAAGAATGAAACAGGGTGGTCGGCTTTTTTATATAGGAGCCGGGACAAGCGGTCGGTTGGGTGTTCTCGATGCTTCTGAAGTTCCTCCTACTTTCGGCGTGGAACCAACGCATATCATAGGTTTGATAGCCGGAGGCGATGCGGCTCTTCGTAATGCTGTAGAGAATGCGGAAGATGACGCAGAGCAGGGCTGGAAAGATTTGCAAAGGTATCATATTAATAGTCTGGATAGTCTGCTCGGAATTGCAGCATCAGGGACGACACCTTATGTGATAGGTGCGTTAAAGAGAGCTCGTGAGCATAAAATCTTGACGGGATGTATTTCCAGCAATCCGGATTCTCCTATGGCGGAGGAAGCGGATGTGGCAATGGAAATGATCGTTGGACCGGAGTTTGTCACAGGAAGTTCAAGGATGAAATCAGGAACCGGACAGAAAATGATTCTGAATATGATTTCTACTTCGGTTATGATTAAACTTGGCAGGGTGAAAGGGAACAAAATGGTCAATATGCAATTGACAAACCAAAAGTTAATTGATAGGGGGACCCGCATGTTGGTAGAAGAACTGGATATTCCTTATGAAAAGGCAAAGGCGCTATTATTGAAATGCGGTTCCGTAAAAAAAGCAATGGTATATATTAAAAATAAGTAGCAAACTAAACATACTAAATAGATTAAGAACCATGAATCGAGAAAACATTTCAAGACGTTCTTTTTTGAAACGTTCGTTGGCTGCTTCAGCAGCTTTGACTTTTTCCGGGTTGTATATCCCTGGACGGGTGAGAGCTTCTTCTCCGTTGGTTAGTGCGAATGACAAAGTGAATATCGCTTTTATAGGCATTGGCAACCGAGGTGGCGAAATTGCTAAAGAATTGTATAAGACAGGATTGTGTAATGTTGTCGCTTTGTGTGATGTGGATATGGGGGCAAAGCATACGCAAGAAGTTATGTCGATGTTCCCTAAGGCAGAGAAATTTCAGGATTTCCGGCAGATGTTCGATAAGATGGCTGGAAAGATAGACGCGGTGACCGTAGGCGTTCCCGACCATTCCCATTTCCCGATTACAATTGAAGCAATTTCACATGGTATTAACGTATATGTGGAAAAGCCAATGGCGCGCACGTTCAACGAAATTGAACTTATGATGCGTGCGGCAAAGAAGTATAAGGTTGTGACCCAAATGGGTAACCAAGGACATTCGGAAGCTAATTATTTCCAATTCAAGACTTGGAAAGACGCCGGGATAATCAAAGATGTGACAGCGATAACTGCCCACATGAATAGTGCCCGTCGTTGGCATGGTTGGAATCCGCATATTAAACACATGCCTATGGGTGAACCTGTTCCTGAAACACTTGATTGGGATACTTGGATAGGCGTTGCTGAATATAATGACTATAATCATGATTATCATCTGGGGCAATGGCGTTGTTGGTATTCGTATGGTATGGGTGCGTTAGGCGATTGGGGCGCACACATTCTGGATACTGCACATGAATTCCTTAATTTGGGTTTGCCAACGGAAGTCAATCCGCTGTATTTGAAAGACCATAACCCTTATTTCTATCCGATGTCTTCCACGCTGTTGTTCCGCTTCCCGGAACGGGATGGTATGCCGGCTGTCGATGTGACATGGTATGACGGTTTGGATAATATTCCTCCGGTTCCGGCTAACTTTGGTACATCAGAACTCGACCCGAATATTCCTACGGTAGCAGGAGGAAAGATACAGCCTGCCAAATTGAACCCCGGTAAAGAAATATATACAAAGACTCTGACGTTTAAGGGCGGTTCGCATGGCAGCACTCTTTCAATCATTCCGGACGGAAAGGAAAAAGATATTGTGAAGAATTTGCCGGAAGTATCAAAGAGTACGTCTAACCACTATGCGAATTTCTTGTTGGCTTGCCAGGGAAAGGAAGAAACACGTTCGCCATTCCATATTGCCGGCCCATTGAGCCAAGTATTCTGTCTTGGCGTTCTGAGCCAACGGCTGAATCGTAAGTTGGTTTTTGATCGTGATTTAAAACAGATTACCAATGATCCGGAAGCAAACCGGATGTTGGTAGGATTACCTCCTCGTAAAGGTTGGGAAGATTACTACCGTATTTAAGGAGAAAATAACTTTTTGTGATAGTAGAAAGAACTGCCGTTGGTTAAGGGATGCCTGTTTTCCCTGCCAATGGCAGTTCTTGTTTTTCGGCAGAATTTCAGGATATGCCTTTCCTGGAACCAATTTTGCGTATTGCGGTTGAGGAGAATGGTTGTATGTTATTGAAATGTTTCATTTTATAATTACCTTTGCGCCCGATTAAAGCAGGAGAAATGAAGAACTTTTTGCTATACATTGTATTATTTTGCTTGCCGGTGGGGATTTCGGCTCAGAAAAAGAAATTCTCATATAAGTTTTACGGGCAAGTTCGAGGGGATCTTTTCTATAATTCACGGGCAAACCAGGAGACGGTAGATGGTTTGTTTTACCTTTATCCGAAGAGGCATGATTATGATTCTCAAGGGGAGGACATGAATGCTTCTCCCAATGGTAGCTTTTATGTGTTGTATTCTCGTTTGGGAATAGATTTGCAAGGCCCAGACATTGGAAAAGCCAAGACTTCGGCTAAGATAGAAACCGATTTCCGAGGGTCCGGATCCGATTTTTCCATTCTTCGTATCCGTCATGCGTATGTAAATCTGGATTGGGGGAAATCGGATGTTACGATAGGGCAGACATGGCATCCGATGTTTGGAAGTTTTAATCCGCAGATTCTGAATCTTTCTACCGGGGCTCCTTTTACGGCGTTTAACCGAAGTCCGCAAATACGTTATCGGTTTGATACGGGGAAATGGCAACTTACCGCTGCTACTGTCTGGCAATTACAATACCTTTCGGCAGGCCCGGAAGGAAAGCAGGAAGATTATATAAAAAACAGCTGTGTCCCCGAAATTTTTCTGGGCATCGATTTCAAAAAAGATTCCTGGGTTTTTGGAATGGCTGGGGAACTTTTGTCGATTGTCCCCCGGACTTCTTCGACGGTAAACGAGGAAACTTTTAAAGTGAGGGAACGGCTTACGACTCTTTCGTTAGAAGGCCATGTAAAATACTCAGATGATTTATGGTTTGTCGCAGCGAAAACTTTTCTGGCTTCCAATTTGACGCAACTTTCCATGTTGGGCGGATTTGCGATGAGCGCTATCAACCCGGTGACCGGGGAACAAAAATATACAACATTCCGGCATTCCATGACTTCCTTGAATATTGTTTATGGAAAGAAGTGGAAACCGGGGATTTTTATAGGATATTTGAAAAATTTGGGGACGAACAAGGCGATTGTGGGTGAGACTTATGGTGTAGGACAAGACGTCGACCAGCTTTTCACTGTAAACGCTCAATTTTCTTATAACCTGCCTCATTGGAAATTCGGAGTAGAATATACGCCGTCACTGGCATGGTTTGGAACGATGGATAAAGCAAATGGGAGAATTCATGATACCTATTCGGTTTGCAACCACCGGGTATTGGGCGTTATGATTTATATGTTTTAATTATTCTCCCGGAAGCGGTAGGAGTAAATAGTATATATCCGTATAACGAAAGAGCCGGTTATCTGAACAACTATCAGATAACCGGCTCTTCTTATATAAAATTCAATTATTTGTTTGCGGGTAAATTCCCTACCTTTATCAGGTATTCGGCAATTTGCACAGCATTTAATGCCGCTCCCTTCTTTATCTGGTCGCTGACAGTCCAGAATGTAAGTCCGTTTGGATTGGAAATGTCTTTTCGGATACGTCCTACATATACAGGATCCTTGTCGGCAACGAATAACGGCATCGGATAAACTTTGTTTGCCGGGTCATCCTGCAGGATAATCCCTTCTGCTTCCGCAAATGCTTTTCGAGCTTCTTCTACGGATACTGGAGATTCTGTTTCAATCCATGTGGATTCGCTGTGGGCGCGCATTACCGGAACACGGACACAAGTTGCACTGACTTCAACATCCGAGTGCATGATTTTCCTCGTTTCATTATACATTTTCATCTCTTCCTTGGTGTAGCCGTTCTCCTGGAAAACATCTACATGCGGAATCACGTTATATGCCAGTTGGTATGCAAATTTCTCAACAGTAGGCTCTTCTCCTTTCAACAGTTGCTCATATTGTTTGACGAGTTCTGCCATGGCGGTAGCACCTGCACCACTTGCTGCCTGGTAAGTTGAGACATGTACCCGCTTGATATGGGACAGCTTTTCGATTGCATTGAGCGCAACAACCATCTGAATGGTCGTACAGTTTGGGTTTGCAATCACATTTCTTGGACGGACTAAAGCATCTTCCGGATTGACTTCCGGAACAACCAAAGGAACATCGCTATCCATACGGAAAGCACTCGAGTTATCAATCATTACTGCCCCGTATTTGGTAATGGTTTTCTCGAACTCTTTTGACGTTCCCGCTCCTGCTGAGACAAAAGCAACATCAATTCCCTTGAAGTCGTCGTTATGTTTCAATTCCTTTACCGTGTATTGTTTTCCACGAAAAGAATATGAACTACCTGCACTACGCGAGGAACCAAACAGTACAAGCTCCTCTATTGGGAAATTTCTTTGGTCAAGCACGCGTAAGAACTCTTGTCCTACAGCTCCGCTGACGCCGACAATTGCTACTTTCATTTTGTCCTAAAAATTAATCTGTTTTATATTCAAAAATAAATTACCTTTGTTTACCGGAAAATATTCGGCATTTGTGTCCAAATGTAATTAAAGCGGTTGCAAAGATAACTATTTTATAAACAAACCAAATGACTATGAAACAAATATTGCTTTTTTTATCTTTTTTCCAAACATTTATTGCTGCTGCAGATATCACTGGAAAGGTTTTAATCAATGAAGTTATGGCGGATCCCGTAAATGTTGCAGGTTTGCCGGAAACGGAGTATATAGAACTTTGGAATAATTCGGGGACTCCTGTTTCGTTGGAGGGCTGGACATTGTTTTACGATAAAAAGGCGGTGGGGCTTTCCGCATTCTCTTTGCCAGAGGATGGTTATATTGTTCTATATAGGGCAGACAGGGATATAATGGTCGCAGAAAGCGGTCATACCATGCCGCTTGAAAGTTTCCCGGCCCAATTGGCGAACACTGGAAAAGCATTAAGATTGGTGGATAATCAAGGGAATGAGGTCGATAATATTGCTTATCCGAAAGCGAAGCGGGGCTTTTCTTGGGAGCGGGTAAACGATGGCTGGATGGTTTGTGAAGACCCGTTAGGTGGTACTCCGGGAGCGGTAAATTCGATATCGGGAGATGATTATCCGGAACCGGAGGATCCGGATAATCCGGATGGTGATTCATCTGGTGAACAACCGGAACATCCGGAAATAACAGATGCTGTGTCTCCGGAAGCCGGCGATTTGGTAATAAACGAAATACTTCCTGAACCTTTTCCCGGGGCGGCAGAATATATAGAATTATACAACCGTTCGGACAAAGAACTGGATTTGTCGGATGTTTCTATTGCTATCCGCCGTGAGGACGGTTCGTTGCGAAACCGTTGCTTGTTGGCTTCCGGTGAATTATTTTTGAAGAAAGAGGGGTACTTGGTATTGACAAAAGAGCGGTATGGCGTTATTGATTTTTATGAAACAAGGAATGATTTTGCGATAAGGGAAGTTTCTCTCCCGATTTTAAACAATGTTTCCGCTGATGTAGTCTTGTTGTGTGGAAAAGAAGATTTGGTGATAGACGAAGTGTCCTACAGCCATCAATGGCATGTTGCCGCAATAAAGGAGCAGAAAGGAGTTGCATTGGAACGGATTAATCCGGATTCGGACAGTAATGATTCCGGAAATTGGACTTCGGCTGCCCAAACTGCCGGTTACGGGACTCCTGGGCTTCAAAATTCACAATATCTTTTTTCTCCTGAATCGGAAAAGTTATTGGTTGAAAAACCGCTTTACAGACATGAAACAGACGATTACCTGATCCGTTATGTTACGGATTCACCGGAATATAGTTGCCGGATCGCCATTTATGACCTGTCGGGCAGACGGGTCGCCTTGCTGAAAGATAATGATACATTGGGCTCGTCGGGAGAGTTTGTCTGGGATGGTAAAGGCGGGGACGGCTCCGATTTGCGTCCGGGGCTTTATATCTTTTATGCGCAGCTATATCATCCGGAAGGAAAAACGAAAAAATTTAAATGTGCTTTTTTAGTTTATTGAGAAATTTATTCGTACACGGAATGCCACCATTGCAGACGCGTGTACCAATCATCAAGTTCCGGATATTCTTTTTGTGGAATATATATCGACAATCCGCTGTATTTGTCTAAAGGATAGTGGCATTGATGGTTGCCGTAAAATACCGATGGCGTGTTGTATTTGACCTCGACGACATTCTCTAATACTTTGTTGAAACGGGAATATTGTTCGTCTGTCGCGATATTTGATACGTAATCTTCAAGGTCATACAAGAACGCCGGTTTGTTTTCCGGAAGCAATTTTTCGAGGAATTGCAAATCTTCTTTCGGCAGGTTATAGATGTTTTCTATGCCGAAATCGGTTGTTATTTCGCGCATGATGGATGCGAGCTCATCCAAATGAGCAGTGTTTACAACAGAAATGGACGCCGATTTGTATAATCCCCTTTTCTGGTTGTAAAAAGAGTAATAGGTGTTGGCTACAGCTTCCAGTTGAGGTTGTTGCTCCAATAACAACGGAATAATATCCGAATAGGGGAAACCTATATCCATGATTTCGGAAGAGGACGCAACGATGTAGTCTGTTTTGTTTCTTAATTCATAAACGCATTCAGCGTTCGCCATATAGCAGGCATCGAAAAGTATGTAATCGAATCCGTTTTCCGGAAGCGCTTCGGCCAACTCGTCGATTTCCATTACGGCTCCGTTATCGTCCCCGAAAGAACGGGACGTTATTGTCAGGAAATCTTGCGGAAACCAAGATGTTGCATGGCTTCCTAAAATTAATCCTGTTTGTTCTGCCGGATAAGAACCAAGCACATCCTGGATAATAGCAGACATAATCTCTTTGTCGGCTGAGTTTTGTTCGGGATATTCTTTTATGATATGGGAAGATACATTTCCATGTTTGTCTTTTTCTATTTTGTATAAATAAGGAAGTTCCCGGTAGGAATCGATATATATCAATAGGTTACAGGAAAAGTCATCCGTGTTTTTAACACCTTCTTCAATTGCATCCAAATTTTCATTCAGGTACGGATAGAGGTCGTTGTCGCCAATCAGATAAACGAGCAGCGTTTGCCGTGCCGGCGTCTCCGCATCCTTTTCTTCCGAACATGCCGGGAGAATAAGACACACGGTTGATACAATGAAGCAGATAACCGCTTTTATTACCAAACTTATATCAGGATTACCGGGAAAGCTGGATTTGTTCATACGAAAATCGTTTTAAAGTTTTATCTTTTTGCTTTTCCCTTTCGGACTTTCATTGTGGAAACGGTCAACGGCTGTTACGACGTAACGGTATTTTGTCTTGCCTTTTTCATAAGGGAGTTTGTAATATAAATTACGGGTGGTCGTGACAATTTTTGAAGGATTGCTTAAATCCACTTTTTCTCCATCATTAAAGCGATAAATGACGAAATAAGTTGCCTTTTCGGGGTCGGTTTCGCTTTGTTCTGCTTTCCATCGCAGGAAATATCCGTTGGGAGCCCATTCTGCTTTTAGCTTTTTGACTTCTTTAGGAGTCCTGTCGTGCATGTGGGTATATGCAGGGATTAAAGCCGGATAACGGTGATAATTTTTTTTCAGGCTATCAGCTATATGTCCGTTGTTCCATAAGATTTCATTTGCCGGCCAGAAACAATTTCCTTGAATATTGCTGAGTCCTCTTTCGTACCTCATTTTTCGTGTGAGTTGTTTGGCTTTCATCGTCCGGGCGACGTCCTGCCCGATGTATAAAGGTCTGCCATTTGCATTTTTGTTCCACCATTTTATTAATGTGATGTAATCGGCTGCCGGATGATCTATTTCCCAGTATATTTGCGGCATGTTGTAGTCTATCCATCCTTGTTTCACCCAATAGAGAATATCTGCGTACAAGTCGTCAAAATTCTGCAATCCGTTTGTCTCGCTTCCGGAGCCGTCTTTCGTACTTTTCTTATTGCGGTAGATGCCAAACGGACTTATTCCGAACCGAACCCAAGGTTTTGCGAGAAGGATGGTGCGTTTCAGGTCGCTGATCAGCAGGTTTACATTATTCCTTCTCCAGTTGTCGCGCTGTGCTTGTGAATAGCCCTTGGGAATACCGTATTCTGCAAAGCTTTTGTCGTCAGGGAAAGGCATGCCGGCTACGGGATATGGATAAAAATAGTCGTCCATGTGGATGGCATCGACGTCATAACGGCTGACAATGTCGCGCACTACCCGACAGATGAAAGCCCGGCAATCCGGGATTCCCGGGTCGAAAAGGATTTGTTTGTTGTATGTGACGAACCATTCAGGGTGCTTGTTGTAAATATGGGATTCCGCAAATTTTGTGTTTCCGGAAGTACTTGCACGAAAAGGATTCAGCCACGCATGAAATTCCATGTTTCTTTTGTGACACTCTTTAATCAGAAAAGCCATCGGGTCAAAGTTTCCTTCCGGGGCACGTCCTTGTTCTCCTGTAAAGAAGCGGCTCCAAGGTTCTATTTCTGAATAGTAAAAAGCATCGGCTTCCGGGCGGACCTGGAAAATAATGGCGTTGATACCGCAATCTTGCAGGTAATTTAGTTTGCGGATAAAATCTTTTTTCATTGTATCCGGAGACATTTTGCTATATTCTGATTGGAAAGCGGTTTGTATCCAAGCGCCTCGAAACTCACGTTTGGGATTGTTTTTTATAGAGACTGGCCGGTTTATTTCTCTTTTTGTTGCGCACGAAGTCATAACTGCAGCCAACAGAATAAATAGCAGTGTGCGGATGCAAGAAGTTTTCATTTTAAAGGTACGACAAAATTTCAAGTTGTATAAATTACTGTATGAAGATTAAATGTTGGATGAGTACAATTATTTTTTGTATGAAATACCAAATTCTTTGCAAGAAATCTCTTCAATATCGATTTTCCATATCTTGACGTTTTCGACGGCTGGGCGCCCGTATTTAAAGGCCTTATCGGTGTAATGTGCCATGATAATATTCAATGCAGATACTTTGCTCTCGAAATCATCAATAAAAGAGACATTTCCCCAAGCCATTACGCTTTTTGAACGCATACTGTAGCTACAGGCAACGTCCGGGTGCTGGAAAATCAGGTCGTGCCCGGAACAGAGTGTAATACAGACTTTAGGATTCTTATTTAAGATGGAAATGCTGCGTCCTTCTTGTGCAGAATGCAAATAAAAACTATTCCCGCTGAATCCGAAGTTCATGGGGATTGTGTAAGGGGTGCCGTCAACATCTGTCATACTTACGAAACATATTTTGCAATCGCGTATGACTTGTTCAATAAACGACCTGTCTGAATGAGTATAAGTTCTCATAATGGGTATAATAAATGAATGCAAAGGCAAAAATAAATAATAAATATGTAATTTGGGCTTTGCCCGGTTAGAAATTGAAAGAATAAATGTCGGTGCGCATTTAGTTGAAATATTTTTTATACTTATTGCTTGAAACTGATATTTACCCTAACTTTGCGCAATATTAGGCGTAGAATAAAAGAAAATTCTAATACAATTAAATAACTTAAATTATTATCTTATGTGGTTACTTAATTCATCAATTGGAAGAAAGCTGGTAATGAGTATATCAGGTCTCTTCCTTATTTTGTTTTTACTGTTCCACCTGTGTATGAATATTGTGGCAGTATTTTCCGGAGAAGCTTACAATATGGTTTGTGAGTTCCTCGGAACAAACTGGTACGCATTGGTGGGAACTTTGGTGTTGGCAGCCGGAGTGCTTGTTCATTTCGTGTATGCTTGGATTCTGACAATGCAGAACCGTAAGGCACGCGGTAATGACCGTTATGCGGCAACTGCTCGCCCGAAAGGTGTGGAATGGGCATCGCAGAACATGTTCGTTTTGGGCTTGATTGTGATTTTGGGCTTGATTCTGCACTTGTCTCATTTCTGGGCAAACATGATGTTGGCAGAATTGGCTGGTGTTCACGGTGAAATAGCTCCGACCGATGGCGCTAAATTCATCAACTTCTACTTCCAGGGCAATATCGTCAATACGATATTGTATGTAATTTGGTTCGTTGCTCTCTGGTTCCACTTGACGCACGGGTTCTGGTCGGCTATCCAAACTTTGGGCTGGAACAACAACATTTGGTTGGGACGCTGGGAATGTATTTCCAAGTGGGTGGCAACAATCATCTGCGGTTTGTTCGTTGTTATTACGATTATCTTCTATGTAAATGGTGTAGGAGCTTAAATTTAAGTTTGTAAGTTTTTAAGTTTTTGAATTTGCAAGTTTGTTCGTTAAGAATTTGTTTGGCGAGAACGGATAAAACATAAGCCGAAAGACGAAAGGTCAAATAGGAATGGACTTAGAAGCTAAAGAACTAATAAACTAAAAACTAAAAAGAATATGGCAGAAATTAATTCTAAAATACCTCAAGGCCCGTTGGCTGAGAAGTGGACAAATTATAAAGCTCACCAGAAATTGGTGAACCCGGCTAACAAGCGCCGCTTGGATATTATCGTTGTGGGTACCGGTTTGGCTGGTGCTTCTGCGGCTGCTTCATTGGCAGAAATGGGATTCAATGTATTGAACTTCTGTATTCAGGATTCTCCGCGTCGCGCTCACTCTATTGCTGCACAAGGAGGAATCAATGCGGCTAAGAATTATCAGAACGACGGTGATTCGGTTTACCGTTTGTTTTACGACACTATCAAAGGAGGAGACTACCGTGCCCGTGAAGCGAACGTTTACCGTTTGGCTGAAGTTTCCAATAACATTATTGACCAATGTGTGGCTCAAGGAGTTCCTTTTGCCCGTGAATACGGAGGTTTGTTGGATAACCGTTCTTTCGGTGGTGCTCAGGTATCACGTACGTTCTATGCTCGCGGCCAGACGGGTCAGCAGTTGCTTTTGGGGGCTTATTCAGCTTTGAGCCGTCAGATTGGTAAAGGCAAAGTGAAGATGTACACTCGTCATGAAATGTTGGATGTAGTGTTGGTAGACGGTCGTGCACGTGGTATCATTACCCGCAACTTGATTACCGGAAAGATTGAACGTTATGCTGCCCATGCCGTAGTTGTTGCAACGGGCGGTTATGTAAATACGTTCTTCTTGTCGACTAACGCGATGGCATCTAACGGCTCTGCTGCTTGGCAATGTTACAAGAAAGGTGCTTACTTTGCAAATCCTTGTATGGTACAGATTCACCCGACTTGTATTCCGGTGAAGGGCGATTTCCAATCGAAATTGACGTTGATGTCCGAGTCTTTGCGTAACGACGGTCGTATCTGGGTACCGAAGAAATTGGAAGATGCGAAGGCATTGCAAGCAGGTAAGAAGAAAGGTAAAGATATTCCGGAAGAGGATCGCGACTATTATTTGGAGCGCCGTTATCCGGCATTCGGTAACTTGGTTCCGCGTGATGTGGCTTCGCGTGCCGCTAAGGAGCGTTGCGACGCAGGTTATGGCGTAAATAATACAGGCTTGGCTGTATTCCTGGACTTCTCTGACGCTATCAACCGTTTAGGTAAAGAAGTCGTTAAGCAGAAATATGGCAACCTGTTCGATATGTATGAAGAGATTACCGATGAGAACCCGTATGAAACGCCGATGATGATTTATCCGGCATTGCACTACTCGATGGGTGGTTTGTGGGTCGATTACGAGTTGATGACTTCTATCCCGGGCTTGTTCGCCATAGGTGAAGCCAACTTCTCTGACCACGGAGCAAACCGTTTGGGAGCATCTGCTTTGATGCAAGGTTTGGCAGACGGTTACTTCGTATTGCCTTATACGATTCAGAACTACTTGTCTGACCAGATTCAGGTTCCGCGCTTCAGTACGGATTTGCCGGAATTTGAAGCAGCTGAAAAAGCTATCAAGGACCGTATCAACAAGTTGATGAACATCAAAGGTAAAGAAACGGTTGACTCTATCCACAAACGTTTAGGACATATCATGTGGGAGCACATTGGTATGGCACGTGACGAGAAAGGTCTGCAGGAAGCTATCCAGATGTTGAAAGACTTGAAGAAAGAATTCTGGAGCAATGTATTCATCCCGGGCTCGGGCGATGACCAGAATACCGAATTGGAAAAGGCTCTGCGTGTAGCCGACTTCCTCGAAATTGGTGAATTGATGGCTCGTGATGCGTTGAACCGTGCCGAATCTTGTGGTGGTCATTTCCGCGTAGAACACCAGACAGAAGAGGGAGAAGCTCTCCGTCATGACGATAAGTTTATGTATGTAGCTTGTTGGGAATATCAGGGAGAGGATAAAGATCCGGTTATGTTGAAGGAAGATTTGAATTATCAATTCGTAACTCCGCAGACACGTAACTATAAAAAATAAGTTCATGAGTTGGTGAGTTTTGGACGCATGAGTATGGATTCCGGGAAGAAATCCCAAGGTCCGGGTACTCATTAAGCAAGCAACTCAAAAGCTAAAAAACTTAATAACTAAAAAAACTAAAGCAATTATGGATAAAGATATAAAAGTCACCCTAAAGGTTTGGCGTCAGAAAGGTCCGAAAGCAAAGGGACAGTTCGAGACATACCCGATGGAAATCCATCAAAGCGTATCTTTCTTGGAAATGTTGGATATCTTGAACGAGCGCTTGGTGAAGGAAGGCAAAGAGCCTATCGTATTCGACCACGATTGCCGTGAAGGTATCTGTGGTATGTGTTCGTTATATGTAAATGGACATCCGCATGGCCCGGCAACAGGAGCTACTACCTGTCAGCTTTACATGCGTCGTTTCCAGGATGGTGAAACAATTACAATCGAACCGTGGCGTTCAGCCGGATTCCCGGTTATACGCGACTTGATGGTTGACCGTTCGGCTTACGATAAAATCATGCAGGCAGGAGGATTCGTTTCCGTAAATACCGGAGGTGTTCCTGATGCAAATGCAATTCCTATTCCGAAGAAAGATGCAGATCTGGCAATGGATGCCGCTGCTTGTATCGGTTGTGGAGCTTGTGCCGCTGCTTGTAAGAACGGTTCTGCTATGTTGTTCGTTTCTGCAAAAGTGAGCCAGTTGGCGTTGTTGCCTCAAGGTCGTGTTGAAGCAGCCCGCCGTGCGAAAGCGATGGTAGCCAAAATGGACGAGCTTGGTTTTGGTAACTGTACGAATACTCGTGCATGTGAAATGGAATGTCCGAAGAATATATCTGTAAGTAATATTGCCCGTTTGAACCGCGAGTTCTTAAAAGCAAAATTGAAAGACTGATTTATTTGTATATGTTGGAGTTTATGAAGGGATCGGGCCATTTAGTCCGGTCCCTTTTTTATAGCCTTTATTTTACGGTAAAAATAGAGGGGGTTGTAACAAAAAAGCGCTTTTTTAATTGGTAAGCGTATCTCTTTTTTTACTTTTGCAGAACTATATACAGAGGAGGAATAGCATAATGTCGGCGAGTCAATCAATTTATGTAAAAGGGGCGCGGGTAAATAATTTGAAAAATATAGATGTAGAAATCCCCCGTAATAAACTGGTTGTGATAACAGGCTTATCAGGGAGTGGAAAATCTTCGCTTGCATTTGATACGCTTTATGCAGAGGGGCAGAGACGCTATGTGGAGAGCCTTTCGGCGTATGCCCGTCAATTTTTAGGGCGCATGAGTAAACCGGAATGTGATTATATCAAAGGGATTCCGCCGGCAATAGCCATTGAACAGAAAGTTAACACGAGGAATCCCCGTTCAACGGTTGGTACTTCTACTGAAATATATGAATATCTTCGTTTGTTGTTTTCACGTATCGGGAAAACCATCTCGCCGGTTTCCGGAGAAGAGGTAAAAAAACATCAGGCGAGCGATGTGGTGAAATGGGTACAGACTTTTCCAGCCGGGACGAAGTTTGCAGTGTTTGCTCCTATCTTTTTGTCAGATGGCAGGTCAATGGAGACGCAGTTGGAGATATTGCAGAAAGAGGGTTTTACCCGTCTGCTTGTTGGAGGGAATATTTGCCGGATTGCGGATGTGCTTGCCGATAAAGCGTTGCTGTCGGGAGCGTCGGACATGGAAATATTGATAGACCGCTTGGCGGTTTCCGGGGAAAACACGTTTAAGACACGTCTTGCCGATTCTGTGGAGACTGCTTTCTATGAGGGGCGTGATACCTGCCGCATTCGTATGTATCCGGATACCGGAATCGTGGTGAAAGAATTCTCAAAGAAGTTTGAAGCAGACGGTATCGTTTTTAACGAGCCTACCGACATGATGTTTAGCTTCAACAGTCCGTTGGGTGCATGCCCGGAATGTGAAGGTTTCGGGAAGATATTAGGTATAGATGAGGATCTGGTTATTCCGGATAAAAGCCTTTCTGTTTATCAAGGCGCTGTGATGTGTTGGAAAGGTGAAGTAATGAGCGAATGGCTGCGTAATTTTATTGTTTCGAGCGAGCGTTACGGATTCCCTATACATCGTTCCTATTATGCTTTGTCGGAAAAGGAAAAGGCGCTGTTGTGGCATGGTGCGCCCGATGTGCATGGGATAGATGACTTCTTTAAATTTGTAGGAAGCAATCTGGATAAAATACAGTATCGGGTGATGCAGGCACGTTATAGAGGGAAAACGGTCTGTCCGGTATGTAAAGGCAGCCGGCTTAAACCTGAGGCATTGTATGTACATGTCGGAGGAAAGAACATTGCGGAACTGGTTTCGCTCCCGATTACCCGTTTGAAAGAATTTTTCGATAATCTGGTGCTCGATGATACCGATGCGGAAATTGCCGGGCGCCTGTTATTGGAAATCAAGAGACGTATACGTTTTTTGCTGGAAGTCGGATTAGGTTACCTGACTCTGGACCGGCTATCTTCTTCCTTGTCGGGGGGTGAGAGCCAACGTATCAATCTGGTGACTTCGTTAGGCAGCAGCCTGGTCGGCTCACTGTATATTCTGGATGAACCGAGCATAGGTTTGCATTCGAGGGATACCAGCCTGTTGATAAAGGTATTACGCGAATTGCAACAATTGGGCAATACAGTGGTAATCGTGGAGCACGATGAAGATATTATCCGTTCGGCAGATTATATCATAGATATAGGTCCGAAAGCCGGACGATTGGGAGGAGAGGTCGTTTATCAAGGAGATGTGAATCATTTGGATAAGGCGACGGATAGTTATACGGTCCGTTATCTGACAGGGGAGGAACGTATCGATGTTCCGGAATTTCGCCGTCCGTGGAATAATTACATAGAGGTAAAAGGGGCACGGAAGAATAATTTGAAAGGGATAGATGTGAAGTTCCCCTTGAATGTGATGACTGTCGTTACGGGAGTGAGCGGCTCCGGAAAAAGCTCTTTGGTGAGGGATATCTTTTATGAAGGAGTGAGAAGGCATCTTGACGGGGTGTCACGTTTAGCGGTGGATTGTTCGGCGATAGAAGGAGATTTGCATCTGTTAAAAGCGGTGGAATTTGTCGACCAAAATTCGATTGGGAAAAGTTCCCGTTCAAATCCTGTCACTTATATCGGGGCATACGATGAAATCCGGAAGCTGTATGCCGATCAGCCGTTATCCAAGCAAATGGGTTATTCTGCTGCATATTTCTCCTTTAATAAAGAGGGCGGACGCTGCGAAGAGTGCAAAGGTGAAGGAAAGATAACCGTTGAAATGCAATTCATGGCGGATATTACATTGGAATGTGACTCTTGTCACGGAAAGCGTTTCAAACAGGATGTCCTAGATGTGGAATACCGTGGGGCAACAATCTACGATGTGTTGGAGATGACCGTAAACCAAGCGATAGAATTTTTTGGTCAGTCGGATGGCTCCCAGGAAAAGAAGATTATAAAGAAACTATTGCCTTTACAAAGCGTGGGGCTTGGCTATATCAAACTGGGGCAGACTTCCTCCACCTTGTCGGGAGGTGAAAACCAACGAGTTAAACTTGCTTATTATCTGGGTCAGGAGAAGCAGGAAACGACTTTGTTTGTTTTCGACGAGCCGACTACCGGTCTCCATTTCCATGATATAAAGACGTTATTGAAGGCGTTTGATAATTTAATTGCGAAAGGGCACACAGTGGTTATCATCGAGCATAATATGGATGTCATTAAATGTGCTGATTACCTGATAGATTTGGGACCGGAGGGTGGCGATGCCGGAGGAGGATTGGTCTGCTGCGGAACACCCGAACAGGTAGCCGTTTGCGAAGAATCATATACCGGACGTTTCCTGCAAGAAAAACTGGGCAGACCTTTATAAATCTCTATGTAGCCCTGTTGAAAGATATTCCGGTTATTTTTGGCTTCTTGCGCAGAGTTGGAGACAAATCTGGCATCTTGAAATTTGATGCCGTTTTTTTAGCCGGGAAAAATCGATTAGGTACTGTTGTGACGGGAAACAAAACGGTTTCCATGCCATGCTGTAAAATCAATTTTTCCCTATGTGTTCCTCTATATATTTCTTGATGTCGTCTGCGGAAGGAGCAATTGCTACGATGCTTCCGTCTGCGGCAACCAGGAAAGTTTTGCCGCCGCCGTTCCCGACTCCATATTTTTGCCAAATGTTCTGTGCATCGTTCAGTTCCACGAGGTTGAGCCATTGATATCCGTCTTTGGCGATTGCCGCTTTCATGGCATTGGTGTTTTCATTTTCTCTTGCGATGCCTACAACCGTGAAACCTTTGTCTTTATATTTATTGTATATCGGGATGATTTCCCTGCTGTGCTTCCGGCACGGTCCGCACCATGACGCCCATAGGTCTATGACGGCAATTTTCCCTTTGATTTCTTCCGATAGGGTGTGCATGTTCCCGTCAATGTCCGGAATTGTGAAGTCGATGAATTTCCCGCCCGGTCGGATGTTCTCGGCGGTTATCATGTCAAGCATTTTTTTCGTGAACGGATGTTCTGCATATTTGTCTCTGTAAAGAGTCTCGAAAACATTTTGGTAGGTTGCCTTGACCTGGCTGTCCTTTTCCCAATAATACATTTCGAATATCAGATAGAAGCCGACGATTCCCGGTTTTTTCCGGTTGTATTCGGCGACGTACTCCTTTTTTGCCCTGTACAGGCTGTCTGACATGGTCTTGAATGCTTTTCCGGCTTCAGTCAGCGCTTCTTTCGACTGTATCATGGCTGCGCGCTTTTCTGTGAACTCCTGTGTCCATCCGACTTTGCTTGCGCTGTCTACCATCTGTTTATATTCTTTTGTGTAGAAAAGGTCGTTGGCATACAGGCTATCAGCCCATGCCTGCATCTCTTCTTCATGGAATCGTTTTATGACATCTTTGCGATATGCCTGGTATTCTTTGTTCATCTTTGAAGTGGCAACTACCGCTTCAGGGGCTTTCTCTTCTTCGACCGGATGGAAGAGAAATTCGACAGTTCCGCCATCGGAGAATAATTCGGCGTTGTACCATGCTCCGTTTATTATTTCGTCCCAGCAGACAAGTTCGTATGCCGTTGCAATATCGGTGTGCAGGTCGTAGGCGAATTTACCTTCGGATACCGGTATTGATATGTATGGGTTTACCCGGAAATCTTCACCTGCAGGGATAAGTAACAAGCGGGTCGTATTGGGTCTTCCTGGCAGAGTCCCTTTTATATGTGTGGTATATTTTGTTTTTTCAGGAGCAGTATTGATTCCTTTAACCATTTCGTTCCCATGCAAAATGAGATCCACAAAAGGCTCGTTTTCATCTATCGGCTCGAACATTAAAGAAAATGGCATCGTCATATTTTCCGGTATTGTGATGGTTTGCTCTTTTGGGGTATTACCGGAACTTAACAGTTGATATTCTGTACCGGATTTTCCTCCGCGAAGACATACGCTGGAGGGAATTGTTACGGTACTGCCTTTTTCGCCGTAGACGTTTCCTTTGATAATGGTAGCTGTGTCTTCAAGGGTGATTTGGTAGACCGAGAGCCAGTTCAAGCTGTTTTCTGGAGTTACAAGAATTGTTTTTGCTTTGGAACATCCGGTGATGTATATTAATAGAACAATGAATGTCGCAAAGGTGAAGATATGTTTCATAATTTTATTTTTATATAATGACGGGCAAATATACGATTTTTGTAATAAACGAAATGCCGTCCCAAAAGAAATTTGGGACGGCATTTTAAAAGTAGAAAGAATCGTTGCAATAAGTTATTGTGGAATGATGAATTTCTTTTGTATTCGTTTTTTTCCGTTTTGGATGGAAAGGATGTATATGCCTGCCGGAATGTTTAAGTATTCGGTGATATGCCCATTATCGGAATAGAATTTCTTCATAGGGACTCCTAACATGTTGTAGATATCAATTTGTAAAGGACTACCGGCTTCCGAAACAGAAAGGTACCTGCCTTGGATTGTGCAGCTGAAAGTTGCTGTTTCGGTAATGGCTGTCGGTCGCGTTATTTGGGGTTCTGTTGCATTTGTTCCGATGGATGATGTCGGTATCATACGGTTCTCTGTTGAGGTAAAGCTGTTTGCCGGGTTGTTAATTACCAATTCCGTATCGGCTGATGCTTTAATAAAGAAAGATGTGTAGGCAGGAAGCGTATAATTGCTGCCGATGGCATAAGGTGTATATTTCTCACCGTTGTAGACGTATATGTATCCATCTGTTGAAGCGTTGGACTCGACGTTTGACAGTTTTAGTGGTGCCGGATAGGGGTTTCCACATAGGACCCAACCGTTGTCTTCCGGGTTTTCTCCGGTTTTGCTTGCCACCTCGGTAATTTGTACGGTGAAGGAGGGCTCGCCTGCTTGCCAAATTTCGGCCTCTTCTTTTTTGTCGATTGTCATTACCAATTCGTTGGTTGTGGCGGCTTCGTCTATTGCAATTAAGTAGCCTATTCCTGCCTGGAAGAGAGGGTTATCGTTATTTGAAAATACACTCTCCGGGATGACATCCCAGTTATTGTCTGTCTGGTTCGATTGTGCCCTGCGTGAACCGTTGTATGTTTTTATATAAAAGAAGTCGCCCCCTTCGTTGGGCGTTTCGTCTTTTAGGGAAAGGTTTCCCACTTGTTCCGGATAGACATTGAACGGAAAAGCGATAAAATACCATTTCCCTTTTTCCGGGAATGTATAGTGGAGTTCCAATGTAGCGGTTTGCAGATTGTTTTCCGGGAGGAGCACAGCGGAAGCGTTCTCCGGGGAGTGATATATTTTAAAAGTGTTTGTTGAGAGAGAAGCCCCGTTCTGAGTGCGGAGGTTTCCGTTGAGGGAAATCTCTCTGCAGGTGACAGGTTGGTCGATGGATACGTTTCCATGTACCAAGGCTTTCCGGTGGCGGTAAGCCGGGGCGTGGCTCCATGAAGAAACATCTTGCCAGCTTTTGTCTTCCCCGGTAAACAAGCTGTATTCTTCAATGTCCCCATAAGCGAGGACGCTGTCAATGTAGAAACATCCGTCAGTGTTCTCGGTCAGTATCGTTATTTCCGTGGGATTTTGTGAGATGGAGATAGGATTTGTCCGCAATTTCTCTTCGTCACGGGAAGGGCTTCTGTAAGGAAGTGTATAACCGTCTTTGTCGGGAATTGCCCATGTAACGGTTTTATCGGCATTGTCTCTTCTGTATTTTACCGAAAGTTTGGCGTTTTTGTCTACTTGTTTTATAGCAAAGGATGCCATGATATAGATGTTGTCATGGTGTTCTAAAGGGACATCTTTGAAATGGAGCGAGCTGTTTCCTGTCATTTGTAAGGAGAAGTTACCACCTTGTTTGCCGACGTCTTCAACGGAAGCATCCTGCTTGTTGCATGAGCCTGTTATCTCGTACGTCCAGTTATCCAACAGATTGTTTTCAAATGATTGGAACAGGAATGTGTCTTTAACCAGCGTGTTGTGTTCCGGGTTATTTACAAACGAGCTCCATTCTTCCGGGTTTTGCAACTGTGCATGAATGGGAATGCAGAAGAATGCCCCTAAAACAATGGGCATTGTTGCCTTTGTCATTAGATTTAATTTCATAATTAAGGTTTATTTATTATTTAAATATCGCAAAGATACAGAAATAATTGAAATATCATATCTTTGCAATATGAAAGAATTTATTATTTCGGAAGCTCAGTCAGAAAAAGCGGTACTTGTAGGTTTGGTTACTCCTCAACAGAATGAGCAAAAAGTAAAAGAGTATTTGGATGAATTGGCATTCTTGGCCGATACGGCTGGGGTAGAGCCGGTGAAGAAGTTTTGGCAGAAGCTGGATGCTCCCAATTCAGTTACTTTCGTAGGTTCCGGCAAGTTGCAGGAAATAAAGGAGTATGTTGTTGAGAATGAAATCGGGATTGTCATTTTTGATGATGAACTTTCTGCAAAGCAATTGCGCAATATCGAGAAAGAACTTCAAGTGAAAATTTTGGACCGGACAAATCTGATTTTGGATATCTTTGCTCGTCGCGCACAAACAGCGCATGCAAAAACACAGGTGGAATTGGCTCAATATAAATATATGTTGCCCCGTTTGACCCGTCTTTGGACTCACTTGGAGCGGCAAAGGGGAGGTGTTGGCATGCGCGGTCCCGGTGAAACGCAGCTGGAAACGGATAAACGTATCATTTTGGATAAGATTTCCCGGTTAAAGAAGGAGCTGGTAGAAATCGACAAACAGAAGAGCATCCAGCGGAAGAACCGGGGGAAAATGGTCAGAGTTGCATTGGTAGGATATACGAATGTAGGAAAATCTACCTTGATGAATCTGCTTAGCAAGAGCGAAGTCTTTGCTGAGAACAAGTTGTTTGCCACTCTTGACACAACCGTCCGGAAAGTTATTGTGGATAATCTTCCTTTTTTATTATCGGACACTGTCGGATTTATCCGTAAACTTCCCACAGAATTGGTGGAGTCTTTCAAATCAACATTGGATGAAGTGCGTGAGGCTGACTTGCTGGTGCATGTTGTCGATGTGTCGCATCCCTCGTTTGAAGAACAGATTGACGTAGTTAACCGGACCTTGTCGGAAATTGACAACCGGGAAAAACCGATGATTATGGTGTTTAATAAGGTGGATGCGTTTACTTATACGCCAAAGGAGGAAGACGACCTTACACCGCTGACGAGAGATAACATAGACTTGGACGAACTGAAGCGGGCTTGGATGAATAAGGTCCCGGGAAATTGCCTGTTTATCTCCGCAAAGGAGCGTGTAAATATAGACTCGTTGAAATCATTGTTGTATGAGCGCGTGAAAGAAATCCATGTTACGCGTTTCCCATATAACGATTTTCTTTTCCAGCAATATGATGATTTGTAATTGAATGCCGGAAGGTTCAGGAATCTTTCAAGAACTCTTCCGGTAACAGGCGGAGCGCTTTGTTTTCGTTTTCTTCCATTATCTCCCGTTCTCCGGGTCCTTTGTCGTTGATTCCGCAAAGATGAAGGATGCCGTGTATAATGGTACGGTGCAATTCTTCCTTATAGGCAGTATGGAATGTTTCAGAGTTGCTTTTAACTGTTTCAAGACTGATGAACAAGTCTCCTGATATTTTGTCGTTCTCGGAATAATCGAAAGTAATTATATCGGTGTAATAATCGTGTTGGAGATATTTTCTGTTGACTTCCAGAATTTTTTCATCAGAACAGAAGATATAGCAGATAGCTCCGGTTTTTTTCCCGTAAGATGCCGCCACTTGTTTTATCCAGTTGCTGATTTCTTTCCGATTGACAGAAGGCATTTCAATATCTTCTGTATAAAATGATATAGCCATTAATAGATTTAATTGTGTTAATATCCGCAAAGGTACGTAATTCTGCTTGGAACGAAACAAACAACATCGTATATTTACCCAATAAAAGTCTTTTATCATGAATAGAATAATAGCAATTTTTTTGTTGATTATATTTGTTTCTTGTTCGCAGCAGTCAGATACTTTGATCATTTCGTTATCAAAGCGTCCGGGAGAAGTCCGTGAATATGGTGTGATTACCCGTTTTCCCCAAAAAGATACGTCTGAATTCTCCCGTATCTATCCCGAAATAAAGAATGTTCCGTCGACATGGAAGGATGTGCAGGTTTATTATGGTTGCCTGAATATGCCGCAGGCATTATACCAGTCGTATAAACAGAATATTATAAGTGAATCATTGTGCATGGAACTTTTCAGTTTAATGCGTTTGGATACGGCAGCTTACCAGTCGGCTCCGGTTCGTTTGTTTGTCCCTGGAGCAATTGGTTTGAATGAGCGGGGAGAAAAAATGATTGTGTTTGACAATAATGGGAATCTTGACTTGTCGGATGACCGGCAGATGCTGTATAGCCAGCAAGAACCTTCGCCGATTCCTGTACAGCGTTACATAGACGGGACGATTGTTGAGGATACAGTGTATGTTTATGCCCGTGAAATAAGAGGAACCCAACGTTTGTCGTTCTCAGAATATACGGTGGGTAAGTTTGCTTTGGGCAACAGGACTTACCAATGTGAAATATTTCCGTTGGGCGCCAATTATGTTTCAGAACTTTCTTCTGTGCGTTTTGTCTCCGATACGTTGGTTTTGAAAGGGAAAATAAGGGATTATATAAAATTCGGGAAGAAATATTACCAGATTGTGAAGATTGCGGAAGATGGACGTTCGTTGACATTGAAAAAAGTTCCCGATGCAGAAAAGAAAGAGTCATTCCAGAAAGATTTCCGTCCGTTTTCTTTTTCTGCAAAGACATTGGCCGGGGATTCGATTCATTTTCCGGAAGACTTGAAAGGGAAATTCGTATTGCTTGACTTTTGGTCGATTGGTTGTAAGCCTTGTCGTTATGATATTGAAAATTTTTATCCGGGCTTGTACGATTATTACCACAAAGCCGGTTTTGAAATCGTTGCTGTTGCAGCCAATTCTTCAAAAGAGATAGAAAATTACCGGAACAAACAGGATATGCCGTGGGTTGTCGTTCCTGAAAATGACCCGCAAAACAGCGTATTGAAGGTTTATGGAGTCAATTCTTTTCCGTTGTTGGCTTTGATTAATCCAGATGGTTATGTGGTAAAGATGAACAATGAGTTACGAGGTGAGATGTTATTGGATGCGTTAGCGGAGTGCTTCCCCGATTTACCTCGGTTCACCAATGTATCAGAGGAATGGTTGAAAGAGCAATTGGATAAAAAGAATGCAGATATTCAGATTTTGGATGTCCGTACTCCGGAAGAATACGACGTCAGTCATATTGCCAAAGCGATTAATGTGGATATAAAATCTGACAAATTTAAGGAATCGGTTAACGTAAAACTGGATAAGATGAAACCTGTCTTGGTTTATTGCAAAGGCGGTGTCCGTAGTCGGAATGCCGCATGGAAGTTGTTGGAAGAGGGCTATACGGTTTATAATTTGCAAAGGGGATATGATGGATGGGCAAACTTCATCCGTAATAAGGAAAAATGAAGTAATCCTGTTCGATTTTAAGTATCGTTTTGTTTGCCGGCGATTTTATCGACGATAAGGGCGATGGCTCCGTCTCCCGTGACATTGCATGCTGTCCCGAAACTATCCATTGCAATATAGAGTGCAATCATTAAAGTCTGGTATGTCTCGTTAAAACCGAGCATGCTTTGCAGGATTCCCAAAGCAGCCATGATGGCTCCTCCCGGTACGCCCGGAGCTGCTACCATCGTAATTCCAAGCATCATGATGAAACCTGCCATTTCCCCGAATTGGATAGGCTCACCATTCATAATTAGGATAGCCATCGCACATGCCGTAATTTTCATGGTACTTCCCGCCAAATGGATAGTTGCACAAAGGGGTACCGTAAAAACAGCAATCGATTCCCGAACGCCGTTTTTAATCGTTTGACGTAATGTTACGGGGATGGTTGCAGCCGACGATTGAGTGCCTAAAGCCGTAGCGTAGGCTGGCAGCATGTTCCGTAGCAAGGGGAAAGGATTTTTTCTTTGTACGAGTCCTGCTATGCAAAACTGAATTAACAATAAGAGGATATGCAGTATGAATATTACGATAATTACGTTTAGGAACATTTTGATGATGACCGATACATTTCCGCTTAAAGTCATATTCAGAAAAAGTCCGAATATATGGACAGGAAGGAGGGGTATGATGATTGATTCAATAAGCTTGATGACGATTTCCTTGAAATCGGTAAATGATTTTTGCAGCGTTTCTCCTTCAATGTAAGAGAGCCCTAAACCGATGATAAAGGAGAGTAACAATGCTGTCATGACATCCATCAGCGGCGGCATGGAAATGGTGAAATAGGGAGTGAGCAGAGATTCCCCGGGATTAGCCATTGCTGTCAGTTCTGTGTTTATAGGAAGTATGGAAGGGAATATGGAAGCACTTACGGAATAGGTGAAAAAACCTGAAAAGATGGTCGAGATATATGCTATTATAGCGGTTATGGTGAGGAGTTTACCTGCTCCTTTCCCCAGTTCTCCGATAGCCGGTGTTACAAGCCCGAGGATGATTAAGGGAATGGAGAAAGAGAGGAAGTCTCCAAATATGGAATTAAAGGTAGCGAAAAGCCGTCCAATCCATAAAGGCAGGAATTGCCCGAACAATATGCCTGCGGCAATGGCTATGATTATCTTAGCTAATAACGATATTTTGACTTTCTTCATGTGACGTTCTTTTTATTTTGTAACCGATGGCTGCAATACAAATACTCATTAACGGGCTTAATATATTAAAAAAGCAATAAGGGAGATACGTGAATGTAGGAACGCCTAAAATGGTAGCCTGCGTCATTCCACACGTATTCCACGGGACAAGAACAGATGTGACCGTTACGGCATCTTCTGTCGTCCGGCTAAGCAGACGGCTCTCGTATCCTTTTTCTTTATATATTTTTTTAAACATATTTCCGGTGAGGATGATTGAGATATATTGGTCCGCCGTACAGATGTTCAAAAAGATTCCGGACATGACTGTTGCCGATACTATTCCGACACGTTTCCGCATGAACCGGATGAATATGGAGGTTAGACTTTCTAACATCCCGCTTGCCGTCATTGCTCCTCCAAAGCACATGGCGCAGATAATTAGCCAGATGGTATTCATCATGCCGCTCATTCCCCGAGTGGTTACAAGGTCGTTGAGCATTGCGTTGCCGGTGTCTATTCCTGTGCTGCCGTAAAATGTTATGAACAATCCCTTGAATGTATCCAAAGCACTTCCGTTTTCTTTTTGGGCTATCTCGTGAAGCAGGTCGGGCTGGGCGATGATGCAACAAATGCCCGCCAGCAAGACTGAGACGAACAGAGTGATGATTGATGGAATCTTTTTAGCTATCATGACTCCGGTCACGATAGGAACAATTAATAGCCAAAGTGATATATGGAATGTATTTTGGAGAGCGGCAGAAATCTCGGCAATATGTCCGGTATTGCCGGAATTATGGTTGAACCCGATGATGGTAAACAGTATCAAGGCTATTAATAGTGACGGGATGGTTGTATATAGCATGTAACGGATATGCGTGAATAGTGGGGTATGCGTTACCGAAGAGGCAAGGACCGTTGTATCGGATAGTGGGGAAATCTTGTCACCGAAGTAGGCTCCCGAGATGATGGCTCCGGCAGTCCATCCGACGGGAAATCCTTGTGCTTCACCAATACCCATTAAAGCAACTCCAATGGTTGCTATGGTGGTCCAGGAACTTCCGGTCATGACAGAAATAAGCGCACAGATGATGCAACAGGAAGTTAGAAAGAAACTCGGGTGCAGGATTTGCATCCCGTAATAAATCAGGGTAGGGACAATCCCGCTCATCATCCAGCTTCCAGAAAGAGCCCCGATAAGCAACAGGATAATTATGGCAACCGATACGCCTAAAATATTATTGCAGATGGCTTTTTCGATAGCTTCCCATTTGACACCGCAAAAGACGATAGCTATAAAAGAACATATTGCAGTGGTTGTCAGTAAGACTACTTGGCTTCCCCCCGACAAGGCATCGCTACCAAATACATAGATTGTAACGAATAAAAGAATAATCATTGTTACAATTGGAATCAGGGAAAGAGATAGTGATGGCAGTTTTTTGTAAGTATCTTCCATTATTTGTTCCTGTTAAAAGCGGTGCAAAGATAGTGAAAAAGATATTTTTCCTTTGAATGATAGCGTTCCCTGTTTATATATTCTTATGAATTAAGGCTATGAATCTTTATAAGCCTTGAGTTTTTCCGATAGAATCTTTACTCCTTCGGATGCCCCGTAACGTATAAATTCAATGTCATTTCTATATGTTTTTACTTCTTTCGGGTCGATGAGGAAAATAGGTTGGCGGCGACGGACATAATTCAGCAAGCCTGCGGCTGGGTAAACATTTAAAGATGTCCCGATTATTACGAATATATCGCAGGACTCTACCTCCTTTATTGCCGGATCAATCATCGGTACCGGTTCTCCGAACCATACGATGAACGGACGAAGTTGGTTACCATGTGAGTCTTTGTCGCCCAAATGTATTTCCGGTCGTTCGGGAGAGATGTCGTAAGTCGTATTTAAATCATTGACTGGACAGGCTTTCATCAATTCACCATGCAGATGGATAATCTTGCTGCTTCCGGCGCGTTCGTGCAGGTTGTCGATGTTTTGGGTGATAATCCTCACATCAAAGTCTTTTTCCAAAGCTGCTAATCCGAAATGACCTGCATTCGGTTTGGTCTGTAACAGCTCTTTTCGGCGTTGGTTGTAAAAGTCGAGAACCAATTCCGGATTTGCTGCAAATCCTTCTGGCGTTGCAACATCTTCCACCCGATATTTTTCCCAAAGACCATCCGAATCCCGGAATGTGGAGATACCGCTTTCTGCGCTCATCCCTGCGCCTGTAAGTATGACTAATTTCTTTTTCATCGATTAAATCTCCCGTTGTTTCAATCACAAAGTTACGGATAGTTTTTGTGGTTGCACTCTTTTGTCCGGAGATTATTTTCCATGGGATGATAAAAATCGGTGAAGGAAGAATTATATTTGTATGATAATTCATTTACTGGATGGAATTCGCGTATGTTGACGATATACAAAGCTTCGGCAGGAGCCGGCAAAACTCATAAACTTACAGGAGAGTATCTGTTATTATTATTCAGTGCGCCGAACGCATATAAGAGAATTCTTGCTGTAACTTTTACGAATAAGGCAACCGATGAAATGAAACGCCGGATTATTGAGGAACTTTTCAAGTTAGCTTCTGGGGAATCATCTGATTATATGGGGTTACTTGCCGGAAGATACCGGAAGAGTGAGTTGCAGATTAGGGATTTTGCCCGGAACATCCTGATAACGATTTTGCACGATTATTCGGCTTTTAATATCAGTACGATTGACCGTTTTTTTCAGCAGACAGTAAGGGCATTCACAAGGGAAATCGGTTTGCAGGGCGGTTACGGGATAGAAATGGACAGGGATGTAGTATTGAACGAATCGATTGATAATCTTCTCTTGTCTCTCGACCGTCCGGAAAACAAAGAATTGCTGAACTGGATGCTTCGTTTTGCGGAAGACAAAGTTGAAAGTGGCAGTGAATGGGTCTTGCAGAAGGACATCAAAAAGTTGAGCGAAGAGCTGTTTAAGGAGAGCTACAAGAACGAGGAAAACGAAGTGCGGGCAGATATTGCCGATAAGGGGGAATTGGAGAAATATAAAGAGACTTTGTTCGGCATTATCCGTTCTACCGAAAAGAATGTGCAGATGCTGGGAGAGAAAGCGTTGCGCATAATAAAAGAGTCCGGTTTGCAAGTCGAAGATTTGAAAAATGGCAGTCGTTCTCCTTTGATGCAGTTTAATCGTTGGGCGAACGGTGAGTTCAATGCTCCGTCTGCCACCTTTTTGTTGTTAAAAGATAATCCGGATGCGTGTTATAAAAAGACTACTCCAGAGGATGTGCAGCAAAGGATTTGCCGAATGTTCAACAATGGGTTGAATGACTGTATATGCGAAATCATCCATCAGTTTGAGGATATGTCCGATTATTATACGGCAAAAGAAATCGTACGTTATTATTATACGCTCGGGATTCTTTCGGATATATCCCGTTATGTTGCCGATTATCGGACGGAAAAGAATGTTATGTTGATTGCCGATACAACGGAGCTGTTGCATAAAGTGATAGGAGATAGCAGTACGCCTTTCATATATGAGAAAACCGGTACACGGATAGACCATTATATGATTGACGAGTTTCAAGATACGAGCCGTATGCAGTGGGAGAATTTCCGTCCGTTGATAGAAGAGAGCTTGGCGGCTTCTTTCGATAATTTGATTGTAGGCGATGTGAAGCAGAGCATATATCGTTTCCGGAACTCGGATTGGGAATTGTTGGACCATTTGTTGGATAAGGAATTTCTTCCGGATGAGTTGAAAAATGAAACCTTGAAAGATAATTGGAGGAGTTGCCGTGAGATTGTACGGTTTAACAATTCCTTTTTTACGATTTCTCCATCATTGTTGCAACAACTCTATAATGAGACGGTTGGAAGTTCCGCGCTTTCGGATGAGAAGAAAAAGGAGTATGCGTTGCGGATAGAGCAGGCATATGATGAAAGTTGCCAACGGGTTCCTGCCGCATTCCAAGAGAAGGAGGGCCATGTACGGATTGAATTTATAGAGGATTCTGTCCTTCAGGGATGGAAAGAGCTTTCTCTTGAACGGTTGCCGGGGATTATCATGCAGCTTCAGGATAATGGTTATCAAGCAAAAGACATTGCAATTTTGACCCGTACGAACATTGAAGGTGCGGATGTTGTGGAGTCTCTCTTGACATATCAGGGAAAGCATCCCGATTCCGGTTACAATTTTGAGATAATATCTGATGACGCCCTTTACCTTGGCAGTTCCCGTACCGTTCAGTTTTTTATTGCCTTATTCCGCTTTCTGCATCATCCGGAAGACCAGACACGGGAGCGGATCGCACTTCTCAACTATTTCGTGTTGAAAGGAACTGAGAAGCAGGAGTGTTTCTCTTTGAAATTTTTTCCGGAACCGTTGAGGAGCCGGCTTCTTTCCGAAATAAGCCGGAAACCTATATATGAATTGGTTGAGTCATTGTTGCTTTTGTTTTCGGATGAAATCCCGAAAACTGAACAGATATTCATGCTGGCACTGTTGGATTCGATTTCGGAGTTCTCCCGGAAAGAAAACCCCGACTTGGGGAGGTTCCTCGAGTGGTGGGATGAAAAAGGGTATAGGACGGCCATTAATACGCCGGACGGGCAGGATGCCATCCGTGTTCTGACTATTCATAAATCAAAGGGATTAGGATTTAAAGCGGTAATCCTCCCGTTTGGGAATTGGGAAATTGACCATAAACCTGGCAAACAACCTATATTGTGGTGCCGTCCGCAAAAGAAACCGTTTGACCGTCTCCACCTTGTTCCTGTGCGGTATGGTCAGGTTCTTGCCAATACCATTTTTGCCGAGCCTTATTTTGATGAAAAACTGTATGCTTTCATTGATAATTTGAATACGTTGTATGTCGCATTTACACGGGCGAAAGAAGAATTGATTGTACTTGCTCCCTGTCCGAAGAAACGGGAGGGCGACAATGGTACGGTTGCACGTATCGGTAGCATTGCCGATTTGCTTTGGAATACCTGTTCATCGGCAATTGAGAAAAAAACAGACGACTTTTCCTTGTTGCCGTTAAACGACTTTTTTGATAAAGATTCGTTATTGTTTGAATGTGGAAGATGGTGGACACCGGCATCGAAAGAGGGAGAATCGTTCCATATCGGTGAAAGTGAGATGAACCGGATTTTTTCTGTTTCGCCGGACGAGCGTCTCCATCTTCGTATGTATGGGAAAAATTATTTTATAGGAGATATGCATCGTAAATATGGAAATCTGATGCATGATCTGTTGAGTGAAATCCGGACCGTTGCAGATATCCGTTTGGCTGTCGAACACTATTTCCTGAAGGGAATAATTGCAAAGCAGGAGATGGATCCGCTGATTTGCCGGTTGGAAGAATTATTGTCGAAACCGGAAGTGCAGGAATGGTATGACGGGTCATCGATTGTCTATAATGAGATAGATATCCTTGCGCCAGATGCAGGGATGAAGCGTCCGGACCGTGTATTGCTGAAGGATGGAAAAGTAACGGTAATTGATTACAAATTTGGGGAACAAACCTCGAAACGGTATCATAGGCAAATGGAAAACTACATAAAACTTATCAAAGCAATGGGATATGTCGATGTGAAAGCCTTTCTTTGGTATGTGGAATTGGATAAAATAGAAGAGGTAAGGGCGTAATTTTTGTTATTATCCAAAAATATCTATTTTTGCAAATTAATAAGTTTGCAAAAAGAAACGCAAAGAGCATTATTCAGGAATGAAAGTACATAAAGAAGGAACAGGGTTATTATTAACGTTGTTTACGGTATTGTTCATTATAAATGTGGTATTGTATCATACGGTGGATAGCAGGATGTTGTTTTATGCTGTTGCATTCATAACTGCTGCATTGTTTTTGTTAGTGCTGAATTTCTTCAGAAGCCCGTCTCGCCGTTTCCCTTATGATTCGGAAGGCTTGGTTATTGCTCCGGCTGACGGGACAATTGTTGCGATAGAAGAGGTGATGGAGAATGAGGTTCTTCATGAGAAACGTTTGCAGATTTCTATATTTATGTCTGTATTCAATGTGCATGCCAATTGGTTTCCTGTCAATGGAGTCATAAAGCATGTTTCACATCAGGATGGACGATTCCTCGCTGCATATCTCCCTAAAAGCAGCACGGATAATGAACGGTCGGCTGTGGTGATTACAACCCGTCGCAGTGGTGATATTTTGGTCCGGCAAATTGCGGGTGCGCTTGCCAGGAGAATCGTAACATACGCGAAAGTCGGAGATAAATGCCATGTGGACGAGCAGATGGGATTTATTAAGTTTGGTTCCAGAGTTGACGTATATGTTCCTATCGGGACAGAAGTGTTGGTAGAAATGGATCAGAAAGTAACCGGAAACCAGACCCCGATTGCGCGGCTTGGCGGGTGTGGAGAAGAATAAAAGGCATTGGAGATGAATGTAAAGAAATTTATTCCGAATACGATTACCTGCATGAACCTGGTATCCGGGTGCATATCTTCCGTAATGGCATTGCAAGGAAACTTGCAATGGGCATTGGTTTGGATTCTTCTTGCTGCTGTCTTCGATTTTTTCGACGGTTTGGCGGCACGGGCATTGCATGCCTATTCCCCGATAGGGAAAGAACTCGATTCGCTTGCCGATATTGTCAGTTTCGGTGTCGCTCCGGGGATGATGCTTTTCATATCCTTGAATACGGCGGTCGGTTCTTTGGCATCTGATGTGTATATCGTTGGCTATCTTCCGTATTTAGCTTTTATTATTCCGGCATTTTCCGGATTAAGGCTTGCGAAATTCAATATTGACGAGCGGCAGGTTTCCTCTTTTATCGGTCTCCCTGTGCCGGCGCATGCGCTTTTCTGGGGCGCTTCGTTATTTACGGTGCAACCGTTTATTCCGGCACATGCAATGCTGTTTGTGGTAACATCGGTTGTTGTTGCGTTTTTGTTGTCTTTGTTGCTGGTTTCGGAGGTGCCGATGTTTTCCTTTAAGGTGAAGAATCTGGCATGGAAAGGGAATGAAGTGCGTTATGTTTTTGTTTCCTGTGCATTGGTCTTGATTATTTTATTAGGTTTTTTGGGATTGGCAGTGACAATACTGCTTTATATTTTATTGTCAATCTTTATGTATCGGAAGCAGGCAGACAATCATTAAATCTGTTTTTTTGATAGTTATAAATTAAAAGTAAGGGACAATGATATTTAAAATTCTTATTACAGCACTTATATTTGGATTGATTTTGTTTTTCTTGGCAGGATTTTCTATCGTGTCTATGCTCCGGGGGATATTTTTCGGAAACGGAAGCAGGAATCGTTCCCGGCAAGGAGCCCGTACGACGAATAGAAGAGACTACAATAATATGTCGGGTTCGCAAGGCAATGTGAATGGGACAGGAAAAACTTCCAGGAAAAAGAAGATTTTCACCAAAGAGGTGGGAGAATACGTGGATTATGAAGAGGTAAAGTAAAAGACAGGTTACCTGCGCTTGCGGAAAAAATTTTGCATTTCCTGGGCGCATTCCTCTTCCAATACCCCTTTTTGGATAACAGCCTTGGGGTGGATGGCTTTGGGAGCAAAAAAGGAAAATCCTCTTTTCTCGTCAGTTGCCCCATAAACAATTCTGCTTATTTGTGCCCATCCGATAGCTCCTGCACACATTATGCAAGGCTCTACGGTAACATATAGGCTGCATCCTGTCAGATATTTACCTCCCAGGACATTTACGGCTGAAGTAATGGCAATCATTTCCGCATGGGCTGTCGGGTCGTTTAACTGTTCGGTCTGGTTATGCCCGCGTGCGATGATTCTTCCATTGCAGACGATGACAGCCCCTACCGGCACCTCATTTTCTTCGGCAGCAATTTTTGCTTCCGCCAATGCTTGCCGCATGTAATAAATATCATCTGGAGTATTTTGCATCTTTTTTCTTTTTTTGGGCGTTTGTCAACGTCGCATTTCACTTTCCGCAAATAGCGTGGGATAATCTTCCTCTAATGTGCGGAGCACGTGGGTAAGAATCGTTTCCCTATACCAGCGCGATTTGTTTTCAATGTGGTATTTTTTCAGGTAGCGGCAGATGGTTTTATGCTCTTCTTCGTTGAGCATAAAAGTGACTTTGTGCACCCTTGGATATTTAGGATTCGCTATTGAGTATTTACGCATCTGTTTCATTATTGCAAAAGTACGTGTGATGAGCAAATAAACAAAGAAATTCCGTATATTTGTGTTGATGAATCGGATAAATAAATCGAATATCACAGGAAAGGAAGGCGAATCGGAGACTCAGCGGTTCCTCGAACGGAAAGGATACCGCATACTGCATAAAAATTGGAGGTGGCATCATTATGAATTGGATATTGTTGCCGCGACCCCCGATGGCCTGATTGTCTTTGTGGAAGTGAAAACGAGAGGAAAAGATTGTTTGCTCTCTCCGGAAGAGTCGGTGGATAATGCTAAAATCCGCCGTATAGTAATGGCTGCCGATGCGTATATACGTAAGTATAATATCTCTGTCCCTGCCCGGTTTGATATAGTTTCATTGACGGGAGTGCCCGGAGAGTTTGATATCACGCATATTGAAGATGCTTTCCTTGCCCCGGTTCATTGATTTTTTTATTGGATAGTATGCCTTATGGATATAGAAGAAGTTCGGAAATATTGTCTTTCATTGAAGAATGTAACAGAATCTTTTCCTTTCGATAATGTCTCTTTGGTTTTTAAAGTTGAGAATAGAATGTTTTTGCTGCTTCCGCTTGATGCGGATGAACCTTCGGTCTCTTTAAAATGTGCATCCGAATATGTGGAGGAGTTGAGGGATCGTTACCGGGCAGTAGAGCCGGCCTGGCATTTTAATAAGAAATATTGGAATACAATTTTCCTTGAGCGTGATATGCCGGATGCTGATATTTGCAAATGGATACATCATTCTTATAGAGAAGTAATCAGTAAATTACCGAAAAAAGTTCAAGTCGATTATGTCAATGAATAGAGAAGAATCACCTCGTTTGTTCCGTTTGGATGAGACGGATTCCACGAACAATTATTTGCGGAAGCTATTGGCTGAAGGACGCGTCCCGGAAGGCAGTGTGGTAGTAACCCGTAATCAAACAGCCGGGCGAGGTCAAGTTGGAAATTCCTGGGAGTCGGAGCCAGGGAAAAACTTGACATTCAGCATGGTGATATATCCTGATTTTATTTTGTCGAACCAACAGTTTACAATATCCCAAGCTGTTTCTCTTGCTGTAAAAGAGCTGTTGGATGAGTATGTCTCTGACGTTTCCGTGAAGTGGCCGAACGATATTTATTGGAGAGACCGGAAGATATGCGGTATACTTATAGAGAACGATTTGTTAGGTTCGTATATTTCCCAATCGATTATAGGTATCGGGATTAATGTGAACCAAACTGTTTTCCGCAGCGATGCCCCGAATCCGGTCTCCTTGTCTCAGATTACAGGAGACGTTTATGATTTGGATAAACTGTTGGACCGATTCATGTGCCTTTTTTTCAAGCATTATGTTAAAATTGTGAAGGGTGAATTGTTGAGTTTAAGGCAGGATTATTTCCATTCGTTGTACCGAAAGGATGGGTATTTCCCGTATAAAGACGAAAATGGTGAGTTTAATGCACGAATCGATGCCGTTGAACCGTCTGGGCATTTGATATTGGAGGAAAAATCCGGGGCAAAGCGTCGCTATGCGTTTAAGGAGGTCTCTTTTATCCTTAGATGAAAAATAAATAACCGGTTGTCCGTTTCGGCGGAAAGGGCAACCGGTCTCGTCGTAAGGTATGGTTCTTTAATCATGAGGACTTCTTCAATAGATCTTCTCCTATTGATGCCACAAAAATAGGTTGTCCATGTTACAATTGTATTACAGAGAGTTTACATTTTATTGAAAAGATATTTCTTATTATTTATCTCCTGTTTTAGGAGGTTAGTATTGTTGTGGATTTCTCAAAATATGGACTGGATATATCAGATAAGGCAGTCGTAAGGTATTATATTTGCATTTGGAAAAGGACGGTCTCCGGAAGGGGGGATAACATCCCGGTGATTCCCGAAAGAAAGAGTGAGATACGGAAGATTGTATGTGGATTTGAACATATCGGTATCTACAAGTGTTATATGTAAAGAACAATGGCAAGTAAATAGATATTTATAAGATTATGATAAGGAAGAAATCAAAATCCTCAAGGAGAGGTATATCGAATAGAAAGAAAGGGAAAAGTCCTAATGTGAAAAAGGGACTTATGCAGCGGGCTGTCTTATCTATTTTCCAGAATTCACCGAAAGCGGTGTTGAATTATAAGCAGGTAAGTAAATTGTTAGGGCTTCGGGATATCATGCAGCAACGGCAAGTTGTGGAATTGTTGCGGATGCTATCGGCTGAGCACTTTATTACGGAGGTAGATCCGGGACGGTATCGTTTTAGTAATATCGGAACTACTGCTGTTGGAACGTTTTCCCGGAGGAGCAACGGCAAAAACTTTTTTGTCGCGGAAGAGAATCCCGATACCATCATTGAAATATCGGAACGCAATTCCGGTCATGCAATGGATGGAGACCGGGTAAAAGTACAGTTGTTTGCCAAACGCAGGGGTGAGAAACCGGAAGGAGAGGTAATCGAAATCCTGGAAAGCAAGGAAAGAACGATAGTGGGAAAGCTTCAGGTTGTCAATGGTTATGCTTTTTTGATTACCGAGAATAAGACGTTGTCTAATGACATCTTTATTCCGAAAGACAGGTTGAACGGAGGAAAAAACAATGATAAGGCGGTAGTCAAGATTATTGATTGGCCGGAGGATGCCAAGAATCCGATA
The DNA here is from genome assembly GCA_944325355.1 of uncultured Parabacteroides sp. GTDB lineage: Bacteria > Bacteroidota > Bacteroidia > Bacteroidales > Tannerellaceae > Parabacteroides. The sequence continues at coordinate 320,926 of CALUZS010000002.1, forward strand.
GGGGAAGTCATTGACGTGCTTGGCATTTCCGGACAAAATAATGCGGAAATGCATGCAATCCTTGCGGAATTTGGGTTGCCTTACAAATATCCGGAATCTGTTGAGAGGGCAGCAAATAAGATTCCTGAGACAATAAAAGAGGAGGATATATCGTCAAGGGAAGATTTTAGGGAGGTATTGACTTTTACAATCGACCCGAAAGATGCAAAAGATTTTGATGACGCTCTCTCTTTCCGCAAATTAGGCAATGGAAATTGGGAAGTTGGTGTACATATAGCCGACGTTACCCATTATGTCAAGCCTGAGGGCGTAATAGACAGGGAAGCCCAGAGCAGGGCTACGTCTGTTTATTTGGTTGACCGTACAATACCGATGTTGCCAGAACGGCTGTGCAACCAGATATGTTCGTTGCGTCCGAATGAGGAAAAATTGTGTTTTTCCGTGATTTTTGAACTGGATGAATCGGCGGAGGTACTTAATTCTCGGATTTGCCGGACAGTAATAAAGAGTAATCGCCGGTTTACCTATGAGGAAGCGCAAGAGGTGATAGAGACTGGCGAGGGGGATTGCCGAGAGGCTATTTTAAAGTTGGACAGTCTTGCAAAAAAACTTCGGCAGAAAAGATTTAAAAACGGTGCGATCAATTTCGACCGGGTGGAAGTGAAATTTGAGATAGATGAGCAGGGCCATCCTTTGCGGGTTTATTTCAAGGAATCGAAAGATGCGAATAAGTTGATAGAAGAGTTTATGCTTTTGGCAAACCGTACGGTGGCCGAATTTGTGGGCTGCCCTCCGAAAGGACAGACGAAAAAAACGTTTGTCTATCGTATTCACGAACTGCCCGAGCCTGAAAAGATGGCTAATCTGGCGACTTTTATCCGCCGTTTCGGGTACCGTTTTAAAGCCGAAGGTACGAAGTCGGAGCTATCAAAAAGTATTAATACCTTGTTGGATAATGTGAGAGGGAAGCCTGAGAAGAATCTGATAGAAACCGTGGCAATCAGGGCGATGCAGAAAGCGAAATATTCGACGGACAATGTAGGTCATTATGGTTTGGCATTCGATTATTATACTCATTTTACTTCTCCAATCCGCCGTTATCCGGATATGATGGTGCATCGTTTATTGGAACGTTATTTGGCGGGGGGCAGAAGTGTGATGAAAAAGAAGTATGAAGATTTGTGCAAGCATTGTTCCGACATGGAGCAGGTGGCGGCGAATGCGGAACGGGCTTCTGTCAAATACAAGCAAGTTGAATTTATGAGCGATAAATTGGGACAAGTGTTCGATGGTGTCATATCGGGCGTTACCGAGTGGGGCATTTATGTAGAGTTAAATGAAAATAAGTGCGAAGGAATGGTTCCGATACGCGACTTGGAAGGTGATTATTATGAATTTGATGAAAAAAATTATTGTTTGGTAGGTCAGCGTACCCGCAAGCGGTACCAATTGGGAGATTCGATAACTGTTCGGGTGGCACAAGCTAACCTGGAACGGAAACAATTGGATTTTCAGCTGGTGTAATCAGTGGTTTATTGGGAAAAAGAGAAAGCCGAAATTTCTATTTCGGCTTTCTCTTTAATAGTAAATTATTCCGCAGATCCCAGCAGCAATCAGGAGACTTCCCAACACCGCATAGAATATGCGTGTTTTTTTTCTGCCTAACCAACGAATGAAAAATTGGACTCCGTCTGTTCCGAAGTACCATTCGGCGTTGGTTATTGCCGCAATCAGCGAGACAGTACCTAACAGGATAAAGAGGATGAGTGTGATGATTATAGAAATATCGTCCATATCGTCTGTTTATTCCCAAGATACGGTTCTGCTGTTATCTTCATTTTCCTTAATAGAGACGAAAACGGTATCTCCCGGCAACAACTCCTCAATTTTTTCAGGCCATTCGATAAAACAGAGAGCGCCGCTGTAGAAATAATCTTCCGTTCCAATATCTTCTGCTTCACTTAACTTGTTGATGCGGTAGAAGTCGAAGTGGTAGATTAGTTCGCCTGTGGTATCGCTCCTGTATTCATTTATTATTGCGAATGTAGGGCTGTTTATGACGTCCGTCACGCCAAGTTCTTCACAAAGGGCTTTGATGAATGTCGTTTTACCGGCTCCCATTTTCCCGTCGAACGCATATACGGTACGGTCGTCCATCGTTTGGATGAATTCTTTTGCCGCCTTGCGTATTTCTTCCAGATTATTGATTTTAATTGTGTGCATATAGTTTGTTTTTTTGTTATTTCCTTGGTTGCATTGTGACGAAAGGAACCAGCATCTCTTCCATTGATATACCTCCATGCTGGAACGTATTCTTGTAGTAAGAAACATAGTAGTTATAGTTGTTCAGGTATGCGAAGAAGTCGTTGTTCAGTGCAAAGATATATTTGCTGCTCAAATTGGGAGAAGGCAAATTTACTTTTGCAGGATTTTCTATCACAAAGACTTCTTTCTGGTTGTACCCCAAATTTTTCCCTACTTTGTACCGGAGATTTGTATTCGTATTCTTGTCTCCTATTACTTTTACCGGCGAATCCACCCGGATTGTCCCGTGGTCGGTTGTAACGATTACCTTACAATCTAATTCTGCTATCCGTTTGAATAATTCCAGTGTTGCGGAGTGGCGGAACCATGATTTTGTCAGGCTGCGGTAGGCTGCTTCGCTTTGGGCGAGTTCCCGAATCATTTTGCTTTCTGTCCGGGCATGTGAAAGCATATCTACGAAATTAATGACGATGATGTTCAATTGGTTTTTTGCCAGCGAAGGCAACATTCCTAACAGCTTTTCGCCATAGCGTGAATCATATACCTTATTGTATGAAAAAGTATATTTCTTCCGGAAACGTTCTATTTGAGTCTGTATCAATGGTTCTTCGTTTATGTTTTTCCCTTTTTCGCTCTCTTCGTCCACCCATAGCTCGGGGAACATCTTTTCTATTTGCAGGGGCATCAATCCCGAAAAGATAGCATTCCGTGCATATTGGGTAGCAGTGGGGAGAATGCTGTAATACAGCTCTTCATCCATGGCATATATGTCGGAAAAAAGTTCTTTCACAATGTTCCATTGGTCAAGCCTGAAGTTGTCTATTAGGATAAAAAAGACTTTTTCCCCTTTGTCAAGCAACGGGAATATTCTTTTTTTGAAAAGGTCGGGGCTCATTAACGGACGTTCTTCCGGATTGCAAATCCAGTTTGTATAGTTCTTTTTTATGAATTTCCCGAAAGCGGCGTTTGCTTCTGTTTTTTGCATCCGGAGCAATTCTGCCATTTGGTTTTGGGAAGTATCAAGTTCCAGTTCCCAGTAAACTAATTTCCGGTACACATTTATCCAGTCCGATGCCGAAAACGAGTCATTGATTAATGTGCCGATGCGGCCGAAATCCTGCTGATAACTTACTGTTGCCGTTTCGGATATGATGCTGTCTTTATGAACATTCTTTTTGATGGAAAGAAGCAGCTGGCTGGGGTTGACCGGCTTTATCAGATAATCCGCAATCTTGTTACCGATTGCCTGGTTCATAATGCTTTCTTCTTCGCTTTTGGTAACCATAACAATCGGGATGTTCGGGTTGATGTTCTTAATCTGGATTAATGTCTCCAATCCGGTTAGACCGGGCATGTTCTCGTCGAGAAAAATAATATCGAAAGTCTCCTCTTTGCAATAGTCGATGGCGTCTTGACCGCTTATTACCGGAGTGACATCATATCCTTTTTCCTGAAGAAATAAAATATGGGGCTTCAATAGTTCTATTTCATCGTCAGCCCATAAAATTTTATCCTTTCTAACCATGATTGTTTGCTTTTAATTCTTAATCAGCAAATGTAATAATCATTTCGGAAATAGTTCTTATCTTGCAATCAATTCAAGATAAAATAGGAAATATTATGGCTAAGAGTATTATTTATACAGGTTCTGGTGATAAAGGAATGACTTCTCTGGTGGGAGGGGAGCGTGTTTCTAAGTCGAGCCAGCGCATAGAGAGTTATGGAACTGTTGATGAATTGAATTCTTTTATCGGTTTGCTGATGACGGAGCTGAAGGACCAAAAGGATATCGATTTTTTGTTAGCTGTACAATCTCGATTATTTTCGGTAGGAGCCTATCTTGCGACTGACACCAAAACGGTTTCTCTTAAAGAAGGATGTGGAGTAGCCGAGAAGTGTGTCCGTAGCTTAGAGATGGAGATTGACCGTATTGATGGAGAATTGCCTAAAATGAAGCATTTCATATTGCCTGGTGGTTGCCGTTCGGCTTCTCTTTCGCATGTCTGCCGGACCATTTGCCGGCGAGCCGAACGGGAAATTTACCGGTTGGCAGAACAGGTTGAAATAGAGCCTTTATTGTTAGTTTATATGAATAGACTTTCCGATTATTTTTTCGTTTTGGCACGGAAAGAATGTATTCGGGAAAAAGTGAATGAAATTATTTGGGATTATACTTGCAAGTAAGAAATAAAATTATACTTTTGCGCAAAATTTTAGAGCCATCACTGTTAGTTTGAAATAATTAATAATAAATACTATGTACTGGACATTAGAATTGGCGTCAAAATTGGAAGATGCACCTTGGCCTGCAACAAAAGATGAATTGATAGATTATGCCCAACGTTCGGGTGCACCGTTGGAAGTGATTGAAAATTTGCAGGAGATGGAAGATGAAGGCGAAATATATGAGTGCATGGAAGATATTTGGCCGGATTATCCAAGCAAAGAAGACTTCTTCTTCAACGAGGAGGAATATTAGTGCAATTTTAAGCGCAAAAACTACTATTAAATCCCTGTTAATCAATAAGATTGGCGGGGATTTAATTTGTTTGGACAACAGTGTTTGACCGCCTCAAATGGCGTGGTTTATTTGGACAAAATACGTTTTTCGGAGGAAAAATCGGGATTTGTTTGGACAAAA
>CALUZS010000003.1 GCA_944325355.1 uncultured Parabacteroides sp.
GGACAGGATGCACGGTCTGGAGTGGTACGACTACGGAGCGAGGATGTACAACGGCTACCGGTTCACGACTCCGGACCGGTATGCAGAGAAATATCCGTCGTTGTCTCCGTACCAATACGGGGCAAACAACCCGGTGAACGTAATTGATATTAATGGTGACAGTTTAAAAATAATGAGTTCGGAAGCAATAGAAGCTATTTATCATGGACTGGAAGATAAAAATGTGACGATGGAATGGCAGGATGGCGTGCTTGATCCGAATTCCATAAAGGCACAAGCAGCGAACAGCAATGATTTCTTTTTAAAGGACCTGTATGAGATAGCGAGCAGCGAGGAGATGGTCGAGTTGATATTTTCATATGAAAATGTATATTGGAGGAATGGTTATCTTGAAATAGAAGACTGGGAGAAACCGACTGATGATAATTTTGATAAAAGTTTAACTCAAGATGAGAGAAAAAGGTTCATAAGTATGAATATCCCTTTAGGATTTCATATCCAAGGGAATTTGGGTCAGTCGTTGTTCCCGATATTCAGTCCGTTGTCTGGAAAACGTTCGCTGAACGGTAATATACAAGTGATTATTAACAGTAAAGGAAGTCTGAACCACCGCACTGTTGGGCTTGCCCATGAGTTCGGTCATGTAATATTATATTTGAACAACAGACCGTATGGGCATACGCAACTTGGGGTAGATGAGTTCGTAGGAGTAAGATCAACAACAATGTCAAAACGATTGGGCTATGACTGGTAGGATAATAAAAATGGCGGTAATGATGGCATGTATCCCCTTATACCTTTTAGGGCAATGGAAGATAGAACGTAAAGAAGAGATTTTTTGTGGTGACAAGTACCCGTATGAGCGTCGAAGGGTACAAACGACCCGTTATTTTGAAGTGGGCTCACTGGAACCTGTCTGTGATTTCGTGACGGATTCATTATCTATTGGTGAGAATGTATACGTTGTTTACCATTTGGACGGTGTCTCACAAAAGGTATCTACTAAAGTGTCTTACAAAGGCGGTTATGAAAAGTTTCTGTGTGACCAAAGCAAACTTTACTGGGAATATTATAAGGGACCGGAATTGAATGTCACAGCTTGGTATACGATACTTTTCGACAAGCCGTTACCGATACTTTTCGACAAGGAGCTGCGAATACGTGAAATAAAGATAATCCAGCGCCGAGGATATACCAATGACAGTTATGATTATGACGCATTGATAAAAAAGGTGCTGATGTCGATGGAAGAGAATTGGCAGGTTGATAATAGTACAGGGTTTGAGACAGACAGTATCATTTCTGAATATTATTTCAATTTAGGCGTATTCAGATTGAAATGAAAGGCATAAAAATAAAGGAATATTGGAGGAAAGAGTATGGAGAATAAGGAACCGATTTAACCCTAAACGCAAAAGCATGGAAGCCATGTCAAGAAGGGAAAAAATATTGAAGTGGATGTTGCTGCTGTCGGCGTTGCTGTCAGCAGGGTCGCTTCCCATGCAGGGTCAGAAGCAGGAGTGCTACGGGAACCGTGACGGCGGCATCCACCAGGTATGGAAAGGAGAGGACGGCAAGGTATACATCGACACGTCATCAGATGCCATGTCCATACATGAGATCACGCATGTAAAGCAATCGTTGGAGAGCGGAGGATTGAAATTCAGCGAGGGCGGGAAATTGCTCAATGCAGGCAGCAGATTATCTCCAAGGGAAGGTCGCTACGAAGTGATATCCCAGATGGAGGTGGACGCATACAGGATGCAATATTCCTTTGACCGCAGTTTCCCGGGGTATGCCAGATCGTTAAACGACATAAATGTCCATTCGGTAGGGAATATAGGAAACGGCATGATATATGAAGAGATCCGTGATTATTCGGAATACTTAAAGATACAGGAACATATTTCAAGATGATTTTTTAAGAAAATCGATTATAGGGGAGATATTACTCAAGTCAGACATTAAAAAAAATGTTATATATGGGAATTATTCGGAACATACTGCTTTATGTGTTGCTTTTATCATCCGCTTTTGCAGTGAAGGCAGAAAGCGACTTGTCCGGTGAATATATAAATATACACAGGTATCGCGCTAAAATAGTCATAGAAAAGGATAAATTTTATTATGTGGAACCTTGGGATCCTCCGGTGTCCGTATGGCCGGACACGTTGGCTCGTTGCAATATAACCCGGGCAGGGGGCGGTTTTATAGAATTGAATTCAGAGATGTCACCCTACGAGACGGCGATGAAGACCTGCAAGGTAACGCAAACGTATGACCCTGCGTGTACGGACGGAGTGGAATTCGTATTTGAACTGCCTTACAATAACGAATATTACAACCTTAAGATTAGAGTCGACCAAACAAAACAAAATCCGATGGCTTTTTATGACACCAGTTTTGTTTATACGGGGACGGTCAAATCCGTCAGGATGCCTGTCAAGGCGGATTGTTTTAGCTTTACCATATATCAAGATGAATATTGCGCACATAATTTGGACGGCCTTTTTTATGGGGTCCTTTATTTGCCTTCCGTTTTCGATTATGAAATAGAACCCTCCTGTAACCGTATAGTGATAGAAATACCGGGGCTGACGAACGATTTTTTTGGGCGGTATTATGTAAAAGGGGAATATGCAAAGGTGGTAAAGAAGTTCTCAGGAACATACATAATATGGAAAGGGGAAAAATACAGGAAAGTCAGGTGAACGGAAACAGTCAATAGTGGTTACGTTGGTGGATATAGCAGGCAGGTTACGTCAACGCATACCGGCACGGAGTTATCCGGAGGGTCGGCACGTTGCGTCCGAGAAGACGGTAACGGAAGCCAACCGTCCCTTTCCCGGAAAGGAAACATATAAAGGGGATAGTTGATATTCGAACGACTAACAGTGTTTCGGATATTATTTGGAAGACAACTGTCGGGTAGAGGATTACGCGGATTTTTGTAATTTTGCCGATAAATTGAGAATAGTTGGCTGGACTTTATATACATATTCCGTTTTGTAAGCGTAAATGCCTTTATTGTGATTTTTATTCGTGTACGGATCTTTCTGTTAAAGACGCTTATGTCGACGCATTGGTTGATGAAATGTCGTTGCGGAGGAAATATATAACGAAAGTTGATACGGTCTATTTTGGAGGAGGGACTCCGTCGTTGATGTCTGCTAAGGATTTTGTACGGATTTTTTCTTCTATAAATAAGCTGTTTGATTTGTCTAATTGTGCGGAAATTACCGTGGAGATTAATCCTGATGACATTACTCCTGAATATGCCGATGCCCTTGCAGAACTTCCGTTTAATAGAGTGAGTATTGGCATACAGACTTTTGATGATGACGAATTGCATTTCCTTAACCGCAGGCATGACGCTTTGCAAGCGGTTGAAGCTGTAAAACGTTGCCAGGATGCCGGTTTTACCAATATCAGCATCGATTTGATTTACGGATTGCCGGGGCAGACGTTGTCGTCATGGGATAAGAATCTGGAATGTGCCCTTGCGCTTGGTGTCCCTCATATATCTGCTTACCATCTTATATATGAAGAGAATACTCCGATTACCCAGTTGAAAGATACCGGAAAAATTATTCCTGTGGATGAGGATACGAGTTTACTCCTCTTTTCAAGACTTATTGAGAGACTTTCCGTTTCCGGATATGAACATTACGAAATATCAAACTTTTCGCTGCCCGGGTATCGTTCGCGCCACAATAGCTCTTATTGGGACGGTACGGCATATTTGGGATTAGGTCCTTTTGCTCATTCGTATAACGGTTGCGATGAACGGGAATGGAATATTGCTTCGTTGCCTGCTTATCTGGAAGGAATACGTAACCGTTCTCCACGCATCACTTCCGAGAGACTTGATTTGCCTACCCGGTATAATGAATATATAATTACCCGTCTACGGACGAAAGAGGGTTTCCTGTCGTCAGAATTGGAACGTAGGTTCGGGAAAGAATTGTTTGCATATTGCCTGCGGCAGGCGGAAAGGTATATCGCTTCGGGAATGTTGCTTCGGGAAGAGAATGACCGGATACGTCTTTCGGAGAAAGGAATATTCGTGTCTGACAGCATTATGTGTGATCTGATGAAAGTATAGAAGCAATTTATCATAAATAGTCCCTGTTTGCTTTCTTTTATTATGTACAGCCTTGCTGAAACCGGCTAAAGTGTTATATTTGCAATCTGTTTATAGAAAATATAGGAAATATGGATGTCGCCATTGTGAAATATAATGCCGGGAATATTTGTTCTGTGGATTATGCCTTACGCCGATTGGGGATAACACCTGTTATTACGGATGTCCCCGAACAGTTGAAAGCAGCGGACAAGGTGATATTCCCCGGGGTGGGAGAAGCTCAGAATACAATGGAATTCTTGAAACGGAAAGGGCTGGACCGGCTGATTAAGGAGTTGGATCAGCCGGTGCTCGGTATCTGTCTCGGTATGCAGCTGATGTGCAGTTATTCAGAGGAGGGAGATGTAGATTGTTTAGGCATATTTGATGTTCCGGTAAAGCGTTTCCTCCCACAGCGTCACGAAGATAAAGTCCCCCACATGGGTTGGAATACGATAACGAACCTGTCATCTCCTTTGTTTTCTGGAGATCTGGAGAATCAGTATACCTATTTTGTACATAGTTATTATGTGCCGGTTAATGCATGCACTTCGGCTACGACACACTACATCCATCCTTTCAGTGCAGCATTGCATCGGGATAATTTTTATGCTACCCAGTTTCATCCGGAAAAGAGCGGTGCGGTAGGGGAACATATTTTGGAGAACTTTTTAAAAATCGGATGCGCAAGATGATTGAGTTGGTTCCTGCGATAGATATTATAGAAGGTAAATGTGTCCGTCTGACGAAAGGCGATTACAATACAAAGAAGATTTATAACGAAGATCCGTTGGAGGTAGCTTTACAGTTCGAAGATAACGGCATTCGACGGTTGCATGTGGTGGATTTGGACGGTGCGAAAGCCGGACGTATCATCAATTTCCGGGTGTTGGAGCAGTTAGCTGTACGGACGGCTCTCGAAATCGATTTTGGAGGAGGGTTAAAAAGTGACGATGATTTGCGCATCGCCTTTGAAAGTGGTGCGTCGATGGTGACAGGCGGTAGTATTGCAGTCCGCAACGAAGCTCTGTTTGAATCGTGGCTTCGTCGTTATGGTTGTGAAAAAATCATCCTTGGTGCGGATGCGAAGGATAAAAAGATTGCGATATCCGGTTGGCAAGAGGATACGGATGTGGAGCTGGATACGTTTGTCCGCAATTATTATGAGAAAGGGATACGTAAGGTAATCTGTACGGATATTGGTCGCGATGGCATGTTGAGCGGGCCTTCGGTCGCGTTGTATAAGGAACTGGCGGGTATTGCTCCCGATTTGTATGTGATAGCAAGCGGAGGTATCGCTTCAATAGATGATATATGTGCACTTGAGGAAGCGGGTATACCTGCTGTTATTTTCGGGAAAGCAATTTATGAAGGGCGGATAACATTGAAAGAGTTACAGCGTTTTATATTATAAAACCGATATGTTGGCAAAAAGAATAATACCTTGTTTGGATGTAAAGGACGGTAAGACCGTTAAAGGCGTGAACTTCGTGAATTTCCGAAACGCCGGCGATCCGGTGGCGTTGGGTGCGGCGTATGGTCGTGCCGGCGCGGATGAATTGGTTTATTTGGATATTACGGCATCGCATGAGGGGAGGAAAACCTTTACCGATTTGGTGAAACGTATTGCAGAGAACATAAATATCCCTTTTACGGTGGGAGGCGGCATTCACGAATTGGGCGATGTAGAACGTCTGCTGGCTGCCGGTGCGGATAAGGTGTCTGTCAATTCGGCGGCAATCCGCCGTCCTGCTTTAATCCGGGAGATTGCCGCTAATTACGGCAGTCAGGTTTGTGTGGTAGCCATCGATGCCGACTATATCAATGGACAATGGGTCTGTTTCCTGAATGGAGGACGTGTCCCGACCGATAAGCTGTTGTTTGATTGGGCAGCAGAAGCAGAGTCGTTGGGTGCCGGCGAGATATTATTTACGAGCATGGCGCACGACGGGGTGAAAAACGGTTACGCCAATGAAGCGCTTGCGGAATTGTCTTCACGGTTACATATCCCGGTCATCGCATCGGGAGGTGCAGGGAAAAAGGAGCATTTCCGAGATGCGTTTAAGGTCGGGAGAGCCGATGCCGCTTTGGCGGCAAGCGTGTTTCATTTCGGAGAAATTGGCATCGCTGACTTGAAGTCTTATTTGCGGCAGGAAGGAATCGATGTACGGATTTGATGGACATCGCTCTCTTATCGATAGAAAAGGAAATAGTAATAATGAATTAAAGCATAATAAAATGAAATTGGATTTTGACAAAATGGGAGGTTTGCTTCCGGCTATAATACAAGATGCAGATACCGGCAAAGTGTTGATGTTAGGATTTATGAACGAACAGGCTTATCAGACAACACAGGAAACAGGGAAGGTTACTTTTTTCAGCCGCACGAGAAACTGTTTGTGGACAAAGGGGGAGACGAGTGGTCATTTCCTGCATGTGGTTTCTGTCCTGGTAGATTGCGATAACGACACGCTGCTGGTCAAAGCGCGTCCGGAGGGTGCTGTTTGCCATACCGGACAGGATACTTGTTTCGGGGAGTCCAATGAACAGGAACCGTTGATGTTTCTAAAATATTTGCAAGATTTTATTGAACGTCGCTATAAGGAGATGCCGGAAGGTTCATATACCACATCATTGTTCCGCGACGGTATTAACCGGATGGCACAGAAAGTGGGCGAAGAGGCTGTGGAGACAGTGATAGAAGCGACGAACGGTACGGACGACCGTCTGGTTTACGAAGCTTCAGACCTGATATATCATTTGATTGTATTGCTGACAAGCAAAGGGTTGCGCATAGAGGATTTGGCAAAAGAATTGAAAAAACGGCATAAGTAATGGAGCAGGCGGTATTGCTTTCGTTGGAAAAGGTTAATGTAAGCCGGGAAGAGAATATCGTTCTGCATGAAGCTTCGTTCGAACTTCACGAAGGTGAGTTTGTGTATGTAATCGGGAAAGTCGGTTCCGGGAAAAGCAGTCTGTTGAAATCGCTTTATTGCGAGATTCCGATAAAGGAGGGAACTGCCCGGATTATGGATTACGACCTGCTGCATATCAAACGAAAAGAGATTCCGTTCCTTCGTCGGAATTTGGGAATTGTATTTCAGGATTTCCAGCTTCTGACTGACCGTTCTGTGGAGAAAAACTTGGAATTCGTGTTGAAAGCCACAGGCTGGAAATCAAAGGACGAAATGAAAATGCGAATAGGCGAAGTGCTGTTGCAGGTAGGCATGCAAAATAAAGGGTATAAGATGCCCCACGAACTCTCTGGCGGTGAACAGCAGCGTATCGTGATTGCACGGGCGTTGTTGAATAAGCCCCGCTTGATACTTGCCGACGAGCCTACAGGCAATCTGGATCCTGAAACAAGTTGCCAGATTGTGCAATTATTGCATGAGATATGTAAAAAAGGCACTGCCGTAATCATGACCACTCATAATTATACATTGGTTCATAATTATCCGGCGCGGGTTGTGAAATGCGAGAACGGCTGTCTTTCGGATATATAAAAAAATATGTAATTTTGCACGCGAAAAGCGTAGAGGATACTTATTTAAATGTGAAAGAAGAAAATGAAAGTTTTAAAGTTTGGCGGTACTTCTGTGGGTTCTGCACAGAGGATGCAAGATGTTGCGAAACTGATAGTAGGAGATCGTAAGATAGTTGTCTTGTCTGCGATGTCGGGAACCACTAATTCATTGGTGGAAATCTGTGATTATCTGTATAAGAAAAATCCGGATGGCGCAAATGAAATTATAAACAAGTTATTCCTTTTGTACAATAAACATGTGGAGGAATTGTATCATACGGATAATTATAAGCAGAAGGCTAAAGAACTTATAAAAGAACGCTTCGATTATATTCGCACTGTCACAAAAGATTTGTTCACTCTTTTTGAAGAGAAAGTAGTTCTTGCCCAAGGCGAACTGATTTCGACGGGAATGATGAACCTCTATCTGAATGAATGTGGCGTGAAGTCGGTCTTGATACCGGCATTGGATTTCATGCGGACCGACAAGAATGCAGAACCGGATCCGTTATATATTAAAGAGAAGCTGACGAAGTTGCTTGAAGAACATGCCGATGCTGACTTGTATATTACGCAAGGTTATATCTGCCGCAATGCTTATGGTGAAATCGACAATCTGCAACGAGGCGGAAGCGATTACAGCGCATCGCTTATCGGAGCGGCAATTAATGCGGAAGAGATACAGATTTGGACAGACATTGACGGCATGCACAATAATGACCCGCGCGTAGTAAAAGGAACATCGCCTGTCCGTCATCTTCATTTTGAAGAAGCTGCCGAGTTGGCTTATTTTGGTGCGAAAATATTGCATCCCACTTGCATACAACCGGCAAAGCTCAATAATATCCCCGTCCGTTTGCTGAATACAATGCAACCTGATGCCCCTGGCACGTTGATTTCCAACGAGACGGAAAAGGGGAAAATCAAAGCTGTTGCAGCCAAGGACAATATTACTTCAATAAAGGTCAAGAGTGGCCGTATGCTGCTTGCTACCGGATTCTTGCGGAAAGTTTTCGAAATTTTTGAAAACTACCAGACTCCTATCGACATGGTTACGACTTCGGAAGTAGGCGTCTCGGTTACAATCGACAATCGGAAGCATTTGGAAGAGATTGTGAACGATTTGAAGAAATATGGTACGGTTTCGGTGGATGAGAACATGGTCATCGTCTGCGTCGTGGGCGATTTGGAATGGGAAAATGTAGGTTTCGAGGCAAGTATCGTTCATGCTTTGAAAGATATCCCGGTCCGGATGATTTCTTACGGCGGTAGCAACTATAATGTGTCGTTGTTGGTTAAGGCATCCGACAAGCAGGCTGCTTTGCAGGCATTGAGTGACCATTTGTTTAACAAGAAATAGAACTTCAGGATTCTTTTCGGAATCCGGGGAAGCGGAATAAATTGCAGGAAAGAGTGATATGCGTTCAAATGTGTGGCGTATATTGCTCTTTTCTTATAATGAATGATAGATTGTCTTATTTTGATATTCGGAAATTAAATATGATAAAAGGAAATTTTCCCATAGATAAATTTAAGGAGCTCCAGACACCGTTTTATTACTATGACATGAAAGTGCTGGAGGATACATTGCATACAGCAGCTGATGAAGCCGGGAAATATGGATACCACATCCATTATGCGGTAAAGGCGAATGCCAATCCGCGTATCCTGCAACTTATCGCGCGGCATGGATTCGGAGCGGATTGCGTAAGCGGCGGAGAAATCCGGGCAGCTCTTGATGCAGGATTCCCTGCAAACAGCATCGTTTTTGCAGGAGTTGGCAAAGCCGATTGGGAAATCAACCTGGGATTGGATAGCGATATTTTTTGTTTTAATGTAGAGTCATTGGCAGAACTGCTGGTTATTGAAGAGCTTGCTAAGGCAAAAGGCAAAGTTGCCAATGTGGCGTTGCGTATTAATCCGGATGTGGATGCCCATACGCATGCCAAGATAACGACGGGACTGAAAGAAAATAAGTTCGGTATTAATTTGTCGATGCTGGGAAGCGTGCTCGACCATTTTCCGTTGGAGCATGTTCGTCTGATAGGAATTCATACCCATATCGGGTCACAGATTACGGATATGACAAGTTTCCAAAGCCTTGCGATACGAATCAATGAAATACAGGACGAACTTGAAGCCCGGGGAATCACGGTGCGGAATATTAACCTGGGTGGCGGATTAGGAATCGATTACCACCATCCGAACCATTTGCCGATACCAGAGTTCGGGGTCTATTTTGCCGCTATCCATAAACTGTTGAAGGTGCGTCCGGGGCAGCAAATCCATTTTGAACCGGGGCGTTCGATTGTGGCGCAATGCGGCACGTTAATTTCGAGGGTACTCTACGTGAAAGAGGGTGAGGTGAAACGGTTTGCCATCCTTGATGCCGGATTTACGGAACTCATCCGTCCGGCAATGTACGATGCGTATCATCGGATTGAGAATATCAGTAATGACTTGCCTGTTTCGGTGTATGATGTTGTCGGCCCTATTTGCGAATCGTCAGACGTTTTTGCCCGGGACTGTGAGTTGAATGAGGTGCATCGTGGGGATTTCATAGCGTTGCGTTCTGCGGGTGCTTACGGGGAGGTGATGGCTTCCCAGTACAATTGCCGCAAATTGCCAAACGCATATTTCTCCGATCAGTTGTAACTATTCGAAGCGGATGCTTTTGGCTGGTGCTATTTTTGTAATCAGGTAAGAGGGGGCGAGCATCATGAACATGGAGACGATTAACGTTCCGATATTGAGCAACAGCCAAGCCATGATATTCAAGTCGATAGGCACCGAGTTCAGATAATACGTTTCGGGATCGAGGGATACAATGTTGAACCGGGATTGCAAAAGACATAGTGCAATCCCGATGATGTTTCCCCACAACATGCCTTTGCTGATGAGGAAGAACGACACATAAAGGAATATCTTCCGGATGTTGGCGTTGCTTTCTCCCAAGGCTTTCAGAATGCCAATCATGTTTGTTCGCTCCAAGATGATGATAAGTAGTCCGGAAATCATGGTGAAGCCTGCCACAGTAAGCATCAGGATAATGATGACAACTACGTTGATGTCGAGGACGTCCAGCCAGGCGAATATTTCCGGATTCAGTTCTTTTATGGAACGGACATAGTACGAGTTTCCTGATTTGTCTGTTTCCTCGTCGAGGGCTTCGTCCAGTCCTTCAGTGACGAGGTCCAGGTTGTCGAATTTGTCAATCATGATTTCGTAGCCGCTTACTTCGTCTTTTTCCCAATCGTTCAGACTGGTGATTTGGCGGATGTCGGTGATGACAAACAGTTTGTCGTAATCGACAAAGCCGGTGTCGTAAATTCCTGTGATATGGAATTTACGTGCCTTTACATTATCTTGAACGAAATAGGTCAGAAAGGAATCGCCTACTTTCAGTTTCAGTAGGTTTGCCATGTGTTGTGACATCAGGATATCGGTGGATGCCCTTTTCCCGTCGAATGAAGGTAGTTCCCCTTCTTTCAGGTTGTCACGGAAAAAGGTCCAGTCGTACGTCTGGTCGACGCCTTTCAGCACGATGCCTTGGAAATCGGTCTCTGTCTTCAAGATGCCGGGTTTCGTGGAGAATGGTGAGATATGCCTTACTCCCAGAAACTGTTTAATCATAGCCAGCAGGCTGTCGTTTATGGCGATAGGCTCTGTCTCGAACGAAGAGTTTCTGTCGAAGTTCGTAATCTGGATGTTAGAGCCGAAGCCAATGACTTTGTTACGTATCTCCTTTTTGAATCCGATGATGATGGCAAGCGATAAAATCATGACGGCCAGCCCGAGAGCTATGCCGGTGATCGCGATTTTTATAGCCGGAAGCGATGTGCGCTTACCTTCTTTTTGGCTGAAATGTATCTTTTTGGCAATGAACAGTTCGAGATTCATACGATTCTATTTTTTAATGTCTCCCATTAAGAATTGCAAAACAGGTGATTTCCTGATGATATATTTATGGATGCCGACAGGCAATACCGTGCCGAAAAACAGCGCAAACACCAGTCCGGTGAGGTATCCGGCGGTGCTGTTTATCCACCCGCTATATTCCAACAATATTCGTATCGGATAGATGGCTCCCATGTGCAACAGGTAAATATAGGGGCTTTCCTTTCCCAGTATTTCAATGGAAGACGGTGTTTTCTTTTTTCTGCATATTATCCAGGATAAGAGAAGTGTGGCAGCGATTCCAGTCAGAGCCGCGATGTATCCGAGCCCGTTCCGGCTGAATAAAGGCACCAGCAGAAAGAGGATGGCGGCAGGTAACGGGAATGCGTTCGTCTGTGGACGTACTGCAGCGATGGCTGTTCCTGCCCAAAAATAGATGAAGTTGGCGGCTACCGAATTCAAGTAAAAAATACCGGGCATTTTGTCTTGCAGGAAGAACAATGCGACTGCCAACAAAGCAGTTGCATACAGGTGGTATTTTTTGCATAGCACTATGGAAAAAGCCATGAGCAGAAATTGAATAAAGAGTGCGTACAGAAACCAAAGAAAGACGGCAGATCCTCCGACATTCATGCAGAAGATTTCACAAAGGTATTTCAAGTCCACCGTGCGCCTGACCGGTATGAACTGACCGGTCAAGGCTATAACCCCGGCAATAGTGAAAGAAATGAAAAGATAAGGCACAATTAACCGAAGAAATTTTTTCCGGAGGAATTTTTTTATATCCAAGCTGCCGGTATGGCTGAATGAGTTATAAAATAAAAATCCGGAAAGCGACATGAACAGGGGCATGTGGAAAAGATATATCACGGTATGGGTATCCTGGTACCATTGCGGCGAATCGGTCGTGAAAGAGCAGTGCCCTATGATGACCAATAGGATGCCAATCGCTTTTGCAGCGGTAATGACCGGAAAATCTTTTTTGTAGCCTTGCATGTCATAGAACTCTTCCGGGATATGCTTCCAATGCTTTTTCCAAGACAACCAGTGCTTTTGCCAAATCCTCCTTTTTCAAGGTGTATGCAATCCGGACTTCGTTGCGCCCCATGTCGGGGGTGGTGTAAAAACCGGATGCCGGAGCCAACATGATTGTCTGTCCGTTGTATTCAAAATGTTCCAGGCACCATGCGCAGAACTTGTCGGAATCATCGACCGGAAGTTTGGCTACCGTATAGAATGCGCCCATCGGGATAGGAGAGTAGCATCCGGGAATACGGTTCAGCCCGTCAATTAAGAATTTCCGGCGTTCTACATATTCATTATAAACTGAGAGCATGTAATCGGCTGGGGTGTCAATAGATGCTTCGGCAATGATTTGTCCGATGAGAGGTGGGCTTAAACGAGCCTGGCACCATTTCATCACATTTTCTTTTACAGCCTTGTTTTTTGTGATTAACGCGCCGATGCGTATGCCACATTCACTGTATCTTTTTGATACGGAATCTACCAGCACGACGTTGTTCTCAATTCCTTTCAGATGGAAAGCTGATATATACGGAGCACCGGTATAACAGAATTCCCGATATACTTCATCGGAGAAGAGGAATAAGTCATATTTTTTTACAATGTCCCTGATTTGGTCCATCTCTTTCTGTGTGTACAGGTAGCCTGTCGGATTATTGGGGTTACAAATCAAGATGGCTTTTGTGTTCGGCGTAATCAGCTCTTCAAAGCGTTCGACCGATGGTAATGCAAATCCTTCGTCAATGGATGACGGGATGGTTTTTATGGTTGCTCCACAGGATATGGCAAACGCCATATAGTTTGCATATGCCGGTTCCGGCACAATAATCTCATCTCCGGGATCCAGGCATGCCATAAATGAAAAGAATACGGCTTCCGAACCTCCGGTAGTTATGATGATGTCATCGGCGGATACATTTATATTGAATTTGGCATAATAAGAGACTAATTTTTCCCTTAGGCTGCGGATGCCTTCACTTGGCGAATATTCCAAGATTTTCCGGTTGATGCTACGCAAGGCGTCCATCGCAATTTGTGGTGTAGGCAAATCCGGTTGCCCGATGTTGAGGTGATATACATGAATGCCTTTTGCTTTTGTCCGGTTTGCCAAAGGGACAAGTTTCCGAATAGGTGAAGCAGGCATGTTGATTCCTCGTAAAGATATATTGGGCATCGTATGATAAATTGTAAGATTTTTGAAACCGCTTAATTTATTTTGCTGCAAAAGTAATTTATATCATGAAATATTGCAAATAAAAAGGGACAACTTCTTCCGGAGGGCATAGAAAAGAGAAAGACTATATATTCACATACACAGTCTTTCTTTTAATCGGTAGTATAGTATGTTTTTTAGGTATTCGGTCTATTAATGCAGAATGTAGTTTAAATAGAACTTATATTTTATTCTACCGATTAAATCGGCGACGAAAATAGAAATATTTTGCTTTTTTGAAAGGGAAACGGGCGTTAAATATTGTAATGACGGAAATATTTTTTATCCGGAAGGGGGGAAACTGCAAAAGAGAACCGGGTCAAAAATTTTTTTGACCCGGTTCTCTTTTGTTTTGCCCAATTTTTATAAAAACTGTATTTTATTTGTATAATGAATAGGCGATACCCATTTCAAGCCCTCGCAGTTCCGCAAGTCCTCTCAGGCGTCCGATGCAAGAATAGCCGGGATTGGTTTTCTTTTTCAGGTCGTCTATCATCTGGTGCCCGTGGTCCGGACGCATAGGGATGGAGCATCCTCTCTGTTGTTGCACCTCAAGGAACGCTTTCATTACTTCGTACATGGGAACATCTCCTTCCAAGTGGTAGGCTTCGTAGAAGTTCCCTTCCTCGTCGCGTTTCGTGCTTCTTAGATGGACGAAGTTAATGCGGTCCCCGAAACGGCGCATCATCCTGACCAAATCGTTGTCTGCCCGGACACCGAGTGAGCCGGTGCAAAGGCATAGCCCGTTGTATTTGCTTGGAACGGCTTCTGAAATAATCTCAAAATCTTCTTCCGTGCTCATGATACGGGGAAGCCCCAATATCGGATACGGAGGATCGTCGGGATGGATGACCATATATACTCCGGCTTCTTCAGCAACAGGGATGATTTCCCGAAGGAAATAAATCAGGTTCTCGCGTAGTTTACCGGCATTAATGTCTTTGTACCGATCCAGCTCCCGGCGGAATTGTTCGAGCGTGAAACTCTCTTCTGCTCCGGGAAGCCCGGCAATCATATTCCGGGTGAGCCTGTTCTTTTCCTCATCGTCCATTTGGTTGTAACGGCGAAGAGCAACCGCTTTTTCCTCGTCGGAATACTCTTTTTCTGCTTCCGGACGTTTCAGTATGTAGAGGTCGAACGCCATGAATGCAGCCCGTTCAAACCGTAAAGCCGTTGAGCCGTCGGGCATCTGGAATGCAAGGTTTGTGCGTGTCCAGTCGAGAACCGGCATGAAATTGTAAGTGACAGTTTTTATGCCGCATTTCCCGAGGTTGCGGATGCTCTCTTTATAGTTTTCTATGTACGTTTGGAAGTTTCCGGTTTGTGTCTTGATATGTTCATGGACGGGAACGCTCTCTACGACCGACCATCTCAGCCCGGCTTCTTCAATAATTGCTTTCCGTTTTTCTATTTCAGCAACGCTCCATACTTCTCCGTTGGGGATATGGTGCAATGCGTTCACGATTCCGGTCGCTCCGGCTTGGCGAATGTCGGCAAGAGAGACAGGGTCATTCGGTCCATACCAACGCCATGTTTGTTCGCATAAATACATTATCGTATAAATTTTAGCAGTTCGTCCTTAAATGGAAAAAGCATCAAATCCTCCGTCTACCACAGCTACTGTTCCGGTTACGAAGCGTGATGCGTCACTAATCAGGTATTGGATGGTACCAAACAGCTCATCGGGTGTTCCCAGCCGGCGGAACGGTGTATGGGCGATAACCGCTTTTGCGCGATCGGTGTAGCTTCCGTCGGGATTGGTCATCAGCGTCCTGTTCTGCTCCGTAAGGAAAAATCCCGGGGCGATGGCGTTTACCCGTATTCCTTCCCCGAATTTGATAGCGAGTTCCCCTGCCAGGTATTTCGTGAGGTTCGTGATCGCTGCTTTGGCTGTACCATATCCTACGACACGTGTGAGGGGGCGTAAGGCCGATTCGGAAGAGAAGTTGACAATCGCTCCCGATTTTTGTTCAGCCATGACTTCTGCGAAAACCATTGTCGGCAGGACTGTTCCGAAAAGGTTCAAATCGACCACCTTGCGGAATGCATCGAGTTCCAGACCGAAAATGTTTCCTTCGGGAGGAATGGTCGCTCCTGCCATATTTCCTCCTGCGGCATTCAGCAAAACATCGATTCTTTGGTATTTGTCAAGAATTTCTTTTTTGTTTTGAAGCAATGTTTCTTTACATAAAACATCCGTCGGAAGGAAAAGCGCTTCTCCTTTTTTTTCGCGGATTCCGGCTACAAACTTTTCTCCTTTTTCCACATCCCGGTCGAGAATGACGATTTTGGCTCCTTCATCCGACAGGTATTTTGCAATATTGCTTCCAAGTATCCCGGCTCCGCCGGTGATAACGACAACTTTGTCTTTTACTGAAAATAGATTCCCCATATAGTTTTTAGTTTTTAAAGGTCATGAATGTGTTCTGCAAACAAAGGTATAAAAAGGCTTTTAGAAAGAAAAGGTTCAAATGCGGAAAGGTATCTTCTTTTTCCGTCGCACGAAAGAAGAAAATGAAACCGGATCGGGTACAAATTGTTCCCAATCCGGTTTTGTCTTTTATGTAGTATTAAAAAGTGATTACGGTCAGATTGCCGTTTCTTCCTGCGGAATGGTTTCTTTCGCTTCAGCCGGAAGGTTCTTGCATAACTGACGGTATGTGTCGCAATACATGAGACATATTACCGGCTCAGCTACGAATACACCAATGATCAGTAAGAGGAGACCAACGGTGATAATTCCTATATAGCTTAAAAACAGGAGTATGAGACGCATAACGTTCCCTTTTGTCAGGTTCCAGCTACGGTTCAGCGATTCCATGATTCCGGCATCTTCTTCAACGATGGCTGCTGCGTAGAATTGCAACCGCGCACATAGGTAGATGCCCGGAATAATTAAAAGGCAAAAACCGACAAATACGATTGCTACAACAAAAAGTGAAGCAACAAGCGTTTTGAAAATTTTGGGCGCTTGCTTCCCGTATGCTGAAAATTGGGGCTCTTCTCCATCTAATGCCTGGAAACAGTTTTTAGTATATCCCAGATTGAAAAGCAGGGAAAAGAGCAGCATGACAATATATCCGATAATAAGTTTGATTGAGAACGAAAAAGCGGTTGTAGAACTAGGCATAAGGAAAATGCTCAATGTGAAATAGATGATGTAAAATCCGACGAACAGTCCTACCAATATCCAAATTTGGGATTTTAGTGCTTTCCAAGAATTAAAGAATGCATCCGAGATAGAAAAATGAGCGTTCATAATTGTTTATGTAATTAGATTAATTAAAATTTTTGGTAAATATAGGGATTTTTTATGTTCTGTTGAGCTTTTTGTCTGCTTTTTTTCGTGTAAATTGTTTTTTTCTTCTTTTGGAAGCTCTTTTTATTGTTGTCGTTTTGGACGGAAAATTGCGGAACTTCGCGTTAAATAGCAGATATCAGCAGATGTTTCAGCTGTTTTAGGAGTTTCTGTATATTGTAAATGACCAAAAAAGTTTCCGAATATGCCAGCTTATGTTGAAGATTTGTAAATGAGATTGGGAATAAAGTCTTTTTCTTCTTATTAATGTTAAAAAAGAGCCGTCCGGAATAGAAGTCAATTTCTAAAATTGTACTTTTGCGATTAGCTTTTCGGGCAACTGTCCGGGGATGAACGGGCAAAGAGAAAGTTGCCGGAGGATGCTTTTAGGGAATTGATTATTATTCTATTTAACATAACATCATGGATAAAAAAATGTTGAGATTTTCTATTACCCAAGTAAGGCAGACAGCCTTAATGATAGTGGGGATGTCTTTGTTGACTGCGTGCGGTGGTCAAAGTGGAATGAAATTAGGCGATGATGAATTTTCGGTAATGTCCGTTTCTTCAACTTCGAGTAATCAGACAATTTCTTATCCGGCTACAATTAAAGGTTTGCAGGATATTGAAATTCGTCCGCAAGTGTCTGGTTTCATAGTGAAATTGTGCGTAGATGAAGGTGCGACAGTTCATAAAGGACAAGCTTTGTTTAAGATAGATGAGACCCAATACCGGGCCGCATATAATCAGGCAAAGGCGGCAGTAGCGACTGCCGAAGCGAATGTGAATACGTTGGCTTTGACGAGAAAGAATAAGGAGATGTTGCACAACAAAAAGATTATTAGTGATTTTGAATACCAAACGGCTGTGAATAACTTGCTTACAGCGGAAGCTTCTTTAGCCCAGGCAAAAGCACAGTTGACGAGTGCAAAACAGAATTTGGATTTCTGTACGGTAACCAGCCCTTCGGACGGTGTTGTGGGAACATTCCCGTACCGTGTGGGAAGTTTGGTGAGCGCATCGATTGCAGAACCGCTGACAACCGTTTCCGAAATAGCAAACATGTATGTTTATTTCTCAATGACGGAAAAAGAGTTGCTGAATCTTACGAGAGCGGGTGGAACATTGAAAGAACAATTGGAAAAGATGCCTACCGTAAAATTGCAACTTGCAGATGGCTCTATGTATGAATTTGAAGGAAAAATTGATGCTGTCAGTGGTGTGATTGACCAAACAACCGGTTCTGTCAGTATGCGTGCCATTTTCCCGAATACGAAGAATGTTCTCCGCAGTGGCGGTATGGCTAACGTCATTTTCCCATATACTATAGAGAATATCATTGTTATTCCGCAGCGCGTGACGGTCGAAATACAGGACAAGAAGTTTGTTTATGTTGTGCAACCTGACAGCACTGTGAAATATACCGAAATTAGTATTTCTCCGCTTAACGACGGACAGAACTTCATCGTGACAAGCGGATTGAACTCCGGCGACCGCATCGTGACCGAAGGTGTGCAGACACTGAGCGATGGTCGGAAAATTGTTCCCATCACCGAAGCGCAAAAGCAGGCTAAATACCAGCAGGCTGTAGAAGACCAGCGCGAGGGGAATTTAGAGACAGCCTTCAAATAATACAATAATATTAGTAAAAGAGTTCAAGAATGAAATTAGATAGATTTATTAATCGTCCGGTATTATCAACCGTTATTTCAATTTTGTTGGTAATCTTGGGTATTATCGGATTGGCTACTTTGCCTATTACCCAATATCCGGATATTGCACCTCCAACCGTTTCGGTGAGTGCAACCTATACGGGAGCTAACGCGCAGGCCGTGTTGAACTCCGTGATTTCTCCGTTGGAAGACCAGATCAATGGTGTGGAGAACATGATGTACATGCAGTCGACGGCAACCAACAACGGCTCGGCGCGTATAACGGTTTACTTTAACCAGGGAACCGATCCTGATATGGCGCAGGTCAACGTGCAGAACCGCGTGACACAGGCACAAGGATTGTTGCCGGCGGAGGTAACACAGGTCGGTGTGACGACGCAGAAACGTCAGACTTCCATGTTGATGGTGTTCTCTATATATGATAAGGAAGATAAATATAATATTGAATTCCTGGAGAACTATGCCAGTATCAACCTGATTCCGGAAATCAAGCGTGTGAAAGGTGTCGGTGATGCCAACGTGATGGGTACTGACTATTCCATGCGTATTTGGTTGAAGCCGGATGTGATGGCTCAGTACGGCTTGACGCCGAGCGACATCGCAGGCGTTTTGGCAGAGCAGAATATCGAAGCGGCTCCGGGTCAGTTCGGAGAACGCGGAAACCAGGCGTTCCAATACACTATCCGCTGGAAAGGACGTTTGTCTTCTACAACCGAGTTTGAAGATATTGTAGTAAAGGCGCTCTCTGACGGAGAAGTCCTTCGTCTGGGAGATGTTGCGGAATTGGAGTTAGGACGTTTGACTTATAACTTCAACAACACTGTAAACGGTCATAAAGCCGTCTCTTGTGTTGTCTACCAGATGGCGGGCACTAACGCTACGGAAACTGTCCAGAATTTGGAAAAAGTGTTGGCAGATTATGAGAAAAACTTGCCGGAAGGTTTAGGTATAAATGTGGCTCAGAGTGTAAACGACTTCTTGTTTGCTTCAATCCATGAGGTTATCAAAACATTGATAGAAGCGTTTATCTTGGTGTTTATCGTGGTTTATGTTTTCTTGCAGGATATGCGTTCTACGTTGATTCCGGCAATTGCTATTCCGGTAGCGCTGATTGCTACATTCTTCGCTTTGAAGATTATCGGATTTAGTATCAACTTGCTGACATTGTCTGCTATGGTGCTCGCGATTGCGATAGTGGTCGACGATGCCATAGTCGTCGTGGAGGGAGTCCACGCCAAGTTAGACCAGGGATATAAGTCTGCACGGCAAGCAGCTATTGACGCAATGAGTGAATTGGGGGGAGCTATCGTTTCCATTACATTGGTCATGATGTCCGTGTTTATCCCGGTAAGTTTCATGTCCGGTACTGCCGGTACGTTCTATCAGCAATTTGGTTTGACAATGGCAATCGCCATCGGTTTCTCGGCGTTGAACGCATTGACATTGTCTCCGGCATTGTGTGCCATCTTGTTGAAACCCCATACGAAAGAGGGTGAAGAAGCCCCGAATCTGAAAGAACGTGTAGGGACAGCAATGAAGGAGTCTCGTAAGATTATGATTCGCCGTTATAGCGAAGCAATCGGAAAATTGTTGCATCCGGGTATAACCATTGCTTTTACAATTGTAGCCGTGTTGGGTATGATTTTCGGTATGTTTAACTTTGGAGAGCATCCGGTGCTGACGATTGTTTTTGCAATAATCAGTGTCTTGGCTTTCATTGGAATGACAACCGACAAGTTCAAGAAGGCATTCAATGCTTCATATGAATCCGTTTTAGCGAAATATAAGAATAAGGTATTGTTCTTTATTCAAAAGAAACCTCTTTCGTTCAGTATTGTCATTGGATCGATCGCCTTATTGGTGTTCTTGATGAATACGACGCCGACCGGAATGGTTCCGAATGAGGATACCGGTACAATCATGGGTGCGGTAACTTTCCAGCCGGGAACATCCCAGGAACGGGCATTGGAGGTATTGGCTCAGGTCGATAGCCTGATTGGAGCTGACCCGGCCATAGCATCCCGGACGGTCATTTCCGGTTTTAGCTTTATTGGTAGCGGGCAAGGTCCTTCTTATGGTTCAATCATCATAAAGTTGAAAGATTGGGAAGAGCGGTCAGTGTCGCAAAGCTCTGATATTGTGGTGGCAACCTTGTTCGCTCGTTCGCAAAAGTTATTTAAGGATGCGCAGGTATTATTCTTTGCTCCTCCGATGATTCCTGGTTATTCAATTTCTACGAATATAGAGATGAACATGCAGGATAAGACGGGCGGTAGTTTGGATCGTTTTTTCCAGGTAGTCAACGACTATATAGCAGAGTTGCAGGCGCGTCCGGAAATCAGCTCGGCGACAACAAACTTTAATCCGAGCTTCCCGCAGTATCAGATTGATATCGATGCTGCAGCTTGTAAGAAAGCCGGCATCAGTCCGAGTGATATCTTGACAACTATGCAAGGATACTTCGGTGGTATTTATGCTTCTAACTTCAATAGTTTCGGTAAAATGTATCGTGTCATGATTCAGGCAGAACCTGAAGCAACGCGAAACTTGGAATCGTTGAACCGTATCAAGGTACGTGGAAGCGACGGTGAGATGGCTCCGATCACTCAGTTTGCTTCTTTCAAGAAAGTTTACGGTCCGGATGTGATCAGCCGTTTCAACTTGTACACTTCTATCCAAGTAATGGTTGCTCCGGCTGCCGGTTATACTTCCGGTCAGGCTTTGCAGGCAATCCAGGAAGTGGCAGACCAGAATCTGCCTGCCGGTTATGGATACGAGCTGGGTGGTATGGCACGTGAAGAGGCGCAGACAACCAATACGACAGCGATTATTTTCTTACTCTGTTTGGTATTCGTTTACCTGTTGCTGAGTGCCCAGTATGAAAGTTATTTCTTGCCGTTGGCTGTGTTGTTATCTATCCCGTTCGGTTTGATGGGAAGCTTCATCTTTGTAAACGGGATGAACTCGTTGGGTAGCATCCCTGCACTGAAGATGATAATGGGTTCGATGTCGAATGACATTTATATGCAGATTGCATTGATTATGTTGATGGGGCTTTTGGCAAAGAACGCGATATTGATTGTAGAGTTCGCCCTCGACCGTCGGAAGATGGGTATGAGCTTGACTTGGGCTGCCGTTCTGGGTGCCGGTGCCCGTTTGCGTCCTATCTTGATGACATCATTGGCCATGATTATCGGTTTGCTTCCATTGATGTTTGCGTTCGGTGTTGGCGCCCACGGTAACCGAACCTTGGGAGCTTCTGCAATTGGTGGTATGTTAATAGGTATGCTCTTCCAGATATTTATTGTTCCGGTTCTGTTTGTGGTATTCCAATACCTGCAAGAAAAAGTCAAACCTATCGAATGGGAAGATTTGGACAATAGCGATATGGAAACAGAAATAGAACAATATGCAAAAAATAACGAATAATATGTATAGGATGAAAAGAAATATAATATATATGGTGTGTGCAACTGCTCTGCTTAGCAGTTGCCACATTTACAAAGCCTATGATCGTCCTGAAGATATTTCGGCAGAGGATATTTACCGTGATCCGGCATCTGATAATGCGGCGTTGCAAAATTCGGATACGACAAATATGGGAAATCTGCCGTGGCAGGAAATTTTTACTGACCCTAAGTTGCAGGCTTTGATTGAGGAAGGTTTGGAAAATAACGTAGATTTGCAAGCAGCCATTTTGCGGGTTGAGGAATCTAAGGCATTGTTGACGTCAGCCCGTTTATCTTTTTTGCCATCGATAAATTTGGCTCCTCAAGGAACGATCACTTCGATGGGTGGATCTACGAGCAATGGCGGCTCCGGTTTCGTAAAGGCATATAGTTTACCTGCTACTGCAAGCTGGGATGTCGATTTGTTCGGGAAACTGCTTAATGCAAGCCGCCAACAGCGGACTGCTTATTTGCAAAGCCAGTTTTCCCAGCAGGCTGTGCGCTCACAAATAATTTGTGGTATTGCAAACAGTTATTATACATTGCTGATGCTTGACCGCCAGCTTGAGATAACTTCGGAGACAGTTGATATTTATGAAGAGACTGTTTCGGCAATGGAAGCGATGAAAGAGGCAGGTATGACGAATGAAGCGGCAATAGCCCAGACAAAAGCGGTTTATCACCAGGTAAAAGCTTCTTTGATTGATTTGGAACGCCAAGTTCGTGAAACGGAAAATGCTTTATCTGTATTGTTGGCTAAAACGCCTCAGCGTATAGATCGTGGAACGTTTGATGAACAGGTCGTACCGCAAGATTTGACTGCAGGTGTTCCGTTGCAGCTTCTTGAGAATCGTCCGGATGTAAAAATGGCAGAAATGACATTGGCAAGCGCATATTATACGACCAACAGCGCACGTGCTGCTTTTTACCCTGGTTTAAATATTACGGTTTCCGGAGCTTGGACGAATGGTTCCGGTGTGACGGTTTCAAATCCGGGGGATATCTTGTTTCAGGCATTGGCCTCATTAGCTCAACCGATATTCAATAACGGAAAGTTGATTGCCAATTTGAAAGTGTCGAAAGCAGAAGAGAAGATTGCCAAGATGAATTATCAGCAGACAGTTCTTGAAGCAGGAGAAGAGGTCAGCAACGCATTGTATTTGTATGATGCGCTGAGTAAACGATTGGCTCAAGATAAGAATCAGGTAGAACAATCGAAGAAAGCCGTCGACTATACCGAGTCGCTCTTCCAGAGTTCGGATGCCACTTATTTGGAGATATTGACAGCACGTCAGACTCTATTAAGTGCCCAATTGACAGAAGTATCAGATAATGTTCAACGCATGCAGGCTGTGATTACATTATATCAGGCCTTGGGCGGTGGACGATAAATATTTTTTAACCTATTAATAGTGGTAATATCATGATAAGTCCATTAGCTTATGTTGATCCGGGAGCAAAATTGGGTGCAAATGTTACGGTTCATCCTTTTGCTTATATCGACAAGAATGTCGAGATTGGAGACGATTGCGAGATTATGCCTTATGCGAGCATCATGAGTGGCGCACGTATCGGCAAGAAAAACCGTATTTTTCAAAATGCGGTGATTGCTGCCGAGCCGCAAGATTTCGCATATAAGGGAGATGATACGATTGCAATTATCGGCGATAATAATGTAATCCGTGAAAATGCAGTTATTAACCGTTCTTCTTCGAAGGGAGGTGCTACACGCATCGGGAACGGTAATTTTATACATGAGGGAGTGCATATTTCTCATGATACGGTTATCGGGAATAACTGCGTGCTCGGTTATGGATGTAAGCTGTCGGGAAATTGTATTCTTGAGGATTGTGTTATCTTCGGTGGTAATGTATTGATGAGCCAAGGCTCGAGGGTAGGTTGTTGGGCTTTGGTGCAGACCGGAAGCCGTTTCAGAAACGATATACCTCCTTATATTGTAGCTGCCAAGGAACCTATTTCTTACTACGGCGTTAATGCAACGGTGCTTTTGCATGAGAATTATTCGGAAAAAGTCATCAAGCATATCAGCCATGCTTACCGTATCATTTATCAAGGTAACAGCAGTATCTTTGATGCTTTACTGATGATTAAGGACCAGGTTCCCATGAGTCCGGAAATAGAACATATCATTGAGTTTGTAAATAATTCGAAATTAGGTATTATCCGATAGCGTAAGGATAAACCGGTACTTGTTGTTTTGGAAACTCCCGCACGTACCTTTCTTCAAGGTGTGCGGGAGTTTTTTTCGTTGAAGAGAGGAACGTTCTTTGCCGGAGAAATACCTTGTGCAGGAAAAAATGCGGGTTGTTGTTCCTAATCTTTAAGCGATTGCTACATATAATATATAATTAATGTATATAAAAAAACGGCATGGTTGGAATAGTTCCATCCATGCCGCTTTTTTTTTGTGTTACCTTATGTTATTAAAGGGCACCTACTTCTTTCAGTGCTGCATTTGTTTTGTGAACGGCAGCTGCACTTTTCGCGAACAATTCTTTCTCTTCGGCAGTCAAATCAAGTTCAACGATTTTTTCGATTCCGTTCTTTCCCAAGATAACCGGAACACCGATACAAATGTCGGATTCGCCATATTCACCTTCCAAATATACGGAGCAAGGAATCATTTTGCGTTGGTTGTGGATGATGGATTCAACCACGTAAGCTCCGGCTGCACCCGGGGCATACCAAGCAGATGTACCCAAAAGCTTCGTAAGCGTAGCACCTCCTACCATAGTTGACTGTACAACTTCCTGAAGTTTTTCAGCGCTAAGCAAGTTGCTTACCGGTTGTCCTTTGTAAGTAGCCAAACGAGCCAAAGGAATCATTGTGGTATCTCCGTGTCCTCCGATAACCATTCCTTCTACTTCGTTGGCGTTGCAACCTAATGCTTGCGACAAGAAGTATTTGAAACGGGAACTATCCAAAGCTCCACCCATACCTATGATACGGTTTTTCGGCAATCCCAATGATTTCAAAGAAAGATAAGTCATTGTATCCATCGGGTTGGAAATAACTACAAGTATAGCGTTCGGTGAATATTTCAGAATATTTTGGGCAACACTTTTAACGATACCGGCGTTTACACCAATAAGTTCTTCGCGAGTCATACCTGGCTTACGAGGAATACCGGAAGTGATTACAACAACATCAGAATTGGCTGTTTTCTCATAATCGTTTGTACAACCAACTACTGTAGTGTCGAAGCCTAACAGTTGAGCTGTTTGCATCATATCCATCGCTTTTCCTTCTGATACGCCTTCCTTGACATCCAGCATAACCACTTCGTCTGCCACTTCATTGAAGGCAAGAACATTTGCACAAGTAGCACCTACGTTTCCGGCGCCTACGACTGTTACTTTTGACATAATACTATTCAATTTATTATGGTTAATAAAATATTTATTTCTTAAACTGCAACTTTCGTACCAAAATCTCGACAAAGGTACAACTGACAATGAAATAAAGAAATATTTCTCTATTAAATATAGCTAAAGAACTGCCCCTGTTTTCTGCTCTTTGATTGGGCTTTCTTGTCGGAACCCTGCAAAATCCGAATTTATTATTTACTTTTGCATGTCGGTTGAACAAGAATCTGTTAAAAAGGAGTTATGGAGAACTTAACGAATCCGGTATGTGATAAGAATACAATAGAGTTTGCCACAGTGGCTCTTGAGTATTGCACGTTTATAGAAAGCGCGCAACTATATACTTTGTCCGATTTTGTGGATAAAACACTGAAGCTGCTTCCTCTGTTATATTTGAAAGGTTCTCTGTTGCCGGAGGTAGATATTAATGAACTGGATGAGCCTTATTCAGAAGGCAGCGTAACGGAAGATATGTATGAGTTAGTTCGCGGACGGGTTGCCGCATTGTTGGGAAAATATGATTCTTATCTGGATGTTTCTCCCGACAGTGATTTGCCGGTAATAGCATTTGTTTCGGAAAATATGGCGGATGTTTACCAGGATATAGGCAATTTTGTGGCATTGTACCGCGAAGGTTATGAATCTGCGATGAAGCAAGCGGTTTCCGATTGTTTCATTAATTGGGAATATTGGGGGCAGCAGGTCTTAAATGTTTTGAAGGCGCTTCATTCAGTCCGCTGGGAAGTCGCAGAAAAAGATAATAATGACGACGAAATCGATGGAGGTTTTTAATAGTACCATAACGAAAGAAGAGATAAACGCTTTGCCGGTGGAGAGTTTTTCCGGGCGGATAATAGTCATTCAAACGGAAGCGGATGCCGACAAGGCAGTCGCATATCTGTTCCGTTACCCGTTGGTTGGCTTCGATACGGAGACACGTCCGAGTTTTAAGAAGGGACAATACAACAAAGTCGCTTTGATGCAGATTTCAACGGAAGATACTTGTTTCCTGTTTCGTTTGAATTATATGGGAATCCCTGCGTCGTTGGCCGATTTCCTTTGTAATACGCAGACGAAAAAAATCGGATTGTCCTTACGGGATGATTTCAATGCGCTGAGGAAGCGAATGAACATTGTCCCGGCGAATTTTGTCGATTTGCAGCATTGCGTGAAATCTTTTGGAATAGAAGAGTTAGGGTTGCAAAAGATATATGCGATATTGTTTGGGAAAAAAATTTCGAAAAGCCAGCGGTTGACAAATTGGGATGCCGATGTTTTGACCGAATCCCAAAAAAAGTATGCGGCATTGGATGCTTGGGCTTGTTTGCAGATTTATAAATTACTGAGTAAAAAAGGTATTTGATATGTATAAAGTTTTCCTGAAACCGAAAAAAGAAGAGTCTCTTTTGCGTTTTCATCCGTGGGTGTTTTCGGGAGCAATCCAGAAAATAGATGGAGAACCGGAAGAGGGAAGTATCGTGGAGGTATACAGTTCTGACGGGCGTTTTTTGGCGATAGGGCACTATCAGATAGGAAGTATTTCCGTGCGTGTCCTCTCTTTCAAGAAGCGGGAGATAGACCATGCGTTTTGGATGGAACGTTTAGGGGTCGCTTACGATTTACGATGCACGTTGGGGCTGGCAAACAATCCGGATAACAATACTTTCCGCCTGGTACATGGTGAAGGAGACTGCTTGCCTGGCTTGGTGATAGACATATATGGCAGGACGGCTGTCATGCAGGCTCACTCGGTTGGAATGCATTGTTGCCGCGAAGCGATTGCCAAGGCTTTAAAAGAGGTGTTGGGTGACGGATTGGACAATATCTATTATAAATCGGAAACAACCTTGCCTTATAAAGCGGATATAGAGAACGAATGTGGTTATCTGCTGGGCGGTGAAGCAGAAGATTTTGCGTTGGAGAATGGATTGCGCTTCTGTGTGGATTGGTTGAAAGGACAAAAAACCGGTTTCTTTGTCGATCAGCGTGACAACCGCTCGTTGCTTGAAAAATATTCGCGCGGACGTTCCGTATTGAATATGTTCTGTTATACCGGGGGGTTCTCCTTTTATGCAATGCGTGGCGGAGCGAAAATTGTCCATTCGGTAGACAGTTCGGCAAAAGCGATTTGGCTTACCAATAAAAATGTGGAGCTGAATTTCCCGGGCGACAGCCGCCATCAGGCTTTTGCGGAGGATGCGTTTAAATATCTGGAACGGATGGGCAACAATTATGATTTGATAATATTGGATCCTCCGGCGTTCGCAAAACATAAGAATGTGCTTCGTAATGCGCTTCAAGGATACAGGAAACTGAATGCCATTGCTTTTGAAAAAATCAAACCGGGAGGTATCTTGTTTACTTTCTCCTGTTCGCAGGTAGTGAGCAAGGATAATTTCCGTTTGGCAGTATTCAGTGCCGCAGCCCAGTCGGGGCGTAATGTCCGTATCCTGCATCAGCTGACACAACCTGCCGATCATCCGGTGAATATTTACCATCCAGAAGGAGAATACCTAAAGGGGCTGGTCTTATATGTGGAATAGGATTGTGCCGTACGACCATAGTTGTCTTGAAAAATCTCTGTCACCCCTTTCTTATGGGGATAGATTGAATATGTAATGGCTTAAGTAACATATTTCGGGAAATATTAATTACATTTGCGAGTACAAATTTGGTTTGCCTTATGGCTAAAAAAGCAATAGAGAAAGAAAAAAATCCCGGAAAGAAAAAGCGGTTTGAAGCTGTTCGGAACCTCATTGCTAACGAGCGTTTCCGTTTTATATTGGGCTTGGTAATAAATATTTTTGCAATTTATATAGCCTTTACGTTATTGTCTTTTTTCTTTACCGGGAAAATCGACCAAAGCAAAGTGGAAAATATTCCATTAGGAGACTTGTTGACGAACAAAGGGACAGTGGCGAACTGGGGTGGTGTACGTGGTGCGTACATTTCGGATTTGTTGATAAACCGCTGGTTCGGGGTGCCGTCGTTCTTGATTCTGTTTTTCCTTTTATCCCTTGGAACACGCCTGATGCGCTTGAACCATGTTGCCATCTTACGGCGTTTTATCTTATGCGTGGCGTGGCTTCTTTGGGGCTCCGTGTTCATGGGCTTTGCTTTTGTGAACGGATATGAGGATACGTTTCTCTATTTGGGCGGACAGCACGGTTACTATTGTTCGGAAGTGCTTCTCCAGAACGTAGGAGTTCCGGGAACTGTATTGTTGCTTGTCGGGACGTTTTTGATACTCGCTGTCTTTATGAGTAAGAAGACAGTTCCATTATTGCAGCGTTTCTTCTCTTTTGAATGGCTGCTGAAGAGGTTCCGCAGGCGCAGCAAACCGGCAGAAATGTCAGTCGATATGGAGACGCCGGTTCCTGATACGGAAGAGGTGGAAGAGGATGCTCCGGAAACAGAAAAATTGTCGGGCGACGATTCATTGGAATATTCCGGTTTTTCGGAAGAGGTTGGGCAGCGCTCGGATGGAAAAGATTATATTGGTCCGGAAGAAGAAATCGCCGATGTTTGTGAGGATGATGAACAGCCGGAAGAGGAGAGCTCATTGGAAATTGTGATACCGCAGGGGGATATCCTCGATTATAACGGTTCGAGTTTGGGGGATTATGACCCGCGCTTGGATCTTTCCAGTTATGTGTTCCCTACATTAGGATTATTGAGGAACTTCGATTCGGGGAATCTGGTAGTCGACAATAGGGAGGTCAGAGCCAATGAGCAGCTGATTACGAAAGCATTGGAAGATTTCGGAATAAAAATAGCAGACATCAGGGCGACGGTGGGTCCTACGGTCACACTTTACGAGATTGTCCCTCAAGCCGGTGTCCGGATATCCAAGATAAAGAGCCTTGAGGACGATATAGCCTTGAACCTTTCTGCATTGCAAGTGCGTATTATTGCCCCGATGCCGGGGCAAGGGACTATCGGCATTGAAGTGCCGAATAAGAAACCGCAGATTGTGTCGATGAAATCCGTGATGGCGTCGGTAGATTTCCAGGAATGCCGTTATGAACTTCCTGTGGCGATGGGAAAGACGATTACCGACCATGTATATATGTTCGACTTGACAAAGACGCCCCATTTGTTGGTTGCCGGAGCCACCGGGCAGGGAAAGTCTGTTGGTTTGAATGCCATCATTACTTCGTTGTTGTATAAAAAACACCCGGCGGAGCTGAAATTTGTGATGGTCGACCCGAAGATGGTGGAGTTCAGCATTTATTCGAAGCTGGAACGGCACTATCTTGCCAAACTCCCGAATGCGGAGAATCCGATTGTTACAGAACCGTTGGACGCGGTCGCAACATTGAACTCGTTGGTGATAGAGATGGAAAACAGGTATAAGTTGCTTGTGGCAGCCAATACCCGGAACATAAAAGAATATAACAGCAAATTTATAAGCCGCCACCTGAATCCGAACAAAGGACACCGTTTTTTGCCGTATATTGTGGTTATTGTCGATGAGTTCGCCGACCTGATTGCCACGTCCGGCAGGGAGATAGAGTTACCTATTTCCCGGATTGCGGCGAAAGCTCGTGCTGTCGGGATACACATGATTTTGGCTACGCAACGTCCGGATACGAAAGTGATAACGGGTACCATCAAGGGAAATTTCCCGAGCCGCATAGCTTTCAAAGTGGCTTCGATGGTCGATTCGCGTACAATATTGGATGCGCCTGGCGCAAATCGCCTGATAGGGCGGGGAGATATGCTGATTTCAGTGGCAGGCAGTGATACGACTCGTGTGCAATGCGCTTTTGTCGACACGCCGGAAGTGGAAGAAATCGTTGATTATATTGGGGCGCAGACAGGTTTTGAAACCGCTTATCTGTTACCAGACTATGAGCCGGAGAGCGGCGATGGCTCAAGAAATGGCGGAGGGGTGGATTTGTCGGACCGTGATCCGCTGTTTGAGGAGGCTGCACGGTTGATTGTCATCCAGCAACAAGGTTCTACTTCATTGATACAACGCAAATTTTCTATCGGGTATAATCGCGCCGGCAGGTTGATGGACCAGCTCGAAGCCGCCGGGGTAGTCGGTCCGTTTGAAGGAAGCAAGGCGCGTCAGGTGCTTATTCCTGATGAGTATTCGTTGGAACAATTATTAAACAGCTTGAAATAACGGATTTTTATGAAACGAGATTTGAAGATAAGGATTTGGAAGTGGATAGCTTTTGTCGGTTTTTCGTTGTCTTTGCTTTTGGGCGTGGGAGTAAATGCCCAAACTGCTTCGGAGCTGATGAACCGCATGGCGGAAGTTTATAAATCTTCCGGATGTATTGATATATCGGCTTCGGTGACGGTAAAGTCCGTGGTGCCGGAGAATAACGGGAAATCTGAGTTTACCATGCTGTTGAAAGGAAAGAAGTTTAAGATGGACACCCCGGAGATGACGGTTTGGTTTGACGGGGAGACACAATGGGCTTATCTTAAAAATTCAGAGGAGGTGAATGTCTCCCTCCCAAATAGCGGGGAATTGATTTCTACCAATCCGCTCGCCCTTATGCAGTCGTATGATACTTTTTTTGAGGTGAAGGGAAAAAGTGAGACGGTTGCTTTCAATGGAAAAGGCTGTTATAAGTTGCAGCTTTCTCCGAAGAAGGAAGATTCTATCCGGAAGATGGAGCTGGAAATCGCAAAAGATTCGGGGTTACCGGTTGCGATATATGTAGAGGATAAAAACAAAACACAAATCTCTATACGGATAGGACGGATGAAAACGAAACAGGGTTGCAATGATTCCGATTTCGTTTTTCCCGAGTCCGAATATCCGGATGCAGAGATAATAGATTTACGATAAATATATAAATGGATATGGAAACGGAAAAAGTAAAATGTCTGATTGTAGGTTCCGGACCGGCAGGGTATACGGCAGCAATATATACTTCGAGAGCTAATTTGTCCCCGGTATTGTATGAGGGTATTCAACCGGGCGGGCAATTGACAATTACAACAGAGGTGGAAAATTTTCCGGGTTATCCGGATGGAGTGACTGGTCCCGAACTGATGGAAAATATGAGGAAACAGGCACTTCGCTTCGGAACGGATATCCGGAGGGGTATCGTTACTTCGACAGATTTTTCAAGGAATCCGTATAAAGTGATTGTTGATGGGAAAACGGAGATAGAAGCGGAAACCATAATTGTTGCTACCGGTGCGACAGCGAAATACTTGGGTTTGCCGGACGAACAGAAATATGCCGGAATGGGCGTGTCGGCTTGTGCCACATGCGACGGCTTTTTCTACCGGAAGAAAGTGGTTGCTGTCGTAGGCGGTGGTGATACGGCTTGCGAAGAGGCATTATATCTTTCCGGTTTGGCGAAAAGAGTATATCTGATAGTCAGGAAACCTTATTTGAGAGCCTCAAAGGTGATGCAGGAACGCGTATTCTCAACGGAAAACATTACGGTCTTGTTTGAGCATAACACTGTCGGTTTGTTCGGTGAGAATGGCGTAGAAGGAGCACATCTGGTTAAAAGGATGGGAGAAGCCGACGAAGAAAAGGTGGATATCGCCATTGATGGTTTTTTCCTTGCAATAGGGCATAAACCGAACTCAGACGTGTTTAAACCGTGGCTCGATACCGATGAGGTCGGGTATATAAAAACAGTCCCGGGTACGCCGAAGACGAATGTTCCGGGTATTTTTGCTGCTGGAGATGTGGCAGACCCTACTTATCGGCAGGCGATAACGGCCGCTGCCAGCGGTTGTAAAGCGGCAATCGAAGCGGAACGTTATTTATTGGGGCAATGATTCGGCTTTTTTCTGGAAAATTTATGTTTAACAAATAAAATTGAATTACCATGTTTTTGAAAAAAACATTTATGTTGTTGCTGTGTATGCTGATGATTGTTCCGGCAGCAGCAAAGAGCAAAACGAAAGTGATTGCGCATCGCGGTTATTGGAAATGTGAAGGTTCTGCACAAAACTCATTGAAAGCGTTGGAACGTGCAGCGGAGATTAAGGTGTACGGGTCTGAGTTTGATGTCCACATGACTGCCGATGGCGTTTTGGTCGTTAATCATGATAATGACATCAACGGCGTAGTTATTCAGAAGAATAACTATAGCGCAATTAAGGATATGAAGCTGTCGAACGGGGAAACCATACCGACTCTGGAGCAGTATCTGCAAAAGGCAAAAGAGAAAGGGATGAAGAAAGTCAAATTGATTTTCGAGATTAAGAATCATGCGAGCCCGGAAATAGACCGTGAGGTTGCCCGTAAGTGTATGGATATGGTGAAGGAGTATAAATTGCAGAAACGGACGGAATATATCTCTTTCAGCATTGAGGTTTGTAAGGAGTTGGTTCGTCAGGATTCAAAGGCAAAAGTTTATCCGCTGGATGGCAAATGGACTCCGGAGCAGTTGAAAGAGATGGGAATGGCAGGGATGGATTATAATTACGGTGTTATTGCAAAAAATCCTACGTGGGTGCAGGAATGTCACGATTTGGGCATGAAGGTCAATATCTGGACTGTCGATAAGCCGGAACAGATGAAGCAGGTGTATGACTGGAATGCCGATTTTATTACTACCGATCTTCCTGAACAGGCACAGGCGTTGCTGAAAGAGGCAAAATAAACGTTGTTGCCGATGAGATATTTGTGGTTGTTGCTTTTGTTTTTTCCCCCTGTCAATGTTTTTTCGGCAGTAAAACCATTGAAGCATGAAATCAGGGCCGTATGGTTGGCTACCATTTATGGTTTGGATTGGCCGCAGGCTACAGCTTCGGTTCCCGGGGAGATTCAAAAGCAACAACTTTCTTTTTGCCGGATTCTGGACAGTCTGAAAAATGCCAATTTCAATACGGTCTTTTTGCAAGTCCGCTTGAGGGGCGATGTTATTTATCGTTCTGCCATAGAACCTGCCGCAAAAGTCTTTTCAGGAAAATATGGGATCCTTCCCGGTTACGACCCTCTCTCTTTTGCTATCCGGGAATGTCATAGACGGGGAATGGAATGTCATGCTTGGTTTGTGACGTTTCCTGTCGGGAGTGACCGGATTGTGCGCGAACAGGGCAAGAAATCTGTTGTTAAGAGGCATCCGCAGTTGTGCCGACGCTTCCGGGGAGAATGGTATCTTGATCCGGGGATGCCCGGAACATCCGATTACATCTTGTCGTTGGTCAAAGAGCTTGTGCTGAATTACGATATTGATGGCATCCAGTTTGATTATATCCGTTATCCGGATAACTCTGCGGCTTTCCCTGATAAGCAGACCTACCAGAAATATGGGAAGAAACGTAATAAGGATGAGTGGAGACGGGAGAACATAACACGGATAGTAACTCGTGTGTACGATTGGATAAAAGCAAATAAACCGTGGGTTCAGGTAAGCAGTTCGCCGATTGGGAAGTTCTCTTCCTTGGAGGGTGGACGGAAAGAGGGGTGGACAGCGTATGAATCTGTGTTCCAGGATGTGCGTCAATGGTTGCTTTCCGGGAAGCAGGATATGATTTTGCCCATGATGTATTATTTGTACGATGCTTACTTCCCTTTTTTAGACCAATGGGTCTCCATATCCAATGGCAGATTAGTCGTTCCCGGCTTAGGCGCTTACCGGATGCGTGGCGAAGAGGGGGATTGGGCGCAGACGGATTTGACGGACCAGATGGATTATAGCCGCTATTTTGGTGGTAAAGGGACGGCTTTTTTCCGTTGTTCTAATATCCTTGATAATACGAAAGGCATTTATGCAGAATTAAAAAATAATTATTACCGGTATCCGGCGTTGCTCCCTCCGTTGTCTTGGTTGGATGATACGGTACCGCAACCGCCTGTCAATTTCCGGGTGGAGTATCGGGACGGCGGACTGAGATTGTCGTGGGAAAAGCCTGAGTCGGAAATACAAGATTTGACATATACTGTCTATTATTCCTATACGGATGCGATAAACAAGGCAGATCCTGCCCGGATATTGGAGACCGGCATTCATGAAACGGAATTATTCTTTCCGGTAGAGCAGGAAACCGAGCGCGGTTATCTGTTTTTTGTTACAGCCTCTTCTCGTTTCCATATTGAAAGCAATCCTTCTTCTGAAGCCTATTTCTATGTTTCTCCTTATGTGAAATAACCTTTCTTTTCCATCTTATTTCTTTAAAAGAGAAACGCTTTGTCAAAAATTCAACCAAAAAGCTTAAATGAAATTTTTTTGTTGTAAGTTTGCACACTAGAGAAATTCAATTTTTTATGGATATATTTTATATATATTCATATAAATATAATGCAGCATTTTTAGATTTGGAATCGTCTTTATTAATTAAAAGGATGAATTCCCTGCGGAAATTCTTTTGTATAGATGAATGAGGAACAACTTATAGCTGGTTGCAAAGCAGGAAACAGAATAGCTCAGAAAGAGTTGTATGATCGGTTTTCAAAAAAAATGTTAGGCGTCTGTTTCCGTTATGTAAATGATATGGAGACAGCCCGTGACCTGCTACAAGAGGGTTTCGTGAAAGTTTTCGGATCAATAGAGATGTATTTGGGTCTTGGTTCGTTTGAAGGCTGGATGCGCCGGATTTTTGTGAATTGTGCGCTGGAGTATTTGCGGAAAACGGATGTGCTGCGTGAATCATATGATTTGGATAATACGGTAAATATCGCTTCTCATTCGAGTTCTGCTGTCTCAGACCTTTCGGCTCAGGAACTGATGAATTTGATAAATACATTGCCACCGGGATTCCGGGCAGTCTTTAACTTGTTTGCAATAGAAGGATACTCGCATAAAGAGATAAGTGAGATGCTGAATATCACGGAAAGTACTTCCCGTTCGCAATATACGCGGGCGCGGCAGTTGTTGCAGCAAAAAATAAAGGAGTTGTACAGATGATGGATAAAGAAAGGGAAAACGATAGGACGTTTGAAGATTTATTCCGAGAGAAACTTTCGAATTATGAAATCGATGTCCCATCGGATTTATGGCAGTCGATTGAAGGACGCTTGCCACGTCGGAATGTTGTTCCTTTCCGGCGTAAAGTAATGTACTCCTCCGTCGCTGCGGTCTTGCTTTTATTGCTGGGCATAACAGGAAGCATTTACATACTGGAGGAGGAAGATGATGTTGTAAAAGCCGTATCTTCTGTGGAAAAAGAGACTTCCGTGAAGCAACACTTCTTAAAAGATGAAGTGCAAGAGCTGTTCGATAACAGATATGAAGGAGTTGCAGATGCCGCTGCCCGGTCTTTTAAGGAGAATACGGCTCAAAATTTCGCAGTACAGACGGTAGCGATAGCCGAGCCTAAGATGGCGGAAATAGCAGCTTTATCAGATGAAAAGAGCGTTGATGCTGTAGAAAAGGAGGTTTTGGCGGAGAACCCGGAAGAAAAACCGGAGGTTGAAAAAACTTCTGAGACAAACAAGCAACGTTTGCCACAGGGATATGTCTCTTCTACCCGGGAAAAGGGTGTTGCCAATAGGACGGTAAAAGAACAGGTAAAGGCAAAATCGAAAAATAGCGGCTGGACGTTTGGTGTCGGCGCCGGGGGATTTGCTGGAAGACATGGAGATGCTGTCAACGATTACCGGTTGCAGAGCCAGCGTTACTTGGATATGCAAATTGCCATGTTGAACGCTGCTTCTTACAATTCCAATACTTCTCCTGCAAAGACGGATATAAAACATCATATCCCGGTCTCTTTTGGTTTGACGGTTAGCCGCCATCTGAACGACCGGTTTGCGATACAATCGGGTCTTACCTATACGTTTTTGACTTCCGATTGGACAACCAACGGGACTTACCGGGGAGATACGCGGCAAAGACTGCATTTCTTGGGTATACCACTTTCTGTGATTTATAATATTGCAGAGTGGAACAGGCTGAAGTTTTATGTATCGGCAGGAGCCATGACTGAAGTCAATTTGGCCGGGAAGGTGCATACCGAGTTGTATGGCGGCGATGAGTTTATCCAGGCGTTTGACGAAGACCGGCGGATGAAGGAATGGCTGTGGTCTGTAAATGCGCGTTTGGGTCTCAATTACCCGTTGGTGGGTGCATTGGCAGTCTATGGCGAAGTAGGTGCCGATTACTATTTCGATAACGGAAGCAGCATAGAGACAATCCGAAGCGAGCGGCCTTTTAATGTAAGCTTGCAATTCGGTTTGCGTTTTGGTTTGTAACTTGTAAAAATAGAAATAAATATTGTGTGTAAAATGAAGAATTTTAAAACTTTGTGTGTGGCGGCTTGCGTTGCAATGGTTGGCTTGTCGTCATGTTTGGGTGATGGGAAGACGGTTACGAAAGGGACAGATGTCCCGACGGTTGTGAGGAATGTTACATTTGAAGATTTTTCTACGAAGAAATTGATGGTCACTCCTTATGGCTATCTTTCGACTGCGGACGCTTATTTGGTGGACTATGAAGACGGAGACTGCGTATTAATCGATTTTACTTACGACTCGAGTGATCCGAATAATGACGGGGCTGCTGCAAGAGGTTACAGTTACGTGACATTGGATCAGGTAGTTGAGCCAGTGAATGATTGGCCTTGCAACTCCATAACTTCCAATGATACGACGTTGACTGACCCGTCGGTAGAACAGCCTTTGACGTATGCAATATCTTCGTTGCAGAAAGCTGCTTATGTAGATGGTTACATTTTCCTCCCTTCGGCTTTTAAGGGAAAAGAAACCCGTCAGACTGTCTGGAGAATGGCTGCCAACAGATATGCTGAACCGGAATGGGTGAAAGGAAAGCGGACGTTCCACATGTGGATGCGTGCCCAAATCACGTACGACGGAGATCCCAATACTAAAGAAACCGATATGGTGAAGACGAACGCATATTATATAAAGGATGTCATCGACGGTTGGAATACTTATATGCAGAATAACTGCGAGACGGAAGATTCTTACTATGTCTTGATTCATTATATCCGCAGTGTAAATCAGAACGGGGAACCGGAATGGGCTGAAACGGAGCAGTTGCAGTTCATGGTTCCTTTAAAAGAGGATGAGTATTAGGATTGTTTTGACACAAGAAAAAGGCATGGAACAGAAATATAACATCTGTTCCATGCCTTTTTCTTTTCATACTCCTTCGGATTAATTCGCTTATAATAAAAAGAGGTGCAGGTGTGTTTTGAAAATAATCCTATTATCTTTGCAAATGGAATAAGGAAAAGATGAATCAAACGAAAGCGAAAATAGTATGTTTTTGGGCATGTGTGCTCTTTTTCCCGCTGCTTTTGTTTTCTTGCATGGGAGATAAAGGAAATACGGTGGAGATGGGTACGCAGGCAGGTGTGGTCGAATCGGTGGTCTCTCCGGTGATTCTGACACAGACTGGTTGGAGAATTACGTCACCCAGCTTTTCAGGCATGGATTTGGAAGAAGGAGATTGTTGCTTGGTCGGCTATAAAATCGATTTGAACGAAGTAAACGGAAGTGGGCCTTACGAGATAGAGCTGATGCGGTACGATTCCGTTCCGCAATGGAATCTTCAGACTGTGTTGCAGGATACGATGAATATTATGGACGGTGAACAGGTGCTGGATTTGAGCATGGATGAATGTTTGTATATCAACGGACGGTTGTTCTTGTTTATCCAGCGGCAGCACGATCCCAATGCCCGGGATATTTATAGCCTTTCCTATAATCCGGAAACCCCGGCAGAAGAGGATTCTACGGGCATCCGCATATATAGTCTTTATTTGCGGACGGCGTCTCTTGATACGCTCAGTTCATCGGCTACGCGGATGACTATGCCGAATGCTTTCAATATCGAATCGTTTGTTTCGGAGAGCGGCGGTCGGGAACAGGCGGCGGGAAATACGGCATTAAACTTTAAGATAAAGTTCCCAACGTCATTGCCCCATGACACCGTCGGATTCAGATGGGATGAGACAGATGTATGGACTTTGCAACTTTTGAATAACGAATAAAAATTCTATTTTTGCTTCATTGAAAGGCAGAAGATATGTTTAGAGGAATTTTAAAAAGAATAGTGGCTTTGGTCTCCCAGCCGGGAAAAGCTTGGTTATGTTTGGCTGAT
Source organism: uncultured Parabacteroides sp. (assembly GCA_944325355.1). Taxonomy (GTDB): domain Bacteria; phylum Bacteroidota; class Bacteroidia; order Bacteroidales; family Tannerellaceae; genus Parabacteroides. Next base: position 38,590 of record CALUZS010000003.1, read on the forward strand.
GAAGAACGGGACAAGGAGCGTTTTTTGTCGAGATACGTTTATCCGTTAATCGGGATGGTGGCGCTTGCTGCCTTTATCGCGGTTTTCTTTACCCGGAAAGAGTTTGATTTTGAATTGGCGTTGAAAAGTTCTATTAAATCGTTGATTGCCGCTTTTGGCGGATTCTATCTGGCCGTATATTTGTTGAACGATATTTGGGAACGCTTCTTCAAGCGCGAAAAGGATTTGACGCAGTGGATGTTTTTTGTCGGCTACTCTTCTTCCCTGATGTTCGCAATGAATATCGTGCTTGCTTTGCTGCCTGAATTTTTCTTTTTGAAATTATTTGTCTTATATACGGTGTATATCGTTTGGGAAGGGGCGGAACCGTATATGCGGGTCGCGGAAGCGGAAAAAATGAAATTTGTTGTTATAACGACGGCTGTGATATTGATTATGCCGGCGATTATAGAGCTGGGCTTGTTCCTGCTGATGCCCGGATTAAGAATTTAAGGAGATGAAAGAGAAAGCGAAGAATAACATATTGATAAAGAATAAACGTGCTTCGTTCGATTACGAATTGCTGGAAACTTATACGGCAGGTATTGTTCTGACCGGGACCGAAATCAAATCGATTCGTCTGGGAAAAGCAAGCTTGGTGGATACGTTCTGCATCGTCGATAAGGGCGAATTATGGGTAAAGAACATGTATATCGCCGAATATTTCTATGGGACGTATAATAATCATGTGGCACGGCGTGACAGAAAACTCCTGTTGACGAAAAAGGAGCTGCGTAAGATTGCCGGAGAAGTGCGTACAACCGGATTTACGATTGTCCCGACAAAGCTGTTCATCAATGAAAAGGGCTTGGCAAAGCTGGTGGTAGCTGTGGCAAAAGGAAAGAAAGAATACGATAAACGTGATTCCATCCGCGAGAGGGACGACCGCAGGGAGATGGATCGCGCATTTAAACATTAAAAATTTTACATGACTGTTAAGCAACAATTGGTACGTCTGTTGCAAGAACGCATCCTGGTCTTGGATGGCGGGATGGGGACAATGCTTCAGAGATACTCCTTAGGCGAGGATGATTATCGGGGTGATCGGTTCCTTTCATGGGAAGGACAATTGAAAGGGAACAACGATTTGCTGTGTATTACCCGTCCGGATGTGATTGCAGCCATCCATTATCAGTACCTGGATGCTGGTGCGGATATTTTCACTACGAATACTTTTAACGCGAACGCCATATCTCAAGCCGATTATAATGCGCAACATTTGGTGAAGGAAATAAATCTTGCTGCCGGGAGGTTGGCTCGTTCGGTGGCGGATGATTATATGTCCAAACATGCGGGACGCACGATTTTTGTTGCCGGCTCTATTGGCCCTACCAACAAAACGGCATCTATGAGCCCGGATGTGAACGATCCGGCTTATCGGGCGGTGAGTTATACCGATTTATACCTTGCCTATCGGGAACAGATTGCGGCATTGATAGAAGGGGGCGTTGACATTCTGCTCTTTGAAACCATATTCGATACGTTAAATGTCAAAGCCGGTTTGAACGCTGCGGCAGATTTGTTGAAAGAACTGAAGTTTGACATGCCGATTATGCTCTCGGTGACACTTTCAGCCCAGGGAGGCAGGACTTTCTCCGGGCAGACTCTGGATGCTTTTTTGGCATCGGTGCAACATGCGCCGATTATCAGTGTCGGATTGAACTGTTCTTTCGGGGCGGCGGATATGAAACCTTACTTGGAAGAACTTTCCCATGTAGCACCTTATTTCATAACGGCTTATCCGAATGCCGGGTTGCCTAATAGTTTCGGTGCATACGACGAAACGCCGGAGTTGATGTTGGAGCATGTCCGTCCCTTTGTGGAGGAGGGATTGGTAAATGTGCTGGGCGGATGTTGCGGTACAACGCCGGAACATATTGCCAGATTTCCGGAGTTGGTGCGGAATGCAAAGCCTCATATGCCGGTATCCCGTCCGGACTGTTTGCGGTTGTCGGGGTTGGAACTGCTGGAGGTGAAACCGGAAAATAATTTTGTCAATATAGGAGAGCGCTGTAATGTGGCAGGTTCAAGGAAATTCCTGCGGCTGATAAAAGAGAAGAATTATGAAGAAGCGCTTGCCATTGCCCGAAAACAGGTGGCGGATGGCGCACAGATAATCGATGTCAATATGGACGATGGACTGCTGGATGCGGAAAAGGAGATGACTGTTTTCTTGAATCTGGTGGCATCCGAGCCGGATATCGCCCGTGTTCCCGTCATGATTGATTCTTCCAATTGGAACGTGATTGAGCAGGGACTGATGTGCGTGCAAGGAAAGAGTGTGGTTAATTCGATTTCCTTGAAAGAGGGCGAGACGGTTTTTCTTGCCCATGCTGAGCGGATAAAAAGCTTGGGGGCTGCTGTTGTTGTGATGGCATTCGATGAAAAAGGGCAGGCGGATACCTTTGAACGGAAAACGGAAGTCTGTGCCCGTGCATATAAGTTGCTGACAGAACAGGCTGGTTTCAATCCGAATGATATTATTTTTGACCCGAATGTCTTGGCTATTGCTACGGGCATTGAGGAACATAACCGTTACGGGCTGGATTTTATCCGGGCTGTCCGCTGGATTAAAGGGCATTTGCCGGGCGCGAAAATCAGCGGTGGCATAAGTAACCTCTCTTTTGCTTTCCGGGGAAATAACTATGTACGGGAAGCGATGCACGCGGTGTTTCTGTATCATGCAATCAACGCTGGCTTGGATATGGGGATTGTGAACCCATCGTCATCAGTGGTGTATGAAGATATAGAGCCGGCATTCCGGGAATTGCTGGAAGATGTGGTCCTTTGTCGCAGGGATGAAGCGGCGGAAGAGCTGATTGAGTACGCGCAAACGCTTCTGAGCGAACAACAACATGCGGATAAAGGTTCACAGAAGCAGGATGAATGGCGGAATCTGCCGGTGGATGAACGTATCATGTTTGCGCTGGTGAAAGGCGTGGGCGATTATCTTGAAGAAGATATACGCGAAGCGCTTGAGAAATATCCGAGGGCTGTCGATATCATTGATAAGCCTTTGATGGCAGGAATGAACAAAGTAGGCGAACTGTTTGGTTCGGGAAAGATGTTCTTGCCGCAAGTTGTCAAAAGCGCGAGAACAATGAAAAAGGCTGTCAGTTTGTTGCAGCCGGCAATCGAATCGGAACAGTCGAAGGCTGGAACGGCAAAAGCCGGAAAAATTGTTTTTGCAACGGTGAAAGGCGATGTGCATGATATAGGAAAGAACATTGTTTCTATTGTACTCGCTTGTAATAATTATGAGGTAATCGACTTGGGGGTCATGGTTCCTGCAGATAAGATTGTGAAAACGGCAATTGAGGAGAGAGCCGATTTGGTCTGTTTGTCGGGACTGATAACGCCTTCGTTGCAGGAGATGGTCTATGTGGCGGAAGAGATGCAGAAAGCCGGATTGACAATTCCGCTTCTTGTAGGGGGCGCTACGACGTCGGCTTTGCATACAGCCATCAAAATTGCACCCCATTATGCCCATCCGGTGGTGCATGTGGCCGACGCTTCACAGAACCCGTTGGTTGCAGCCAAGCTGTTGAATCCGGCGCAGCGTGATCTTTTCGTCAGAGAACTTGTCGCAGAACAGGAGCGTTTGCGAGACACGCAGGGAGGAGAGAGCATAAAGCTTGTTTCGCTTGGATATGCCCGGGAGCATGCTTTCGGGAAACAGATGCGTTGGACGGATTATATACCGGTTGAGCCCGCATGCGTGGGGGAAACGAAGGTGATTCCTTATGTCCCGATAAAAGATGTGGTGCCATATATCAATTGGACTTACTTTTTCAACGCTTGGAAGTTGAACGGACGTTTTGCGGAGATTACCCGGATTCACGGCTGTGATGCTTGTCGGGCGGCTTGGATTTCCGGGCTTCCGGAGACTGACCGGCCTAAAGCGGTAGAAGCAATGCAACTGTATAAGGATGCTTGCCGCCTGTTGGACCAGTTGACCGGAATGGATGCGGAATATTGCAAAGCGGTTTATGGCATATTCCCGGCAAACAGCGATGGAGACGATTTGCTGGTGGGAGGTATCCGTTTCCCGATGTTGCGGCAACAGACGGTCTCTTCAGGGCAACCGTTCAAATCGCTTGCCGATTTTGTAATGCCTGTTTCGGAGCAACGCCGCGATTTTGTTGGCGCATTTGCCGTGACTGCCGGAGCCGGTGCTGATTATCTGTATCGGAAATTTACGGCGGAGGGCGATACATATAAAGCGGTGTTGTTGCAGACGCTTACCGACCGTCTTGCAGAAGCATTGTCGGAATACCTGCATGAGAGGGTCAGGAAATCGTATTGGGGCTATGACGCTAATGAAAAGTTGACGGTGGAAGAGTTGTTCAAAACGCATTATCAAGGGATTCGCCCGGCAATAGGTTATCCCTCCGTGCCCGACCAAAAACAAGTATTCCTTCTGGACAAGTTGTTAAATCTGTCGCAAATAGGTGTGACACTTACCGAAAACGGTGCGATGTTACCCACAGCTTCTGTCTGCGGTTTCTATATTGCCCATCCGGAAGCTTCCTATTTTATGGTAGGTGAGATATCGGAGGAGCAGTTATCTGACTATGCCGTCCGGCGGAATCTTCCGGTGGACGAGGTGCGAGCCTTGTTGAATAGGAATTTGTAGATGCGTGTCCGTTATATCATAGAAGGATTGCTGTTACTAATCCTGTGGCTGTTAATGTGGCTTCCGGGAGGAGGTGAATGGTATGCGGGCAATTTATATCCGGTTATTGCCCGGTTTTTATCCGGTTTGTCGGGATGTTTTCCCTTTTCTCTGAGCGACTGTTTTATTTATGGGAGCATCGCCGGATTATTGCTCTATGCCGTGGTACGGATTGTCCGGCGGAAGCCTTTGGTAAAGACCGGTTTGAATCTGTTGGAATATCTCGTTTGTACCTATCTGTTCTTTTATTTTGCCTGGGGATTGAACTATAGCCGGGACGGTTTTTATGAACGTTCCGGATATCGGTCGGCAAGTTTTTCAGAGGAACAATTCCTTAATTTTTTGCAGGATTATACGGAAGCGTTGAACGCTTCGTATACGCCGGCGACGGAAACGGTGGATTATTCGTCGGTTGCAGGAGAGGTGAAAAACGGGTACAGGAAGTTGGATGCCCGTTTCTGCTTGCTTGGCGTTGACGGTAGGGGCAGTCCGAAACCGATGCTTTTCCCCCGCCTGATGAGTGGGGTAGGCGTGCTTGGCTATGTCGGGGCATTCTTTAATGAGTATCATATCAATCCGATGCTCCTTCCGCAGCAGGTACCCTTTACTTATGCGCATGAGATGGCGCATGTGTTGGGCGTATCGGGCGAAGGGGAAGCCAATTTTTACGCTTTCCTGGTATGTTCGGCGTCTGAAAATCGGTTTGTCCGTTTTTCCGGCTACTATTCATTGCTTCCATATGTGGCTTCGTCTGTGCTCCGACTGCTTGGCGAGGAGTCGTTTGCCAGGTGGAAAGAGAGCTTGTTACCGGAAATCCGAACACTCTATGCTGCCGAACGTGATTATTGGGCATCCTTGTATTATCCATCCGTAGGGAAGATGCAAGACGCCATTTACCATTGGTTTTTGAAGAGTAACAGGGTAGAGGGGGGCACGAAGAATTATTCCGAGGTTGTCGGCATGCTTATCAGCCATTTTCAAACGGAACAGGCAGGTTGACGAGGTAGAGTGTTCCGGTTGCCCGTGTGATGGCAGTGTACAGCCAACGGTAAAAGTCTTCACCCAACATGTCTTCGGTGATATATCCGATATCGAGGAAAACGTTTTTCCATTGTCCGCCTTGCGCTTTATGGCAGGTTATGGCATAGGCGAACTTTACTTGGAGAGCGTTGAAATATGGGTCGGCTTTCATCTTTTTGTATTTCCCTGCCTTGGTAGGAATCTCTTGGTAATCTTCGAGAATCGTGTAGAAGAGCCGTTCGTTCTCCGCTTTCGACAATGCAGGCGTTTCACTTTGTAGGGAATCTTTGATTAGCTTGAGTTCCATCTCGGTATCATAATCTTGGAAGCGGACAATGACATCGGCAAAATGGAATCCGTATAGGTCGTTGTTCCTGCGGACGCGCCTGATTTCCATCATCTCGCCATTGGCGATGAAATCGGTTTCGTTGTTCCCCTCCGTCCAGAAATAGTTGTTCTTGGCAACCATAATCCGGTCGCCTGCCGATAACTCCTCTTCGCGGTAAAGAATCCGGTTCCTTATACCATTATTATATATGGTAGCGCGTTTGTTGGAACGTGTGATGACAATAGTCTCTTCGATGCCGTCGCGTCCGTACGCCGACGAGAGTTCTTCTATAAGGTATTCGCCACTGACTTTCCTGATGTCGCTGAATCCTTTGAGATGCAATTTCGGAAAAATCTCCACATCGTTGCTCCGGAGCGCATTGCGTAATAACGTTGCGTTGTACAAGATGCCCGAGTCTTCGGCTTGTCTTACCACTTGTGTGAGAGATGCTGTCTCAATATTGAGACCGTACCCTTTGAGCATTTCGGTGTCGAGAGCAGGGCTGTACGGCTGCATGACAGGGGGTAACTGGGCGTTGTCGCCAATAAGGAGCAAACGGCAGTTTTCTCCGGAATAGACGTAATGCACTAAGTCGTCGAGGAGTCTGCCGCTTCCGAAAATGATGGAATCGTTCCCGTCGTTGGAAATCATCGATGCTTCATCTACGATAAAGAGCGTGTCTTTGTGTAGGTTGTCTGCCGGGAGAAACCCTGTCGGTTCACCGGAGAAGGCCTTTTGCCGGTATATCTTTTTGTGTATGGTGTAGGCTTTTTGCCCTTCGGAATAATTTGAAAAGACTTTGGCTGCCCTGCCTGTGGGTGCCAGCAGGATGGTTTTTTGTCCCAGCTCCTGCAATGTTCGGACAACGGCGCTTATCAGCGAGGTTTTTCCTGTCCCGGCATATCCTGTCAGTAGAAACAGTGTATCTGTCTCTTTTGATAAAATAAAATCAGCGAGTTTTCCGAAAGCTGCGAGCTGTTCTTCAGTCGGAGAGTAATGAAATTCATGCTTAAATTGTTTGGCCAAAAAAATATTTATCATTTTCTGCAAAATTATTTTGCGATAAAGATAGTGAGTTTAATATTCTTTTTCTACATTTGCCGAAAGAATGAATTAAAAAAGCATATTAACCATGAAAGTTGCATTTAAGGTTTTACTAGTTATCGCAGCAGTGCTGCTGGTTTACATGTGCTATGAGAGCATAATGGGTCCGGTTCGTTTTGATAAGGAACAGGAACGCCGCGAGGATGCCATCATCCAACGTTTGATGGAGATCCGGAAAGCTCAAATAGAATACAAGAATATCCACAAGGTGCATGCTGCAAACTTCGATGAACTTGGAAAGTTCTTGAAGGAAGAGAAGTTACCGTTCCTTATCAAGGAAGGAGCGTTGACGGAAGAGCAGTTGGAAAAAGGTATGACGGAGAAAGAAGCTGTAAAGAAAGGCTTGATTAGACGTGATACTTTGTGGGTAACAGCTGTCGATACTTTGCTCGGCAAGGGATATGATGTAGACGGTATGCGCTATGTCCCGTCCGTTCCCGGTGAAAAGATTGAGTTCGCAATGGATACGGCTACGCTGAAATCCTCTTCCGGCTATGAAGTAAAGGTATTTGTTTGCGAGGTACCGTTCAGTAGCTATCTGAGGGATATGGATCCGCAGTTGCTTTACAACTTGAACGATAAAGCAACCAAGCAAGGCAGATATGCAGGATTGCGCGTAGGTTCGTTGGATGAAATTAATAACAACGCAGGAAACTGGGAAAATTAATTGATTCCTATGGCAATCGGTATTCCCGAGACACTTACAGCGGAAACTTCCGGAAAGTACATAATATCCATTCGGCTTCGACCGGATGGATATTCTTTTTCAGGTTACGACCAACAATCTGAAAGAGGTTCTTTTTTCTGTTCGGATATTCCGTTTGTTCCGGGTAAACCGTTTTTCGATTCTTTTAAGGAGAGTGTTTTCGCAAACGATTGTTTGACGTATCCTTATAAGGAAGTCCGGTTCGTTTTTACCACATTGCAATACACGCTTACGCCTGATGTCTTTTTTGACAAGGAAAAAGGTAGTGTGCTGCATCAGTTTAATTATGCGGAGACTGCCGGGCGCATATTGGACAATCCGCTACCCGAGAACAAATCTCATCTGTTGTTCGATATAGATGAGGAACTTTATGAGTTTTGTTGCCGCTCTTTTTTTAAGCCGCAGTTCATACATTACGCAGCGCCACTTTTGGAGTTTTGGAAAAGGCAGAGCGAGCATCTGCTATACAGACAGATGTATGTGCAGTTGGATGACCAACATTTGCTGATCAGCTGCTTCAATCGTGGAAAATTGCTGTTCTCTAACTCTTTTCCAGTTGCCCGGAGTCAGTCCATACCTTATTATATATTATATGTATGGAAGCAATTGGATTTGGATGCGTTAAGGGATAATTTGTGGCTTTCCGGAGAATTGCGTACAGATAATCTCCGGGTTGAGCAACTCCGTAAATTTGTATATCATGTAAATCCGATAGAGATTCCGTCGGAGGCTTATCTGATGGGTGGGGATGTCATTTCAGCTCCACTTGATTTAATTGCTTTGTTTTTATGCGAATCATAAGCGGAATATATGGGCGTCGCCGGTTCGATGTGCCCTCTTCTTTCAGTGCACGGCCTACAACCGATTTTGCAAAAGAGAATTTGTTTAATGTCATTTCTAATTTGTTGGATTTGGATGGGGTGGATGCGCTGGACTTGTTTGCCGGTACGGGAAGTATCTCGTTCGAACTGTTGTCGAGAGGATGCCGGCAGGTGACCTCTGTGGAGAATAACCGGGCGCATGCCGGTTTCATTGCCAAGGTTGCCGGGCTGTTGAAGACCGATTCGCTGGATCTGGTCCGTGGCGATGTATTCCGTTTTCTTGCAACGGCAAAAGCCGGTAGTTACGATTTCATCTTTGCCGATCCTCCTTATGCGCTTCCGGAACTGCCCGATATTCCATCAATTGTCCTTGAGAAAGATTTGTTGCGTCCGGGGGGCGTGTTTGTCATGGAGCACTCGAAAGAGTACGATTTCTCCCATCTTCCGCTGTTCGACCAGCGGCGCGTGTATGGCGCGGTAAATTTTTCCATATTCCGGAAAGAGTTGTCAGAGTAACGGTGAGAACAGCCGCATGAATGATTCTGTAAGCCGTTCCTTGACAGACCGTTTTAGCCAGACAGAAGGCACCAGTTGTTCGCAATGGAGTGCGTCGTGCATGAATATCTTTTTCAGCCGTAAGGCAAATTCCTCCTGGTAAACAAATATGTTTGCTTCGAAGTTGTGTTCAAAACTGCGGAAATCCATATTTGCCGAACCCACGCTCGATATATAGTCATCGCTGATCAGCAGCTTGGAGTGCAGGAATCCCAATTGGTAGAAATAGATTTTTGCCCCGGCTTTAATCATGTCGTCGATGAAAGAGCGGGTCGCCATGTTCGCCGTCCGCGTATCCGATTTTTCCGGCAGCATGATGCGCACGTCGATTCCTCCCAGGGCTGCCGTCTGCAATGCCTGGTTTAGTCCCTCCGTCGGCAGGAAGTAGGGTGTTTGGATGTATACGTATTTTTTTGCATTTGCCACAATATATATATATGCTTGCAACAGGATCCGCCAATGCCCGACCGGACCGCTTGTCACCAGCTGCATGATGTTGTCTCCGTAGACGTCAGTGATTTTCGGATAATAGGCAATGTCGTTGATGATTTGTTTGCTCACTACGTACCAGTCAATCAGGAACGATGCCTGAAGTGCGTGGACGCCTTTCCCTTCCAGCCGGAAATGGGTATCTCTCCATACACCCCACGGGACACCTTTCACGTAACGGTCAGCGATGTTCATGCCGCCGATGAAACCGATATGCCCGTCGATGACTACAATCTTGCGGTGATTCCGGTAATTGACCTTGCTGGTAAAGACAGGAAAGACCACTTTCAGGAAAGGAAAGACCTCGATTCCTGCCTGTCTCATCTCGTCGAAAAATTGTTTCTTCACGTTCCAGCAGCCAACATCATCGTACATGACACGTACTTTAACTCCTTCCTTTGCTTTTTTGATAAGGATGCTCTTTATGTAATTGCCGGTTTCGTCATCACAGAATATATAATATTGTAGGTGGATATGGTGTTTCGCGTTCAGTAATGCTTCCGAGAGCGCTTTGTATTTTTCGGTTCCGGATGTGTAAATATCCATTTTCGTACCGTAAAATACCGGTGTACGGCGTGCTTTATTCAATAAGTGCGTGAGAGGCAGGTAATTTTCATTGATTTTACAGTCATCTTGCTGGATGCGGTTGCGCAGCGGTGGAGTAATGATTCGTTTGTAGGTCCGCCGGGAGATGATTCGCTGTTTGCGATTGTCCTGACCGAAAAAGAAATAGAATATCAGTCCGATGCCGGGAGCGAGCAGCAAGACCAGTATCCAGGGAATCGTTTTCAGGGGATTCCTGTTTTCCATGATAATGACGAGCGCAAGTCCTACTATCGTTATGATGTACGATATAAGAATAATCGAGGTCACGACCCATTGCATGTGGATTAGTCCTAAAGGCATCTTCTCTCTTCTTTTTTTGATATGGTGCAATAAAGATAATATCTTTTTTTAAAAGAATATGGTTTGTACGGAAGATATTTTAAAGTCTTTCCAATAAGATTTGTCTAAAAAACGTTTGTATATGGAATTTTCCTTGCGGTTTGAAAATCGTCTTTTAGACCGCTTTATAGAAGGGAAGCGGGTGGCATTTTTGTCAGTCGGAATAAATATTTTCCTGGACGTCTATTGTTTTTTATATTAATTAATAAATTTTAAATGGAGGGGTAGATATTACTTAAATTTGCGCTCAAAGATTAGCAAATTGTCTGAGGTAAAACAGCTAATATGAAGAGGACTTTGGCGTGTTTGATTACTTCCTTTTTCTCCGGATGCGCATCCCTGTTTTTAGGAGAGGAATGGATGTAGTTTTTTTGTCTCGGAGTTGTAATCTTATTGTAATACCTGAATTGTTTCTTTGCGGCGAAAATTAGCAAAGGGAAATTTATTGAAAAAAATTTAAGTGTTTAGTAAGAGTGATTTCTGTAAAATTTATTTACTGATGAATTTGATGATGAGAAAAAAATCGTTTTCCCGAATGAAATCTAAGTTTAAGCATTCGGTTTTTGGGGTATGCTTGGTTTCGCAAGTGGGTATGATTCCCGTCTATGCGGATAAGCAGAGAGCGTTTTTAGACTCAGACGTGTTGCCTGAAGTCTATTCGGAAGTGGCGATGAAAGAACTTTCGGAGGAAAAAGTGACTCTGAAAGGTGTTGTCGTCGATGCTTCGGGTGAACCGCTGATTGGTGTGAATATTAAAGAGAAGGGGACGGAGAACGGAGCCATCACCGATTTGAATGGTGAATTTTCCTTGACAGTGTCCGGGGCGGATGCTGTCCTTCAGTTTTCGTACGTCGGCTATGTTTCAAAAGAGGTTCCAGCAGGGCGCAGCTCCTCAATGCGGATTGTGCTTGAAGAGGATACGAAAACACTGGGAGAAGTGGTGGTTGTCGGTTACGGAACACAGAAGAAAGTGAATCTGACAGGTTCGGTTTCCGTAGCATCTCCCGAAGATATTAAGGCACGCCCCATATCTTCAGTGTCGAATGGTTTGCAGGGGCTTTTGCCTGGTGTGACGGTCGTCAACTCGACCGGTTTGCCCGGTCAGTCCACAGGTACGATTCGCGTGCGTGGTGTTGGAACAACCGGAAATGCGAATCCATTGGTTTTGATTGACGGTGTAGAAGGAAACATCAACTTGTTGAACCCGGAAGATATAGAGAGCGTATCGGTCTTGAAAGATGCGGCATCGGCATCCATTTACGGTGCGCGTGGCGCGAACGGCGTTATCTTGGTGACAACGAAAAGCGTTGAAGGGAAAGAGTCGAAACCGACGATTAACGTAAACGGTTATTACGGTTTCCAGACCCCGACCCGCTTGCCGGAGATGGTCGATGCGGCAACCTATATCAAGATGGATATGGAAGCAACTCAGAATGTGGGCAAACCTGCCAACTATACGGATGCGCATTTGCAAGCAGTGTTGGATGGTTCTGACCCGGATTATTTCAGCAATACCAACTGGATTGATGAGATGTACCGCAATTCGGCGCCCCAACAGAACTATAATATTAATGTGTCCGGTAAAGGAAAGGGCATGGGCTATTATATCTCTTACGGCTATTTGGATCAGGAAGGTCTGACGGTCGGGAATACAACGAAATCGAAACGGCATAATATCCGCACGAAGCTTAATACGACTATCGTTGACCGGCTGGATGTAACTGCCAACTTCGGATATACATATCGTAACTATACGACTCCGTCCGGAGGTTTTAGCGCAGGAGGCGGACCGCTTTATTCGGCAATGTCCATCAGCCCGTTGGTGCCGGTACGGTTTACCGACGGACGTTGGGGGTATGGCGGTGGTTCTGCCAACCCGGTGGCGCTGCTGTACGATTCCGGAACAAACGATTTTACGTCGCAGGAGGTAAATGCGAATTTCGTCGGTAAGTTGAAAATCATGGACGGATGGGACGCTTCGGTTACTTATAGCTTTATCCAATCGAACTCCTTGCGCGAAATCCTTTCCAAGACGATTAACTATTACCGTCCGGGAACGGAGGAAATCTGGTATTCGACGAACCCGACCAATAAATTGGATGAGCGGGATTATACCTCCATCAAGCAGACGTTCATCGCCCAGACGAACTTTGAACGTAAATTTGGAAAACATACACTCTCAGCCGTTGTAGGTTTCTCGCAGGAATGGTACACGGAGAAAAACTTTACAGCGCAACGTACCGGCTTGTTGACGGAAAAGGATCCGAGCCTGGGCTTCGGTTCGTCGGATGCACAGACAAACGGCGCATCGGCGGCTTCTTGGGCGATACGTTCCGGATTCGGACGTATTAATTACAATTTCGACGAGCGCTATCTGTTGGAAGCCAATCTTCGCTATGACCTTACTTCTCGTTTCTTCGAATCGAACCGGGGTGGCGTATTCCCCTCTTTCTCCGGAGCATGGCGTATCTCGGAAGAGAACTTCTGGAAAGAGAACGTAAAGGGCTTCGATAATTTGAAGTTGCGTTTGTCTTGGGGTATTTTGGGTAACCAGTATGTCGGCTCCAACGACTATCCCTACCTTGCGGTTATAGGCACGGTCGGAAGTATTCCCCATTTCGGGACAAATCCGAGTTCCGGTTACAGCCAGACCACTTTGGCGAACCCGAACCTGACGTGGGAGACGATTCACATGACAAATGTCGGATTGGATATGACATTCTTTAAAAACCGTCTGAATGTGTCTGCCGACTATTTCGTGAAAGATACGAAAGATATCTTGCTGAAGCTCTCTTATCCGGGAGTTTTAGGCTTGGCGCCGACCGAGCAGAATGCCGGGAAAGTACGTAACCACGGTTGGGAGTTGGATATCCAGTGGTCCGACCAGATTGGAGAGGTTACTTACGGCCTGGGCTTCAACCTGGCTGACGTGCATAACAAGATTACCGATTTTGGCGGTCTTCCCAAGCAATTGACCAACGACGGGCATACTATCCGCGAGGTAGGCTCTCCGATTGATGCTTTCTACGGATATGTAGCGTTGGGATTCGCGACGCCCGAAGATTTTGAACGTTATAATCCTTCTACGGGACGTTATGAGAATCCGAAATTCCCGGTATTGGTCGATGATGCAAGTGATGTACAGCCGGGAGATATTATTCTCCAGGATATCAGCGGGCCGAACGGTGTGCCCGATGGAAAAATCGACCCCGATTATGACCGTAAAGTGATTGGTAGTTCGATTCCCCGTTATACATATACCGCACGGGGTAATGTGGAGTGGAAAGGATTCGATTTCAGCTTTATGTTGCAGGGTGTAGGTAAAGCCAACGGTGTGATTACAGGTAGCGGCCGGCATGCGTTCCTGTCGCAGTCAAACTATCCGCAGACAGCCCATTTGGACCACTGGTCGTTTGAGAACCCGGATCCGAATGCCGCTTATCCCCGGCTTACGTTCGATAAGAACTATAACCAGAAATTCTCTACTTTCTGGATGGAGAACGCTGCTTATCTCCGTTTGAAGAATGTGCAGGTAGGGTACAGCTTCTCGCAACCGTGGATGGAAAAACTGAACCTGGAGAAATTGCGCATCTACTTCTCCGGCGACAACCTGCTGACGGTAACGGATTTCTTCTACGCCTACGACCCGGAAACTCCTCGCCAGAGCGGTGGTTTGTATCCGCAGGTCAAGACTTTTGTTTTCGGATTTAATTTGACGTTCAAATAAGATATAGACAATGATGAGAAAAATATATTATATAAGTATATTGGTAGGTTTGTTGTTTGCTTCTTGCAATGACAGTTTTTTGGACAGACCTCCTTTGGATGAGTTGACCGATGCAAACTATTGGCAGACGGAGCAACACGTGATTAATGCAGCGAACGCTTGCTATCCCGGATTTATCGGTAAAGATATCGTAAACATGGATTGTCTTGGGGAAGACGTAATTTGGTATCAGGACAAGTCCTGGCGGACAATCAGTAGCGGAAACTACGGTTCGTCGTTCGGTACGCTCAATTCCCAATGGAATTCCCGTTATACGGCATTGTACCGTTGTCACTATTTTCTTGAGAACTACAACCGCGCCACAACCGTTCCGGAAGATATACGGGAACGGTATGCTTCCGAAGTGAAGGTCATTCGTGCATTCCAATATTGGTTGCTTACCTCTTTCTGGGGTGATGTTCCCTTTATCACCAAGACACTGACGGTCGAGTCTCCGGAACTTTACGACCCTCGGACCGATAAATATACCATCATCGACTGGATATTGAACGATTTGGAAGAATCGTACCACTATCTGCCTGAGTTTATCGAGCCGGCTTCCGATGAGTTCGGACGTATCACGCAGGCGGCTGCGCTGACAATGAAAGCACGTTTGGCTTTGCAGGTTGCCGACAGCGAACACCCGAAATATTGGGAGATTGCATCCGACGCAGCTTACCGGGTGATGCAGATGGGCAAATACGAAATCTATAAAACAGGCAATCCGTCGAAAGATTACGAGAACCTGTTCAATTTCACGGGACGTGCTTCACGTGTTGCAGCCAACAAGGAGACGATTCTGGCATACGTTTACGGATACGATGATAACGCCAATACGAAGGTGATACACAATTTGAGCCGCGAATGCCATGTCCCCGACCAGCAGGCGCGTTTCATGCCGTCGAAAGCTTTTTGCGATTCCTACCTGTGTATCGACGGTAAGCCTTTCGGCATTTCCGAATTGTCAGACAGCTCTTCGTATGCGGCATATTTTGAAAATCGTGACCCTCGTATGAAACAGACAATTCTCTCTCCGGGCTATACTCCTTATTATGGAGGACGCGACGGACGCGACCTGACGGAAATCGATAACGTGTTCATGACCCCGCGTTTCAATAACGACAAGAAAGGTTCTGTCAGTGGTACGGGATTCTACTGCGTGAAATATGTGGAGCCTACGAAAGTGCCTGTCTATAATACCGATGACAACGATATCATTTTGATGCGTTACGCTGAAGTGTTGCTGATTTATGCGGAATCGATGTTCGAACAGGGCAAACTGACGCAGCCGATTGTGGATGAGACAATCAACCAGCTGCGCAAGCGTGTCGGAATGCACGAGATGAATCTGGTGGAACTGGAACAGTGGGGTATGGACGTGCGTGAGGAGATCCATCGCGAACGCCGGGTAGAGCTTTTCATGGAAGGCTTCCGCTGGTTCGATATTGTCCGTTGGAAAGAGGGATGGCGCCTTGGCGCTCCTATCAAGGGCGTGAACCGTTCGTGGGTAAATGAAACACAGAGAAGCTATATCGAGAGCTACCGGACGGATACGTATGGTTACCTGATTCTCGATGATTCGCGCCAATTCGTTGACCCGAAGAATTACCTCTTCTGTCTGCCGCAAGAGCAGATGGAACGTAATCCGAATTTGAAACCGAATAATCCGGGATGGGATTGATATAATGCGTGGAACGATGATGAGGAAAAATGGTTTGTTGATGAAACGTGTCGTTTGCGCGTGCCTGTTTTGTGCTTTCTTCCTGGTAGCTATTCCCGGAGGAGCGGCTACACGGATAAAGGTGCTGGATTTCAATATCCGGAAATCCGGAGAGCTGGCAGGCTACCAGGTGAAACCGTTTGCCGACCTGATTCTGGAGGAAAAGCCCGATTTGGTGGCATTGCAGGAGGTAGATTACAGGATGTCGCGTAGCGGAAATAAAGATTTTCTGACTGAACTGGCGGCAAATACCGGAATGTTTCCGGTATTTGCCAAGGCAATAGAAACCGACGGAGGAGAATACGGTGTGGCTGTATTGTCGAAATATCCGGTTGCAAACTCAAAGATTGTCCCCTTGTCGGCTCCGGATGGGACGAAGGAGAGACGTGTGGCGCTTGTCTGCGATGTGGAGTTCCCCGACGGCGAGATGGTACGGTTTGTAAGTACCCATCTGGATAATTCCACCGATGAGGTACGTACGGAAATGGTCCGTGACCTGAACAGCTCGAACGTCATTTCCGGGAACAACCCGGTGCTGTTGTGCGGCGACTTCAACGCGACACCGCAAGAAGATGCGGTAGCTGCCGGCATGACACGTTGGAAATTGGTTGGCGATGTCGCCAATACGTTTCCTGCTTCCCGCCCGACGTCGAAAATCGATTATATTTTCGCGTATCCCTCTTCGCGGTGGAACGTATTTAGTTACCGTGTTGGAGGCAACACCATCTCCGACCATTGTTATATAATTAGTGAAGTGGAATGGGAACGTTGAACAGGATTATGAAAACAGTATGCGGGTACGGCTTGCTCGTCCTGTTAGTTGTCCTGCCCTCATGTGGCGACAATGAAGGCGGCGGGAACGGCTCGTTGCCGGAGTGGGATAAATCGAAGACGATGCACATTGCTGTAGCCGGTAAAACCGACGGTTCGTCATTGCTCGCTTCCGGAGAAGATGATGCCGGCTTGCTGTCTCTGTTGAGAAGCCGGCAGAGCGCTACGCTTTTGCTTAAAGATTGCGAGGTATCTTATGGGAACATTACCGTGAACCCGTTGGTCTCGTTGGCATATGAGCTGAGACGCATCCCCGTGTTCGGCAAGGGAATGCCGGTGGAAGGCGGCTATTCCGGCAACGGCTTTCTGTTGGACCATACGTTGGCTGCCCAGACAGAAAAAGAAGTGTCGGGAAACTGCAATATTAAATCGGTTGAGACGTTTGTTACGAATAACGAGACACTGGATGCCGTGTTGGCAACACTCTCTGTCGTGAATCAAGAGGACGTCGAACAGGCTGCCGGTGCATTGGCAAGTCTGCTCCGTGACGGGACGTTGGTGGTCGGTTTTATGCAAAACAGTTGGCTGGAAGAGTTCAAAGCAGCTGTGGCGCAACGTGTGGATGGCTGCCGCCTGGAGACGGTGACAGCTTATGCCGATGGCGTCTCGCTGTTTGTCTTGTCCTCCGATAAGTGGGTGCTGCGTGAAAGCGCATCGGAAGAGGAAGGCGCCTATATGGTTTCCGACCTTCAAGTAGAACAATTATATTAGAAAAAGGAAATGAAACGTTTTTGTTTTTTATGTTTTGTCTGTTTGTTGTCTGTGGCGGCTTTTTCCCAGGAAAAGGTGCAGCTGAAGGTGATGACCTATAATCTCCGTTTCGGGGAGCTTGCGTCGTTGCAGGAATTGGGTGAGTTCATAAAACAGGAGAATCCCGACATTGTGATGTTGCAGGAAGTCGATGTGAATACCCGCCGGGAGCGGGCGCCGAAACAGAACGGCAAGCACTTTATCGCCGAACTGGGCTTTTATACGGGAATGTTCTCGGCTTACGGTAAATCGATACCTTATAAAGGGGGATACTACGGTCTGGGACTGCTCTCCAAATACCCGTTTGTCTCCACCGAACGGGTGCTGTTGCCGATGGTAGAAGAGGGACGCGAGCAGCGCAGCTTGCTGGTAGGCCGTGTCGAACTTGATAACGGCGAAGTGGTGACGGTCGCTTCTACCCATCTGGATTTGAAGGCATCGATACGTCCCGTGCAGGTGAAATATATTAATAAGGTATTGAAGAAAGAGAAGAATCCCGTGCTTTTGGCAGGCGATTTCAATGCACGCCCTGATGCACCGGAGATTGCGGAAGGAATGAAAGGCTGGAAACACTCCATGTCCGACGATGCTTATACGATACCGGCGAAAGAGCCGAAGTCGAAAATCGATTATATTTTCAGCTATCCGGAAGCCGCTTGGCAGGTTGTCGATGCCGAGGTTCCTGTCTCTTACCTGTCCGACCATCGTCCGGTGGTGGCAGTTTTGGAATTGAATGTACAACTTGATAAATAGAATACAGATGATGAATATAAAATATTGGATTTTTTTGGTTGTTTTGTCGTTGGGGCTGTTTGCTTGCGACGAGAACGAATCGTTGATTTCGGGGGAGAATCCCGAGATTGTGTTGGATGTGACGGAAATCGCTTCGGTCGATTTCAATGATGCAGTAACCGTTTCCGGCGTGGCTTCATCGCCGAATGCCGTGCGCGACGTCTCTTTCTATCTGGTAAAGAAGGAGGGTGATGAATACCAGCGTTTGTGGTTCAGCCCGTTGCAATATGCGGATGTCATGATTGGGAAAACGGTGGATTTTGAAGCCAGTGTGACAATCGATGACCCGGAGGCGGATGCGATTGCCGTATCAGTTTCCGACCCTTACGGCGGCAATTCCGTAAGTTATGTGGCAATCGGCCAGATAAACGGTGCTCCTTCCGGTTCGGCGTATGTGTTTAAGGACATTGAGCTGGCAGCCGAGTACGAACATGCCGGTTCACAGCCGTATATCTTCTCTTTGACAGGCGTGAATGTCAACGGGACGGTGAAGAACGTCCTTTCGTTGGATGAGATAAAACAGACTGGCGCACGCAACCTCGATTTCGCGTTTGCGAATATCTGGCGTAACACTACCAGTTATACGGCAGGTGTTTTGGGTAACTGGGGACATGCGTTTTGCGAGTTCCGCCAGTTGGCTCGCGGACCTGTCGGACGCCAATGCGATTTCATCTATCTGACGGGTAGCAGCTCCATCCCTTCGGGCACGGACACTTGCTGCATGGTGTTGGTGTCGAATGCCGTGGCTAATGCCAATAATTTCGATGAAGTGTTCTTGAATGCCGGCGACAATTTCGGTACATCCAACTTCCTGAACGTGTTGGAGAGCCTGTTCCCGAGCAACACCGTGGGCAGCAATTATGTTGTCAACGTGAAATCGAATGCATCCGGTGTAAACACCTCTACATGCAAGGAAAATGTCACTGCAGGTTCGTATATCGCTTTCTGTAAAATCAAGAACAACGAGCGTTCTTACGGTTTGATACAGGTGGTATCGTTGCCCGACGTATCCGATGCTGTCGACGGTACCGGCTTGAAGTACAAACCCGAGCCTTACGTGGACGGTGTAACCGACAACGCACATCTTCCGCAGATGTGGTACAACAGCGCATCCGTTCAGGCGGAAGGGATTGCGAAGCTGTACGGACGGAGCGTCCGCATCAATGTGATTGCACAGAAATAGTTTAACAAGGTTTTTTATAAGGAGTCGCCGTGCCGTGTTTTTTCGGTACGGCGATTTTTTTTGCTGTTTCCGGGGCAATCGCCTGCGGGAGTGAGGAAAATCCCGTATCAATTTGGTTGTTTGCGGTTCTATCTATTCCATGATGACAAAGATTTTCCAGGACAGGAAAGAGCCGTTGTATAACCGTCAGACGCGTTTCATGACGGTACGTCCGTTTACTCCGGTTGTGCTGAAAGAGATTCTGTCGGAGTATAATCCCGGCTATGCCGCAGAAGATTTGTTGGCGTTGTACGCGTTTACGGGAGGTGTGGCAAAATATGTCCAGCTGCTTATGGATGCGGGGGCTGTGACTAAAGAGAAAATGCTCGACCGGATTGTCCGGGCGGATTCTGTTTTCCTCGGAGAGGGGAAAGCTATTCTTATTGAAGAGTTCGGCAAAGATTACGGAATCTATTTTTCGATACTGTCCGCTATTGCACGGGGAAAAACTTCCCGTTCGGAGATCGAGAACGTTGTCGGCAGGGAAGTGGGAGGGTATCTGACTAAATTGGAGAAAGAGTATGAAGTCATTACCAAGAAACAACCCCTGTTTGAGAAAACGCTTACCAAAAACGTGCGTTATACGATAGAAGATAATTTCTTTACGTTTTGGTTTCGCTTCATTTACAAATACAACTATATGCTTGAAATCGAAAATTATGAAAGTTTGAAGGCGGTGATAGAGCGCGATTACGAAACCTTTAGCGGAGTGATGCTTGAGCGTTGGTTCAAACGGACATTGGTCGGTACGCACCGCTTTACCCGTATCGGAAGCTGGTGGGACCGTAAAGGCGAAAACGAAATAGATATTGTAGCCGAGAATGAATTGGAAGAAGAGTCTGTCTTTTTCGAGGTGAAGCGCAAAGCCGGAAACATCCATTTGGATGTGTTGAAAAACAAGGCTGCGGCTTTCTTGCGAGCTACGGGAGCATTCAAAGGATATTCGGTTGCATACAAGGGATTATCGATGGGCGACATGTGAAAAAAGGTTGCCGCTGTTTCGGGAAATCTCCCGGCGTTGTCTTGTAAATTCATCGGCACCTTTTTTGGGAAAACTTGGCAAGTCTTTTCGAAGAAACGGAATCTTTTTCAGGAAATTGGCGTTATTTTGAGGAAAAATCGGATTCTTTATGGGAAAAAACGGTATTGTTTTATAAAAAAAAGCGCTACGTTTACAATATTTAATAAATTTTAATAGTAAAGGACGCATATATTCCATATTTTTGCGAGTAAAGGCTGGCAAATTGGTCGAGACTGATAAAGTGCAGATAATAGTATTTTAGGGTTTTGTTTTTATTCTTATTGTTCGTTTGCCGGCGCTATTATTCATGAAAATTGTGAATGTACAATGAAGAAGGGGTTGTTTTTATTGATTAGCAGTTTGTTGCTGATAGGATCGTTGCACGCTCAGACGGCGGTTGATTCGGTCCGTATTTATTACCGCTTGGGCTACCGGTATGTGGAGCCGGCGTTCCGCAACAACAAAGTGGAACTGAACCGCTTTATTCAGGCTGTGAAAGAAGCGGAACAGTCGGGAAAACTCGAAAAAATAGTGGTTCGTTCCTATACTTCTCCGGATGGGACAAATCCGGCAAATCTACGTTTGGCAGCACTTCGTGCCGACTCTCTTGAATCTTATTTGTTACAGCATACCTCCTTGCCTGTGCAGTATGTCGAGAAGCGTTCCGATGGAATCGCCTGGGACTTGTTGCGCGAGACGGTGGCCAATTCCGATATGCAGTACAAGGATGAAATCCTGGAGGTGCTCGATTCCCCGGAATGGGTCTATGATGCGAACGACCGGGTCATCGACGGACGTAAGCGGAAGCTGATGAATCTGCGGGGCGGCGAGCCGTACCGCTATATGTACCGTGAGGTATTCCCCGACTTGCGCGGAAGTATCGCCATGCTGCTTTACGTGCGTGAAGAGGAACCGGTCAAGCCGGCACCAGAGCCCGTAGCGGAGCCCGAACCGGAAAAGGAACCGCCGGTAAAGGAAGAACCGGTACAACAGGAACCGCCTGTTACCACTCCTGTCGAGGAGACGGTGACGGAGGAGAAGAGCGACGACGATTTCCGTCCGCTGATTGCCATCAAAACCAACCTGCTCTATTGGGCTACGGTCATGCCCGATTTCAAAAGTTACACGTTTGTCCCGAACCTCGAATTGGAGTGGTTCATCAACAACCGCTGGTCGTTGGCGGGCGAGGGCAGTTTCGCCAATTGGCGTTACCGCGACAACCGCTGGTTCGGTATCTCCTCCTGGAGTGTTGAGCCGCGCTGGTGGCTGAATGGCGACGGCCGTTTCCGCTGGCTGTATATCGGAGCATACGGTCAGGTGGGCGATTATGACGTGCAGGACAATGAAACCGACTGGAACGGAAACACCGGCAAGTTGTGGGGCTTGGGGCTTTCCGCCGGAGTGGCTATCCCCTTCTCGAAACATTTCGGATTGGAAGTGGGAATCCGTGCCGGTTACCGCCACAGCAAGGTGAAAAGTTATACCTATGAAGAACCTGATTACTTCCTCGATATGAAAGGCACCGACAACCATTGGGGGGTTACAGGCATCAAGGCTTCTATTTATTATCGATTCGGCAAAAGCGCTAAATAAGGAGTATTATGGAAAGAAGAAAATCATATTATATAGGAGTGATGTTCTCCGCCGTGCTTATGGCGGGAATGATGGCAGGATGTACCGAGCGCGACCTTTCTGAACGTCCGTCGGACGGAATGCTGAGAATCGAATTCGAGTGGCCGAAAGACGATAACAACAATACCGTTGATGTTTCCGGGGCGCACTTGTGGCTCTACGGAAGCGACGGTTCCCTCTATTTGTCTACACCTGCCGATGCCGGCGGCTATGAAGCGCGCGTACCGGCGGATACCTATACCGCCATCGTTATCAATTCCGATAACGTGAATACCGAGTGCCACGACGAAGATGCATACAGCACCTGCTGTGTGGAAGCCGATTTGTTGGAGAACTATACCGATGTATTGATGAATGTTGACCATGTTTTCTGTACCGGTATCGGGGGCATTACGGTGAACCGGGGAAACCTTCCTACGGTAGTCACCATGTATCCGGAAAATGTCGTGAAATATATCCATTTCCGTATCGACCCCACCTATATCGATGATGTGGAGAGCATGGAAATCCGTATGAGCGGCATTGTGCCTGCCGTATATACGCGCGACGGAAACGATACGGAAGAGCAGACCCTTTTGGTGATGGCTGCGGCGCAAAGCGAAAGCAACGGGCTCTATTCGGCGGATATGTCGGTCTTCGGCTGGAGAGGTAACAACATTATCACGGCGACTGTTCGTTTTACTGACGGGACGGAAGAAGAGACATTGCCGGTGGATATCAGCGACCAGCTGGATGACCTTCCCGAAGAGGGCGGTACGGTAGATGTTATCCTGCAATTGCCCGATGGCGGCGAAATACGGTTGACGGCTACGGTCGACACTTGGGGTAGCGGCTCCGGTTCGGGTATTGTGATATGATAACAGGATGCACCTGACGCTCCGGCGTCTGTTTCCCTCTCGTAATGGGAGGAGCGGTGTTGTTTTTATAAAAGAGACTGAGTTTAAAAGGACAAAAATTTTTTAGTAGTAAGGGTTTGTTTTTGGTTGAGAGGGGGCACGGCTTGCCGCATGAGGAAGTCCCTCCCCGGATCTGTCCCCCCTTTCCATGCGAAAATCTCCCTTCTTATAGGTTTTTTCCCTTATAAACCTGACAATTAGTAATAAACTTAAAATAGAAAAACGTATGAAAAAACTGTTTATTCCGGCTATGGCGCTGGTGTTGCTGGCAAGCTGTTCGGAAAACACGGAATCGTTCGACTCCGAACCTGTCGAAATCCGTTTGGGGGCAGGTATGGCTGCTTCTGCCGATGCCGTGAAGTCGCCGGTCAATAGTGGCGACAGTTTTGTTGCCGCCATCGGAGGATGGGTCAGCGACCAGGCTGTTGATTACAAGGCAGCCGCTTCCTGGCTCAATACCGCGACAATCGTTGCAGGAACCACCGAGGAGGATGTGGATCTCAACCCTGTCCGTTATTACGATGCGGACCCGGACAAGGTGACGTACATGAAAGCCTGGTATCCGGCAGGCGATGCAGACCCTGCAAACGGGGTAGTGACGTTTGAGAATACCGACGGGCAGACCGACCCGCTGCTGGCAGCAGAGGTGAGCGGCTCGAAACGGGACTATGCGTCCAAAAACCTCCATTTCTCCCATCCGACTACGCAAATCAAGTTCAAAATCAAGGGAACCGACCTGGAGCCGGGCACGCAAATCAAATCGATTTCGCTGAAGGATGTGAATATCCCGACGGGATTCGACTTGGCAGCAAATAGTGTGACCTATACGGCAAAGGCGCTGTTGCCTGTGCCCGATGTGGAACAGAAAGAGATTACCGCTACCGCCGAAGCGGCAGGGAATGCGGTAATGATCGAGCCTATTGCAAGTACCACGTTCGATATTGTAGTAGAGACCAATAAATATACGTTCGACCCGGTAACCGTGACCGTAAACGGCGACACCGGTTTCAAGGCGGGGAAGGCATACGAAATCGAACTTACTTTCGTGCAGCACGAAATAAAACTGAGTGCGACGGTAGCCGAGTGGACAACCGGCGGCGGAGGCAGCGCGTCGTTCGATTGATTCATAGGACAATATATTACGGAGAAATAAATAATAAACAAGTATAAACTTTTAATAATTAGAAAAATGAAAAAGTATTTATTGACAGTGATGGCAGTTGCCGGATTGGTAAGCTGCTCCAACGAAACCGATTCTTTCAATACGGCAGACCCGAATGAAATCAGGGTGGCTGCCCAGACTATCGATGCTTCGACAAAAGCTCCGCTGGATTCAAAGACATCTTCTTTCCGTGCAATGGTGCTTACGTCAAGTACATCCGGAGATTATACAACACTTTATGCTCCGAATGCCGGTAAGTATATGGATTTTACAGATCAGACTACAAAAAAAGGTTTTGTGGATGCGGAAGGAGCGGATAGCAAGCAATATTATCCAACTTCAACAGCGACTCAACAGGAAGTATATATCAGCGGTTTGATGCCGGCTGCTGCAAGTACTTCAGATGAAAGTAGTAAATCGGATATATGGAAATATGACGCAGGCAATTTGTCGATTACGTTTGATGGAAACGATGATGTAATGATAGCCCAGGAAGCTTCGGCAGAGAAAGGTTCGGATGCTTCTTTGTCTTTTAACCATTTGTTGACCCAGTTGGTTGTAAAGGTGCAGGCATCTGTTGGCGATCCGGAAGTTTGGGGTAATATAACTAAAATCGTTCTGAAGAATGTAGGTGGAAAAACTGGCAAAATCTATAATCAGTTTGCAATTTCAGGAACAGAACTGCAAAGAGGAAAGGCCACTGTAAGCACAACAGCCGAAGCTGCTTCAGAAGCCGTTAAGTTTTATAATGCTTCTGCATCGGGAAGTGCAACTTCTTTCACAGATACGGAATATAGCGGTACAAACAATTCAGTTTTGAAAAGTTCGCAATCAACAGCAACTACTGTTGCTTATATGCTTTGTCAAGCGTTTGACGTTAAACAAACTCCTGGAGATACCGATTTAGTATTGGATGTATATACTACCAGAAATAGTTCAACTCCGAAAACAGTAGAAATCGATTTGACATCTGCTTCTGACCTGAATACTGCCGGTTATGCTTTTGAAATCACATTGGATTTCCAGACCAACGAAATCATGGCAAGTGCTAAGATTGCTGACTGGAAAGTGGGTGGTAACGGAACAGGTGTTATCGACTAAACAGACGTTAATTTTTTCATTCATAAAAGAAAGGCTTTCCTTATAGGGAATAAGGAACGCGGCAAACAAACCGTACGGGGTTGGATCTCCCCGTACGGTTACCGGGCAGGACGGTTGTCCGTGCCACAAACAAGAAAATAAGAACAATAAAATATACGGAACATGATTACTTATAAAACATTTTTCCGAACGTCGGTACTTCTGGCATGCTTATCGGGAGTGTTGGTGAGTTGTTCGAAAGAGATGGCGGAAGTCCCCGCTCCCGATGACGAACTGAACGAGATTACTCCCGGGCTTTCGGTAAAAGACATTATTTCAGGCTCGGTGGACGATGGCGATTTGGCAAAGATGACTTTCTTTTTCGCCCGTGGCGATCAGGGAGCAGATGACCGATACATGAATTACCAAGATTCTCCGATTCAGGCAGATTATAAGGCGGAGGTAGTGGATGGTTACAATAACAACCTGCAATTCAATCCGGTACAATACTACCTGCCTGAACCGACCGTGACATGGATGCGTGGTTTTTACCCGTTCGATCCGAAAGAAACGTCAAAATATACGTTTGAATTGTATAGGGATGAACCTCTCGTAACTTGGTCGGGTATGACCGGGACGGAAGATATCATTGTTTCGAATGCCTTGACGGGAACAAATATCAACCTGGCGATTAATTCGGAGCGTGACGCGGCTTCGTTCCTGTTCCAGCACCAGTTGGTGCAAATCAACTTTTACGCATCGACGGAGATAGCCGCTGCCGATTCGAAATGGGGGAACATTACGAAAATGGTACTGCCAGACCAACCGAATGAGTTTTCTTACTCATTGGTGGAAGAAGATGATTCAAGAGGATTTGAAGTTGGACGCGGTTCTGGCGATTATACGGTAACAATCCAGAATACGACCGATAACATCAGATTGCTTACGGAGGGTACCGGTTTGGTAGACCAGGATGGGAAGCCGACCGGTGCGTTTGTGGGTTCCATTTTGATTGCACCGGGACAGAAATCTTTTCTCTTGGAAATGGAGACGACGCAAGGCAGTACGGTCTACGAAATCGGAGTAGACAGGGACGATGAACTGAAAATTTTACCGCCGGATAATGCGAGGGAATTTGAAGCCGGTCATGCCTATAATATTTGTCTGGATTTCAAACTGGGCGAATTGACAATAACGCTTACCTCTACCGAATGGGATTCCAGTAAAACGAATGTGAATCTGGGGCAAGGACAGGAGACCTACCCGAAAGTGGTGGAAGAGGAGAACATTATTATCTCGCGCGATTTTCTTGGCGGTGTAGCGACGCCTGTCCGTGATGAGAAATGGACGGAAACGCCAACTTCAGAAGCAGATGATATAGTCCCGGCTGTGTTGGAAGTTGCCGGACAAGACGCGAGCAGTTCTTCGCCATTGACGTGGAATGCAGCCAAAGCAGCTTGCCCAGATGGATGGCGGCTTCCTTGCCGTGCCGAATTGCAGTTGGTATGGGACTGCCTTCAGGCGTTGTATCTAAATCCGGATGATGATTCAAACAGGTTCACGTTGCCGAAAGGAACTTATTGGACGGCTACGGAAGTGACCGATAATACGGAAAATGCCTATATAGTGGATTTGGATAATGGAAACGTATCTGATGCGGTTAAATCGGCAACGCATAAGGTCCGTTGCGTCCGGGATATTTGAATATAGGTAACAGGCGGAAACCGGATAGTGAATTAAAGAAATATGTAAAGGATAATTTCTATGGATGATATGAAAAAGTATGGAATAAGAATATGGTGCTTTGGCGTTGCCTTGCTGGGTGGTTTCCTGGCAGGATGTACGCAAGAGGACTTGGGCGATATAACCGTTCCGGAAGAGGGTGTAATGACCATCACCCTTACTCCCGATATTCCTCTTGAGGTCGAGGTGAAGAGCGATGCCCCGAACCAGAACGTCGACCAGTACCAAATCAATGAAGTTCAGATTTTCCAGTTGGCAGACGATGCCATCGTACCGAATGAAGATGGCGAAAATTCGAACTATTTTAGCGGGACGGCGGACATTACGGAGGTAGCCGGTTCCAATGGTAAGAAATATACGGTCGATGTGCGGATTGAAGACGGGGTGGATGAGCTGTTAATCATCGCCAATGCCGGCGGACGATTGACCGATACGGGACTGACCGACCGAGCATCCATAGAGGCGTTGAAGAAGACCGTTTCTGATGAAGGGACACTGTTTTCGGAAAACCAAGGTATTCCGATGTATGGCATCTGGGAATCGGGCAGCGGTGACATTTCCAACATCGATATGAAACGCTCTGTCGCAAAGGTGACTTTCAAGCTGTCGGCGGCACCTGCCGATGGCGGCGAGTTTGCCATCAACAGCATCCGGGTGATGAATGTGCCGAAAGTGATTCATTATTTGCGCGACAAGTCAAAGAATGACACTCCCCATCCTGTTGTACAGTCAACCGGAGATTTGACGGATGAGTATGTGGAGGAGATTTACGGCAGCGCAAGCCAGACCATCGACAAGGTGGAATGGAAAAACGGGGACGTACTGTGGATGCCCGTTTTGACCGGCGAGGAACGGTATGCGGAATTGCTTGCCGGAGAGGAAGAGTTGTGGTGGTTTATGCCGGAGAACGCCCGGGGAAAAGGAACAGCTACGGGAGAATATGAGAAAAACAAGGCGAACGCTCCGGATGGGCAGGGCGATTACTGTACCTATGTGGAGATAAAGGGTTTTTACCGTTTGGGCGAATTGGTAAATGCCGTGACATACCACGTCTATCTCGGCGAGAACAATACGGATGATTACAATGTGTTCCGCAATACGCATTACGAAGTGACGGCAACCATCAAGGGGCAGGACCGCATCGATACGCGCATCAACGAGTTTACGCCCGACAACTATCTTGATTATACCGAAGACAGTACGCCGTGGTTCGTGATTGCACGCCGGAATGAAGGAGGGCAGTCGATTGATAATGTGCATTGCCCGGACGGTTGGCGCGTACCTTCGTTGAAAGATATGATGTTGGTCTGGATTTATGAGGGAAAAGAATCTCTTTCAGTGACTGATTTCCAGCCAGGAGTTCACTATTGGACCAATGATGTGGCGAGCACTTCGCCTTATGTACGCTGGTATATCGGTTTGGAAAGAGGGGAAACATCTACATTGTCGCAAGGGGAAGGCAGTACAAGTTTTGTGACACGTTGCGTGCGTGACAGGTAAAAAGAAAGGAATTCTCATGGGAAAAATGAATATCTATAACAGCATGAAAAGGCGGATAGCCGGGGCTTTGGTTTTTTTGGCATTGTCCGGAGGCAGTTTGTTTGCCCAGTCCGGTTTCCGTTATCCTTATTTGGTCGAATTGACCGATGGAACGAACGATGTTTGCGTAATCGTTTCGCGTGACGGGAAAGGTGGTGTAAAAGAGAATCTTTTGCGGAAGGCGGGTGATCCGGCTCCTAACGGAACGGAAAATGAAACCGCAGCATCGAACGGGGTTGCCCCGATGCTGGAGGTGGCATCGCGAAGTACACAAACACAGCAGTCTTGGAATTCATCGTTTAGCTATTGTGAGAAATTGGTCGACCGTAGTAAGGATGATTGGCGGATGCCGACGCAGCGGGAACTGATGTTGCTTTATGTGATGAACGATTATTTGTGCGATGCCCATCACCGTTTGCGGGGAACGTTTTATTGGTGCGGGACAGATTACGAATCGAGCGAAGGGGGACAAGGTTCCGATTGGGCTTGGAGCGTCTGCTTTAATGAAAATGCCGGACAAGCGGATAGCAAGGGCAAAGTCGGGCAAGTGGAAGGTTTCTCTTATTCGGCAACAAATTATATCCGTTGTGTCCGCGACATGACGCAAGAAGAGTTTAACCAACTGGAAGAAAGTCCACATCAATAGGGTTTCGGTTCAGTTGTGAGGGCATAGTACCGTCTGTCGGAAATTTTTTCCGCCGGACGGTTTCTCTTGTTCCTATGGAATGGACAGCGAAGATGAAACTATTTTTTCAATTACTTTTGTTAGCAGCATTGGCGGGTTGTGGTGCGAAAAGTTCCGCTCCGCCTGCCGGGAAACCGGCAGGGCATGAACTGCCATTGCCGGAGATTCCGGCAATGCTGGCGGACGACAGTTCCCGTCTCGATTATTTATCCGCTCACTATTGGGACGGTTTCGACTTTAAAGACACTACATGGATAGCCGATACTGCCGCGCTCGAACAGGCGTTTGCCGATTGGACGGGCATATTGATGAAATTGCCAGCCGACCGTGCTTGCGAGCTTTCCGGAGATGTGATACGGCAGTCCGGTGAATCTCCCGCCATGCTTTTGCGTTTGGCAGAAATTGCCGAACACTATTTCAACAATCCCAATTCGCCGTTTCGTAACGAATCGCTGTTTATCCCCGTGCTCCGGGCAATGCTCGAATCGGATGCTATTGGTGGGGAGGAGAAACTTCGTCCGCAGTTGCTGCTGGATGCCGCCATGAAGAACCGACCGGGAAAGCATGCCGCCGATATTGTCTATACGACGGCTTCCGGAGGAAAGGGACGCTTGTCGCGCCTGGGCGGTGATTACCTGTTGCTGCTTTTCTACAATCCCGGTTGTGCGGATTGTGCCCGGGTGCTGGAATATCTCTCCAAATCGCAATCCATCGGAGAACTGCTCCGTTCCCGCCGGTTGACGTTGCTCGCCCTTTATCCCGATAAAGACCTGGAGCTTTGGCGGAAATACCTGCCGGAGATGCCGGATAGCTGGGTCGTTGCCTACGATGCGGAACAGGCGGTGAACGAGAAAGAGACGTATGTATTGCCTGCCATCCCCACGCTCTACCTGCTGGACCGGGACAAACGGGTGCTGCTGAAGGATGCACCGGTGGAGCAGGTTGAATATTATCTGAAAAAACATGCTGCCGATGTCGCAAATTAAGAAGTTGCTGACGGCGTTGCTCGCCTGTCTGTTGTTTGCCGGGTGCGATGACCCGTTGGAGACGCCCCCTGTTGCCGAACGGGTGTTGCTGGTTTACCTGGCTGCCGATAACAACCTGTCGGGGAATGCCCTGGACAACATCGAATCGCTGAAAGAGGGGATGGGCGCCGTTTCCGGAAATGCGCGTGCCCTTGTTTATGTGGATTTGCCGGATGAGAACCCGACGTTGCGGGAAATCTCCGCTTCCGGGGAGACGGTGCTCCATACATGGGAAAGCGGGCATGATTCGGCTTCCGGTGAAACGTTGCAAGAGGTCATAGGGCTGGTGTGTGAGCTTGCACCGGCGGATCATTATGGCCTGTTGCTTTGGAGCCACGGTATGGGGTGGGTTCCTTCCTCTGCCGAGAACTATTTCGTCCGTTCCCTGTCAAGGGGCAGCGATGATGTTTGGCCTGAAACGAAGTTTTTCGGTCAGGACACAGGCGTTTCGCCCGACAGCTATATGGAGCTTGACGAGCTTGCCGCCGCTATTCCCGACCATCTTTTCGATTATATCCTTTTTGATGCCTGCTTCATGGGCTCGGTGGAGGTCTTGTATGCGTTGCGCGACAAGGCGGATTACATCATCTGCTCGCCGGCGGAGGTTATTGCCGACGGTTTCCCCTATGCGCAAATCATGGAACCGCTGTGCCGGGAGAACCCGGATTTGGAGACGGTGTGCGAGACTTACTACCGCTACTATGCGGAACACGATGTGCCCCAATACCATGCGGCAACGGTTTCGTTGGTGAAGACCTCGGCATTGGAAACGCTTGCTTCCGCCACGGCTGCGTTATATACGGCAGCCCTCTCGGCAGATTCCCGGATTTTTTCTTTCATGGACAGCGGGCAATTGCAACCGCTCGACCGTTATGCCCGCCATTTTGTGTTCGACATGGGAAGTATTGCCGATGAGCTTTACCGGCAGGCGGTTGTCTCCGCGGAACAGTATGCAGAGTGGCAGGATGCCTTTTCGCAGGCGGTCATCTACGAAGCACATACACCTTGGTTCTTTTCCTTGCAGCTTGACAAATGCTGCGGACTTTCCTCGTATGTTCCCCTGGCACAATATGCCGATTTGAATGCTTTTTACGTACAGCAGGAGTGGTATCACCGCGTTTTTTCGGAGTGATTCCGGAGCATCCCTGCCGCCTGTTTATAAAATATTAATAGGCGGAAGCGGCAAACCGTGTGATAATTGTTTACATTTGCAAGAACACTTGTAAATAATTTGTACTATGAAACGTAAGATAAGAATGGGAATGTTGGGCGGAGGCCCGGGCTCGTTTATAGGTCCGGTGCATCGGATCGCTGCCAATCTTGACGGGCTGATTGAACTGGTATGCGGATGTTTCAGCTCGAACCGTGAAAAATCGGAAGCAACGGGGCGTGGCCTTTGTCTTCCGCCGGAAAGGATATATGCTTCTTATGAAGAGATGATAGAACGGGAAAGCGCGTTGCCGGAATCGGAACGGATGGATTTCCTGTCGATAGTAACGCCGAACCACCTGCATTTTGCACCTGCGGCAATGGCAATGCGGCACGGTTTCCATGTGGCGCTCGACAAACCGATGACTTTTTCCCTGGAAGAGGCGCTGCAATTAAAGAAAATCATGGAAGAGACGGGCAAACGGCTGCTGCTTACCCATACCTATTCGGGGTATCCGATGGTGAAGGAAGCGCGTTTTCGCGTACGGCGCGGCGATTTGGGAGCGATACGCCGCATCTATGTGGAGTATCCCCAAGGATGGCTCTCCGAAGATTGCGCATCGACCAATAAGCAGGCAGCGTGGCGTGTAGACCCGAAGCGCGCCGGGAAAGCCGGTTGCATGGGCGATATAGGAACGCATGCGTTCCATTTGGCAAGTTCTATCACCGGTCTCCGGGTGGATGAGCTGTGTGCTGAGCTGAACGCGTTTGTCCCGGGACGGTTGTTGGACGATGACGGGACGGTGATGCTCCGTTATGAGGGTGGCGCACGCGGATTGCTTTCTGCATCGCAGGTTGCCACTGGTGTTGAAAACGGATTGAATATCCGCATCTACGGGGAGCATGGCGGATTGGAATGGCGGCAGGACGAACCGAATACGATGGTGATGCGTTTCCCCGACAAGCCTGCGGAAATCATCCGGACGGGAACATCCGGCATGCTTTCGGCTGCTGCTGCCCATAATACGCGGACTCCCGGCGGCCATCCGGAAGGTTTCCTTGAAGCGTTTGCCAACTTGTACAGGAACTTCGCGCTGACATTGTCGGCGGAGCTGGAGGGGGTGAAGCCGGAAACGGAATGGCTCGACTACCCCTCGGTGGACGATGGGGTGACAGGCCTGCAGTTTATTGAAGCCGTGGTGCGTTCATCGACGGAAAATGCAGCTTGGATAAAACATCCTTTTGAGAATTGATTACTTTATAAATTGAGAATGTATGAAACTAAAATGGAATGCAAGATGCGTGGGAGCGTGCCTTGTTGCTTTGCTGCTCCTCATGCCGGGTATGGAATGCCGTGCCGAAAAACCGGAGCTGAGGTTTAACGCTGAAGGGAAGTTCAAGATTGTGCAGTTCACCGACCTGCACGTGGTTTGGCAAGACAGTCGTTCGGATATCGCTTTCGAACGGATGAACCAGGTGCTCGATGCCGAGAAACCGGACATGGTCGTCTTTACCGGCGATATTATTTACAGCAAGCCTGCGGACAAGAACCTTCGGAAAGTACTGGGGGTGGTGTCTGACCGGAAAATACCTTTCGCCATCACCTTTGGCAATCACGATAATGAACAGGGGCTGACGAACGACGAACTTTTTAAGGCGGCGGAAACTCTTCCTTACCACCTGACGGTAGACGAGGTGCCGGAACTGCCGGGGACAGGCAACTGTGTCCTTGAGGTAAAGTCATCGGACGGCAAGTCGACAGCTGCGTTGCTCTACTGCATCGATTCGCATTCCTATTCACAGGTTGAAGGTATCAAGGGGTACGACTATATCAAGCCAGAGCAGATCGCCTGGTACCGGCAACGGAGCCGGGAATATACGGCAGCCAACAGCGGCAAGCCGCTGCCTGCCCTGGCGTTTTTCCATATACCTTTGCCCGAATATGCACAAGCGGCGGGCGACCAGTCGGTTGCCATGTTCGGCGTCCGTAAGGAACCTGCTTGTAACCCTGTGCTGAACTCCGGACTGTTTACCGCCATGAAGGAGTGCGGCGATGTGATGGGTACGTTCGTCGGACACGATCATGACAACGATTATGCGGCGTTATGGAAAGGTATTTTGTTGGCATACGGCCGTTTTACCGGAGGAAATACCGAATACAACCACCTGAAGAACGGCGCACGCGTGATTGAACTGACGGAAAACTCCCGGACGTTCCGCACATGGATACGTACAGCCGACGGCACGGAGCAGGAGACGATCTGTTCGGGGGAGAATCTGGATGAGGAGAAAAATTTACATTTGTAAAGTGTTCTGCCGCTATTTGAAGAAATAATGTTTATCTACCGGAAAAAGGACGTCTTTTTTTACGTGATAACTAAAATATGTTTACCTTTGCGTTTCGTAAAAGTAAAAGTTTTAATTGAATATGGGAACATATAGAGCAGCCATCGTTGGCTATGGAAATATCGGAAAGTTTGTGTTGGAAGCGCTCGAAGCCGCTCCTGATTTTGAGGTGGCAGGTGTCATTCGCCGTAACCCGGAAGATGTGCCTTTGGAATTGAGCCGTTATACCGTTACCGACAGTATTACGAAATTGGGTAAAGTGGATGTGGCTATCCTGGCGACTCCTACGCGCAAGGTTGAGTCGTTTGCCAAAGAAATCCTGGCATTGGGTATCAATACGGTCGACAGTTTCGACATTCATGGTAGCATTGTGGATTTGCGCCGTTCGTTGGATAGCGCGGCAAAAGCGCACAATGCGGTATCGGTCATCTCTGCCGGCTGGGATCCGGGAAGCGATTCCGTTGTCCGTGCATTGATGGAAGCCATCGTTCCGAAAGGAATCACGTACACCAACTTCGGTCCGGGCATGAGCATGGGGCATACGGTTGCCGTTAAAGCCATCGAAGGTGTTAAGGCAGCGCTGAGCATGACGATACCGTTGGGTACGGGAGTCCACCGCCGGATGGTTTATATCGAGGTGGAAGAGGGCTATGAGTTCGACAAGGTTGCCGCAGCCATCAAGGCCGACGACTATTTCGCCCATGACGAGACCCACGTGATACAGGTAGATTCGGTCGATGCCCTGAAGGATATGGGGCACGGAGTCAACCTGGTGCGCAAGGGTGTATCCGGAAAGACGCAGAACCAGCTGTTGGAGTTCGATATGAAAATCAACAACCCGGCTTTGACAGCGCAGGTATTGGTCGCAGTGGCGCGTGCATCTTTCAAACAGGCTCCCGGTGCATATACCATGATCGAAATTCCGGTTATCGACATGCTTTACGGTGAACGGGAAAGCTTAATCCGCAGATTGGTCTAATTTTAATTGTTAAGATAAAGTAGGCCGGCAAGCCGCTGTGGCGACACGTTTTTCAGACAGGCTTGCCGGTTGAATCTAAAAGAGATGATGTTTGATTTTATTACTTGGACGGTAGATCCGGCTATCTTCACTATCGGGTCGAGGGAAATCCGATGGTACGGGCTGGCTTTTGTTATCGGATTCACCATCGGCTGTATGATTGTGGACCGGATGTGGAAGAAAGAGCATTTGAAGCCGGAGTGGTTTGATTCCCTTTTCGTCTATACGATATTAGGTACGGTCATCGGGGCACGCTTGGGGCATTGCCTTTTTTATGCTCCCGATTACTATCTGGCGAATCCTGTGGAAATCCTGAAGATATGGGAAGGGGGGCTTGCCAGCCACGGCGGGACGTTGGGAATCATGATTGCCATTTATATTTATTCGAAACGGGTCACGCATAAGAGTATGTTGTGGACGTTCGACAAATTGGTGGTTCCTACCGGTTTGGTGGCTGCCTTTATCCGTCTGGGTAATTTGATGAATCATGAGATATACGGGCATCCTACGGATTTGCCGTGGGGATTCCGGTTTGTAGAAAATTTGTATGCTTGGGAACGGGGTGCAGAGCCTGTATTTTCAGCGCCGAGCCATCCGACACAGCTTTACGAAGCGTTATTTTATTTGTTTACTTTCGCTTTGTGCATGTGGTTGTATTTCCGGAAACAAGCGTGGAAAAAGGAGGGATTCATTTTCGGTGTGTTTATGATTTGTATCTTTGCTTCCCGCTTTTTCGTGGAGTTCCTGAAAAACGACCAGGAAGCGTTTGAAGCGAATATGGCATTGAACATGGGACAGCTCTTGAGTATTCCGTTTGTCCTTTTAGGATGCTGGAGCATCTGGCATGCGTTGAAGCAGAAGGAAGAAACCCCGGCAGGCAACCGTTGATTGCTTGTATTTTTAAATGTTTGGCTATGTATAGATTGAAACAACTTGCAGATGATATATATTATGTCGGTGTAAACGACCGGCAAAAGGCACTTTTTGAGAATCTTTGGCCGTTGCCGTACGGCGTATCCTACAACTCGTATCTGATTACCGACGAGAAAACGGTACTGGTCGACACGGTAGACGTCTGTTATTCGGACATTTTCTTCAAGAAGATTGCCGATGCGTTGGGTGGCAGGACGCTGGATTATTTAATTGTGAACCATATGGAGCCTGACCATGCCGGGAGCATTCGTTTGCTGCGGCAGCAATATCCGGATGTGAAAATCGTGGGTAATGCGAAAACATTCGGAATGTTGGAAGGTTTTCACGGCATCAAAGAGGGATTGCATGAGGTGAAAGAGGGTGACATCCTTGATACGGGGCGTCACAAACTCGTGTTTTATATGGCTCCGATGGTGCATTGGCCAGAAGTGATGGTCACGTACGACAGTACGGACAAGGTGCTTTTTTCCGCCGATGCGTTCGGTACGTACGGGACGTTGGACGGCGGCGTTGTGGATGCCGAGATGAATACGGACCACTATTGGGAGGAGATGATACGTTACTATTCCAATATCGTAGGGAAATACGGCAGTCCGGTACAGAAGGCGCTGCAAAAGTTGTCGGGGTTGGATATCCGGATGATTTGCTCGACGCATGGTCCGGTATGGACGGAGCAGATTCCGAGAGCGATAAGAATGTACGACCGTCTGAGCCGTTACGATGCCGATAAAGGCGTAGTGATTGCTTACGGGAGCATGTACGGCAATACGGAACAGATGGCAGAAGCGATTGCTTCGTCGCTTGCGGAGAACGGTGTGAAAGATATAATTATCCACAATGTAAGCAAGACGCCTTCATCGTATATACTGAAAGATGTTTTTAAATATAAAGGGGTGATAATAGGAGCTCCGACCTATTGCAACCAAGTCTTTCCGGAGGTGGATTCGCTGCTGAGTAAAATCGAGATGCGTGAAGTGAAAAACCGTTACTTCGGTTATTTCGGTTCGTTCAGTTGGGCAGGCGCAGCCGTTAAGCGGCTGACGGCTTTTGCTGAAAAAATGAAGTGGGAAGTCGTAGCCGCACCGGTAGAACAGAAGCAGGGATTGAAAGAGGATAAATACCTGGAATGTCTGACATTGGGGAAAGCGATGGCAGACCGTTTGGGCAGGGACTAACGTGTAAAAAAGATACAGATATGAGATTAATTATTGAGCCTGATTATGATTTGTTGTCGAAGTGGGCAGCAAATTATGTAGCAGCGAAGATTAAGAAAGCGAATCCTACGGCAGAGAAACCGTTTGTGTTGGGATTGCCTACCGGATCGTCGCCGCTTGGAATGTATAAACAGCTGATAGAGCTGAACAAGCAGGGAGTTGTCTCTTTCCGGAATGTAATAACTTTCAACATGGATGAGTATGTAGGCTTGCCGGAAGAGCATCCGGAGAGTTACCATTCGTTTATGTGGAACAACTTCTTCAAACATATCGATATCAATCCGGACAATGTGAACATCTTGAACGGCAACGCTGAAGATATCGAAGCGGAATGTGCCGCTTACGAAGAGAAAATCAAGGCAGCCGGCGGTGTCGACCTCTTTTTGGGAGGCATCGGTCCTGACGGGCATATCGCATTCAACGAGCCGGGTTCTTCCCTGTCGTCGCGTACCCGCATGAAGACATTGACAACCGATACGATCATCGCCAATTCGCGTTTCTTCGACAACGATGTGAACAAAGTGCCGAAGACGGCGGTCACTGTCGGTGTGGGGACTGTCCTGGATGCGAAGGAGGTCTTGATTATGGTCAACGGCCATAACAAGGCGCGCGCCTTGCAGCAGGCCGTGGAAGGTGCAGTCAACCAGATGTGGACGATTACCGCTTTGCAGTTGCATCCGAAAGGAATCATCGTTTGTGATGAAGCTGCATGTGCCGAAATGAAAGTTGGTACGTATAACTATTTCAAGGACATCGAGAAAGACAACCTGTGTCCTTGTTCGTTATTGAAATAAGCTATTGAAGGAGCGGGACAACTGGCTGCTTTTTTCTCCGGCGGTTGTCCCGACTTTTCCAATCGGACAGATTTATAACTGAATATTAACCATTAAACATTTAACTATGAAGATGAGAAATTTAGTCGTGGCAGGCTTTTCTTGCCTTGCTCTTTTCGCTTTCTCCGCATGTGGAGATACCGAAATTACCATTACTCCCGAAGAACAGGAAGAATCATTTAAAGTATGTTTCAGTTTTTCTTTAGAGACGGAAGTGAAACCGTTCCTCTATTCGCGCAGCATTCCGGAAGGGACTCCAGGTGATCCGGAGAGTGTCGGTGATACATCTCCTTATACGGTTATAGACTATTTCGTTTTTAAAGAGGGAACGGCAGAACCGCTTAAACATGTCCGATACAAAGAGAGCGATGAGTCGAATGATGACTTCGGCGTTTTCCTGTACGATGAATTGGAAGAGGGAACATATCGCTTCTGCTTTCTCGCTCATTCAGACGAATCGGCAGAGGTTGGCGGTAGCAGTGTTACGTTTGCCGATTTGGAAGATGCTTTTTATTCGGAAAAGAGCTTGAAAGTGGATGTTGCGACGAATGAATCGACAGTGGATATTGTATTGAAACGCTCGGTTGCGCGGATTGAGTTTATTGCGACCGATGTGATTCCTTCGGTTGCCAAAGACTTTACGGCAACGGTGACGGGGCTTTATCAGACGTTCGATTTGAAAGCAGGACAGCCGTCGGCGACAACCGTCGAGCGTTCCGTGCAGCATACGTTTACGGCTGAAGAGTATGGTACGGGCGTAGGCAACAAGTATCAGTTCTATACATTTGTCCCGCAAGACGTGACAACCATTGCTTCTGCCCATTTGGTGACTGCCGGGAACAGCGTGGCACTTCTCAGGGAATACAACCTGACGGATTTGCCGGTCTTTATCAACCGTGCTACCTGTTACAGGGGCAAGTTGTATACTCCGCAGACGTTTGATGAAACATTTGCGTTGGAGATTGAAGAGGGGGGTGCCTGGGATACCGATTATGAGGTGACACTGCCGGAGTAGGATAAGAAAAAGAGGACGGAACGATGTACAATGCGTTCCGTCCTCTTTTCTTATTATTCGGCAGGATAGCCTACGGGGTTGTTTAACATTGGCACCTGCATGTCGGAAAGATTCAGTGTCTTTCTCAGAGCCGCCTGGTCCATCGTGGCACGCGGCACGGTAGAGAGCCCGGCACCGGCACAGAAAAGGTTGATGTTCTGTGAGACGATTCCGGCATCCATTGCACCCATCATCCTGGTGCGTTCACCGGCATTGCCGAATTTGGCAAGGTCGGAAACAAGAACCAACGAGAGAGGAGCTTCCATGACGAAATCTTGTCCGCCAGCCACTTGTTGCCTGAAGTCGCCTTTGGCAACGGGGGTCAGTTCATGTTTTCCGGCATCATACCGGTAAGCCCCTTTTTTCATGACGGCATAGATGTCGATGTCTTGTTTATTCAGGGCGGAAGGTGCTGTTCTCATGCCTTTCTCCTTGCGGTTGATACCGTTTGCTGCCCAAAGCAGGTCCGAAAGATCTTGCAGTGAGAGTTCCTTACCGGAAAAAGTACGGTCGGAGTGCCGGTCGGAGAGCGCTTTCATTAGCGTGCAACTCCGTTTCATGTCGGGAGCCGGCAATTTAATCGGCGCAAGCTCTTGTGCGCCAACGAAAGTTGGAATAAATGCCATACACAAAATAGAAATAAACAGTTTCATGAATAGTAAATTTTATATTGGTAAAACTAATTCTCCTTTTGCCGGTTAATGTATTCCCGGAAAGCTTTCAAATATAGCGAAAGGTGAGTACAATGGCTACAAACTTGTTTGATTGTCATTGCCGGTCCGCATCCTATATTCTGCCTTAGGCACAAATATATATAAAAAATTAACCGTCGGTCGGTTCGATTTCGCGTTTACAAGTTTTTAAGTTTAAAAAAATGTTGGTGCGATTAAACTCTTTCGGCAGACGATTGTCTAAAGTTTGGATTTTTTTGGGATGTGGCGGAATGGGAGAGCTTCTTTCTTTAGCCTGTTGGAATATGTTTAAGGGAGGAAACATCTTTTAGAATTTATCGCTGCAAAATTTTTTTTTCTTTGCAAAAGAGATTTTTGGAAATAATTCCGATGTTTTAATTTTGCCACATTCGTGTAGATTTGAATGATATAAAGTAGAAACATAGACAGACCTAATTTTAATTGCTAAATGAAAACAAACATTTTGATGATGCTGATGGCCTTGTTGGTCAGTTCTTTCGTGTCAGCACAGAATACGAGTGGGGGGGAATTTACCGTAACCGGACAGGTTGTAGATTCCATAACCAAGGAGACTGTGCCATTTGCGACGATGAAAATTGCAAAAGCAAGTAATCCTGCAAAAAATGTAGCATTGTTGGCTTGCGATCTGGACGGGAAATTTACAGTCTCTCTTCCAAGTTCAGGGAAATATATTGTGCTTTTGCAGTCAATTGGGAAAAAAGACGCTACGCAGACTTTTACAATTCCGGCAGGGAAGCGTTCGGTGAATGTCGGCGAATTGTTCATGGTAGATGACAACCAAATTTTAGGAGAAGTGGTGGTTGCCGCACAAAAACCGTTGGTGAAAGTAGATATAGACAAGATAGAGTATAGTATGGCGGAAGATCCGGAAGCCAAGAGCAGCAATACGTTGGAGATGCTCCGGAAGGTGCCGATGGTGACGGTCGACGGTGATGACAATATCCAATTGCAAGGGTCTTCGGATTTTAAGATTTACTTGAACGGAAAGCCATCTAATTTGTTGAGTGGAAGCAATGCTTCGGACGTTTTGAAAAGTATTCCGGCAAGTTCCATTAAAAATATCGAAGTGATTACCGACCCGGGAGCCAAGTATGATGCGGAAGGTGTAGGCGGTATTATCAATATCATTACGGAATCCAATTCGCTTGACGGTATCACCGGAACTATCCGTGCCAATGCAGGGACACTCGGTTCGTATGGCGGTGGCGGATATATCTCGGCAAAGAAAGGGAAGTTCGGTATTACTGCCAATTACGGAATAAACATGCGTAACAGCCCATGGAGTGAATCGTATTCTATCCGGGAGACGCAAGGTGAGACAGGAATGAATGTGATGAACGAGAACGGACGGAGCAAGAACAAAGGTCCGATGCAGTTCGGTAACCTCGAAGCAAGCTTTGAGTTGGATACATTTAATTTGTTCAGCGTGGCTGTAGATCTCTTCCGTGGGCACATGACCAATACGTCGGAACTGTTAGCCGATGGTACGGGTGCTTATATCGAGGGGCTGCCTACAACATACAACCGTTACAGTGAATCGACAAACACGTTCGGTTCGACCGATGTGAGCTTCGATTATCAGCATAGCTCACGGTTGGAAGACGAGTTGTTGACATTCTCCTACCGCTTCAGCCGTAACCCGAGCGACAACGAAAGTGAAACATTTCTGGAGAACGTACTGAATTATCCGCAGGCGGATGAATATCCGAAATGGAACATCAACGATGCAGCGACGATTGAACACATGCTGCAACTGGACTATACCCGTCCGACATGGACCGGGCAATCGTTTGAAGTGGGAGCTAAATATTCTAACCGGAAGAGTGAAAGTACGACGTTGGAACAGGCGTTCGATTCTACCCGTAACTCCTGGATTGACATCTCCGATTTGAACAGCGATTTCGTCCATACGCAGCATATCTATGCAGCATACGCCGGCTACTCCGTTAAAATCAAAAATTTCGGAGGTAAGGTAGGCGTACGTGCGGAAGGAACCAGCCTGAAAGCAGAGTACAGAAAAGACCCGTCACAGAATTTCAGCGAAAGTTTTTTCAATGTAGTCCCTACGTTGGCGTTTTCCTATAAGATAGGTGAATCGCAACAGATACGTTTCGGTTACAACCTGCGTATCCGTCGTCCGAGCATTCGTTATTTGAATCCTTATATTGATGACTCGAATCCGCAGAATATCTCGCAAGGAAACCCGAACCTGTCGACTGAGAAGAGCCATAACGTCCGTTTGAATTATAGTTTGTTTACGCAGACGTTCAATGCGAATATCAATATGAACTACCGTTTCGTGAACAATTCGATAGAGAGCTATACGTTCATTGCCGATTATGATGAGGACGATCCTTTGTCTGTTTACAACGGTGCGTTATGGAATACCTACGGGAACATGGGAAAAAGGAAACAGTTCGGTATCTTCGTGAATGCAAACTGGAATCCAATCAGTTGGTTCCGTATCTTCTGCAACAGCAGTGCCGATTATACCAATATCCGGAGCGAATCGATGGATATGTCGAATAAAGGATGGTCGGGTCGTGTCTTTCTCGGGACACAATTTACCTTGCCGAAAGATTTCCGTATCAATGTGGACGGTGGATATTTCACTCCGCGTATTTCGTTGCAGGGAGACAATTCTTCGTTCTACTTTACCGGATTCCGCATCAGCAAGGATCTGCTGAAGAAGAAGCTGACGTTGTCGTTGGCTGCTCAGAACCCGTTCTGGAAGGAAATCAAGCGCGAGTCTACTACTTACGGCGACGGCTTCCATTATTTGTCAGCCAATATGCGTCCGGCAAGGGAGTTCCGCTTCAGTATCTCTTATACGTTCGGTTCGTTCAAAGGAAAGATAAAATCGGTAAAACGCAACAACCAGGATGACGATTCATCAAGAAGTGAAAGTTCCGGAATGGAAGGTATGTAACATTAACTGCTGTCTGGTATGAGAAAATATTGTTTATTGATAGTATCAGCATTGCTGCTTTGTGCGGCAATGCAGGTATCGGCACAGAAAGAGGTAGCTTTCGATTCGCCTAAGCTGAAGCTTTTTTTGCCTGAAGCGGGAGCTACGGGACGGGCGGTACTGATTCTTCCGGGTGGCGGATATGCCGGCCTTGCATCCGATAATGAAGGTTACGGATGGGTAGATTATTTTACCGGGAAAGGTATTGCCGCAGCCGTGTTGGAATATACGTTGCCGGAAGGAAACCGGTCGTTGCCGTTTGATGATGTGGAAAAGGCAATGAAACTGCTCTGTTCGCATGCGGAGGAATGGCATATAGATACAGCCCAGATAGGCATCATGGGGTCGTCGGCAGGAGGCCATTTGGCTTCTACGTATGCGACCCATTGCAAACCGGAATTGGCTCCGGCATTCCAGATTCTTTTTTATCCGGTAATCACGATGGATGTCAGTTATACGCACCGGGGCTCGCGTGACCATTTGTTGGGTACGGACGTCTCCCCTGAATTGGAAAAGGAATATTCGAATGAGAAACAGGTCACGGAAAAAACTTCGCGTGCAATCATTCTGATAGCCGATGGAGATGATATTGTGCCGGTAGAGAATGGCGTGAATTACTATTTGGCATTGAAGAAACATAATGTGCCTGCGTCATTGTACATTTATCCCGGCGGAGGACATGGGTTCGGCAGCCGTCCC
Source organism: uncultured Parabacteroides sp. (assembly GCA_944325355.1). Lineage (GTDB taxonomy): Bacteria > Bacteroidota > Bacteroidia > Bacteroidales > Tannerellaceae > Parabacteroides. Next base: position 82,063 of record CALUZS010000003.1, read on the forward strand.
GATTTCATTTATCGGGAGGAGATGCTTATGAACCTTACTTCGTGGCTGAAGAGTTTTTAGGTTTTAGGGAAAACGGCATCGGTTCAGATAAAAAGCAGGACTGTCTCAAGAATAAAATTGGGACAGTCCTGTTTTTTTGTGGCTTTTTCAGTCCTTTTCTTTAATAACACAGAAAAAAGGAAAAAAGGAAGAGCTTTAACCGGGGAAAAAATGTATCTTTAAAGCGATAAACTTTAAGAATGAGAACCATGAACCAACAACTTCTTTTTTGGATTGTGCCGGTGGCTTCGGTCACGGCGTTGTGTTTTGCCTGGTATTTCTACCGGCAGATGATGAAAGAAAGCGAAGGGACGCCCCGTATGGTACAGATAGCTGAAGCTGTGCGTCAAGGTGCCATGTCTTATTTGAAGCAACAGTATAAGGTTGTGGGATATGTCTTCGCTGTTTTAGTGTTACTTTTTTCCATTATGGCTTACGGGTTTGGCGTGCAGAACGCATGGGTGCCTGTCGCATTCCTGACAGGCGGTTTCTTCTCCGGGCTTTCAGGCTTTTTAGGGATGAAGACTGCTACTTACGCTTCTGCGAGGACTGCTAATGCTGCGCGTACATCGCTTAATGCAGGATTACGTATCGCGTTCCGGAGCGGTGCCGTGATGGGGCTGGTGGTGGTAGGATTGGGCTTGCTTGATATCTCCTTCTGGTATCTGTTGCTCAATGCCGTTATACCTGCCGACGCCCTTACCCCGATGACTAAGCTTTGTATCATTACCACAACCATGCTTACATTCGGTATGGGAGCTTCTACCCAGGCGCTCTTTGCCCGTGTGGGCGGCGGTATTTATACCAAAGCCGCAGATGTGGGAGCCGACTTGGTAGGAAAAGTGGAGGCGGGGATTCCTGAAGATGATCCGCGTAACCCGGCTACCGTGGCCGACAATGTAGGTGATAATGTGGGAGACGTAGCCGGTATGGGAGCCGACTTGTATGAATCGTATTGCGGCTCTATTCTGGCGACAGCTGCTTTGGGAGCAGCCGCCTTTATCCATACCGGCAATGTGGAGATGCAGTTCAAGGCAGTCATTGCGCCCATGTTGATTGCCGCAGTGGGTATCCTGCTGTCGTTGGTCGGAATCTTTGCCGTGCGGACCAAAGAGAATGCAACGATGAAAGAACTTCTGGGCGCTTTAAGTCTGGGAACCAATCTCAGCTCAGTCCTGATTGTATTTGCCACTTTCGGTATTCTTTGGCTATTGGGACTTGACAATTGGTTTTTCATTGCTTGCTCTGTCGTGATAGGATTGTTGGTAGGTGTTATCATCGGGCGCTCTACCGAATATTATACTTCCCAGTCGTATCGTCCTACCCGCCATCTGAGCGAGAGCGGAAAGACCGGACCTGCCACTGTCATCATTTCCGGTATTGGATTGGGAATGCTCTCTACTGCAATCCCCGTATTGGCAGTTGTAGCGGGAACGATTCTTTCTTATCTGTTTGCTTCCGGTTTCGATTTTACCAATGTGGGGATGGGGCTTTACGGAATTGGTATAGCCGCAGTTGGCATGCTCTCTACGTTGGGAATCACATTGGCTACGGATGCTTATGGACCGATAGCCGATAACGCCGGGGGTAACGCCGAAATGTCAGGGCTTGGAACGGAAGTGCGTCAACGGACCGATGCTCTTGATTCGTTGGGTAATACGACTGCCGCTACGGGAAAAGGTTTTGCCATCGGGTCGGCGGCACTTACCGGCTTGGCTTTGCTGGCTTCTTATATTGAAGAGATTCGTATCGGACTGGAGCGTTTAGGAATGACGACTCTCGAAGTGGGTGGTACGGAAAAAGCGTTGTCGGATATGACGTTTACCGATTTCATGATTCATTATGATGTTACGTTGATGAACCCGAAGGTACTGTCAGGCATGTTTATCGGTTCCATGATGGCTTTCCTGTTTTGCGGTCTGACAATGAACGCAGTAGGGCGTGCTGCCGCTTCGATGGTAGACGAGGTGCGTCGCCAGTTCCGTGAGATAAAAGGTATCCTGACAGGTGAAGCCACTCCTGATTATGCCCGTTGCGTGATGATTTCCACGAAAGGAGCGCAACGCGAAATGGTTATTCCTTCTCTTTTAGCTATTGTGGCTCCTGTTGTCACCGGACTGATATTCGGAGTGACCGGAGTCCTTGGTTTGCTTATTGGCGGATTGAGCAGCGGTTTCGTATTGGCTATCTTTATGGCCAATTCCGGAGGAGCATGGGATAATGCCAAGAAATATGTGGAGGAAGGCAATTTTGGAGGAAAAGGCAGTGAAGTACATAAGGCGACTGTGGTGGGAGATACTGTGGGCGATCCGTTCAAGGATACGTCCGGCCCGAGCCTGAATATCCTTATCAAGTTGATGAGTATGGTTGCTATTGTGATGGCCGGGCTTACCGTCAGTTGGAGTTTGCTTTGATTCAGGATCTGTATTGTCGGAAATGTTCGGAACAAATAAAAAATCAGGGCTGGAATTACTTATTCCAGCCCTGATTTTATGCTGTACGGTCAGTTTATTGCGCGTTGAAAGCGCGTCGCAATGCATGCCGATAATTATTTCAATGCGCTTAACGCTTCTTTAATCCGACGGATAGCTTCAACGATGTTTTCATCGCTGGTAGCGTAGCTCATGCGGATGCATTCGGGCGCACCGAAAGAAGTGCCTCCGACGCAAGCAACGTGCCCTACTTCAAGCAGGTACATTGCCAAATCATCGGCATTGTTGATGGTATGCGTGCCATCTGATTTTCCGAAGTAGTAGCTGCATTTCGGGAAGAGGTAAAACGCACCTTCCGGAACATTTACTTCGAAGCCCGGAACCTCTTTTGCCAGTTTTACAATCAGGTCTCGGCGGCGTTCGAAAGCCTTACGCATCTCTTCTACCGGAGCTTGTGTACCTGTATAAGCCGCTTCAGCTGCTTTTTGAGAAACGGAGCATGGTCCGGATGTATATTGCCCTTGCAGTTTGTTGCATGCTTTAACAATCCATTCCGGTCCGGCGATGAACCCGATACGCCATCCGGTCATGGCATACGCTTTGGAAACGCCGTTGACGATGACTGTCCGGTCTTTCATGTCGGCGATCTGCGCCAGGCTGTGGTGCTTTCCGATGTAGTTGATATGTTCGTATATCTCGTCGGCAATGACCGTAATCTGCGGATATTTGCGGAGCACTTCTGCTAATCCTTCCAACTCATTTTCGCTGTAAACCGAACCGGTTGGGTTAGAAGGCGAGCAGAGAATCAGCGCTTTTGTTTTCGGTGTAATAGCTGCTTCCAGTTGTGCCGGAGTGATTTTGAAGTTTTGTTCGATACCGGCAGATATGATTACAGGCGTGCCATCGGCGAGTTTTACCATTTCCGGATAGCTTACCCAGAAAGGCGCCGGGATAATCACTTCGTCGCCTGCATTGACCAATGCCATGATTACGTTACAAACCGACTGTTTTGCGCCGTTTGCGCATGAAATCTGGGCAGCTGAATATTCCAATCCGTTTTCATTCTTCAGTTTGGCAACGATAGCATTGCGCAAAGCCGGGTATCCGGGTACTGGTGAATAACGGGAGTAATTTTCATCTATGGCTTTTTTTGCAGCTTCTTTAATATGATCCGGCGTATTGAAATCCGGTTCTCCGACACTTAGGTTTATGACGTCTATGCCTTGAGCCTTCAACTCATTGCTCTTTTGCGACATCGCCAAAGTCGCTGATGGCGATAACCTGTTTAAACGGTCTGATAATTGCATCATGATTCTTTTTATTTAGTTCTGAAGTAATTTATTTGAGATTATGCAGGATGTGCCCCATCCGTTCTTTCTTTGTCCTCATGTAGTTCTCGTTATACTGGTTGACGGAAACTTCGATAGGAACATTTTCCACAACTTCCAAGCCGTATGCTTCCAAGCCGACGCGTTTTACCGGATTGTTGGTAAGGAGTCTCATTTTGTGTATGCCCAAATGACGCAGTATTTGTGCGCCGACGCCATAGTCGCGTTCATCCACCTTATGTCCAAGGCACAAGTTGGCATCCACCGTATCCATGCCGTTTTCTTGCAGTTTGTAGGCTTTCATTTTTTCCATCAGTCCAATGCCCCGTCCCTCTTGGTTCAGATATACGACAGCACCTTTTCCTTCCGCTTCAATCATGCGAAGTGCTTTATGGAGTTGTTCCCCGCAGTCGCAACGAAGCGAGCCGAAAATGTCACCGGTGGCGCAAGACGAGTGTACGCGAACCAGAATAGGCTGGTCGTTTTCCGTCAGGTTCCCTTTAATGATGGCGATGTGTTCCAGTCCGTTGCTTTTCTGTTTGAACGGAATTAGCCGGAAATGCCCGTATTCTGTCGGCATATCGACTTCGACGCCCATTTCAACTGTCGATTCCTTTTTCAGCCTGAAAGCAATCAGGTCGGCTATGGATATCAGTTTAAGCCCGTATTGGTCTGCCATTTTGCGGAGTTCCGGAAGGCGCGCCATCGAGCCGTCTTCGTTCATGATTTCCATTAGAGCCCCAGCCGGATAAAGCCCTGCCAGGCGTGCCATGTCGACTGTCGCTTCGGTGTGTCCGGCACGACGGAGTACCCCTTTTTCTTGCGCATAAAGCGGGTTGATATGTCCCGGGCGTCCGAATGTTTCCGGCTTGGAGTCCGGGTCTGCCAATGCGCGAATTGTTGCGGCACGGTCGGCTGCCGACACGCCGGTGGAACAGCCTTCCAGCTTGTCGATGGTAACGGTAAACGGTGTTCCCAATACCGATGTGTTATCATCCACTTGGTGTGGAAGTTCCAGCTCTTTGCAGCGGGATATGGTGATGGGAGCACATAAGACCCCACGTGCATGTTTCAACATGAAATTGATTTTCTCCGGAGTGACTTTCTCTGCCGCGATAATCAGGTCGCCTTCATTTTCGCGGTCCTCGTCATCGACAACGATTACAAACTCTCCGTTTTTGAAATCCTCGATAGCTTCTTCGATGCTGTCTAATTTGATTTTATTCATTGCTTTATGTTTCTTGTTTCTTTTGCCTACAAAAGTAGGTATAAAACTCGAAATGGGGAAATCTGAAATAGATAATATGGGGGAAAAGGGGGGTAAGCTGGCTCTTTTTCTCTATTGCCGGATATTTGTCCGCCAGCAAACGGCCTATTCTTGGGTAATAAATCGTATCTTTGCAGTTTGAAAATCGAAATTCCATTATGAGAATCGAACAGAATTATTCGTTGGAGCGCCATAACACGTTCCGTTTGCCTGTAAGGAGCCGTTGGTTCATGGAATATTCTTCGGAAGAGGAGCTTGAGCGTATCTTGCATGATGAATATTTTCAGGAATGCCATTCATTGCATATAGGAAGCGGAAGTAATTTGTTGTTCTTGAATGACTTCAACGGGATCATTTTGCATTCAGCCATTAAGGGCATAACCGTAGCGGAGGTATCGGAAGAATCCGTGCTGTTGCGCGTCGGTGCCGGAGAATTGTGGGATGATGTGGTGGCTTATGCTGTGTCGCACGGATGGTATGGCATAGAGAATCTTACGGGTATACCGGGTGAAGCCGGTGCGGCAGCTGTCCAGAATATCGGTGCGTACGGCGCTGAATTTAAGGATGCGGTAGAGAAAATCGAAGCGTACAACCGATTAACTTTTGAGAAAGTTGCTTTCATGAAGTCGGATTGCGATTATGCTTATCGATACAGCCGTTTTAAAAATGAGCATAACGACCCTTGTATCATTACATATATTTACATACGGCTTTCGAAAAGAGGAGAACTAAACTTGGCGTATGCAGGATTGAAAGAGTTGCTGCGGAATGTGGAATCGCCGTCATTGGCAGATGTACGCCGTGCTGTTGCTGCGTTGCGTGCGGAGAAGCTTCCCGATTTTGAAAAATTGGGCAATGCCGGCAGCTTCTTCATGAATCCGTTGGTAGATCGTTCGGTTTATGAAAAATTGAAAGCGCAATATCCGACCATGCCTTTTTATTCGTCTGAGGAGCTGTCGAAGGTGAAGATCCCGGCAGGATGGCTGATTGAGCAATGCGGATTGAAAGGGAAAAGGCATGGAGCGGTAGGCGTATATGATAAGCAGGCATTGGTGTTGGTGAATTTGGGCGGAGCGACAGGTGACGAAATTGCTTTGATGGCGGAGAGCATCCGCCAGGCGGTATCGGATAAATTCGGTATAGAACTGCTGCCCGAAGTAAAATATGTTTTCTGATGAGACTTACATTTTTAGGAACCGGAACTTCCACCGGCGTGCCGGAGATAGGGTGTACGTGTCCTGTATGTACGAGTAAAGACCCTCGGGACAAGCGTTTCAGATCTTCGGTTCTTGTGGAAGCGGAAGGTGTAAAGATATTGATTGACTGTGGGCCGGATTTTCGCTGCCAGGCATTGAGGTATCATATTTCCGCATTGGATGCCGTATTGCTTACGCATGAACATTACGACCATGTAGGCGGTTTGGATGATTTGCGTCCGTTCAGCAGATCCGGTTTGAATATTTATACGGAAGCGAATGTGGCGGACGCTATACGGACGCGCTTGCCTTATGTTTTCCGGAAAGACAGATATCCGGGCGTGCCGGATTTGCATATTCATGAAATCACGTTGGAGCCGTTTTATGTGGCCGGAGTGGAAGTGATACCGATTCGTTTGATGCATGCCTGTCTTCCGATAATGGGATTCCGTATAGGAGGAATGGCATATTTGACGGATGTAAAGAAGATTCCGGAGGAGGAATTTGCGAAATTGGCGGACCTGGACTTGTTGGTAATTGATGCTTTGCGGAGAGAACCTCATCTGTCGCATATCTGTGTTGACGAGGCGCTGGATTATGTGGCGAGGATTAATCCCCGCCGTACATATTTTACCCACATGAGCCACCGTATTGGCTTGCATGAGTCGGCTGGCATTGGATTACCTTCTTCTGTAAAATTTTCCTTTGATGGAGAAGTTGTTGATTGTTAGCAGTTTACAATTTGCGGGGGGGGGACGAATCTATTCCAAAAATAGTTGCAAATTATAAATAAAGGGATTAATTTTGCCGAGAAAATAAGAGGAACCTTGTTTTCTGCGAAGTTACTTTATGTAAGTTTTATTTTATTTGCTTGCTAATAGGGAGAAAATATAGAAAACTTAAAACTGGAAAGTAGTAGTATAACTTGTGACTAAAATATAGAGCGGAATGTTTAGTTTAGTGAGTTTTGGAGGAAAACTGGCGAAATCCCGTTATCTGAATCGCTGGTTGATATTGATAGTCGATTTGTTTGTGTCGACTGTTGTGACGGTGTTGTCATTGTTGCTAACCTATTATGTGTCTAATTTCCGGCCGGAGGGGAAGACAAGTATATCCATATTGCTGGCTTCATCCTTTTTCAGCCTGATTAGTTTTTTCATGACACAGACTTATAAAGGTATTATCCGTCATTCCGTTTATACGGAGACCGGACGGCTTGCATTTGCTTCGTTCTTGAAGATAATATTATTATATTTGTTTATTACTGCGGCGGCGGTGTTGCCGGTGAGGATGGAGATGTTGATTTGTCTCATCGACCTTTTATTGACATTCTTTTTCCTTACTATATTCCGGTTGTTTGTTGTTTTCTTTTTCCGTGCACTTCGGGAACGGGTGTTGCCGGATTTTGAGCGTGTGCTTATTTATGGTGACAACCGGATTATATCGGATCAGGACGGTCTTATACAGAATGGCAACCAGAGCTGGCAGATTGTCGGTTGTTTGCAATGGGGAAAGCGGTCTTCCTTGCGTATAGGCCATTATAAAGTTTATTTTATAGAGAATCAAGAGTCGTTGCGCCGTCTTGTCCTTTCCCGTAATATCCGCTCGATTTTGTTCACGGATGTGGCAAGTGTCAGGAGTGAAAATGACCGTATTGTTTCTTATTGCTTGCAGTTGCATTTGAAGATGTTGCTTTTGCCTGCGCCGGATGAGTTGCAAGGCGGAAAGGTGAAGCAGCGTAACTTGGCGGAGGTGCGTATTGAAGATTTGCTTGGCAGGGAAGAGATAAAGATAAATATGAACAATATCGTATCATCTTTGAAAGGCAAGTCGGTGTTGGTTACGGGAGCTGCCGGTTCGATAGGCAGTGAGTTGTGCCGACAGTTATGTGCATTTGAAGTAAAAGATCTGGTGTTGTTCGACAGTGCGGAGACGCCTATGCATAATATCCGTCTGGAGCTGGAAGAGCGTTTCCCGAAAGTTAAGATTCATCCGGTTGTGGGGGATGTCCGTATGGTAGAGCGCATGGATAGCATTTTCAATGAATACCGTCCGTTATATGTATTCCATGCTGCAGCCTATAAGCATGTTCCGTTGATGGAGGAGAATCCGTGCGAAGCTGTTTATACGAATGTTTACGGCACCTTTAATGTGGCGAATATCGCTGTCAAATATGGAGTGGAGAAGTTTGTGATGATTTCGACGGATAAAGCTGTGAACCCGACGAACGTCATGGGAGCATCCAAACGGTTGGCAGAGATTTATGTGCAGAGTTTAAGCACGGCTATCAGCAAAGGACTGCATGAGGGAAAGACCCGTTTTATAACGACCCGTTTCGGGAATGTGCTGGGAAGTAACGGCTCAGTAATACCTCGTTTTAAAGAGCAGTTGATGCGTGGAGGACCGCTTACGGTTACTCATCCTGATATTATCCGTTATTTCATGACAATATCCGAAGCATGTAAGTTGGTTCTTGAAGCGGGTGTTATGGGTAATGGAAATGAAATATTCGTGTTCGATATGGGAACTCCTGTGAAGATTGCGGATTTGGCGCGGAGGATGATTGAATTGGCAGGGCTGGTTCCCGACAAAGATATAAAAATCGAGTATACCGGTCTGCGTCCGGGTGAGAAACTGTATGAAGAGTTGTTGGCAACGAAAGAGAATACGTTGCCTACATTTAATGAGAAGATTTTCCGTGCGAAGGTGCGTGAATACGAATTTTCGGAGATTTCCCGTTCAATCAAGCATCTGACGGAACTTGCCATTGCAGTGAAACGCATCGAAACGGTGCGCGAGATGAAACGTATCGTGCCTGAATTTAAGAGTAAAAATTCAGTGTACGAGACATTGGATGCCGAGACCGTGGATAAGTAGAAAAGGAACGGTTATAGCAGATTAATCTGTAACTGTCCTTGCGAAAGTTATGGAAAAAGAGAAAAACAATATAGTCTGTTTACCTGCCGATGTGACAGGTAACGGCGTAGCATGCCCAAAACGTTGGCTCGTTGCGATGGTGAAATTGTTTCATGAAAAGAAAACGGCGGAGCGACTGTCAAACATGGGTATCGAAACCTATTTGCCGGTACAACGCCAGATACGGCAATGGAGCGATCGCAAAAAGGAAATAGACCAGGTACTTACACCGATGATGCTGTTTGTGCATGTCGATTCGCAGGAGCAGAAAGAGGTGCTGATGTTATCGTCTGTGAGCCGGTATATGGTGTTGCGCAATGAGCATGCGCCGGCGGTTGTCCCCGATATTCAGATGGAACGTTTTATGTTTCTGTTGGATCATTCTGAAGAAGCAGTAAATATCGGGGAGACTTTGCAAGCAGGAGATCTTGTCCGCGTTGTAAAAGGTCCGTTGAAAGGTTTGGAGGGCGAGTTCGTTTCTGTAAACGGAAAGACAAAAATTGCTGTTCGAATTGATTTGTTAGGAACAGCAAGCGTAGATATATCCGCAGACAGTGTAGAAAAAATATAGAATAGCGATATAGAATATGAAAATATTGGTAACAGGAGGAGCCGGATTCATAGGTTCTAATTTGTGTGAATATTTGTTGGCGCAAGGCAATGTAGTTCGTTGTTTGGATAATTTTGCAACCGGTAAGCCTGGTAATATATTCCCGTTATTAGAGAAATATCCAAAAACGTTTGAGTTGTTAGTGGGTGATATCCGTAATATGGAAGATTGTCGGAAGGCCGTTGATGGAATGGAATATGTCCTTCATGAAGCAGCTTTAGGTTCAGTTCCTCGTTCTATTAAAGACCCTATAACCAGCAATGAAGTGAATGTGTCCGGCTTTTTGAATATGTTGGTTGCTTCACGTGATGCCGGAATTAAACGTTTTGTTTTTGCTGCAAGTTCATCCACCTATGGGGATAGTAAAAGTTTGCCTAAGGTAGAGGATGTGATAGGGAAACCTTTGTCTCCGTATGCGATTACTAAGTATGTTAATGAATTGTATGCGGATGTTTTTGCTAAGACGTATGGTTTTGAATATATCGGTTTACGTTATTTCAATGTGTTCGGTCGCCGTCAGAACCCATTTGGAGCATACGCTGCTGTAATTCCGTTATTTGTCAAGAAATTTATGGCTCATGAAGCTCCAAATATTAATGGAGATGGCGAATATAGTAGAGACTTTACTTATATAGATAATGTTATACAGATGAATTATTTGGCATTGACAACGAATAATCTGGAAGCTGTCAACCAGATATATAATACTGCATACGGTGAGCGTACAACGTTGAACCAATTGGTCTCTTATTTGAAAGAGTACCTGTCGGAGTTTGATGCTGAAATTGCAAAGATTGAGCCAACTCATGGACCGACGCGGGCAGGAGATATTCCGCATTCTTTGGCTAGTGTGGATAAAGCTAAACGGTTGTTGGGGTATGCTCCTAAATACAGTATGAAAGACGGATTGAAAGAAGCTGTTAAATGGTATTGGGAGAATATATAAATTAATTGAATACAAAATAGTAATAATAATGAATAACGATATCAGAATTTGTGTAATCGGGTTGGGGTATGTAGGATTACCTTTAGCACGGTTGTTTTCTACGAAATATAAGACTATTGGTTTTGACATGAGTCAGCGTCGTGTTGATGCATTGATGGCAGGTCACGATGATACGTTAGAAGTAGCTGATGAACTGTTACAATCCGCCTTAGCAAACGGATTTGTATGTACAACAGATATTGAACAGATTCGAGATTGTAATTTTTATGTGGTAGCTGTACCGACTCCGGTTGATGAAAACAACAATCCGGATTTAACACCGTTGTATGGTGCTAGTACTACAGTAGGTAAGGTAATTTCTAATGGAGATATTGTGGTATATGAATCTACCGTTTATCCAGGGGTAACGGAAGATGAATGTATTCCGGTTGTAGAGAAAGTTTCTGGTTTGAAATTCAATGAAGATTTCTTTGCCGGTTATTCACCGGAACGTATTAATCCGGGGGATAAGTTACATACGGTAGAAAAAATCAAGAAAGTGACTTCCGGTTCTACACCTGAAATCGGACAGAAAGTCAATGAAATTTATGCTTCTGTTATTACGGCTGGCACGCATTTGGCTTCAAGCATAAAAGTTGCGGAAGCAGCAAAAGTGATAGAAAATTCGCAGCGTGATATAAATATCGCGTTTGTAAATGAGTTGTCGAAAATATTCAATAAGCTAGGTATTGATACTCAGGATGTATTGGATGCCGCTTCAACCAAATGGAACTTTTTACCGTTCAAACCGGGATTGGTCGGTGGGCATTGCATCGGCGTAGACCCGTATTATTTGGCTCAGTGTGCGCAGCGTCATGGATACAATCCTGAAATCATATTGGCAGGTCGTCGGATGAATGATGGTATGGGCGAATATGTGGCAACGGAGGTTGTAAAATTGATGTTGAAAAAGGGTATTCAAGTTTTAAATTCCAATATTTTAATTCTTGGTTTTACGTTTAAAGAAAATTGTCCGGATGTCCGTAATACGAAGGTCGTTGATATTTATAATACGTTGAAAGATTATGGTGTAAATATTACGGTTTACGATCCTTGGGCTAATCCGGAGGTGGCTAAACATGAGTATGGAATAGATATTATGAATGAACTTCCGAAAGGGAAATTTGATAGTGCTATTTTGGCGGTGGCGCATGAGGAATTTAAGAAAATGGATATTCTATCTTTCTGTAATTTTAAATCTGTCGTGTATGATGTGAAGTGTGCATTATCGAAAGATGTAGTTGATGGAAGATTGTAGTATTTAGAAAGGAGAAAAACACTTTTAGTTATATAGTATTTAAAAGTGTTTTTTAATTATAATTTTAATAATGAGTTTAAAAAAGACAGTTTTAAATGGTTTTATATGGAGTAGTATCGGAACATTAGGTAATGGTTTAGTCAGTTTTTTGGTTACGATTATATTAGCAAGAATACTAACACCTTCTGATTTTGCTCTTATTGCATTATTGACAGTTTTTATTTCTGTGTCAAATGTAATAGTAGATAGTGGTTTTTCTCAAGCAATTATAAGGGATGATAATCCTTCAGATGTAGATTTATCTTCTATATTTATTTTTAATATGATTATATCTACTATTCTTTATTCTATACTTTTCATATTAGCACCATATATATCCTTATTTTATCAAACTCCTGATTTAGAACTTTTATCAAAAATAGTATTTCTTGTAATAATTTTCAATGCGTTGATTGTAATACAAAATGCTCTCTTAAAAAGAGAATTGAATTTTGTTTTGGTTGAAAAAATTTCTGTATTGGGATCTTTTTTTGCAGGTGTAGTATCTGTGATTATGGCCTTTACAGGCTTTGGTGTATGGGCGTTGGTTGCAAATATGGTTTTAATGCCTTTTTGTCGAGGAATTTTACTATGGAAGTATTCTAAGTGGAGACCTAAAATTATCTTTAGTTTCAAATCATTAAAAAGATACCTTAGTTTTGGTATATTTCTTATGTTTCAAGGGCTGATAGATGTTTTTGTGACTAATTTGAATACTCTTTTCATAGGTAAGATTTATACAAAAAATGATTTGGGATATTACTCACAAGGAGGGAAGTTAGATTCATATATTGTAACTCCTTTAAATGCGGTAATAGATAAAGTTGTATATCCGATTTTTTCTAGAATAAAGAATGATGATTTACAACTTAAGGATGGATATAGAAAGATGTTGGGTATGCTTCTTTGTATTATATTACCTACAATGTTTTTTGTATCTTTATATGCAGAGAATATTGTTGTTGTATTGTTTGGGAAACAGTGGATTGAAGCTGGGAATTATTTACAATTAATTTCTATATTAGGTCTTTTTCAACTTATACATAAAGTTAGTATTAGTTTTATAATGATAAAAGGAAAGACTAATACAATGTTTTTTATAGCTTTAATAAAACAGTCTTTAAGGGTGGTGGCTTTATTTTTGACTATAAACATAAGTGTTTATTCGATGGTATTGGGCTTTGTTATATCAGGTATAATTGGAAGTCTGTTATATATATATTTAAGTATGCATTATGTTCAATGTAGCTTTTTTGAAATTATGCATGATAATTTCAAAACATTATTTTCAACTTTTTTTTCGATAATAATATTAATAGCACTAGTAGATTTTACACAACATGACATAGAATCTATAAATTTGATTTTTCAGGGATTGTTATATTTTTGTATATATATGTCTTTAAATTTTCTTCTAAAGAATAAGTATATTTTAAATATTGTTGGATTATTAAGATAAGATTATGAGTTTGGATTTTTTTTGTTGGAAAATACGAAATCAATATATAAAAATAAGAGATATATGGCATTGGTATTTAAATAAATTAGCTAGATTTTCTGTTTTCCTACCTTGTATTACTTCTTTGCTAAAGCTTGGTGATTTTCGCGCTTTTTTGTGGAAATGTTGTGGTTGTAAAATTGGTAAAGGTGTATTTATTGGTTGGGATGTTTATTTTGATGTGAATAATGCTGAGCTAATTAATGTAGAAGATGATGTAAGGATTGCAAGTAGGGCTTTAATTTTATGTCATCGTAGGAATATATCATATTATTTTAGAGGGGAAAAATACAAAGATTTACCTTATATAAGGTCTTCTGTTACTATAAAAAAAGGAGCTGCTATAGGTATGGGAGCAATTCTAATGCCCGGCGTTACGATAGGTGAAGGTGCAGTTGTAGGAGCTGGAGCTTTAGTAACAAAAGATGTTCCTGCTTGGACTGTAGTTGCAGGCTCTCCAGCAAGAGTGATAAAAGTTTTGGAGTATAAATAGTAATTCTAATATGCTAAATAGTGTTTTCTTGAAAATATTTTATTTTTTCATATTTATAGTATCTGTTTATTTATCTATAACAATAGATTTGAGTGTTTGGTCAAAAAGTATAATAATACCAATTCTTTTGGCTTTTGTTTCGATAGTATTTTTTTTTATTAGGAAAGATAGATATGCTTCTGTAACAAAAAATGCATATACTGTATCAATTCTTTTTTTAATTTCTTATTTTATTGTCTATTTTCAGAATTATATTGATTTATTATTGGGGAATATTAGTCAATATGATTATTTGTCGATAGCTTTACCTGATGCTATAAATAAATCTGTATGGATATCAATGACTGGTTTAATGTCTTTCTTTCTTGGTTATTTGATTTTTGATAAAAAGAAATATAAAAAGAAATATAAAAAGAATAGTAATTTATCTTTTGTGAATACAGGAAATATTTTGATTTTAAATTATACTTTGTTTGTTGTATATTTGATGTCTGTTGATTTCTCTTATTTTAGAGGAGGATATAGTGTTGTCGAACAAAACTCATTTAATGGTTTTATCTCTGTGTTTTTCCATGCTTCATTATATTTATATATAGTAGTTAAAATAGCAAATTCAGTAGAAAAAGTGGAACGGAAAAATGTAACTCAAATTTTGAAAGAAGATTTTAAATTTTTGCTTTTGCTATTTGTATATTTAATATTGATTTTATTTTCAGGAGAGAGAGACATAATAATTTCTTTTGCTATGTCATATTTAATGATGTTGTTATTCATATCAAAATCTATTATTACAAAAAAAAACTTCATTATATTGTTATTTTTTTCAGGCCTTTTGATTGCAATTTTAGGTATTACTCGTAATATGGGTAATGAATATTCCTTTTCAGAGAAAGTGTTATTCGCTTATGATGAATTAAATATGGAAGAAGATAATAGCGTTTTTAGTGTGACCAGTGAATTAGCCGGATCTGTTCGAACATTACATGCAGCAGTAGAAAGTGTTGAATATAATGGATTTTGGTATGGGTATTTTAATTTCTCAAATTTTATAACATCGATACCTTTAACTGGAACATTGTTTTCTAAAATAGGTGTTTTTGATTATAAAATAACCTCTAGTACATATTTAACAATTTATCTGCAAGGATATAATCCTAAGTATGGTGACGGGACTTCTTGTATTGCAGATTTATATTTAGATTTCGGAATATTAGCGGTAGTCTTAGGTATGTTTTTTTTGGGATATATTATACGAAGGGTAGATATGATTACTACATATAATGAAAAGCCGAATATTTTATCTATAATATTATCAGTTGTTTTATTCTCTTCAATTATAATTTATCCAAGAGCTTATTATTTATATCCATTAAAAATGGTGGTTTTTGTTTATATTTTATATTTTGTATTTGTGTTAACAACAAGAAGAAGATGATATATGATTAAGCTTGTTTAAGGATGACTTTTAAATAGGTGGTTTGTTTAAGTTTTTAATATAAATTGTTATTAAAAGGTTGTTTATGCTAAAGAGATTAAAAGAAAAATTGCTCCACTATACATGGACATTGGCCTATTTTAATTACAACCCAAATGTTCTCTCCGAGGGATTGGATTTTACATCGATTCACATTGTTAAGAATCCATATAAAAAGAAATGGTTTGCTGATCCATTTATTCTTATAAATACAAATGATTTTCTGACTCTTCTTGTTGAGGAGTTTGATTCAGAAATAAAAAGAGGGAGAATTGCTCAGATTTTGATTGATAAGAATCGAGATGAGATAGTTTCTTGTGATATTATTTTGGATTTACCTACTCACTTGTCTTTTCCTGCAATTTATAGAGTTGGAAAGAGGGTTATTGTTCACCCCGAAAATTCTGCTTCTGGTGCATCATATATGTATATTTATGATGAAAAAGAAAAATCTTTAATTAATCCTGTTAAGGTAATTGATGAGCCTGTGACTGATGCAGTAATTATAAAAATAGATAATGTATACAGAATGTATGCGACCAGATTACCTGATCCAAATGGAAAAATTTTAAAATCTTATGTTTCAGCTAATTTGATGGGCCCCTATGTTCCATGCTCAGAAGAAAGATATCAGCATTGTCAAGCTCGTATGGCTGGATTATTTATAGAAAATAATAAAAATATTATAAGGCCGGCTCAGGATTGTGATGGTTCCTATGGTAAAGCTGTTGTCTTTTATGATGGTTATTCTATTCTTGGTGAAATACGTTCTAATTCTATTAAGTATGCAGGTATTCATACTTTTAATACATTAGGGAAAATAGGTGTTATAGATTTGAAAAGATATGATTATCCATTGTTTGTTATGTTTAAAGATTTAATAAAAAGATTTTTACTCAGGAAATAAATTAGGTGGTTAAAATATCTAAATTAAGTATTCTTAAAAATAAATAACATAAAATTTTATTAGTAAACTTCTAATTGAACTAACAGATTTGAGAGATGAAAATATTAAATGTTATACCTACTTTGGAAACAGGTGGAGCAGAGTGTTTTACAGTATATTTAACTAATGAATTAGTTCGACAGGGGTATAATTGCGACATTGTTACGTTATTTGATGTTAATTCGGATAACGAACTACTTAAAAAGCTTAGCCCAAAGTCACATTTTTATTCGCTTCATAAGAAACTAGGCTTTGATTTACGTTGCTTTTATAGATTGTATAAGTTCATTAAAAAAGGGGAGTATGATGTGGTTCATGCACATGTAGGAGCAATCCATTATATATTGCTATCAACGTTACTATTGAAGAATGTTAAATTTGTTGCAACTATTCATTCTGAGGCAAGACGTGAGGCAGGAAAAAATATCATGAAATGGATTCGTTTTTATATGTTTCGTCATAATAAATGTATTCCAGTTACTATATCTCTTGAATCAAAGATTTCTTTTGATGAATATTATAATATGGATGCTCTATTGGTTTATAATGGTGTTTCAGAATATACTGGAAGTGGTATTCCTTCTTTGAGAGATAATGAGGAGCAGATTATTTTTGTACATCCTGCAAGTTGCCAGCCAGTGAAGAATCAAAAACTATTGATACGAGCTTTTGCAAAACTCGTAAAGGAATATCCGAATTCTAAAATGTTGTGGTTGGGTAGAAATACTACATATAAGTCTTTGTATGATGCATTACTTCCTCTAATGGTAGAACAATTTAAGTATATAGGAACTGTTCCTAATGTACGTGATTATTTAGTACAAGCAGATGCAATGTGTCTATCATCCCAAATGGAGGGTATGCCAATAACCATAATCGAGGCATTTTCTGTTGGATGTCCAGTCCTTTGTACACCTGTTGGTGGAATTGTCAATATGATTGAGGATGGTAAGAATGGGTTATTGTCTAATAATCTTTCTGTAGAAAATTATTATTTAATGTTGAAGCGATTTTGTGAATTGTCTTCAGCTCAGAAAAAACAGATGCGACAAAACTCTCACGAATCCTTTGCTAAATATTCTATTTGTAATACAGCAAAAGGGTATTTGCAAGTGTATAAAACTAAGTAGTATGAAGGAGATGCTTTTTAGAAGAAGCGAGGGGAATATTCATGTGCATAAGAATTTTTTAAGCGTTCAAAAATGGCATATTAAGGAATAAAAACATAACCTTACTGCTGTAATTTTATGATATATTTAATAAGATGAAGCACCGAAAATAAATTTTTCCCTATGCAATACATCAAAGTTAAATGCTTACATTTGATTTTAATTTATGAGAAAAAATAGAATTTTTATGTCCCCTACTTATCCTACAGGAGGAATATCATCTTGGACAAAGCATATAAATACTTATATTGTGAGTAATAAAATAAAATATGTAGTGCATTTAGATAGTTCTATTTATTTTAAGAGGGCAGACTCAAATAAACTATTTATTGTATTAAGTGCTATATTAGATACAGCTTTTATTTTGTTTAAATATGTATATTATTTATTAAAATACAAGCCTTATAAGGTTCATATAACAACATCTGCCTCTTTTTCTTTAATGAAAGATTTTTTCTTTTTGTTATTTGCAAAAATATTTAGAACTAAAGTCGTTTTCCATTACAGATTTGGACGTATTCCTGAATTGTCTGTTTCTAATACTTGGGAATGGAAGCTTTTAATTTTTATCGCACGAAGAGCAGATAATCTTATAGTGATAGATAGATCTTCGTTTGATGTGGTAAAAGGAATAGAAGGTTTACAAAATAAATGTACATATATACCAAATCCTTGTTCTTCTGAGTTGGAACTTATTGCAAAAAAGGATGTTATTTCTAAAGATGGTAGTTTTATATTTGTTGGACATGTTATTCCTGCAAAAGGTGTTTATGAATTGGTTAAAGCTTTTACAAATATTGAAAATGAATTAAATTTGGAGATTATAGGTCTTTGTAGCGATAAAATAAAAATGGACTTGGAAAATTTAGCTAGAAGTAAAAATGATGGAACTTGGTTGAAGATTGTTGGAAATAAAGATATTAATTATGTTATAGATAGAATGGAACATTCTGAAGCTTTAATTTTACCATCTTATACAGAAGGATTTCCAAATGTTGTGTTGGAAGCAATGGCCTGCGGATGTCCTGTTTTGGCTACAGCTGTAGGTTCTATACCAGATATGTTGCTTTGTGAAAGCGAAGATTTGGCAAGTGGAATATGTTTCGAAAAAAAATCAGTAGATAGTTTAGTCTCTGCCATTGAGTTGTTTTTGAAGAAAGTTGCTCAAGAAAGATATTTGTATGCTGTTAATGGGAAGAAAAGAGTTTTATCATCATTTACACTAAATACTATATTCCCTTTATACGAGAAAATTTGGAATAGTTAAAAATATGAGTGTATTTAAAGACAAAGTCCTCCTAATTACTGGAGGCACCGGTTCATTTGGTAATGCTGTATTAAGAAGATTCTTGGATTCTGATATTAAAGAAATCCGTATTTTTAGTCGTGATGAGAAAAAGCAGGATGATATGCGTCATGCATTGCAAAATCCTAAAGTGAAATTTTATATTGGGAATGTACGGAATAAAACATCCGTAGATATTGCTATGCGTGGAGTAGATTATGTCTTTTCTGCAGCTGCGTTAAAACAAGTTCCTAGTTGTGAGTTTTTCCCGATGGAAGCGACGTATACGAATGTGATAGGAACTGAAAATGTGTTATTATCTGCTATTGAGCATGGAGTAAAAAATGTAGTTGTCCTTTCTACCGATAAAGCGGCTTATCCTATTAATGCAATGGGTATATCCAAGGCTTTGATGGAAAAAGTGGCAATTGCAAAGGGGCGTGAATTAGGTGAAAATGCGGCTACAACTATATGTTGTACGCGTTATGGTAATGTAATGGCAAGCCGTGGTTCAGTAATTCCTTTGTGGGTTGAACAGATGCAGCAAGGCAAGCCTATTACCATTACAGATCCTAATATGACACGTTTTATGATGACGTTGGATGATGCTGTGGATTTGGTGGTTTATGCTTTTCAGCATGGGCATAATGGGGATTTGTTTGTACAGAAAGCTCCTGCTGCAACATTGTCTGTTTTGGCACAGGCATTGAAGGAAATTTATGCAAAGATTGATCCGAAGTATGGGGAAACTGAAGTGAAAGTAATCGGTACCCGCCATGGGGAAAAGTTGTATGAAACATTGGTAACCCGTGAAGAAATGGCAAAGGCTATTGATATGGGAAACTATTATCGTATTCCATGCGACAATCGTGATTTGAATTATGATAAATATTTTGTGGAGGGAAATGAAACTGTTTCGAAAATAGAAGATTATCATAGTCATAATACCAATCGCTTAGATGTAGAAGGTATGAAGAAACAGTTGATGCGTTTACGTTTTATTCAAGAAGATTTAGGTTTGATACCTCGGGCAAAATCTAAAGAAATCAGATCAGAATAATTATGCGAATATTGGTAACAGGAGCAAAAGGTTTTGTAGGCAAAAATCTTTGTGCTCAATTGAACAATATCAAGGATGGTAAGGCTAAAAATTATCCGGTCGTTGTTACTGAGGTAATGGAGTATGATTTGGATACCGATCCTGCTTTGTTGGATACTTATTGTCAGAAAGCTGATTTTGTATTTAACTTAGCTGGTGTAAATCGGCCTAAAGATCAGGCAGAATTTATGGAAGGTAATTTTGGTTTTGCTTCTACTTTGCTGGATACGTTGAAGAAATATAAGAATATTTGTCCGGTTATGTTGTCCAGTTCGATTCAGGCTACTCTGATCGGGCGTTATGGAACCTCTGATTATGGTAAGTCTAAGTTGGCAGGTGAGGAACTTTTCTTTACTTACGCTCAGGAGATAGGTGCTAAGGTTTTAATCTATCGTTTCCCGAATTTATTTGGGAAATGGTGTCGCCCGAACTATAACAGTGCTGTTGCAACTTTCTGTTATAATATTGCTCATGATTTACCTATTCAGGTGAATGATTGCTCTACACTATTGGAATTGTTGTATATTGATGATTTGGTAGAAGAGATGATTACTGCTTTGCAGGGTAAAGAACATCATTGTGAATTTGATGGGGTAGAAACTGTTTTAAAGGCAGATGGACGCTATTGTGCGGTTCCAACTACACACAAAGTAACTTTGGGTGAAATCGTAGATTTATTGCATCAGTTCGCTGAGCAACCGACAACTTTGGTTATTCCGGAGATTCCGTTTAATTCTTTTGCCAAGAAGCTTTATTCTACTTATTTGTCTTATTTGCCAAAAGAAAAGGTCGCTTTTCCATTAAAGATGAATGTAGATTCTCGAGGAAGCTTTACGGAATTGCTTCGTTCGAAAAACAGTGGTCAAGTTAGTATTAATATTTCGAA
Source organism: uncultured Parabacteroides sp. (assembly GCA_944325355.1). GTDB lineage: Bacteria > Bacteroidota > Bacteroidia > Bacteroidales > Tannerellaceae > Parabacteroides. Next base: position 102,983 of record CALUZS010000003.1, read on the forward strand.
ACCAGGTATAACAAAAGGACAACATTGGCATCATACCAAATGGGAGTTCTTTATAGTAGTCAGTGGTCATGGTTTGATTCAACAGCGGAAAATCGGTAGCGATGAAGTAATCGAGTTTGAAGTAAGTGGGGATAAGATTGAAGCAGTTCACATGGTACCGGGTTATACGCATAATATTATTAATTTAAGCGAAACTGAGAATCTGGTAACGGTTATGTGGGCTAATGAAGCATTTGATCCGAATAATCCGGATACATTTTTCGAGATAGTATAAATAATATTAACATATGATTTCTAGAGAAAATAATTTTGATATAATTCGATTAATAGCGGCTTTAGAAGTTGCAATAGGACATATATTTACCCATCTAAAAATAGAACAAGATTTAGATAATATTTTGATTTTACCTTTTCGTGGCGTTATTGTTTTTTTGTTGTTAGCGGTTTCTTAATAACAGCTTCCTTAGATAGAAATAAGGATATAAAGCTCTACTTACGGAATAGGTTATTACGAATTGTTCCAGCATTATGGATATCGTTTGTTTTATTGTTTATTATTCTTTGTATATTTGGGTTTATTAATACAGAAACTATAAAGAAATCATCATTATGGTTTTGGTTTATAGGTCAATTGACTATTTTTCAATATTATACCCCCGATGTTTTAAGAACATTTGGTGTTGGTTGTCCTAATGGTAGTTTATGGACTATTCCTATAGAATTTATATTTTATCTTTTACTTCCGATCCTTTTTTTCTTTAAGAAAAGAAATATAATTTTGTTTTTATGTTTTGTGTTGTCGATATTTATTAATATATGTTTGTATAATAGTGATTCTAGTGGATTAATATATAAACTATTAAGTGTCTCAGTATTCCCCTGGTTATATATTTTTCTTTTTGGTAGTTTAATATATTTAAATTGGACTAAATTGAGGTTTTTGTTTGAAGGTAAGGCTTTTTATTATTTTGTTAGTTATCTTTTATATGTAAGTCTTATATCAGAACCTTCTTATTATATAACTTCAATAGAAGTATTAGGTAGTAATTTATTATTGGGCTGTTTAACTATATCATTAGCTTTTACAAAAGTTTCAATTGGAAAAAGCTTGAGGGGTTTTGACTTATCATACGGACTTTATGTATATCATATGATTGTTGTTAATATTTTTGTTCAAATGGGGTTATTGTATGAAATCAAATATGCAATTACTGTATTGGTAATATCTATGATTTTAGGAGCCATATCTTGGTTCTTTATAGAAAAGAGGGTATTAAGTTTAAAGAATAAATTATTATGGCATTGAGCTTACAAGATTTAAATGTTAGTTTTACCAATAATGGAAAGTTAAAGTTACTTATCATTGTGGGTACACGTCCGGAGATTATCCGTTTGGCAGCTGTGATTAATAAATGCCGAAAATATTTTGATTGTATTTTGGCGCATACCGGACAGAATTATGATTATAATCTGAATGGAGTTTTCTTTAAAGATCTGAAGCTGGCTGATCCTGAAGTTTATTTGGATGCGGTAGGCGAAGATTTGGGAGCGACTATGGGTAATATTATCGATAAAAGTTATAAACTGATGGTTCAGATTAAACCGGATGCCGTTTTGGTATTAGGGGATACAAACTCTTGTCTGAGTGTAATCGGAGCAAAACGCTTACATATTCCAATTTTCCACATGGAAGCCGGAAACCGTTGTTTTGATGAATGCCTTCCAGAGGAAACAAACCGTCGTATTGTAGATATTATCAGTGATGTAAATATTTGCTATAGTGAACATGCCCGTCGTTATTTGAATGCCAGCAATGTTGCTCCTCAGAGAACGTATGTAAGCGGTTCGCCTATGGCGGAAGTATTGCATAATAATTTGGCGGAAATTCAGGCAAGTGATGTTCATGCTCGTTTAGGATTAGAGAAAGGAAAATATATTCTATTGAGTGCTCATCGAGAAGAAAATATAGATACGGAAAAGAACTTTATTTCTCTCTTTACAGCTATTAATAGAATGGCAGAGAAGTATGATATGCCAATTCTTTACAGTTGCCATCCACGAAGTAGAAAGCGTTTGGATGCAAGTGGATTTCAATTGGATAAGCGTGTTATCCGTCAGGATCCGTTAGGCTTTCATGATTACAATTGTCTTCAGATGAATGCCTTTGCTGTGGTTTCGGATAGTGGAACTTTGCCAGAAGAAAGTTCGTTCTTTACTTCTGTCGGTCATCCATTCCCAGCCGTATGTATTCGTACATCCACAGAACGACCGGAAGCATTGGATAAAGGTTGTTTTATTTTGGCTGGTATTGATGAACATTCTCTTTTGCAGGCTGTAGATACAGCGGTGGAAATGAATAAGGAAGGTGATCATGGTTTGCCGGTTCCTAATTATGTGGATGAGAATGTTTCTACGAAAGTGGTTAAATTGATCCAGTCTTATACTGGGTTGGTTGATAAGATGGTTTGGAGGAAGTATTAATTTGTATAAGGTGATGTATTATAATAATCTTAATACATTACCTTAAATTAGAATGATATTAATGAAGCGAATTTGGATAGTTACAGAACTCTTTTATCCGGAAGAAACATCTACTGCCTATATTTTAACAAGAATAGCTCAGAAGCTTACTGAAAAGTATGAGGTATATGTAATAACAGGATCTGCATCTTTGGATAAGGAAGAGATTGAATGTAATAATATCAAGGTATTTAGAGTTAGAAACTTTAATTTGGATAAGAATAAGTTGTTAACGAGATTGATTCGTTTTATTTTATTAAGTATTCAGATTTCATTTTCTCTTTTGTGTAAATTGAAAAAAGAAGATAAAGTCCTTGTGGTTACTAATCCGGCCCTTTTATTACTATTAGTATCTTTAATAAAGAAGATAAAAGGAAATACATTATATATATTAGTTCACGATGTATTTCCTGAGAATTTAATTCCAAGTCATATTCTTACTTCATCAAAAACTTTTATATATAAAATTTTGAAGATTTGTTTTGATCAAGCATATAAGGAAGCAGATCTGTTAATTGCTATAGGTCGAGATATGAAAGCTCTTTTACAAGAAAAAATTAGTGGTAGAAGATGTGTTTCTTCTATTGAAATAATTGAAAATTGGGCAGAATCTTCTTTAATTCAAAAAAATATGAAAGAGACAGTTATCTCGAATAAAAAAACAACAATTGAAATACAATATGCGGGTAATTTAGGGCGTGTGCAGGGTCTGATGGAACTTCTAGATATTATAGCTTCTATCAATAATCGAAAGTTGAATTTTTCTTTTTGGGGAAATGGTGCAATTAAAAATAAAATGTTCGATTTTGTCAGAGAGAAGTGTATTCAAAATGTAACTTTTTGTGGTCCATATAAAAGAAGCGAACAATGGAATATTTTATCTAGTTGTGATATAGCAATTGTAACACTTTCTGAAGGAATGTATGGATTAGGAGTTCCGTCTAAGTCTTATAATATAATGGCTGTAGGTAAACCTATATTGTTTATAGGTGATTTGCAGAGTGAAATTGCTTTGCTTATAAAGGAACATGATATAGGATATTGTTTTGATGCTAAAGATAGAGATGGCATAAGAAACTTTTTACTTCGATTAGACTTGGATCAGCTCTTTTTTTTGAAAGAAAAGGGATTGAAGGCAAGAAGGTTAGTGGAAGATAATTTTTCAGAAGCGAAAATATTGGATAAATATATACAAATATTATGAAGTTATTGTTTACTGGTGCTTCAGGTTTCTTGGGAAGAAATATTAAGGGTATTTTAGAACAATCCTATCAGGTGGAAACAATAGGGTTGACAAAGGGTGATAATTTATTTATTGATCTCTCAAGAGAAATACCATCTTTTAATGAAAGTTTTGATATTGTATTACATGCAGCAGGAAAGGCTCATGTTATCCCTAAGACAAAAGAAGAAAAACAAGCCTTTTTTGATATAAATTTTCAAGGAACAAAAAATCTTTGTGCAGCATTAGAGAAAAGTGGGGTTCCGAAAGCTTTTATTTTTATTAGTACAGTGGCAGTTTATGGTTGTGAGTCTGGAGAATTAATAACAGAAGAACATCAGTTAAACGGAACAACACCTTATGCGAAAAGTAAAATAATGGCAGAGGAGTATTTACAAGATTGGTGTTCGAAGAACCAAGTAACATTGAGTATTTTGCGCCCTTCTTTGATAGCAGGAACTAATCCTCCAGGTAATTTAGGTGCTATGATTCAAGGCATTCAGAATGGTAAATATTTGAGTATAGCAGGAGGTAAAGCAAGGAAAAGTATTTTGATGGTAGAAGATATAGCTTATTTGATTCCTTTATTGGTTGAAAAAGGAGGAATTTATAATGTATGTGATGATGAACATCCTACATTTCGTACTTTAGAAGCAGTTATTTGTGGACAATTAGGAAAAACTTTACCAATATCAATTCCTAATTGGCTAGCTAAATGTTTTGCTCTTGTTGGTGATTGTTTGGGAGAGAAGACTCCAATTAATACTTTAAAACTAAGAAAAATAACAGAATCATTGACTTTTAGTAATGAAAAAGCCAAAAGAGAACTGAATTGGAAACCTTTGTCTGTAATAGAAAATTTTAAAATAAGATAATTATGCAACAAATCAACAACACATTACTTGACCAAGTATCCCGTCAAGCCCAAGAATCTCCGCGTTTACGTATGAATCATAATTTTCATGATTCTTTAGATGCAAAGGCTCAACGTTTGCTGAATGCGTTGGAACCGGGAACAATTTTACCGATACATCGTCATCCTCATACGGCGGAAACTTACTTGTTGTTACGGGGAAAGATACGGGTAATGTTTTATAATGATCGGAAAGAAGAAACAGAATCGGTTGTATTAGATCCGTTAAATGGATGTTTTGGTGTACATATCCCGGCTAATCAATGGCATACATTGGAGGTGCTGGAAAGTGGTTCTGTCCTGTTTGAAGTGAAAGACGGTCCTTATACACCTTTAGACGAGAAAGATATATTAAAATAGTGGAAATTTGAGAGATGATGTTTTATTTGCTTCTTTTTGTCCTATTATTGTTGGCGGAATTATTGTATTTCCGGATAGCAGATAAATTCAATATTATAGACAAACCGAATCAGCGGTCTTCTCATACTCGTATTACGCTACGGGGTGGAGGTATTGTTTTCTATTTAGGTTCTGTTGCTTATTTTATCAGTTGTGGTTTCCCTTATGGTTGGTTCTTATTGGGATTGACTTTAATAGCCGGAATAAGTTTTGCCGATGATATTCACTCGGTACCTAATCGCTATCGTCTGTTGTGTCAGTTCTCGGCGATGTTGTTGATGTTTTATCAGTGGGGATTGTTAACAGCTTATCCTTGGTGGTATATCTTAATAGCCTGGATTGTCTGTACCGGTATTATTAATGCTTATAATTTTATGGATGGAATTAATGGTATTACAGGAGGTTATTCCTTAGCCGTCTTGTCGGCATTGGCTTATATCAATCATTTTGTAGTTCCCTTTATCGAACAGGAATATTTATTGATTCATATTCTTGCGGTATTGGTGTTCTGTATATTCAATTTCAGAACAAAGGCTAAATGCTTTGCCGGTGATGTGGGTTCTGTTTCCATCGCTTTTGTTATTCTATTTGCATTAGGCAAGTTGATTCTGGTAACAGGTGATTTGACTTATATCATTTTGTTGGCCGTTTATGGCGTGGATAGTGTGTTGACTATTGTTCATCGTTTGATGTTGCATGAAAATATAGGTCAGCCACATCGCAAGCATCTTTATCAGATTATGGCGAATGAACTGAAAGTTCCTCATGTGGTAGTAAGTTCTTTATATATGGTGGTACAAGCCGTTTTAGTGGTCGGGTTTGTTCTGTCCGGTTATCATTGGTGGTGTTTGGGAATATCCTTAATTCTTCTATCTATTGTTTATGTAGGTTTTATGAAGAAATTTTTTTATTTGCATAAGACGTAATGAAAAGAGTATCGGATTGAGGAAAATAAACTTTCGTTTTTATTAAATCTTTCTTGCTGAAAGACGTTGACTTCTCCCCGGAAAGCATGATTATTATTGCTTTGCCGGGGTGCTTTTTTATGCGTTCCTTTGTGAAATAGTGGAATCCGGATGCTCTGCAATTGCGGGAGTACGTGTATATTTGTGCTCTATAAAGATTAAGCTTAATTAGGAGATTACGATTATGTATAAAATATTTCCGGTAGAGAAGGTAAAATTATTAGATGAATATACAATCCAACATGAACCGATTGCTTCCATTGATTTGGTAGAACGAGCAGCGAATCTGTTTGTTCATGAATTTTGTAGGATTTATTCCAAGCAACAACCTGTCTATATTTTTGCAGGACCTGGTAATAATGGCGCTGATGCGTTGGCTATTGCCCGGATTCTGACAAGCGAATCGTATAAGGTACGGGTCTACTTGTTTAATCCGACCGGACGTTTGTCTCCGGATTGTGAGATGAATCTGAAAAGGTTACGTGAGCTTGAGATTAAATGTGAGCTTAAAGAGATACATATCGGGGATGATTTCGTGCTTCCGGAGCTATCAGGGAATGATATTGTTATCGACGGGTTGTTTGGCTCGGGACTGAACCGTCCCCTTGGCGGTGCTTTTACCGGAATCGTCCGTTTTATAAACAGCTCGGCAGCCACTGTTGTTTCTGTCGATATGCCTTCCGGGCTATTCGGCGAGGACAACCGGCAGAATGACACCGGCAATATTATAAATGCGGATTTGACTTTGACGTTCGGGTTTCCAAAGCTTGCCTTTTTGTTCCCGGAGAATGAGAAGTATGTAGGGGAATGGAAGGTGTTGGATATTGCATTGCATCCGGATGCTTTGAAACAGGTTGCCAGTGGATATGCGATGGTGGAAGAAGAGGATGTTTCGGAGACGGTACGTCCGAGAAGCCGTTTTGCGCATAAGGGTACTTTCGGGCATGCATTGTTGATTGCCGGGAGTGCCGGTAAGATGGGTGCAGCGTTGCTTGCTGCACGGGCATGCTTGCGCAGCGGAGCCGGATTGATAACTGCTCATATACCACAACGAGGGGAGATGGTGTTTCAGACCGCATTCCCGGAGTGTATGGTGAGTTTTGACGAACATACGGAGCATTTCTCATCTGTACCGGAATTGGAACGTTACAGTGCGGTTGGTATCGGACCGGGATTAGGGCAACATGATGATTCGGTCAAGGCATTCAGTGAGTTGCTTTCAAGGATAAATAAACCGATGGTAGCTGATGCTGATGCCATTAATATCCTTGCCGGAAACCGCGACTTGCTTGATAAACTACCGGAAAGGAGTATCCTGACACCACATCCGAAGGAGTTCGACCGATTAGCTGGAGCCAGTGTTACTGCGTTCGAACGCCTGTCGAAGGCAATTGCTTTTGCCAAAGAACATAAAGTTTGTATTGTCTTGAAAGGAGCTTATACAGCCGTCTGCACTACCTCAGGGAATGTCTATTTCAATAGTACGGGAAACAGCGGTATGGCTACGGCAGGTAGTGGAGATGTTCTTACGGGAATTATATTGTCGTTGTTGTCGCAAGGGTATGAACCGGAAGAAGCGGCAGTTGTGGGTGTTTTCATTCATGGGGCAGCAGGCGATTTGGCGGCGGCTGTGCATTCGCAGGAAAGCATGATAGCCGGCGATATGACAGATATGCTGGGACGGGTTTTTAAACAGATTAAATAAATAAGTTTGTTATGCTAAAAAAGATTTCATAGTTTTGTGAAATCATAATGATGTATATCAAACAATTTTCTTTATGAAAAAGATAATTATAGTTGCGGGATTATTGCTCTCTTTACCGGGTTTGTCCCAAACGAAGGTCGTGAAAAAGAATGCCGTAAAGGCAAATGATTTCGGAATTGTTTACTCTTTGCCGAAAACATTGTTGACCGTTGATGCGGAGGTTACGAAAGTCTCTTGCAAGGCAGGTCCGTATTACCAGTACGCAGAAAAGTATTTAGGAGTAAAAGATATTGTGACAGAAGATCGGGTTTATTATGAACTGGGAAAAATATCGTTGGAAAATCATGGTATTCCGGATAAGGATGCAACGTATATGATTCAGTTCAAACAGAAAACGGTCGCTCCCTTTGCCTATCTGACGGAAGATGGTCTGTTGTGTTCCATCAATGCTGTTTATAAACCGGACAGTACATCCAAAAAGAAAGAGGTAAGCAAACAGCAACCGGTAACATCGTCGAGCGACCAGGCATCGGTCTATTCGGAAGAGTTGCTGATGGCGGGCTCAATGGCGAAACAGGCGGAAGTGGCTGCCAAACAGATTTACCGGATACGGGAGAGTCGTTTGAACATACTGACGGGTGAAGTGGATAATTTGCCGCCTGACGGTGATGCCATGAAGATTGTCATACAGCAGTTGGAAGAGCAGGAGCGGATACTGACCGAACTGTTTACTGGCATCAAAACTCGGGAAGTGATTCATTATGCCGTTGACATTGAACCGACAGAAAGTTTGGAAAAGGAGGTACTTTTCCGCTTTTCTAAAAAATTGGGAATTGTTGATGCCGATGATTTGGGTGGAGCCCCGGTCTATTTAAATTTGAAAGCCTTGGAAAAGCAATCTCAGCTCGATCCTAAAGAAGCAGAGAAAAAGGAGAAATCGATGAAAGGAATCGTATATAATGTACCCGGTAAGGCAGAGGTGGAAATTCTCTTTGACAAGAAGTCTCTTTTTAAAGGAGATGTGATGGTAACACAGTTTGGCTATCGGGAGGAACTTACTCCGGTGATGCTTGAAGATAAGAAAGCGCCAGTGAAAGTTTATTTTTATCCGGAAACGGGAGCGATTAAACAGATTATACAATAACAAATTTTAGATAGTAAAAGATTATAATATCATGTTTGAAGGACAACCAAAAGGGCTATACGCATTAGCACTTGCCAATACGGGAGAGCGTTTTGGCTATTATACGATGCTTGCTATTTTCGTACTTTTTTTAAAAGCCAATTTCGGATTGTCGGCAGGTGTTGCCGGCACGATTTATTCAACGTTTTTGGCTTTAGTTTATTTTTTGCCGTTTATCGGAGGTATCTTGGCAGACAAGTTTGGCTATGGAAAGATGGTGACGATAGGTATTGTAGCCATGTTTGCCGGTTATGTATTGTTGGCCTTGCCATTGGGCAGCGGGACATTCGCATTGATATGCATGTTTGCTGCGTTGTTGGTAATCAGTACCGGCACAGGATTGTTTAAAGGCAATTTGCAGGTAATGGTCGGGAATTTGTATGATTCCCCGGAATATGCTTCGAAACGGGATTCGGCATTCAGCATATTTTATATGGCTATAAATATCGGAGCATTGTTTGCACCTTCGGCTGCCGTAGGCATTATGGATTATGCTCAACAGAGACTGGGCGTAAGTGTAAATGATTCGTATCATTTTGCTTTTGCTGTGGCTTGTGTATCCCTGATTGTTTCGATGTTGATTTATTACGGCTTCCGTAAAACATTCCGGCATGTGGAAGGTGGAACGAAAGTTGCCGGTGGAACAAAGACTGCGGAGAATACCGCAGAAGAACTTTCCCCGAAAGAAACGCAAGAGCGCATTGTCGCTTTGTGCTTGGTTTTTGCCGTTGTGATTTTCTTCTGGATGGCATTCCATCAGAATGGTCTGACATTGACATATTTTGCCGATGAATTTACGGCGAAAAGTTCTACGGGCTTGGAAAGTATGATGTTCGATGTTTGGAACTTGGTTGCTGTAATCTTCATAGTATATGCAGGCTTTTCGTTGGTCCAGTCTGCAAGCGGCAGGGCAAAAGTGATTTCTGCTTTGGTGATTTTGCTGGCGTTAGGATTTTTAGGATACCGTTATAGTGTATTGGATGGAGAAACAGCTGTCAATGCTCCAATATTCCAGCAATTCAATCCTTTCTTTGTCGTTGCACTGACTCCGGTCTCTATGGCAATTTTTTCTTCATTGGCACGGAAAGGCAAGGAGCCTTCGGCACCGCGTAAGATAGGATTGGGAATGTTGGTTGCAGCCTGCGGATTTATTGTAATGATGTTTGCATCGTTCGGCTTGTTGACTCCGGATGCCCAAGCGGCAGCCGTTACAGAGGGAAAGGCGTCTTTTGTGTCGCCCAATTGGTTGGTTTCTACTTATCTGGTACTCACATTCGGTGAGTTGTTGTTGTCTCCGATGGGAATTTCGTTCGTCTCGAAAGTGGCTCCTCCTAAATATAAAGGAATGATGATGGGGGGATGGTTCGTCTCGACTGCCGTAGGAAACTATCTGACGGCTGTGCCGGCTTGGTTATGGGGTGGTCTTCCTTTATGGATTGTTTGGGGCGTATTGGTTGCACTCTGTCTGTTATCTGCGGTATTTATCTTCTCGGTAATGAAACGCTTGGAAAAAGTAGCATAATAATTCGGTTATGAGGGGAAAGCAGTATGCAATGGCAAAGGCAGTGGTACGGTTCCGCAGATGGAGTCGTAAAGGATATGCTGCGTTTGTCAGTCGTCAACGGATTGTTACAATCGGTATGCTGGCAGCTTCTCTCGCCGAGCGGTTTCAGAAGAAGAATCTTTCTTTGCATAGCCGTCCTTCAGCAGATAGTTCCCGCTCTGCTTTTTTAATTGCGGATACTCCTTATCCTGACGATTTCTTCAGGGAAGGTGAAATAGATGTACAGCCATTATTGTGCCCGTATGTCCCGGAACTTCTGTTGGATTCGGAGGGAAAGAAATGTAATTGGAGTATTTTATATATGAGTTTAACCTGTGACGGAATGTCTCATCTTCGGATGGGGCATTCCGTTTTTTATTTTTATAGTGTCCATGACGATAGAAAGTATTAAGGAGCAAGTTATCGGCGGCAAGCCTGCCAATGAGGAACAAGCCGTTTTTTTGACGGAATGTCCCGACAAAGAGTCGCTTTATCAGGCTGCGCATGAAATCACTTGCGCGTGTATGGGGAACAAGTTCGATACTTGTTCCATCATAAATGCCAAGAGCGGGAATTGCAGTGAAGACTGCAAGTGGTGTGCACAATCATCCTTTTATAAAACAAATGTAGAGTTATATCCTTTGCTTCCGCTGGAAGAGTGCTTGCGCCATGCTCTCCGGAACGACCAACAGGGCATTCGCCGGTTCGCTCTGGTTACAAGTGGGAAAAAAGTTACCCGAAAAGATTTGGAAAAGATTGTTGGGATTATAAAGGAGATAAAGAAACGTACAGGAATACACTGTTGTGCTTCGATGGGACTTCTCCGGGAAGAGGAATTACAGGCACTTTTTGATGCAGGTGTGGAAAACTATCACTGCAATATAGAAACAGCGCCGTCGTATTTCGGAAAGTTATGTACGACACATACCACGTTACAGAAGATGGAGACTATAAATATGGCACGTAAGATAGGATTCCGTATCTGCTCCGGTGGGATTATCGGGATGGGAGAGACCATGAAGCAGCGTATAGAAATGGCTGTGTTTTTGCAAAAAGCGGGAATTTTGTCCATCCCGTTGAATATTTTGCATCCGATACCTGGAACCCCGTTGGAAGATACTGCACCTCTTTCTGAGGAGGAGCTGCTGATAACGGTTGCCATGTTCCGCTTTACGAATCCGAAGGCATTCCTTCGCTTCTCCGGCGGCCGCGCAAGATTGAGCGAAGCGCTGCAGAAGAAATTTTTATTTGCTGGAATAAATTCTGCAATAACCGGCGACTTGCTGACGACTGCCGGATGCAGCACAGAAAAAGATTTCAGCATGTTTAAAGATGCAGGTTACGATATTTCAGTTAATACAGATTGGTAAAATGACAACACAAGAATTATTGGAGTTCGATCGTGAGCATGTCTGGCATCCTTATACGTCGACAATAAATCCGCTCCCGGTTTTTCCTGTGGAACGGGTAGATGGTGTTACAATTACATTGGCAGATGGTCGCCAGCTGATTGACGGCATGTCCTCGTGGTGGGCTGCGGTACATGGATATAACCATCCGGTATTGAACAAGGCGGTCGAAGAACAGATACAGAAAATGAGTCATGTCATGTTCGGAGGATTTACACATCGCCCGGCGGTAGAGTTGGCTGCGAAAATTTTGAAACTTGCACCTCCGTCGATGGATAAGTTGTTTTATGCCGACAGCGGTTCTGTGGCTGTGGAAGTGGCCATGAAAATGGCAATACAGTATTGGCAATCGCAAGGGTTTGGGGCTAAAAACCATTTTGCTACAATCCGCAGCGGTTATCATGGCGATACATGGCATGCGATGTCCGTCTGCGACCCGGTGACCGGAATGCACGGGATTTTCAGCGGCGTGTTGCCTGTGCAATATTTTATTCCTCAGCCTTCGGTTAAGTATGGGGAAGCATGGGATGAGACAGCTATCCGTCCGTTGCAGGATTTGTTGGAAAAGAAATCGGATGAGATTGCGGCGCTTATCCTTGAACCGGTGGTGCAGGGTGCCGGGGGCATGTACTTTTATTCTCCGATGTTTTTGGTACGAGCCCGTGAGCTGTGCAACCGATATGGCGTTTTGTTGATATTCGATGAGATAGCTACGGGATTTGGTCGTACGGGGAAATTGTTTGCTTGGGAACATGCCGGGGTAGAACCTGATGTTATGTGTATAGGAAAGGCTTTGACTGGTGGTTATCTTACCTTGTCGGCTACTATGACTACGGGAAAAATTGCGGATACGATTTGTGCCGGAGAAGCAGGTTGTTTTATGCACGGTCCGACTTTTATGGCAAATCCGTTGGCGTGTGCTGTAGCATCGGCTTCTATTTCACTGCTTTTGGAAAGCAATTGGCAACAAAAGGTGTTGTCGATAGAAAAACAGTTGAAGGATGAACTTTCTCCTGCGGTATCGTTCCGGGGCGTAGAAGAGGTGCGGGTGCTTGGTGCTATCGGGGTACTTGAGATGAAAGAACCTGTTGATATGGCTGTTCTTCAGCAACGGTTTGTGGAAGAAGGTATCTGGGTACGTCCTTTTGGCAGGTTGGTTTACTTGATGCCGCCGTTTATTATCACATCCGAGGAATTGAGTAGACTGACCCACGGCTTGTTAAAGGTAATCGGTGGCAAATAGGAGATAGCAGATATGATAGATTATAGGCAGAAGTTATCGGAATTGCAGCGAACCGGGAGTTTGCGCCGTTTGCCGGATATTGCGCATGGCGGTATTTATATTGAATGCGATGGGCGGCGGATGTTGAATTTTTCTTCGAATGACTATTTGGGGCTTGCTTCCAGAACCGATTTGAGGAACGAGTTTCTGGAGCGGATAAAGGGTTCGGACATACCGCTTTCGTCTTCCTCTTCCCGGTTGCTTACCGGAAATTTTAAGGAATATGCCCGCTTTGAGGAGCTCTTGTCACGCACATTTGGGAGGGAAGCGGCACTTGTTTTCAATAGTGGCTACCATGCAAATACGGGAATCCTTCCGGCGCTGGTAGACAAGCAGACACTAATTATTGCCGATAAGCTGGTACATGCAAGTATTATTGATGGAATTTTACTTGGCAAAGCCGAGTATAAACGGTTCCGGCATAACGATTACGGCCAGCTGGAAAAAATTGTATCCGAGGAGTCTTCCCGGTTTGAGCAATTGATAATCGTGACGGAAAGTGTATTCAGCATGGATGGCGATATTGCAGACTTGCAGCGGTTAGTCTCCCTGAAAAAAACGTATAAGAATATCTTGCTCTATGTGGATGAAGCTCATGCTGTCGGCGTACGGGGAGCTTCCGGATTGGGATTGGCGGAGGAGCTTGGTTGTATTCAGGATATTGATTTGCTGGTCGGCACTTTTGGCAAAGCGTTGGCTTCTATGGGCGCATATTTGCTATGCAGCCGGGTCATCAAGGAGTATCTGGTAAATACGATGCGCCCGCTCATTTTCAGTACCGCCCTTCCTCCTTTACAGATAGCGTGGACGCAATTCCTCTTTGAACGGTTGCCTGAGTTCACTGCCGAGCGGGAGCATTTGTCCGCCATATCGCGGTTGCTGAGGGTCGCGCTGAACGGACAAGGCGGTGAAATCAGCGATAGCCATATAATACCTTATATCGTAGGAGAGAACCAACCTTGTGTGGAGGAAGCTTTGCGGTTACAGCGGGAGGGCTTTTATTGTCTGCCGGTTCGTCCACCGACAGTTCCTAAAGGGACGGCGCGGATTCGTTTTTCATTGAATGCGGCTATATCTGAAAAAGATATGGTTGCCCTTATCCAAGCATTGAATTATGGAAGTAATGAAATATATTGACGAGGGATATCCTGATTTGTTGCTGTTTTTTGCAGGATGGTCTGCTTCTCCGGATTCTTTTGCCCGTTTGGCGGTTCCTGAACGGACGGATTATTGGGTTGTTTATGATTACAGAGATGTGGCTTTCCCTGAATTTGCAGGGTATGAACATGTAGATGTTGTGGCATGGTCGCTTGGTGTTTGGGTAGCAGCTGCGGTTCTGCCTGCTAAAATCCCTTACAGGAGGTGTATTGCCATTGATGGAACATTACTCCCTGTAAATGATTCGTATGGTATCCCTGTCCCGGTTTTTAAAGGGACGCTCGATACGCTGTCGGAAACCAATTTTCGGAAATTCAATGCCCGGATGTGTGGAAGCCGTGATGTTTTGCAGTTGTATGGAAAAACGGTTTTGCGTCCGTTGGCAGAGATAAAGGCTGAGCTTTCTTTTTTGTATCGGTGGATTTTGGAATGTCAGGATATTGCTCCTGTTTTCAGGTGGACAAAAGCCATTGTCTCTTCCGATGACAGAATATTCCCATATGTAAACCAGGTACGTTTTTGGGAAGAGAAAGCCGGTTGCCCGGTAACTGTTGTCAATGCATCTCATTATCCTTTTTATTTGTGGAAGTCATGGCAGGAAATTGTGGAATAGTTACCTTGGACAATATAGCCAGGTGTTTTGGAAATGCGTTGCCACATACTTATCAGGAACATGCGTTGGCGCAGAAGTTGATATGCCGGAAACTTGCCGGTATGCTTCGTGACTCAAAGGAACTGCAATATCAGTCGGTTTTGGAGATAGGGTGCGGAACAGGGAACCTTACCCGGTGGTTGAAAGAAATGTGTATTATCAGGCAATGGACCTTGAATGATCTTTGTCCGGATTGTAAGAAAATGGTTTCGTCTCTTTTAAGTGGTGAAAAATGGCAGTTTAGGGCAGGGGATGCTTCACGAATGGATTTTGAAGGTTCATTTGATTTGATTGCTTCAGCGTCCGTATTTCAATGGATTGCCGATCTGGGAAGTTTCATCTGCAAATTGCATGGGCTATTAAATGCCGGAGGCGTATTGTTGTTTAATTCCTTTCTTCCCGGTAATTTGTATGAGATTGTGGAACTGACCGGCAAAGGATTGTCATATCCCGGAGGAAATGCAGTAAGAAATATGCTTTCGAAATATTTCCGGGTTGAGGATTTTCAATCGGAAGATATTGTTTTGACATTCAACTCTCCGAAAGAGGTGTTGGAGCACATGAAACAGACAGGTGTAAATGCTACCGGTGGAGAGTTGTGGACTCCGGGAAAGTTGAAGCGTTTCTGTAAGGCATATGAGGAACGTTTTTCGGAGAATGGAAAAGTCTTTTTGACATATCGCCCTTATTATGTTTTGGCTAAACGGAAATAAGAATTAATTATATGAAAGGAAAAGTTTTATTTGTTTCAGGTATAGATACCAATGTCGGAAAAACCTTTGCAACGGCGGTGATTGCCTGTAACCTGGCAAAGGCAGGGAAAAGCGTGATTACGCAGAAAATGATACAGACGGGGTGCGAACGTGTCTCGGAAGATATAGAAATGCACCGCAAGATTCAAGGGATTCCTTTTACGGAAGAAGACTTGGAAGGTGTGACTTGTCCGTATATATTTTCTTATCCTTGTTCCCCGCACATGGCAGCTGCAAAAGACGGGAAGATAATCGATACCAATAAGATAGCGGCTGCTACGGAACTCCTCCGGGAAAAGTATGAGTATGTATTGCTGGAGGGTGCCGGGGGATTGATGGTTCCTATTGATTTTACCTTGCTGACAATCGATTATATCCGGCAGCAGAGTTATCCGTTGGTGCTGGTCACTTCCGGAAAATTGGGTAGCATCAACCATACGTTGTTGAGCATGTATGCGTGCAAGCAGTATGGAATAGAGGTAAAAGCGCTTGTGTATAACTTATTTCCGGAAGAGGATAAACTGATTACGGAAAATACATTGGAGTATTTGTCACAATACCTGGAACGGGAGTCCCCGCAAACGGCACTTCTTTCATTGGAGGAGGTGAAAGAGGGTTGTTCCCCTTCATTGGATGTTGTTTCTCTTTTATAATCGGAGAAAGGAGCTTCGTTGAATCCCGAATAAAAGGTTCGGCGAAGTCCCTTTCCCGGATTTTAGCTGTTGAAGAGTTTCTTTAATTCAGATGGCCGGAAGATTCCTTTTTCGGTGACGATAGCCGAGATCAGATAATGTGGTGTTACATCGAAAGCCGGATTGAATACCTTGCATTTGTTGGGTACCATCCGGTGTTTGTACCATAAATCCGTGACTTCTTCGGCAGCCCGTTCTTCAATCGTTATATGTTCTCCGTCGGGGCATTCCGCATCGATGCTTGAGGTCGGTCCTAAAACATAAAAAGGAATGCCATAGTGTTTAGCCAGGATGGCTAATCCCGAAGTGCCGATTTTATTTGCCGCATCTCCGTTCACCGCTATTCTGTCGCAACCTACTAAAACAGCTTGTATCCATCCCTTTTGCATAACGGCAGATGCCATGTTATCGCAGATAAGCGTGACGTTTACTCCTGCACGTTGCAGTTCGTATGCCGTCAGTCTTGCGCCTTGCAATAACGGTCGGGTCTCGTCGGCATAGACTTGGAAGCGGTATCCTTTTTCTTCACCTAAGTAAACAGGAGCTAATGCCGTTCCATATTCGGAGACTGCCAAATGACCGGCATTGCAGTGAGTCAGTATTCCCGTACCGGGGGATAGCAGTTGCAATCCGTATTCTCCGATTTTCCGGCATGCTGTTGCATCTTCATCCCGGATAGTCACGGCTTCGCATAACAATTTCTCTTTTTGTTCGCGGACAGGCAGGTTTTGGTTTTGCAGGAGAATTTGTTTCATTCGGTTCAACGCGGCAGACAGATTCACGGCGGTTGGTCGTGCTCCTGAAAGATAATCCATTATTTTTAGGAAGTGGTTGTAAAATTCGCTACCCGATTCCGTTTGAAATTTGTTGCAGCATACGTATATGCCATAAGCGGCAGTAATGCCTATGGCGGGGGCTCCACGCACTTTCAATTTTTTGATGGCATCATAAATTTCTTCGGGCTCGGAAAGTTTTAGATATATCTCTTCTAGAGGAAGCCGTGTCTGGTCCAATATGACAACCGATTGCTTCTGTTCGTCCAAACAGACGGTTTTTAAATCTGATAAAAGATGTTTCATCTTATTGTATTTGAAATAAAGGTACGATTTTATGCGGAGATGGGGAGTCATTGGGTAAATGAAATAAGAAAGCCTTCTACAGGTACCTGCAGAAGGCTTTCTTACCATGAGATTCATTAATTCGCCATTTCCGACAGGAATTTGATACGAACCAGCCGGATATCTTCTTCGGTATAGTCGCCGCCTAATTCTTCGATTGCTTCTTCCAAGTCGTCGGTTTCCGAATCTTTGAAGTATTCGTAAATGTCGTTGATATAGTCTTCATCCATTTCTTCGTTCAGATAATAATCGATATTAATCCGTGTCCCGGAGAATACGATTGCTTCGATTTCATCCAGCAGCTCAGAGAAGTCCAGCCCGTTGGCGATAGCGATTTCATCAAGGGGGACTTTCCGGTCTATCCGTTGGATGATAGAAACTTTCAGTTTCGATTTGTTTGGGACTGTCCGTACTCTTAAATCTTCCGGACGTTCAATTTCATTTTCTTCGACATGCCTTTTGATAAGTTCTATGAATTCTTGTCCATACCGTTTTGCTTTCCCTTCACCTACCCCCGGGATATTTTTCAACTCTTCCAGCGTTATCGGATATGTCGTTGCCATAGCCTCTAACGACGGGTCTTGGAAAATGACGTACGGCGGAACTTGCAAACGCTTAGACAGCTTTTTCCTTAAATCTTTCATCATCGAATAGAGAGCCGGGTCGACGGCGCAAGAAGCACCTCCCCGCACCGGAATTTCTTCTTCCTCCTTTTCAAACTCGTTATCTTCCGATATTTTGAAAGAAACAGGTTTATCCATAAACTCACGTCCTTTCTGGGTAATTTTCAACAATCCGTAATTTTCTATATCTTTTGCCAGATAACCTGCAATCAGGGCTTGTCGTATTACCGCATTCCACGTCTTATCATCTTGATCTTGTCCTGAGCCGAATATGTCTAATTCGTTATGCTTGTATGCTTGTATTTCGGAAGTCTCGTTTCCTTCCAGCATATTTACTATGTATTCGGCTTTGAATTTCTCTTTTAATGTGCTTATTATGTCTAGTACAGCGCCTAATAACTCTTTTGCTTCCACTTGCTTTTTAGGATTCAAACAATTATCACAATTACCACAATTCTCTTCTAAATAATTCTCTCCAAAATAGTGCAACAGAACTTTCCGGCGGCAAACAGAAGTCTCTGCGTATGCAGCAGTTTCCAACAGCAACTGTTTCCCGATTTCCTGCTCGGCAACAGGTTTCCCTTGCATGAATTTTTCCAGCTTTTGCAAATCCTTGTACGAATAGAATGCAATACATTGCCCTTCCCCTCCGTCTCTTCCGGCGCGTCCGGTTTCTTGGTAATATCCTTCCAGGCTCTTCGGCATGTCATAGTGTATGACATATCGTACGTCCGGTTTGTCTATTCCCATTCCGAATGCGATAGTAGCAACAATCACATCCGTCTTTTCCATTAGAAATGCGTCTTGGTTTGCTGAGCGTACTTGGGATTCCATTCCTGCATGATAGGGCAAAGCTTTTATGCCGTTTGCATTCAGTATGTCTGCAAATTCTTCAACCTTTTTCCTGCTCAAGCAGTATATTATTCCGGATTTCCCTTCGTTTGCTTTTATAAATTTGATGATTTCTTTGTCAACGTTTGAATTTTTAGACCTTATCTCATAATATAAGTTTTCCCGATTGAAAGAGGATTTGAAGACTGTTGCATCCGTCATTCCCAAATTTTTCTGAATATCGTGTTGCACTTTCGGTGTGGCAGTGGCAGTCAGTGCAATCAATGGGCGTTTCCCTATTTCATCCACGGTGGGGCGTATCCTGCGGTATTCGGGGCGGAAGTCATGCCCCCATTCGGAAATGCAATGGGCTTCATCGATTGCATAGAAAGAAATCTTCACTTGCCGTAAAAAGTCAACGTATTCCTCTTTGGTCAATGATTCGGGGGCTACGTATAGCAATTTGGTCTTCCCGGATAAAATATCATCTTTTACCTGGTCGACAGCAGATTTATTTAACGAAGAATTGATGAAATGGGCAACTCCGTCTTCTTCGCTAAAGTTGCGCATTGCATCTACTTGATTTTTCATCAAAGCTATTAGCGGTGAAATGACGATAGCTGTACCTTCCATTAAAAGGGATGGCAGTTGGTAACACAACGATTTCCCTCCTCCTGTGGGCATCAAGACAAATGTATCGTTTCCTGCCAATACATTTTCAATTATCGCTTTCTGATTTCCTTTAAAAGTATCAAAGCCAAAATGTTTCTTCAGTTCTTCTGTTAAAAAATCTTTCTTTGCCATACTCTTATCCTTATATGATTTAAGTCAATTGCAAACGATTTACATCGGATTTTTCAAATTTTTCTTTTGCATATTCAACAGTGACATGCAATTCTTTGATGTTTCCGGAAGGCATAGAATACATTGCATCCATCATGATTGCTTCAACAATCGAACGTAAACCACGGGCACCCAATTTGAACTTTAAGGCGTTATCTACAATATATTCGTAAACTGATTCATCGAATGTAAGTGTAATGCCATCCATTTTAAACAATTTGATATATTGTTTGATGATGGAATTTTTAGGCTCCGTCAGAATGTTCCGAAGTGCATTCCTGTCTAACGGATCAAGATAAGTCAATATCGGTAATCTACCGATTATTTCCGGTATCAATCCGAAAGATTTTAAATCAGCCGGTGTAATATATTTTAATAAATTGTTTTTGTCGATAGCGGCATTGTTCCTTTTAGCTGCATATCCTATTACTTGCGTGTTCAGCCGGCTTGCTATTTTTTTCTCGATACCGTCGAAAGCTCCGCCGCAAATGAACAGGATATTTTTCGTATCAACAGCAATCATTTTTTGTTCCGGATGCTTCCGTCCGCCCTGCGGTGGAACATTAACAATGGAACCTTCCAATAACTTCAACAATCCTTGCTGGACGCCTTCTCCGCTTACGTCTCTGGTAATGGAGGGATTATCACCTTTTCTTGCAATTTTATCTATTTCGTCAATGAAAACGATACCTCTTTGGGCAGCGTTGACGTCATAGTCGGCAGCTTGTAACAGGCGTGTCAGGATACTTTCAATATCTTCGCCTACATAACCGGCTTCCGTCAGAACAGTCGCGTCAACGATTGCAAACGGAACATGCAATAGCTTTGCGATGGTTCGTGCCAATAATGTTTTGCCGGTTCCGGTTGCCCCAACCATAATGATGTTTGATTTTTCAATTTCCACATCATCATTGTCATTGTTCTGCAACAATCTTTTATAATGGTTGTATACGGAAACCGACAAATACCGTTTTGCTTCTTCTTGCCCTATGACATACTGATCCAAAAAACGTTTGATGTCTTCCGGTTTAGGCAAGTCTTTCTGGTCTAAACCTAAAGAACTTTTTGGCTTAGGGAGTTGTTCCTGCACAATTTCGTACGCTTGCCTTGCGCAATCGTCGCATATTGCACCGGATATCCCGTTTATCAATAAATTAACGTCCTTACTGCTTCGTCCACAAAATGTACAAATATCGCCTGCTTTGGCCATGATTATCTTATTTGCGGGTTAATATCTCATCGATCATGCCGTATTCTTTTGCTTCGGAAGCTGTCATCCAGAAATCCCGGTCGCTGTCGCGTTCTATTTCTTCGTAACTTTTTCCGGAATGATTCGATATTATCGTATAAAGTTCTTTTTTCAATTTCTGTATCTCACGGGCCGTTATCTCAATATCGGAAGCTTGTCCTTGGGCTCCTCCCATTGGTTGGTGTATCATTACACGTGAATGTGGAAGGGCTTGACGTTTGCCTTTCTCTCCGGCTACCAATAATACGGCAGCCATTGATGCAGCCATGCCTGTACAGATGGTACATACATTACTTCCGATGATTTGCATTGTGTCGTAAATGCCTAGCCCTGCATAAACAGATCCGCCCGGCGAATTGATATAAATGGAAATGTCTTTGCTTGAATCGACAGAATCCAAATATAATAATTGGGCTTGTATCGTATTTGCGGTATAGTCATCAATTTGCGTTCCGAGAAAGATAATCCGTTCCATCATTAAACGGGAGAATACGTCTAACTGTGTTACGTTTAATTGGCGTTCTTCCAAAATGTACGGGTTCAAATAACTGGCTTGCGTTCTGATGACATCGTCAAGCACCATGCTGTTTATCCCTAAATGTTTGACGGCATATTTCCTGAAATCGTTCATATCCATAGCTTTAGTATAATCATTTTTTGTGTTAAAACGAGGAAAGGGATTTCCCTCAATGCCCATTTTTTATGGAAAACAAAGTTATAAATAATTTCTAATCGAAACAATATCTTTGGTTTTCCTCTAAAAAAATTGAGAGAAATCCCTTCTGAAAAAGAGTAGTGGAAGATGTTATTCCTATTACTGCTCAAATAATTTATTGAATTCTTCAGTAGAAACTTCTTTTTCTTCCAATTCAACTTGCTCTTTTAACCATGCGGCTATTTTTTCTTCAACAGCGCGTTCGATGATGTTCTGAAGTGTCTGTTTATTCTTCAACATGTCTTTTGCATAGTTGTCGAGAACATCTTCTGGTACCGAAAGCATGCCATATTGGGCGAACTGCGATTTAGCAACGCGCTTGGCAAAAGTTTCAACATCGGCATCTTCAACTTTGATTTCGTTGTCCTTGACGATGCTTTCTTTTATTAAGTGGTAAGTTAAATCTTTAATTATTTGTGGATAATCTTCTTCTACTTTTTCCGGAGTATTCTTTTCGTTGGCAACCAATAACCAGCGTTTTAGAATGCTGTCGGCGAATTTCAATTCACCAACTTTCCCAACCAGCATCTCGCGGGCGTCTTCTAAGAATTTGAAATCAGATTGAGGTACATATTGTTCCGTCAAAGCTTCAACAATTTTGTTTTTGAATTCTTCTTCGCTGGTAACAATACCTTCTCCGAAAACTTTGTCAAATAACTCCTGATTCATTTCCGCATCTTTGTGACGGGTGATTTCTTTTATCTCAAAGCTGAAATCAGAGGTTGTTTCTGCGACTTTTGATTTGTCTATTTTTAAGAGTGATGCGATTTCTGCTTCCGCACCGTCATATGCTTTATTCGGGTTGAAGATGACAACCGTGTTGTTCTTTGCTCCTAAGAATTTCTTTCTTTCTTCTTCATTTTTAATATAAGAAGGCATAAGTATTGCATCTTCTACAACGATTCCGCCTTCTTTGACTGCTCCGTTTTCGAGTTCTGCGATAACCCCTTTTACCAAATCTTTTTCTTCTACCTCATCTACTTTGTCGTATGAGCCAAAATTAGCACGATATGCGTCTAATTGTTTAGAAACCATTTCATCGTCTATCTTGACTTTGTAATATGGTAATTTATCTTTTTTGCTTAATTCGATTTTTATTTCCGGCGCAAGAGCTACGTCAAAGCAGAATTCGAATTCTTCTTGGGTATTGAAGTCGATAGCTTTCTGTTCGGTCTGATTGGGTAATGGTTCGCCCAAAATATTTAATTTGTTCTCTTGGATGTAATGGTACAGTTTTTCAGAAACCAGTTTGTTGATTTCTTCCGCTAACGCTTGTTTTCCATACATCTTTTTTA
Organism: uncultured Parabacteroides sp.; assembly: GCA_944325355.1. GTDB lineage: Bacteria > Bacteroidota > Bacteroidia > Bacteroidales > Tannerellaceae > Parabacteroides. Next base: position 126,052 of record CALUZS010000003.1, read on the forward strand.
TCATTCCCATAGGAACCATCCCTTTACGGAATCCGGGAATGTTGGCTTTCTTACGTATGTTCTTCAGACTTTTTTCTACCTGCTCGGCATAATCTGATTGCCCTATTTCTATTTTTATGATACCGCTGGTGGTGTCATTGTTTTTAAGCGAAATATTCATTATGATATATATTTAATTTGTTTCTATTAGCTGGATTTAGGGTGCAAAATTAGTTTTATCTTTTAATATAACAAATAGTTGACTGATATTTTATACTTTTCTTATTCCCTGTTTGTTGCTCTTCGCTGTTTTGTTCTTTGCTTGTGTTTCCCGAATTTTTCGTATCTTTGTCCCACTTCAAACAAATTAATAATTTGCATGCACGAACGACTTATTATTCTTGATTTCGGTTCGCAGACAACTCAATTGATTGGCCGTCGGGTCAGAGAGTTAAATATGTATTGCGAAATAGTTCCTTATAACAAATTTCCGCAGGATGCAGCCGATGTGAAAGGTGTAATCCTTTCGGGGAGCCCATATTCTGTTTATGATAAGAATGCGTTTAAAACAGATTTGAGCAATATCCGTGGGAAATATCCCATTCTCGGCATCTGCTATGGTGCACAATTTTTGGCTTATACGTCCGGAGGAAAGGTAGAATCGGCAGATTCTCGGGAATATGGACGGGCGAATCTGACAAATGTGGACGGGAATGATCCATTGTTTAAGGGGATTGAGTCCGGTTCTCAAATTTGGATGTCGCACGGTGACACAATTACGCAGCTTCCGGATAATTTCCGGATTATAGCAAGCACGAATGATGTGCAAAATGCTGCATATCGTGTTGAGGGGGAACAGACTTGGGGCGTTCAGTTTCATCCGGAAGTTTTTCATTCTGTGGATGGAACGAAGTTGCTTGATAACTTTTTAAATATTTGTGGTTGCGCAAAAGATTGGACGCCGGCTTCATTTATCGAGTCGACTGTTGCTGAGTTGAAAGAGAAACTGGGCAACGATAAGGTCATCCTTGCTCTTTCCGGCGGTGTGGATTCTTCGGTGACTGCTGTGTTGTTGAATAAGGCGATTGGAAAGAACCTGACTTGCATATTTGTAGATCACGGATTGTTGCGTAAGAATGAGTTCGAGAATGTGATGCGTGACTATGAACATTTGGGTCTGAACGTTATAGGTGTTAATGCAAAAGATAAATTTTATAAGGAATTGGCAGGCGTGACCGATCCGGAGAAGAAACGTAAAATCATAGGTAAAGGTTTTATCGATGTTTTCGATGAGGAGGCGCATAAACTGAAAGATATAAAATGGTTGGGACAAGGGACTATCTATCCGGATGTGATAGAATCGCTTTCCATTACGGGCACTACTATAAAAAGCCATCATAATGTAGGCGGACTCCCCGAGAAGATGAATTTGAAACTTGTTGAACCGTTGCGTTTGTTGTTCAAGGATGAGGTTCGTCGCGTAGGAACAGAATTGGGAATGCAGGAGAATTTGATAAAACGCCATCCTTTCCCCGGTCCTGGTTTAGGTATACGCATATTAGGGGATATCACGGCCGAGAAGGTACGGATATTGCAAGATGCTGATGATATTTATATGTCCCTGATGAGAGAATGGGGCTTGTATGATAAAATCTGGCAGGCAGGTGCAATATTGCTTCCGATTCGTTCCGTAGGCGTCATGGGTGATGAACGTACTTATGAGAATACGGTCGCTTTGCGTGCGGTTACTTCTTCGGATGCAATGACGGCAGATTGGGCACATCTGCCTTATGAGTTTTTGGCGAAGGTGTCTAACGAAATCATCAATAAGGTAAAAGGCGTGAATCGCGTAGTTTACGATATCAGTTCGAAGCCACCTTCGACTATTGAGTGGGAATAACCTTAGTTTGGGACTTGCATATAAATAATAGTATGGCGCACATTCCTTCGTGAGAAGGAATGTGCGTTTGTTTTTTTAGTAGCTCGTTTCTATTGGTTCAAAACGTGTATGGTATGACATGCGACCAATGCTGCTGTTTCGGTTCGGAGCCGGCTGTTGCCTAATGAAATTGCTTCGAATCCGTTTTCGAGGGCTAACGTAATTTCTTTGGGGCTGAAATCACCCTCCGGTCCAATGAGTATTAGTGCGTTTTCGTGCTTCTGGTAAATCTCTTTTATCAACGGTTTCTCCCCTTTTTCACAATGGGCGATGAATTTGCGCCCGTTGAAAGGTTGTTGTACGAAATTTTTGAAATCGGTTATCCCGTTATTCAGCAAAGGCAAGGTTGCTTTTTGGGATTGTTTCATGGCACTGACCAAGATTTTCCTTAGCCGTTCGGTTTTAATCTCTTTCCTTTCAGAGAATTGGCAGTTCAGGCAACTGATTTCATCAATCCCGATTTCGGTCGCTTTCTCGGCAAACCATTCCATCCGGTCCATGTTTTTGGTCGGTGCTATTGCGATATGGATGTAGAAATCCCAAGGCCTGTCTTGTTTCCACTGTCTGATAATCTCCACTTTGCAATGCTTTTGGTGAGCATGTGTGATGTTCGCTTCAAAAAAATATCCTTTTCCGTCGGTTAATAAAATGGATGAGCCTTCCGATAGACGAAGAACTCGGACACAGTGTCCTGACTCCTCTTCCGGGAGTGTCAAATCGTTTAAGATGTCTGGGGTGTAAAATATTTGCATGACTAATTTAAAAACATTCCAATAACAGCAGCTGAGAGTACGGAAACCAACATGCCTCCTACCATTGCCGGGAATCCTAACCGGGAAATGATTTTGCGTTTGTTAGGTGCAAGTACCGATAAACTCCCTAATAGTATGCCAATAGACGAAATATTGGCGAAGCCGCAAAGCAGGTATGTAGACATGATTACCGACTTTTCCGAAGCAAAGATACCTACTTCTTTCCATTGCTGCAGTTGTGAATAGGCAACAAATTCATTCAAAATCGTTTTTTGTCCTAATAAAGAGCCTACCGGGACAATATCTTCCAAGGGGATTCCTATCAGCCACATAAAGGGTGCCATGATGATTCCCAGCATAAATTGGAAAGTAAGTCCTTGGGCTTTTCCTCCGGTTACTTCGCTTATCCAGTCATTTAGCCCGGTGTATCGTCCGATTATTCCGTCTGTAATATAATTTGCCAAGGCGACCAATGAAACAAAAACGAACAGCATAGCGGCGATGCTGACCATTAGTTTAAGTCCGGTCATTGTCCCTTCTGCTATGGCGTCGAGTGTGTTGGAATAACGGCGTGTGTTCATTTCTACCGGAATGGTTTCAATCTTTTTTGTCTGTGGGCATATTATTTTTGCAACGGCAATCGATGCCGGAGCAGCCATAATCGATGCGGATAATAGATGTTTTGCAAATAATAGTTGAGCTTGCGGGTTATCTCCTCCAAGCATGCCGATATATGTCCCCATGACTGTCCCGGCAATGGTACCCATACCGGAGACCATAACCAAAAATAATTCTGATTTATTCATTTTGGGCAGGTATTCTTTAATCAGTACCGGAGCTTCAGACATACCTATGAATATATTCCCGGAGACGACAAGTCCTTCTGCACCGGAGATTCTGAGCAGACGCCTTAATAGCCAAGAGATGAGCTTTACAATTTTTTGAATGATTCCCCAATGGTAACAGAGAGATACCAGTGCGGAGAAAAAGATGATTACCGGCAATGAGTGCAAGAGGAATATGAACCCGTTTTTCTTTGAAGCATACGGCCCTAATAAAAAGGCCAGTCCGGATTGAGCCGATTCCATTATTTTGATGAAACATTTGCTAATGCCTTCGACCAGAATCCCGATAAAAGGTACGTATAGAATTAGAAAAGCTAGTATAATTTGGAGCGTGATACTACGGAGAATTAGTTCCCAGTCAATTTTTCGTTTCCCGAAACTTAGCAGATAGCTTATAGCTATGACGGCGCATATGCCTGCCAAGCCTCTTAAGATAGATACGAAATCGAATCCTATGGAGGTTTCAACCATTCGAACCTCCTTCTTTTGTTTTCCGTCGGTCTATTTCGTCCCGGTATATCTGTGCGTATTCGTAGTTCTCATTAATTATCGCTTTCTCGAATTTCTCTTGTAACGTATTGTCGGGAAGCGACCTTAGCCAAGCATCTCTTACATTTTTTGATTCAAATGAATCGGGATTAAGCTCTTCGTTGTTCAATATGTCATCGAATATTTCTTCCTCTTCTTCCACGATTGGTTCATCATCCTCGTCCTCTTCTTGCTCGTTGAATATAATGCCGCATTCCCTTATAATCTCAGCAGTCGTATAAATGTCGGCGCCGGTGCGTAAAGCAATAGCAATGGCATCGGATGTTCTGGAATCGATGTCGATGACTTTGGATTCCCCTGCAAGATGTAATTTGGAGTAAAAGACGCCGTCTTCGAATTTGTATATAAAGACTTCACAAAGTCTGATGCCGAACGCATTCATGAAAGAAATAAATAAATCGTGTGACAAGGGACGGGGCGGTATTATTTTTTCCAATGCGATTGCTATGGATTGCGCTTCGGCTGTCCCTACGATGATGGGAATGCGGTGAAATCCGCTCTCTTCAGTCAAAATCAAGGCATATGCACCCGATTGTATCTGACTGTTTGTCAATCCCTGTACCTGTAATTTTATTTTGTCTTTCACGTTTGTACGTTTTTAAGTTTTGTTGGATTATAGAACAAAACAAAAGTAATACTTTTTACAGTATTTGCATTAACCTTTATCCAAATATTGAAAGCATAAAAAAAGGCCATCTTCACAGACAGCCAATCTTCATTGCTAACCTTAAATCTAATACCATGAAAAACACAATGCAAATATAGATACTTTTCTGAAAACTGAAAGCGTTTTCTATTAAAAAAGTATGCTGTATAACATATTTTAATAGCGATGTTCCCGCTATTAAAACTCATAAACAAAAAAAAGAGTCTGTTTTACTCTTTTTTACCGGTCGCGGTTTTTGAAATAAAATTCCAGTTCTTGCAATGAACAGTTCCTGAATATGACTATTTTCTTGGAATCTAAAAGATACAGAGCCGGCAAGAAAGGAATATAGTAGAGCTCTTCATCTCGGATTGTCAACGATTTATCGATTGCGTTGAGCCACTTCCCGGGAAGTAACGAACGTTGTTTTTCCCAATCCGGAAAGTCTCCGTTTATATTTACTGCCAATACTTGTATCTCATCGTTGGAGATGAATTCGTATAAGCTTGACCGGTTAATTTCTTTGATGCTTTCTTGGCAATGTTCGCATTCGGGGTCATAGAAAAAGAGAAGTGTATATTCTCCTTGCAAATCTTTTAACCGTAAGTTTTCGCCGTTTTCCATCTGATATTCGAAATCGGAAGCCACTGTTCCGACCTTGTTCTTGTTTAGCAAGCCGTACAGGTACTGAGGCCGGATAAGTTCTTCTTCCGGCAACATGTGGGATTTCAATACATAATCGAGAAAGTCGAGGTATAGCTCTTCATCTTTGACCGGTGAAGCGTCATCGAATAGGTACATGTCATACCAATCATAAAAGATATGCCAGGTCTCTGGGTATTTTTCGATGCCTTGCATCATCTTTGGAATTATATCCGATGCGTGTTTCTTTACCGGTTCCATTTTCAGGATGTCCAGATAATTGACAAATGCCTGTTCCGTCTGCGGATGAATGATTTGGCTGCTGTCTGCGGTAAAATCGAAAAGATTCCAATAATGTTCTGCAAGGTATAGCGCCCGCCTGTCAATTTCCTGTATGGTATCCGGGATTGTTATCATCGGAAATGCGCGTTGGTCGTTGCCGGCGCATTTGTCTGTGGCAGCGGCACTGTTTATGATAAGTGTAAAAAGACATAGGCACAGTAGCCATTTCCCTGTATTCATTAGTTCCTGCTTTTTGTTTGCTGTAAAGATAGGATAAAAACAGCGTACAGCCATTGGGCGCAGGCTGTTTTTTTATTCAAGGCCTTGGATGTTGCATTTCGTCAATGGAAGAAAAGGGGCAGGCTGACGGTAAACTGGCTTCCTTGCCCTACTGCCGAACGGACACTGATTTGACCGCCGTGGAATAATACAATCTGCCGGCAAAGGCTGAGCCCTATTCCAGAACCGTCAGGTTTGGTTGTGAAGAACGGTACGAATATGCGTTCGGTCACTTCGGGACGGATGCCTTCCCCATTATCTGATATAGTAAAGTAGATGCGTCCGTGGGTCGCAGTGACCGATATTTCCACTTTCGGATTGGGTATTTGCGTACAAGCTTCAGCTGCGTTTTTCAGCAAGTTAATGAACAGTTGTCCCATTTGTGTGCGGTCGGCATGGATATAAAGAGTCTCCGTTGGTGGCTGGAATATATATTTTTCATCAGGGAACAGGCGTTGAAGGTCGGCGAGGAATGACAGTACGTTGATTTCTTCGATTTCCGGGCGAGGAAGGTGCGTCAGTTTACGGTAATTTTCCACAAACTTCAGTAATCGTTGTCCTCTCTGATGGATTACTTGCAAGCCGGGACGGATAGCGTCCTGCCGTTGTGAATCGGTACAGCATTCGTCCAGTGTCTCAGCCAAAGAGATGATGGGTGTGATGGAGTTCATGATTTCATGAGTCAGTACTCTCGCCAGTTTTTGCCAAGCTTCTGTTTCGGTATCTTCTATGGCTGAATGTATATATTTCAGCGTCACCAGCCAACGCTCCATTCCTTGCAGATAGACACGTATGGCATCTATTGCCCAATCTGCCGATTGTGTGGTGGGATCCGGCAGACTAATCACATGTTTGTGGCTTTGCAGTGCAACCATCAGTTTTTCCGGTAAGACGGATTGTCCGTTGAGAAGCTGCCGGGCTGCTTGGTTATCCCATTCGATGCTACCTTCTTTGTCGATGATGAGTATGGCGGTATCTACCTTATCCAGCAGTTCACTGTAATATTTGACCTTTACCTCCTCGTCTAGTAGCTTTTGATGTAAATCTTTCAGGGCTTCGGACAGTTCTTCCGCTTTCCGTTGTATTCGAGGGTCGCTGAAAGGAGCACGTATTGACAGCGACAGATCCTCGTGCTTGACGGCTTCCGTCAACGTGCTAAAAAAATGGAGTTGGCGCGTCTGTATGCGGTACAGACTGTATGACAGTGCTGTCAATAGGATGATGAGAGTTGTTCCGCTAAAATATAATCCGGTATGGTATGCCTGCCAACTTCCTATCGACAGGATAGCAATGCCTGCGATATGCCCTACCAGAGTGATGATATATCGTCTGTTCATAATTTCCACTTTTCTAATTTTCGGTAAAGAGAGAAGCGGGTAATTCCTAATAGTTCGGCGGCGCGGGTAAGGTTGCCACCGCACACCCGTAACGCTTGTTCTACCGCTGCCCATTCCAGTTTTTCAAGGTTCAGTTCGTCTAAAGCTTTCGCTTTTTGTTCCGAAGTTTCGGGTTGCAGGATGAAGTCGGACGTTTGCAGGATGTTTTTTTCGCTTAAGACAACCGCTCTTTCCAACAAGTGTTGCAGTTCCCGTACATTTCCCGGCCATGCATAACGGAGCAGTTTGCTTTTTGCTTCGCGTGTCAGCCCGTGGATTTGCTTCTTGTATTTGCGGTTGTAGAGTTGCTGAAAATGTTCTGCCAGCAAAATGACATCTTCGCCCCGTTCGCGAAGGGGAGGGATATGCAATTCGATGGTGTTGATACGGTAGAGCAAGTCTTGACGGAAAGAACCTTGCCGCACCTGTTCGTGCAAGTCGGCATTGGTAGCGCAAATCAGCCGGACATCAATCTGCTTTGGTTCTATGGATCCCAAACGTACCGTTTCTTTTTTTTCGAGGAGAGTCAAGAGCTTAGCTTGCATAGGCAGGGAGAGGTTTCCTATTTCGTCTAAAAAGAGTGTTCCGCCGGAAGCTGCTTCTATTCGTCCTGATTTGGTTTTACGTGCATCGGTGAATGCCCCCTTTTCGTAGCCGAATAATTCGCTTTCGAAAAGCTGTTCGGGAATGCATCCCAAATCAATAGTAGTGAACGGGCAGTCTCGTCGGGGCGAATAGTAATGTATCATTCGGGCAATGAGGTCTTTGCCTGTCCCGTTTTCACCCAGAATAAGGATGGGGGCATCTGTGTCTGCCAATTTGTAGATGGTATCCCGTATTTGTTGCAAGGCAGGGGAATCGCCGATAAGCTCCGGCATTTCCGTTTCCCCTTTCAGAGCCTGGACTTGCAGCTGTAACTGTTTCACTTCTTGGCGTGAATGTCGCAGGCGTATGGCGGAGGTGAGCGTTGCCAATAGCTTGTTTTTCTCCCAAGGTTTGGGTACAAAGTCGGCGGCTCCGGCCTTGATGGCTGCTATAGCCTTGTCGATGTCGGCGTAAGCCGTCATGAGAACAACCACAGCCTGAGGGTCTGTTGCCAGTATCTGTTCTAAATAGCCAAACCCTTCCTGGCCGCTGATAGCATCGCGGTGGAAATTCATGTCGAGCAGTATGACATCCGGTTGGAAAGTTTCCATGAAATGAGGGATGCGGTCGGGCTGTGTGGTTACCTTTATCTTTTCCATGTGTGGTTGCAGTAAAAGGTTTAGCGCAAAGAGTACATCCTCATTATCGTCGACAATCAATATTTTCCCTTTTCTTTCCATAAATAATCGCATTTGTAATAAAAGGTTTTGTCCGAAAAACGGAATCGCGTGACGCCTTTTCCCGCTCTTTCCCCAGACACGGTGTAAAGATAAATGAATTATCCGTGTGTTGTATGTGCTTAAGAAGATATAACTATTTAATAATCAGGATATTTGTTTTTATGGTATGGTAATTGCCTGTTGTTTGCAAAAGATGTTCATATGAAAAGCTGGAATATTTTGGAAATATTTTGCCTGTTGTATTTGGGAACTTTGCGCATTGCTTCGCAAGAATCCGGAATGTTTTTGACACTGAATTTGCAGCAATCCATCAAATTGGCGCAGTCGCAGTCACCTGATGCCCAAGCAGCATTGCATACTTACCGTTCGGCTTATTGGAATTACCGTGCTTTTCGGGCAAACTACTTGCCGGGCGTGGAACTTTCGGTGTCACCTTATTTGAACCGTCAAATCAACAAGGTGACGCAGCCTGACGGTACTGAGCTTTTTATTTCACAGAATCAATTAAGTACCGACCTCCATCTGACAGTGAGCCAGAATGTGTGGTTCACGGGCGGGACTTTTTTCTTGGAAACTTCCGGCCAGTATATAGGGGAATTCAGTAAAGATGATAAAGCGTTTAGTTCGCAGCCCATCAGTATAGGGTATAGGCAATCGTTGTTTGGATATAATTCCTTGAAATGGGACAGGAAGATTGAACCGGTGCGTTTCCGGGAGGCTCGTAAGGCGTATGCTGAAACGATGGAACTGATTGCTGCTCAAACATGCGAGCTGTTTTTCAGTTTGGCGACAGCACAAACCAATTTGAATATCGCTCAAGCGAATATGGCTTCGGCCGATACGCTCTATCGCTATGCACTGGGTCGTTATCGTATCGGGAAAGTATCGGAAAACGAGTTGTTACAATTGGAAGTGAACAAGTTGAATGAAGAAACGAATGTGATGCAGGCGAACATTGCGGTGGAAGATGCGCGGTTGGCTTTTTGTTCGTTTGTAGGTCTGGAAGCGACTGACCATGTGAACATCGTGCCATCGGACAGCATCGAAGCTTTCGAGATACCATTGGAACAGGCGTTGGAGTTGGCTTATGCCCATAGCCCGGATGTGGAGATGTTCCGTCGGCAACAGCTGGAGAGCCGTCGGCAGTTGGCAGCCGCTCGTGCCGATTGTGGCTTAAAAGCTGACCTTTATTTGCGTTTCGGACTTTCACAGACCGGTACGCAGCTGAAAGATGCTTATAAGAGACTATTGGACCAGGAGTATGTAAGCGTTGCAATATCCATCCCTATCTTGGATTGGGGGCGCGGAAAAGGAAAAGTTCGAGTTGCCCAATCGAATATTGAACTGGTAGAAACCCATACAAGGCAGGGACTGAATGACTTTGAATTGAATATCTGCAAGATGGTACGGCAGTTTAATCTGCAAGCCCGTCAAGTGGCTGTGGCAGCTAAAACCGATGTGACGGCATTCCAACGTTATGAGATAACCCGTCGGCTTTATCTGTCCGGGCGGTCGACTGTGTTGGAACTGAATGCTTCCATTACAGAAAAGGACAGTGCGCGTCGTAACCATATCGAAGCATTGAAAACGTATTGGACACTGTATTATGTCCTGCGGAGTGTTACACAATATGATTTCCGTAATGGTTGCGCGTTATATGAGACAGTGTCTCCTGTTCACGATACATAGCAAAGCGTAATTGCATTAGAAAATGTTTGAGATACTAAACTGTTAATTGTAGGAAATGGACACTTTTTTAGAAAAGAGACCTTGGTACATTCGTTATCGTTATTATTTGGTAATCGGAATTCTTTTGTCGGTAATTCTGATTTGGCTGGGCTCGGTTGCATTCGGTCCGCGTAGGTTGCGAGTCAACTCCGGGGAAGTGCAGGTGGCGGAGGTGCGTAAGGATGATTTCATGGAGTACGTAGATGTGGAAGGTTCCGTACAACCAATCTTGACCTTGTTGGTCAATGCCCGGGAGTCGGGTACGGTAAAGCGTATTGTTGCCGAAGAAGGAAGCTTGCTCCGGAAAGGTGATACGATATTGGTATTGGATAACCCTGTTTTGTTGCGCGAGATAGAAGATCAACGTGATGAATGGGAACAGCATTTTTTCGGTTATCGTCAGGCGGAGATTGAAATGGAACAGAAAACCCTTGTCCTGCGGCAGCAGGCTCTGGATGCAGCTTACGAGTTGGAAAAGATACGGAAAAACTTTGCCTTGGAACAGGAAGAGTTCAACATGGGTATCCGCAGTAAGGCACAGTTGGATGTGTCGGCAGATGAATATCGTTATAAAAGTGAATCCACCCGGTTGAAGATGGAGAGTCTGCGCAGCGACTCGGCTTTGACGGTTGTCAATCGGGAATTATTGCGCAAAGAGCGTGAACGGGCACGCAAAAAACTGGAGCGAGCGGAGTTACGTAGCCGTGATTTGGTAGTGCATGCACCGGCTGACGGACAGTTGAGTTTCGTAAAAGTAATACCGGGCCAACAAGTGACAGTAGGCGAAGACCTTGCGGAAGTAAAAGTGATGTCGCAGTTTAAAATCCACACGTTGCTGAATGAATATTATATTGACCGCATGACAACCGGATTGCCTGCTACGATTACCCACAACGGAAAACATTATCCGTTACGGGTAAGCAAGGTGGTACCTGAGGTAAAAGAACGTAATTTTGAAGTAGACATGCTTTTTGTCGATTCACTGCCTGAGAGCGCCCGTCCGGGAAAAAGTTACCGTGTACAGATAGAATTGGGTCAACCGGAGCAAGTGCTTGTCATACCTCGTGGCGATTTTTACCAATATACGGGTGGTCATTGGACATTTCGTTTGGATGAGGCGAAAGGGTATGCCGTGCGTGTTCCGATTGTTATCGGTAGGCAGAACCCGCAACAATATGAAATTGTCAGCGGATTGCAGCCCGGCGATAGAATCATTACGGCAGGATATGCTAACTTTAGCGACGCGGAGGCTGTTGTGGTCGGCAATTAACTGTTGGCTGTGTTGGAAGGATTATAAAATCATTTGAAATTATGATACGACATTATTTGAAAATTGCTGTTAGGAATTTGGTAAAATATAAGGTACATACGGTTCTTTCTGCTTTTTGTCTGGCAGTGGGTATCGTGGTTTCCAGCTTGACCTGGCTGTTTGTGAGGAATGCGACGGAAGAAGACAGACTTCCGGATTCGGACAAACGGCTCTCGGTGAAAGCTTATAACGTTCGGGACAATGTTTATCTCCCGTTCCGTCCGGATGATGTCCGGGAATTGTCCGTCCGTGCTCCCCAATGGGCAGACCGACTGACGGCATATGGAACCCGTCTCGTTGAACGGGAAGTGACAGTGATTGGCAAAGGCGGGCAAGAAACGCCTTTTCTGGCTGGCTGCCGGGTGGTAAGCAAAGCATTCTACGGTTATTATGGTTTGGTTTTGTCTTATGGAAACAAGTTGCCGGATGCTCCGAACGAAATTGTTGTTTCCGAATCTTTTGCCCGGAAGATAGCCGGTTCTGCAAATCCGGTCGGATTGATTGTCCGTCTCGCCGATATTAATTCTCCGTCAACTATTACTGATTATCGGGTGGTGAATGTGGCAGTTACGGCATCTTCCTTTACTTGGAGCGGAGATGAATGCTTTTTCCCTTTGGAAAGCGATCCTGGAGCTTGGTTGCAGATGGTGGTCTCCGTACCGGACGGGTGTTCCGTGCAGCAGGCTTGTGATGAACTGAACCGGATGGAATGGGAACGTGACGGGAACGTCTTGCGTCTTCACGCCGAACTAAAACAGCGGGATGATGTTGCAATATTCTTGATTTTGTTTCTTGCATCTCTTATTTTGATTTCGGGATTGATAACTTTTTTGAAATTCAACTTTCAGATGTTCTACAACCGTCGTCATGAGATGGCATTACGCAAGACCCTCGGTTCAAATGATAAAGGACTGTTTTGGCTGTTGGCATCCGAGGTTTTTTGCATGATGACTTTCGCTTTGGCACTTTCACTGGTATTGATGGAGGTTGCTATTGCCATAGCACGTAGTCGTTTCGGGGAAGATGCCGCCTGGTTGTCCTTGTCTGAAGCTTGCATCGTTAACGCCGGATTATATGCCGTTACGTTATTGGTTTGTCTCTGTTTGATACTCTATCCGGTTTACCGGATGCGTTCCATGAGACTTGCCGTTCATATCCGTCCCGGTGGCAGGCGCCATTTTTTCCGTTCGGCAATATTGGCCATTCAACTGATCGTTTCCATGTTTTTTTGGGAGGTGTTATCGTTATCTATTTTACGATATATGAATTGAAGGGCAGTGCATATAAACCCTTGGATGTGGAAGAGGAGGAGCGGTTGATTACGCTCAAGCTGAATACGTCCACTATCCAACAGAATTGGGATGCGATCCGTTCAGATATTGCCCGGATGCCAGAAGTCGCAGAATTGATTACGTTGAATGAGGACTTTCCCAATGATCTTTATACGTATACTTATACTTCCTATAAAAAGGCAGATGGCAGGGAGATTCCTTTTCCTTGTTGTTTGGCAGAGCCGGGGTATTTTAAATTTTTCCGGATACCGATGCGAGGAAAAGTGTTGGATGCCGGAACAGAAGGATTTGTTTATGTGAACGAAGCTTTGGCAGATTTATTGGCGGAAGAAGGTGCTGGTGGAAGTGTGGTGTTGGACGGAAAAAGCTATCAAATAGCAGGGGTATTCAAGGATTTGTATTATAGTAACCGAAGTCGCGGAAAATCGGGGATGGAAGGTGCGGTTCTATTCCCTACCCATACTGCAAAAGTGTGTTTGCTGAAAGCTGTTTCCGGCCAGAACCTTCACCAACTACAGGATAAATTAGTTGATATTTGTCGTCGGTATGTCCCATCGACCTTGCCGTTGGAGATACATTTAGCGGAAGAGTTGTCTGATTATGCTGAATTGGAACTTTTTGGTCAAGTGGTAAGCTTGCTGGCGGCAATCAGTTTGTTGCTGGTTATACTTAGTATCTATTCGTCCATTTCGATGGATACGATGGCACGCCGTAAGGAAGTGGCTATCCGCAAAATCAATGGAGCTCGTCCGTCGGATATTGCAAAATTGTTTGCAAAACCGTATGTGACGTTGTTTATTGGGATCTTCGTTATCGTTTATCCGTTGGCTCGGTTTGTTTTGGTAAGGGCTATGGAAGAAACCGGGATTTGGTTTGTTTATGGCTGGCAATGGGGCGTATGTCTGTTTGTTGTCATGGCGGTGGTGATGGGGCTCTCTTTGGGGTGGCAGATATGGAGAATCATGCGGCTCGACCCGGCAGAGGAGATACGGACGGAATAAGTGCAAGGAGTTTTTTTAATCTTTTAATAAATTGGAACATGATAAAAATTGAACATTTACAGAAAATATTCCGAACGGAAGAGGTTGAGACCCGTGCTTTATATGATATAAGCCTTCATGTAAAGGAAGGAGAGTTTGTTGCCGTCATGGGACCTTCCGGATGCGGTAAATCCACGTTGCTGAATATCCTTGGGCTGTTGGAAAATCCCACTTCCGGAACGTATCTGCTTAATGGTACGGATGTATCGGCTTTTAAGGAGGAACAGCGTACGTCTCTTCGCAAAGGCTTCATCGGGTTTGTATTCCAAAGCTTTAATTTAATAGACGAATTGAATGTATACGAGAATATCGAGCTGCCGTTGCTTTATTTGAAGGTATCATCTGCTGAAAGGAAGCGACGTGTGGAAAACGCTATGGCGAGAATGGATATTACTCATCGCAGCCGTCATTTCCCGCAACAGCTTAGTGGCGGGCAACAACAGCGCGTTGCGATTGCCCGAGCCGTAGTGGTTGGTCCGAAATTGATATTGGCTGATGAACCTACGGGAAATTTGGATTCGCGGAATGGCAGGGAGGTGATGAATTTATTGAGCGAACTGAATAAAGAGGGAACTACTATCGTTATGGTTACCCATTCGGAACATGATGCTTCCTATGCAGATCGTAGTATCCATCTTTTTGACGGGCAAGTGGTAGCGGAGAGGAGCCAGTGAATTGCATGGCTGCTTGGTTTTGTAAGCGCGAGGTAAGGACGGACCCTGCTATGGAATAGCATAATGTGTGTTGTCTTTTTAATTTTTTCGTTATTTAGATTTGAAAAAAAGAAGTTGTTTCGTTGGAATTTTTCCTATTTTTGCGTTGTTTTGAGTTGAAAGGATTATGATTGACCAGCCAACAATTGATAGGATTCTGGATGCTGCGAATATTGTAGACGTAGTATCTGAATTTGTGACCTTGCGGAAAAGGGGGGTGAATTTCGTTGGACTTTGTCCTTTCCATGCCGATAAAACGCCATCTTTTTATGTTTCTCCGGCGAAAAATATTTGTAAATGTTTTGCTTGTGGGGAAGGGGGTACCGCTGTTCATTTCATAATGAAACATGAACAACTCAATTATTATGACGCTTTGCGTTATCTCGCGAAAAAATATAACATAGAGATTCAGGAAAAGGAACTTACCAATGAAGAAAAACGCATGCAAAGCGAAAGGGAAAGCTTGTTTATTGTTAACGAGTGGGCGCAAAAATATTTCACAAACTTGTTGCATGAGCATGTGGAAGGACGGAGTGTCGGTCTGAGGTATTTTGCAGAACGCGGACTTCGGGAGGATACAATCCGTAAATTTCAGTTGGGATATAGTCTTGACCAGCGGGATGCCCTTTTCAAGGAGGCGGTAAAAAGCGGTTACAAGAAAGAGTTTTTAGAAAAAAACGGGTTAATCCTTGTCTATGAAAATGGAAATGTGAACGATCGTTTTAGGGGACGTGTCATTTTCCCCGTCCACACGTTAAGCGGAAAGGTAGTGGCTTTTGGCGGACGTGTGTTGAAAAAAGATGAGAAAGCTGCCAAGTATGTGAATTCTCCCGAGAGCGAAATCTATCATAAGAGCAATGAGTTGTATGGATTATACTTCGCCAAGCGGGCGATTGTAAAGGAGGATAAATGTTTCCTTGTTGAGGGATATATGGATGTGATAGGAATGCACCAGGTTGGAATTGAGAATGTCGTGGCTTCTTCGGGAACGGCGTTGACATCCCCCCAAATCCGTTTAATCCATCGTTTCACCAAAAATATAACGGTTCTGTATGATGGCGATGCCGCTGGAATTAAAGCAGCGTTGCGTGGAATAGATATGTTGCTCGAGGAGGGCATGAATATCAAAGTGGTGCTGCTTCCCGACGGGGAAGATCCGGATTCGTTTGCCCGAAGCCGGAATGCTACTCAGTTTGCCGAGTTTATCCGTCAGAATGAAACGGATTTTATTCGTTTTAAAACTAAACTTTTATTGGGTGAAGCCGGCAAAGATCCGATAAAACGTTCCGCTTTGATTTCCGATATAATCCGTTCTATTGCAGTTATTCCCGATAATATAGCACGCTCTGTCTATATCCGGGAGTGCAGTGTTATGTTGGAAATTGATGAAAAAGTCATATTGAACGAAGTCAATAAGATTATTTTGTCGAAAGTTGAGAAGTCTGTCAATGGAACTTCCCCGGTGAATGCAGGAGTTACGGGAAATGCAGCTCAGACACCTTCGCTTCCGACACAGGAGACGGCAGTGGAGGGAAAAGCATCGGTCTCTCCTTACCAAGAGTATGAACTTACATTGCTTCGATATATTGTGCGTTACGGAGAAAGGGTGTTATATCAATATCAGGATGAAGAAACGTCTGAAGAAATTGTTTACCATGTTGCCGATTATATCAAGAACGAATTGGAACGGGATGATTTGACTTTTTATACACCTCTTTACCAACAGATAATGGAAGAAGCCGCCGGTAAGTGCAAGGAATCCGGATTTGTGGCATCAAAATACTTTTTGTCGCATCCGGATCCGGAGGTCAGTTTGCTGACTGCCGATCTTGTCAGCGATAAATACCAGCTGAGTAAATATCATTTTAAATTCAGGAATCTGGAACAGGAGGAAGATCGTTTGGAGCAGATTATCAACCATGATTTGTATGCGATGAAAGGTGCCTACATACAGGTGAAACGTAAGGAATTGCAAGCACAGTTGAGAGAAATTCAAGGCAGTGGCAGTGGTGAAAATGGTAATTCCGCAAAACTTATCGAAATAATTAAGCGGTTGAAAGAACTTGATGAGATAAAAACAGCTTTAAGTAAACAGCTTGGAGAACGAATAGTATTAAAAATGTAAAGGAACAAGTTTTTTATGTATTTCTTAGAGACAGAAGATGTAGTAAAGCAGTATTCGGGACATCTGGCTCTGAATAAAGTGAGCATACATGTACCGGAAGGGAAAATTTTCGGTTTGCTCGGTCCGAATGGTGCCGGAAAAACCACATTGATTAGAATCATTAACCGGATTACCGCTCCGGACAGTGGCAAGGTTTTTTTTGATGGTCGCGAGTCTCTTCCTGCGGATATTTACCAAATCGGTTATCTTCCGGAAGAACGTGGTTTGTATAAAAAAATGAAAGTTGGCGAACAGGCAGTTTACCTTGCCCAGTTGAAAGGACTTTCTTACCATGAAGCCAATACACGGTTGAAGCATTGGTTTGAAAAGTTTGGAATTATGCCGTGGTGGAACAAGAAGTTGGAAGAGTTGTCGAAAGGTATGCAACAGAAAGTGCAGTTTGTTACGACCGTCATTCACGAGCCGAAGCTTTTGATATTCGATGAACCGTTTAGTGGCTTTGACCCGGTGAATGCGGAATTGCTGAAAAAAGAGATACTCGAATTGAAACAGGCGGGGCATACCGTGATATTCTCAACACACAATATGGCTTCGGTGGAGGAAATCTGTGATAATATTGCATTAATCAACCATTCCCAAGTGGTTTTGTCGGGAGAAGTGAATGAAATAAAGCAGCGGTATAAAACGAATCTCTACACAATAAAGGTGACGGTTGAAAGCGGTTCGGCTTATCATGAGCAGGAAAACAAATACTATTCTGTAATCAACATGAAAGAATTTCCGGACGGTTTTGTGATACAGCTGAAAAAGGAACCGGAATTATCCAACTCTGAATTGTTGAGATTGCTTTCCTCGCAATTTGAGATAATTCGTTTTGAAGAAGAACTTCCCTCAATGAATGAAATATTTATTAATACCGTATCTCAATCAAAATAGAAATACAAATGAATAATTTAGGTTTAATAATAAAACGGGAGTATATCCAGCGTGTCAGCAAGAAATCTTTTATTCTGTTGACGTTTTTGACCCCGTTCCTGTTGGCTGCACTTGTGTTTGTTCCTTTGTGGCTGGCATCTATCAAAAGCGATACAGCGAAAACCGTTGCAGTGTTTGATTCTACTGGAAAGTATGCATCACTTTTTAAGGACACGGAAGAGTACCGATACATAGTTCCGGATAAAGATATTGAAGAATATCGCGAGAGCCCGGACAAAGAGGTGTTCGCTTTTCTGCATATTACCGGGGATTTGTTGTCGAATCCGGCTGCGGCGACCTTGTATTCGGAAAAACAGATTCCGATGGGTCTGAAAAAGGAGGTGGATAATGTTTTGTCTGATTATTTGAAAGAGGAGAAGTTACAGTCTTTTAACATTCCGAATCTTCAGGAAATAATCAACGAAAGCAATATAAATTTTGATATCAAGACAGTAAAATGGGGAGAAGACGGTTCGGAACAAAAATCACTCGTTGAAGTTGCTCCGTTAGTTGGCTTAGTCATGACATTGATTATATATATGTTCATCATTATGTACGGGGGAATGGTGATGCAGAGCGTTATGGAGGAGAAAACAAACCGGATTGTCGAGGTAATGATTTCATCGGTCAAGCCGTTTGACCTGATGATGGGGAAAATTATTGCAATCGGTTTTGTGGGTCTGACACAGATGTTCCTTTGGGGAATCTTGTCGACGGTGTTAATCAGTGGGAGTTTGTACCTGTTTGGAGGAGGAGTAAGTTCCGAGGAGTTGATGGCTGCACAAATGGCAGTACAGAGCGGAGGCGAATTGGCTACCGGACAAACATCGGAGATGGCGTTACAGATACAGGAGGTACTGAACTCTATTAATCTGAAAGCTATATTATCTTGTTTCATTGTCTATTTTGTGGGTGGATATCTGTTGTATGCGTCCCTTTATTCTGCCATAGGCGGGTCACTCGACCAGCAGGAAGATGCACAGCAATTCATGACACCTATGATTATATTGATGGTGTTTGCATTGTATGCCGGGATGTACAGCATGGATAATCCCGACGGTCCGTTGGCGTTCTGGTGTTCTCTTATCCCGTTTACTTCTCCGATAGTGATGATGGTTCGGCTCCCTTACGATGTTCCTATATGGGAATTAGTTTTGTCCGTAGTGATTTTGTACGTTACTGCAATAGCTATCACTTGGGTATCGGCTCGTATTTATCGGGTGGGGATACTTATGTATGGGAAAAAGCCAAGTTTAAAGGAAATGTTGAAGTGGTTACGTTACAAATAACCAGTTTGTCTTAAAATGGCTATATATATTTATTAATGTATAGGTCAAGGCTGTCTCATCTTTTGCAGGCAGCCTTGATTGTATCTGTCCCATAGAGAAGTTACCTGTTCCCGTTTCAAGATAGTAAGGACGGCTGTCCTTTTTTTGCAGTTACTATATTTATTGTTTCAGCCCTTTACGGCTTTTGGATTAACGGACGGTTTTGAATATTCCTGTTTGTATAAAAAACCATAAAAGAGAGTGTTGCCTTGAGTGTGTGCGAAGTATTGTCCGTATTTTATTTTACCTTTGTAGGTAAAGATATAAACACTATAATGATAGATGGGGATACGACGACTAATTATTTACCTAATTCCTCTACTGTTTATCCTTTCTTGTAATCAAAAACCGAAGAAGCGATTGATTGTGGGATTCGCCCAATGTTTTTCAGCTGATGATTGGAGGGACAAAATGGTTCTTGATATGCAAACGGAAATTATTGCATATCCGGAGCTGCGCCTTGTTATAAAAAATGCAGACGAGGATCCGGAATTGCAAGCTGAACAAATCCGGGATTTCATTAAGCAGAAAGTGGACGTGCTCATTATTTCTCCTGTGCATTCGTATGCGATTACCCCTATTGCAGAGGAAGCTTATGATGCAGGAATCCCCACCATTATCCTCAATAGGAAAATTAATTCATCCAAATATACAGCATCCATCGGAACGGATAATTACGAGATAGGGAGGAATGCCGCATTATACCTGACAGCACATTTGTCGGAAAAGCAGCAGCATACCATATTGGAAATAACGGGTTCGCAGGCATCTTCACCTGCAATGGAGCGTCATGAGGGTTTTATTGATGTATTGAAGAATATTCCTGGTTTTACGATTCGGCAGATAGACGGTAATTGGCGGGCGGAAACCACTGCCCGGAAAGTTTCTTCCCTTCCGGATTTGGATAAAATATCGGCCGTTTATGCACATAACGACCGGATGGCTCTGGCGGCGAGAGAGGCTATTGCATCGATAGACACAGCCTTGGTAAATAAAATCATGTTTTTGGGTGTAGATGGGCTCCCCGGAAAAGGAAGCGGAATAGAAGCTGTTGCTACTGGGAAGTTACAGGCATCTTTCATGTATCCGACAGGAGGAGATATTGCAATCCAACTTGCAAATCGGATTTTGAAAGGAGAAAAAGTGGGAAAAGATTACCTGCTGACGAGTTCCATCCTTGGAAAAGACAATGCGAATATTTTATATATACAGACAAACAAACTGTCGGATTACCAGAAACAGATAGATAATTTGCAGAAGCGTTTGGGGTATTTGTCGGAGAAATATTCATTTTTCCGCAATTCTTTGGTGATATTCGCCATTTTGCTGGTAGTCTTAGCCGCTGCATCTTTCTATATCTATTATATTAGCCGGAAAATATTTCGGAAAAACAAGGAACTGAAGCAGGCATATGAAAAAGTAGAGCAGCAAAAAGAAGAATTGTCGGATGCAAACCGGAGGATAAACGAGGTGACGGCGCAGAAGTTGCAGTTTTTTACGAATGTCTCTCATGAAGTAAAGACTCCGTTGACATTGATTTTGGGACCTGTCAATAAGATTTTGCAAGATACGGCAATCGATTCCCGTTTGGCAGAGGACTTGCATATTGTCCGGAAGAATGTGTTGCGCCTGAAACGGGTCATAGAACAGTTGCTGGATTTCAGAAAGATTGAAGATAATCGGATGACGATGCGTGTTTGTCAGTTCGATTTGATAAAAGTAGTTGAAGATTCCATGTCCTACTTTAGGAATATGGCGACGGATAACCAGATAAATTATACGTTTGTCTACGATGGCCCGAAGGAACTTCCTTTTTGGGGCGATGCCGATAAGGTAGAGAAGATTTTGGTTAATTTGCTTTCCAATGCGTTTAAGTTTACTCCCCGTAAAGGTCGTATAACCGTTTCATTAAAGCAGGAAAATATGTGGATTACTCTTTCGGTAGAGGATAACGGAAAGGGCATTCTTCCTGAAAATCTTTCTGAAATATTTGAACGTTTTTTTACCGGGAATCAAAGTTATGCTCCGGGAACGGGGCTTGGGTTACATCTGGCTCGCGAGTTTGTCCAAATGCACAAAGGGCATATTTCCGTTCAGAGCGAGCAAAATGTCCGGACGGTTTTCACGGTAGAACTGCCGAACGACAAAAGCATTTATGAGCATTATCCGGAATATACTCCCTCTATCAGCGATGATATTTCGAAAATATCGGTTCTGCCTTTGAGCAAAGAACAACTTTTGACAGATGAAAAAGTCCAGGAAGTAATTACGAAGAACTATCCATATACGCTGCTTGTCGTTGAAGACGATGCTGATATACGGAATTATATCGTAAACGAGTTGTCGAGGAACTTTACGGTTATTGCAATCGAGAACGGGAAGAAAGCCTTGCAGGTATTGCAGGAAGAAAGCATTTCTTTGGTCATAAGTGATATATTAATGCCGGAGATGAATGGTTTTGAGCTTTGCCGGCAGGTGAAGTCGAATGTTTTGTACAGCCATATTCCTGTTATCTTGTTGACAGCCCTGTCGGATAGGGAGCAACAAATGTACGGTTATGTAGAAGGCGCCGATGATTATATTAAGAAACCGTTTGACATCAATTATCTGAAGTTGCGGATTGTCAAGCTGATTGAAACCAGAATCCATTTGCGTGAACAGCTATTTAAGGAAATGGAGTCGCTAAGATATTCAATTGATTCGGAGGAAACTTTGAAAAAGGCGGAGAGCACGGATGAGCTTTTCATGCGGAAATTCATTGACTTGATTGAGCAGAATTATCATGACTCGGAATTTAGTATAGAGAAAGGCAGTGGGGAACTTGGTTTTTCCCGTGTACATTTATATAGGAAGGTTAAGGATTTGTTTAATACAACTCCGATTGATTTCTTGCGTAATTATCGTTTGAAAGTTGCAACGAAGCTGTTGCAGGAGAAGAACCATACCATTAGTGAGATTGCATATTCAACGGGATTTTCGTCTCCGGCCTATTTTTCTAAATGTTTCAAGTCTTTATATGGGATAACGCCAACGGAATATTTGGATAAATTCAATGCGAAAGAGGGGAATAGGTAATACTTATGTAACACAAATATTACATTTTTTATAGTCTCTGCAGAAAATATGCATGTTGTAACAAATCTGATATATTTTGTTTCATAAGTTATCATGCAGGTTTGAGCGCTTTTCTACTTTTGCATCAGAATCCAAAAGCAAAAAACTGCTATGCAGACGTTACATGGGAAAAATCTTTTAAAAGAGAAGCCTGTTGTTGTCGGAATAGGAGAACTGTTATGGGATCTTCTCCCTTCCGGGAAAAAAGCGGGTGGAGCGCCGATAAATTTTGTATATCATGCGACCCAACTTGGAGCAGAAGGATATGCTATAAGTTCCGTAGGCGAAGATCTTTTGGGGAATGAGATAATAGAAGAACTAAACAAAAACAATATACGATATTTAATAGAACGGGTTCCCTATCCGACAGGAACCGTCAGTGTGGAACTGGACGATAAAGGGATTCCGGTTTACCAAATCACAAAAGCAGTTGCGTGGGATCATATCAAACCGACGGCAAATGCGATTGATTTAGCGGAACAAGCCGATGCTATTTGTTTTGGGACGCTTGCCCAACGTAGCAAAGAGTCGCGGGAGACTATCCAATCGATACTCTCATTTGTTTCGGATTCGGCTTATAAGTTCTTTGACATTAACTTGCGTCAAAACTATTTTTCCAAGGAGATTGTAGAGGAATCGTTATACTTGGCAAATATTGTGAAGTGTAATAACGAGGAGTTGGATGTTTTATGCGACTTTTTCGGAATTTCTCCTGCCGGAGACAAAGCTGTCGCTTGGCTCTTGGAAAAATACAATTTGAAAATGTTTGTATTGACTGCAGGTGCTTCTCACAGCACAATCTATACAAAAGATGAGGTCTCTACAATAAAAACTCCCAAAGTAGACATAAAGGATACCGTAGGTGCCGGTGATTCGTTTTCCGGTGCTCTGATAGTATCACTGCTTAAAGGGAAAAGTTTGAAAGAAGCCCATCAGTTTGCTGTGGAGACGGCAGCTTATGTATGTTCAAAGAGCGGAGCTTGGCCCGCTTATGGCAAAGACACAGAATAGCAAGACAAAATACTACACAAGGTTACGTTTTTTTCATATTAGTTAGGCAAAAAGAAAGGTTAATGGTTTTAGGTTTTTAATTAGGTTGATGGTAACGGTTCGAAGTGATTCGCGCCGTTATTTTTATGTAAATGCTTATCCCTCTCTTAGAAACGCCAAAATTAATCCGGAGGGGATTGCTCTTGTCAAAGTGCAATTACCCGGATTTTTTTATATATACATTTCTCTTTTCGTAATTATTTTCCGTTATAATAAGTATGATTATTGGAAGAAATTCCATATATTAGCGCACAGTATAGATTGTGTCGGGAATGTTGAGGATTTACAGCTTTTTGTGAAAGCTACTTTTCCTTAGAATGTAGTTCCGGCTTTTTCTCGTAACCCTATACTTAATTGTAAACTAAAGTTATTAATCTTTCAAAGACAGACATGAAAAAGACAGAAAAGGACAAGATGAACCGGAGAGAATTTTTAGGATTGTCGGCATTGGGTCTTGCAAGCCTAACTATTCTACCGAGTTGGACGATGAACGGAGTGAAAATCGCGCCGAGTGATCGTGTCGTATTAGGGTTTATTGGTTTAGGACAACAAGGTGTGTCCGATTTTTATAGTTTTACGGGATGCCCGGGAGTGCAGGTGGCTGCTTGCAGTGATGTGGATACCATCAAGTTGGAGCGGTTTGTCCGTAAAGTAAAAGCATGGCAGGCTTCACAGAATGTTGCGCAGCGTTGTGACAAATATGAGTTTTTTGAAGAAATGCTGGAGCGGAAAGACATCGATGCGATAGAAGTGGCTACCCCAGACCATTGGCATGCGCTTGCAGCAATCTATGCTTGTCAATCGGGAAAGGATGTTTATTGTCAGAAACCGCTGGCTTATACGATAACAGAGGGATTGGCTATTGTTGATGCTGTCCGGCAGAATAAACGGATTCTCCAAGTAGGTAGCCAACAGCGTTCGAGCAAGGAATTCCAAGATGCCATCAGTTTGGTTCAGAAGGGAGCAATCGGGCATATCGAGAAAATTTATGCGAAAGTAGGAGATCCTCCTACGCCATATAACTTGCCGGAGATGGCTATTCCACAGAATTTGAATTTTAATCAGTGGCTGGGCCCGTTGAATAACCCGAAAGTCCATTATAACGAGCAACTTTGTCCGCCTGTGAAGTTAGATCCGGAACAAAATGAAGCTTATTGGGGCGCTTGGCGTTGGTATTGCGAGACCGGCAATGGCTATACGGCAGACTGGGGTGCACACATGTTCGATATTTCCCAAGCAGCAATAGGCATGGATGGTTCCGGCCCTGTGGAGTTTATCCCGAAAGGATACGAGGGCGCAGAATATCTTACCATGAAGTATGCAAACGGAATAGTGATGACTGAACAGCCTTACCGCGAGGATGACAAGAATGCACAAGGTATCCAGTTTATTGGTGATAAGGGATGGATTAAGGTGGCACGCGGTTATATCGAATGTTCAGACCCGAATATTTTGAAAAAACAGCAAGAAACAATTGGAAAAGGCGAATATGAGATTAACCCGTCGCACATGCAGAACTTCATAGACAGCGTCCGTTCCCGCAAAGATCCTATCGCTCCGGTGGAAGTTGGTTGCAGTACGAATACCGTATGCTGTTTGGCGAACATTGCAACGGAATTGAAACGCCCGGTACGTTGGAATCCTGCTACACTGACGTTCGTCAATGACCCGGAAGCTGCGGCTCATCGTCTGTATTGGTACGAGTACCGTAATCCGTACACGTTGCCTTATTGTGATAAAAGGAATTAATTAAAACAAAGGAAGCAGGACGGAAATTTTTCCCGTCCTCTTCTTTATATATACTAAAGAAAAAGGTCTTATGGATATCATTTGGATTGTTATTGCCGTCATTGCCGTGTTGTTGATTATTTGTTATAACACGTTGGTGAAAAAACGCAACCAGGTATACAATGCGTTTGCGTCTATTGATGTGATGCTGAAGAAGCGTTTTGATTTGATTCCAAATCTGGTCGCTACTGTCCAGCAATATGCGAAACATGAACAAGAGACTTTTGCGAAAGTAATAGCTTTGCGGAACACGCAATACAGCTCATTGTCGCAGGAAGAAAAGGCTTCGTTTGATGCAACGTTTACCCAGGCCGGACGCGCTTTTTTTGCATTGGCTGAGAATTATCCGGAGTTGAAAGCTTCTGAAAACTTCTCTCAATTGCAACGCTCCCTCAACGAGACGGAAGAGCAACTTTCGGCAGCTCGCCGTACATATAATGCTTCTGTAACAGATTATAATAATGCCGTTCAGGTTTTCCCTACCAATCTGATTGCCGGAATGATGGGATTTTCTCAGAGAGAGTTGTTGGCTATTCCGGAAGAGGAGCGCCGGAATCCGAATATAAAGGACCTGTTCAATTCATAATGCAGTAAAATGTTTGAAATACCCTCGTTTGAAGAGATAGAAAAGGAACTCCTTTCGTCGGAAGAAGAGGTGGAGGAAGTTCGTCGTGCTCAAATGTCTTCATGGGGTGGCAAGTCGTTGATATGGGGCAGTGTCATTATTTTCTTGACGTTGCTCGTCTCTTATTTGACAGATTTCTTTCCTTACGGGTTATTTATCGGCGCCGTTCTGTTGGTGTTCGTAATTTCAGGCTTGTATAGCTCATGCAAAAGCGAGGTTTCTGCCGTTTATAAGGAAAAAATTATAGGCAAACTGACACGGATGATGCTGAAAGACGGAGAATATCTTCCGAATTCCGGTATTACGGAAAATATTTTTTGTGGCTCCGGTTTGTTTGTAACGCCAGACCGTTACCATGCAGAGGATGGAATCCGGGGGCATGTAGGAAATACGGCAGTCAATTTCTCGGAAGTGCATGCAGAAGAACAAATTGTGACCTACGACTCGAAAGGTAGAAGACATGAACATTGGAATACGATTTTTCGGGGTTTTTTGTTTGTCGCTGATTTTAATAAGGATTTTTCCGGTAGGACAGTCGTCTGCCGAAACTCATGGTTTAAGTGGGGTGGCAATCGAGTGAAACTGGAGAATCCTGATTTTGAAAAACGTTTTGATGTTTATTCATCCGACCAGGTGGAAGCTCGTTATATCCTCTCCCCAGCTTTGATGGAACGCATTGTTACTTTGGATGAAAAGTATGACAACCGTCTGTTATTGAGCTTTTACCAATCCTCCTTGATTGTAGCCCTGGAGGATTCGTCGGATCATTTTGAAGTCAGTTTCTGTAGTCGGAAAAGCAATATAAATTCTTTGCGGAGGGAGTATGATACGATATGTGATTTGTTGTCGATAGTCGATGATTTGAATTTGAATCTGCGGATATGGACAAAAGAGTGAAAAGAGGGGGCATTCCGGTCCCCTTTTTTGTTGTGTATGACTTCTGTTTTTGATATAATATATTTTGAAGGGATGGGGAAATATATCTATCTGTATATTTTTTGTCACATAAGTTAAACTTGTATCTTTGCAGGCATAAAGAATAGTTTGGAATAAGAAAAAATATAAGTCCCCTTATTATGCATGTAACAAAATGAAGGAGATACTAATATTTGTATTATTGTCGGTAGCAATAATTCCTGTGTCCGGGAAGAAAGAGTATAGGGATTCAGTTCCCAATTTCGGAAAAGAATTAAAAAACAGTACGTTTTTTCGTGATTATTATCATTATAATGACTTTGTTCATTATTTGGACAATTTGAATGATTTGGTGACTTACCAGTCGGAGACGACGGGAAATTTCAATTTGCCAGACCAGTTGATATTTTCGGTGGCGGGAAATTCGCATCGTTGGAATAAATTTTATCTGGATGGGTTCCGGACTGATAGCCGTTTCTTTGCAGGATCCACCTTCTACCAACCGGATTTGTATAACCATAGCCTTGAGATTGATTATTTTAAGTCGGGAATTTATTTTGAATCCGATAGTTTCATACCTAATTCTGTCTCCGCTACTTATAATGTCGGTGGAATTGGCGGAGTTGCCCCCGGAACAAAAGAAATCATACATATCTTTCATAAGACCGCATATGAGCGGTTTTATAAGCCGGTGGAGTATCGTAATCGGATGCAAGGGGCAGGAATTGTCCGCATGGATTATTCTTTACCGGTAAAAGGGAAGAATTATGCACAACATCTTTATGTCGATTTTGGGCAGCGACGGCAAGTAGGATTCGATGAAACGGGAATCAACCGTTTTTATCCGGAGAATTTTTTCAAAATAAATATGAACGGGCAGCTCCCTTGGGACTTGTCCGGATTGTTCGATGATATGAATTATCTTTTTCATATTTCGCAGCGCGATCACCTTTATTCGGAATTTTATTATGGAGAGGAGGAGTCTCCGAAGCACAATGCTTACAGCCTTTCTTTGTATGGTACGAAAAAGGGGGAGAATTATCGTTATACGTCTGGACTTACGTGGGCTACCAATCACACAAGCCATGATAATCTGAATTTTTCGCGCAATGTCATCGACCAGGATGGTGAAGGGTTTGAGCCTTGGTCTCCGGACGGAAATACAACGGAACTCTCTTATTTCCTGGGGTATCGGCGTATTTTGAACAGCTGGTTACATTTTTCTTTTGAAGGATATAATTCCGTGATGTATTTTAATCCGGAGGAGACGTCCTTTTATAATCCGGTCTATATGCAGAAGACGAATGAAAATTTCCGTTCGTTGTATGTTTACGAATGGGAGTCTCGCCCTTTCTGGAGCGGATTGCTGGAAAACACGGCAAGTTTGCAGATGGAAAGGCGCTTGGCTTCGTGGCTAAACTTTAAAGCCAATGCCGATTTTACTTTTGATGCGATGATCCTTTCCGGAAAATCGATGGTTCGTCCGAATTGGCAGCTGCAGGCAGGATTCCATATCGAACCGGTCAAGTGGTTCTCCATGGAACTGAATTTCAGCCGTAGCCGGGTTTCATATAATATAGACGATATCCGATATTTTTCTGACCGTTATTTGAATGGGAATATCTATTATTGGCAGGATAATGGGGATGGGAAATATCAAACGTCTGAAAGGGGAAGTTATTTTACGTCTACCGGAGGAAAGAACCATACAGCAATTCCTAAGTTAAGGCAGCCTTCTTATTGGGTAATCGATCTTCCGCTTTATTTCCGGTTCGGGCGTCATCAGTTTACTTTCCTCAATAGCTTTCGGAAATATTACGACAATTGGATTACGATGTATGACGGCGATGCAGAGCAATATGGGTATTTCGATAATAGCGGGGAACAGTCTGTCTTTTTCTTGAAAGGCGGTGCTCCGATTAATTATAAAGTCGGATATTATCCGGAGGAGTATATGGAAGATGGTTCGTTCCTGACCAACTCGCCCTATTATATGTCATCGGTAATCAAATATCAATATACGTCGCCGAAATTTTTGTTCTCGCTTTCTTGGCAATCTTACATGGGAGTCGGCATTTCCACATTGGGGAACGGGCCTTTACATAATAACATGGGGGCATTGTCGGAGAGCACAGCCAATCCTAACAGCCTTTATAAGTTAATCGGTCGGTTAGACCAAGACCGGGCGTATATATTGCGCTCCTTGATTACTTATAACGTGAATAAGCATGTAGGGCTTACGCTGAATATCAAGTTCAAGGATGGACAACCTTTTTCGAGCTTCCTCACGCGGACGGCAACAGATGCGGACGGGAATACACAAATCGCAATATGGGATGAACGTACGAAGGGCATCAATCCTTTTAATGGCGATTTCGGTAGCCGGGAGGATGCTTTCTTCAATCTCGATTTCCGCGCAACCTACCGGGGTGAAATCAATCGTTATCCTTTCGAAGCGCAGTTTACCTGTTACAACTTCTATGACTTTGGAACCGAGCTTACCGAATATACTTTCGTTCCTGCCGGAAGCGAGGAAATGCCCCGTTATGCAATGTCGCAATGCATTCCACGCGGATTTTTATTCACTTTCAAAATCGGCCTGAGCAAAAACAGGTAAGGGAATTTGTCTGTTTGGAAGATTATCATTCCTTCAAGGAGATTGCAGGGGAAGTTTAACCGTTGTTTCCTTTTTGTTTATAATTAATGTTGTATTTTTGTAGAGGTTTAATATAAAATCTGGAGATTATGGCAGAGAAAGACGATTTATTGTATGATGAAGAGGATTCTGTGAAATTTATTCAGAATTATCTTCCGCAGGAGATGAAGGGACGCTTCAGCAGTGATGATATTTGTTATATCGTGGATTTGATATACGAATATTATGAATCGAAAGGTTATCTGGAGGAATCGGATGATGAAAATGCAGATATCTCAATCGATGAAGATGAACTGATAGCCTATGTTGTGAAAAATGCACAGAAAGACGGAGTTGGTAAATATACGGAAGATGAGATCGCTATGGTTGTTGAAGGGGAGCTGGAATATTGTGACTCCATCAACATATTCGATTGAAAACGTATTCCAGATTTTAGGATGAAGCCTTTGGATATTTTCTTGGTGCTTGTTGTATTTTTTTTGTTACTTCCATTTTCCGGATGCCGATCGAAACGCGCGACATCTGCCGACATTCCTGTTTTTTTTGAAGGAAACGGGAATAGGGTAGAAAACGGAGCTGTCTCTTTGACGGAGCATCCATACTTTGTACCGGAAAGGTCGGATTTTATGAAACAGCGGAAAAAGGAGTTGCAATCGTTGATGGGCGATACGGCAACCGTGGAGTTTACTGCTTATGGTGACACCTTGAAGATGACAATGCTTTCTTCGGTTTTGTTCCTCGATAATTCAAGTACGTTGAAGCGGGGAACAGAATCCGTTTTGCAGAAAATCCGTTCTTTTTTGCAGAATAATAAATTGAATATGAATGTGTTTGTGTACACAGACAGCCTGGGTGTTGCAGAGTATAACCTGCTTCTTACGGAGAAGCGTGCAAAAAGTCTCAGTCTTTCATTTTTCCCTGCCCAGGATTCCATGAAAAGCCGGAATGTTTTTGTGGGAAAGGGCGCAGAGAACCCGGTAGGGGATAACAGTACCGAAAAGGGGCGTTTGCGTAACAGGAGGGTGCTATTTTTGATAGCCCGTTGACGAATCCATCTGTCTTCATTGCATCGCGCATATCCGGCTTGGATATAGGATACCCTTTCCAGATAATTTTTTTGTTGTAAGTAAGAATGTGGATTTGCCATGAAGCATGCTTTGTGTTTTGTCTATTCTATTACTGCATGAAAACTGAAAAATAGTATAATCTATCGTTAATTTTCCTAATATCATGCAACGAAAACCGTTCATTTCGCTTCTTTTTTGTAGAGTATTAGAAAATAAGATATTTGATGATTTGAAAGGAGATTTTGTATGAAAAAAATTTTTTCATTAGCCTTGTTGACGGTCTTTTTTGTCTCTTGTCAGAAAGAACCGGATTTGTCGGATATGGACGGTGAGTTTACTGTCCTGACAAATTTCGATGTAAATGCCGATATGTCTACAGCGTCGACATTTTATATTCCGGACAGTATATTGTTAATCGGTTCGGATAGTGAGAATCCTACATATTGGACTGGAACAAATGCGTCTAATCTTGTTTCCGAATTCGTTACAAATATGGAAGAGTTCGGTTATACGCGTTCTACCGATAAGGCGGATGCTGATTTGGGATTGCAGGTTTCATATATTGAGAACGACCATTATTTTGCTGATTTCTTCACTCCTTCCTGGTGGTGGGGGTATCCCGGTTATTGGGATCCGTTTTATTGGGGAATCGGCTGGGGAGGATGGTATAATCCTATTCCTGTAGTTTATCAATACCGGACAGGTTCTATGATTGTTGAGATGGTCGATTTGCGCAAGTCTTCGGAAGAGCTGGAAGACCACAGGCTACCTATTCTATGGACTGCTTATATGACTGGTTTGTTGTCTGGGTATAACCGTTTTGACGAAGCTTTGACGATTGATGCCATCAATCAGGCCTTTTCCCAGACGGAAGGGTTGAAAAAGTAAGGATGTTTGTTAAAAAAAGGAGATTGGATTATGAAATCAATAAATAAAAGGAGTTGCTTTACTGCAATACTGACTATTTTTTTGCTTGTCCCTTTCGTTTCGAAAGCACAAGTGTATGCTGATAAAATTATTTATTTGAATATTGATTGGCAGTTGAATATGCCTTTTGGAAGTGATTATGCTGATAAGATAAGCGGTTGGGGTGCAAATTTTGAAGGTGGTTATTACATAACATCGAATATTTCTGCCGGATTGTTTGTCGCTTTCCACACGAATAATGAATATGTAGCGCGCCAGAATTTGGATTTTGGAGAGGGGACGGTTCTTAATACAGACCAGCAGCATTCTATTTTCCAGTTGCCTTTTGGTGCTTCTTTCCGTTATACGTTTATCAGAGACGGATTGATTGAGCCTTATGCGGGGGTACGGTTGGGAGCCAGCTACAATGAAGTTTCCTCTTATCTGCATAGCGTAAAAATATATGATCGCGAATGGGGTTTTTATGCGTCTCCGGAGATTGGAGTGAACATCTTCTGTAATGAGCAGAAACATTTGGGATTCCATGTAGCAGTCTATTATGATTATATGACAAACCATACAGCGCTGCTCTCGTATGATGTGAACGGATTCAATAACTGGGGTGTGCGTGTGGG
This sequence comes from uncultured Parabacteroides sp., assembly GCA_944325355.1. GTDB lineage: Bacteria > Bacteroidota > Bacteroidia > Bacteroidales > Tannerellaceae > Parabacteroides. The sequence goes on from CALUZS010000003.1 coordinate 157,932, forward strand.
GCTTGCTTTCTAAATATAGGTCAGTAGATCCTCTAAGTAATCTATAAATACTTTATTTCGTTTATTTTTTTAGACTTGAAAGTGTGGGTTTGATTTGAACCTGCGAAAAAAGGGGGAGACGAATTTTCGTCTCCCCCTTTCGGCTTTTATCCTCAAAATACGGATGTTTGCAGATCCGTTTCTTAGTCTACGTTTAAAGTTACACGTTTGAAAGATACAACAGTGAGTTCTTTATTTGCAGATTGCAGGTATTGTTCGATAGAAATCTTAGCATCTTTAATAAATTCTTGTTGTAACAACGTGTTTTCTTTGTAATATTTTTGAAGAGAACCTTGAGCGATTCTGTCAAGCAAGTTTTCCGGTTTTCCAGCTTGACGGGCTTTATCTTTTGCAATTTCCAATTCTTGGTCGATTATATGCTGCGGAACTTCATCCGGGCGTACGGCAACCGGATTCATAGCTGCGACTTGCATTGCAACGTCTCGAGCCATCTGGTGTTCAATAGTAGCCTGGTTGAATGCAACCACTGTAGCCAGTTTGTTCCCCGGATGGATGTAGGATATGGTAGATGCACCAGAAACTGATTCAAATGCGCCTAATTCCATCTTCTCTCCGGTAATACCTGAACGGTCTGTGATGTGGTCTTGGATGGAACGTCCGTCTGCCAATGTAAGAGCAAGCAGTTCTTCTTTGCTTGCAGGTTTCTTATCCATAGCAATATTCAGAATGTCTTTTGTCAAAGCAACGAAATCTGCATTTTTGGCAACGAAGTCTGTTTCGCATTTTAGAGCAACGATAGCAGCATATTCACCGTTTTCTGCTGCCAACACACAACCTTCAGAAGCTTCTCTGTCTGAGCGTTTTGCTGCAACAGCCTGCCCTTTTTTGCGGATAATCTCCATTGCTTTTTCGAAATCTCCATTGGCTTCTTCCAAAGCCTTTTTGCAATCCATCATTCCCGCGCCACTCATTTTGCGTAAGTGCGAGATATCAGCCATTGTAACTGCCATAATGTTTTCTTATTTAATTGATGATATTATTAAAATTAGTAAAGGGCAACTGACAATTGACAAGTCTGTCAAAAGGCAATTGCCCATTTGATTATTTTTTCCCAATTGCCAATTTTCTGTCAATTGAAATTATTGTTCTTCTTCTTCTTTTGCGTATTTGTCTGCAATGTTAGCATTCAAAGCATCAGCATTCCCGTCTTCTTTTTTAGTACGTTCCTTTTTAGCAGCTTTTGCTCTACGTTCTCTTTTCGGAGTTTCATTTTCGCTTGCTGCTGCATCGCTGTCTGCTTTTTCTGCTTTCCGTTCCTGCAAACCTTCGTTGATTGCTTCGCAAATAGCGGATACGATTACTTCAACTGATTTTGTAGCATCGTCGTTTGCCGGAATGACGTAGTCGATGTTGTTCGGATTTGAGTTTGTGTCAACCATTCCAAATACAGGAATACCTAAACGGTTGGCTTCGCGAACAGCAATATGTTCTTTCATGACGTCAATGACGAACAAAGCAGAGGGGAGACGGCTCATATCTGCGATAGAACCTAATGTCTTTTCCAATTTTGCGCGTTGACGGGTAATTTGCAGTTTTTCTCTTTTTGAAAGATTGTCGAAAGTACCGTCTTTCGTCATTTTGTCGATTGTTGTCATTTTCTTGATGGCTTTCCGGATAGTCGGGAAGTTTGTCAACATACCACCCGGCCAACGTTCGATGACATACGGCATATTTACAGACGTAGCTTTATCAGCAATAATTTGTTTAGCTTGTTTTTTAGTAGCAACGAACAGTATTTTTTTACCTTGTTTTGCAAAGTTTTTCAAAACTTCCGCTGCTTCATCTACTTTAGCAACTGTTTTATGTAAATCAATGATATGAATACCATTGCGCTCCATGAAAATGTAAGGAGCCATTGCAGGATTCCACTTTCTTTTTAAGTGTCCGAAGTGAACACCTGCTTCCAATAATTGATCAAAATTAACTCTTGACATTGTTTTTTCTCTTGAAAATCGTTTACATTCTTTTAATTCGCACAATCACCAGGTAGTTATTTTTATTTCTCAATGTAAGATAAATCCTGATGATTTAGATACTAAACGCATTCTTTCAGTTCTTAGTTTTGAGTTTTTAAGCTTCCGTTTTTAGTAAAGACTGAAACGTATAACTTGCAAACTGGTAAAACTTACAAACTCAAAATTAACGTTTACTGAACTGGAATCTCTTACGAGCTTTCGGACGTCCCGGTTTTTTACGTTCAACAGAACGAGGGTCGCGTGTGATAAATCCTTCCGCACGGAGAGCTGCTTTGTCTTCCGGGTTGATTTTCACCAAAGCGCGGGCGATACCTAAACGGGCTGCTTCCGACTGTCCTTTGAATCCTCCGCCTTGCAAATTGATTTTGATATCATATTGTCCTGTAACATTCAATTTTTCCAGCGGTTGTTTTACAACGAACTGGAGAATTGGAGATGGGAAATAATTGGCAAGGTCTCTTTTGTTGATTGTGATATTTCCGGTTCCTTCGCTGACATATACGCGAGCAACCGCAGCTTTACGCCTACCTATAGCATTTACTACTTCCATTACCTAATTATTTATATAAGTTTATATCTATTGTTTTAGGCTGTTGTGCTTCATGTTTATGTTCTGTTCCTGCATAAACATACATGTTGTTCAACAGTTTCGAACCTAAACGATTTTTAGGCAACATACCTTTTACCACTTTCCGGAACAGATAGCTCGGTCCTTTTGCCATTAAATCGGCAGGCGTATATTCTCTTTGTCCACCAGGATAACCGGTGTATCTCAAATAAACACGATCGTTCCACTTCTTTCCTGTCAGAACGACTTTTTCTGCATTGATAATAATTACGTTATCACCACAATCAACGTGCGGAGTAAAGTTGGGTTTGTACTTCCCTCGCAAAAGCTTTGCCACTTTTGCGCAAAGACGACCCAGTGTTTGACCGTTAGCGTCAACAACGACCCATTCTTTATTTACAGTTGCTTTGTTTGCAGAAATGGTCTTAAAACTTAAAGTATCCACTGCTTAAACTTTTTAATAATTAATAATTTACAAATATTCCCTTCGCGAATTTATTGTTTCGGACACATGAAACAATAAATGGGCTAAGTACTAAACATTTAATATTGTTTGATAATAATCGGCTTGCAAAGGTACGGCTTTTCTTCAAATAACCAAATATTTATAATCATTTTCTGATTTAGTTGTGTTTTATTTTTTGTTTGAGCGGTGCCGAATAATCTTTCTGATAGCTTGCAATACGTGAAAGCGACATCTCTTTGAAGGTGGAAGAATTTGAGGACCGGATTTTGCCGGGAGAAAAGGGAAACTCGGAAGCAAGTCGGAAGTTTTTAGTTTTAATAAGCTAAAACAAATGGAAAAATCGGAGGATTCTGCGTATATTTGTCCGATATAAATGAAATCAAGATGAAAAAATCTGGCTGGATTATCATATCTTTTTTGATTCTCTTTACTTTTACATCGGAGGCTCAAATTGATTGGGGAGTACGTGTAGGTGCTGCCCGTTCTTCTTTAACACAAAAGGTAGATGGAATGTTTCGTTCTAAGGGACGTTTCGGATTTAGTGTTGCCGGGATTGCCGATATCTCATTGAAAAACCGTTGGACATTGCGTCCTGAGGTCGCTTTTGTTCACGAAGGGGGAGGTTATGTTTCGAATTGGACTTTCAGCGGTGTGAATTTACTGGAGAACAAATATAAGTATTATTCGTTGCAGGTTCCTATAAATGTGGCGTATAATATCCCGTTGTCAGATGTGACCTTGAGTATTGCAGCCGGACCTGTGTTGGATTTTTCCTTGTTTGGGAAGATGAATACGCAGACTGACAAATTAGAGAATATTAATTTTTGGTCGACTTCACGGGAGAAAGATTTGAAGCCGTTCGATTTGGGTGTGAATGTAAGCTTGTCGGTAGAGTATGCGAATGTATTTTTCTCGATTGGTACCGTTTTTGGAACTCTCGACCGCCGCGCAGTGAAACGGGAAGGTGAATCGGCCGTTTTCCAGAATAATGTCAATTTTTCGATAGGATATTTTTTCCGGGATTCAAAACGAAAGTAGCCGGGTCTTTTATATATATTAATGTATAGACGGAACATTCGGAAGTAAGGAGGATGTTTATGGAAGGGAAGAATGTCATCACAATAAGGCCTTATGAATCGCCGTGCGGTTTGTTGATGCTTGGCTCTTTTGAAGATAGGCTTTGTTTGTGCAACTGGCAATTGGAAAAGCAGCGCGGTTGTGTGGAACGGCGGTTGAAACGGTTGTTGCAATCGGAATTTGAAGATGGGGAATCGCTTGTGATTGCAGAGACTGTCAGGCAACTTGACGAATATTTTGCCGGTCAGCGTAAGGTCTTTGATTTGCCAATCCTTCTTGTTGGTACGGAATTTCAGAAGAGCGTATGGAACGAATTGTTGAAAATTCCTTTTGGCGTGACACGCTCTTATGGAGAGGTGGCTCGGCAGCTGGAAATACCCAAAGCCGTTCGCGCGGTAGCCAATGCTAATGGAGCCAATGCCATTTCTATAATTGTGCCTTGCCACCGGGTGATAGGAAGCGATTATTCGTTAACCGGATATGGCGGAGGGCTTCCGGCTAAGAAATATTTGTTGGGATTGGAAGGACTTAGCGTACGCTCTTAATGCCGTTTCTGTTTTGTGCCTGCCGGTAAATTGTGTACTTTTGTTTGCTGAAAATGGAAGGACAAAACGGATGGAAATTATACGAGGTTTACAGCATGGGAATAATGGATCTTCGGTGGCTACAATCGGTTTCTTTGACGGTGTTCATCTTGGCCATCGTTTTCTGATAGATATTCTTCGTAAAGAAGCCAATAAGAGAGGATTGCCTTCGGCTGTGATAACCTTTACCGAACATCCGCGTTCTGTTTTGCAGCAAACTTATGTGCCGGAATTGCTTAATTCGACAGACGAGAAGTTGCAACATCTTGCGGAGACAGGAGTGGATTATTGCTATTTGCTGGAATTTACTCCTGAATTGTCTCAACTTTCAGCCAATGATTTTATTGTGGAAATATTATCATCCCGTTTGCATGTGCGGGCATTAATGATTGGTTACGACCACCGTTTCGGGCATAATCGGAAGGATGGTTTTCCCGAATATGTTGTTTATGGAAAACAGTGCGGGATGGAAATTATAGAAGCTCCGGTTTATAAAGACGAGCATGTCAGTTCTTCTTTGATACGTAAATTGTTGAAGGAGGGGAATCCCAGGGATGCAGCCCGTTTGCTAACATATCCTTATTCGTTGGTCGGGCGTGTTGTTAAAGGACATCGGGTGGGACGGACAATCGGTTTCCCAACAGCCAATATTGTTCCGCTGGAACGGAGGCAACTTGTTCCTTTTCCTGGAGTGTATGCGGTACAAGCTTGCATCGAAGGGAAATGTTATAAGGGAATGCTTTCCATTGGTAATCGCCCTACTCTTAATAACGGGACGGACGTGTCGATAGAGGTCCATCTGTTTGGTTTCAATGAAGATATTTACGGAGAACTGATAGAGATCCGTTTCTTGGATTATTTGCGGGAGAATAAATCGTTTGGTTCGTTGGAGGAATTGAGAAAGCAGTTGGAGGATGATAAAGGAAAATCGCTTGGAATATTAAATAGTTTGTGATGGAAGAGTTTTATGACGCAATCGATTTACTGAAGGGGATGATTGCACGCCCGTCGATAAGCCGGGATGAATCGGATGTTGCGGATTTTTTGCAATCCCGTTGGAAAGCAGCGGGGCATGTGGTGCATCGTCGGGGTAATAATTTGTGGATAATTTCTGAAGAATTCGATACTTCAAAACCGAATTTGTTACTGAATTCCCATATTGATACGGTCAAACCGGTCTCTGGTTGGGAAAGAGAACCTTTCATCCCGGATGATTCCGATGGTGAGAATCTTTATGGTTTGGGCAGCAATGACGCCGGAGCCAGCGTTGTCTCCCTGTATGAAGCATTTACGTTACTTAGCAGGAAAAAGCAAGATTATAATCTGATATTCCTTGCATCAGCAGAAGAGGAAGTTTCGGGGAAAAACGGTTTGGAATTGGCTTTGGCTGCTATTCCGGAGATTTCGTTTGCTGTCGTAGGCGAGCCTACGGGAATGAATCCAGCGATTGCGGAAAAAGGACTGATGGTCTTGGATTGCACGGCGCATGGTAAAGCCGGGCATGCGGCACGTAATGAAGGAATTAATGCAATTACTGAAGCCATCAAGGATATTAATTGGTTTAATTCGTACCGTTTCCCGAAAGAGAGCGAATTATTGGGACCGGTGAAAATGAGCGTGACCGTAATCAATGCCGGGACACAGCATAATGTTATTCCCGACCGTTGCGACTATGTGGTCGATGTCCGTTCGAATGAATTTTATTCCAATGCGGAACTACTCCAGATTATTTCCGATTCCGTAGATTCAGATGTCAAGCCCCGAAGTTTAAGGTTGAATTCTTCCCGGTTGGATTCTTCCCATCCTTTTGTCCGGCGAGCCTTGCTGATGGGGAAGGAAGCTTTTGGTTCTCCTACTCTTAGCGACCAGGCGCTGATGCCTTTCCCTTCGGTGAAGATTGGTCCCGGAGATTCTTCCCGTTCGCATTCGGCGGATGAGTATGTCAAACTGATGGAAATTCGGGAAGCGATTGATTTGTATGTGCGGTTGCTTGACGGACTGGTAATATAGTCGGATGCCGAGGTCTCTTGTTTTTAAAAGTATTCTTTTTGATGTGGAGATGTCAATCCAACCACGGTGCTGGATTAAGCTTTGTCTTCTCTTTCCATAACTGGAAGTGCAGGATGGTGGCGTTGTTGTTTTCCGTGTCAGTAAAAATTTTCCCGATGGACTGGCGAGTCGATACCTTGTCGCCGGCTTTGACATATACCTCGCTGAGATTGCTGTATACGGTAAGGAAGTTCCCGTGTCGTACAATGATCGAATTGTTGTAACCGGGGACTACGAAAACCCGCGTAACGACGCCATTGAACACTGCACGAGCTTCAGAGCCTGCTGCGGTTTGTATATCTATTCCGCTGTTGTTGGTGCGTACATATTTCAAGTCTTGATGCTGTTGCTCTCCGAATGTGCCGACTATGACATGCTTGCCTGTAACGGGATAGGGAAGACGTCCTTTGTTTTCTGCAAAGTTATCCGACAATAGCCGTTCCTCTTTCGTCATTGCGTATCCACCTTTTGTCGCCGATGAACGTCTGTTTGGGCTGTCCGTTTTTCCGGAATTTGTTTTTTCTTCTTTTTTCCGGCTCTCTTCGGCTCGGGCTATTTCCAAGGCAATCTGTTGTTCTATCATACGGTCTAGAGCTTGTGCCTGTTTGCGCTGCTTCCTCAGTTCAGCCTGCAACTCTTTTTGTCGCGTGTTTAGCCGCTGGACTTCATGTTTCCGCTTTTCCTCTTCGTTTTTCAGTTTAAGGTTCTCTTTTTCTCTGGTAGATAGAAGGGTAAGTTTTTCGGCACGTGTCTGTTCCAGTTCCGATTTTTTCTCAGTTATCTCGCGTTGTCTCTTTACGATTCCTTCCGCCTCTCGTTTTTGCCAATCGGCATATTCTTTCAGATATCTCATGCGACGGAGTGATTGAGCGAAGCTCTCAGCCGACAAGATAAACAATAATTTGTCTTGCGAGGTTTGGTGCAAATACAATTGTTGAACAGATTGTCCGTATCTCTTTTTTTTGTCGGATAATTTCTTTTCTAAAATTGTTATTTCTGAAGCCATCTCTATAACCTGTTTGTCGATGGTTTCGACTTCCTGGTTCAATAATTGGATGACTTTCTTGCGGGTGTTGAGTTGGCTGGTAAGCAAATTCAGGCGTTGCAGAGAAGTCTTTGCCGTTTGTTGTGTCTCATTGAGGAGTTTGTTGGTTTCCTCAATTTCAGCAAGTGCTTCTTTCCGTTGCAGCTCCAGTTCCCGGACACGTTTAGATTGTTGTCCGTAGCCGTTAAAGGCTATATATGCAAAGATAATAATCAGCCAACCTTTCTTCATTTATTATTGCTTTCTTGTAAACTTTTCAAAATCTGTGAAAGTGTTACCCGCTTATACCGGCTGGAGAGGGTTGTGTGTATGTCGACAGGGATATCTGTCTGTATCCGCGACAAGTTGATGGTCAGTCCTCCCAAATCTTTCTTATCGTTTGACAGGTTTGCATCCATCTCTGACGGGTAAAACAATGTGTCGAATTGGCGGAATTTTCTGTAATTCCATTCTAACGCATATTCACCTTCGTTAAAGAGAATCGAGGATGACAATAATTTTGCGTTCCTGTCGGTTATAAAAATGTATGAAATGAAGGGATGTTCGTTTACAAGTTGTACCAGCTCTCCATCTTCTTTAAAATGGAAATCCTTGAAATTTTTTTCAGACAATGCATTCTCTCCGGGTACAAAAATCCGGTTGCAGAATAAATCCTGAATGTTGTAGAAGTTCAGCCCTGAGGGCAGCTTTTCCAACAGCTCTGTGTAGTTTTCCGAGAGAAAGCGTTTGTTCATCCGGTCGATCAGAATGATTTGTTCCGGCAAAAACACCACTTTGAACATTTCAATCCCAAAGAAAGGTTGGATGGAGAGCATGATTGCACTGTCGCGTACTATTTTCAGGTCTACACGGGAGCTGAGCGTTTTATTTTCCATGCGCAACTTTACGTCCGTCTTTGCCGAAAGTGTCCGGAACTTCTGCGCATCGGTCAACAAAGCGGCGAAATGTTCTTGGAAAACAATTTCGGTTTTTTCTTTTGAAGGCGTGATGTCTCCAATCTCTTTTCTTGAACGGCATCCGTTCAGCAGAAATAGCAGTACTATTATTATTCCAATAGCACTTAGGCTGCACAGTAGGTTCAGTCTCTTCATAGATTCTCTTCGATATATTTCTTTTCAGCTATTTTACGGTCCAATACGGAGCTTTCTTTTCCGAGTTCTTTCGCTTTTATCCATTGTTCGACGGCTGCATCTTTTTCTCCGGACATGTAAAGAATATCCCCATAGTGGTCCCTTAGCTCTGCATTATCTGTTTTATCATGATTGATAGCACTACGGATATACATTTTTGCAAGGGTGTAATTCCCCTGCATGAAGAAAACCCATGCGTATGTGTCGAGGTAAGTCGCGTTATTTGGCTCAAGACGGACACAGAGGGCGCTCATCCGTTCCGCTTTTTTCAAGTCTTTCTTTTTTAGGGTCAGATAATAACTGTAATTGTTTAGGACAGGAACATTCTGTGCATTGTATTTCAATGCTTCATCGTATGCAAGGAAAGCGCTGTCGGGTTCCTCAATTTGAAAATAGATGTCGCCTATTTGCCCGTAGAAATTGGATTTCATTACCAGATTCTCTGAAGGGATAATTTTCAAACCGTCTTGGTATGCTTTCAGGGATAGCCCAAACTCTTCCTGTTGGAAATAGGCAATTCCCATATAGAAATAGTACTCTGGTGAATCGGGAAACAGTTCGGTGCATTTTTTACAAATAGCAAGAATGTTTGGAATATCCTCTTTCGTCAGATATAAACTGAGGAGCTGTTGCCATGCGGTTTCATTATTCGGTGCGATTTCCGTTACGAGTTGGAATTGGGCAAGCGCATCTTCCGTGCGTTCCTGCGTTAATAAGTAATTACCATACATCAGCTTGAGCGTAGGATCTTCCGGATGTTGTTCCAACAGTGTGTCAAACATTTCATCAATCTGCTTTATGTCACCGCCCGATTGCTGGAGGTCCTGTATGTATCGCGACAATATGCCTGCTTTTATTTGAGGGTCAAGTTCGGCATTCAGGAGAGCTGTATGTATCTCCTTTTTTGCTTTCTCCTTGTCTCCTGTGACTTCGTAGAAATTTGCCATAGAGACGATGTAACGTGGGTCTCCCGGGTCGATTGCATGCGCTTTGTCATATGCGTTTAATGCTTTTTCGGTATCACCTTTCTCCAGATACAGGTCACCGATGAGCAGTTGGTATCTGGCAACTGTCGGAAATTTGTCTGCCAGTTTCTCTATTTCTGCAAAAGCGTTCTTTTGGTCTCTAAGCTGTGTATATAATTTGTATTTTTGAATAGATAAAGCTTCGCTCATTCCTATATTTTCTTCCAGAGCATTTAACGCATCTATCGCTTTTTTTAGTTCTCCCTGTTGGATGAATGCTTCTGCTAAAAAGTAATTCAGTTCCAGTTTGTCGGGATATGTTTCAACCAGTTTTTGGTATTCGGCAGCTGCTTCGCTGAACATCCCCAATTCCCGCAGACAGGATGCTAATGCTTGTTTGTAAGTGTAGTTGTCCGGGTCGCTTTCTATGGCTTTCCGTAGCATGTTTACGGCTTTTTCCGGCCGTTCTAATTGCATGTAGAATGCAGATAATTCATATAATACCGGGGCGGCGACCGAGTCTATCGACAAACTGTAATTAAAAGCATCGAAAGCCGCATCATATTTCCCGGCATTTTTCAGCTTCAACCCCTCATAATAGAAGTAATCGGCTTTACGTCGCTTGCTGTATGAAATATTATCATCGCTTGATTGTTCATTTTGGGGCATTGCCATCAGGGACGGCAGGCTGAAAAAAAGTAGTAATGATAAGGTATATATTTTGAACTTCGGCATTTTGAAAACTGTTTATGAGCAGTAATTTAAGAAAATCAACGTCCTGTATGTCCGAATCCTCCGGCTCCGCGTTCCGTGTCATCGAGCGTTTCGACCGGCTCCCAAACGACTTGCGAATGCGTGGTAATGACCATTTGGCAAATCCGTTCCCCGTCATTTACGGTGAATGGTTCGGAGGAGAGGTTTATAAGGATGATGCCGATTTCTCCTCGGTAATCGGCATCGATGGTTCCCGGGGTATTTAATAATGTGATACCGTGTTTTAGGGCCAGTCCGCTTCGGGGGCGCATTTGCGCTTCGTATCCTTCGGGCAAGGCAATGTATAATCCGGTAGGAATAAGAATACGTTCCATCGGTCGGATAACGACCGGTTCTTGCAGGTTTGCCCGTATATCCATGCCTGCGGACAAGGCTGTTGCGTAGGATGGCAGCGGGTGGTGCGATTTATTTATTATTTGTACTTTCATATTCTCTAATATATTTTAATGTAGGGGATAGGTCTTAATCATTCCAATCTCCGTTTTCTTTTATCAATTGAACAAGTTTGCTAACGGCTTCTTCCTCGGGAATGTTCCGGAGGACACATGTTTTTTTCTTGTACAAGCTAATCCGGTTTCGTCCGGCTCCCACGTATCCGTAGTCGGCATCCGCCATTTCTCCCGGTCCGTTTACGATACATCCCATGATTCCGATTTTTAATCCTTTAAGGTGTTGCGTCGCTTTTTTTATCTTTGCGATGGTCTCTTGCAAGTTGTAAAGAGTCCGTCCGCAACTTGGGCAAGATATGTATTCGGTTTTGCTGATTCTTGTCCGGGTAGCTTGTAGTATGCCGAACAGGTATTTGTCACTTGGAATATGGTTTGCGGATTTATTGTGTAACATCAATCCGTTTCCAAAACCATCGAGCAGGATTGTCCCGAAGTCGGCTGCCGCTTTTATTTGCAAGTCTTCCGGATCGTTTTCCGAATACTCTTTTTTAAGAACAATGGGAACGTTGCATCCCGTAGAGATAATCCGATGGATACAAGCACGGATAGAGCCGGGGTAATTCTGGTGTTGAGATGTTAAGATAAGAACCGATGCCGGGTCATTTTTCAATATTTCAATGAGACGGTCGGTTATTTCTTCGCAGGATGCTTCAACAAACTTCAACGGTGAATTGCATTTTCCCAGCTTCTCAATATCCGCTGCCCTAAAATAGGGGAAGATGTTTGGTTGCGGCTTCCACGTGTCCGCATCTACCAACAGACGTGTATTGTCTGGCAAGAAACCGGGCAATTCTTTTCCTGTATATATGTAGTCTGGTTGGAGAGATGAATCCCCGATATTGAAAAGCCCCTCTTCTTGGTCTGATATGACTATGGGAGGAAAGTTTCCTCCTATCTCTCCAATGGTACGGGTTATGTGCCGTTTTAATTTTATGGTGTCGTATCCGTTTATTAAAGTACCGGAGATAGGAGTATGTCCTTCCCGCTGGCAAATGTAATTTACCAGTTTTTTTGCGACAGGAATTTCATTTTCCGGTTCTTCGCTCAATGATACCCGGATTGTGTCGCCGATGCCATCAGCGAGGAGTGCCCCGATTCCTACGGCGCTTTTTATGCGTCCGTCTTCGCCGTCGCCAGCTTCCGTAACGCCCAAATGCAGTGGGTAGTGCATATCTTCCGCATCCATCGTTTGAACTAATAGGCGGACTGTCTCAACCATTACAACTGTGTTGGAAGCTTTGATGGAAATGACAACATCGTTGAATTGTTCTTCCTTGCAGATGCGGAGAAATTCCATGCACGATGCAACCATGCCTTCAGGTGTGTCTCCGTACCGGCTCATAATCCGGTCAGATAAGGAACCGTGGTTCACACCGATACGGATAGCGGTCTTATGTTTTTTACAGATATTCAGGAATGGAATGAAACGGTTGCGAATTTTTTCTATTTCCCGGGCATACTCTTCATCTGTGTATTCCAAATGGTCGAACGTTTTTACCTTGTCAACGTAATTGCCCGGATTGATACGCACTTTTTCAATATACTCGGCGGCAATGTCGGCTACCTTCGGATTGAAATGAATATCTGCAATCAGTGGAGTTGTATATCCAAGTTCATTTAAGTTTTTCCGGATATTTCCTAAATTGCGGGCTTCACGTTCTCCTTGGGCAGTGAAGCGGACATATTCTCCTCCCGCATCGATTATACGTATGGCCTGTGCAACCGAAGCGTCCGTGTCCAAGGTCGGTACATTTGCCATTGATTGTATTCGTACCGGATTATCTCCGCCCATAGGGGTATTCCCTATATGGACTTCCGATGATTTTCTCCTCGTATAATTAAAGTAACCCATAAATTATCTGTAATATAGTTTTCCGGATAACACTTTGTGAGTTGCCATTACCTGGAAAAACAGACTAAAAATGTACTTCCTTTTTAGTTGGTTTTATATTTGAAAGAGATTTTCGAAAGCTCTTCATTGGCTTTTACAATCTTCTTCTTCAAATCTTCTTTATAAACAGCTAATTTCTTTTGTAAAGAGTCGTCTCCCACCGCAAGCATTTGCACAGCCAAGATGCCGGCGTTTAGCGCTCCGTTTATGCCGACTGTGGCAACGGGGATGCCGGGAGGCATTTGTACAATAGCCAATAAGGCGTCCATTCCGTCAAGGGTCGAATTGATGGGGACACCAATTACCGGTATTGTTGTCATGGATGCGATGACACCGCATAAATGAGCCGCCATTCCTGCGGCTGCAATGATGACCTTTATGCCACGCTCTTTCGCCCCTTTTGCAAAAGCTTCAACTTCTTCAGGGGTCCGATGGGCAGATAATGCATGCATCTCGAACGGGATTTCCATCTCATCGAGAAATTTCGCCGCTTTCTCCATGATAGGCAGGTCTGACGTACTGCCCATTATGATACTAACAATAGGTTCCATGATTATTTTTTTGCTATTAATTGTTCATATTCTGCAGCAGACAGCAATGAATCCATTTCTGCCGGGTCTGAAATATTGACTTTTATAATCCAGCCTTTCCCATACGGGTCCTGGTTTACCAATTCCGGCTGTTCTTCTAATTCAGCGTTGACTTCAATTACTTCGCCCCCGACCGGCATAAATAGGTCTGATACGGTTTTTACGGCTTCAATCGTCCCGAAAGTCTCCTCTTTTCCTACCGTTTCTCCCACAGTCGTAACATCCACATAAACGATTTCTCCCAATTCACTTTGAGCATAATCTGTAATGCCTACATAGGCGGTTTCCCCTTCCAAACGAATCCATTCATGGTCGTTGGTATACTTTAAATTCTCTGGGTAATTCATATTGTTAATGTTTTAATTAGATGAATAAATATATAAAGCTTAATGATGATGAAACAAATGTACAGGCAAAGCCCAGCGCGAATCCTGCAAAGACTTGCCCCAATGTGTGTCTCCGGAGTTCGACTCGTGCGGTACCAACCAGACCGGCTATCAGAAATCCGGCAATAAATCCCCAAAAAGGATTGATGCTATAAATATAGGAAATTCCCATCAAACCACCCAACAGCCCTCCGATGGCGATGCAATGCACGCTGATTTTCCAAAAGATGTTTATGCAGGCGGCGATGGCAATGGCAATTAGGGAGCTGGTTAATATCGATAGCAACCAAAACGGAATCTGCATTCGATATAGAATATATACTCCGACTCCGGCAGAAATCAGGTATGATAGATAGGGAATGACCCGTTCTTTTCGCTTGGATACGTCCAAATCGGAAATGATTTTCCGGTTTTTCAGCAGGAGTATGAAAAGTCCGGGGATAAGCATTGACCATAAAAATGTAGTGCCGAGCAGTAGCAATTTTACGTTTAGCGGGTACATTGCCATATAAGTACATAGTAATGCTCCTGCGACTGTATACGTTATTGCCGGCAGCGGATGGAATATTATGGATATTATTCTTGCAAAGTTTTTCATATATACAATATTTATATGCTTTTCCGCAAACGGGCAATTGGAATACCTAACTGTTCCCGATATTTGGCTACGGTGCGTCGGGCGATGACATAACCGTTCTCTTTTAATATCGATGTCAGTTCTTCGTCGGTGAGAGGTTTGTGTTTATCCTCTGCTTCAATGTGCTCCTTCATTATCTTCCGGATTTCGTGAGCCGAAATTTCTTCTCCCGTATGAGTTTGCATGGATTCAGAAAAGAAATACTTCAGAGGGTAAATACCATAATTCGTCTGTACATATTTGCTGTTGCTAACCCTTGAAATGGTTGAAATATCGTAGCCGGTTTTTTCTGCAACGTCTTTTAGAATCATGGGCTTTAAGGAGCTTTCATCGCCGGTCAGGAAAAATTCCCTCTGCAATTCGATAATGGCAGCCATTGTACGCTGGAGTGTTTCATTCCGCTGCTTGATAGCATCAATAAACCATTGTGCGGAATCAAGCTTTTGTTTTACAAATTGTATGGCATCTCTCATTTCAGGAGTCCGGTTTGCTTTGTTCGCCGAATAGTCTTTGAACATGTTTGAATACTCCTTGCTTATCCGAAGTTCCGGGATGTCCCGGCTATTTATGGAAAGCGTCAATTCTCCGTTGTTCGCTTCGACAATGAAGTCCGGAACAACTTGTGTCATGGTTGATACTAACGTGCTGCTCCATCCGTTACCCGGTTTGGGATTCAACGCAGTTATTTCATGAATGACGGCTTTCAGTTGTTTCTCTTCTATTTGCAGTCCCCGTGATATTTTCTCGTAATGTTTACGGGTGAATTCATCGAAATAGTTTTTTATGATGTTAGTCGCCATTACGATTTCTGGAGTCTGTTCTTTTCGTTCCAATTGAATGAGTAAGCATTCCTGCAAATTCCGGGCGCCGATGCCGGCAGGTTCAAAATCCTGTATGATTTTTAATACACGTTCTATTTCAGTTTCATTGACTTCTTGTCCGGCAAGGAATATCAAGTCATCGGCTATCGCCGATAAATCCCTGCGTAAATAGCCGTCATCATCAATGTTTCCGATAATGTATTTGGCAATGTTGACCTCTTTTTCCGGAAGATCACGTAAGCCTAATTGTTGTAGCAAATGCTCGTTAAGCGATTCTCCGGCGGCAAAAGGAATTTCTTCTTTTTGTTCTGCGCGCTCATCCATTTCGCGTAGTTTGTAATCGGGGATGTCGTCCTCGTTCAGGTAATCGCCTAATGATAAATCAGTATCCGCGTTTTCAGATGGATTTGAATTTTCGTTGATGTTCTCTTCTGCATCCGAATCAAATGTTTCAGCAGAACTGCTACCTTCCTCCAATGCCGGATTGTCCTCTAGTTCGTGTTTGATTCGTTCTTCCAATTCTATAGAAGGGAGTTCAAGCAAACGAATTAATTGCAATTGCTGAGGTGAGAGCTTTATCTGTAACTTTTGTTGTAACTGTTGTTTTAGCATGATTCTTTCCAAAAGATATGCAAATATAGCCTTTTCATAATAACCAATCCTATAATTCCGATATAATTGTTTTTAAACACTGCGGAATACTATTCTTTTTTAACAAAAATCTTTTTCATGCAAGGTGTGACTCTTCGGGAAGGGTGTTTTTGGATGTTAACATCTTCTTTGAAAAAAGTCGGGTGTTCCGCAGATATTATTACCTTTGCATTCCAAACGGATAGAACAATGATGGATGATGATTTTGATATAAGGGATGCCCGGATGCCGGAGAGCGAACGTGAATATGAGAACGCGCTTCGTCCTTTGTCTTTTCGTGATTTTAGTGGACAGGCAAAGGTCGTTGAGAACCTGAAGGTTTTCGTTATGGCAGCCCGCATGCGGAAAGAGGCTTTGGACCATGTGTTGCTGCATGGACCTCCCGGTTTGGGGAAAACAACTTTGTCGAATATCATAGCGAATGAATTGGGAGTCGGGTTTAAGGTCACTTCCGGACCGGTACTTGATAAGCCGGGCGATTTGGCAGGCGTATTGACTTCCCTTGAAAAGAACGATGTTTTGTTCATCGATGAAATCCATCGTTTGAGCCCTATCGTGGAAGAATATTTGTATTCGGCAATGGAAGATTTCCGGATAGATATTATGATTGATAAAGGTCCGAGCGCCCGTTCTATACAAATAGACCTTGCTCCGTTTACATTGATTGGAGCGACAACGAGAAGCGGGTTGCTTACAAGCCCTTTGCGGGCTCGTTTCGGCATCAATATGCACTTGGAGTACTATGATGTGGAGACTTTGACTCGGATAGTACTTCGCAGTGCAGAAATCCTTAACGTCTCTTGTGCGACAGATGCGGCATGCGAGATAGCTTCCCGAAGTAGGGGGACGCCACGTATTGCAAATGCGCTTTTGCGGAGGGTCAGGGATTTTGCACAAGTGAAAGGTAATGGCGA
Source organism: uncultured Parabacteroides sp. (assembly GCA_944325355.1). GTDB lineage: Bacteria > Bacteroidota > Bacteroidia > Bacteroidales > Tannerellaceae > Parabacteroides. The sequence continues at coordinate 174,965 of CALUZS010000003.1, forward strand.
AATCAATAAACCGATTGCTTGTTTTGCCCTTGAAGCCTTGAATATTGATAAATACGGTCTCGATCAGATAGACAATAAACTTCTTACAACCATAATTGATAAATTCAAGGGTGGTCCGGTAGGATTGACTACAATCGCTACGGCGTTGGGTGAAGATCCCGGGACATTGGAAGAGGTATATGAACCGTTCCTTATCAAAGAGGGCTTTTTAAAGCGGACACCGCGAGGACGGGAAGTTACGGAGTTGGCATATACTCATCTGGGACGTAAGCGGATTTCTTCGGATCAAGGTTTTTTATTTGATTAGAGGTATGGCGGAAGGAATGAAACGGTTGGCGAAAGAAACCGTTATTTATGGGATAAGCAGTATTGTTGGCAGGTTTTTGAATTGGCTGCTTGTCCCGATGTATGTGAGGGTTCTTGCAACTCCCGGAGACTATGGCGTCGTTACAAACTTGTATGGATGGACGGCTCTGTTATTGGTGCTTCTTACATTTGGTATGGAAACCGGCTTTTTCCGGTTTATTAATAAAAAGGAAGAGAAAGAACCGATGCGGGTATATGCTACGACAATGGCGTGGGTGGGATTCCTGTCGGCTGTTTTCTTCTTGTTAGTCCTTCTCTTTTTGCAGCCGGTCTCTGCTTTTTTATGTTATTCTGAGCATCCGGAGTATGTTGGATACATGGCAGGCATCGTAGCAATTGATGCTTTCTGCTGTATTCCGTACGCTTATCTCCGTTACAAGGGGAAAGCGTTGCGTTTTATGGGAATTCGTTTGGCGAATATATTTCTGAATATATTTCTAAATATCTTTTTCCTTGTCTGCTGTCCGTGGATTTATAGGCATGTGCCAGAATTAATTGATTGGTTTTATGACCCTTCGTATGATGTTGGGTATATTTTTGTCGCGAATGTGTTTACCACTTTGCTGACATTTGTTTTGTTGTTGCCAGACATGAAGCCAGGTTTCAGGGCAAAGCCGGACAAGGTGTTGTTGAAACGTATGCTTTCTTATTCGTTCCCTCTGTTGATTTTGGGAATAGCCGGAATTTTTAATCAGACCGCCGATAAGATTCTTTTCCCAATGCTTTTTGATGACCGGCAGATTGCCGAACAGCAACTTGGAATTTATGGCGCTTGTTTTAAAATAGCTGTCGTCATGGTGATGTTTGTCCAGGCGTTCCGTTATGCGTATGAGCCGTTCGTCTTTTCAAAAAACAAATCGGTGGATAATCCGACGAAAGCTTATTCCGAGGCGATGAAGTATTTTATCATATTTTCTCTGTTCGCATTCCTGTTTGTGATGTATTATCTTGACATTTTGAAGTACTTCGTAAAGGAAACTTATTTTGAGGGTTTGGCGGTCGTTCCAATTGTAATGTTGGGAGAGTTCTTTTTCGGAATCTATTTTAATTTGTCTTTCTGGTATAAGTTGATAGACCAGACGAAATGGGGCACCTATTTCTCTTTGGCAGGCTGCGCAACGACGGTATTGATTATCCTATTCTTTACGAGAAAGTATGGATATATGGCTTGTGCGTGGGCTTCGTTCTTCAGCAATCTGCTGATGGTTTTGCTATCTTATTTTATCGGGCAGAAAAAGTATCCGGTCCGTTACGATTTGGTTTCTGTTGGAACATATATGTTTTTGGTCTTAGTCTTATATATAATAGGAATGAATCTGCCGGTAGAATCGTTGGCTTTGAAGCTGGTTATGCGTACGCTCCTGTTGGTTCTTTTCCTGGCATTTATAATAAAGCGGGATTTGCCTTTGGCAGAACTGCCTTACGTTGGGAGGTTCTTTAAGAGAAAATAGAAAATTTATAATGGATTATTTAAGAATTTAATGTAATAACGAGTAGCAAAAGTATGGATTTAAGGAAAAGTTTATTATCCCTTATAGGAATATTGGTTGCAGGCTTTTTGCACGCAGATGAGGGAATGTGGGTTATAAAGGAACTGAATAAGCAGAACATCGCCCGGATGCAGGAACTTGGCTTTGTCTCTTCTGTGGATAAGTTGTATAGCGAGACGTCACCTTCGGTATCGAATGCCGTGATTATCTTCGGAAATGGGTGTACCGGCATAACTGTATCCAAGGAGGGGCTTGTTTTTACCAATCACCACTGCGGATATAGCTCAATTCAGCAATTAAGCAGTGTCGAGCACGATTATCTGAAGGATGGTTTCGTTTCGCAGAGTAAGGAGGAGGAGCTGCCGGTTCCGGGTTTAACGGTGCGCTATTTGAAGCAGACAATAGACGTCAGCGAACGGATTAACAGTGAAATATATGGTATAGAAGATGAAATAGAGCGTTTGGCGGCAGCCGATTCCATTGGGAAAGTTCTTTGCGATTCTATCGGGGAAAAGAGCAAATTCCAAACGGCGGATGTAATACCTTTTTACAATAACAATAAGTATTATCTGATTGTTTACGATGTTTTCCGGGATGTGCGGATGGTTTTTGCCCCGCCTTCGTCATTAGGAAAATTTGGAGGAGATACGGATAATTGGATGTGGCCCAGGCATACGTGTGATTTCTCGGTGTTCCGGGTATATGCCGGTGCGGACAATAAACCGGCTGAATACAGTAAGGACAATCGCCCATATTCGCCTAAGTATGTTGCAGAGGTCTCTTTGCAGGGATATAATGAGAAAGATTACGCTATGACCATTGGCTTCCCGGGCAGCACAGACCGCTATCTTTCTTCGTGGGGCGTGGAGCAACGCATCAATGCAGTTAATAAACCGATGATAGAGGTGCGCGGAATCAAGCAGGCTATTTGGAAAAAAGCAATGGATTCAAGTGATGAGATACGTATAAAATACTCATCAAAATATGCTTCGAGTTCCAACTATTGGAAAAATTCTATCGGGATGAATAAGGGCTTGGCTCGTTTGGATGTCGTAAACCGGAAACGTGCTGAAGAGACAGCCTTTGCAAAATGGGTGGAAGCTGATAATCAGAGGAAAGAAAAGTATGGAGAAGTCTTGTCTTTGTTGGAGGAAGGATATACGAAAACGGACGAAATACGTAAGGCAAAGACCTACTTGTCGGAAGCCTTTATGCGCGGAACGGAAATTATCCCTCTTGCAAGTCTGTTGATTTCGCTTGATTTGGAAACGATGTCCAAGAAGGAGATAACGGAATTCTTGGACAACGAAATAAAACCTTTCTTTAAGGATTATGATGCAACAATCGACCAGGAAGTCTTCGCGGCAATGGTAAAAGTGGTGAAAGAGAATGTCCCTTCCGAATATCTTCCTGAGGTATTGAAAAAAATAGACAAGAAATACAAAGGGGATTATAAGGCGTATGCGGAAGATGTCTTTAAGAAATGCAGATATTTGAGCTACGAAAAGACAAGGGAGATGCTGTTCAACCCGAAGTTATTCCGGTCATGGCTGAAAAAAGACCTGGCGTCGGAATTGGCATTGTCGGTAATTGTTGCAGATATGAACATCCAAGGAAAGAACAAAGAATATTTGTCGGATATAAATAAAGGACGGCGTCTCTATTTTGCCGGCAGACAGGAAATGTTCCCGGAAAAGGCGTTGCCTTCCGATGCAAACTTTACCATGCGGTTAAGTTATGGTTCGATTGGCGGATACCGTCCGTATGATGCGGCATGGTATAATTACTATTCGACCAGCAAGGGAATATTGGAGAAAGAAAATCCGGAAGATGATGAGTTCTGGGTACAACCGGAGATTCTCTCTCTTATCCGTGGCCGGGATTTTGGGCAGTATGCCAATGCTGACGGGGAATTGCAACTCTGCTTTTTGACGAACAATGATATAACGGGAGGGAACTCCGGAAGTCCGATATTCGACAAGAACGCACGGCTTATCGGTCTCGCTTTCGATGGAAATTGGGAAGCCATGAGCGGTGACATTGCATTTGAACCGGAACTTCAACGTTGCATAGGCGTGGATATCCGTTTTGTTTTATATGTTATTGAAAAGTGGGGCAAATGCCCGCGCTTGATACAAGAGTTGGATTTGGTGAGATAAATAGAATCTGCCTACAGACACAAAGAAAGGCATGCCTGAAATTGTTTCAGGCATGCCTTTCTTTGTGTAATAGAGGTTATTTATTTGTGACAATCCATGTCCATTTGTGCCAAATATGTTCGAGTGGACCTTGTCTGTGTCTTTTGAGCCACCATTTGCAGAATGCTACTTGTAAAGAAAATACTACAACACCAATCAGGAAACTTACGGCATAACCACAATGCGGGGCAAGATATAATCCGAACGGGAAGTATATGAATGCGCCAATGACTGATTGCGTGATATAATTGGTAAAACTCATTTTTCCATAATACCGTAAAGAAGAGACTGCGTGGCTAAAGCGTTGGTTCTGATATAATAAGACAAATGAAGAAATTAGTACGAGAGTGAATGCCAGCTTTTGCCACATGTCGAAAATTATTCCGGCAGTTTCTTGCAAGAGAGTGCCCGGTTTTTCGAAAAAAAGTTCCTTGAATCTGTAAAGCGGTGCAAACAAAATTGCAGAGATAATCAATGCTTTTACCCAGAAACGGAGATTCTTTTCGTTGGAAACAAAAAGTTGCTTTCTTCCAATGTACAGCCCTAACAGGAATAGCCCGGCAGTTTGGAAAAAACGTCCGGCTCCGACGGCCCATAGCAGGCTTGCTTTTTGTCCCAGAGTGATGTTCCCGAGGATGAATGTTCCGAAGTCGCCTGCTTTTGTGTATTCGGCTACTTCTGCATACATCTCTCCGACTTTCAAATCCGGCAGCTGGTAGTCTGGGATAAACAGGCTGGCGAAGAAATGAAACCACTCGATTGGTTGTAATAAGAATATGGTTGCGGCAGCCAGCCAATACGGCTTTGTCGCTCCACTTTCTTACGAGGAATAAAACAATTCCGGTTACGACAAAGAGTAACAATACATCTCCTGCAGGGAAAATGCTGCGTTCAGCGTTGCGAACCCGATGAGAAGGACAAGCCGCCATAGAAACCGCCAACCGAAATCTTTTCCATCCTGTTGACGGTTACTGTATTGTATATGGAAAGTGAATCCGAAAAGCAATGCGAAAATGGCGTATGCTTTACCGGCAAATAGCGCAAATACGCCTTCAAAGATTCCGTTGTCGATGGCGGAAAGCCAGAAAGAGGTAGTTTCCGGATAGACAGGGAAAATGAAATGCTCTAAGTTGTGGACTAAAATGATTGCCATTACGGCGAAGCCTCGTAAGGCGTCTACAACCTCTATCCGCGGTGTTTTACTGATGAGCTGCTCCATTTTTATTTTAACCTGCTGTTTTTATAATACCAATCTCTGTCTATTCTCATTTGGTGTTTCTTCCTGAACAGGACAGAATCTATGGAATAACGTCCCCCTCCGGTCAGAGTCAGGATGACATACATGCCGAAGAAGAGCAACGGCAAGGATACGGTTGCAAATGGATCATTCCAATGATATTTGACGGCAACCAACATGTTGATTGCTAATACCAGTGCCGTGGGGCGTGAGAAAAGTCCCAATGTCAGAAAAATTGCGCAGGGTATTTGTGCAAAAATAGTCAGCCATAAAGATGGAACCATGCCGATGCCTATCGGGTCTCCGAAGAAGTCGATAACATAATCATCGTATTTTTCTATTTTTGTAATTCCATAAGGTAGCATCATTAGCCCAGCAAAAAGGCGGAAGAGCAGCAATGTCGCATCCGATGCTTTATAAGACAACGGTTTGTTTGTAAAGAAATCCAATATTAAATGTTTCATGATAAAATTGTTTTTACAAAGGTAAAAGAGTTTCTTTGAATATCAATACAGATATCTTTTTTAATTCTGTAAAAAGAAATTCCGATTTATGTTAAGTATTTCTGCCTATCCCTTTTTTGCCTTTCCTGAAGATACATATAAATTCATTTGACGTTTGGATGAACGATTTTAATTGTAACTTTGGCAAAAAAAGCATATGAAAAGATTTTTAACTTATTTGTTCGTTTTAGGGGCTTCAGCGGTGGTGGTCTCGTCTGCCAATGGAGAGAATTATCAGAACAACCGTTATCCTTTGTATGCTAAACCTTATATGGAACTGCCTTTAGGGAGCATTAAAGCAAAAGGATGGCTTTTGGAAATGTTGGAACGGCAACGTAGCGGAGCTACCGGCTGTATGGATAAGCTTTATCCGGAAGTCATGGGGAACCGGAACGGTTGGTTAGGGGGCGATGGCGATCAATGGGAACGTGGCCCGTATTGGATTGACGGATTGCTTCCGCTTGCCTACATTCTGGATGATAAGAATTTGCAGGAAAAAGCCCAGGCTTGGGTTGAATGGGCTTTAGAGAGCCAACGGGAAGATGGTTTTTTCGGACCGGCGAAAGATTATCCTCCGGAAGATGGTTTGCAACGGGATAACTCTTCGGACTGGTGGCCGAGAATGGTTGTGCTGAAAATTTTGCAACAGTATTATTCGGCAACCGGTGATGAGCGGGTTATTGATTTCTTGGTTCGGTATTTCCGCTACCAACTTGCTACTTTGCCGTCTCAGCCATTGGGCAAATGGACTTTTTGGGCTGAATATCGTGTTTGTGATAACTTGCAGGTGGTATATTGGCTTTATAACATCACGGGCGAGCCTTTCTTGTTGGAGCTCTCGGAGATATTGCATAAACAGGGGCATGATTTTGTAAATATGTTTCTGAATACGGATGCGATGAAACAAAACCGGTCAATCCACTGCGTGAATCTTGCTCAAGGAATAAAAGAACCGGTTATCTATTATCAGCAGCATCCCGAACAGAAATATTTGGATGCTGTGGCGAAAGGTCTGGAAGATATTCGTATCTATCACGGGCAACCGCAAGGTATGTATGGTGGTGATGAAGGTTTGCATGGAAACTCTCCGACACAAGGTTCCGAGTTATGTTCTGCGGTAGAATTTATGCTTTCCCTTGAAGAAATGTTGGAGATTACAGGAAATGTCTCCTTTGCCGGGCATTTGGAACGGATTGCGTTTAATGCCCTTCCTACACAAATTACGGATGATTTTATGGGGAAGCAGTATTTCCAACAGCCTAATCAGGTGAAAATAACCCGTCATACCCGTAACTTCTACGAAGAAGGCTCGCATGGGGGAACTGATATTGTTTATGGAACATTGACCGGTTACCCTTGCTGTGTCTCAAATATGCACCAAGGTTGGCCGAAGTTTGTGCAGAATCTCTGGTATGCGACGGCAGACGATGGCATTGCGGCTTTGGTTTATTCTCCTTCCGAGGTTACAGCCAAAGTTGGGAATGGTTGCACGGTACGAATAACGGAGGATACGTATTATCCGATGGACCAGCAAATCAAATTTACGGTCTCTATACTTGATAAGGGTGTGGATGGCATAGCATTCCCGTTTCATTTGAGAATCCCGGAGTGGAGCCGTGATGCAGCGGTCAAAATAAACGGGGAAAAGGTGCGCGTCGAGGTGAAAGATGGAATTGTTGTGCTGAACCGTATTTGGAAGAACGGGGATATCGTAGAGTTGGACTTCCCGATGGAAGTTGCTGTTAGCCGTTGGTATGATGGTGCGGTAGCCGTGGAACGCGGTCCGTTGGTCTATGGATTATATATGGAAGAGCTTTGGACAAAACGGAATTTCGGGAAAGAGGAGATAAAGCGTTATGGCGAATCATATTATGAGGTGACTTCTGATACGAAATGGAACTATGGTATTCCTGTTTCAGTGGCAGATAATATAAAAGATGCGGCAAAGGTGGAGATAGATCCGGTGAAGGTGAAAAACACGTATCCGTGGAATTTGAAGAATGCACCTATCCGGATAAAGTTGAAGGCGAAAGAGATTCCTAATTGGACTTTGTATAATGAGACAGCGGGTCCGATTCCTTTTTCCGTATATCCTGTCAATACGCCGGAAACTGAAATAACATTAATTCCTTATGGCTGTACGACGCTGCGAATCAGTGAATTTCCGTTGACTTGGTAGGAAGATTTTGCTCTGAAAAGAGTATCTCATCAAAGGATAATAGCAGGCTTGTATTTCAAACGGCGGTCATTCGTTTTTGCGAATGACTGCCGTTTTTATAATAAAGAATAGTCTCGTCCTTTTTTCTCCGACTTATTGTTATCTGATATTCCCGACTTGTATTAATAATACGTCTCATGGAAGATGCCGAAGAAGGCAATCCCATTTCGTTGGTAGAAAGTAATTTTATCTTCCCTTGCCATCCATCCTATGGCATAAGCCAATTCGACAGGAGACAATTTTGTCTGTTTCAACAGCTCTTCCCAAGACAAGGTGTTGTTATGCAACGTTTGCCAAACGATACCTGCGTTCTTGCCAATTATTTTCTTATTCATAATTCTAATTGTTAGGATTATTTATGTTCATTTTTGCGGAATGTTTTGTGCGATATGACGATGGAGAGTATCCGGTGTCTGCTTTGAAATATTTTCCGAAAAAGGAAAGGTTTGAAAAATTGAGACCGTAGGCTATTTCTTTTATCGAAGCTTGTGTACAGCAGAGCCGGTATTTGATTTCGTCAATCATCTTTTCTTTAATGTATTCTGTCGGCGTTTTTCCACTGACTTGCTTTACAATTGTCGATAAGTACTTTGGCGATATGCACATCTGGGATGCGTAGAAATTTATGCTTCTTTCCTTATCGAGATGAGTGGAAACCAAGTCCATGAAGCATGTGAACAGGTATTCATAGCGAGACAGATGGGTATAGTGTTTTTCCGCATTGATGCTAACCGACAATGTAATCTTTCCGTCAGCGGCCAACCTGCCGACTGTCGTGAACAATTCGCTGAAATTCCAATCGGTTTTTTCTTTTAAATCGTCCAGGGAAAATATGTGTTTTTCTTTGAGTATATCCCAAATGATGTTTTCTTTATTCATAACTAATTCCTCCTGTTTTTTGATTATTATTTAACTTTTCAGGCTCCATTTGTTCGGACAAGCCAGAACTAATGTTGCGCAAATGCCGCTGAACCAGATGATGTCTCCTGTTGTCTCTTTCATGCCGACCAGTGCTGCGCTTCCGTTTACTTTGGCGGCATCGGATAGGTCGGGTGTATCTTGCGCGAAACGAGTGATATAATATTGTTGACGTTCCTGCATTAAGGTGGAATATATGGACATGCTGGCTGCCGGGGCAAGTACATTGCGGACGGCAATCATCAAGAACAGCCAACTTGGTAGCATCCATGCCGGTAGCCGGTTCATGCCGTATGCACAAACAACGGCATAGGGCATGAACATTCCGGCATAGTTGATGACGGACGGGAGTATCATATTGTCGTACAACCCTTGTGGCTGATATTGGAAGTAGAGATAAATGTTAGAAAAACACATCAATAATAGTCCCGTCCCGAAAATATATTTATAACGAACTTTCCGAAGTATCATGATAACTCCCAGCAGGCAGCCTGATACACATCCCAGAATGTTCCAAAGCGATAGGGCAGCTCCGTGCAGGTTGCTTGCAGAAGACGCCATCTTAATGTAGGATACCATGAGTGTGTTTCCGTAATTTGCCAGGACTGTTATGAGGAACAGAGCGATGCCTATCCATACATTGCGGCGAAGGAATACATGTAAATCCAGGTATGTGTTGCCTTTTTTGCATATTTCCAAGCAAATAAACATCCCAAGCGAAACCAGTGCCACAATTGTCCCTATGCAGATTTTCGGAGAAGAGAACCAATCGAGCGTTTTTCCGTAGATGAGTACATGGCAGGTAGCGCAAAGGAAACAGGCCATCAGCAAGACTTCTCCTGTCATTTGCCATGGAATCTTATAATGTTCATCGTTCCGTTTGACCGGAGCCATGGTTATCCACACAAAAAGCAGGAAGCATCCAAGGATGATATTCACCAGCGTGTAACTATAGTTCCATTGGTATTCATACGCAATCCATCCAACCATGTAGTTGCTCAATTGGATAAGTACCATAATGAGGAGGTACAACCCCGACATGAGCAGTGCGCGTTGGTGGTCCATGGCATATTGGTCTTTCGGATCAGGCATTTCCTTTGCCGTGAACATCGCTAATGTGTCCAGCCCCACAGCGTACGGAGCCAGCACAAAAGTGGTGTTCAGTACTAACATGACCCGTACAAATCCTAAAACGATACATAAGGCGCATTGTCCTGTAACCGATTCGGTGTGGGCGAGAAGCGTGTTTATCAGTATAAGCAGGAGAATCCCACAAATATAGATTTTTCTTACGTTACGTGTTTGGAGGTAGCGCACCATGAAAGGAAAGAACAGTGACATTCCTAAGAATGAACAAGAACTAATCAATTGATAATCCTCCATCCAAAGGCCGGTAGTTCCCACCATTTCTGCAACATTTGTCAGATAAGCTCCTCCGGCGAACATCCAAGGAATAAACATTAATATAAGTAATGTTATTCCTAACGGCTTGGGCATCCAATGGAAGAACGGATAGTTATTTTCTCCTTTTTCCATAGCGTTATTCTTTTAGTTTCACGATGCACATCATTCCTGCAGCTAAATGTTCGTTGTCTTCGTCCGAAAGTTTTGAGAAGTCAATCCTTACAGGAATTCGTTGTTGGATTTTTACGAAATTGCCTGCGGAATTGTCGGTTGGGATGGCGGAATATTTCGCACCAGTTGCTGCACTTATGGCAGATACGGTCCCGGTGAACGTTTTTCCATTTAACGCATCGACCGTTATTTCTACGGCATCGCCTACGGAAATTTTCTCAATCTGTCGTTCTTTGTAATTGGCTACAACCCATTTTGCGCCGTCGGGTATCAGTGTAGTGATAGGATGCCCTGCTGTTATCAGCTGCCCTTCTTCAATATTTCTTCGTCCGAGAGTTCCATTACAAGGTGCGGTTATCACTGTGTAAGAGAGGTTAAGCTGAGCCATGTCTACTGCTGCTTGTGCTCGTAATAACGCAGCTTCGGCATTTCCTTTGCGCTGGTTCGCTCCTTGGGCATTGGATAACGCCGCATATTGTTGGCGGCGAAGCATTTCTATCCGTGCTTTTGTCATGTTGAGCTCTGTTTTATATTGCTCAACTATGACGGGAGTGGTAGCCTTTTTTTTCAGTAGCTTGAGATGGCGGGCATAATCTTTTTCCAGTTTTTCCATTCGGAATGTGGCTTCGGCTATTGAAGAGCGGTAGGCTTCTGCCGTACTTTTTGCTGTGGCAGCGTTAGAATTTGTTACATTGTTGCCGCTGCGTGCGTCAAGTAATGCCGCTTCTGCCTGAGCCAGTGCAATCCGGAACTCTTTATCGTCAATGATTAGAAGTGTGTCTCCTTTCCGGACGTGCTGATGTTCCCTGAATCTTACTTCTTTGATATAACCGCTTACTCTTACGTTGAGGGGCGACATATACTGTTCTACTTGGGCGTCGTCAGTTGCCACCCGTCTGTCATAGTCCACAAAGCGGTAGATGGCAAATGCAATGCCTGCGGCTATGATTAATGCGCCCGATACTCCTGCTGTCATTCTCTTATTATTCATATCCTTATGTGTTTTATTTATAAAGTTTATCCAAATCTCCTGATAATTTCATTGCTCTCAGTTCGGCAGACTTGTAGTCGTACATAGCTTGTATACACTGCGTCTGGGAAGTACGGAGTGCCATTTCGTCTTGCAGAAGTTCGGTCATGGATGCAAGACCTTCGGCATAACGGTCGGTAGCCTGCCGGTAGATGTCATCAGCTTGTTGGCGGGCTGTCTGCTGCGTGCGGAAAGCCTTTAAGTTGTATGCCAAGAGTGCTTTGACATCGGCGTATTCTTTGTTTAGCTGATTGATTGTCTGCGTATGTTTCCATTCCACTTGTTCCAAAGATAGTTTTGCTTGTCTGATTTTGAGTTTCTTGTTGTTGCCATCGAAAATGGGAATCTTTATGGATAGCCCTAAGAATGTATTGCCAAACCAATTTTGGGTGGCATCGTTTGTATGGAAGAAATGTCCGAATTTTTCCTGATAGCCTACTGCTCCGACTTGTCCTTGTATGGCGATGGTGGGCAGGTACGCTCTTTTTATTGACGTTATTCTTCGGGAAATAAGTTCTTTTTGTTGTTCCATCAATCTGATTTCTGGCAGATTCGTGTAGAGCGGATCTTGATAAGATGGTTCCAATTCTTTAGGCATTGGTGCAAATTCCAGTTCGCGTTCGGTATTCAGCAAATATTTCATCAGGTTCTTTTGTTGAACCAATGCGGCAGAATAAGCATTTTTTAGCGTTTCGAGCTGCTTACGGTTCATCTCCGAGCGTGTGTAATCAGTTTCAAGTGTCGTGCCTTCTTCGTATCTTGCTTTGGCAATGTCAACTAATTCGTTCATCCGTTGGAGATTCTCGTTTGTCAGGTTTAGCTGTTCTTGCGTAGCCTGTGCCAGGTAATAGACATTGGCAATCTGAACAATCAAATCCTCTTGCTTCTTTTCATAGCTTGTTTGTTTTATTTCAGAAGACATTTTTGCAATCTCCGTTCCGGCTTTGATGGTTAAGTCTAAAAGAGGAATATTCACTTGAATAGTTGCCGCTGCCGTGTAGCGCATGGTCCGGATTGCTTGCCAAGTGGGGTCATCAGGCAAATCGTCGCCCAGCAACGTACCGGAGGTCACAGACGCCGGACGGTCAATATATCCGGATACTTGGAATACACCGGCAACAGTGGGTATCCTACGCGATTTCTCTCCTTTTACAGCCACTTCGGCAGTTTTTGTGTCAATCTCCGATGTGTGCAAGTCCGGATTGTTCCGTAGTCCTTCTTCTATACAATCCTCCAGACTTATGACTTCCTGTGCTTTGATTGAGCAGGCAAGGAAGAGTGAAAAAATTATCATTGCTATTCTCATAATCGATAATGTATTTGGTTTTTCATTTGCAAATGTAGGCTTCGCATTGTATCTCTTTGTGTGGAGAAAACGATGAATATTGTGCAATTTTGGATGATTTTTCGGCGGAAATTTAGGAATACCCAACTTTTTTTAGTTAAAAACGTTCTATAATCTTTACTGATTGCTGCTTGTTGTTGTAGCGTTTTCAGTGATTGTTTTTCAGAGATGATGGAACTTGTGAAATAGCTCAATGACCAGTTTTATGGGAGATAGGATGAAAGAGAGGTGTGTTTATTTGCAAATCCTCTCTTTTTTTGTTCCTTTGTTTTATCTAAAAATGATAGGCATGGAACCTTTTATTTGCAAAAGTCTTGATATATCTGATATCCGTCTGAACAATGGTAATATTGTGCGTCCTGACGGGTTCGGGGTTTTATTGTTTACAAAAGGGAGAGGTTCGGTGATTTGCAACAACGCTACTTATGATTTGCAGGAACATATTTTATTTGTGTTCACGCCCTTTTCTACATTTTATTTGAAAGAGGAGATGACCGATTTGGAAGGCTGGGTGCTGGAAGCTGATGCCCGGACCATTTTGATGTTGTTGGCAGATGTCTCGGTGGAGAAGCGTGTAGCTATGTCACAGCATCCGTGTGTCAAGATATCAGAACAGAAAGAAAAATTGTTGGAAAACTTGATTCGTATTCTGTGGTCCAAGCAGAAAGAGCATTCCCGTCCTCTTATTGAGAATATCCAAGAGAAAGAACTTTTTCTGTTAGGGCAAGCGTTATGTTTGGAAATCATTCAGGTTTATTTTGAGAGTATGCAGATATCCGGGCTGCCGGCAAAGAGAGGAAATATCTTGTTCAACAAATTTGTCAGTTCGGTTTATGTCAATTGCCATACGCAGCGGACGGTAGCTTTTTATGCAAAACAGCTGAATATCTCTGCCGGACGTTTTTCAGCCGTGATACGCGAAGTCTCCGGAAAGTCTCCGATGCACTGGATAGAACTTTTCACAATGACGAAAATACGGAGGATGCTCTCTGATTCGGAAGCGAGTATCAAGGAGATAACCGACAGTATGGCTTTTCCCGACCAATCTACTTTCGGGAGATATTTCAAAGCTCATGAAGGCATATCGCCTTCGGAGTACAGGGCTCGGCTAACGGGAAGATTGTCCGGTGCGCAGTAACGGATGGTAATGAGCTGCCGGCCTGCAAGATTTTGCAGGGAGAATGAAAAGATGCGGATTTCTGTGGCGGAATTATCAGCCGGTGTCCAACATCCTTTTCCTCTGATAAAAAATAAAGGTTGCCACTTTGGAGAGCAGCAACCTTTATATATATGAACGTGGATTAATTATAATACTTGGATGCCTTCTTCGCGAGCTTGTTCTTCTCCTGAAGGAGTAATCAGTTTATAACCTTTTCCGTGGATGTTTATAATCTCAATTTTCGGATCATCTTTCAGAAGTTTACGAAGTTTTGTGATGTACACATCCATGCTCCGGGCATTGAAATAATTATCATCGACCCAGATTGTTTTTAATGCATAATTACGTTCGAGTATCTCATTCGCATGAGCGCAAAGCAAACTCAATAATTCGCATTCTTTTGTAGTAAGTTTTGTGACTTTATCACCAATCGACAATGTCTGTTTCTGGGTATCAAAGAAGAAATCTCCTAATTTATAGAAAGGTATATCTTTCATTTTCTTGCCCTTTACGCGGCGTAAAATGGCTTCGATACGCAGTAAAAGTTCTTCCATGCTGAATGGTTTCGTGAGATAGTCGTCTGCTCCGATTTTAAATCCTTCCAAGATATCCTCTTTCATTGTCTTTGCTGTCAAGAAAATGATAGGAATATCCGGATTGATTGACCGAATTTCTTGAGCAAGGGTGAATCCATCTTTCTTGGGCATCATAACGTCCAATACGCATAAATCGTACTTGCTCTTGATAAAACCTTTATAACCGGCATCCCCGTCCGAGAACAAGTCGGTTATATAACCCTTTGCTTGTAAGTACTCTCTTAAAAGCATTCCTAAGTTTTCGTCATCTTCACAAAAGAAGATCTTCAGCTTTTCTTCCATAAATTAACTTTTTATAAGAGGTAAAGTAATAATAAATTTTGTTCCTATATTGTCGTTCCCGCTTTCGGCCCTGATAGAACCTTGGTGGTCTTCTATAATTTTTCTGACATAAGCCAGTCCTAACCCGAAACCTTTTACATCGTGAGTATTGCCTGTCGGTACTCTGAAGAAGCGGTCGAATACTTTTTTCAGATATTCTTTCTTTATTCCGATGCCATTGTCCTCAACGCTTATTATTAATTTGCCGTTTTCATTTTTCGTCCGGACGAATAATCGTAAAGGAACATCTTGTTTGCGGTATTTTACCGCATTATCCAGCAGATTGAACAATACGTTTGTAATGTGCATCTCGTCTACATAAATGTCCGAGTCGATAGCTTGCAGGTCGATATCCAGCGTTCCTCCGTATTTTTCTACTTTTAATGCAAACGTGTTTGCTACGTTTGTTACCAAATCGTTTGCATCAATCTCTTTCATTTTGAGGGTCGCTTTCTGGCGCTCGAAGAGCGACATCTGTAAAACCTTTTCAACCAGGAACCCCAACCGCTTGGTCTCATCGTTAATCACTCCGGATATATGTTTGAATACTTCCGGGCTTTTTGTTATATCCTGATCTTTCAGCATCTGCGCTGCCAGCGATATGGTAGAAACTGGCGTTTTCAATTCGTGCGTCATGTTATTGATAAAATCATTTTTCATTTCCGATAATTTCTTTTGCCGGAACACGATGAAAAGCGTGAAGATAAATGTTATCAACAATATGATTGAAAAGATAACCGAAGGGACAATGAATGTGATAGAACTCGATATATAATCTCCCTTTGTCGGGAAATAGACTTTTAAATAATTCAATTTCGAAGGCGGGTCATTAGAAAAAAGAACCTGCGTAATCACGTCCGATGCCATCGGCTGCTTTTTTATTTCACCGCTCTGGTAAACGATATTCCCATCTTTGTTTATGACTGAAAAAACATAAGGAAGGTTTAACGCATTGTTTGCAAACTCGGTCGACAAATACTCGTCTAATTTCTTGAAATTAATGCGCTCTTCAATCGGTTTCAAATTGGCGGTGTATAACATATTGTATATGACTTCTTCCAAGAGCCCGCCTTGGTGCAAATAGCGTTCGAGCAGAATCTTTAATTGTTCCTTTGATGCTTTTACGATACTGCTTCCGGCTTCTTGTTTGGTTAATCCGGAAAGTGGATCAACTTTTGTAGATGAGTGCATTAATATCTGCTGGATGGAGCCGTCAAGTTGAATCATTTCCATCATCTGGTAATCTTCAATGCTGAACAAATGTTTCATCGGCAATTGGTTTTGCTGATTCAGAAACCGGGTAATGTCGTTGTTAATGTCAGCTTCCAGATATTGCCGTGTTTCATCCAACTCTAAGTTTTTGGCGACTTGATGTAGGCTCTGCTTTACCGTTTCGTTGAATTGTTCGCTGCGGGTCTTAAGCATTATGCTGACATAATTGATTTGTACGTACAATAATCCCGCAAATGCAAACACCATTACGCATGCAAGCAACCATATAGTTGATTTCTTCATTATTGTCTCCTTTTTAACATAACAAATAACGTAGGTTTTGGTTGAATATTTACATAAAAAATGCAAAAAATAGAGATGGTAAATCTTAATAAAATATACATTCGTGTTGAAATGATTGCCTATTCCTTTTTGTCTATCAGTGATATAGTTAAAAGAGGAACTCTTTTAAGTCCAAAGTTTTGTATATAAGTTTGCTATTATATTTAGTTCCCTCTTTCTTTTTGTAAAGTTTTTATCAGCATGAATGGGCGCTTTTCAGGATCCAGCCATTTTAAAGTTTTTACTACCTCCTGTTCGGTCACTGTGATACAGCCAGCACTGCCTGTGCCATATTCTGCTTCTATATGGAAGAATATAGCACTTCCCATGTGTTTGATTACAGGGTTGGTGTTATATTCCACAACTGCCGCTCTTTTGTATGCAACTGTTTCATCTATCAGGTGCTCGAAATTATCCGTCTTTGGCTTCCCGTTTACTAATCGGTTGTACATGGAGTCTTCCGGGTCGCTAATCCAATAATGGTCGGGGGTAAGCACCAAATAGGGCCAATCCATGTCGAAATCTTTCTCTGCCCCGAAAGCGATTCCCATCGGATAGCATCCGGAAGGCGTCCGTTTGTCGCCTTCCCGTTTTTCTCCGTAAGGGGCTATTCCGGCTTTCCCCACCGAGCAATGAATCATTGGGCAGGTCTCTTTCCATCCCTCGCCGTTTTTTTTCTCGAAACGGCGCAGGGCGCAAAGAACATGTTCCGGTTTTTCGTTGTAGACTAAAATCAATTGTTGGCAACTGTCGGGTATCTGTATGTGCTTGTCTTCAAAATTTTTTATAAATGCATTGATATCGGGAGCGGTTTCAGCCATACGTTTTGACAAAACAGCTTCCCTTTTGGCGATTTTCGGGAGCGGTATATCCCCGGGTTGGGGAATCTGCTCGTAGAAAAGGGCTGCCGTGTGTAAGGCAGAGGTGTCATCCATATAATATCCGGTTTCGTTATAAATATCTCCCAGCAAAAGCTTTCCCCAGATCTTTCGCAGTTTGTTTCCTGAATTGAGATAGGCGTTTATCGTATCAAGATTATTCTCTACAAGTTCCCGGATATAAGCCCGGGTTATTTGTGATTGCAAGTCGCTTTTATCGGTTGTTATCTTTTCGTTTTTTAAGTCTTTGATGAAAACAGCAGCCAACGGGTTTGTCTTCATGCAAATCTGACGGGCTACCTCTTCCAGCGAAAGGGACAAGGTTTCTTGGAGATTTTTTCCGTAGCCTTCCGATTGCATATAGAAAAGCGTGTCGTTGCGGTGGTAGGCAATAGCGTTGACACTGATTCTGGTGGTGTCGCCTGACAATGTCAGGTATAATTCCGCGTTGTTACGTCGGGTAAGTTTTCGGAACAGATACTCAAGGGGAGCCAATTTCCCTGTATGCAATCCGAGGTCTCCCTTGCCGTTCAATGATATTTTACTGATGGAATAGAGGGGAACAGAGCTTGTGTCCGACAGGCTTCCAATCGGTTTGATTCGGTTTTGGATGGCTTCGTCATAGATGCTCACCAGCGATTTTTTCAGTGCTTTGGTTATTGTTTTTTTATTGATTCCTGCGTTTTGCAGGTTTTCCGAGATGCTGGTATCGCCAATATAAACGGCATTCTCCGGACGCAGCCAATAAATGAACGTATAGGTGAGACATATTACAATGATGCTGCGGCCTGTCCATTTCTTTACGGTTTTCCCTATGTTGTCGTTTTGTATTTTTCCCATTCGAGTGTTCTTATGAATTTGGAAGTTCTTCGTTTTCCGTATTCTGATTCTTACTGATTACGCATGCGGCAACGGCATCTCCGGATACGTTTACTGCGGTAATTAGCATATCTAACGGACGATCCATTGCGATAATCATGGCTATCCCTTCGGCTGGTAATCCCACTGCGACCAACACCAGCATAAGGATTGCCATCCCTCCGCTGGGTATTCCCGGTGTTCCGATAGCAGATGCTGTGGTCAATAATACGATGGATAGCATTTGGGTGAAAGATAAATCCACTCCCATTACCTGTGCGACGAATACGGTTGCTATGGCGTGGTAACAGCTTGTCCCATTCATATTGATGGTAATCCCGGTCGGGAGGACGAAAGATGTTACGTTATGGGGTAATCCTAATTTGTTCATTTGCTCGATATTGGCAGGGAGACAAGCTGCGCTTGAACATGAAGTGAACGCTAATACCTGTACCGGCAGGAGATGCTCGGCGAATTTGCGGAGCGGAATGCGGGATGCGAAACGTACAATCAGAGGATAACAAACCAGCAGGATAATGCATAATCCGATGATGACGGTAATGGCATACATCCCAAGTGCTACAAGCAAGTCAGAATCGCCGGCAAAGCTTACCACGAGGTCTGCCATTAGTGCCAAAACTCCTATCGGAGCCAATTTCATTACATACCCGATGATTTTCAGTAATATCAAATTCAGTGATTCGACGATTCTTTTTATCGGTGCAGAAGCTTCTTTGCCGACAGCAACCATCGCGATTCCGAAGACAATGGATAGCAAGATGATTTGGAGCATTGCTGTATTGTCGCCTACTGCCTGTACGACATTATCGGGGATTAAATCTTCCAGAAACTGCAATGGTCCGTTGTTTTGCATTGATTTTGCCGCTTCTTCGACAGATGCAGACTCATATTTCAAACGGAATGTTTCTGCCTTTTCCCGAGGGAATACATTTCCCGGCTTTATCAGGTTGACCGTTGCCAAGCCGATGAAGATGGCGAAAATGGTAGTTGCCAGATAAAATAAGAGTGTCCGGATGCCCAATTGTGAAAGCTTTCGGATGTCGCTCAGGTTGGTTATGCCGCTTATCAGGGAAACTGCAACGAGCGGAACGGCTATCAGACGTAGCAGCCGGATGAAGATGCTTCCCCATGGTTTGATCCAATCGTGTATGATAGTTTCGCAACCGGCTCCAACAGCAATAAACCCGAACACGATGCCTAAAACCATTCCTATGAGGATTGTGATATATAGCGGTATTTTATTCATATTATCAGTTTGAATTTGCAATATTATGCAAATGTAATGAAATAGCCGGTATTAAATCCAATGAAAGATAAAGAATGTTTTGGGTAGTTCACGGTTTGCCGGGTGTGTGGAACCGCGTTTCTGAAATTATTTTTCCGGAGATGTATGCCAAATTGGGGAAATAGCCTAATTTTGCCGTCAATAGAAGAAAGTGTAATTATTTGAATTTTGAGTATGATAACGGACAATATTATTTCGATTCTTGAAAAAGAAGCTGAAGCAGTGCGTAATATCCCAGTTTCTGAACGCTATGAAGATGCGGTGGATTTGATAATCGACCATGTGCATAATAAGGGCGGAAAATTGATTACGAGCGGAATGGGGAAGGCCGGGCAGATAGCGATGAATATTGCTACTACGTTTAGTTCGACGGGAACTCCTGCATCATTTTTGCATCCGAGCGAAGCTCAGCATGGCGATTTGGGTATTGTCAGGAAGAATGACATAATGCTTTTGATTTCTAATTCGGGGAAAACCCGCGAGCTGTTGGAGCTCGTGAATCTGACGCGCGGGCTTGTTCCGGATATGAAATTTATTGTCATTACGGGAAATCCGGAAAGCCCGTTGGCAAATGAAGCAACCATCTGCCTGCCGACCGGCGCTCCTGCAGAGGTCTGTCCTTTGGGGCTGACTCCAACAACCTCTACGACGGTTATGACTGTCATCGGGGATATTCTTGTGGTATCGACCATGAAAAAAATCAATTTCAGCAATAAAGATTATGCAAAGCGGCATCATGGCGGTTATTTGGGATCGAAGAGTCGTGAACAGAGTAAGAATGAGTAATCGATGAGGAAAGTCATAGGAATCGGGGAAACGATATTTGATATAATATTCAAGGGGAACCAGCCGACAGCGGCAAATCCTGGAGGATCTGTCTTTAATGGTCTGGTTTCTTTGGGAAGATTGGGCGTGCCTGTCTTGTTTGTCAGTGAACTGGGTAACGACCAGGTCGCAGGAATGATTCTGGCTTTTATGGAAGAAAACAATATATCGACGGAATATATTGACCGTTATGACAGGAAAAGCCCGGTGTCGTTGGCGTTTCTCGATGCTGATAATAATGCTCATTATACATTTTATAAAGATTATCCGGAACACCGCTTGGATGTCTCATTGCCGCCGATTGAAAAAGATGATATTTTCGTTTTCGGGTCGTACTATTCTTTAGATGAGAATTTGCGTCCCCGGATTGTGGAGTTTGTAGAGTATGCGAAATCGAAGGGCGCGATTATCTATTACGACCCGAATTTCCGGAAAGCACATGCCCATGAAGCCATAAAACTGCGTCCTACGATTTTGGAGAATCTGGAATATGCCGATATAGTGAGGGGCTCTGTTGAAGATTTTTTTAATATTTTTGGAGAAGAGAACTTGGATTCCCTTTATAAGGAACGGATTCAGTATGCTTGTCGGCAGTTCATTGTTACGAGGGGAGAGCAGGGTGTTTCTCTTTTTACCCCAAATGGGGAAGGGCATTTTTCTGCTTTGGAAATAGCAGTGAAGAGCACGATTGGTGCAGGCGATAACTTCAATGCGGGTATAATATACGGTCTTTTGAAATATGGAATCCGAAAAGAGGATATTCCGTTGTTATCCGTTGCCGACTGGGAGAAAGTTATCCGTCATGGAATGATATTGGCATCGGAGGTTTGTGGTAGCTTCGACAACTATATCTCCCGGGAATTTGCAGCAAGCATTGAATAAAAATTAAAATTCTTTAAGCCCCGACAAAGATTCTTTCATTTTTATATCTTTGTTTGTAAGAACAGTTTGGGGAGTAGAATATGTTAGTCAGATTCAAATTATTCGTCATTTGTGTAACGGGCTTTGTGTTGTTGTCTGGTTGTTCCTCAAAAGAACCTGACATTCAGGTTTTGTGTAATTGGACAAAAATAGGAAACTATATTATCAAATGGGAGACAAATCCACCGATGGACGGAGCCTTGAAGGTGTATGTTTCAGATAATCCGGAATTGTTCGACAAAAATTCCTTGGCGTGTACGGCAGATTTGAAACGTGGAGTTACAAGATTTATTTCCAACGATAACATAACTCGTAAATATTTTCTGCTGTCTTTCAACGACAAATATTTCCGCACGGTGAGTGCCCGCTGGCTCACTTTGGATTATGTGCATAACCTCCGCGACTTGGGTGGGTATTTCACGGCTGACCGTAAGCATATGGTTCGATGGGGGCGGGTTTTCCGGTCAGGACAGCTCTCGGATATTAATGAATTGGATTCTTTCCGTATTGCGAACTTGAAGGTAAAGACGATTATCGATTTGAGATCGGCAGAAGATTTTCGGAACCATCCGTCAAAATATACCAACGCCAATATCATAAATATCCCTATTTTAAAAAACGATTTCGATGAATTGCAGAAGAAAGTGCAGGAAGGCAGAATGCGCCGGGGTGATGCCATGCTTTACCTGCAGGATCTTTATCTGCAATTTATCTTTAAATACAGCGGGCAATTCGGAAAAGCGCTCAAATTATTCGCTGATAAAGAAAATTATCCCATACTTTTTAATTGTTATCTCGGAAAAGACCAAAGCGGATTCTTAGCTGCCATGTTATTAGAAATCCTTGGAATGCCGGAAGAGACAATTATCAGGGATTATGCGGACTCGTGGGGATGTATAAGGAAAGATCTTTTGATGTACCTGGCGAAGGATTTGGGGTATGATGGGCAGGAGACCATCACAACATTGCTTTCCTCGAATGAAGCATTAATGAGTTTTACGCTGCAGCAAATTAAAAAGAAGTACGGATCGATAGACAATTATGTCTCTAAGGAACTTAAAATATCAGATAGTGAAAGAGATGCAATAAGGAATGCAATACTATTGGAGAGAGAATATCCGGAATTTGAATAAAAGTTTGTATCTTTGCGCCGATTTATCTGGAGAAGAAAATAATTACACACCAATTTCATTTTTTATATTTTGAAGACATTCGAAGAGTTAGGAGTTGCCGAACCGATACGAAAGGCAATCCAAGAGATGGGTTACGAAGCCCCTATGCCGGTACAGGAAGAGGTTATTCCTTATTTATTGGGTGAAGATAACGATGTTATAGCATTAGCCCAGACAGGAACAGGCAAAACCGCAGCATTTGGTTTGCCTATTATTCAGAAAATTGATATTGATAAAGTTTATCCGCAGGCATTGGTCCTTTGCCCTACCCGTGAGTTGTGTTTGCAGATTGCAGATGATTTGAACGACTATTCCAAGTATATCGAGGAACTGAAAGTGCTTCCGGTGTACGGAGGGTCAAGTATCGAGAGCCAGATTAAGACTTTGAAAAAGGGAGTGCATATTGTTGTTGCAACTCCGGGACGATTGCTTGATTTGATGAACCGGAAGACTGTGGATTTGCAAGGAGTCCATAATGTGATATTGGATGAAGCTGATGAGATGTTGAACATGGGATTCATGGACAGTATCAATGCTATTCTTGCAGAAGTCCCGCCTACACGCAATATGCTTCTTTTTTCTGCGACAATGCCCCAAGAGATCGCCCGTATCACTAAGCAGTATATGAAAAATCCCCGGGAGATTGTTATCGGAAATAAAAACGAGGGAAACAAAAATATACGGGATATTTACTATATGGTCAAGGCTCAGGATAAATATCTTGCCTTGAAACGTATAGCCGATTATTATCCGAATATCTACGGAATCATATTTTGCCGTACACGGAAGGAGACCCAAGAGATTGCCGATAAATTAATCCAGGATGGATATAACGCAGATTCTTTGCACGGTGAATTAAGTCAGGCGCAGCGTGATTATGTAATGCAAAAATTCCGGATTAAGAATTTGCAACTTCTTGTGGCTACCGATGTGGCTGCGCGGGGTTTGGATGTGGATGATTTGACACATGTCATCAATTACGGATTGCCTGATGAGGTCGAATCCTATACACACCGGAGAGGCAGAACCGGACGTGCCGGAAAAACAGGTATCTCTATATCAATCTGCCATGTTAAGGAAAAAGGCCGGATAAAGCAGATTGAACGGACCATCAACAAAAAATTTGAAAAAGGAGAGATTCCGAGTGGCGACGCCATCTGCGAAAAACAACTTTTCAACCTTGTTGACCAAATTGAAAAGGTACAGGTAAACGAGAAAGAGATTGCGTCTCTGATGCCTTCTATTTTCCGTAAATTGGATTGGCTGGATAAGGAAGATATTATCAAACGTGTTGTATCACTTGAGTTTAACCGGTTGATAGATTATTATAAGGATGCCGATGAAATTCAGGTTGTCGATGAACATTCGGAGAAATCAGGTAAAAAGAAAGGCAAAAAGTTGCAGGAATCCGGCGATGGATTCATCCGTTTTTTCATTAACTTAGGACGTTCGGACAACTTTTATCCGAATAATCTGATAGAATTAGTGAATAAGAATATTCCGGGAAAAATCCGTATCGGCAAAATTGATATTTTTGATAATTTCTCTTTCTTTGAAGTAGATGCCAACGAAGCGGAGATTGTCCTTGACGAATTGAACGGACTGAAGTATCGGGGTGGAAAAATATCGGTAGAACCAGCACAAGATAAAAAGGAAGGCGGTAAGTCTTCGAAGCCGCGGAGAAGCTCTGAAAGGAGAGGTCGCAAAGGTTCTAAATCATCGTCCGGTTCACGAGACAGGGACAGACAAGGCAAGGGTGGTAAGTCTTCGTCGAAAGGTAAGCGCCGCAGATAAGATACTCTAAGGTTGTACCAAGACGTTTGCAAGATAAGAGGTGTTTTCCTTTACGGGGCAAAGAGAGAGGTATCCGCTTACTATTTTCCCTTTGCTGATGTTTAGTGGATACCTTTCCTTGTACTTTTGGTAGCATTGTAATGCGGTATTGTTTTTCCCGTAATAACGTATATTGAAATTGCCGGTGCTGTTTTTTGCAAGTAAATTCTTCGATAAGGAGAGTGCAATGATTCCCATTGTGGTCCGGAAGTTTATTTCGACGCACGGATGTATTTGTAAGAAATTGTTGTTGCTTTGAGGACAATATAACAGCATATCTACTCCGAAATAGCCTTTGTAAGCAAAGGCTATTTTCTTTTTCAGGCTATCTGTCAGCGCATCTTTTATATCAGTATAGCAAGACTGTTTGGTTATCTGTCCGATAGTTTCTTCCAGAAATGCCTGGCTTCCCAATAAATTCCCTTCATATGCCCCCCGTTGTGCGGTACCGAATACGGAGACACCGAGATATTGGATGTTTCCGATGCCGTCAGAATAAAACTCCATTGCAAAATCCTGTTTGTTGTCGAGGGCAGGTTCTATGCTTACCATTTGTTGTTTTTTCAAAACTCCGTTGATCCATCGGTAATTGTTCGGTGATAGACGGGCGTTCTGTATCCATTGCAATCCCCGTCCGGAGGAGGAGTATGGTGCCTTTAAAATATATGTGTTTCTTTTTCCTGAAAGATATTTTTCGATTTCTTCCAATTGTGAACAAAAAACAGGGGTGTCAGGGAGTTTGTAACCGGGGAGGGCAGATTTTATGAGTTCCAGGCATTCGGCAGCGGTCCGGCGGTTGAATAGCGTACTATAATGCGCTTCCCATGTCGGGATGTCTAATGAAATATTGCACTCCTTCTGTAAAGAACGGAAAATATGCAGGCTGTGAGGTGAGAGACCCCACGGTGCTGCTTTCAGTTCCGGCATAAAGTGCCCCATGCTTTTTAGCAGGTTGGAGTCAGTCGGATACACTCTTGGGTGAAGCTCGTTAGGCAGTTTTGCAAGGTAGCCGATACACTCTTCTGTTTTTGTCAGGACGAAATCCCCCTCTTCCGCATACCATAAAGGCAAACAAGAAAGGTCTGTCATCATTTTCAAAACATTTGAGGGAGGTGTGTAATTCTCTTTGCCAAAGCATACCGCTGTCTCATGTCCGGGATTGAAAAGGTGTAGGTTGTTCATGCCTGCTGTTATCTGTTTTTAAGAAATAGGCTGAGCCGGATTATTTATCCGACCCAGCCTTATTTCGTCAGAAGGAAGTTATCTATTATTCGATATTTTCGTCGATAGCGTCAATTTTTTTGACAATAAGTTCCATATCGTTCTTCAGTTTTTCTATTTTCCGTTCCATCTCTTTGATAAGTCCGTTACCTCCTTTGGATGCGATGGTCAGGAAGCCCATGTTGTTCTCGTATGTCTGAAGCTCATTTTTCATTTTCTCGTAGGTTCGCATCAATTTCTCCCGCTCACTATATAATCTGTTGAGGTTTTGTTTCCCGGAGTCATTGACGCTGTTACGGAATGTTTCGATTTTACGTTGGTATTCATCGATATTCAGACGTTCAAACTGGCGGTCTACCGCTTCATGGTAGGCTTTGTAAATTTTGTCTTTCTCTTTTATAGGTACAAATCCGATGGAGTTCCATTCCTTCATCAAGTTCCTTAAAGCGGAAAGCGCATCTTCGTGGTTGAGCGACTCATCGATACTGCTTATTTTTTCGACAATTTCTTTCTTCAAAGTCAAGTTGTTGTTCTCCTCGTCTTTCAGATTTGCCAGGTTTTTATTCTTCTGGTCAAAGAAATAGTCGCATGCTGTTATGAAACGCTTCCAAATGGTGTCTGAATATTTGCGGGGAACGGGACCAATCTCTTTCCATTCTTTTTGCAAGGCGATGAATTTTTCAGTGGTTTGTCTCCATTCGGTGCTGTCCTTTAATGCTTCTGCCTTTTTGCACAAGAGCTGTTTTTGCTCCAGATTCTGTTCCATATTTTCTTTGAATGTTTTATGGAACTCTTTCCTTTTGGCATAATACACATCGCAAGCAGCGTGGAAACGCTCGTAAATCTTAACATTCTCCTTTTTAGGAGCGTAACCTATTTCTTTCCATTGGCTCTGCAGTTCGGTTATTTCCTGGTGTTTTTTGTCCCAGTCTTTATAGGTTTTTAATGACGAGTAGTCGATGGCTTCGATTTTTTCGCAAATTTTGATTTTTGCTACCAAGTTCTCTTTTTCTTTTGCCTTTTGCTGCTCAAAATACTCTTGATAGCGTTTGTTGATAATGGTAGACGCGGTTTTGAACCGGATCCATATTTTTTCCCTGAAATCTTTTGCAACCGGACCGATTTCCCTCCACTGCTGGTGCAGTTTCTGCAACTGGTGGAATACGGAAATAATATCGGGCTCGGTGCTGAGACGTTCAACCGTTTCGCAAAGAGCTGTTTTCATTTCAAGGTTTTTCTTGAAATCGTAGTCACGGAACTGGTTGTTTATTTTAATGATGTCGTAAAATTTCTCGCAATATATCTGGTAGTTCCGCCACAGTTCGTTGGCATGTTCTGCCGGTACGTCTTTGGCTTCTTTCCAGCGGGTCTGAATGTTTTTGAAATCCCCGTAGAGTTTGTTGAAGTCCTCTTGACTTTCACATAAGCTTTTCAGCTGTTCTATCAGTTGGAGCTTCAAAGCATAATTGGCTGCTTTTGTCCGTTCGTCTTCGGCGGTTGCGGCTGCTCTTTTCTCTTTAAATATATTTAGTAACTCTTTAATGCGTTTATCTGTTTCGTTTTCTACAAAAGAGAAGTCTTTTTCATCGTTACCGGCTTCGACAAAAGCTTTCTTCGCTTCGTCGATTTCAGCACGATGCGTTTTGTAAAAAGCCTGCTTTAACGTCTCAACATCCAGGCGGACTTCTTCTACAGGCTGTTCTACCAAGACAGCGAGTTTGTCTAAAATTTCTTCTTTAGACAATTTGTTATTGTTAGTAACTGAATTTGTTTCTTCTGTTTCTTTCTGCACGTTACTTTCCTCAGAAATGTTTTCCGGAGTTATTTCCGGAGCTTGAGCTGTTTCCGACATGCCGCTGTTCTCTGCCTGCAAGTTCGGTTCTAAAGTGTCCTTCATATAATCACGTTTTTTTGTAAAGGATATAACCTCCCCTCCTATATTAGAATGCAAATAAAGCAATTTATTTTTAATTTTATCTATTCTTTTAATGTTTTCTTGCAAAAAACTTTGATTGGGGCATTCATTCTTTTATGGGTAACCGGTTTGTTTTGGTGCGTTCTTTTGGTTGTTGCAAAAAAGGGAGTGCCCGCTTGTCTGGGAATGGCTGTACAGTTTTTTTCGGGAATATTCCAGTATTTTCCCGACGGGAGGGCAGGGGATAAATTTTATATGGGAGTCCATGGAACGGTTTAGCGTATAGTGACTTCGAAATAGATGCGATAGCAGTCGAGGACAGCAGTGTAGGAACCTTCCCGGACACTGATTTCAATGGTTTTGTTACCTTGTTCTCCTTTGGCGTAGTAAAGTTCGTAGGAGGAATTTTCTTGTGGGATGAGGGTTATGCCCACATCCTGCAAGCGAGAAACCATGCGCTCGGCGGTGGCTTTGGCATTGGTGAATGCGGCTTGTCCATCGTCTCCTTTCAGGAAGTCAAATTCAAAGTCGAACGAATATAAGCGGTCGTTGAGGAAGAAAGCAGAGACGTAGCTGATTGGAATACCATCGTGGGTATACTTGTAGCCGGAGATGTCGTGTATGATGATGCTTTGGTCGGTGGTGCTGATGTCCCATTCTCTGTTTTGCCGCAGAGATTGCAGGGCAGAAGAATAGGTGATGCTGGTGCCCAGTATCCCGAACGGGTGGTTTACCATATCGGTGATGGAGAGTTCGCCGGGCTGTTTCGTTGGAGTGGTGTTCCGGGCTGATTGCTGTTGCCGGGAAGGAGAGGAAAGGTTGTCATAATAGGAGATAGTTCGGCTCTCCGTGCCGCGTTCCGTAACTCCGTCCGGTTCGTAGCCCATAGCTTTCAATTTCTCGGGATCTATCCTCAAGAGGGCTGGTTCTACTACGCGATAATTCCGTTCTGTCCAGTTGCCCTGCTCATCGATGCGGACATGTTCGTAATACCAAATCCGTTTTGGTTCTGTTCCTCCCTTGTCCATATCGTACACTTCTGTTTTGACGCAAAGCCCGTTCCGGTCATAATAATACATGTACAGGGTCGTTGTCCGGCTGTCGAATAACGGATCTTCATTAATCCAGACATTCGTGGCTACCCGACCTTGCTCTTCGTATGTGTACCGATTGAAATCCTTTGCTATAAGACCTTTCGCTATACCTTGGAGATGCGTTTCGCCTGTTGTATTTGTGATGTAGCCTTGTGCGTCTCGTTCTACGGAGATGAAAGGTTTTTTCCCCTCAATGGTGAGCAATTCTCCTTCGGTACTGTACTCCAGTGTCCGGTTTTCATACTTGATGGTTTGCACGGGACCATTCGCTTCTTCTAAGATAGCATCGTGATATTTTTGGGAATATAGGGGGTAGCTTATTCCCAAAGTCAGGATTAGTGCGGTAAGTTGGACTGTTTTCATCGTGTTTGTTTTTATAATGAGTTGCGGATGATATATTTGTTATGTTTACAAACATAGCTAATTTTTGGAAAAGAAATTGGTGAATGGAAGAAAAATTCCTGATACCGCAGATGCGATTACTTTGATTCCTTTTTGCAATTGTTTTATGCCACGTTTTTATCGTTTTTCCTGGAAGGAGACCCGGCAGTAGTTACGATTCCGGGGGAAGCTGCGTTTCAAGAAAGAGATAATAAGAGAGTATGTCAAAATAGACATACCCTCTTTTCGCTGTTAATAGATAATATGCGTTTTTAACCTAAAAACGAGATTAAAACTCCGGCAGCTACGGCCGAACCGATTACTCCGGAAATGTTGCTTGCCATGCAATATTGCAATACGTGGTTTTTCGAGTCGTATTTAAGCGCTATTTCATTGGCAACACGTGCGGCCATAGGGACTGCGCTTAATCCTGTTGCTCCAATCAACGGATTTATTTTCTTTTTCGAGAAGAGATTTACCACTTTGACAAATAGAATACCGCCGGCGATGGAGAGTGCGAAAGCAAGGAATCCACCGATAACGATTCCTATGGTAGTCGGATTCAGGAACGCTTCGGATGTCATGGTCGCTCCTACGGATAATCCTAAAAAGATGGTTGCCGTGTTCATGATGCTGTTTGACGCTGCGTCGAACAAACGGGAAGTGTTCGAACCGATTTCTTTAATCAAGTTACCGAACATCAACATCCCTATCAAAGGAACAGCCGTTGGCACGAACAGGGCGACCACTGTAGTGACGGCAATCGGGAAGATAATTTTCACAACACGGAGGTTTTTAATCTCTGTATGTGACGGATATTTCTTTTCCTGCTCTTTCATGTTGATAGATAACTCTTTCTTTGTGCATAGCAAGTTAACTACCAGAGGAATAATCACAGGCACCAGCGCCATATAGGAATAAGCCGCGATAGCAATCGGGCCTAACAAATGTGGTGCGAGTTTGATTGTCGTGAAGATGGCGGTTGGTCCGTCGGCACCTCCGATGATGCCTAACGAGGCTGCTTCTTTAGGAGTGAATCCCATGAAGATGGCTACCAACAACACAGTGAAGATTCCCAATTGGGCTGCTGCCCCGAAAATGGATAGCCGCAAGTTGCGGAGCATGGGACCGAAATCTGTCAATGCTCCGACACCCATGAAAATCACAGGTGGAAGAAATCCGGTTTTAATTAAAAGGTAATAGATGAAGTTCATGAGTCCGAGTTCATGCGCAATGTCGTGCAAAGGCATTTCCCAAATATTTTTCATGACCCCGTGAACTTCTACCATTCCGTTTTCATCAGCTTGTATGACACCCATGTCTCCTCCCGGAAAGTTCGCCAGCAATACTCCAAATGCTATCGGAACGAGCAACAATGGCTCGTATTGCTTTTTGATGCCGAGGTAGAGCAATATAAAAGCGATGGCATACATGATGAGGAACTGTGGTTCAGCAATAATATTGCTGAAGGCAGTCATGTCATATAATTTACTAAATATATCGTTCATGGCAATTTTATTGTATTATCATTAAAACGTCATCTTCTGAAACTGCTTCTCCGTTGGACAGACAGATAGAGGTAATAGTCCCGCTAAATTCAGAATGTACGGCATTGTAAGTTTTCATCGCTTCTATGTAACAAAGGATGTCTCCTTCCTTGACGGTGTCTCCAACTTTCAGCGGTGTGTCGGACGCATTCTTCACCATGAAGAATTTACCCTCCAGCGGTGATAACACTTCTTTGCCGGCTCCGGCTTCTGCTGGTGCTGCCTGGGTCGCTGCATTCTGCGAAGCTGCAGGCTGTACTGCCTGTCCGGCAACATCCCCGAATGCGACGGTAACGCGGTAAGCTTGTCCGTTCACATTAACGGTGAGGGTTTGCGGCGTGGAAGGTAGAACGGTTTCTCCTGCTGATGCTTTTTCGTTGCGGCGTTTGGCTACATCGGCGTTGAAATCTTCTTTTGCTTTGCCTGATTTGTATGCTTCATATTGCGATGGATGCATGGCGTATTCAAACAACTCTTCATCGTCTTTTCCTGTATCCCATCCTCTTTTTCTCATTAAAGCGCGGAAATCGTCTAATGCGTCCGGATAGTTGTCTTGCGGATCCCCTGTGAAGAATTTACGTCCTTCCTTTTCTGCGATTGCGATGATTTCAGGAGAGAGTTCGCCCGGCAGTTTTCCTGCTTTGCCAAGCAGCATGTCCCAAATGTCGTCTGCAATCATGCTCCAACGCTCTTTCCCTTTTTCCATTTGCATGACGTTCATAAGCGCCAGGTTTTTTACATATTGGCTGAACGGAGTGACTAATGGGGGGTAGCCGACACGGGGCCAAACGTACGCCACTTCGTTGAACAGTTTGATGAGAAGTTCGTCCTGGCTCATCGATGCCTCTCCGTGTTTCGCTTTGTATTTGTTGATTGATTCCAAATTGCTTTCAAGGTCTGCCATCAGGCTGCCCATCATGCCGCCCGGAAGCCCAGGACCAATCAACAAGGAATTCATCATACGGTTTCTCGGACTGATGTACAATCCCAAAAAGTCGTCCATAAATTCCTGGATTAATGAGCGGACTTTCATGTAAGCACTCATATTTATCTCCGGGACTTTGAACCCTGCATCTTTCAACATGGCTTGTACCGCAAGTAAATCGGCATGTCCTGTTCCCCATGAAAGAGGTTCCATTCCTACGTCGATGTAGTCACATCCGGCTTTACATACTTCCAGAATGGATGCCATGTTGAATCCGGGACCCGCATGGCTGTGGTATTGTACGGGAATTTCCGGGTATTTTTGTTTGATATTGGCTACGATTCGCCCGAGTGAGTGTGGACGGCCGATGCCAGCCATGTCTTTTATACAGATTTCGTCTGCACCTAAAGATATCAGTTCATACGCCATGTTTGTGTAATATTCAACGGTATGGACCGGAGAATGGGTTATGCAGAGGGAGCATTGGGAAATCATCCCTGCATCTTTGGCATATTGGATTGACGGTGCGATGTTGCGTATGTCGTTCAGACCGCAAAATGTGCGGGCAATGTCAGTTCCCTGTGCTTTCTTTACCTTATAAAACAAGCGTCTGACGTCGGCAGGAACAGGACTCATCCGCAATCCGTTTAATGCGCGGTCAAGCATATGGGTCTGTATGCCCGCTTCATGGAATGGCTTTGTCCATTCGCGGACTGCTCTGTTCGGGTTCTCTCCAAAGAGGAGGTTTACCTGTTCGAATCCTCCTCCGTTTGTTTCCACACGGGCGAAACATCCCATTTCTATAATTGCAGGAGCGACCTTTGTCAATTGGTCAACTCTTGGTACATATTTTCCAGCTGATTGCCACATGTCGCGGAAAACCAAACTGAATTTTACTTCTTTATTCATAATTGAAAGTATTCTGATAGATTTATAGTTTCTCAATTTTAATGACTTTTCCAAATCCTTTTGTTATTACATTGACAGCCGAAACAATAGCGGCTGCTTCTGTTTCTGGAATTGCGGAATCTCTTTGTCTTTTTCCGGCAGGAGATTGTCTTTTTGCCGGAATTTCTTCGGGAGCATATTTGTTGACAAATAAAATAAGC
This sequence comes from uncultured Parabacteroides sp., assembly GCA_944325355.1. GTDB lineage: Bacteria > Bacteroidota > Bacteroidia > Bacteroidales > Tannerellaceae > Parabacteroides. Next base: position 207,460 of record CALUZS010000003.1, read on the forward strand.
CCTTTTCCGAAATAAATGACAATAAGGAGAATCGCAAATACTGTAGCCATACCAACTACCATTAAGAGAAGTGCAAGTTCAAGATTTTCCATATGTAATATAGTGTTTTTGCGGTTGTGTTTTTAAATAATTTCAAAATTTGCTGCCACAAAATTAAAACGCCTGCATGAAAAAAGAAATAAGTAATGATTTAAAAAAATGAAATAGCAGGGAAACGTAGCTCTGGTATATGAATTTTGAATATATGCGTTTGTGATTCCGGAATATCCTTTCCGGCAGAAGGTTTGATATTGTTTACGTATTTCAGAGATTTATGTACCTTTGCGCGGAATTTGATTGTAGTGTCGTTTATAAAAAACACGATAACATGGGAAATTTTTTCAAATCATTGTTTTTATCCAAGCCAAACCGGGATTTGCAAGACGAAACGGGGGATAGTAATAATAAAGAGAACGACTTTGATGTGTTGAAATATGACGGGGTCCGAGCCCAACGGATGGGTAAGTTGGTGTATGCGGAGAAATGTTTCCGGGCGGCGATAGAGCTGAAAGAGGATTTTCAGACGTTGTCGTATTTAGCTTCGGTGGAAGTGTCGCAAGGAAAATTGGACGAAGCCTTGGCCGTATTGGATAGGATGGTGGAATTGCAACCGGAAAATATAGCGGTCCGGTTGAATCGGGTCAATTTGCTTTTTATGCTTGGAAAGATCGATGAGATCGTATCGGATTGTCAGCAGATAATCGGGCAGGATGAAACGAATGCCGTGGCATATTATCAGATGGCACGAGCTAAGAAAGAAAAGTCTGATTTGTTGGGGGCGATTGCCGATTTGACGAGATCAGTCTCTTTGAAAGAGGATTTTGTGGAAGCATACCAGCTGCGTGCGGAGGTGCTGCTGTTGATGGGCCAATTGAGCGAAGCTTTGGATGATGTTGAAAAAGTAAATGCTTTGGCTCCGGAGGAAGAGTCGGCTCCTCTTTTGAAAGGCCGTATATTTGAAACGATGCAGGAGCTTGCCGCTGCAGAGAAAGAGTATCGCAAAGTATTGGAATTGAATCCGTTTAATAGGGAAGCTGCTTTGTCGCTTGGTAATTTGTTAATCGCTAGCGAAAAGGCGGATGATGCGATAGCCTTATATGATGAAGTGATAGATCTTATGCCGGAATTTGCGAAAGCGTATGCGGAACGCGGCAGGGCGAAGAACCTGAAAGGAGACAAAGAAGGGGCTTTCTCTGATTTGAAGAAGTCTATAGAATTGAATCCGGAAAGTGATGAGGCGAAGCTGATGAACGGGGAGCATTCAAATTTTGATAATTTGTATAAGGGTGGCATTTACTGAAAAAAACGAGTGATATTTTGCTTTGTTATAAAAAAACTATATCTTTGCAGCCCGAATAATCAGGTGCAAATAATTTAAAACTATATAAGAAGATGAAGAGAACATACCAACCGTCCAACAGGAAAAGAAAAAACAAACACGGTTTCCGTTCGAGAATGGAAACGGCTAACGGTCGTAAAGTATTGGCTGCTCGTCGCGCAAAAGGAAGAGCTAAGTTGACCGTGTCTGACGAATATAACGGATAATATTCGTAGAAATACATTATGTAGCATATAAAGAAAGTAAAGGCTTCGCAAAAAGCCTTTACTTTCTTTGTTTTTACGGGATGAGTTGGCGGAAATTGTAAGAATTTCTTCTTTTTTCCCTATATTTGGGGTGTCTATGAGAATATAAAAGAACGATGGGAAATTTTTTGAAACAATTTGTAAAACATCCATTGGTAATCAACCTTGTTGTTGCTTTCTGCGTAACGATTGGGATTATTTATGCGGCGTTGTGTTGGTTCGATATCTATACAAAACATAACGAAGCGGTTGTTGTCCCGGATGTAAAGGGCCTGCGAGTGGAGAAAGCTGCAGCTTTTTTTGAGTCGAACGGTTTGAAATATGATGTGATAGATTCAGTTTACTCAAAACAGGTCTCTCCCGGTGCAATAGTTGAGCTTGTCCCGGAAGCCGGTTCTAAAGTAAAAGAAGGACGAATTGTTTTTTTGACGATTAATGCAGAGTCGGCGCAGACATCGGCGATACCGGAAGTGGAAGATCTTTCTTATCGGCAGGCGTATGCCTTGCTACAGTCGAAAGGATTTGAAAACATAGAGATAGAATATGTGCCGGGAGATTACAAGGATTTGGCTGTTGCCGTAGAAGCTCATGGCAGAACTCTCCATAAAGGAGAGCGTGTCGCCCTGGAGACAAAATTGGTTTTGGTTGTCAGTAATGGGGAAGCCGAGGTGGAGGAAGATTCCTTGAACTTGGGCGAACAGCCCCTTGAATCACTCGACAGTGAGGAGGAAAACTGGTTTTGAAATGGACGATTTTTTAGAAGAAATCGAAGAAGAACAGCTGGACGATTTGCTGATGCCGGAGGATGAGTCGCTTCCTGGGCAAATGTACGAGCATTTCCGTTTTGTGGCGGATAAAGGACAGTCTCTTTTGAGAGTGGACAAATTCCTTGTGGATAGGATGATGAACGCTACCCGGAACAGAATCCAGCAGGCTGCAGATGCGGGTTGCATTTTAGTCAATGGAAAACCGGTAAAAAGTAATTATCGGGTGAAGCCGCTGGATGTCGTATCGATTGTCATGGATCGTCCCCGGCGGGAAATAGAAATACTCCCGGAAGATATACCGTTGGATATAGTCTATGAAGATAATGATTTGTTGGTAGTAAATAAACCCGCCGGAATGGTTGTGCATCCCGGGCATGGGAATTATACAGGAACAATGGTTAATGCGTTGGCATGGTATCTTCGCGATGATCCGACGTATGATCCTTCCGACCCGCGCCTGGGTCTGGTTCATCGCATTGATAAAGATACTTCCGGTTTATTGGTCGTGGCCAAACGACCGGAAGCGAAGACCAATTTAAGCTTGCAATTTTTTAATAAGACAACGAAACGTAAATACCGGGCTTTGGTTTGGGGGATTATCAGGGAAGATGAAGGACGTATTGAAGGAAATATCGGTCGCGATCCGAAAGACCGGATGCAGATGCGGGTTTTCCCGGAAGGAGACCAAGGAAAAACGGCAGTTACCCATTATTCGGTATTGGAGCGTTTGGGATATGTTTCCTTGGTGGAATGCCGTCTCGAAACTGGTCGGACACACCAAATCCGTGTCCATATGAAATATATCGGTCATACATTATTCAATGACGAGCGTTATGGTGGACATGAAATATTAAAAGGAACAACTTTTTCAAAATACAAACAGTTTGTCCAGAATTGTTTTTCCATTTGTCCGAGACAAGCGTTGCATGCCAAGACTCTTGGGTTCATACATCCGACAACCGGAAAGGAAATGTTCTTTGATTCGGAAATACCTGGAGATATGTCTCGCTTGATTGATAAATGGCGCAATTATTCAATAAATAAAGAATGTTTGATATGAAGAGGAATATTGCAATAGTAGCAGGAGGCTATTCGTCTGAAGTAGTTATTTCGTTGAAAAGTGCAGAAGGTCTGTTTGCTTTTATTGGCAAAGAACGTTATAACTTGTATATCGTTTTGTTGACCCATGAAGAGTGGGTGGTGAAATTTTCCGATGGGAGCAAACTTCCTATAGATAAAAATGATTTTAGTTTTTGCAAGGACGGACGGAAAATCCGTTTTGATTTTGCATATATAACGATTCATGGGACACCGGGTGAGGATGGTCGTTTGCAAGGCTATTTTGATATGTTAGGATTGCCCTATTCTTCATGCGGATCTCTGGCGAGTGCTGTTACATTTAATAAATATATATGTAATCATTATTTGAAGAGTTTTGGCGTGAGAATCGCAAATTCTATCCGATTATTGCCAGGAGAAACAATTTCTTCAGAAAAGGCGGTTAATTTATTAGGACTTCCTATCTTTGTAAAACCGAATGACGGGGGAAGCAGTTTCGGTATAACGAAAGTCCGGGACGCATCGCAATTACAGCCTGCCATAGAAAAAGCATTTGCAGAAGGTCGGGAAGTAATAATGGAACAGTTTGTTTCCGGAACGGAAGTGACATGTGGTTGTTATAAGACAAAGGCAAAGTCGGTAGTATTTCCTATAACGGAGGTGGTTACTTCGAATGATTTTTTTGATTTTAATGCAAAATATGAAGGGGAAGTGCAAGAAATTACGCCGGCACGTTTGTCTCCTGTCTTGACGGAACGGGTGCAAAATGAGACATCCCGCATTTATGACTTGTTGGGTGCTAAAGGTCTGATTAGAATTGACTATATTATCCCGGAAGACGGGAATCCTGTCATGTTGGATATTAATACGACTCCTGGAATGACAGCAACGAGCTTTATACCGCAGCAGATTAAAGCTGCAGGATTGGATATTTCAGAAGTGATGTCTGATATAATTGAAAATGAATTTGACTAATTGAACTTCGAAACGTGCGGAGTAACAGTCGTTTAAGATTTGAAAAGTATGGATACAGATAAAGTTTCCTTGAATGATTATGAGGATATTCGTCCGTTGAATCCGGATGAAGTGGAAGGCGCTATTGAGGAACTTGTGACTTCTGCGGATTTCGAACGTGCATTTAGATACGTCAAACCTAATGTGGATTGGGATGATTTTTCAGCGAAGATGAGAGCTTGTAAGACAAAAGAGCAGTTTAAATCAACGCTGGCTTACGATTTCGTTATGGAAGTCGCACGGCAGACAACATTTTCTCTTTCTATTTCCGGACGGAGCCGTCTGCCGGAAGGCAAACCTGCCTGCACTTTTATTTCCAACCATAGGGATATTGTCTTGGATGCCTCCTTTTTGAATGTAATGCTTTATGATGTCGGATACGGATTAACGCAGGTCGCGATAGGAGATAATTTATTGATTCGCCCGTGGATTAAGACTTTGGTCCGGTTAAATAACAGTTTTATCGTGAAACGGAGAGTTTCTGTCCGTCAGATGTTGGAAGTAAGTGGAACTTTGTCATCGTATATCAATCACACAATTAAGGATACGAAAGAATCTATTTGGATTGCCCAACGTGAAGGTCGGGCAAAAGATTCGAACGACCACACGCAGCCAAGTATTCTTAAGATGCTTAACATGGCGGGTGAAAGCGATATCATATCCAATTTGACAGCGCTGAATATTGTTCCCGTAGCGATTTCTTACGAATACGACCCTTGTGATTTTCTGAAGGCAAGGGAATTTCAAATGAAGCGGGATAATCCTGACTATGTGAAGTCCCAGCGTGACGATCTGCTGAGTATGGAAACAGGAATCCTATACAATAAAGGACGGGTGCATTTTACGATTGGAAATTGTATAAACCAATCAATAGCTTTACTTGATAAAAGTATGGATAAAAATGAACTGTTTGCCCGAATTGCTTCAATTATCGATCGAGAGATATTCATGCACTATCGTTTTTATCCCTGCAATTATGTGGCTTTTGATATGTTGTACGGAACCTCTGAATTTGCCGGGCATTATAGCTTGAAAGAAAAGGAGGCTTTTGAAGCATATTTGCAGAAACAGCTGGATAAGATTATCATCCTTCATAAGGATGAACGTTTCTTGCGTCGTAAAATGTTGGAAATGTATTCTAATCCGTTAAGGAATCATCTGAATTGCAAATGAAAATTATTTGCAGAAATGTAAATGATATTGCTATAATTTTGAAAGATTTCCGTATATTTGGTCGTGTTTATAAATGCTTGCACCGAAAATAAAATAGAAATATAGAATAGTTTGTTTGCTATTATTTAATCTAATATAGTTGCTGTTATGAAAAAGATAGTATTCTTGTCTGTTTTGTTGTATACTTTTTGTTCTCAAAATCTTTTTGGTTGGGGACGGGAAGGGCATGACGCTGTTGCGTACATTGCAGAATGTAATTTGAATAAAAAGGCAAAAAAGATTATAGAGAGTTATTTGGATGGGCATTCTATCGTATATTACTCTTCATGGATGGATGATTATCGTCATACTCCTGAATATAAGCATACCACCGTTTGGCACATGGCTTCCGTTGATGAGAGCCTGCATTATACTGATGCGGTAAAAGCCCCGGAGGGCGATGCTGTTTGCGAATTGGAAAATGCCATAAAAAAACTGGAAAATTATAAAGCGTTGGATGATTCAACAGTCGCAGTGAACTTGAAATATATCATACATCTTGTTGGCGATATGCACTGTCCTGCGCATGTCCGCTTCCCGGATACAAAAATATGGTATAACGTTAAGCTAAACGGAAAGAAATACGCTTACCACTCGTTATGGGATACGCAAATTATTACGCAATGTCATAAATGGCATTACATGGAATGGCAACATCAATTGGATCGTTGTTCTAAAAAAGAAAAACAATCGATAATGGCTGGGACGCCGCGTGATTGGTTTTCCCAGACAGCGACAGATTGCCGGTATATTTACAGTATTGCGCCTGAAAACAGTGAACTTGGACGGGATTTCTTGAATGAGAATATTACACTTGCCGAACAACAAATTCTGAAAGCAGGTTATCGTTTGGCGAAAGTATTGAACGATTTGTTTGGGTAAGCTTTTTTGATTATATTTACTCCAGCAAAAGAAACGGGAAAAAATAAGGATGCAATCTTTTTGTAGTGAAGAAGAATTAGTTGCAAAACTTCGATCATTGGAGACACGTCGGAATGCGTTTGCGGCTGTTGTGAAAGAATACGGGGAAAAACTCTATTGGCAGATTCGGAAAATGGTGTTGTCGCATGACGATGCTAACGATTTGCTTCAGAATACATTTTTGAAAGCATGGATGAATCTGGATAATTTTAGAGGAGACGCCCGCTTATCTACTTGGCTTTATAAGATTGCAATAAATGAATGTATTACTTTTCTGAACAAGCAGAAGTCTGCGAATAATGTGTCTGTGGATGATGCTGAGTCAGTTTTGTTGCAACAACTGAAGAGCGACGAGTATTTTTGCGGAGATGACCTTCAGTTGAAATTGCAGGAGGCTATACTTCGTTTGCCGGAGAAGCAACGATTGGTGTTTAATATGAAATATTTTGACGATATGAAGTATGAGGATATGTCTGAAATATTGGGAACATCGGTAGGGGCATTGAAAGCTTCTTATCATCATGCTGTAAAAAAAATAGAGGAATTTATGACAAAAGATATTTAATGGTCAGACGTTTTTCCATAATTAATTTAGGAAAGGTTTTAAACTTTTCAGTACTTCATTAGTCAAACTAAGTAGAAAAGAAGGGGGATATAAAAATGGGTGTTCGAATAGAAAATAACGACAAATTACGGAAAGAGAATCCGTTTACTGTACCAGAAGGTTATTTTGATAATCTGACGGAACAGATTTTGAGCAAAATCCCGGAAAAATCTGAAGAGGTAAAGCTTCCTAAAGTAGGGAAACAGGTTTCTTTGATGGAAAGAATCCGTCCGTGGTTGTATATGGCTGCTGTTTTTGCTGGATTAGGATTTTTCTTTAAAGGGATTATGAAAGTAACTTCTGAAAAAGAAAGTGTTATTACTGCGGAAACACAAGACAGCACGTCTGATCCATTAAGTAATGATTCGGAATCGGAAGCGTATTTTACTTATTTTGAAAATAAGTATTATGAAGATTTGTTGGCCGAACGTCTGAACGGTTATTGATTTGATAGTAATTTAGTAAATAATAACAATAAATTGTAACGAAATTGGATATGCAAAGGATTTTTTTTATTATATTTGCAGCGATTTCGTTGTTGGCTGCTTCTTCTCAGGTTTTTGCCCAAGGAGATAAAAAGCATCCTGAGGATAGGGATGCTTTCATTGCCAAACGAAATGCGTTTATTACAGCAGACTTGAATTTGACTCCGGAAGAAGCCGCAGCTTTTATTCCATTATGCAATGAGTTGCAAGATAAACTTTTTGAACTCTGGTATGGTTTTGGAAAAAAAGAACGTGATTTGTGGATGAAAAAGAATCCGACAGAAGATGAATATAATCAGCTGTTGGATGAAATGATGGAGTTGAAAGCGAAAGAGGCTGCGTTGGAAAAAGAGTATTATTTGAAATTTCGCAAAGTTCTTCCTGCCGAGAAAGTTTTCAAATACCGCCATTCGGACGGAAAATTTATGCGGAGTTTGATGGATGAAAAGAAAAGAGAAAAGAGAAAACAATAGAAATTATCATTATTTGTGTTTTTTGTTTAGATTTAGTTTTGGCGTTTAAGTTAAGGGAGGGGTGGCGACGAGATGTCGGTACTCCTTTATTTTTTTGTATAGGTCGCGCCCCTTGTATTTGAATATATTTTGTTATAATCCTTTTCGTTTGGCTTCGTCCCAAATTTTATCCATTTCTTCAAGGGATAGTTCTTTCAATGAAACTCCTTTTTTGATGGTTTGCTCTTCCAAATAATTAAAGCGACGTATAAATTTCTGGTTAGAGCGTTCCAGTGCGTTGTCAGGATTTATCTTGTATAATCTTGCGGCGTTTATAAGGCTGAAGAACAGGTCTCCGAATTCTGCTTCCATCTTGTCGGTATCCATTTTGTCAATTTCTGATTGAAACTCATTGATTTCCTCTTTTACCTTGTCCCAGACTTGTTCACGCTTTTCCCAGTCGAAACCAACATTGCGCACTTTGTCTTGAATGCGGTGGGCTTTTACTAACGAGGGTAAAGACGTCGGAACACCTTCAAGTACAGTTTTGTTGCCGCCTTTTTCTTTTAACTTCAACTGTTCCCAGTTTTGTTCAACTTTATTCGCGGTATCGGCATTTTCTGTGCCAAATACATGGGGATGTCGGTATATTAATTTCTCACAAAGGCTGTCGCATACATCTTTTACGTCAAAAACTCCTTTTTCTTCTCCAATTTTTGCATAAAAGACGATATGTAGCAACAGGTCACCGAGTTCTTTCTTGATGTTTGTGTTATCGTTCCGTATTAGTGCTTCGCTAAGCTCGTACGTTTCTTCAATGGTGTTTGTTCGCAGGCTCTCATTGGTTTGCTTTTTGTCCCACGGGCACTTCATACGTAATTCGTCCATTATGTCGAGCAATTTTCCGAATGCTTCTATTTTTTCTTCTTTTGTGGCCATAATCGTAATAAACTGGTATTTTTTATTTTTCGGGGGAGTCGCAGATTCCGGATAAAATTTCCCTATATCCGGAATCTCCATTCCCTTTTGATCTTATTGTTTTTTAAATTGATTTAATCCGCTGTCTAGAAACTGGATGTACCGTGTGACATTCTCGTCGAACGCATACGATGGAGCTAACGGTTTTCCGTCATGGTCGAGTATGACATAGAAAGGCATGGCGTTTACCCCGAATTTGCTCCGTTGCAGGTAGCTCCATTTTTCTCCGACAGTCCTTAATCTCTTCTCTTTCCCGTTTTCCGTTATGGTGATGGGTGTTTTCAATTTCGCTTTGTCGTCGAGCATGAGCGTGATTAAGACAAACTCCGTCTCTAATTTCTGTTTCACGCGTGGGTCGGTCCATACGGACGCTTCCATCTTTCGGCAGTTGACACAACCGTATCCCGAAAAGTCAATCAAGACGGGCTTGTTTGTCTGTTTCGCGTATGCCATTCCTAAATCGTAATCATTGAAAGCTGCATGCACTTCGTTGTCGTAGAGGTTGAAATCTTGCGTGTACAACGGCGGCGAGAATGCGCTGATTGCCTTTAACGGTGCTCCCCATAATCCCGGAACCATATAGATGGAAAAACTGAAAGAGATAATTGCCAGGAACAACCGTGGGGTAGATACATGTTTTATATCGCTGTCGTGGCTGAATTTCAATTTGCCCAAGAGGTAAAATCCCAGTAGGGCGAATATGACAATCCAAAGGACAAGGAACACTTCCCGGTCTAATATCCTCCATCCGTACGCAAGGTCTGCGACAGATAAGAATTTCAATGCCAATGCCAGTTCAAGGAATCCCAGTACCACTTTGACGGAATTCAGCCATCCTCCGGATTTCGGCATGTTTTGCAACAAATTCGGGAAGATTGCAAAAATGCTGAATGGGATGGATAGTGCCAATGCGAAGCCGAACATACCAATAGCCGGACCTATGGTTTTACCCATGCTTGCTGCTTGTACAATCAGTGTGCCGATGATTGGTCCGGTGCAGGAGAAAGAAACCAACGCCAGCGTGAATGCCATGAAGAATATGCTCAATATGCCGCTGGTCGAATCAGCTTTGCTGTCGAGCTTGTTTGTCCATGAAGCCGGTAGCATAATTTCAAATGCGCCAAAGAAAGATATCGCGAAGACTATCAGCAGCAGGAAGAACAAGATATTGAATATCGCGTTGGTGGACAGGTCGTTTAATACTCCGGCTCCAAATATTCCGGTAAGGAGCAGACCAAGTGCCAGATAAATGACGATGATTGACAATCCATACGTTACGGCATCTCGTATCGCCTTCTTCCGGTTTTTTGACCGTTTCAGGAAGAAGCTGACCGTCATTGGTATCATGGGCCATACACACGGAGTAAGGATTGCCAATAGCCCACCCAGGAATCCTGACAAGAATATGAATAGCCATGATGTGTCCGTTAGTTTGAGGGTAGCGTCACCGAAAGCCTTCATCTCGTCGATGACCGGCTCCCAAAGTGACGGGCTGTTTGTTAAGGCAGTACCTTTCTCTTCTGTTGTCGTGGTCTCTATTTTCTCAAATGAAACAGCGGCAGGAATCGCTTCTTCGGATGCAGTCATTTTTTGCTCTTCCTGGGCAATCAGCGTATCTTCTTTTTTAGGTGTTGCGCTATCCTTTTCGTCGCGGAGCGATGCCAATGTTGCGTTTACATCAATGTCTTTCTTCCCGAAGAGGAAATCTTCCCTTTCCGGGGGAAGGCATGTCTCGTCGTTGCAAACCATGTATTCCACTTCCCCGGCGATTTTGAGTTTATTGGGGTCGGTTACCTTGAGCTTTTGGGTAAAAACAACGGCGTTCTCATACCAAGAGAGTTCCATCTGGAAGTTGTTGTCGAAAATTTTTGCCGGTTGTCGGTCGGCAACAACATTACCGGTCAATTCGGCCCCTTCCAGCTCGGTGAAAGTGAAAGAGGTGGATACCGGACCTCCTTCCGGGAGATTCATGTCGTAAAGATGCCAGCCCTTGTCGATTGTCGCAGAGAAAGTGATGCTCTTTTCGCTGCTTTTCGAGTCCTCCAACTTGATGTCCCATTTGACGGGTGTCTCTATCTGGGCTTGCAATTGGAATAACGCGAAGAAAAAGAATAAGATATTTATTGCTGTTTTTTTCATGCGAGGAATAATTATTGAAGTTGTTTGTATATGTGTTTCAATTTATTTTACCAGCGATGAGAAGGAATCCGGTATTTGTGTGTCGAACTTCATCTCCTCTTTGCTTATCGGGTGAATGAAATGGAGTCTTCGGGCATGCAGCATCAACCTTCCGGTAGGATTGGTTTCTGCCCCGTATTTGGGGTCTCCGGCAATCGGATGCCCGATTGATTGCATTTGCGCGCGAATCTGGTTCTTCCTGCCTGTTTCGAGCGCGATTTCCAGCAAGGCATAACTTCCTTTGGCTTTTAATGTCTTATAGTGTGAGATAGCTTCTTTTCCCGATTCTTTGTCTGTCGTGAACACTTGCATTTGTTTGTTCTCTTTCAGGAAAGAGATGATGGTGTCTTCCGGCTTCTCGGGTTGCCCCTCCACTACGGCGACGTAAGAGCGTTGGGTGATGACATCGTTCCATTGCGACTGCATATCTTCTTGTATGCCTTTGTTTTTGGCGAACATCATAAGTCCGGAGGTCTCTTTGTCTAAACGGTGAAGGACAAACAGCTTGCTTCTCGAATCTTTTTTCTTAAGATAGTTGCTCAATATATTGAATGCCGTCCGCTCGTGTTCCCTGTTGGTTGAAACCGAGAGCAGCCCCTCTTTTTTGTTGACAACCATTAGGTATTCATCTTCCCAAATGATATTTATCAGCGGATTGTTGAACTGGATTCTGCCTTTCCGGTCGCTTATCAGAACCGTGTCATTCACATTCAGCGGAGTGTTGAATTGTGTTGTAATTTTGTTATTGACCCAAATTTGCCCTCTCCCCAAAATCGATTTTATGGTTGTGCGGCTTTGCCCTTTTAACGTCTTTATCAAAAAGGGAAGCAGCGTATCTTGTTCTTGGACTGTGAATTTTTGACCTTTAGGTTCTTCACCTTCTTTCAGTGGGCGTTTATACATTTGTCGTCTCATAATCTTGCTATTATTTTGCAAATATACGGGCATTTGGCAAACGTTGCAAGGTCTTGTTTGATTCTTCTTTTTGTTTTGCTGTTTTTGCGGGCGGATATGCAGTTTTAAACTTGTCGGAAGTTGCCTTTTCAATGTATATATATTAATGTATAGGGAGAGCAGGACAAATGGACGGTCGACTTGTTTTTTTTGCCAGCCGTTGTCGGAAGAATCTTCGTTCGTTGGAAGTGTAAAAAGTGTCGGCATCACCGTTCCCACCGCTGCACACTGCTTC
>CALUZS010000004.1 GCA_944325355.1 uncultured Parabacteroides sp.
CGCCGCTACAACCAAGTACCCTTGCTGCGGTCAAGCCCTGGGGGATTCCGAGGGAGCTTGCCGTGTAGGACTTACCCAGGTGCAAAGGTAGGTATTCTTTTTTATTTTGCAATATTTGCAGTTTGTTTATTCTTCTGAAGTGACCTTAAGCATTTGTCCTCCATGTAATTTAGATGTAAGTTAAAAAATGTTTTGATAGAGATTTGTTTGATGGAATGCTTTTTGAAGGCACCGGTAATTGGGTTTCCAGGCATGGTATATTTCATAAATAAATATCCTTTTTATCTCTGCTGGAATGTCAAGGGTTTTCCCTATTTTTGTACCCTGAATCGAAACAATAAAGAAATAACGATGGGTGGTTTTTTTGGAACAATATCAAAATCGGCTTGCATTGCCGATTTGTTCTACGGGACAGATTATAATTCACATTTGGGAACTCGTCGCGGCGGTTTGGCGACTTATGACAAGAACGAAGGATTTATTCGTTCGATACATAACCTTGAAAATTCATATTTCCGTTCAAAATTTGAAGCAGGACTTTCTAAATTTAAAGGAAATGCCGGTATCGGTATTATCAGTGATACTGATGCCCAGCCGATTGTGATTAATTCCCGTTTGGGAAAGTTTGCAATAGTATCAGTTGCCAAAATCCAGAACCTGGATGAACTGGAGCAAGAGTTGCTGGAAAGGAATCGGACTTTTTCGGAATTGAGTTCCGGAAAAACCAATCAGACTGAGCTTGTTGCGCAACTGATAAGTGAAGGGCGTACATTCGTTGAGGGTATCGAGAATGTTTATAATAAGATAAAAGGCTCGTGCTCGCTACTGTTGCTTACCGAAGACGCGCTGATTGCTGCAAGGGATAAATGGGGGCGAACTCCGATTGTTATCGGAAAAAAGGAGGGTGCTTACGCTGTTTCGAGCGAATCAAGCAGTTTCCCGAACCTGGGTTACGAAATAGACAAGTTTGTCGGACCTGGAGAAATTATTCGTCTTACAGCCGATGGTCTGGAGCAGTTACGGAAACCGAATGAAAAGATGCAGATATGTTCGTTCTTATGGGTATATTACGGGTTCCCCGCTTCCAGCTATGAGAATCGCAATGTGGAGGAAGTACGCTTTTTGAGCGGATACAAGATGGGACAGAAGGATAAGTCGGAGGTGGATTGCGCCTGCGGTATTCCGGACTCCGGAGTCGGTATGGCATTGGGTTACGCTGAAGGGAAAGGAGTCCCGTATCATCGTGCCATTGCCAAGTATACTCCCACATGGCCTCGCAGCTTTACTCCGAGCAATCAGGAAATGCGTAGTTTGGTTGCTAAGATGAAATTGATACCGAACCGGGCGATGTTGCAGGGCAAACGGATTTTGTTCTGCGATGACTCTATTGTGCGCGGTACGCAATTGCGTGATAATGTGAAAATCCTTTATGATTATGGAGCGAAAGAGGTTCACATGCGTATTGCCTGCCCTCCGTTGATTTACGGATGTCCTTTTATCGGTTTCACTTCTTCCAAAAGTGATTTGGAGTTGATTACTCGGAGGATTATCAAAGAACTGGAAGGGGACGAGAACGCGAACCTGGATAAATATGCGACAACCGATTCGCCGGAATACAAGAAGCTGGTCAACATTATTGCCGAGCGCTTCGGGCTGACCTCTTTGCAGTTCAATACGCTGGAGACGCTGATTGATGCTATCGGCTTGCCGAAATGCAAAGTCTGTACGCATTGTTTCGACGGTTCAAGTTGTTTTTGATGATGTTTTACCTTAAAAAGAATAATAACATGAGTGTAGTTGAGCGTTTTTTAAGATATATCCGCTTTGACACGCAATCGAGTGAGACGAGCGGTACGACTCCGAGTACACCAGGGCAACGGGTATTTGCCGAAGCTCTGGTAAAAGAGTTGCAAGAACTGGGTCTGGAGGAAATCGAGTTAGACGAGAAATCGTATTTGATGGCGACATTGCCGGCGAATACGGAAAAGAATATACCGGTAATCGGGTTTATCGCCCACTTGGATACCAGTCCCGATATGTCGGGTAAGAATGTCTCTCCGCGCATCGTCTCTTACCAAGGCGGCGATATTGTACTGAATGAGTCTGAAAATATTGTGTTGTCTCCAGCAAAGTTCCCTGAACTTGAAGATTATAAAGGACAGGATATTATCGTTACAGACGGGATGACGTTGCTTGGTGCCGACGATAAAGGCGGTGTTGCAGCCATTATTTCTGCCATGCAATATTTTAAGGAGCATCCGGAAGTGGAACATGGGAAGATACGTATTGCGTTTACACCCGATGAGGAAATCGGTGCCGGTGCGGATTATTTCGATGTGGCGAAGTTCGGTGCGGAGTGGGGCTATACGATTGACGGTGGCGCCATTGGCGAATTGGAATATGAAAATTTCAATGCCGCAGCAGCGAAAGTCTTGTTTAAAGGCTTGAATGTGCATCCCGGATATGCCAAAGGCAAGATGGTTAACGCCTCTTTGCTGGCTATGGAATTTGCTTCTTTGCTGCCGGCAGTGCAGCGTCCGGAGCATACAGACGGGTATGAGGGATTTTTCCATCTGACGGGTATGGGTGGAAGTGTGGAGGAAGCCTTTTTGTCGTATATCATCCGCGACCATGACCGGGCATTGTTTGAGAAAAAGAAAAATTTGCTCCGTTCGCTGACAGCTTTGATGAACGAGAAATATCCGGACAGTACGGTATTGGAACTGAAAGACCAATATTATAATATGAAAGAGGTTGTAGAACCGAAGAAATATATTGTGGATTTGGCTTTTGAAGCGATGGAGTCTGTCGGCGTCGTTCCCGAAGTGAAACCGATACGTGGAGGAACGGACGGCGCTCGTTTGTCGTTTATGGGATTGCCCTGCCCGAATATTTTTGCAGGCGGTCTTAATTTTCACGGACGTTATGAGTACCTTCCGGTCCAATCGTTGGAGAAGAGCATGCAGACTGTAATAAAAATCGCGGAACTTACTGCACGGAAATACGGAAAATAATTAATCAACTAAAATAGTTTGACATGAAAAATACACCGTTTACAGCGTTGCATATTGCATTAGGTGCAAAGATGCACGAATTTGCCGGCTATAACATGCCGATAGAGTATACCGGAATTATCGACGAACATCTGACGGTTCTCGGTGGAGTCGGGGTTTTTGATGTATCCCATATGGGAGAGTTTTGGGTAAAAGGTCCGAATGCGTTGGCGTTTATCCAGTCGGTTACATCAAACGACGCATCCGTCCTGCCATTGGGTAAGGCGCAATATTCCTGTTTCCCGAATGAGACGGGTGGAATTGTGGACGATTTGTTGGTTTATCATTATGCTCCGGAGACATACCTGCTGGTAGTAAATGCCAGCAATATCGATAAAGACTGGAATTGGTGCGTTTCGCATAATTCGGTAGGAGCGGAACTTGAAAATGTATCCGACAATGTGGCACAGTTGGCTGTGCAAGGGCCGAAAGCGAAAGCTGTTTTGCAGCGCCTTACTTCGGTAGACCTCGATGCGATTCCTTACTATGCTTTTGCTACGGGTGAATTTGCCGGATGCAAGGATGTTCTGATTTCCAATACGGGGTACACAGGTGCCGGAGGTTTCGAACTTTATTTCTCACCGGAAGTAGCCATGACTATCTGGAATGCTTTGTTTGAAGCTGGAAAAACTGAAGGTATCAAGCCTGTCGGATTGGGGGCAAGGGACACGTTGCGCCTTGAAGCCGGTTTTTGTCTTTACGGAAACGATTTGGACGATACGACATCGCCTATCGAAGCCGGGTTGGGTTGGATAACCAAATTTGTGGAGGGTAAACAATTTACCAACCGTACACAACTGGAACAGCAAAAGAAGGAAGGAGTAGCGCGCAAGCTCTGTGCTTTCAAATTGGTTGATAAGGGAATTCCTCGCCACGGATATGAAATCGTTGACGCGCAAGGCGAAGTCATCGGTATGGTTACATCCGGGACGATGTCGCCCTCTTTGAAGATTGGTATTGGTATGGGATATGTCAAAACCGAATATGCCAAGATTGGAACAGAGATTTTTGTTAAAGTCCGAAATCGCAATTTGAAAGCATTGGTAGCGAAACCTCCGTTCAGAAATTAGTAATGAATAAAATAGAAATCTGTTTTTCGCCGGCTCTCTATCCGGCTTACCATAATCCGGAAGCGGTCGTAGTGGTTGTCGATATATTCAGGGCAACCACTACGATGGTTACGGCTTTTTCCAATGGCGTCTCTTCAATACGTCCGGTAGCTTCTGTTGAGGAAGCGGAAGCTTACAAACGGCAAGGTTGGTTGGTTGGCGCGGAGCGTAACGTGAAACGGTGCGCTTTTGCGGACTTTGGCAATTCTCCTTTTGATTATCCGGCAGAAAAGGTTGCCGGAAGAGATATTGTTTTTACCACTACTAACGGAACAAAGGCTATTACTTGTGCCAAAGACGCTTTCCGTGTGGTGACGGGGGCATTCATCAACTTGTCGGCCATTGCGCGTTATTGTGCGGCTCAGAAGCGGGATGTTGTTGTTTTGTGCTCCGGCTGGAACGACAAAGTGAACGTGGAAGATACGGTGTTCGGTGGAGCGTTGGCAGACTTTCTGATACGCGAATCGGGTTATGGGATAGCTTCCGATGCTGTCCGGATAGCTTTGGATATGTGGATTTCCCATCATCGTTCGCTACTTGCTTACTTGATGGAAACAGATCATTATGCGCGTTTGGTGAAAAACCAGTTGCAGGATTCGGTGTCCTATTGTTTGTCGCAAGATTTGGTTTCAGTGGTGCCCGTTTTGTCGGTAGAATCGGGATACTTTGTGCTACGCCCGGATTGTAGAACAGATAGTTGAACCAGAATAATTAAATAGAAAACGATATGAAAAAAATACGCTTTGGCGTGGTCGGGACGAATTTTATCTCCGACTGGGTAATTGCCGGTGCACGGCAGGATGAGCGTTTCGAGTTGGTTGCCGTTTATTCGAGGAAACAGGAGACGGCAGATGCCTTTGCAGCGAAGCATGGAATCCCTTATACGTTCGTTTCGTTGGAAGAGATGGCATCCAGTCCGCTGATAGATGCAGTTTATATTGCATCCCCAAATTTCCTTCATGCAAAGCAGAGTATTCTCTGTATGCGACATGGAAAACATGTGCTGTGCGAAAAGCCGTTGGCTTCGAACGCTGCGGAGGTGCGTGAGATGATTGCCGCTTCCCGGAAATACGGAGTGGCATTGATGGAGGCCATGAAACCAACGATGACTCCTAATTTCTTAGCCGTGAAAGAGAACTTGCACAGGATCGGTGTGGTCCGTCGCTATTTCTCCTGTTACTGCCAGTATTCTTCCCGGTACGACAAATTTAAAGAGGGAATTGTGTTGAATGCGTTTAATCCAGAACTGTCGAACGGTGCGATTATGGATATCGGTGTCTATACGATTTATCCGATGGTGGTGCTGTTTGGTCGTCCGAAACGGATAGATGCGTCGGGTATTGTCCTCTCTTCCGGAGCAGATGGGCAGGGTGCGGTGAATTTCCTCTATGAAGGGATGAACGCTACGGTGCTTTATTCGAAGATAGCGAACTCATCTCTTCCCACCGAGATACAGGGAGAAGATGGAAATATTGTGCTGGACCGGGTGAATATCATCGGGAAAGTGACATTCTCACCGAGAGGGACAGCGGCTTCAGGGAAAGGTTCGGGCAGCGAACCGCAGGACATAAGCGCTTTGACCGATAAGGACGAATATTATTATGAAGTGAAGGCATTTATCGATTTGATTGAAGCAGGGAAATTGGAATCCGGAATCAACAGTCATGAGCATTCGCTGATAACATTGGAGATTATCGATGAGATACGCCGGCAATTGGGAGTGGTTTACCCTGCTGATAAACGGTAAGGATGATTTTTAATCGTTCTCCTCATCGTCATCGAAATCGAAATCAAAATCCGAATCGAAGTCGAAGCCGTCGGCAAAAAAGTCGGGAGAAGTGAACTGTTCCAGTTCTCTCCTGTCTTTCTTTGTCGGGCGTCCCAATCCTTTCGCCCGGTTGACAAATCCCGAAATCTTATTCATTTCCAGGATTTCGTACTGGTCGGGTGTCGTGATGTTCTGCATGAAGTTGGGTACTAATTTGGCGCCCATCCGTTTGTCTGCGAGGTCCAGTACCTTGAATGAGAAAGTAACGGGCGGTTTCCGTACCTGTATGGTGTCATTCCTTTTTATCATCCTTGATGGTTTTACCGTCGTGCCGTTCACGGCAATACGCCCCTTTTTGCAGGCGTCGGCGGCGATGGTGCGTGTCTTGAAGATGCGTGTCGCCCAAAGCCACTTGTCAATACGAACTTCTTCCATAATTGCCTATTTGTTATTGTATTGGTTCATGGTGATTTGTACGCCTGCAAGGCAAAAGCTCTTAATGATTTCCACTGCACGTTCCAGTTTTTCCGGCATCTCTTTCAACTCTTCATCGGAAAACTTGCCTAATACGAAATCAATCTGTTTTCCGCGAGGGAAATCGTTCCCCAGCCCGAAACGTAAACGGGCATATTCCTGTGTGTTTAATAGTTGTGCAATGTTTTTCAGTCCGTTATGCCCTGCATCGGAGCCTTTCGGTTTTAGCCGTAAAGTCCCGTATGGTAACGCCAAGTCATCAACCACGATGAGCAGGTTTTCCAGAGGGATATTCTCTTTTTGCAGCCAATAGCGGACAGCATGCCCGCTTAGGTTCATGAATGTATTGGGTTTTAATACGATTAGGTCGGCATTTTTGATACGGATGCGGGCAATAGCCCCATAACGTTCTTCACAGAATGCCCCTCCGGCGGATTCCACAAGCCTGTTTACTACCCGAAATCCTATGTTATGTCTCGTGCCTAAATATTCGGGACCGATATTTCCGAGCCCGGCGATAAGGTATTTCATAAATTCTTTCCGGTTTTAAAGAATAATAAAAGGGATAATCCCCGAAAGGAAAATCCCTTTTTCTATCAAGTTGATTATTTATTAAGCTTTAGCCTGAGCACCGCGAGCAGCACGTGTCAACTGAACTGCACAAACAACGGCGTTCTTAGCGTTAACCACTTCAAGTCCCTCGAAGTGGAGTTCGCCAACTTGCATGGTCTTGCCCAAACCTAAGTGGTCTACGTTGATGACCAACTTTTCAGGGATTTTGTCATAAATTGCTTTAACTTTCAGTTTTCTCATCTGGAGTGTCAATTTACCTCCGGCTTTAACACCTTCTGCATGACCTTCCAATGCAACCGGAACTTCCATGACAACCGGTTTGTTCGGGAATACTTCCAGGAAGTCGATGTGGAGAATGGTATCTTTTACCGGCTGGAATTGGAGTTCTTTCATGATGGCGTTTTTCTTTACGCCGTTGATTGTCAACTCTACTAAGAAAATTTCCGGAGTATAGACCAATTTGCGTACGCTTTCGTAAGAAACGCTGAAATGGATTGTCTCTTCACCGCCGTATAATACAGCCGGAATCATACTGTTTTTACGCAAAGCCTTTAATGCTCTTTTTTGGTCGCAGGATCTTTCTGCGATTTCTCTTTTGTTTCCTTCTAATTGAAATGTTTTCATTTTCCTTTAATGTGTTACTAAAAATTAGACATTTGCTCCTAATTTCCCATCACACTCGTTCCTGGGTTTTTAAAGCGGTGCAAAGTTATGAAATATTTTTGGATTGGCAAATAGCCGGGCGGTCAAGATTTTATAAATGGTGCTGCCGGAAAAGTTTTAAACAAATATAGGGTAGAATAAGGAAATATTCGTGTCTATAAAATAAGAATAGTCCGTTTTCACAAACGAACCATTCGTTAAAATAATACAAAGTATTCATTATCATATAACACACACTCAATATTTAAGGTATTACAAATATATATTGTTTTTTTGTATAAGCAAAATATTTCTAAGGAAAATGAATTTTTACACAAAAATAATCCGCTTTGCTAACGACGATTGGTTATATTTGTGTGTTTTTCTCAATTGGAGGGTTAAATAAGTATGAAACGTGTTTTGGAAATATGTGCAAATTCGGCGCAGAGTTGTGTGGAAGCCGAAATGGGAGGCGCTGCGCGTGTGGAATTGTGTGCCGGCATTCCGGAAGGGGGTACCACCCCGAGTTACGGAGAGATACGGATGGCTCAGCAACTGACGGAAGCTATCGATATAAATGTCCTGATACGTCCTCGGGGAGGCGATTTCCTTTATACGGAGAATGAAGTGCAGTCCATGCTCTATGATATAGAAATGTGTAAAGATTTGAACGTTCACGGAGTTGTCTTCGGATGCTTGCAGGAAAACGGTGATTTGGATATTGATTTGATGGAACGTTTGAAAGATGCTGCCGGAACGTTGTCTGTGACTTGCCACCGGGCGTTTGACGTTTGTCGCGACCCTTTCAAGACGATGGAGGAGCTGGTTCGTTTGGGGGTAGACAGGATTCTCACCTCCGGTCAGCAGGAAAATGCAGTAAAAGGAATCCCTTTGCTTCGCCGGTTGGTTGAAATGGCTGGTGACCGGATTATCATCATGCCAGGTTGCGGAGTGCGTGCGAATAATATCTCTTTGATAGCGCAAGAAACGGGAGCGAAAGAGTTTCATACTTCGGCGCGCCGGGTTATACAGAGCAAAATGTTGTATCGTAACGAACATGTTTCAATGGGATATTCCGCTGTCACTTCCGAATTTGAGACTGTGGAAACCGACCACCGGTTGGTTTCTGCCTGTTTGTAATAATTGTTTGGTGTCATGGAATAGCTATTCTTGTCATTTATTGCCGGGATTTATTCCTTTCCGCTCCATGTACAGGAAGATCCTGTCGCTCCTTTTGAGAAAGCGTATAAACGTGTGTATGTCATATACGGAAAATTTCGGGGGAAAAACCTGCCATCGATGGAACGCTGGATGACTGGTTTTGGAAATAGCATATAGTCTGGTCGGATTGCATTGTGCAGGTCATCACATACGAACGGGTGATTCCCGACTCTCCGGCCGATCAGCCAATTGCGCGCTATAGCCAGATTCCGAACGATGGTATTTGGGGGAGAGCCGTTCCGTTGTGGAGTCTCCTACAAACGACTCGGTTGCCCGCTTTAAAAAAATTCCCGTAATTATAGTTGCAAGAGTATTTGTAATGATATATCTTTGCAATGTCAAAGCATGACAATGAGTCGCTTTGGATTGGGCTGGGGAAAGAATTTCAACCGGATGTTCTGTCAGCCTTTCATCAATACGTTTATGATAAGGAAGAACTATTGGTTTGATATTTAATTTAGGAAACGTTTTTCAATTATAGCTAAGCTTTGGGACCGGATGTTGTTACGCTTTTATAAGCCGCAGCGTCCGGTTTTTTCATTTTATCCGGAATAGGTAAGTGATTTTTGCGGACATGATTTGGTATGCCGATTTGGAGAACGGGTCCTGCTTCCTGCTGTTGTAGATGTTGCCCAGCGCGTAATAGTAACGCCCTTCTAATTGGAAGTTCCCGATAGGGGTACGGAACTCTATTCCCGGACCTCCGCATAGCCCCCAGTCAATATATTTTTCCACGTAAAGGTAGTGCTGGATGTTTGTCGAGTTCGGCTTGGCGCCATTCAGGTTTTCCGAGGTCGATTCGTTTAAGAAAAAACCGATTTTCGGGCCAAGGTTGATAAAGGCCTTTACATGTTTTCCGCCGAAATAGATGTGCGTGAGGAAAGGTATCTCGACATAATTGGTTCTTCGTTCATAATGGTACTGAGGGTCATCGGGAAACGACTCTTTCCATCCCTGTTGGCTGAAATTGATTTCTGCCAATAATCCGAGATTTTTTTCCGTGTTCCAAAGAATGGTTCCGCCAAAGGAATAACCTCGCAGGAAACCGTGTTGTACTCTCGGCATGAAACTGACGTATGAAAATGTCATTCCGAAAGATCCGCCGACATAGAGCTCATGTTTGAACTTTTGTTGTGCGCTTAGCGGCAGCGAAGTGAAGATTATTGCAGTGAGTGTCAGAATAACTCGTTTCATTTCACTTCAGTTCTTGTTGTTGAGAAGTCGGTTTTGTAATGGACGATGAAAATATTCGTGTTTACGAAACCGCCCCAGTTATTCACCCGTTCGAAGTTGAATCCGAGTTGGATGGGTTTATATTGTATCTTGTCGATGTTTTCTTCAAAATTTACACCGTATTTATACATTGCCCCGAGGAAGAACATGCCGGTATCGAATCCCAGGACACCATATTTTGGTGAGATATTAATCAGGTTCTTGCTGTACCAAGTTTTGTATTTGTGGTAAAACTCCTGCATCTCGTCCGACAAGTTGTCTACGAAGAACGTGCTGTATATATAGGTATTCAGTGCATAGAAATCGTCGAGACATTCATGAGCGTAGGTCTGCCATTCCGGGTATCCGAACAAAGTTATCATGTAGGTCTGTTTGTCCGGGTCTGTTATCTCGGAGAGTGAGCGCAGTGGCGCCTTTATTTTCCGCAAGGCTTCCAGGGTACCGCTGCTGGGCAAGATGACATTCCGCTTTTCCACGTCAAGTACCGAAAGGATTTCTTCGTTGAAGGTTTCCGCGTGATATGTCAGTTGCCGGTAGCTGATGTTGCGGTTTTTCATTTCCGCTTTGAACGTCTTCAGGAACTCTTTCTTGTCCTTGGAATCCTCCATGTTCAGAATTACGATATTCTGGTCGGCGAACAGGTTGCATCCAGCCTCAGCGGCTTTCGCGTAGAGGTAAGAATGTGGTGTGTTTACCTGATAGATGTAGGCATTCGACAGTACATCATCATTTTTTGAGGTAAACGGGATTACGTATCGGATTTTGTTCTCGGCGGCGAAATCGGAAATCAGCTTGATTTGGTCGTTTTGTACGGCACCGATAATCAGGTTCGCTTTCTTGATGCTCGCTTCGTTGGCAAGCAGTTCGCGCGTTCTTGCAGTGCCTTCGCCCGTATCGTAGACTGACAGGTCAATTGAACAGCCCAGCGATTTCAAACTGTCTATTGCCAGCAGCAGACCTTCATAGTATTCAACGAACCGCTTGGTGTTGCTGCTCATATATTCGGCATCTTCCATGAAAGGGAGGAGCAGCGCCACTTTGATTTTGTCAACATGTTCCGATTCTTTTGCCGTATTCAGCAGCTGGTTGATTTCCTGTTCATCGGATACGGTCGAGCCGCTGTTCACGGTCTCTATAATCTCTTCGGTCTCTTGTGACGGGATTTTGATGACCATTCCGGCTTTCAGTCCGTTTTTCAGGGAAGGGTTCAGCTTGATCAGTTCTATGCTCGATACATTGAACTTGCGGCAGATGCTGTACATCGTCTCTCTTTTTTTGATGGTGTACTCTTTTTCTTTTCCCTTTTTTACCGTCTTCACCTTTTTCTCGGGAATCTTTTCTACTTTCTCTTCCGTAAGCGACGGGATACGGATGGTTTTCCCGATGAGGAATGTCTTGGTCGACAGCCCCGGGTTGGCTTCGATGATACGTGTTGCCGGTATCTGATACCTTACCGATACGGAGTATAGCGTTTCGCGCGGCTTGATGGTGTGGTAGGTATATTGCCCGTCCTCGTCTTTTTTCTCTGTCGTGTTTTCTTTACTGTGTTGTTTTTGGGGGATTAGCAGTATCTCGCCGCTTTTTATCTGTTCTTTGCTACCCGGGTTCAGCCGGTAGATGTCATCTACGCTGACACCATACATGGTGGCGATGGAGTAGACTGTTTGCCCTTGCTCGATTGTGTGTTGGAATAGTTGCTCTCCTTGTGCGGAAACTTGTTCTCTTTCATTCTGCGCATAAATGCCCGTTACGCACAAAATGCAGAGGTATAATACCATATATGCGAATCGTCTCATTCTTTTTTCCTGAATTTTCGAGCAAAGATAAGCGAACTCTGTTGAATATGCTAATTTTTGAGGTCTGATTCTTGTTGCTTTTGCCTGGAAAAGCGTTATTTTAGCAGCAAACTTTAAATGATTGGTAGGTAAATGAAAAAGTATTTGTTTCTTTTTGGATTTGTTTTGACTGCATTTTCATGCATGTCTACGCGTCCGGAGCTGAAGATTCCGTTTGTCTCTAATGGGGAAATCGTCTTGGATGCCCGTGCCGCGGATTGGAAAGGTGCCCCGTTGATTGACGGGTTGGTTTGCCCGTGGGAAGAGAACCTGAGTGACAGGACCAGGTTTTATGCTGCTCATGATGAGGTGAATTTTTATTTCTATTTCGAGACGGAAGATGCGACGTTGACAGCCGTCTGTTGTGCGGAGGAAGATTCGGTAATGCCTGTCGACAGGGTGGAACTGTTCATGAGCTGCGACGAAAAGATGAAACAGTATTATGGCGCGGAAATCGACCCGACCGGAAAGACTCTGGATTATTCGGCGCAGTTTTATCGGAAAAGCGATTTTAACTGGGATTTTTCGACGTTGAGAGTCGTCACCCGTATCGATTGCGACCGCTACATCGTGGAGGGAGCCATTTCGAAGAAAGAGCTTAAGGCGTTAGGCCTGCTGAAAGAGAACGGAGAGATGTTGGCGGGTGTTTACCGTGGGGATGCGCAGTCGGTTGGCGGATTTATTTATTGGTATCCGTGGATTGACCCGCATGTTGATGAACCGGATTTCCATATTCCGGCAACATTGGGACGTTTTGTCTTTTTGCCGGAGTAAATCCTCTTTACAGAATCAGAAGCAACGGATATAACCGAGGGATACGGTGTCGTACAGATGGTCGATCATCCCGTGGTTATATCTCACGCTGATGATGTTCTTTTTTATCTCGTAATTCAGTTTGTTCCTCCAGATTGCCGGATGGTCGCCGTCGTTCTTGTAGCCGTGGAAACTGGTGTAGTCGGTTGTGAACGTGAAATTCCGGTAGGTGACCGTGGCGCCTGCACCATAAACGTAAGCGTCGTTCTGGCGTAACCGAATCTTATTTGTCATCCAGCAGTAAAATCCCCCGAGCACATTCACCCGTACCGAAAAGTTCCGTGCTTCGTCGGTATAGATCGTGCGTGCCAGGTTTGCATCGAACCAGTAAGTCGCTGCGTCCGTAAAACGGGCGTTTGCCACATCTTCCCCGCTGGCTGTCTTGATATTCGCGCTGATGAGGATATCCATAATCTTCGGATTCTTCAAAACCTGGAACATTGCTGACACGTTGATGTCGCCTTGGAACCAGGACTTCCCGGTTGCCGATACCGCATAGCGTTCAGCCTGTGTTTCCGGCGTCATCTTGAAGTGGTCGTAAATCAGCCAACTGACTTCCAGCGCCGCCACCTTCTTGAACGGCAGGTAAACACGCAGCAGCATATCTGTTGTTTTGTCTCCCGAATAAAATTGGTACTCACCCCGAAGCTCAATTTCGTAACGGTCGCCTATCAGTCCGTTGTGCAACTCCGGCATGGGGAAGGCACACGGCCCGAAATACCGTGATGAATAGGTCATTTTTTCCAGGTCGTCGCTATAACTCACCGCTCCCGCTTTGGATGCCTGTCCTATAAATGTTGCGATAAATATAGAAAGGAATGCTATTGCATGATTGTGTTTCATATCGTTGATGATTTTTTCCGGGCGCAAAATTAAAACAAAAAAGTGATAAAAATAACCTGTTTGCAAGGTAAACTTTCCGAGGTTCGGCTCATTCATGCGGAGGGTGTGTGCAAGGGCGTTTCCCGGTTAAGGCAATTTCCGGGAAGCCATACGCCTCTTTTCTGAAAAAGTTGCCGGACGAAGCTGCAAAAACCGGGCAGCAACGCGCCGGTCATTGCCGACACAGCCGGTCGTTTTCGAGGTATATCTCCTGTGTGTTGTCTATGAGCCACCGGATGGCTGTGAAACACTTTTCTTCGGGGTACGGGAGGTTTTCGAGCACTTCCCGGATGCCCATAGGTCCCTCTTGCAGGCAGTCGAGCAAGATGCTCCTTATCTTGTTGATTTCCCTGTTGGTCAGTCCGGAGTCATGTTTTGCCAGGCAGATGTCGCAGCTGCCGCAGTCATCGGCGTTGTGCTCTCCGAAGTAATCGAGGAGGAAACGGGCGCGGCACAGGCTGTTTTCCTCCAGATAGCCTATTGCCTTTTCGATGCGGTTTTCGATTTTCGCTTTTCGCTCCTCGTATGCTGAACGGGGAATCGTCAGGTATTTTTGGTCTTCACGCGGTTGCCGGTAGATGATGAGCGGCGTCTTTTTGTGCGGTACGTATTGGATGATGCGTACTTTCGACAACCCCACCAGCCGCTGGTACACTTCATCGGGCGTGGTGCCGCTCTTGGTGGCTATCTCTGATTCGTTGATGTATGCGTAGTCGGCAAACACTCCGGTGTATGACCGGAGTATCGTCTGGATGATGCTGTCGGTCAGCCGGTCCTGGTTCGTGTACTGGTACAGCTCATCGCGGGTAGCGATGAACATCACCCGTGATGCGTTGTCTATCTCTTCGGTATATTCGATGTATCCGGAGAGTTCCAATAGCTTCAATGCGTGGTGTGTCGGTATGACCGGCAATTTGTAGGTTTGGCAGAAAGTTCCGAGCGCGAAGTCGTGAACCGAATCCATGCCGGAGCCTACGGCAATCTGGAAGAAATTACCCAGCGCCTCATAGACACGGTAGATGAAATTTT
Source organism: uncultured Parabacteroides sp. (assembly GCA_944325355.1). GTDB lineage: Bacteria > Bacteroidota > Bacteroidia > Bacteroidales > Tannerellaceae > Parabacteroides. Next base: position 14,633 of record CALUZS010000004.1, read on the forward strand.
TTTCGGGAAATTCGTCGGCTATGCGTTTTTTCAAGGTCGTTTTATCGTTTCCAGAACAGAGCGCCACTGCGTATGCCCGTTGCTCGTCGCGCCCTGCACGTCCCGCTTCCTGGAAATACTCTTCCAGGGAACCGGGCATGTCGATATGTACGACCAGGCGCACGTCTGGTTTGTCAATGCCCATGCCGAATGCGTTGGTAGATACGATTATCCGGCATTCGTTGTTCTTCCAACGGTTTTGGCGCAACTCTTTCTCTTCCCGGTTCAGTCCGGCATGGTAAAAGTCTGCATGGAAGCCAGCTTCTTTCAACACTGTCGCAATCTCTTTCGTACGTTTCCGGTTGCGAACGTACACAATTGCCGAACCGGGTACTTTACGGAGTATATGTATCAACATGTTCAGTTTGTCATCGCAGTTCCGTACGATATATGAGATGTTCGGGCGTGCGAAACTTTTCCGGAACACGTTCTTTTTCTCGAAATGCAGTTTTTCCTGGATATCGTCCACCACTTCCGGGGTCGCGGTTGCCGTCAGTGCCAGTACCGGCACGCCGGGCAGCTGTGCACGGATGTCGGCTATCGTCAGATAGGAAGGACGGAAGTCGTATCCCCATTGGGAGATGCAGTGGCTTTCATCGACAACCAGCATGTTGACCTGCATTGCTTGCAGCTTGGTTTGAAACAGCTGTGTACCTAAACGCTCCGGTGATACGTAGAGGAATTTGTAATCCCCGAAAATGCAATTCTCCAATTGGGTGATAATTTCCTGTCGGCTCATGCCCGAATAGACAGCCGTCGCCTTGATGCCCAAACGTTTCAGGTTGTCTACTTGGTCTTTCATCAAGGCAATCAAAGGGGTGACAACGATACATATACCCTCTTTAGCCAACGCCGGAACCTGGAAGGTGATGGATTTTCCTCCCCCCGTAGGCATCAGCCCGAGTGTGTCTTTCCCTTCGGCAACCGAGCGGATAATCTCTTCTTGCAGCGGACGGAACCGGTGGTACCCCCAATATTTCTCCAGTATTTGGTGATAGATATCCACCTCTGCTCTTCACATCCCATCGGGTTTAATATCTTTTACCAGCAATTGAATCGAAGTATTTCCGTTGTAGGTGTTTTCTTCGACCGTGTAGCAGATATTAAACGGTTTTTGCTCTTTGATGACTTCGCTGAATTGCGACATGCCGAAAGCTATTCCATGGATGGAGTTGCTTGAGTGGCTGTCGATGATTTCCAGCTTCAGGTGTTCCAGATCCTTACCGACCAGTTTGCTTGTCCCGTAATCCTTTACTTTGTATGTGCAGAATACCGGTTTCTGGTTATCCGGTCCGAACGGGCTCATTTTCTTCAGCTCGGTCAGGAATTTGTTGTTGATTTCTTTCAAGTCGATGACGGCGTCGATGTCGATTTGGGGAATCATCTGTTCCGGGATAATCTCCTCCGCCGCCAGTTCGTTGAACCGTTGCGTGAACTTCTCCAAATTCTCTTCTTTCAGCGAAAGCCCGGCTGCATAGGTATGTCCGCCGAAGTTTTCCAGCAGGTCGCGGCATCCCTCGATGGCCTTGTAGATGTCGAAGCCGGTCACGGAACGCGCCGAGCCGGTAATCAGTTCCGATGATTTGGTCAGCACCACTGCCGGACGGTAATATTTTTCGGTCAGCCGGGATGCTACGATACCGATGACACCTTTGTGCCATCCGGGGTTGTATACTACAATCGCTTTTTTGTCTTCGATGTTCTGGAAAGTGTCGATGATGGCGTTGGCTTCATCGGTGATTTTCTTATCCAGTTCTCTCCGTTCTTCGTTGTATTGGTTGATGCTTTCGCTCTTTTCCCGTGCAACGGCACTGTCTTTGGCGAGCAGCAGCTCTACCGCCTCTTTGCCATTCATCATGCGCCCTGAAGCATTCAGACGCGGACCAATCTTGAAAACGATGTCGCTGATGGTAATCTCTTTTCCGCTAAGTCCGCAGATGTCGATGATGCCTTTCAGTCCCAGGCTCGGGTTGTTGTTGATTTGTTTCAGGCCATAATATGCCAAAATCCGGTTCTCTCCCGTGATGGGCACGATATCTGATGCGATGCTGACAGCCGTCAGCTCCAACAGTTTTTCCAAGTCAGAGAAAGGGAAATTGTTGCTTTTGGCAAATGCCTGCATGAACTTGAAGCCTACGCCGCAGCCGCAGAGGTGTTCGTAGGGATAGTTCGAGTCGCTTCGTTTGGGGTCGAGCACCGCGACAGCGTCCGGCAAGATATCATCCGGCATGTGGTGGTCGCAGATAATGAAATCGATACCTTTTTCGTTGGCATATTCGATTTTGTCGACCGCCTTAATTCCGCAATCCAGCGCGATGACCAAGGTTATTCCTTGCGATACCGCATAGTCGATTCCTTTGTACGAGATTCCATACCCCTCGTCGTAGCGGTCGGGGATGTAAAAGTCCAAGTTAGAAGAATAGGGACGCAGGTATTTGTACACCAATGATACAGCCGTTGTCCCATCTACATCATAGTCTCCGTAGATAAGGATTTTTTCTTTGTTGCCCAAGGCTTTGTTCAACCGTTTTACCGCTTTCTCCATGTCGGGCATGAGGAACGGGTCGTGCAGGTCTCCCAAGCTTGGTCTGAAAAATTTCTTTACTTCGGCAGCCGTCGTAATTCCTCGCTGGACGAGCAGGAGGGCAATGACGGGGGTCAGCTTCATTTCAGCTACCAGCTTGTCTCTTTTGCTTAATTCTTCGTTTGTTGGAGTTCGAAAATTCCATTTGTTGATCATTATATATTGTTTTTTCTTTTTTATCTGTCTCAAGAGGGGCTGTACAACTGTTTTTGCCATCTCTGTCGGATTCCGGATGTTTTCCCGACGCGTGTCCGGAAACTGGTTGACCGAAATTCAATCTGTAAAGTTAGTTATTTGCATCGGATATTTTCCGAATAAAATGAAAATAAAACCGATTCTTCGTGTAATAAATATTAAAAAGGAAAGAGATGCGGTGATTTGCCAGCAAACCACGTGTAGGAGATAGCGGTTCTTCCGTATAGGGACAGTGCGATTTGCCGGAATTACAAGTGTGGTTTGAAAAAGTTTGTCCAGTTTGTCTGATGGTAATGGAATCGTTTGTAAATTTGCCACATTAATAAAATTTTTGAAATGACAGATGATTTGAGAAAAGCTTGTGAAGTGTTGGAAAGGGGTGGTTTGATTCTTTATCCGACCGATACGATTTGGGGAATCGGGTGCGATGCCACCAACGAAGATGCTGTACGGAGAGTGTATGAACTGAAGCGGCGTTCCGACAGCAAAGCCATGTTGGTATTGCTCGACAGCGCAGCAAAGTTGGACCGTTACGTGGATGAGGTTCCCGATATTGCCTGGAGTTTGATAGAGGTTGCCGACAAGCCGTTGACAATCATCTATTCCGGGGCGAAAAACCTGGCGAAGAACCTGATTGCCGAAGATGGCAGTTTGGGAATCCGTATCACCGGGGAGACGTTCTCCCATAAGTTGTGTGAACAATTCCGCCGACCGATTGTGTCGACGTCCGCCAATGTCAGCGGGGAGCCTTCTCCCTCCGTCTTTGCGGAAATTTCGGATGTTATCAAATCGGGTGTGGACTATATCGTTGGTTACCGCCAGGATGACAAACAGGCTGCCCGGCCTTCGAGCATCATCAAGCTGGAAGCCGGAGGCGTATTTAAAATTATTCGGTAACATGGATGCTGGCAAGCTGAGATGGGGATACGTTGTTTCCGATTTTGCCTTTTCTGCGTTGGCATGGGGCATCATCTCTGTTTTTCGCTTCCATGAGGTAGCTTGCCGGCAGGGATTCGCTACGTTGGGCAGCTTCCTGTCCGATAATATGGTGTTGGCAGGACTGTTCCTGGTTCCAGTGGTCTGGCTGTTCCTTTTTTACCTTTCCGGGTATTATAACCGTCCGTTAGGGAAATCCCGTTTCGATGAGCTGGAGTGTACGGCAATCTCTGTGTTGTCAGGTACGGTGTTGTTCTTTTTTCTGTTGATACTTAACGATGTGCCGGAGTCTTTCCGTTCCTATTACAAACTTTTTTTCGTGATGATGGGCGTGCAGTTCGCCTTGGTGTACACCGGCAGGGTTTGTATTACCAGTGCTGCTATCCGGATACGGCGCAAAGGAGGTTGGCGGTTGCGTGTGCTGGTTATCGGGACGGATGCAGTTGCCGGGAAGACAGGCTCGGAGCTGTGTGCGTTGGGTTATGACGTGTTGGGCTATGTTGACCCGGAAACCGGGACGGGGACTCCCGTTGCCGGGCTGCACGTGTTGGGTGGTCTGTCGGAACTGCCCCGGTTGAGCCAGCGTTATCCGTTTGATGAATTGGTGGTGGCTGCCGATATTCCTGATGCCGCCAAGCTGACGGAAATCATCTATCTCCTGTACCGTTATAATTGTCCGGTGAAAATGCGGGAGGTAAAAAACAATGTGCTCTCGAAAGTGAAAGTAAACACGATATATGATGTACCTTTGGCGGATATTACCGGAAACAATTTTTCGGATTGGGAGCAGAACATGAAGTTCGTATCCGACAAGGTGGTTGCCGCTGTGTTGCTTGTGCTGCTGTCGCCTCTTTTCCTCTATATTTCCTGGAGGATACGGCGCGGTTCGGAAGGGGCAGCCCTGTTCAGGCAGGAGCGGATAGGTTACAAAGGGAAACCGTTTACAATATATAAGTTCCGGACGATGTATGCCGATGCCGAGGAGGGGGGACCAGCCCTGTCGAACCGGCAGGACGAGCGGATTACGCCGTTCGGTGCGTTTTTGAGGAAATACCGGCTGGATGAGCTTCCACAGTTCTGGAACGTATTGAAAGGGGATATGTCGCTTGTCGGTCCGCGTCCCGAACGGAAATATTACATCGACAAGATAGTGGAAAAAGCGCCTTATTATTGCCTGCTGCATAATGTGCGTCCGGGGATTACTTCGTTGGGGATGGTGAAGTACGGATATGCCGGCAATGTGGACGAGATGCTGGCGCGTCTGGAATACGATATGATTTATTATGAGAATATGTCGTTGAAGTTGGATTTGATGATTCTGTTGGATACGGTACGCACCGTGGCGACAGGGAAAGGAATATGAAGATGTCGGAAGAGAAGAATTTGTTTTATAAATTCCTGCTCTGGCGGGAAGACCATATCAAGGAGAAGCATTTTATTTTGATAATCAGTTTCCTTGTGGGAATATGCACGGCGGTGGCAGCTTTACTGTTGAAGCAGATGATTCATTTTATCCAACATCTGCTTACCGGGAATTTTGTGGAAGATGACGTCAACTACCTCTTTCTGCTTTATCCGGTGGTCGGTATCCTGGTTACCGGATTGTTTGTGAAATATATCGTGCGCGATGACATCAGCCACGGTGTGACGAAGATACTATATGCCATTTCCCAACGCAAAAGCCGTATCAAGCCGCATAATATGTGGTCGTCGATAGTGGCGAGCTCCGTGACTATCGGCTTCGGCGGTTCGGTAGGGGCGGAGGCGCCGATTGTGTTGACCGGTGCGGCTATCGGCTCCAATTTGGGACGGCTTTTCCGGATGGAGCAGAAGACCTTGATGTTGCTGGTCGGCTGCGGTGCGGCAGGGGCGATTGCCGGAATCTTCAAGGCGCCGATTGCCGGGCTGGTGTTTGTTATCGAAGTGCTGATGCTCGACCTGACGATGACTTCCGTGTTGCCGCTGCTCATCTCTTCGGTCACGGCGGCTACCATGTCGTATATCTTTACAGGCACCGACGCGATGTTCAAGTTTTCGCAGACGGAGGCTTTTATGATGGAGCGCATCCCTTACGTGCTGCTGTTGGGTATCTTCTGCGGGTTGGTGTCGCTCTATTTTACTCGGGTGATGAACCATGTGGAGGGGATGTACCGTAAATTGGGTGTCTATTGGAAAAAATTTGTCGTGGGTGGTATCATGTTGAGTGTCCTTATTTTCCTGTTTCCGCCACTCTACGGTGAGGGGTACGATACCATCGGCTCGCTGCTGAACGGGCAGTTCCTGAATATCATGGACCGGAGTATGTTTTACAGCCTGAACGATTCCTATTGGGGAATTATCCTATTCCTTACATTAATATTGTTCACCAAAGTCTTTGCGTCGAGCGCGACGAACGCAGGGGGCGGATGCGGAGGTATTTTTGCGCCGAGCCTTTACCTGGGGTGTATCGCAGGTTTTATTTTTGCGCATGTCTCCAACTTCTTTCCGGTGACGATGTATCTGTCGGAGAAGAATTTCGCACTGTTGGGTATGGCAGGCGTGATGTCGGGTGTGATGCACGCACCGCTTACCGGCGTGTTTCTGATAGCCGAACTTACCGGCGGTTACGACCTCTTCCTGCCGTTGATGATTGTCTCGATAAGCTCCTACATAACCATCTTGATGTTCGAGCCGCACAGTATCTATTCGATGCGCTTGGCGCAGAAAGGGGAGCTGTTGACCCACCACAAGGACAAGGCGGTGTTGACGTTGTTGAATACCGACAGCGTGATAGAAAAGGATTTCCAGGCGGTGTCGCCTGAGATGTCGCTGGGCGATATGGTAAAGGTGATTGCGCGCAGCCCGCGCAACACGTTTCCGGTGCTGGATGAACGGGGCGTGCTGCTCGGCATTGTGTTGCTCGACAACATCCGGAACATCATGTTCCGTCCGGAGCTGTATAACCGTTTCCACGTATCGAAGTTCATGGTTTCGGCGCCGGCAAAGATTGTGCTTAACACGCCGATGGATAAGATCATGCAGATATTCGACGAGACGAAGGCATGGAACCTTCCGGTAGTGGACGGGAACGGGCGTTACGTGGGATTCATGTCGAAATCGAAAATATTTAATTCTTATCGGGAAGTGCTGGTGGAAAATTTCTCCGGAGATTAGTTTAACGCTAAAAAAGAACAGGATATGAAGAAAGAGGATTTGAAAATTGTATATATGGGCACTCCCGACTTTGCGGTGGAGAGCCTGAAGGCATTGGTGGAAGGTGGTTACCGTGTGGTGGGTGTCATCACGATGCCCGACAAGCCGGTGGGGCGTCACGGCAGTGTGCTCCAGCCAAGTGCCGTGAAACAGTATGCGTTGTCGGTCGGCTTGCCGGTCTTGCAGCCGGAGAAGCTGAAAGATGAAACTTTCTTGGAGCAGTTGCGGGCGTTGGAAGCCGACCTGCAAATCGTAGTGGCATTCCGGATGCTGCCTGAAGTGGTATGGAACATGCCGGCGTTGGGCACGTTCAATCTCCATGCATCGCTGTTGCCCCAATACAGGGGAGCTGCGCCTATCAATTGGGCGGTGATAAACGGGGAGACGGAAACCGGTGTCACCACCTTTTTCCTGTCGCATGCCATCGACACCGGACGTATTATTCTGCAACGCCGTCTGCCGATTGCCGATACCGATAATGTAGGCGTTGTGCACGACGCGCTGATGCAGATGGGGGCGAAGTTGGTGACCGATACGGTTGATCTGATTCTGGAAGGCAAGGTGGAGACGGTAGAACAGGGCACGTTGTATGGCGACGAGTCGGAGTTACGTCCTGCGCCGAAAATATTCAAGGAGACTTGCCGCATAGACTGGCGGCAGCCGCTGAAACGGATTTACGATTTTATTCGCGGACTGTCCCCCTATCCAGCAGCATGGACGGAGTTGGTTTCGGCAGACGGTGCCTTGCGGCACGTGCTGAAGATATATGAAGCGGAAAAAATTGCGCCGGCGGGAGCGTTGCCGCCGGTGGGGACGCTTGTCACGGACAGACGGAGTTACCTCGACGTGGCGGTGGAGGATGGTTACCTGCGGCTGAAGACAGTGCAGGTGGCAGGCAAAAAGCGGATGCCCGTAGCCGACTTCCTGAACGGGTTCAAACAGATTGACGGGTTCCATGTAGAATAACTCGGTCGTGGCATAAAGATAATGGTAACAAACAAGGTACAGTTTCTGATAGGGGCATGCAGTTCCGGAGGGGGCAAGACTACTCTTTCGGCGGGCTTGATGCGGGCATTCAGTGACCGGGGACGGGAGGTGCAGCCCTATAAGTGCGGGCCCGACTATATCGACCCGTTCTATCATGAGATGGCCGCCGGACGTTGCTCCGCCAACCTCGATTTGTGGTTCGCATCGCCCGGGCATTTGCGGAGCGTCTACCGGAAATATGGCTTGGATGCGGGCGTCTGCATTGCCGAGGGGGTGATGGGATTGTTCGACGGGTATGCCGGGCGGCTCGGCAGCAGTGCGGAGGTTGCGCTGGCGCTTGGCTTGCCGGTGGTTCTGCTGCTCGATGCATCGGCGGCAGCCTATTCGGTTGCCCCGGTGTTGTACGGCTTCAAGCGTTTCGATCCCTCACTGGATATTGCCGGTGTGATTTTCAACCGGGTGGTATCGGAGAAGCATTACCGCTGTTTGCTGGATGCTGCCGATGATGTGGGGGTGACCAGCTTTGGTTACCTGCCGGCGATGAAATCGTTGGAGGTGCCTTCGCGTCATTTGGGACTGACCTTGGAGAGCCGTGAGACGATGGAACGGGTAATTGCTTCGGTGGCGAAGGCAGTGGAGGAACATGTCGATTTGGACTTGCTGGAACGTACCTGCCTGTTGCCGTTTGTGGAACGTGCAGAGCCGGCGGTGCGGCAAGGAAATTTGAAAATCGCGGTGGCGCGTGATGATGCGTTTAATTTTATCTACCGGGAGAACATTGCACGATTGGAGGAGCTTGGCACGGTCTCTTTTTTCAGCCCGTTGGCGGACAGTGAGCTGCCGGAAGCGGATCTGCTCTATTTGCCGGGCGGTTATCCTGAGTTCCATTTGAAAGCCCTCTCCGAAAATGGGGTGATGCGTTCCGCCATACGCGATTATGCCAGGTCGGGCGGACGGCTGCTTGCCGAGTGCGGCGGGATGATGTACCTGTGCCGCCACATCACGGGCATGGACGGTCGCGATTACCCGATGGCGGATATTTTGCCGTTGGATGCAACAATGGAGGGGATGCGCCTGCATTTGGGATACCGCCGGGTGGCGCTGGGAAATACCGTTTACCGGGGGCATGAGTTCCATTATTCGTCAGTCAGGGGAGAGATGCCCTCCGTGGCGCGTCTGTCGGATGCAGCCGGAAACGCAGTCGGGACACCGATGTACCGCTATAAAAATACAATTGCCGGTTACACACACCTCTATTGGGGGGAATCGGATATCTTAAAATTGTGGGAATAGCAGATGAAACGTATTTATACACGAAGAGGAGATGCCGGGACGACCGGCATATTCGGCGGCGTGCGCGTGCCGAAGGATGATATACGGATTGAAGCCAACGGGACGCTCGATGAGCTGAATGCCGCGTTGGGAGTGGTGCGCTCCATGCTGGATGTTGCCCATGAGTGGCAACCGCTGTTGCGGTCGGTGCAGATAGAGCTGATGGCGGAGATGAGCCTGGTGGCGACACCCTCGGAGCAGCGGGCGCAGAACCCGAACAAACCGGATGGACGGATGGTGGCGGCATGCGAAGCGAAAATCGATGAGCTGACGGCGCAGATTACCGATAGCGACTGTTTCGTTTTGCCGGGCGGTACGCCTCTGGCGGCACGGTTGCAGTTGGCGCGTACCATTGCGCGGAGGGCGGAACGGCGCCTGTGGACGCTCCATCAGCAGGACCCGCTTCCGCAGGAGCTGCTCTGTTTTATTAACCGGCTGTCGGATTTGCTTTTTATCATGGCGCGGTTCGAGATGCAGCGCCAGGCAGCGGATGAGGAACGGTGGCAGCTTTTCTCCTACAAACGGAAGCGGAATGCCGCTCCGGGTGCTTCGGAAGAATAGGCAAAAATATTAAGATATGGACATAATTTGGTACAGAAAGTTGGTAAAAATGGCATTTTTGATTAAAAAATGATGTTTTTTTTGGCGGTTAATGAGATAATGGTTTATATTTGTCGTGCCAAAACAGGCGTTTTTGTGCGCCAATGGAACAACGGACGGCAGATATTTTTAACTATATAATAATAAATGGAATAGCTTATGAAGATTAGATTTTACTCGATTAGTTGTGCATGCCTTTTTGCTTTAGCCGGAATGACGGCTCATGCACAGGAACTTACAAACGGTACATTCGACGGGGATTGGGTTGACTGCAAGCCTGACGGGGAACATGTTGTGGGAACACAGCCGACTGGTTGGATGGCTTCCAATGTTTATAAATTTTTTATCATGGATGTGAAAGTCCCATTGGTTTCTCAGGATACAGACAGGACGGAAGCAACCGATGATACAAAACATTCGGTACGGATGGAGAATCTGTTTGCCGGAATGTTCGGAATAGGCGCTACGGCTCCCGGTTATATTACTACCGGGACTTCGTGGGCTTATGGAGACATAGCGGCGACTACGAGTCCGGATCCGGATTTGGAGGATACAAGTGATGGCGGTTCGTATGGCGGCGTGGCGTTTACCCACAAACCGGATGCCATTTCATTATGGATGAAACGGACGCATGGTACGGAGAAACCGAATGAAAAGGCATCCGTGATTTTCTATTCTTGGAAAGGGAAAACTTCTTCGAATGTACGGACAGGTTTGAGTACCGATGATCCGGCGGAGGTAATTGAAATGGTAAACCGCGACAAGGATGTGTTGGGTATGCCGAACGATAGCGTGGTAACAAAATCATCCGATTTCGAGTTAGTTGCCAAATCGGAGAATTATATCGAGGGCGATATTACGGAATGGACACAGAAAGTATTCCCTATCGAATATGCATCGGATGCTGCTCCGGAGATGATGAACATTATTTTGGCAAGTTCCGATTATTTCAACCGCAGTGAACTGGGTACAGGCAATACGTTTACCGTGGACGATGTACAATTCATCTACCGTTCTAAACTGGAATCGTTGACGGTTGGCGGAACAGCTGTTGACGGTTTTGATCCGGATACTTATGAATATGACATGGAAGGTTCCGAATTGCCGGCAGTGGCAGATGTTATTGCCGTGGGTGACGGACAGAGTGCAGAAGTAGAAGTTGCAGTCGATGAAGATGCAGCGCAGGTAATCATTACCGTTACAAACGTAGGAGCAGATGAAGACGGCGAAACAAGCCACGTCTATACGTTGCAGTACGAACAATCTTCTGTTATCGGCGAAACGGTTAACTACAACGGTAAGTTGACAGTTGTAATGAATGATAAGCCGTTGGTGAACGGTGCATCGGAAACAATCGAGATTACGGATAATGGAAACGGTAATTGCGTATTTGCTTTGAGAGACTTCTCTATAGGAGGAATGTTGCAATTGGGCGATATCGTTGTGAATGTAGTAAAAACACAGGATGGCGATAACTTCAGCTATGCCGGATCGGTAACGGATATGTCATTGAATAACGGAACTATTATGTGTGATGTGGAAATAGCCGGTACAGAACAGGCAAACGGTTATATAACCATGCAAATAACCGTGAAGTGGTATCCTTCATATCCAGACAAGACTTCTTCTACTCCAATCAATGTAACGTTTGAAGGGTGGAGAGAAGGTTCCGGTTCAGCTATCGAAGATCCGGTAGCGGAAGATGAAGTCAAGGTGTACAGCACTTCCGGCGCAGTGGTTGTCAACGGTTATACCGGAATCGTACAGGTATATAACGTAACCGGAAGCTTGGTAAAGAACGTACAGGTAGACGGTTACAGCACAATCGATTTGCGCGACGGCATCTATTTCGTACGTACAGGAAAGAAAGCGCACAAGGTGATTGTCCGCTAAGGAGAACCAAATTGTAAAGCAGTAGATATAGCAATCCCCCTTGAAACGGCTTTGCCGCTTCAAGGGGGATTCTTTTTATATTTAAACAATACGTTGGTAAATTTCGGCAAGCTTCCGCTCATTGCTCTCCCACGTCCTGTACTCGAAAACATAATTCCGTGCCTTGGCGGCGTTTTCGTGACGGTTCTCCATGAACCGGGCGAGGGCGTTGTCCAATTCCCCGATTTCGGCATCCGATAGTTGCGGACCGGTTACCGTTATGCCGCAGCCGCTCTCTTTTATCATTTGTGGAGCATCTCCGGCGTATGTTGTCCCGATAAGCATCATTCCGGCAGCGAGATACTCCGCTGTCTTGGTAGGTGAAGCGTTGATGTTGACCAAGCTGTTTGCCCGTAAGACAAATCCGGCATCTGTCATGGAAAGGTATGCCGGCATCTCGGATTGCTTCAGGCTTTTTACCATGTATGCACCATCCAGTTGTTGCAACTGTTTTTTGTAGGGGGTGATATCATCGTTTGTGTAGAGACAGAAGAAGTAATCGGGGTTCCGCTTCCGCAACCGGATAACTGTGTCGATGGTCTCTGCGATGCATTGCCAGATGTGCAGCCCTCCGGAGTAGCATAGCACGGTTTTTCCTTCCAACCCGTACCGTTTTCTTAATGCCTGGCGTGTGTCGGGGATGAGGGATGCGAACGGTTCTGTCGAAATGTTGCAGGGAAGGATGTAGTTGGGGATAATGCTTTGTGCGTATGCTGCCAGATTGTTCCTTAGATTCTCCGAAACGGTGATGGTGGCAGCGGCACGTGCCAAGGCAAACCGGTTCTCTTCCGCCGCGTACCGGACCAGGTATTTAGCATATCCTCCCATCTCTATTTCCGGGACGAAGTCGGCATGAAAATCGACTACCAACGGTATCGATGGCACGAACTTCGCGCAAGTAGCTGCAGAAGTTGTTTCCGCTTGAATGAAATCGACCGAATATTTTTGGCATATACGTTTCGTTACGGCTGCCCGGTACCATGCCGCAAGGCGGTGGAGGTGGAGCCTGTTCGGCAACGTATAGAAGAAGTGCGGTTTGATTCCTTCCGGGAAGCCCGACAGCTCTTTCCGCTTGTTCCCGATGCGACGGGTGTAAAAACCGAGAAAGATAACGTTGTAGCCCAACCGTTTCAGTGATACAGCCATGTTGAGTGTCCGTATTTTGTCGCCGGCATTTGTTCCGAGCGGGTATTTGCTATGTATGAGCAGTACGGTTTTTGTCATGTCGTTATAGGTTTTGTTGCATGATTTCAATAATACGGGAGACGCTTTGCCCGTCTCCGTACGGGTTTGCGGCTTTTGACATCCGCAGGTAAGCAGCGTTGTTGTCCAACAGTTCGGAAACACCGGAGACGATGTTCCGGTAATCGGTACCAACCAGACGTGCCGTTCCGGCTTCGATGGCTTCCGGGCGTTCGGTCGTATCGCGCATGACCAATACCGGTTTCCCCAGTCCGGGAGCCTCTTCCTGTATGCCGCCGCTGTCGGTAAGGACGAAAAATGCCCGGTTCATCAGGTAGACAAACGGCAAGTAGGCAACCGGCTCTATCAGGAAGACGTTGGGGTATTCCGTGCGGTGCCTGTTCCCGAAGATTTGTGCGATAGGTTTCCGTACGTTCGGGTTCATGTGCATGGGGTAGACGAAGTCGGTATCGGGATATTTCAGGGAAAGATCCCGTATTGCCTGACAGATATGGAGGAATCCTTCGCCGAAGTTTTCCCTCCGGTGCCCGGTAATCAGAATCATTCGTTTCCCGTTGCCCCAAGCTTGTAAGCGTTCATTCCCGATACCTGACAATGACAGTACGGCTTCAACCGCTTTGCCGGTTTCCCGGTCGCTCATTATTCGTCCGGATACAAGATGGAGGGCGTCGATGACAGTGTTTCCGACAACATGTATCGAGCGATCCTTGATACCTTCCGCCAGCAGGTTGTCGCGGCTTAATGCGGTTGGGGCAAAATTGTATGTAGCGATGCGGGAGGTGATTTGCCGGTTCACCTCTTCAGGCCAAGGGCTGTAGATGTTGTGCGTTCGTAGCCCTGCTTCAACGTGGGCAACAGGTATTTGCAAGTAAAATGCCGACAGGGCGGCAGCCATTGAGGTCGTGGTGTCGCCGTGGACGAAAACAATATCGGGACGGACTTCCTGTAATACCTTCTTCATGCCGATGAGAATTTTCGAGGTGATGTCGAAGAGGTCCTGCTTCTTCGACATCACGTCCAGATCGAAATCCGGACGAATGCCGAACAGTTCCAGTACCTGGTCCAACATTTCCCGGTGTTGTCCGGTCACGCAGACGTATGTTTTGAAATCGTTCCCGTTATTCTTGAACCCGATTGCCAGCGGACACATTTTGATGGCTTCCGGACGGGTACCAAAGACCAACATTACTTTTTTCATTGCGAATCGTTGATGTTAAAATCTATTTTAGTAATATGACGTTCTATTTTATCTGCCGGTGGATATTCCCAATAGTTTCCGTATTGGGCTTTCAACATGGCATCGCTGTCCCTGGGTGCGAAGAAGGAATATCCTTCAAACTCCATTTCCTGCAAAGGAAATATCCACTCCTTCTTGAACTGTGTATTAAAGAACGAACCTAACGGATAACTCACGCTGCCCGGTTTGAGCAGGCGCGATATACTTACCAGTATTGGATAGGCGATACGGTGGATAAACTGATAACATAGCCGTAACAGGATATGCCGGACATGACTCTTCCGGCAGTCCGTCCTCCGCGCACAAGCCAGCAGCAGGCGTTGCATGTAATAGGCGATTCGGTGACAGGGCTTTAAAGCCGGTTCCAGGAAGAATAAGTCGATATAGATGCCGTTGTATTTGTAGTAGCGGTCGTTGCTGTTCTCTTCTTTAATAACGGAATGCAGGCAACGTAACTTTTCATACGGTGCCACATAGTTGGCGTCCGTGTCATTGGCTTGCAGGGCGTAGCCGCAGCTGTCCGGCAGTTGTTTCAGCAGCCGGTGCAGTTTTTTGTGGTCTTTCTTGAGAAGTGCGATATCCAAATCGTCGTCCCAAGGGATAAACCCTTTATGCCTGACTGCCCCTAACAACGTTCCTCCGGACAAGAAATAAGGGATGCCGTTCTTCCGGCAGAGGTCATCGATAAAGCGTAGCATCTCCAGCATTTTCTGTTGATGCCTGCGTAGGGAAGTTCCTTCGGCGTTCAGCTGTAACAGGAGGTCTATGTCTGCTTTTTCCTTATTCAT
Organism: uncultured Parabacteroides sp.; assembly: GCA_944325355.1. Taxonomy (GTDB): domain Bacteria; phylum Bacteroidota; class Bacteroidia; order Bacteroidales; family Tannerellaceae; genus Parabacteroides. The sequence goes on from CALUZS010000004.1 coordinate 29,658, forward strand.
CGTTACTCTGTTGCGGTTTTAAGAACCGGAATGCGAAACTTTTCAGGTCGTTCCGGTAAATGAATAGCGTTATACCTGTGATTACAATAATATATATTATCGAAAATGGAATGCTGTTTTGGTAATATACATAGAGGGATGCCGACAGTCCGAGCAACAGCAGGAAGAGCGGTTTGGCGTTCAGGTGTATTCGCAGCTTTCCCCGAATCAACAGGATGCGCAAGGCTACGTTCGCCAGCGAGCTGGTTACCACTGCCAGGATGGCGCCCTCCAATCCCATGTAGCGTATAAAGAGAGGGACGAGTACAATGTTCAGCAAACATGCCGTGCCGGTGGAATAGATGATGATGTTGGTGGATTTCATTGCGGCGTAGATTTGTCCCATGAATGCACTTAGTGCGCCCATGATGGCAGCCAGTATGCAGAGCGGTATGATTCCGTAGGATGCGGCATAGTCTGTCCCGATTAAGTACGGGAAGAGTATGGATGCAGCTTGGATAAACAGGGCTGAACCGATGATGACAATCGCCAGCAGCAGGTTGATGGCTTTACTGTAAAAAATGTCCAGCTCTTTGCTTCGTTCGCTCCCTTTTTGGAAAATAACCTCTTGCCATGCCATGGTGAAGCAGGTGGAAAAGAGGTTGATTGCCAGACCGAATTTTGCGCCAATCGAATAGATCCCGTTTGCTTCGAGTCCCAGTTTCGCCGAGATGGCAATGTTTGAGTAGCCTGTAAGCAACCAGTAAGCCAGCGAGTTCAGCGACAGCGGCAGGGAGAACCAAAACAGTTTCTTCAGCAGGGAAATATTGAAGTGTTTGAGGGATAATCTCTTATGGAGTTTGATTTTCTGTTCAAGCATCATGATTTGGACGAAAAATCCAAGTGCCATGGAGATGAACAGGGATTTGACATCGAATCCCAAACCGACAATGAGGAGAATGTTGCTCGACGCCGTGACAAATGTCGCAACAACGCCGGAGGTGGCGAACCGTTTGTTGTAGCCGTATGCACGGGCAAGGTATCCCATCAGGTTGTTGAGGGCGACGCCTATTCCGCATATATAGATATATATCCAGTACCGTATGGGGTGGATTAGCTCTATGGTTATCCCGGCTACCAGATAGAGGAGCAGGGAACAGGAGAAAATAAAGATGCCGTTGGTCAGTATCGAATTATCATCCTCTTTGCCATCGAAATGGAAACGCATGATTGCAACGTAAATATCAATGAAAAGAAACGTGACGATAAGAGTCAGGTAAGTACAGGCGACATCGTAATAGCCGAAGTCTTCGGGGGCGATATAGGTAGTATAGATGGGCAGCAGGAAAAACAGGATTAGTTTCGATAAGATGTTTCCTACGAAATAGAATCCGGAGGATTTTAGAAAGGAGGATACTGTGCCCATTTTCTGATCTCCTTTATTTTTTACAACTATCCTTGTAGGCTTCGAGCAACTCTTTTGCGTGGTTCTTGACAAACAGGCAACCTACCGGCACAATGATCGTGAACATAAGCATGCCGATGGCAGCGTACAGTTTGCGTGGGGCTACCGGTCTTTTTTTCGCATATACAGCTTCGATGGTTCGTGCCCGTTGATGCCAGTCACCGCTGTTGAGGGCAATCTCTTCTTTTTTCTGCAAGAGTATCAGATATACCGCCTGGTAGATTTCCTGCTTCCGTTTGATGTCCATATACCCTTTTTCGACAGAAGGGATGCTGCCCATCTTGGCGAGGATTGATTTCTCTTTCGTCTTTAAATCGGAGATGGTCAGTTCCAAGCTTTGCCGTGCGTTTTCAATGGAACGGAAAACGCTTTGCCGGAGCTGTTCTATCTGCCGTTCGCTCTTTTCCAGGAGAGGATTGTCGGCTTTGGATGTCAGAAGAATGCTTTCCCGTTCCAAGAGAGCGTCGTTATACAATAGAATCGGGCTGTTCTTGTCGGAACTTTGTCCGGTAGATAACAAGGACGGAACCAGATTGTAGCGGTTTTCCGGATCCTTGATATAGGCATCCAGCAGTTCGATGACGTTCGCTTGTGCTTCGAGGTCGATTATTTTCATTTGCAGTTCTTTCATCTGTGCGGAATAAAACTGCATGTCATACTCGATGTCTGTTATCTGGTGCTCCAGCTTGTATGCTTCCAAAGTAAGTTCCGTTGCGTTCAAGTCGGTAATAACTGAATTCAACCTTTCGTCGAGGAAGCGGGTAGAGCTTTCCCCTTCCCGTTTTTTGTTTTCCCCTTCCTGCTGGTTGTAGAGCACAATCAAGGTATTCAAAAGGTCGATGCCGCGTTGTTTTTCGTAATCCCGGTAGCCTAATTCGAGGACATTCGAACTTTTTGAATATTCATCAATCGACAGAGATTCAGAGAGCTCTTCGGCTACCCATCGTGCCGGCTGGTAAGTTGCTTTTACCTTGTACGGATAGTGTTGCAGCTCTTTTACGGAGAGCATGAAAATTCCTTCGCCGATTTTTATGGTTGCCGGCAATGCGGTGAATGAAAATTCATATTCGTTTTTTGTACTTTTTACAGATACCCGGATATCGGATTCCGACAAAATGTTGATGTTGAAATCAATTGCTTCCCACAAATTCCTGTTGGTGGCTGAATCTGCTGATAAAGCCAAGGGAACATTGTACATATTATATTTGTAGGCAAAAGGTTTTGCATAGTTTACTTGCAATCCCAGTTGCAGAACGGCTTTTTCCAATAGTGAGACCGACATGAACTTTGCGGTTTCGTCGTCGATTGTCAGAGAACTGCTGCTACTTCCTAATCCGAATGATTTCAATATACCCGACATCCCGTTCAGGTTTCCGCCGTTTGTACCACCCAATGGCTGGTCCGGACGCAGTTCGACTTTTGCCGCAATCTCATAGGTTTTCGGAACCAATAGCAGATAGGCGGCAGCTAATAGGATGGAAATGCCAAAAGCTGTGGCAAAGTATTTCCATTGGTGGATGTAGTCGACCAACAGCTGCTTCAGACTGATATTTTCTTTGTCGTTTTGTATCATGAATCTCTTATTTCTTTAATGAAACCAGGGTTACAACCATCGATGTGATGACAGAGATGGCACTTAATATGGTAGAAAAAAACGTGACGTTGTACTGTTGTGCCTGGCTGTACCGGTAGTTCCGTTTTTTTGCGTCGTTGGGTTCTACATAGACAATATCGTTTTGCCGTAAATAGTAATAGGGCGATGCGAATGTTTCCGTCTCAGTCAGGTCAATCCGTCCGAACTTTTTCTCACCGTTCTCCTCCCGTACAACCAACACATTGGTTCGATTTGCATTTATGGTTAAGTCTCCTGCCTGTCCGATGGCGTCCAGAATGGAAATCCGGTCGCTTGTTACATTCAATGTCCCGGGTTTAGCCACTTCTCCGATGACTGTGACTTTGAAGTTTGTGATTTGTACCGAAACTAACGGGTCTTTTACATATTTGGAAATCTCCGATTCGAGCAAATCCGACAGTTCTTCCCGGGTCAGTCCTCCGGCTTTCACTTCACCGATTACCGGAAATTTGATTTTGCCGTTTTTGTCGACTTGGTAGTTGTAAAGCGATTCCGTAGCGGCTGTCGGTTGTTCACCCTCTTTAGCAGAAGCAAATGCCGGTGGATTGAAAGGAGTTACGACATTGGGGTCCCATGCAGATACCGTGATGTTCAATAAATCTCCCGGCATAATGGAGGTATTGTATGTTTGGTGCATATCCGAGAGTTCTTTTGCCGTCAGGTTGTCTACGCCTTCAAAGTAGGCTACATTTTTCGGTGTGGAACAAGCGGATAAAAATAGCACGGATAACAAACTTCCGATAAGTTGTTTCATATTTTCTGTTTTTACTGTTTTTTATTTAACGAACAAGATGTAAAAAAAGTATATTTAGTTGCATGGCGCTGCAAAAAATATATGGAGACGCTTCTGCTGTTTTTCTTTTTTGCAGAATATTGCAAATACTCGGAATTATTCCGTATGTTTGTTGCAAATAAACGAAAAATATGGTAGAAATCGGCAAAATAAATAGGCTTAAAATTAAAAAGCAGGTAGATTTCGGCGTATACCTGGATGGAGACGGGCAGGAAATACTTCTTCCCAAACGATATGTTCCGGAGGGGGCACAACCCGGAGATGAGCTATCTGTATTCCTTTATCACGACAATGAAGGACGGTTGATAGCTACAACCGACAAACCGTATGCCCAAGTGGGAGAGTTCCAATACATGGAAGTAAAGTCGGTGAACCAGGTCGGCGCTTTTCTGGAGTGGGGCATCATGAAAGATTTGCTTGTCCCTTACAAAGAGCAGAACGGGCGTATGAGGGAAGGCGGATGGTATTTGGTTTATGTCAGGCTTGACGAAAAGTCGGGTCGAATCATGGCGTCAGCCCGGATAAATAAGTTTTTGAATAACGTTCCCCCGGAATACGACCAGAACGAATCGGTCGACCTGATAGTGGCGGATGAGACGGATATCGGTTATAAGGTGATTATCAACAACCGGCATTGGGGTATGGTCTATCGAAACGAAGTGTTCCAGCGGTTAGAGAAAGGAGAGCATTTGAGAGGATATGTCAAGGAGGTTCGTGATGATGATAAAATAGATGTAAGCCTTACTCCGCTGGGCTATCAGAAAGTGGAGGGAATAAGTGCTATTATCTTGGATTCGCTGAAAGCGCAAGGGGGATTCCTTGCCGTACACGACAAGAGTAATCCGGATCTTATTTATTCGTTGTTCAGATGTAGTAAGAAAAGTTTCAAACAGGCGATAGGTTCCTTGTACAAACAGCAGTTGATAACAATTGAACGTGACGGTATTCGTCTGGTTTGACAGAATGGAAAAGAAAAGGAGTTTGCAAAAACCGCAAACTCCTTTTTCTGTTTATCTGAATTGAGAATTTTATTTTTTGAAATAGCGGTTGTATAATCCTTCAAATCCTTTGCCATGACGTGCTTCATCCTTAGCCATTTCATGAACTGTATCGTGGATGGCGTCCAGATTCAATTGTTTTGCACGTGTAGCAATACGTTTCTTGTCTTCGCAAGCTCCGCATTCAGCGTTCATTCTCTTTTCAACGTTTGTCTTAGTATCCCAAACTACATCGCCCAAAAGCTCTGCGAATTTCGCAGCGTGTTCAGCTTCTTCCCAAGCATAGCGCTTGAAAGCTTCTGCAATTTCCGGATAACCTTCGCGATCGGCCTGGCGGCTCATCGCTAAATACATTCCCACTTCGGTGCATTCACCCATGAAATGAGCATTTAAGTCCTTGATCATTTCGTCATCGCACCCTTTTGCTACTCCGATAACATGCTCGTCAGCGAAAGTCAAAGCTCCGGCTGTTTCTACCAGTTCTTTGAATTTGCTTTTCGGTTGTTTACACTGTGGGCAAAAATCAGGAGCTTCATCTCCTTCATGAACGTAACCGCATACTGTACAAATCCACTTTTTCTTCATACTCTAATCTTTTAATTGGTTTATAAATTTACGTAAGCTATTTTGTTTTCCTTTACGTTTTTCTTCATTGCAAATTTACTAAAAAGAGAAGCTCTTGTCAAGAGATTTTCCAATAAATAAATTTTATCGGCTTATTGATAAAACTTATATCTGGAGGAAACAGGCTGCCGTACAGCTATTGTTTCAACCATTTGTCGAGCCATTTGAAGAATGTGCGTTGCCAAAGTACGCCGTTCTGTGGTTTTAATACCCAATGGTTTTCGTCCGGGTAAATCAGCAGTTCGGCAGGTATGCCACGCAACACGGCGGCATTGAAAGCAGCCATTCCCTGGTTTGCCAATATTCGGTAATCTTTTTCGCCATGGATGCAGAGGATGGGCGTGTCCCAATTGTCGACGAATCGGTGCGGCGAGTTGGCGAATGTACGTTGAGCTGTTGCGTTTTCCTTTTCCCAATAGGCGCCACCCATGTCCCAGTTGGCAAACCACATCTCTTCCGTTTCAAGATATTGCATCTCCATGTTGAAAATACCGTCGTGCGCGATGAATGCTTTGAAACGTTTGTCGTGGTGACCGGCTAACCAATAGACGGAGAACCCTCCGAAGCTTGCTCCGACGCATCCCAGGTGTTCTTTATCGACAAACGGTTCTTTTGCAAATTCATCGATTGCCGTCAGGTAATCTTTCATGCATTGTCCGCCGTAGTCTCCACTGACCGCTTCGTTCCATTCATGTCCGAAGCCCGGCAATCCGCGTCGATTGGGAGCTACGATGATATAGTCGTGGGCTGCCATAATCTGGAAGTTCCAGCGGTATGACCAGAATTGGCTGACGGGAGATTGCGGTCCTCCTTCGCAGTAGAGCAATGTCGGGTATTTCTTGTTTGGATCGAACTGTGGCGGATAGATAATCCATGTCAACATCTCTTTCCCGTCGGTCGTTTTCATCCAGCGGGGCTCTACTTTCCCGAACTCCAGTTGGTCGTATATGTGTTTGTTTTCAGTTGTCAGTTGGTTTACCTGGTGGTCTTCCGCAAGGCTGACAGCATAAATTTCATCTGCCATGCTCATCGAGTGACGGGTTGTTATCAGTTTGTCTCCGCATAAGGCGACCGACGCATAATCGTAGGTCCCGTCGGTCAGCTTGGTGATTTTATCCTCTGCACCTAGCATTACCTGGTAGATGTGCGATTCCCCGTGCCATACCGCTGTGAAGTAGAAACCTGTGGACTGTTCGTTCCAGATGAATCCGTCCACGTTTGTGTCAAGCGCTTTGCTTACAAATGCCTTCTTCCCGGTTGCGAGGTCCATTACCATTAGCCGGTTCAAATCGGCTTCGTATCCGTCGCGCTCCATGCTTTGCCAAGCGATGTATTTCCCATCAGGTGAATATTGCGGATTGGTGTCGTACCCCATCATTCCTTCCGTCAGATTCTTTGTCTCTTTAGTGTTCAGGTCGTATTCGTAAATGTCAGAGTTGGTTGATACCGCATACGCTTTTCCGGTCTTTTTTCGGGATGTGTAAGCGATTTTGTCGGAAGACGTGTTCCATGCAAGCTGTTCGATGCCGCCGAACGGTTTCATGGGCGACTCGTACGGTTCTCCTTCCATGATGTCGGTCGCTTCGCCTACGCTGTCTCCATTGAAATCGGCTACGAACGGATGTGGAGCGGTAGTGACCCATTCGTCCCAATGTTTGTACATAAGATCGGTGATGACTCTTCCTGTGGCTTTTGGAAGATCCGGATATTTGTCAGCCGTACTTGGAATGGTCTTTACCTGTGCCACGAACAAAAGATGTTTTTCATCCGGCGAGAAACGGAAACCTTCGATATTTCCATCGAAATGTGAGAGTTGTTTTTTTCCTGTCCCGTCGGGGTTCATCTCCCATACCTGGCTGCTGCCGCTTTCGGTGGAGAGATATGCGATTTTTGTCCCGTTCTTTATCCAGACCGCTTGGTTTTCAGAAAAAGCGGAGTGGGTAATTTGCTTATTGTCCGAACCGTCGGCATTCATAACGAACAGTTCCCGGTTGCTTTTGTCGGCAGGTACGCTGTAATAGGCAACAGAATATACTATTTTCTGTCCATCGGGAGAAACATTCACATCCCCGATTCGTCCCATGGCCCAAAGAGCTTCGGGAGAAAACCTTCCGTCGGGAATCTTAATGTCCGAGCGTCCGATTAATTCTTTTCCGTCGGATTGTCCCATTTCCGACGAACATGCGTTCAATAGTACCGACATTGCCATGATTGTAATTCCTATCGCTTTATTCATAATGGTTTAAATATTTACATTTTTAGCGCGAAAGTAGTAAATATAATTTATATCTTTGTGCCGGAAACGGTATAATCTTTATATGGAATATGGAGAGGAAGAGCCGTTCCTTGGGAAAAGAGAACGATTGTACTAAAAAGTAAAATTAATATGAAGAAAATTTGGTTATTAGGAGCAGCTGTTTGCATGGTTTTATCGTTAGGCTCTTGCAAACCGAAACAGAGTGCTTATAAGGCTGCTTATGAACAGGCAAAGGCAAAGGAATCGGCTGCACCTGTGGAAGAAGTTGTGGAAGAAGAGGAAGTAGAACCGGTGTCTGACCCCGAACCGGAAACCGCTCCTGTTGCGACAAAAACAGAAAATATCAAGCCGGTTGCCGGAGAAAATGGTGACCATTTGAAGCGTTACAGTGTGGTAATTGGCAGTTTCAAAAATAAAACAAACGCTTATAGCTTGAAAGAGCGTATGCAAAAGAAAGGATACAATGCCGTTCTTGGAGAAAACGAGCAGGGTATGCTCCGCGTAATCGTGACAAGTTTTGATGTAAAAGCGGACGCAGCAGCTAGTCGGGATGATATAAAAAGGAAATATGCTCCGGAGTTCCAGGATGCATGGATTCTTGAAAAAGCAGGCTATTAATTATATAGTGTCAGATAAGAGAAAGGAACAGCCTGGAGAAAATTCTCCGGGCTGTTTTTGTTTTTATACGATTTTGTTGATGTTAGCGAGCGCAGCTCCTATTGCCGTCCGGTATTCGGCGTGGGAGGGGATATGGAATTTGACATGGTAGATATTTTCCATGTACGAAAAAATGGTCTTGCATTGGGGTAATTGCGTAAGGTTGCCAATCAGAACGAAGTCTTTGATGGGGGTGTTCAACGCCGACAGTACGGCAGAAGCGCCGATGGTTTGTAATACCATATAGATTAATCCAATGGCTATATCCGCATCAGAAGTGTTGCTGGTCACTTTCCCCAACAGGGAAGCGGTCGCTTCCAATGGAAGCCCTGGCAATGCCATGTTGCAGATATCTTTTATTTTTAGATTGACGTTCTCAATGTTTCCTTGCGATGCCAGTTCAGATAGCTTGTGGATGTCGTTCGTCTTCAGCAGCAATTGAGACAATCCTTGCAGTGTACCTCCTCCAATACCTAAGCCACCGGTATGTTCGATGCCATTTTCGTTTACCAATACAAAAGATGTTCCGGTTCCCATGCTGACTACAATCAAGTTTTCCAAGTTGCTCCCATAACAGGCTCCTAATCCGTTGGCGAGAAATTCATCAACTTTCTTTGTCGGCAAGCCGTACAAATTGCCATCAACGTAGGCGCTTCCTACTCCCGTCAGGACAACCTGTTCAACTTCTTCCAGATTGATTTCGTTATCATATATGTATTTGCCGAACGCCCCGAAAAGGGATGTAATCGGATCGATTGCTTTGATGAACATTGGAGAAAGTATTTGTCCGCCGTTTATTCCAATTATCTTTGTCGTGCTTCCTCCGACGTCGATTCCTATTGTCAGTCCCATAAATGTGCTTAGTTAAAATTCTGCGACAAAAATAGTAATTATAAAGTTAATTCACCCAACAATAAAATGGTTATCTTTGTTATGTTTCAGTAATCTAAAAAGTTTATGAATCGGATAAAGAAAAATTTGACAGAATTGATAGGTCATACCCCGCTATTGGAGTTGGAAAGATACAATTTATATAAGCATGTCGGGGCGACCATTGTCGCAAAACTGGAATATTTTAACCCAGGAGGGAGTATTAAGGATCGTATTGCTTTGGGAATGTTAGAAGACGCCGAAAGGAAGTCTCTTATAAAACCGGGGGCAACGATTATAGAGCCGACCAGCGGGAATACAGGAATCGGTTTGGCGTGGATTGCGGCAATAAAGCATTATAGGCTGATTCTGACCATGCCGGAGACGATGAGTCGGGAGCGTAGGATGTTGCTTAAGGCATTGGGTGCGGAACTTGTGCTGACGCCAGGAGCAGAAGGCATGGATGGTGCTGTCAGGAAAGCGCTTTCGTTGCAAAAGGAGATAGACGGTTCTATCGTGTTGCAGCAGTTTGAAAACTTGGCAAATCCTCAGAGCCATGTATTTACGACGGCGGAAGAAATTTGGAACGATACGGATGGCAAAGTAGACATACTGGTTTCCGCCGTAGGTACCGGAGGAACGATTACCGGAGTGGCAGATGGTTTGAAAAAACACAATCCGGATATTCGGGTCGTGGCGGTTGAACCCAGCAATTCGCCGGTGTTGTCGGGCGGTAAAGCCGGTCCTCATAAAATACAAGGAATCGGAGCGGGATTTGTTCCGGTTATCTATAATGCCGGTTTGGTGGATGAAATCATTACGGTATCGGATGAGGATGCGATTTCGACCAGCCGGGAGTTGTCAAAGAAAGAAGGCGTGTTGGTCGGCATCTCTTCGGGCGCAGCATTATGGGCAGCAACCCAACTTGCCTTACGGACGGAGAATAATGGGAAAATGATTGTCGTGATACTTCCGGATACGGGAGAACGTTATTTGTCGACAGCCTTGTTCGATTTTGAGTAAATGAATGACCTTTTTATATGGATATGGTTTTTATCCAATAGGATTACCAATATATGATAAGAAGAGCTGCCCCGTCGATATATTCGGGGCAGCTCTTTTACTCTGTATCTAATGCTTTATGCGTTTGCAATTGTATTTTCTTCTTCATCCTCTTCATCTTCGTCTTCTTTGGGCTCTTTGCGTACAAAAAATGCACTCAGCTCATATAACCCGTAAAGAGGGAAAAATACTGCGCCCAATGTGAACGGGTCACTACTCGGTGTGATGAACGCAGCGGCAACTAACAATCCGATTATGGCGTGCCGACGGTACTTATGGAAAAATCCCCGGTGTAGGATGCCTATTTTAGATAATAACCAGGATACTAATGGCATCTCAAAAACGACACCCATGATGAATACCAACATCAGAAAGTTGTTCATGTAGGAATCCAACGAAACTTGTTCGGTGATGGCCGCACTTAATTGATAAGTTGCCAAAAAACGTAAAGTTAGCGGAAAAACTAACAGATATCCTACCGAACAACCGATGAAAAACATGATGGTTCCGAAGAGAAATACCCAACGGACGTTCTTTTTCTCGTTTTCATAGAGCGCCGGACTGATAAACTTCCAAATCTCCCACATTAAATAAGGAAATGTAAGTACTAAAGCCAACCAGAAAGAGGTCGACATATGTGTGAAAAATTGGGATGCCAGCTTGATGTTTACGATGTCTACGTGGAAATTATCGTTGCAAAAATCCGGTAGTACGTTGAAATATTCACTTTTGTCAACCAGCCATTGGTTCAGGCTGCATAGCCAACGGTAGAAAATAAAATCGGAGTAGCAAGGAGCCATTATGACTTTGTCGAACAAAGTCGGCATGAATGCAAAACTCCCAATTGCAAAGATGAAAAGAGCCAATATGGAACGAAACAGAGTCCAACGAAGTTCTTCCAGGTGGTCCCAGAATGACATTTCATTTTGTTGTTCCATAAATTATTTTTTCTCGTTCTCTGTATCGTCTACTTTTATATCGTCTTCCAATCCTTTAACGCCGTCTTTGAAGTTTTTCACTCCTTTACCGATACCTTTCATCAATTCTGGAATTTTCTTTCCGCCGAACAGAAGTAATACGATAATGGCGATGATGATAATTTCGCCTGTTCCTAAGTTTCCAATAAAAAGTAATTCGTTCATTGTAATATTGTATTTAATTTAATCGGTTAATAGATTTTGTTTACGGGGACAAAGATAGTATTTGTAATGAATAGAACTGTAATTCTTATAAAATTATTACTTTTGCAGCGTCTTAAAAATCTGAAATTAGAAAATTATTAGAAAAAAATGAAAGCGTATGTATTTCCCGGTCAGGGAGCCCAATTCGTAGGAATGGGTAAGGATTTATATGAAAACGATTCTTTAGCGAAGGAGTTGTTTGAGAAAGCAAATGAAATTTTGGGTTTCCGTATTACCGATTTGATGTTTGCTGGTACGGATGATGATTTGAAACAGACAAAGGTTACTCAGCCGGCAGTCTTTTTGCATTCGGTAATTCTTGCCAAGACTTTGGGAGACCAATTCAAACCGGACATGGTAGCCGGTCACTCGTTGGGTGAATTTTCCGCACTCGTTGCAGCCGGAGCGCTCTCTTTTGAAGATGGACTTGTGTTGGTTTCTAAACGTGCGATGGCTATGCAAAAAGCTTGCGAAGCGACACCGTCGACGATGGCTGCCGTATTGGCTTTGCCGGATGCCACTGTGGAAGAAATCTGTGCGAGCATAGAAAATGAAGTTGTGGTATGTGCCAACTATAATTGTCCGGGTCAGCTGGTTATTTCAGGGAGTATTCCCGGTATTGATGCCGCTTGTGAAAAGGCATTGGCAGCAGGTGCAAAACGCGCTTTGAAGTTGAAAGTGGGCGGTGCATTCCATTCACCGTTGATGGAACCGGCAAGGACGGAACTCCAGGCTGCCATAGAAACTACCACGTTCAATGTTCCTGTTTGTCCGGTGTACCAGAATGTCAGCACAGTAGCTGAAACCTGTCCGGATACGATCAAGAAGAATTTGATTGCCCAATTGACAGCTCCGGTACGTTGGACACAGAGTGTACAGAATATGATAGCGGACGGTGCCGACCATTTCATCGAACTTGGTCCGGGTAGTGTACTTCAAGGCTTGATAAAAAAGATAAATAAGGAAGTTATTGCAGAAGGAAGACAATAGCAGACAGATAGACATATATTTAATTTAATAAGGGCGTATTCTTTTTTCATGGCTATTGGAAGAGAATACGCCTTTTCGTATTTTTGTCCCCCGAAAAGAAGAGAGGTTAGATGAGATACACAAACAAAGAAATTCTGAAGATTGCATTCCCTGTATTGGCGAGTTTGTTGATGGAGCATTTGATTGGATTGACCGATACTGCTTATCTCGGGCGGGTCGGGAAAGTTGAATTAGGAGCTTCGGCATTGGCTGGTGTTTTTTATCTGCTGGTTTATATGCTTGGATTCGGATTCAGTGTCGGTGTGCAGGTAATGATAGCGCGCCGGAATGGCGAAGGCAATTATAAGGAAATCGGGGGAATATTTATGCAGGGTGTCTCTTTTCTGCTTCTCCTTGCATTGGTGTTGTGTTTGTCATCTATCTATTTTTCTCCATATATTTTGGGCATGTTGATTGAGTCGGATGCGGTGTACCAGGCAACGTTAAGTTATTTGAACTGGCGCGTGCTGGGATTCTTTTTCTCATTCATCGCAGTGATGTATCGTGCATTTTACATCGGGACGACACATACCAAGATGCTTACCGCCAATTCTGTGGTAATGGTGCTGACCAATGTAGTGCTGAATTATATTCTAATTTTCGGAAAGCTGGGATTCCCGGCATTGGGTATTGCCGGGGCGGCGATTGCTTCGGTATTGGCAGAAGCAACTTCGGTTATTTTTTTCACTCTGTATACATGGAAAAAGATTGATTGGAAGAAATATGAGATGTTCACATTCCCCGGTGTAGACTGGAAGTTACTGAAACAGATTCTAAGCATTTCCGTTTGGGTAATGGTGCAGAACGGGATTACCTTTTCCGCTTGGTTTATCTTCTTCGTTTCCGTTGAACATTTGGGGGAAGATGAATTGGCGATAACAAATGTGGTAAGAAGTATTTCTTCCTTCATGTTTATGTTCATAAGTGCATTTGGGTCAACCTGCAGCTCTCTTATAAGTAATTTGATTGGTGCCGGGGAATCAGCGCAAGTGACCTCCCTTTGTCGGAAGATGGTGAAGTTATGTTACTGTTTCGTACTTCCGATTGGTTTGTTGCTTGCCGCATTTCCGGAATTGCCGCTGCGGATTTATACAGATGATTTGGAATTGGTGGCGAGGTCTGTTCCCTCCTTGTGGGTGATGTTGTCGTCTTATCTGATAGGAGTTCCGGCATATATCGTCTTTTTCAGTGTCTCTGGAACAGGCAATACGCAAGTTGCCTTTAAGTTGGAGCTGGTTAGCGTTTTTGTCTATACATTATATATATTATATGTGGTAATGTACTTGCGGGCAGATATCGCTGTCTGCTGGACGACAGAACATGTTTACGATTTGATGCTGCTTTCTGCTATCTGGTATTTATGGAAAGGCAATTGGCGGCTTAAAAAAATTTGAATTGTTTTTTTATCGGAATGGCAATGTTTGGCTTGCTTTTTGATGAGAATAGGAAAATAAATGTTGAATATAAAATTAACGGGAGAATAAATTATGGGAGCAGCAGGAAATAAAAAGCCCAAGAAGCCGGGGAAGAAGCATGAAGCTTCTTATCTTGCCGATGAAGAGTCGCACATGGTGCCGTTGAAGAATAAGAAATACAAGAAGTAAGTGTTTTGTATTTTGTAAGAAGCGTAAAAGATATTTCTGAAAGACGATAAGTGTCTTTTCCGCTTCTTTTTTAGGCTAATACCGTTAGCCAGGCAGGTAATCGGGAAAATCACCGTTTCAAGAGAACAGTAATGCGCAATGCCAAGTCAAAAAATACCATTTTTGCATTGACATTTTGCGTAATATGCTGTTCGGCGGTGCTCAATTCCTCCATCAAATCGATTACGTTCCGTTCGTTAACGAACGGAGAGAATCGGATGGAAAAATCCGCTTCTTCATGATTCATGTAGGTTAGTTCCGCATTCTGGAAGCGGTAAATGAAGTTCTCTCGGATTAGGTGTTGGCAATATTGCAGAAAATTTTTCTGTTTTTCGCGCCCTAATCCTGCCAGAATGTCGGCAAGTTGTTTCATCTCTTTCACGTTGCGCATCCAAGAATTGCGCATCATGCTTTTAAAAAAATCTAGAAATTGAAGATTTTCTTCATTCAGGCTGATGGTCTCTACCGCTTTCAGGTAATTTCCGTTGGCAATGTGTGTGACGTTGGCGGCATCTTCTTTTGTGATACCGAAACGTTCTGTCAGCGTTTCACTGAGTTTTTGGTCTTCGATTGCCCGCACATTGATGCGTTGTGCTCTTGATAGAATTGTACCGAGTACGTTGTCCGGATTCTCGGATACCATCAGTATGACAGTATGTTGCGGCGGTTCTTCTATGATTTTTAGCAATTTGTTCGCGCATGTCGGATGTAGTTTTTCTGGTAGCCAGATGATGAGTACGCGATATGCCGCCTCGTAAATTTTCAAATTCAGTTTGTGAATAATTGCATCGCTTTCTTTTGAATAAATGATGGCTTGCGAATTCCCTGCGTTGATGTAATTGAGCCAACTGTTGAAGTCGAAATAGGGATTTTCTTGCAGGAAGTCTCTCCATTCTGGCAGAAAGTCATCACACAATTCCTTCTTTTTTTCTTTTTTTGCCACAATTGGGAAAACAAAATGGAGATCAGGATGGGCCAAAATGTCATATTTCAGGCAGGATGGGCAGTGTCCACACGCATCATTCCCTGTACGGTTCTGACAATTAAGGTAACGGGCATAAGCCAATGCAATGGCATAGGTGCCGAATCCACCTTGTCCGGTAAATAATTGGGCGTGCGGTATAAATCCTTCGTTTATGGTCTGTATTAATTGACTTTTCAAAGAGTCTTGTCCGATAATATCTTTAAAATATGTCATTATTTTGTATTTATTCAATGAGAAAAATCAATAAACTGGCTGTTGTTAAAAATATTTTTTATTAATTTGCCAAAGATATAATCCGGAAATGAATTTATAAGTAGATACATTTTCATTCCGTTTTCAAAGACAAATGTATTATCTAATAGTTAGAAAAGCAAGATGGATCGAAGGAACTTTTTAGGTAGAGTAGCCTTAGGTGGTGGAATATTGGCATCCTCATCGTTTTACTCTTGTTTGTCTCCTTCCGGCTCGAAGGAGGGGAACAGATTAGTGCAAATAGATTCGGCAACGGGTGAGCTTAATGCGGATATAGTAATCGCAGGTGCCGGAATGGGTGGCTGTGCTGCTGCAATGTCTGCCCTGAAACATGGATTGACTGTGGTTATGACGGAGGAAACCGATTGGATTGGCGGGCAGTTGACCCAGCAGATTGTACCGGTCGATGAGCATCCGTGGATAAACACACACGGAGCACCAGCATCGTATCGGCGTTTTCGCAATTTGGTGCGCGATTATTATAAACGCAATTATCCGGTGATAGAAGAGGAAATGGCAAATGAAAATTTCAATCCCGGAAAGGGTTTTGTCTCTAATTTCTGCTTTGAGCCTAAAGTGGGTTTACAAATATTGCAGGATATGCTTGCGCCTTATATCAGTGCCGGAAAACTGGTGCTGCTGCTTGAGCACAAAGCGGTATCGGCCGATATGGAAGGTGCGGAAGTGAAGGTTTTACGGGTTCGGAATAGTCGTACTGGAAATGTTGTTACGTTGAAAGCTCCTTATTTTGTTGATGCTACGGAAATAGGCGATTTGCTTCCTTTGACAGGTACTGAATATGTGACAGGTACCGAGTCGAAAGAGGAGACAGGAGAATTGCATGCCCCGGAGAAAGGGGACCCGACGAATGAACAGGCATTTACTATGTGTTTTATCCTTGATTATGTACCGGGAGAAGACTGGACCATCAAACGCCCGGAAGAATATGATTTTTGGAGGGACTATGCGCCGCAGATGAAACAACCGTGGACCGGAAAGCTCCTTGATTTATCGTATTCGAATCCGCGTACTTTGGAGCCGCGCACCTTGGATTTCCATCCTGAGGGAATCAATCAGAACGGACGTATGAACTGGTGGAATTACCGGAAAATTATTGACAGGAAAACGTATGAACCTGGATTTTTCAAAAGTGATTTGACGATTGTGAACTGGCCGCAAAATGATTATTTGTTGGGAAGAATTATTGACGTGGATGACGCGACGTTCAAACATCATGTAGATCGGGCAAAACAGCTGAGTTTGTCGTTGGTTTACTGGTTGCAAACCGAAGTGCCGCGTCCTGACGGAGGAAAGGGATGGCCTGGGGTCCGGCTGCGTTGTGATGCTGTAGGCACCGATGATGGATTGGCAAAATATCCATATATACGTGAAGCGCGCCGTATAAAGTCGTTGTTTACCGTTAAGGAAGAGCATGTAGGCGTAGAGCAGCGTTCTCAGATAACAGGTGTGAAAGATGGTGTTAAATGTGCGGATTTCTTTGACAGCGTGGGTGTCGGTTCGTATAGCATAGACCTCCATCCGACTACCGGAGGCGATAATTATCTGGATTGTCCTTCACTGCCTTTCCAAATCCCATTAGGGGCGTTATTACCTGTACGGACAAAAAACTTGCTTCCTGCCAATAAAAATATCGGAACGACACATATCACCAACGGCTGTTACCGGGAACATCCGACGGAGTGGGGTGTCGGTGAAGCTGTCGGTGCATTAGTTGCTTTTTCTTTGCAGCGGAATGTATTACCTCGTGATGTGCGTGCCGACAAAGGAATGCTGAAAGAGTTCCAAGACATGCTTCATGCCCAAGGCGTAGAGACTAAGTGGCCGGATTAGTGCTCGTTTTTGCCATTGTTTAAAACTTGTTTTGTCTTTGCTGCTTAAAAATATGTGGAGATAATTTTGCTGGAATGGGGAAAAGTCGTATCTTTGCACCGCTAATACAAACAGCTTAAAAAAATTATATTCAAACATGGCAACAAAGATTAGATTGCAAAGACGCGGTCGTAAAAATTACGCATTTTATCAGATCGTAGTCGCAGACAGCAGGGCTCCACGTGATGGAAGATTTATTGAAAGGATAGGTTCTTATAATCCGAACACTAATCCTGCTACAATAGATTTGAATTTCGAAAGAGCTTTGTATTGGCTGCAAACCGGTGCACAACCGACAGATACAGCTCGTAATATCCTTTCCCGTGAAGGCGTTTGCTTGAAGAAACACTTATTGACAGGTGTGCGGAAAGGTGCATTCGATGAAGCAGTAGCTGAAGAGAAGTTCCAGGCTTGGCTTAAAAACAAACAGGTTTCTTTACAAGCTTTGAAAGACAAGAACGCAGAAGCAGCTCGTGAGGTAGCTAAGGCTCGTTTGGAAGCTGAAAAAGAAGTAAACAAGGCAAAAGCTGAAGTTGTAGCTAAGAAAAAGGCTGAAAAAGCAGCAGCCGAAGCTGCAAAACAAGCAGAGGAAGCGGTAGCAGAAGCTCCTGAAGCAGCAGAAGCTCCGGCAACTGAAAATGCTGAATAAGAGAAATGCAAAGCCAAATAAAAAAGGACATCGTTTTTTCGATGTCCTTTTTTATTATCGTCTGATAAAGAAAATGTATGCTGCTTTTATATAGTGCCTATCAAAGCGGAAAAGAGCGTGCACATCTTTTCAACAGCTTTGTCGGCTTCTTGGACTACATCGTTGCCATCATTGTATTCGTTTTCCTGCATATTGTAGCCGCAATTTGTGATAACTGACATCCCGAACACGCGAATGCCGGCGTGGCGGGCAACAATAACTTCCGGAACCGTACTCATTCCTACGGCGTCTCCTCCAATATGGTGGAAGAACGTGTATTCAGCCGGTGTTTCAAAGGATGGTCCTGTGACTCCTACGTATACGCCTTTTTGGACGTTGATGGATTTTTCAGCGGCTATTTTTTCCATCTCGCGAATAAACTCCCGGTCGTATGCCCTCGTCATATCAGGGAAACGAGTTCCGAACAATTCGTTGTTTGGCCCGATTAGCGGATTCGGCAATAGATTGATATGGTCTTTTATAATCATTAAATCGCCTTTCTTGAAGTTTTCGTTGATGCCTCCGGCGGCATTTGAGACAAGCAGGTTTTTTACCCCTAACAATTTTATTACCCGAATCGGGAATGTAACCTGTTCCATCGTATACCCTTCGTAAAAATGAAACCGTCCCTGCATCATCAGGACAGGGGTGCCGTTCAATGTTCCGCATAGCAAATTCCCTTTGTGCCCGGTTGCTGTAGATTTGACAAAATGCGGGATAATGCTGTACGGGATGGTAATAGCTTTCTCTATCCGGTTTGCCAATTCTCCCAATCCGCTGCCAAGTATGACGGCTGTTTTTGGAAGGAATGGAAAATTATCCGTCAGGAATTGTGCGGTTTCTTTGTAATATTGATTCATTTCTTCTCTTATTTTATCGTGTGACTAAATTGTAAGCGATACGGGATGCGTTTTCTAAAATCTCTTCCTCTCCGGGAACGTGCCGGTTTTCCATTAATATCTTTCCGTTGCAGATAACCGTGTCTATGCAGCTTCCATTGGCAGCATAGACGATATTCGATATAAAGTTGAAGTTCGGGGTGAAAGCAGCCTGTTTCAAGTCGACCAGACATAAGTCTGCCAAATACCCCGGTGCTATTTTCCCGGCTTTTAGTCGCAAAGCAGAAGCTCCGTTTGCCGTGGCAGCCGCAAAGATTTCTTCAGCTGTAACCGCTTCGGGATTTTTTCTCCAGGCTTTTCCCAAAAGAGAAGCGAGTTTCATTGCCTCGATCATGTCGAGGTTGTTGGAGGAAGCGCATCCGTCGGTTCCTAACAGAACATTTACGCCATTTTCTTTCATTTCGATGAAACGGAATTCTGCACCGGAACCTAATTTCATGTTAGAAGCCGGATTATGTACCACCTTGACTCCATAATCAGCAAGCATTTTGATTTCATCGGAATCGATAAATAGTCCGTGGGCGATAACCAGTCGCGGAGACAGAACTCCCAGCTGGTACAAGTAACGCACCGGAGTGTATCCGAATTGTTGCAAAGCGTTTTCCCGTTCCTCTTCGGTTTCAGCCAAGTGCAGGTGGATTAACAGGT
Organism: uncultured Parabacteroides sp.; assembly: GCA_944325355.1. Lineage (GTDB taxonomy): Bacteria > Bacteroidota > Bacteroidia > Bacteroidales > Tannerellaceae > Parabacteroides. The sequence goes on from CALUZS010000004.1 coordinate 49,211, forward strand.
TGTTCTCTTGGGAGAATTTATCCAGCCATTTCAGCAGCGTGCCGGAAACGGTATATATAGCGTGTGGACCGAGTGCGAAAGTGATTCTGTCACAAAAATCTTCCGATAGACGGAAAGTGCGTTCGCATTCGATTTTGCATTGTTCTGTAAGTTGGGAGTTGAAGTGGTCGAAACAGACGCCGGACAATACGGCCCGCAATCCCATCTCTTTTACAGCGGTGGCTGTTGCCTTAATTTTAGGGTACATATCCAGAAAGGTAGTGGTACCCGATTTTATCATTTCGAGACAAGCCAATTTACTCCCCCAGTAAATGTCGTTTTGCGTCATTTTGGCTTCGTTCGGCCAGATTTTATCTTTTAGCCAAGGAGTTAACGGCATGTCATCGGCAAATCCCCGAAACAGGGTCATGGCAGCATGAGTATGGCCATTCACGAACCCGGGAATCAATGCTTTGTTGCTTGCGTCGATGATTCTGTTTGCTTCCCGGTCTTTGTTTATCCCTATCTCTTTGATATATTTACCTTCAATATAGATGTCTACAGATTTTCCGTCCAGTAGTACGTTTTTTATCAGTAGTGTATCCATTGGTTTATTCGTTTAATGGAAATAATTTGTAAAATTCGGCAACGGATTCAATTCCTTTGAAGAAAAAGTCCGTACGGCAGCTCTCGTTTGGTGAATGGATGGCGTTTTCTTCCAATCCGAATCCCATCAATATGGACTTGATGCCCAAGACCTGCTCGAATGTCGAAATAATAGGTATGCTGCCACCTCGTCGTACAGCCAGCGGCATTTTGCCGAAAGCGGTAGTCATTGCCTGTTCCGCAGCCCTATAAGCCGGAAGGTTTATAGGGCATACATACCCTTCACCGCCGTGCGAAGGGGTAACTTTCACCTGAATATATGGGGGTGTGACCTGTTTTATGTATTCTTCGAAGAGCCTGGATATTTTTTTGTGATCCTGATGGGGAACCAATCGGCAAGATACCTTGGCATATGCTTTTGATGGCAATACTGTTTTGCTTCCTTCGCCAGTGTATCCTCCCCAGATGCCGCAGATGTCGAACGACGGGCGGCAGCTGTTGCGTTCGAGGGTGCTGTATCCCGTTTCGCCGGCAAGTGCTTTTACTCCGATAGCTTTTTTGTATTTTTCTTCATCGAAAGGTATTTTTGCAATCATTGCGCGCTCCTGTTCCGAAAGTTCTTCTACATCGTTATAGAAGTGGGGGATGGTAATCTTGCCATCTTCACCAATGATGTCTGCCAATATCCGGCAAAGTGTGTTGATAGGGTTTGCCACAGCACCCCCGAAATGTCCGGAGTGCAAGTCCCGGTTTGGTCCGGTCGCTTCTATTTCCCAATAAGCCAATCCCCTTAATCCGGTAGTCAAAGACGGCGTTTCGGCGTCGACCATGCTTGTGTCGGATACCAAGATGATATCGGCTTTCAGCAACTCTTTGTGGTCGATGCAGAATTTTTCAAGGGAGGGGGAACCAATCTCTTCCTCACCTTCCAGGATGAATTTGACATTGCAGCGGAGGAATCCCTCTTTGGCGGCAATCTCGAACCCTTTTACCTGCATCATGCACTGTCCTTTGTCATCATCGGCACCGCGTCCACGGATGCGCCCGTCTGTTATGACCGGGTCGAAAGGTGCAGTTTTCCATAACTCCAGCGGTTCGGCAGGCATTACGTCGTAATGACCGTAAACGAGCACGGTCGGGAAAGATTCGTCCATGATTTTCTGTGCATAGACTACCGGGTTCCCGGATGTGGGGATTATTTCGGCGCTGTCTGCCCCGGATGATTCGAGAATCTCTTTCCAACGTTGTGCGCAGCGGAGCAATTCTTCTTTACATTCGTGCTTGGCACTGATTGACGGAATCCTAATCAGAGAGAACAGCTCCTCTATGAAGCGCTCTTTATTTTGTCCTATATACGATTTTATATCCATAACATTTTTTGCTTGATAACTCTGCCGTAAAGGTAAGTAAAAATAAATTGCTTCTCTGGACCGTGACCTTTTTTCTTTGGAGAAAAGAAATAGTTTCAGGAAGCGGCATGCAGCTTTTTTCCTGAAAATACCGTCTGTTTTATATAGTTGAAAGATTATTTATAGTTAAAGTATATGTAATTGGGAGAGGACAATAAGTAATCTTTCTATATTTGTAAAACAATCGGATGGAACACTCCGGAAGAATTAAACGAAACGGATTTGAAGCAGTCAAAAGAATATAATCATATAGGAGATAAGTTTATGAAACCGACAAGCGTAAAGATACTATTGCTGCTGTTGGCATTCGTGGTAACAGCAAATATCTCGGCTCAAGATTTTTTTGACGATGTATATTTTACAACGACCGAAAAGGCAAAGACCGAGAAGAAAGCAGAAGAAAAGCAATCTTCTGTAAAGAAGGATGCAACTGCAGAAACAAAGAGCAAGGCGGTCGCAACGGCAAAAGCTACATCGGTAGCTAAGGCTTCCGATGACGCTGATAGGGATGTTGACGCATATAATCGTAGATATACTTCCGAAAATGTCGAAGAGGATGAAGTAAAAGAAGCTGCGGAAAAGGCGGAAGTTACTTCAGCCCCGGAACGTCGTTCGGATACGGAATATACGGAGCGTATCGTCCGTTACCACTCCCCGAGTAAAATCACGATAGCCGGTGCAGACAGGGTTAACCTCTATTTGGATGAGGGGTATTATTCATACGATTATGATATGGATTATACAGGCGGCGTTGATGTGAACCTGAATATAAACCTTGGGTCACCGTGGTATGATCCTTGGTATTATAGCAGCTGGTACAGACCTTGGTATTACGGATATTATTCTCCGTGGTGGTCTTATTCCTGGTATTCTCCGTGGTATTGGGGCTGGGGAGGTTTTTATGCCGGCTTCTATTCCCCGTGGTACGATCCTTGGTTCTATGGTCCCGGCTGGGGCTGGTCTTATAGCTGGTACGGCGGATATTACGGACCGTATTATGGTCATCACCATCATGGACCTGTATACCAACATAATTCGGCAGCCGGACGTTCTGCGGCAAGTTGGGCAGGCAGGGCAAATGGCAGTAGCCGTTCGGCAGCATCGATGGCGGGACGAAGCAGCGGAAGAAGCCGTGCAACTTCTTTGAGGAGCAGTTCTACGGGTAGCCGTTCGAGCAGCACATCTGCCTTGCGTTCGTCCGGGAACCGTTCAAGTTCCTACTCGTCTTCGAGAAGTTCGTCTACACGTAGCTCGTCGATAACGAGAAGTGCACGTAGTGTCCGCGACAATAACAATTCGGGATACACAAATTCGTCGAGAGGTATTTATTCTACTTCCCGCTCATCGGGTAACAGTACCAACCGCTCTACGTATAATACATATAATAGGAATAGCAACCGTTCTACGTACACGAACAGTAGAAGCAACAGCCGTTCTTCTTATACTCCGTCGAGAAGCAGTAACTCGACTATCAGAAGCTCTTCTTCATTTGGTGGTGGCCGCTCTTCCGGTGGCGGATTCAGCGGCGGAGGTGGCGGCAGTCGTTCCGGTGGCGGTCGCGGCAGATAAATTTAATTAGGTAAAAGTTATGAAAAAGATAATTTGTATAGCAGCAGCCCTGTTTTTAGGGGGTGAAGTTTCTGTTTGGGCTCAAAGCGAAATCGATGCATATCGTTTTTCGCAACGTGAAGAGAGCGGTTCGGCACGTTACTTAAGTATGGGTGGTGCATTTGGCGCTTTAGGTGGAGATATATCGGCTATGTCTACTAATCCGGGCGGTTTGGGTATTTACCGTAGCTCGGAGGTGGTGACCGGTGTAAGCCTGTCGTTTATGCATACCAATACAAATTGGGCAGGAACGGAACTGAATGCAAACAAAACGAGATTCAATTTCGACAATATTGCGTATGTGGGTTATTTCCCGACAGGAAGTGACGAGGGCGTGAAGAGTTGGAACGTAGGCTTTTCCTATAACCGCGTGAAGAACTTCAACCGCTCTTACCGGATGTCTCGTTCGGGAGGTTATTCTATTGCGGATTATATAGCAGCCCAAACAAACCGTATTGGCGTAACCGGCAATAATTTGTTGTGGACGGATGACCATAATCCGTATATGACCCAAAGTTGGCTTGCAGCATTGGGTTACAATGCCGGATTGATTGAAACCTATAGCCCGGGAGCCGGGAATACGTTCTTCAATCCGTTCTGCGACAGCAACGGAACGCCTTGGGATGTTCAAGACGCAACGTTGCAGGTTAGTGAGAAAGGGGCGATTGATGTATATGACATCGCTTTCGCTACTAATATTTCCGATCGCCTGTTTTTGGGATTGACAGTTGCCATAACCGATTTGGATTACAGCATGTCGACATTGTATGACGAGAATTTCGGTCGTGCAGAAGGTGCATTGGAGGATGACAGGCTCTATTTTGATAACTATGAAACGGTGAACGGCACAGGTTATTCATTTAACATTGGAGCAATATTGCGTCCGGTTGATTTCTTGCGTGTGGGTATCGCCTATAACTCGCCGACCTGGTATAAGATGACAGATTATATCTATGCGGAAGCGGGTGCGTTTATTCCCGGTCGTATTCCGAACGGTTCCAATGAACCGGGATATTATTTTGAAGATGCTACACCGGAAAACCAATATTACAATTATAAATTACGTACTCCGGGACGGTGGATATTCAGTGCTGCCGGTATTTTTGGACAGAGTGCATTATTGAGTGTCGATTATGAAATCTCGAATTACGGTCAGATGAGGTTGTTTGATGGCGCCGGCTACGAGAATGAGGAGCAGAACGGTTATATCCGTGAAGATTTCGGTATGATGACTACATTGCGTATCGGCGCGGAGGTAAAGGTAACGCCCCGTTTTGCTGTGCGGGCAGGAGGTGCCTGGCAGAAATCGCCTGTAAAGGCAACGTTGGAAGACGGTACCGTGGAAGTAGCAACCGCCGGAACGCGGACAGCCTATACCATCGACCAGGGAACGGCTTCCTATTCAATCGGTTTGGGTTACCGTTTTACTCCCCATTTTTATATGGATTTGGCTTGTATTTATAAGACATATAAGGAAGATGCCCGTCCGTTCTCTCCATTGTTTGGTATGAGAGATTATTCGGACATAGTGGATGAAAATGGAAATATCCCGTCCGACCCGGCATCTTTGAAGACTCATAACACTCGAATAGCTTTGACATTGGGTTATAAGTTTTGATTAGATATTTATTAATCTTTTGTTCCTGCCCGGTAACCTCCTCCGGACAGGAATTTTTTTTGCGCAGCGCTTCGGGAAGAACCGGGAATATTTTCCTTGCTTTTTCGGCAGTTTCTGAAGGGTATCTGCCCCTATTTTTCCCGACGCTTCGGGATCCCTTTTTCTGATTGTTGCAATAACTTGAAAATAAATTGGATTTTGGAAACAAGTGTCTTTGATTTATTATTACATTTGTTTCCTAAATGTGAGTTTAAATAATTGTATTATGAACAAAGCAATTAAATTTGTGCAATTGGCGGCTGTCGCATTGTTGCTGGCAGCCTGTAATCAAGGTGGGTCGTATTCGTACGAGAGTGTGCCGAACGATCCGATGAAAGCCCGTATTTATACGTTAGACAACGGGTTGAAAGTCTATTTGACCGTAAACAAAGAGACACCGCGTATCCAGACTTATATTGCTGTCCGCGTAGGAGGTAAGAACGATCCGGCAGAAACGACTGGCTTGGCTCATTATTTTGAGCATATCATGTTCAAGGGAACGCAGAAATTCGGGACAACGAATTATGAGAAAGAGAAACCGATGCTTGATGAAATCGAGCGTCTTTTCGAAGTCTATCGAAACACGACCGATGAAGCTGAGCGGAAAGAAATTTATCATCAGATAGACAGTATTTCGTATGAGGCTTCCAAGTTGGCTATTCCTAATGAATACGACAAGCTGATGGCGGCTATCGGTGCTAACGGGACCAATGCTTACACGGGATTCGACCAAACCGTGTATGTGGAAGACATTCCGTCGAATGAGGTGGATAACTGGGCGAAGATACAGTCCGACCGTTTCCAGAATCCGGTGATTCGCGGATTCCATACGGAGTTGGAAACCGTATATGAAGAAAAGAATATGTCGCTGACGAACGATAGCCGGAAAACGTATGAAGCGATGCTTGCCGCTTTGTATCCGGATTATCCTTACGGAACGCAGACAGTTCTCGGAACGCAGGAGAATCTGAAAAATCCTTCCATTACAAATATCAAAGAGTATTTCAAGACTTGGTATGTACCTAACAATATGGCTATTTGCATGTCCGGTGATTTGGATCCGGATGAGACGATGGCAATTATTGAAAAGTATTTCGGTGCATTGAAGCCTAATCCTAATTTGCCGGAACGCCCGCAACCGAAAGAGTCTCCGATAAAGGAGCCTGTTGTAAAAGAAGTGCTGGGATTGGAAGCCGAAAATGTGGTAGTGGCATGGCGTATTCCTTCGAATACGGAGACGGATTTGTTGCTCGGTTTGTTAGGAGAAGTAGTCTATAACGGAAAAGCCGGATTGTTGGATGTGGATTTGTTGCAACAACAGAAAGTGCTGAGCTGTTTTGCTGGAAATTACGGCTTGTCGGATTACAGTACGTTCTTATTGAACGGTCGTCCGAAGCAGGGACAGACGTTGGATGATGTGAAAGATCTGTTTTTCGCAGAAATAGAGAAGTTGAAAAAAGGAGATTTCGACGAAAACTTGTTGCAGGCAGCCATCAATAATTACAAATTCGCTTATATGATGCAGCTTGAAAATAATTCAAACCGTGCGGATATGTTTGTCAGTGCCTTTATTGACGGAACGGAATGGAAGGATGCTGTCGCTGAAATTGATAATATGAGTAAAATAACCAAGCAACAGATTGTGGATTTTGCCAACCAGTATTTCGGAAATAATTACGCTTTGATTTACAAACGTCAAGGACAAGACCCAAATGAAAAGAAGATTGACAAGCCGCAGATTACACCGCTTGTGATGAACCGCGACAGTTCAAGTGCATTCTTGAGAGAAATCCAGGCAACAACCGTGACTCCGATAGAACCGGTCTTCTTGGATTACAACAAGGATATGCAGCAGTTCACAGCCAAATCGGATATTCCTGTCTTGTATAAGGAAAATACAACCAATGACATATTCTCGTTGACCTATGTATTTGATATGGGTAACAATCATGACAAGGCATTGGGTATAGCCGCAGCTTACATGGAGTATCTTGGAACTTCCAAAAAGAGTTTGCAGGAAATCAATTCTGAGTTTTATCGTCTGGCATCCTACTTCAATGTGTACCCGGGTAATGAGCGGACATACGTGACTTTGATGGGATTGCAGGAAAATATGCCGGCAGCGATGGCGTTGTTGGAAGAGGTTCTTGCTGATGCGCAGGTGGATGTTCAAGCTTACCAGAATTATGTAGGCGATTTGCTGAAGAAACGTGAGAATGCAAAATTGAGCCAAGGCTCGAACTTCAATGCGTTGGTGCAATATGCTATGTGGGGACCGAAATCTCCGGCAACGAATATTTTGTCGGCTGCTGAATTGACGGGTATGAATCCGCAGGAACTGGTCGACCGGATTCATAAACTGAACAGCTATGAGCATAAGATTCTTTATTATGGTCCGGCAAAACCGGAAGAGTTGAAGAAACTGATAGCCGATAACCATAATGTTCCGGAAAAGCTGACTCCGATACCTGCCGCTCCGGTAGAGTTCAAGTATCAGGAAACAACGGAAAACAGCGTTTTGTTTGCTCAATACGATGCGAAACAAATCTATTATTCGGCAGTTTCCAATCGCGGGGAGAAATATGATCCAGCAATCCAGCCTACGTTGAACATGTATAATGAGTATTTCGGAGGAGGAATGAACAGTATCGTATTCCAAGAGATGAGAGAAGCACGTAGTTTGGCTTATTCTGCCGGTGCCTTTCTGATTTCTCCGTCGAAACTGGACCGTCCTTATGTTTACCGTACATTTATTGCTACGCAAAATGATAAGATGATTGATGCACTGAAAGCTTTCGATGAGATTATCAACAATATGCCTGAATCGGAACGCGCATTTAATGTAGCGAAAGAAGCATTAATTACGCGTCTGCGTACAGACCGGATTACCAAAGAAAATATTTTGTGGTCTTATTTGGATGCCCAAGAGTTGGGGCAGAATGTGGATTCCCGTAAACAATTGTTTGAGGAAGCCCAGAACATGACTCTTTCGGATATCAAGGCATTCCAGGAGAAATGGGTGAAAGATCGTAAATATACGCATTGCGTATTGGGAGATGAGAAGAATCTGGATATGAAGGCTTTGTCGAATTACGGGAAAATAACGAAATTGTCCAAAGAAGATTTGTTTGGATATTGATAAAGAATATGATTCCGAATGGAAAGAGCTGGCTCATCCGGGTCAGCTCTTTTTGTGCTTTTAAGGAATATATATTGTCGGATTTTCAGCGAAAAGCGTTGTAAAGTTCTCGATGTTTTAGAGAATAATTTCTATTTTTGCGCGGAAAAGCTTTGAATGATGGAGCTTTTCAGAAGTTTTTGTTAGTTATTGTACTCGGAAAATTTTTTGAACATGGAATTTATTCAATTCATTATCGATTTTATTCTTCATATCGACAGGCATTTGATAGAACTTGTGCAGGATTACCACTTGTGGACCTACGCGATTTTATTTGTTATTATATTTTGTGAGACAGGACTTGTGGTCACTCCGTTTTTGCCGGGTGATTCGTTGCTTTTTGTTGCGGGAGCTATTACAGCCCAACCAGATATGCCGCTTGAAATAGGGTTTCTGATGTTGATTATCTTTTTGGCAGCAGTGTTGGGCGATTCATGCAATTATACGATAGGACATTTCTTTGGAAAGAAACTGTTTAGTCGTCCGGATTCCAAAATATTCAAGCAGAGTTATTTGGATAAAACTCATGAGTATTTTAAGAAATACGGTGGAAAGACTATTATCCTGGCCCGTTTTGTTCCGATTGTGCGTACATTTGCTCCGTTTGTCGGAGGAATGGGTAAGATGCACTACTACTATTTCATGCTATATAACGTAATCGGTGCCGCTTTGTGGGTAGGGATTTTCTGTTTGGCAGGCTATTTCTTCGGAGATCTTCCTTTTGTGCAGAAGAACTTGAAGATTTTGTTGCTTGCCATTATTGTCATTTCGTTGTTGCCGGCAGCAATAGAAGTATTGCGGGCAAAGATGCAGAAAAAATAACTTCGGCGTATGGCAGTTAGAGCATCAGATGGTTTTGTGCTCTTTTGCTTTTAATTCTTCCTCTTCCACTTCTTTGACTTTGCGGAAAAGGTCGGATGCGAAGATAAAGTCGTTCAAGGCTTTGTTGTCTGAAGAGATAACTTCGTTTTTATTTCCCTGCCACTCTTTCACGCCTTCTTTAATAAATATGATGTTGTCACCGATATTCATCACGGAGTTCATATCGTGCGTGTTGATTACGGTAGTCATTTTATATTCAACCGTAATGTCGTGAATCAAGTCATCGATAAGCAGGGATGTTTTCGGGTCGAGCCCGGAATTGGGTTCATCGCAGAACAGATATTTCGGGTTAAGGGCGATTGCCCGTGCAATGGCAGCTCGTTTCATCATACCTCCACTGATTTCCGAAGGATAGAGGTCGCCCGCATCCGACAGGTTTACGCGTTCAAGGCAAAATTCCGCACGCTTGCGGCGTTCTTTGTATGTTTTTTTCGAGAACATGTCGAGGGGAAACATGACATTCTCGAGTACCGTCATGCTATCGAACAAGGCCGAGCCTTGAAACAGCATGCCCATTTCCCGACGGAGCATATTTAATTCTGACTTGTTCATGGATGTCAAGTCGCGACCGTCGTAAAGAATTTCTCCGGAGTCGGGACGCATTAATCCGATGATGTTCTTTATAAGGACTGTTTTTCCGGAACCGCTTCGTCCGATGATGAGATTGGTTTTTCCCTCTTCAAATTCGGCGGAAATATTCTTCAAGACGGTTCTTCCTTCAAATGATTTGATGATGTTATTTATTGTTATCATTCTTTTTCTTTTATGTAAGCATTAAATCGGTAAGTATTACATCGGCAAGCAGAATCATGATACTGCTCATTACAACGGCATCGGTGCTGGCTTTGCCTACTTCGAGCGCTCCGCCTTTCACGTTATATCCGTAATAAGAAGCGATGGATGCAATGATGAAAGCATAAATTACCGATTTGATAATGGAATACCAGACATAAAATTGGTTGAAATAGAATTGCAGACCGTATTCGAATGAAGCCGGGGTCATTCCCGTGCCGGTAGAGTAACTGGCGGCAATACCTCCGAGGATTCCGGTGAACATACTGAAAATAACCAGTACCGGGATGAAAACCATCAGACCTACAATTTTCGGAAGTATCAGGAAGTTTGCGGAATTGACACCCATGATTTCCATTGCGTCGATTTGTTCCGTCACCCGCATTGTCCCTATTTCGGAAGCGATGTTACTGCCGATTTTTCCGGCAAGGATCAGACACATGATAGAGGATGAAAACTCAAGCAAGATAATTTCGCGGGTCGTATATCCAATGGTGAATTTTGGGATAAGCGGCGAGCTGATGTTTAAGGATATTTGTATTGCGATTACGGTTCCGATAAATATAGAGATAATGATGACAATCCAGAGGGAGTCAAACCCCAGTTTGTATATCTCTTTTAAAAGTTGCTTGAAAAACATACTCCATCGGTCGGGAATGGTGATTGCTTTTTGCATAAGCAACACATATTCACCCAATTTATGTAATGCTTTATTCATACAATATTTACTTGTCTAAAGTCGTTTTTGCCTGCAAATATAACGTATTCTGTGTGAAGTTGCAATGTTTTCAATATTCAGAATTTTGCGGATATGGATTTATAGTCGTAAGTTTGCATGCGAAGAAAAGGCAGTATTATGGCAGAAGGACAAGAGCAGATGGTGCTTCGTACAGAAGACCTTGTAAAAAAGTACCGGACCCGTACCGTAGTGAACCATGTGTCAATAAATGTGAAGCAGGGGGAGATTGTCGGGCTTTTGGGTCCGAACGGAGCGGGGAAGACAACAACATTTTACATGACGGTAGGTTTGGTAACACCGAATGCCGGGAAAATATTCTTGAACGATATGGAGATTACCAAATTCCCGGTTTATAAGCGAGCACGTTGTGGCATCGGTTATTTGGCGCAGGAAGCTTCTATTTTTCGAAAAATGACAGTAGAAGATAATATTCGTGCTGTTCTTGAAATGACGAATACAACTCTTGAATACCAGAAGGAGAAGTTGGAAAGCCTGATTTCCGAATTTGGATTGAACAAAGTGCGTAAAAATTTGGGAGACCAGCTTTCCGGTGGTGAACGTCGCCGGGCTGAAATAGCCCGTTGCCTGGCAATCGACCCGAAGTTTATCATGTTGGACGAGCCGTTTGCAGGTGTCGACCCGATAGCCGTGCAAGATATCCAGACGATTGTTGCCCGTTTGCGTCATAAAAATATCGGTATCTTGATTACAGACCATAACGTGTATGAGACACTGAGCATTTGCGACCGTGCTTATTTGTTGTTTGAAGGGAAAGTTCTTTTCCAGGGCTCGGCAGAGCAGTTGGCAGAGAACGAAATCGTGCGCGAGAAGTATTTGGGAAAAGATTTTGTCTTGCGCAAAAAAGATTTGTAACCGACTTGGTGACTGCCGTTGTCTTTCTGGAAAATAGCTGTTGTTTTTGAAAATTATTACCTATTCTTTTTCTGGAGAATGGGCTTCTTTTTTTATAACTCTGGTTACGTAGAAGAAAAACGGCAAGGTGGCAAGGGCAATAATCGCCATCCATAGTAGTTCGTCCGTCTGGAAATTTCCATCAGATACCAGAAAGTCGGCGATATCCGAGTCTGTTTTCATGAAAAACAGGGTAGATGCGTTGTTGCAGAAGTGGGTGAATACGGCAATCCAGATATTTCCTGTCCAGCAAACTAAATAACCGAAAAAAGCACCGAGCAGCATTCTTGGAATGAATCCATAGAATTGCAGATGAACTGCGCTGAAAATGATTGCCGCAGTCCAGATAGCGACATGTTTGTTTCGGCTAAGCCGTTTAAAGATATTCAGCAAAGCTCCACGGAAAAAGAACTCTTCCGTAACGCCAGCCGTAAAAGCGATAACAAACAGGCATGCCAGCCAGTTCCCTTTTAACATAAGGTCGGTTACGTTTGCCATACTTTCTTCCTGTGCTTTCATCCATGTCTCTATTGGTGCGAGGAAGTCGGGTAAGGTAAGCATGTTATTAAGTTCTGCGGTCAGGTTGATGGTCGGGGAGATGAGTATCCATGCAGCAATAGCTTGTATGTATGGTTTGATAGATTGGTATGTGCCATTTGTTGATGCAAACAGAAACTTTTTGGTCTCGGTGCTGCATAACCATGCTGTTCCTATGGCAGGTAGGAGCATGGTGCAGACGCTTGATAAGAATTGGACGGAAAGAAGCATGGCTACATTGTCGTTTAATGCGGTAACCGATACTCCGCAAACCATAGCAACAACTATTATCAGTAAAGATGCTACAACGTATCCTGCCAAAAAGAGTGCAACCAAGACAAATAAAGGCACGTATGCCCCTGAGTTTGTAAAACAAGATTTCAGTTTCATAGATTTTTAAAAAACTTTGCTCCTCAAAGGTAGGCAGAAGTTTTTATTATCATAGAAAAAAGGATACGATAATTTAATCCGCAGTGTGGTTTCTTTGGATGGAATATCTGTTTTTCTTCCAAAAATAGAAAATGCTTTTGAGGTGGAGCCATGTCTTTTTATTTAGTTTTGTGGAACTTCTTTGATGGGCATGTACCATCGAAGAAGAAGGTAGGTAGACGACTTTTTTTCCGAATTTCCAGCACCTGTGGCAAAGGTCCATATCTTCTACATAAAGAAAGAAGTGTTCATCGAAACCGTTTAGTTGCGCATATAACGTTTTTCTCAAGAGCAAAGCAGCTCCCATGCACCAATCTACTTCGGACGGGGCTTCGTTGGAGATGTTTTTCAACAGGTATTGTTGCACGGTGCCGTTGTTGCTGCCGTCTTTGCCTTTCGTGAGTAGCCGGGCTAACAGTATGGACGGGGAAATAAACGTGCGGGCGGAATATTGCAGTGTGTGGTCGGTATTCAGTAATCTGGGCGCTACAATACCTACATCGGGATGTGTCTGCAGATAGTCCATCAGCTGGTCGATGCTTCCCGGTAACAGGATAATATCCGGATTTAGAACCAGTATGTAATCTCCTTCGGCGATGGCTGCTCCCCGGTTGTTGTTGGCGGCAAAGCCTGCGATGTTTTCATTTTTTATATAGTTGATTTGCGGATAATGCGTTTTGATGTACTCTTCGGTTCCGTCTGTCGAGCAGTTGTCGATGACAATCAGCTCAAAAGAGCATGAAGGCGTTGCTTCCACATAAAGGGAAGTAAGCATTCTTTTCAATAGCGCGAAATGGTTCATCGTGACGGTTATGATGGAGAGTAGCGGTTTCATTCCAGACATTTTTTGTAATAGTTGATATATTCGTTTGCCATTTTTTGTGAAGAGAACTTCTCTTTGATGAGCATCTTTGCTTGTTGTTTCAAAAGTGAGCGGTTCTCTTTTTCTTCCAATAGCTGTTTGCAATGGTTATATAACTGAATTTCATCATTGCAGCTGAATAGAAAATTTTGGAAAGGAGTGTTTTCGACAATCTCCCGGTGCGAAGGTATGTTTGACAAGACCGGGATAATTCCGTAACTCATGGCTTCCATGACGGAAAGTGGTAAGCCTTCCGTATAGGAAGCCGAAAGATATATGTCTGCTGCCGAAAGATAGTCAGCAGGCTCTTTCTGATAACCGGTAAAATGAATGTGTTTTCCGGCGATTTCTTCCAGCTCTTTTCTGTCAGGACCTTCACCGATGATGATAAGAGGAAAGTTTTCGCCTAACCGGTTATAGGCACGTATGATAGTACCTATGTTTTTTCGGTGATGTAATCCGGACAATACCACAGAAATCGGATTACCTTTTGTTGTTTCTTGCAGTTTTTTTTGTTCCTCGCTCTGTTTGTCGATAGACAACAGTGGCATTTCAATGCCGTTTTGTATATAAGGAATCGAGATGTTGTATTTTTTCAACGTCTCGGAGAGACTTTTTGCACAAGCAACGACATGTTCCGTATTTTTTATGATTTGTATGTGTTTGTGTGTCCGCCACAGAGAAAATAGCGGTCCCAAAGGGTGTCTGGCATCGTCTTTCGGATCCAAATGGATTGTCATGACCGTTTTTGTTTTGGGAATCCGGCGTTCTATCTGGGAGTGGATTAGGTTTGCTCGAAAACCGTGTGAATGCAATATGTCAAACCGTTCTTTCCGAACCAGTTCTGTAAGTGCTTTTTGGGCATAGAACATACCTTTCAGACGAGACATGTTAAGAGTATGCACAGGTATTCCAGCTTGGATAAAATCGTCCAGCATGGAATTTGCCGGTTCTTCCGACAAGGTTATGGCGTGTACGTCAAAGGAGTTGTTCTTTAGTTCTTTAAGTAGGCTGAATGCCACTTTGACTAATCCGAATCCTTCCAATGTTGAAAATAAAAAAGCTATTTTCATGAGGTAAAATTGTTTTTGTTTAGTTGTTTTTGTTCGGCAATCGAAATACCTAACAGCATCATCATGAAAAATCCCCGGTGGCTTGTGAAAGTTGCATCGGCAACACTTTCAATAAGGATATGTCCGATGATTAAAAGTGTTATGATGAAATATTTCGTTTGCTGGTTTTTTTTGAAAAGCAAATAAGATTTCCGGAGGAGGAACCAGAAGAAATAGAAAAACAGGAAAATTCCAACAAAGCCGAATTGGGCTAAACAGGGATAATAAGTGTCGGCGATATAGGCGTAATCCGTTTTATTTATGCCCCAAATGCTGTCAAGCCCATATTGGTAATAGAGTTTCGAATAATGGACGCCTGATGCGTATGAAGCGAAACTTCCGAACCCTGAACCGAATGGCAGGTAGTCGATTAAAACGTCAATGGATGTTTTGTAAAGCATCATCCGGGCTATCAGACCGGATTCCACCTCGTCTTCTGTTCCGCTGATTGCAAAATATAGATCTAATTTTTCCCATCCTACAACAACAATAAGCGCTACGACAAGCATGCAGGCAAGGATGGTTTTTATATTGAGCCTGATGTTTCTTATGTAAGGGGTGAGGAGAATCAACATGACTGCCAGCATGAAAAATCCGTAAAATTTGGAACGGGTCGAGAACATCCCGATGGAGAGCAGTACGACAAATAGTAGTTTGTTGGTAGCCGTATCGGGTGAGCAAAAATAGAAAACCAATGCTATGGCGATGGCACAAGCCGCATAGTACGCCCGATGGAACATCAAATCATTAATGATGTAGGGATTATGTAATGACGCTAAGCCGATAGCTAACAGGATAGCTGCGAAAAACAGGCAAATTATCCGGAGAATATCTTTTTGTTTGGGAGAAAATAGCGGGTAAAGAAAGTACGTCGCGAAAAAGGCAAGGTATGGTTTGAATTGGATGATGAAGTCTTGGATGATGGCAGACTTGACATTGCTTCCGATTAGGAATGAGTAACATAGATAGAACAGGAAGACGGATAAGGTGACAATGAATGCTTTGTTGACATACCAGCCTTTCGATTGAAAAATGCCGAAAATGAAAAAAACGAGAAGGAGCAGGGCGAAAATTTCGTCCATGCTGTCGAAACCGATAGTCCCGTATAACAATAGCCCGAAGATGAACGTAAATATGAAAAGAAAAAAGAAATTCTTATTTATGAAATCCTGTAGCATAACTTATTTATAGGAACTTATATATCTCGGGTTTGTTTCTTTCATACAAAGATAGATGTTATTTTTTGAGAAATGCTGCATTTTGTGAAAAATCGGATTCCCGGTGTTTATATGAACAAGCCGGAAGTCCGATTTCTGATAGATATGTTCTAAAATATTCTTGCTGCCTATGCGTTTTTATTTGCATTCTTTGCTATCCTTTTTGTTCATGCTGCAATTGCTGCATGAACATCCGCAAGAATTTTGTTTTGATGGTTTCTTTATCAGTTGGCATATTTTCTTTCCGACATAGAACAGGACGTAGATGCCAATCAGACCGACGATAATGTTTTGCCACATATATTAATTAATTAAATAAGCTGACAATTAAGTTCCCTACTTGGTAGAAAATGAATGTGACGAGCCAAGCCAGGATGCACGTATATCCGGCAACGAAAAATCCCCATTTCCAAGAATTAGATTCGTTCTTTATGGCTATGATTGTTGCGATGCACGGGAAATATATCAAGACGAAGAGCATGAATCCGAAAGCCGTGACGGGAGTGAATATACGATTCCCGTTGTTGTCGGTATCTGTCAGAAGCCGTTCCGACAGGTTTTCATTGTTTTCATCTGCGTAACCGGTATATAATACGCTTAATGTGCTGACAACAATCTCTTTTGCTGCCATGCCGGAAAGCAGACTTACACTCATTCTCCAATCGAATCCCAATGGTTGTAAAATTGGTTCGATGAATTGTCCTATTTTCCCGATGTAGGAATTTTTCTGATGATCTACAGCTTGCTGTCTTTTTATTTTTTCGATTTGTTGCTGCTTGCTCACATCGTCTAACACTGCTTGTTCCGTTTGGGCAATCTGTTGCTCGAATGAATTGCTGTTTTCTGTATGTCTTGGGAAATAGCTTAGAAACCAGATAATGATGGATGCAACTAATATGATTCCTCCCATTTTGTGCAGGTATTGTTTTGCTTTTTCCCACATGTGTACCAGTATCGATTTGGCTGTCGGCATCCGGTATGGGGGAAGTTCCATGACAAAAGGAACGTCTTCTTTGTTAAACAGGTAGTGCCGGAAGAGCCGTGCCATAAAAATTGCGAGAATCACCCCCGTTACATATAAAAACATCAGTACCGTCCCTGCGTTTTTCGGGAAAAACGCGCCAGCAAAAAGCAGATAGACGGGTAAACGCGCACTACAACTCATCAGCGGTGTGACAAGCATCGTAATCATTCGGCTGTTTCGGCTCTCGATAGTCCGTGTTGCCATGATTGCCGGGACATTGCATCCGAAGCCCATGACCAAAGGAATGAAAGATTTTCCGTGGAGTCCCATCTTATGCATGATTTTATCCATGATAAATGCCGCCCGTGCCATGTAACCTGAATCTTCCATGAAAGAGATAAACAGGTATAATATCAAGATATTTGGCAAAAAAACGATAACTCCTCCGACGCCACCGATGATTCCGTCAACGATAAGGTCTTTTAACGGACCGTCATCCATGTGGCTGTTCACTATATTCCCTATAAACTCGACAAATGATTCGATCCATGCCTGGGGGTATTCTCCTAATGTGAATGTTGCTTCAAACATAATCCACATTAGAAACAGGAAAATCGGGAATCCTAAAACTTTGTGGGTGACAAACAGGTCGATTATTTGGGTGCTTGTCACCTCTTTTATCGTATTCTGTTCGTAAGTTTCTCTTAATGCTCCGGATATAAATCCGTAACGGGCATCGGTAAATGCGGTTTCACTATCGGTTTTCAGCAGTTGCGCGATGTTTGCTGTCTGTTTGTTACGCGTGTTGATAATTTCTTGGGCATCTGGCAGGTGGCTGATTTCACGTTCGACTTCGGCGTCGTTTTCCAATAATTTGATGGAAAGGTAACGTTTGGAGATGCTTTTCCCTAATCCTTCGTTTTTCATTAAAAGCCTTTTAAGGCAATCGATGCTTTTTTCCAGTGTTTCTCCATAATTAATATGGATATGCCGTAGGATAGGATCTTCTTCTTCGTAAACCGATATGACCCGGTCGAAGAGGTTCTCAATACCGAATCCGGTTTTGCTGATAGTAGGTACCATTGGCATTCCTAGCATCCGTCCGAGCGATTCGTAATCGAATTTGTCTTTGCGGCGTTCCAGTTCATCGTACATATTAAGAGCAACCACCATTCTGACGTCCATGTCTATCAACTGACAGGTCAGATAGAGGTTTCTTTCCAAATTAGAAGCGTCAACGACATTGATTACCACGTCAGGATGTTCCTCGTTCAGATGCTTGCGTACATATAATTCTTCCGGTGTGTAGGCAGAGAGTGAATAAGTTCCTGGAAGGTCAACGATTTTGAACGTATATCCTTTGTGATGAAAGACGCCTTCTTTGGCATCGACAGTTACTCCACTGTAATTGCCTACATGTTCGTGTGCTCCAGATGCGTAGTTAAACAAGGAAGTTTTTCCACAGTTCGGATTCCCAACCAAAGCAACGTTAATGGTTTTTCCCTTGTTTAAAGCGATTTCTTCCAGATTTATATTGAATGGTTCGGAACTTTCGATCGTTTTCGATTGGTTGTCGGAAAGTTCTGTCTCTTTTTCTGAAAATTCATTGGCGCTTACAACTTCAATCAGCGAAGCATCGTTGCGGCGCAAAGAGACATCGTATCCCATTATCTTGTAATGTATAGGGTCTTTAAGAGGAGCGTTTTGAATTACTTTGACCTCTTTGCCCCTGATGAATCCCATTTCAATGATACGTTTGCGGAATGCTCCGCGTCCCATTATTTTTACAATTACGCCTTTTTCTCCAGTCCGGAGTTCGGATAACCTCATAGATTCATATAAATTTAAAGACATGCAAAGATAGGGAATAATTTATTACTATATTTAGTAAGGATAAAAATACCTATAAGTGGGTATGGGCAGAATACGATTGCCTATTCACAATACATGAACAGCAGGCATGTGGAACCTTTTTGGGGAGGGAAACAATATATTTGGTTAAAAAGATAAAGAAAAAGGATTAAATGCTTGTTTATATAAATAAAAGAACTACCTTTGCACTCGCAAACGGTAAATGTAAGGTGTGAAATAAAGACTTCGTAGCTCAGTTGGTAGAGCAAATGACTCTTAATCATTGGGTCGAGGGTTCGAGCCCCTCCGAGGTCACAGAAGATTCCTCTCTTTTTGAGAGGAATCTTTTTTGTTTTATGCAGAAATCAAATCTTTGTTTGCCCGTTCCTGCTGTTTCTTTTTAATATAACACATAAAACATTGCTGCTGTGAATCCAAAATTGCAGTGACAGCCTATTGGCAGGATTTTTTATCGAATATAATCTTGCCCTATCTGATAAAACCAATGTTGGAATATAGAAACAGGAGAGTGAAAAACGGTATCCCAAATTCCTGTTTCCCCTTGGAATTTATTCATAAGTAGGAATGTCATAACACTCGGTTCTTCCTATTGGTAAGCCTTGGTTTTCATAATATTTATAAGCTTCGCCAGGATGCCAGAAATCAATTCCTACGGTAGGTGGAACAACGCCGTCGTTCAATACATTCAATACGCCATCTTTGTTGCTGCCATTCGACTCCGAGCAGTATCCCCAAGGATTACGCAAGGCAATCAGTGCATTCGGATTTGTAGGATATACCACCGTCCAAGTGTGTCCGGTCGTCGTTATTCCATCCGGTGTGCTGTTTTCTTCGCTGAACCCTCCGGTTATAATCCAACCTTTCGCCAAAGCATCTTTTACCGCTACACTCAATTGTTCAGGTGTAAGCGACCCGGCAGGAATGGTGACGCCGTCGCCGCTTCCGGTATATAACGGACAAGTGGTCGAAGCGTTCATGCCGCCCAAATTCGCGGAGCTATGGTTGTCGTAAAAGTCGTACGCTGTTTCATATTTCATCATGGCTTTTTCAATAAGGGAAGCCCATGTCGTAACGTCATTCTTGCCGCTTACACCCCATTTCCATGTGGGGTTTTCTCTCCACTCTTCGGGATGCAGGAGTGTAGCATTCAAAGCTACTCTGACAGGATTCCCTTCAGGAGTAAACATGTCAACCGAATAGGTACCGTCCGCGTTTTCATGAACGATGCTCTTGATATATTCAGGATACATGTAAACGATGGCTGCAAATGCAGACAACACACTACAGTTCCCAATTTGATGTTGGTTAACGTCGGTAGGAAGCGGCTCGCCGAAAGGATACAGGTTCACATTTATCTTGTCATTCCAATAGAAGGTGTGTTCCACACCATTTTCGATATAATTGTATTTTGTTTCATCCGGTTCAAAATTCGGGTCTTGCAGTTTTTCCAGAATCTCAGTGGTTGTACTGTGATCTTGAACCCACCATGAATAGTCAGTTCCCATTGGCGTCTCATCGCTATGCGTAAAGTTGCCGGCCAAATAGATAATATCCCCGAAGTTCCGGCATTTATAGCCAACAGACCATTCTGACAAACGAGTGGAAGAAGCTCCGTTGTTGCTCTCTATTTCCAGCTTGAAATATTTGTGCATTGGAACTTTATGGTTGTAATCGGTTATTTCCTTACAATAAAAAGTTTTTGTTTCTCCGGGCTCGAATGTCTGGTCTGTCTGTTCGTCTTGCAAATCCCATTGGGAGCCATCTGTACTGCTGTAAAATTTCCATGAGCGGGGTGCGGACGATGCGTTTTCAGCCGAAGCGACCAATGTGTACAAGTTGCCATAGACCTCTTCGTCTGATTCCCAGCTTATGTAAAATTTGTCATGGTTGGTTGCAAAATCAGTTGTAGTATCGTTGTCCAATAACTTGTTGACTTTTTCTAAGACAGGAGAGTCGTTGTATTCGGCGGTTATTCTGCCTTCGGGATGCAACATGCTGCTTGCGTTCTTTATTTCAATTGTGTATGAAGCGGTTGAGTCGACTGCACCCAGCAACATCCATTCTCCAATAGACGTTTCGTTTCCTCCGTTATTCGATTCGATTTCAAGCAGGTAGTATTGATAAGCTGTTTCATTGCTAAGTTCATATTCCTTTGCCTGCAGGCGTTTATCGAACTGTTGGGCATCCTGTTTATCCAATTCCACCCACGATTTATTATCCGTTGAAGCTGATAATGTCCATGAATAAGGGTCGTTTGCATCTGATTCCGAAGAAGATACCAAAACGTAACGGTTTATAATGATGGATTGTCTGCTTTCGAAGCGAAGATAGAAAGTCTTATGGGAAGTGGAATAAGTTGTCCGTTCATTGCCGTCTGCCACGTTTTCTAAACCGGCTCCAGATACAAAATCTTCGTATTGTGCAGTAAGCCTACCACCTGTCGGCATACTTCCGGCTTCCACTGAAACGGTAAGTTCTTTAGGTTCTCCACCGCCATCTTCATTTTCCGAGCAGGAAAATAATGGCAAAAGACAGATGCTGACGAAAAATCCTGCTGTTAATCGAGCCAAATGATATTTTGATGAAAATTTTGTTTCAATGTATTTTGAATACAGTTTCATAGGTTATTAATTAGTTGTTAAAAAATTATAGCAAATATATGAGCTTTTTAATAAGATACGGAGAAATTTCAAAAAAACTTGCCGGTAGTTGATGTTTTTGTGTACAGAACTCTTTCTTTGGCTGCCCTGCTGTAATTACGGGAGTGGGCAGTGTCAGCTGACAGGTTGGGCATTGAATAAAGAAGGATTTGCACGGAGATACAAGTATTACTATCTTTGCAATCTCCCCAATAAGGATTATTTTTGTTTTTGTATCCGAAAAGAGTAAGAATATGAAAATATTGGTTGTAGAGGACGAACCATCATTGAGGGAAATTATAAGGACTTCTTTGCTGAAAGAGAAGCATATTGTTGAAACTGCCGATACCTACCGTTCAGCTTTGCTCAAGATTGAAGATTATGATTACGATTGCATTTTATTGGATATAATGCTTCCCGACGGGAACGGCTTGGAACTGTTGAAACAAATTAAGTCGTTGAAGAAACGGGCGAATGTGATAATCGTGTCGGCTAAAGATTCCTTGGATGACAAAGTGGACGGATTGAATCTGGGTGCGGACGACTATCTTGCAAAGCCATTCCACTTGGCGGAACTGAATGCCCGGATACGGAGTGTTGCCCGGAGGAATAATTATGAAGGGAACGATTTTATATCGTTAGGCAACGTAAGGCTTTTCCCGGAAAGCCGGGAAGTTTTTGTGGGAGAATCGGCTCTGGATTTGGGAAGAAAGGAATATGATTTATTGTATTATTTCATAAATACTCCGGAACGTCTGATAAATAAATACTCGCTTGCTGAATTGGTGTGGGGCGACCACATAGATCAAGCGGACAGTTTTGATTTTATTTATGCGCAAATAAAAAATTTGCGGAAGAAATTGAAAGCCGCCGGTTCGGATTATGAGATAAAGGCGGTTTACGGTATAGGGTATAAATTTGTAAAAGGAAATTCGTCGGAATAATGAAGCTAATCCATCATATATCTTATCGGATGCTTATCGCCTTGACGTTGGTCTTGTCGGTATGGGCTGCTTTTTTTTATACCGCAATCATGGATGAGGTAAATGACGAGGTGGACGATTCGTTGGAAGATTATGCGGACATAATCATCCGGCGTTCTTTAGGCGGCGATGAACTGCCGCAAGATAAGAACACGAATAACCAGTATTACCTTACTTTAATATCCGCATCGGAAGCAGCAGCGACTCCGATTATCTCCTACAAAGACTCGATGGTGTACATTCAGGAGAAGAAAGAAACAGAGCCGGCTCGGGTTTTGGATATTGTTTATCGTGACAGTTTGGATCGTTACCTGAAATTGACGGTGTTGACTCCTGCCATAGAGAAGCATGATTTGATAGAGGAGCTGAGGAATTGGCTTTTATTTCTTTATGCAACACTGTTGGTGGTTTTGATAGGCTGTAATGTCTGGTTGTTCAAAAAGAGCCTGAAGCCTTTTTATACATTGATGAGATGGATTGACAGATACAAGTTGGGAAGCAGCCACGAGCCTTTGAACAACCATACGAATGTTACGGAGTTCAAGCGGTTGAACGAAGCCGTAATCCGTTCATTCGAACGGAATGAGAAACTGTTCGAAAAGCAAAAACAGTTTATCGGAGATGTTTCACATGAAGTTCAAACTCCTCTTGCCATAACAATCGGCCGTTTGGAAATGTTGATGGAGGACGAGACAATGAATGAGCGTCAGTTGGAAGAACTTTATAAAGCGCATCGGGATTTGGAGTATCTGACCAACCTGAACAAATCGTTATTGTTGCTGGCAAAAATAGATAATTCCCAATTTACGGATTTGAAACTGATAAATATGGGAGAGCTGTTATCCCAATATTTGCCGGATTACCAGGAAATATACTCGCTGAAGGAGATTGACGTGAAAGTGGAAAAGAAATCTGATTTTACAGTCTACATGAGTGAGACGCTGGCATCTGTATTATTGACAAATTTATTGAAGAACTCGTTTGTGCATACACCGGAACATGGCGCTATACATATAAATATAGATCAAAACAGCATTGTTTTTTCAAATACAGCAGAAGAGGGTGCATTGGATGGTGATAAAATTTTCCGACGTTTTTATAAACGGGAAGGCAAAGGCTCATCTTCCGGACTCGGATTGGCAATAGCCATGTCGATCAGCAAGCAATACAACTTGCGCTTGTCTTATTCGTATCAGTCGGGATTCCACCGGTTCAGGTTGGAGCGGATTTAACCGGAGAAAAAATCAGAATTTTTAGAGAGAAACTCTGTTATTTCAGAATCTTTTCAGTTTTAGGTAATAGTTTTGTCGTAAATTAATTATTAAAACAAAAAGATTATGATAAGAAAAGTATTTATTTCGATGGCTATTTTATTTGGTGCGTTAACAACAGTGTTAGCAGATGACGATAAACCGGTGACTATTGACCAACTTCCCACAAAGGCAAAATCTTTTATAACAGAATATTTTTCTAATGAGAAAGTAGCATTGGCGAAAGAAGAAAAAGATTTTTGGAACAGTACCTTTGAGGTCATATTTGTAAACGGGAACAAGTTGGAATTTGATAACAAGGGAAATTGGACGGAAGTGAATTGCAAATATAGTTCCGTGCCGGAGAAAATAGTTCCTTCTGCGATTATGAGTTATATTAAAAAGAATTATCCGGATTGCAAGGTACTGACAATCGAAATTGAAAAGAACCGGACAGAGGTGAAACTTTCAAATCGGGTGGAGGTTACTTTCAATAAGAATAATGAAGTGATAGATATTGATATGGATTAATGGGTAAGTATGTTTAAAAAATCTGAGGTATTATGAGAAATAGATTAAAACTATTGGTAAGTGTGTTTGTTGTTTTGTTTGGCTTTCAGGCATGTGACAACGATGATTTTTCGAATATTCCGGATGCAGCCAAGCAAGCGTTTGATAAAAAATATCCAAACACTTCGGTGCATGAGTGGGATTTTGATAACGGATACTACGTTGCTGAGTTTAATAACGGCGGTTATGAAGCGGAGTCTTGGTTTTCGACATCAGGTGCTTGGGTGATGACAGAGACGGATGTACCGTTCCGGGATTTGCCATCGGCAGTACAGACTGCTTTTAATCAGAGTGAATATGCAAATTGGCAGATAGAAGACGTAGACCGCCTGGAACGTGAAGGGCTGGAGACCGTATATGTCATTGAGGTTGAAAGCGGAGAACTGGAATACGACTTGTATTTTTCTGAATCAGGGATATTAGTGAAGGCGGTTAATAGCGGAGGTAATACCGGCGCTGGGGATTATTTGCCGTCGTTATCTGATGATTTGAAAAGCAAAGTGCAGGAGATGTATCCTAATGCCCGGATTGTGGATATGGATGTCGAAGGCTTGTATATAGAAATTGATATAATACATGAGAATCGTGCCAAGGATGTCCGTTTTGATGCGAATGGAACGTGGCTGTCAACTTCTTGGGATGTACCTTTGTCCCAGCTTCCGACAGCTGTATCGAATGCTTTGGCAGCATCGGAGTATGCTTCTTATCGAATAGATGATATTGATTTTTATGAAACTCCGGATACTTCGTATTATTCAATAGAATTGGAACAAGGAAATATTGATGTGACTGTACGGATTTTGGAAACAGGAGAATTTCTTTAATTAAATCAGACTGGGGCAGTTAAGCAGGGGAGTTTGCTGCTCTGGCGTACAGAAAAATACGGCGTCAAGACAAAAAAAGTCTGGCGCCGTATGCTTTTTTATGTTTAACAGTTGATTATCCGGGATTCCCGTCTTTTGATGTCATGATATCCAAAACCAAGCGGTCGGTAGCTTCCATTCCTTTTGAACCAATAGAAGTAAGGTTTTTTATGGACTTGTCAATATCCTCGTCGATAATTCCTTCCACGGAGGTAACTACTTTATTTTCCATCGCCATTAATGCCGATAGCATGGCTGTGGAAACTCCGCTTGCCACTTTCATGGCGCAACTCGGTTTTGCACCGTCGCAAATCATGCCGGTTATGTTTCCTATCATATTTTTTATTGCGTAGGATATTTGTCTTTCGGTACCTCCTAATAGATAGGTGATACCGCAGCTTGCTCCTGTTGCGGCTACGACACATCCACACAAAGCCGACAGTCGTCCTAAACTTTGTTTTATGTAAATGACCATCAGATGGCTTAATGTGAGGGCACGGATTAGCTGTTCTTCCGAAGCGTTGATGTCTTTTGCGAATGAATATACCGGAAGAGTTGCAGCAATACCTTGGTTCCCGCTTCCGGAATTACTCATTACAGGAATCATTGCACCGTCCATCCGGGCATCGCAGGCGGCAGCCGTCATAGTAAGCATGTGAGTGTAAGCATTTTCTCCCATATATTTTTTCCCTAACTCTCCAGAGATGGTATGGCAAACGGAGTGCCCGTATTCGCCGACTAAGGATGCCGATGCCGCTTTGCTGTTTAAATCGGTCGTTTGAAGGATAAAACTGATTTCATCCGTAGGTGTTTCGGTAGCGAATTGGTAAATCGTGTTGAATGTAAGAAGTAATTCTTCAGACTGTTTGTCATTTTCTGTGGTATGTGTATCGCGTGTATCGGTTATGACATTCCCGTTTTTTGCAAGGTAAACGAAATGCGTATGTTCTTTTGCGATGATAGCCGTAGCTGTGTCCCCTGCTTTATGGCAGACCGCTTCTATATAAAGTTTGTCGACCTGCTGCTTTAATGCAATTTTTATGACTTTCTTTTTTATCAAGGCTTTCCCTTTTTCCAAGGCTTCAGGCGTGATCTCTTTCAACACTTCCAGCCCATAAGCCGATTTCCCGATGATAGCTCCTAAAGCAATGGCGATAGGTAATCCTACCATGCCTGTCCCTGGTATGCCGACGCCCATTGCATTTTTTAATATGTTTGCACTTAAAAATACTTCTATTTGTTCCGGTTCGCTTCCCAGCAATTCGCTTGCTTTTGCTACCGCCAACGCTACGGCAATTGGTTCCGTACATCCGATTGCCGGTATGACTTCGTGGTGGATTAAATCGATAATTTGTTTTTTTATTGCCTTTTCCATATCGAAATAAAATGGTTAATGCATTTTTTTTAATTCATCTTTTAAGAAAGGGGCGGTATATCCGATGTTTTTTTCAGCCAGAGCTTCCGGCGTACCAGCAAATAGAATTTTTCCACCGCCTTTACCCCCTTCCGGTCCCATGTCGATGATATAGTCGGCGCATTTGATAACATCCAAATTGTGTTCGATAACTATGATGGTATTTCCTTTGTCGACCAATTTATTCAGAACGCCCATCAGAACCCGGATGTCTTCAAAATGCAGGCCGGTGGTTGGTTCGTCCAAGACATAAAGCGTCTTTCCTGTATCTTTTTTCGACAATTCGGTAGCTAATTTGACCCGTTGGCTTTCACCCCCGGATAGGGTAGTGGAGGGCTGCCCTAATTTTATATATCCTAATCCTACCTCTTGCAAAACTTTGACTTTAGCGAGGATGGATGGTACGTTTTCAAAAAACTCAACTGCCATATTGATTGTCATATCCAGTACGTCGGCAATTGATTTCCCCTTGTAACGGATTTCTAATGTTTCCCGATTGTACCGTTTCCCGTGACAATCTTCACAAGGGACAAATACATCTGGCAAAAAATTCATTTCAATTGTTTTGTATCCATTGCCTTTGCAGGTCTCACACCGTCCGCCGGAGACATTGAACGAGAACCGTCCGGGTTTGTAACCTCTCATTTTGGCTTCCGGTAAATTGACGAACAAATTGCGTATATCGGAGAAAACTCCGGTGTATGTTGCCGGATTGCTTCGTGGAGTCCTTCCGATTGGCGATTGGTCGACGTTGACAATCTTATCAATGTTCTCAATGCCTTCGATGGAGTCGTAAGGCAGCGGTTCTTCCAATGAGCGGTAAAAGTGTTGGCTCAGGATAGGCTGTAACGTGCGGTTGATTAATGTGGATTTTCCACTTCCGGAAACGCCGGTGACGCAAATCAGTGTCCCTAAAGGGAACTCTACGTCTACATGTTTAAGATTGTTTCCGTTTGCCCCTTTTATCGTTAAAGTCCGTCCGTTTCCTTTCCTTCGTTCCGCAGGCACTGCTATTTCTGCTTTGCCATTAAGGTAGGCGGAGGTCAGTGTGTCAGACTTTATCATTTCTTCAGGCGTTCCGGTAAAGACGACATTTCCTCCTAAGCGTCCGGCTTTTGGTCCCATATCGATAATGTAATCTGCATTCAGCATCATATCTTTGTCGTGTTCTACCACAATTACCGAGTTCCCTAAATCCCGTAACTGCTTCAATGAGTTTATAAGGCGGATATTGTCGCGTTGATGCAATCCGATACTTGGTTCGTCGAGGATATATAATACGTTGACCAATTGGCTGCCAATCTGTGTAGCCAGTCGGATACGCTGGTTTTCTCCGCCAGAGAGCGTTGCTGATGCGCGGTTTAATGATAGATAATCCAAGCCGACTTCTAAAAGGAAATTTAGCCGAGCCCTGATTTCCTTTAATATTTCAACTGCAATCTGTCGTTGTTTGTCATTAAGACGCCCTTCTAATCCGTCCATCCAATGAAACAATTCATCTATATCCATCTGTGAAAGCTCCGCAATGTTCTTGCCGTCAATGCGGTAAGAGAGCGCTTCTCTGTTCAGTCGTTTGCCGTTGCATTCCGGACAAACCGCCATTCGTATGAATTGTTCCGCCCATTTCTGTGCGGATGCCGAAGCATCGCTGTCTTGTTGCATTAAAATATATTTGGCAACGCCTTCATACGACAGAAAATAGTTGGAAGTTCCTAATGACTCGTTCTTGATTTGCAGGCGCTCGTCTGTACCATTTATAATTTCATCAATCGCTTCTGCTGGGATTTCCCGGATCGGCGTTTTTAGCGTTGCGCCATATTTTTCACAAATAGCGTTTATTTGCCAGAAGATAAGGGCATTTTTATATTTTCCGAGCGCAGCAATTCCTCCATTGTAAATACTTAGCGACGGATCGGGGATGATTTTGTTCATGTCCAACAAATTGATTTCTCCCAATCCTTTGCACTTCGGGCATGCTCCGTGGGGAGAGTTGAAAGAGAAGTTGTGGGGCGCCGGGTCACTATATGAGAGACCTGTAACCGGACACATCAGGCGTCGGCTATAATGCCGTATTTCCCCACTGTCGGCGTCCAGCAGGAGTACCAATCCGTCACCCTGTTTCATAGCGACTTTCAAGCTCTCCTTTAATCGTCTTTCATCGTTGGAGGAAATAACTAATTTGTCAATCAGCACTTCGATGCTGTGCATTTTGTACCGGTCTAATTTCATCCCGTGGGTTATCTCTTTCAGCTCTCCGTCGACCCTCACATTCAGATACCCTTTTTTACGCATCTGTTCGAAGAGTTCTTTGTAATGTCCTTTCCTGTTGCGTACCAGCGGAGCCAAAAGATAGGTTCGTTTTCCTTGGTAATTCTCAATGATGTGTTGAAGAATCTGTTCTTCGGTATATTTTACCATCTTTTCGCCACTAAGGTATGAGTAGGCTTCTCCGGCACGGGCATACAGAAGTCGTAGAAAGTCGTATATTTCTGTTGTTGTTCCAACGGTGGAACGAGGATTTTTGTTTGTTGTTTTTTGTTCAATAGAGATGACCGGGCTTAGCCCTGTTATTTGGTCTACGTCCGGACGCTCCATATTCCCGAGAAAGTTTCGGGCGTACGCCGAAAATGTCTCGATGTACCGGCGCTGTCCTTCCGCATAGATTGTATCGAATGCCAAGGAAGATTTTCCGCTTCCACTCATGCCTGTGATAACAGTCAATTTGTTTCGGGGAATAGTTACATCTATATTCTTTAGATTGTGGACTCTTGCTCCAATGACAGAGATAGTTCCTTCTTCCAAATTCTCTTTATCCATAAATTATTCCTTATTTCACTACCCAAGCCGGATTGTGCACTTTTACAGTGCCGGCTTCATAATATAAATCTTCTTTTAGAGGAACATCGATTGTATATATTTTCCCAAAAGACTGGAGCTTTCGCTCTTTTAACCATGGATTGAACCGTTTTAAATCAGCATACGTGATTCCATGCTGTTTGGCAAATTCTGATAAATCCGGAATGTCTTTTGTTTCTACTTTCTGGAATCGGATGGGCTTGTACAAGTCGTCCGATTCTAAAATGAATCCGTATTTATAAGGATTCTCAAAGATTTGCTTGATAGCGAGGATGCGGTAAACGTATCTGGAGGTTTCCTCAACTAACCATAAGTCAAGTGCGGAACCGGCTGCCTGCTTTTCCAGTTCGCCACTGATTCGCCCCATCCCTGCATTGTATGAAGCAGCAACGGAAACCCAGTCGTTGTATTTTTTGTAAGCATCTTTCAGATAACGGCAAGCCGCGTTCGTTGCTTTTTCTACATGGAAGCGTTCATCGACTGACGTTGTAATGGTCAGACCATACTGTTTGGCCGTTTGGGGCATGAACTGCCAGAATCCGGCGGCTTTTGCCGGCGATACGGCACGTTGGTCCAGATTGCTTTCTATTACGGCAAGATACTTGAAATCATCGGGAATACCGTTTGCTTCAAGTATCGGTTCTATGATGGGGAAATAGCGGTTTGCCCGTTTTATCAGGAGCATGGTCGTGGCATGCAGGTATGAAAAACTTGTCAGTTCCCGGTCCAATGCTTCGTGTCGTTCATATCTTTTCAAATCAATTGTTTGCCCGCAAAAAGATATTTGGTACGGAGTTGTGGGAGTGACACTCATCGAAGAAACGAGTGGCCGCTCTTTTTGGACAACGTCATCATTGGTAAATCCCCAAAACAAGCTTAATATGCAACCTGCCGCTGTTCCGATAAACAGCATTCCGATTTTATTGTACCATGTCTTTTTCATTTGAACTATTTTTTGAACGAAGAATATTTATATCACCTTTTTTCTTGTAATGAATCCCGTCGGAGCCTTGGGCGTCTATGATGTAATAGTAGACACCGGGTGAAACATATTTGCCCCCTTTTTTGCCATCCCATCCCTCCGCCGGATTAGTCCAGTGGTACATTAAGACTCCCCAGCGGTTGTATATCCAGCCCTCGAACCGTATTAGCGATTTGTAGGCTACTTTAAATTCATCGTTTACGCCCGGAGTGCTGCCCGGTGAAAACACATTCGGCACGTCTAACGAAGATTCTGTGATTTGCAGTTGGAATTCCGCATTTGAGACACAGGTTCCTGTGCGGTCGCTTACTTCGACGGCGGCGACAAAATCCCCGGCTTCGTTGAATGTGTAGTCTACGTTATCTCCGGTAAATTGGACGAACGGATTATCTTCCCCCTCTTCTTTACGGTATATTTTCCAATTGTAAAGGGCGGCGACAGGTTCGTTTGCAATGGCTGAAAACTGGATTTCGACGGGAGCCGACATGCCGGAATTTTCATCGGAACTGATGTTGGTTGTTTGTCCGCTAATGATGGTTGTGTCGGCATGCAATTCCGTCCTTTTTGATTCGTAGAAGTCGGAAACGAGAATTTGTTCTTTATTAAAATAAGAACCGTAGGTATCTCCTTTCAACGTAAATTCGGTGTCGCATAAAGGGGCGGAATATGTCCTCTCAAAAGGTTCGGTTACGTTCGTTTCTTCAAGTTCGATGTTTTCGAATGTTTGTAATTCTTCATTCCATTTGAGACTGTTATACGTAACGCTGAAATATCTTGGAAGAGTTTTCCTGTCGCCACCAACAGGGGTGAAGTAATATATTTCCGGAATCGTATAGTCTCCCATAAGACGTACGGAAGAGCATGGCGAAGAACCGTCGCTGACCGTCAGACTCCCTAAAACTATGGGGTATAAGTTGT
This sequence comes from uncultured Parabacteroides sp., assembly GCA_944325355.1. Lineage (GTDB taxonomy): Bacteria > Bacteroidota > Bacteroidia > Bacteroidales > Tannerellaceae > Parabacteroides. Next base: position 80,441 of record CALUZS010000004.1, read on the forward strand.
AATCGGCTATCCAAATGTAGGATTGTTCCATTTTGTTCTCCTCTTCTACAAAATAGCCGAATCCGTTTTCTATATGGGATATAACCGAAGTCCTTCCGTTTTGAGTGGAAGAAACCGGTTCTGCATCTTTATAGCTTGTCCGATACCGGAACCACCGATGCGTTTTGTCGGATTGGGAGGTGTATTCTATCTGGACATTATCTACGCCATCGACCAGGTATACTTGCAAAGGTTTCTCTTCGGTTGCCAGATATGGATTGGTTTTTCCTCCTTTTACAGAGTATTGGGCTGCTAAAGGGGAGAGGGAAAACCATACGCAACAGAAAACAATTATTTTATGTATATTCAACATTTGCAAGTCCGAGATCGATATTCATTGCAAAGATAGGAATATCGCCGGAATAATTGAATAAAAACGGCAGATTAGCCGTCCCGAAGTTGAAAAGGCCGGTAGAATGGATAGGCAAGGACGTGAAAATCGGAAAGAATGTCCGTATAGCTGACAACAGTATTGTCGGATGGGGGAGTATCGTTACTAAACGGTTTGAAGAACCGAACGTTATCCTTGCCGGTATCCCAGCAAAAGTGGTCAAACACGGTGTGAATTGGGATCGCAAGAGTATCAATAAATATTTGAAGGGGCTTTAAATGTCATAAATATGTTCACTATCGTTGAAAGCCCAACCAAGGTTGATACCGGCATCCCAGATGTAGTTGGAACTATAAACGTCGACCGGCACACCATCCTGTTGTTTCCCGGTCAGGAAATGTATATTTGTATATAGCTTTTTTGTCGTTTCCGGCAGCTTTGCCGGCAGGATTGCGCTCCCCAAAGGTCAATCCGTAAATAGGTTACAATCCTCCGTAATTCGGTTAATGCTTTCCTTTTCACGCTTCTCTATTTTTGTGATGCAATAAAATCAATTATCAACCATTCAAATACAGCAGATATGAAGAAGGTGTTTTTAGTTCCTTTGATGCTTTTCGTTGCCTTGTTTACAACAATAGCTTGCAGTGAAGATAATCCGGTGACGGACGACCCGGGTCAAACCCTTCCCGGAGGAGGAGAGGAAAGCGAAGAACCGGAAGAGCCGGGGAATGTGGAGGGCGGTAATAGCCGTTATCTGGTGCTGTACTGTTCCCGTACAGGCAACACGGCACAGATGGCGCAGACCATCCAGTCGGCATTGGATTGCGACATGATTGAGGTTGTTCCCGAAACGCCTTACGATGAAGATTATAACTCCATGCTTGAACGGGCGCAATCGGAGCTTGCCGCTATCGGACAAGGCTCTTATCCTGCAATCACTACTTCGGTAGATAGTTTTGAGGATTACGACATGGTGTTTGTCGGCTATCCCATTTGGTACGGGAGCATGGCTACACCGATGCAGACGTTCCTGCATAACCATGCGGAGCTGTTGTCGGGAAAAAGGATTGCCCTTTTTGCCAGTAGTGGGAGTAGTGGTATTTCTTCTTCGGTAAGAGAAGCACAGGAGTTGGTGCCTGATGCGGTGTTTACGGAAGCCTTGCATCTTACGTCGGGTACGCTTGGCGATATGTCAGACCGTATTTCGGCTTGGCTTGAGCAACTTGGTGCCAACCGTTAAGTCGGTAGAGGGAGACTCTTGCTGGTGGCATCAGACTTTATACCTTGTTACTGGCTTCAGACAGCATCGTAAGTGTTCGGTTTGAACGGTTATGTTTTTTGATATGAATATCGTTTATGGAAAGTAATTATAATAAAAATGAAAATGATGAGACGGTTCCTTTTATTTCCGCTGATGCTGTTGGCTGTGTTTTCGGCGGTGGCTCAAAAAGATAATTCAAACAAAGAAAAGAATATGGAAACGAAAACGATTAAACTGAAAGTAGACGATACGGTGTTTACCGCTACGTTGGCCGATAATTCGTCTGCAAAAGCCTTGTTGGAACTCCTTGCCGAAGGCGATATTACCATCCAGATGGAGGACTATGCCAATATGGAGAAAGTTGGTTCGTTGGGTAAGAGTTTGCCGCGCAACGATCGTCCTACGACAACCGCTCCCGGTGATTTGATTCTCTACCAAGGACATAACCTGGTGATTTATTATGATAAAAATTCATGGAACTTCACCCGTTTGGGAAAGATAGAGGGCGTGTCTGGTAAAGATTTGCTTGCCATACTTGGGCAGGGTGATGTTACGGTTACGTTGTCTGTTAAGTGATACGTGGTTTGATGGTTTTTTCGTGCCCAAGGAACGTTGGACGGATGCCTGTCGCTTGAAAAAAGGAACGGCATCCGTCTGTTAATGGTTGGGCAACACCGGAAATACGAATGTATTCAGTTGGGAAAAGGAAAGACTGCTTTGCATAAAAAACGGGTGACTTGTTTTTACAAGTCACCCGTTTTATTTTATTTCAAAAAAGCAAAAAGTTGAAACTTGGCAGATTCCTTGTTGGGAAAAGGAGATGTGCCTGTTTTTACTTCTTGTTTGTTTTTGCAGCTTTCTTTTTGTATTTGGCAAGCTCTTTTTCCAACGCTTCGATTTCTTCGCCTTGGTTTTTGATGGTCGTAAGAAGCGAGTTCAACTCTTCGTTTTCGATGGTCTCCGGGAATTGTGCATTTACGCGGACTATGAAATCGGAAAGTACGTTCATGTAGTTGGTAAAAGCTTCATACGGGTTGTCGTAAGGGCTGAATCCGCCGCTCCCGATGTGTTTTGTACTCATATAGTAGAAGTGATCGCTGCTTTGCAGGTAGTACCAGTCTTGACGGATTCTTCGGATTTCGCATAAGCGGACACGTTCACCTATTTCGTTGAGCTTTTTGAAAGCTTCTTGTTGCAACACATTACCAAGCCAAGAACTGCAGTCTCTCTCTTCATCGACCCAAGATATAGGATAAGGCACGGAGATAGTGTCTACCGGTTTATGCAGTGCAAAAATCTCGGATGGAGTAGAGAAGCTGATGCCTTTTTCTGCCGCAAATCGTGGGAGTGCTTTGAAAAATTCAAAGATACCAGTTTCCGGTGCATTCAAGGAACCTAATACTTCATAGTTCATGAACAAGTTGATAATTTGCTCGGGTTCGGGTGTGTTTGCAATCCAGGAAATATATTTGTCTGCGGTCAGCGGATATTCATTCCAACTGTAGTTGCTGAAGCGTTCGGACAGGTCTTCGCTGAATTTGTCATTCTTCAATAGAAGTTTCAAATGAGGTTCGACGCAAGACGAATATATGTAGTTGGGGCTCTTCCATCCTAAGATATGCTTTGCGCCTTCGGTAATCATTCCTTTGTACCCCATTTCATAAACCATTGTGGAGATATCATCGGAATAGATAAGTTCCGTGTTGCGGAAAACTTTGGGTTTGACTCCAAACAAGGTTTTTATCTTGTCTTCCTGCTTTTTTATCTGGTGCTTGAACTCAGCCGGGTCACCGAGAGAGGAGAGTGAATGGGCGTAAGTCTCGGAAAGAAATTCGACATTGCCTGTCGCTGCAAGTTCTTTGAAGCTGTCTATTACTTCAGGCATGTATATTTCTAATTGTTCAAGCGCTATTCCTGAGATGGAAAAGGCTACTTTGAATTTGCCGTTGCTTGAATTAATCATTTCCAGAATCGTCCGGTTTGCCGGCAGGTAACAACGTTCTGCGATTCTTCGGATGATTTCTTCGTTTTGGAAGTCATCGTAGTAGTAATGATCCGTGCCTATGTCGAAGAAACGGTATCTTTTCAATCTGAATGGCTGATGTATTTGAAAATAGAGACAAATTGTTTTCATGATTTAATGCTGTTTTTTTGTTCTTCAATATTTGTTGCTGATTACTTGTTCATATATGCGGCGGACTTTTTGCCCGGCGTATTCCCATTTGATATTGTCTACCTCTTTTTTCCCTTCCTTCTGCAAGAAATCGTGCATTGCTGGATAGGTGATGATAGAGTATATGGCGTCTGCCAACATTTCAATGTCCCAATAATCGACTTTTACGGCATAGTTTAGAATTTCCGCGCACCCGGATTGTTTTGAAATAATGGTCGGGACACCGCATTGCATGGCTTCTAATGGGGAGATACCGAATGGTTCGGATACAGAAGGCATGACATATACATCGCTTGCTTTCAGTACTTCATAAACTTGCTTCCCTTTCATGAATCCGGTGAAATGGAACCTGTCGGAAATATTCCGGGATGCAGCCAACCGAATCATTTGGTTCATCATATCTCCGCTTCCCGCCATGACAAACCGGGCATAAGGCGCTTTCTTTAATACTTTGGCTGCCGCTTCCACGAAATATTCCGGACCTTTTTGCATGGTTATCCGCCCTAAGAACGTGACAATTTTGTCTTTTACTCCCTTTTTGTTCGGAATTGCCAAAATCTCCGGACTAAGCGGTTCGACTGCGTTATGAACGGTTGTGACTTTATCCGGATTCTGATGGTATTTTTCGATTACGGTCTGCCGTGTCAGGTTGCTGACCGTGATGATATGGTCGGCATTATCCATCCCGTCTTTTTCGATGCGGTAGACATCGGGGTTGACATTTCCCCGGCTCCGGTCGTAATCTGTTGCATGTACGTGGATGACCAACGGTTTTCCGCTTATGTTTTTGGCATGTATTCCTGCAGGGTAGGTCAGCCAGTCATGAGCGTGTATGACATCATATTGTTCTGTACGTGCAATTACGCCTGCTACGATGGAGTAGTTGTTTATTTCTTCCAGAAGATTGTCCGGATAGCGTCCGGAAAATTCCAGGCATCCCAAATCGTTTACATAGCGGTAGCTGAAATCCGCATATATGTGGTCTCTGAAATCAAAATATTTCTGCGGATCCATATATTTTCCCAATCGTTCCCGTACAGTATCCATGCTGACATCTTTCCAGACGATAGGAACGTGGTTCACCCCTATGATTTTTAAAAAACTTTGGTCTTCATCGCCCCACGGCTTGGGAATGCAGAATGTTATATCCATATCTGGTTGCAGCGCCATTCCTTTCGTCAAGCCGTAGCTGGCAGTTCCCAATCCTCCCAAGATATGAGGAGGAAATTCCCATCCAAACATTAATGCTTTCATAATATATTAATATATGGTGTTCTTTTTATTCTACGTTATATTTCTCCAAGGTATTCAATATCCGAAGCATCGCTGCAACATTCATGGCAAACGAAATGGCACCTCTTCCTGTAAATGGAGGGTTGCCGTCGAACAGCTCTGCAATTGTGCCAATACAGTGGTTACCCATTTCTTCTTCCATGCTAATCAGCATCCGCTCGGCAAAAGCAACACCTGATTTGCCGAATACTCGCAGGTAGCCTTCAAGATATGCACCCAATAACCAAGGCCAAGCAGTTCCTTGGTGGTAGGCGAGATCCCGTTCGTATTGTGGGCCGGTGCAATATGGACGGTATCCTTCGCTTTTCGGGCTGAGCGAGCGGATTCCTTTTGGCGTAAGCAATTCTTTTGTGACAATATCCAATACAGCACGTTTTTGCAGCCTTGTCAGCGGTGAATAGGTGAGCGATACCGCAAAAATCATGTTAGGGCGTACGCTCCAATCGATGTATGACCCGTTCACATAATCGAACAGATAATTATATCCGTTGATGAATGTCTCCGGAAATGATACGTTTATTTTGTTGATAAGGTCGTCGATTTGTTTGTCTGTGTCGCCTTTCAATTCTTTGTAGAAGCATAGGGCATTGTACCAAAGCGCATTGAATTCAACAATATATCCTGTGCGGGGAACGACCGGCTTCCCGTTTGTTGTTGAATTCATCCAAGTGATGGCTTTGTCTTTGCCATCGGCAAAAAGCAGCCCGTTATCTGTTAATCTCATGTATGGGTGCTTTTGGCTGCATATATAGCTGATGGTTTCTTCAATAATTGGGAGGTAAAGTGTTTTCGTTTGTTCGATACCGCATTCCTTTGCATATTGCTGGATAGCCCATACCGCCCATAACAAGACATCCGGATTATCTATTTCCTGTATTGTGTCATCGTTTTTGTTTTCTTCCATGAATGCATGCAGGGCTGGAATAGCTGTGTTCATAACCTGTTCGAACCGGGGAATATCATTAATGGATAATGTACAACCCGGAAGAGATACGAATAAATCTCTCGCCCTTACTTTAAACCATGGGTAACCTGCAAGTAAATATGCGCTGTTTGCATTCGGACGGATAAAGAATTGTTGGGCGGAGTTCTTCAGACAGTTGAAAAAGCTTGTCCTCGGAGTCCTATTTGCAATTTCTTTATCGAAGAGTGTTTTTAATTTTGTTGTGGCAACCTGCGTGTCCCCGGCACTGAAGATGATGGATTCTCCTTTTTTTATCGGAACTTCAAAATAGCCGGGCACGTAAAGGTCTTCCTGATACGGATATCCTCTTTCTTGTTCTTTCGGGTATTCGATGCCGTTATACCAGTAAGGATTATAAACGAATTTTACTTTTTTGCTGAACTGCATATAAATGTCCGGATATCCGGCATACATGCAAGTCTTTATCCCATTGGTTATTTCGGTATAACTTTGGTTTAAGTTATTGTTTGCATGGGTAAGTTCGTTTACATTGCGGAAAGCCAGAAACGGACGGAAACGTAGCGTAGTCTCGGAGTGCGCATCTTCCAGTGTGTATTTTATCATGATGCGGTTTTCGTACATCGAAAAAACTTTTTCTTTGGAAAATATGACACCGCCTACGCGGTAAACAGTCCGAGGTACGGTATCGCATGAATATTCCCGGATATATTTGTGCCCTTTTGGGCTGAAGTTGTTCCCGGAATATTTGTGCAATCCAAGATTAAATTCCGCTCCATGCTGAATGACTGTTTCATCTAAAGAAGACAATAGGACATGATTATCCTTATCTAAGTTAGGAACAGGCATAACCAAGAGCCCGTGATATTTGCGCGTATTGCAATCAACGACAGTACTGCTATGATATGCGCCTAAACGATTGGTGCGAAGAACTTCTCGGGTGAGAGATTCTTCTAGATTTATCATTACTGTTTTGTCGAATTTTAGGTAGCTCATAATGCGATTTGGGTTTTAAGTTCTCTTCTATTTGACTTTACATAATTAAAATGCTGTATCAAAAATATGATTTATTGCTTAAAAAAACAAACGCTTTCGGGAAAGATATATTTTTCCTTTTCTGGCTTTCGAATATAAAGTATTAGTAAACATGGGAATAACTGAAAGAAATGAGCTGTTTTTATGTTGTCAAACATAAAAAACAATGGTGCTCTTTTATTTGAGTTTTGACACTGTTAGGATAAGTGTTGGCGGTTTTCCTTCGAAAGAAAGGAGGTAAGGTGTGGAAAGTTTTTAATATCTTTACGCCCCAAATTTGATATTTAAGAAAAAAAATTTGCGTAATGGAAATTATAGGGAATCCTTTGTTGGAAAAATTCAATACGCCTTTTGGTACACTTCCGTTAGACAGAATAGAAACGGAGTGCTATGAGCCTGCATTTGATGAAGGTATAAAACAGTTGGAAGAAGAGATTTCTAAAATAACTGCCCAGAGAGACGAGCCTACGTTTGGAAATACTATTGTAGCGCTTGAGCGTTGCGGGAGACTATTGGATTGTGTCAGTTCTGCATTCTATAATGTTTTGAATGCTGATGCGAATGATGCAATGATGGAGATCTCACAGCGCATTGCACCGAAGCTGTCGGAAAGTACAAACAATATCTATTTGAATGAAAAATTGTTCCAGCGGGTAAAATATGTCTACGATAATCGTGAATCTTTGTCGCTTGATGTGGAGGATGCCCGCCTGTTGGAGGAGACCTATACGGCATTCAAGAACCGGGGGGCGGTACTTTCTCCCGAAAAAAAGGCGGAATACCGAAAACTTAGTTCAGAACTGGACCTATTGACTTTGCAGTTTGAGCAAAATGCTTTGAAAGATAAAAACAGGTTCGAATTGCATTTGCAAAATAAGTCGGATATTGCCGGATTGCCGGAGAGTATCTGTGAATCGGCGGCAGCTTTGGCAAAAGAGAAGGGGAAAGAGAAAGGATGGCTGTTTAATTTGTCTGCACCGAGTTACATTCCTTTTATGCAATACGCCGAGAATCGGGCTTTGAGAGAGAAGTTGTATCGGGCATATATGAATATCGGGAATAAGAATGACGAGTTTGATAACAAATCGGTCATATGCCAGATTGTGAATATCCGTCTGGCGATTGCCAATTTGCTGGGATATCCAACCTATGCTGACTATCGGTTGGAGCATACGATGGCAAAAAGCCCGGCGAATGTCTATCAGTTACTTAACGGGTTGTTGGCTGCTTATAAGCCGGTTGCTTTGGATGAATACAGGGAAATCCGGAAATTCGCAGCCGAATGCGAACATTCTGATGATTTTGAGGTAATGCCTTGGGATTGGAGTTATTATTCGGAGAAACTGAAGCACCAACGTTTTAATGTTAATGATGAGATGACTCGTCCTTATTTCCGGTTGGACATGGTGGTGGATGCCATATTTGGGTTGGCAACTGAATTGTATGGTGTAACATTTAAGGAGAATAAGTCGATACCTGTATATAATCCTGAAGTTTGTACGTATGAAGTTTATGATGCAGACGGTTCCTTTCTTGCAATATTGTATGCCGATTTTTTCCCGAGAGACGGAAAGCAAAGTGGGGCTTGGATGAATAATCTCAAATCCCAATATAGAAATCCTGATGGGACAGACAGTCGTCCGCATATAATTATTGTAACGAATTTTACGCGCCCAACGGCGGATAAACCTTCTTTGTTGACTTTTGCAGAAGTGGAGACTTTCCTTCATGAGTTCGGGCATGCTCTCCATGGCATTTTGGCGAAAGGGCGTTATGCTTCTCTTTCCGGAACGAATGTCTATCATGATTTTGTAGAGTTGCCGTCACAATTTATGGAAAATTGGTTACGGGAAAAATTTTTTCTTAATCGTGTGGCGCGACATTACCAGACAGGTGAGAAAATACCCGACGAATTAGTCCACCGCTTGATTGACTCATCGAATTTCAATGCAGGGTATCGTTGTTGCCGGCAGTTGAGTTTCGGTTATTTGGATATGGCTTGGCATTCGTTAAAGCATTCGTTTGATGGTGATGTATCGGCGTTTGAGCGGGAAGCGTGGAAAGATACTCAAATCTTGCCGGATGCCGGAGATACTTTGATGAGTTCTCAATTCGGGCATATCTTTTCCGGCGGTTATGCTGCCGGATATTATGGTTATAAATGGGCAGAGGTGCTTGATGCCGACGCATTTGCTGCATTCCGGGAGGAAGGTGTTTTGAACAAAGCGGTAGCCGCCCGTTTCCGGCAATTGTTATCGGCTGGAGGGGCTGAAGATCCGATGTCGCTTTATCTTCGTTTCAGGGGGAAAGCTCCTTCTATTGAAGCGTTATTGCAACGCGATGGCATTCCCAAATGATACCGACGTTGTTTTGAACATTAGGTCAATAGTACCGGAGTCAGAAAAAATAGTATTCAACAAAGAAGATATTTTCTTTTGGAATTTTGCGGGCATGGTGAGGGATAATAAGAGGACAAAATAAGAGAAAAGGAACATTTATGAAAGGAATAAACAGTTTAACTTTACACAAATGATAGGTTCCTTGAAATGTTAATTTGAACTTTAATTATAACTCCTTTAAAATTTGGGAAATAATGGGAAAAGAAAAATCAGAAAGAATTCAGACTTCGTTTTTGAATAGCGCAGAGAAAAAAGCGCTTGTTTGGTTGGCCGGACGGCAGCCGAAATGGATGACATCGGATATTTTGACGTATATAGGCGTTTTCGGTTCTGTTTTGTTTGCGGTGGGATGTTTTTTGGCAAACTCGAATGTCTTTTATTTGTGGATGGCTTCTTTGGGACTGGTAATCCATTGGTATGGCGACAGCATGGACGGAACTCTCGCTCGTGTGCGTAATACCCAAAGACCGGTCTACGGTTTCTTTATCGACCATACGTTGGATGTTGTCACTACTGCTTTAATCTTTATTGGTGTCGGTTGTTCTCCGATGTTTCGGATGGATGTTGCCTTATTTGCCTTTAGTGGATATTTGGGTTTGTCTATATATACGTATATAGGCATGATTCTTAAAGACGAATTTCGTTTGACTTATGGTAAACTTGGTCCAACGGAGTTCCGCTTGCTTCTGATATTGATGTGTATATTATATATGTACACTCCGTGGAGCCAATATACGTATGAAATAGGAGGAATGCAGTTTGGTCTGTTTGATATCTTGGGTGGAATTATCACTACAATTCTTTATCTCATTTATCTGATTCAGTTTGTTAAGGACCGTCGCTACTTTGCAGAAAAAGACCCGTTCAAACCGTATTCTTCTTAACAGGAAAGTCTCCTTTTTAAAAAGTGATGTGCATCGTGCAGCGGACACCGCTTGTCTGGATATCTGGTCGGTTGCGGTAATTCAATCGCCAGACATAATCGAGACGCATGAATTTGAAAATATTTTCGATGCCCACACTTGCTTCCATATAGGGAGCTTTTCCTAATGTCCCGGAGCCGGCAGGGAAAAGATATAGATTTTCTCCGTTTTTCTCCGGGTTGTTTTTATCTGTCAGGTGCCCCCACAATCCTCTAAAGCAGAATACTTCTCTCCATTTTAATTTCTTTATGAGTGGAATTCGGTTGAATAATGCTCCGTTCATGTAATACGTCAAATCCCAAGATGCGTATTCGTCGTTGATAAACTCCATTGCATTCATATTTGTATACGTTTCCGGTTGGATTGTATAAGTTAAGTTTGCGTTAGGAAGGATTAGTAACGGATACGGGACCTTATTCCATACCTTGCCAGCTTTGGTTATCAAATCGACATAGCCGAAAGCTGAGAACCAAAAACGCTTTTGTATTCCGATATCTGTGCGTTGGTAGTTGTAAGAAGAGCCTAAAAAACCTTTTTTTGCCATGACATGGCTGACGTTAAAAATCAGCGCGTCGAATGTAATTGGAATGCGTTGGCTATGGGTCTGGTAAAATTTTTCGTCTTTTGCGTACCGGAATCTCAGTTCCAGTTCTGTCATGTCGTAATGGGGGATGGGAGTCAGTGTTCCATCCTTGCCGATTTGGTCGAACCGGGCATATTCTGTCGCGTATTCGCGTCGGTTACGTATGATGGCGTTATACGATATCCCATTATAATGTTCCCGGGTATAGGTCAATTCGGCAAGACGTTGGTAAGTAGCCCTCGTATCTTTCTTCCGTTTGATAGCAAGGAGAACATTGTCTTTGCTTGTATACATATATTTCTGCCCCAGCTTGTTTATGTCGTACATGTATTCGAACCGCAGTGAGTGCATCGGGTATTCCAAACGGTATTCTTTGCGGTCGGTAAACGAATACTCTACAAGCGCATCGTATTTCATCTTCTTGTCGCGGGTGCCGTATGCCGCATATCCTTCAAAGAACAGGTTTTTGTTGAATACGGGCGTAGTTGCTCCTCCCACACGGAAGCGTGCTCCTTCTATGGCGTTCCCGTTAATCGTGGAGTTCATCGGACCGAATTCAAATTTGTTCATTTCCGGGTCTTTTCTAGTGGGGATGTAACCGCCAACCAATACCGATACAACCTTTTCGGTTACGGCAAAAATTGGGACAGAACGTAATTTTGCCATTAGCTCGCTGACCGATTTCGGATTTTTTTTAGCTGCTTCTGCCGGACGGTTCTCTTCCCAGAAATCCTTTTTCCGGTTATATGCCTGTTTCTCTATGATGGTCGGGGAACTTTCGTCAAAGATGGTGGCAATTTCTGCTTCCGGTTGGGTGAACGAGTGGTTGCTGTATACGTTCAGCCGCCGGGCATACAGACCTTTCGATTTTTCTGTTAGTTTAAAGTCCACATTGATGTCATCTTTTGTGATGAGTCGGCTGCCGTCCGGTGTGCGTTCGAAAGTCTGTTCGATAGCCATACGCGATATGAAATTCAAATTGATGTCGTGTGGCACGTTCAGATTTACTTTTTTGACAAAAAACGTGGAGTCGAGGGTGACATACAAATGACCGGTAAACCCGAATGATTCGGAGTTGAAAGGTACGAAACCTAAATCTACGTATTGTTTGCCCTCCATTTCCAGCGTGTCGAGCAGATAATATTTATAGAAATTGGGACCCATCGTAGACAGAGGGCTGACAAAACGTTGCAAGAACAGAGGAATGTCGTTTTGAAAAATATTCACTTCCTTAAATACTTCATTCAGGAACTGGCGGAAGCCGTCGCGTGAAAGTATTTCGTCTACGCCCGAACTCTTACTTCCTTTCACCAACTCTTTTTTACTTTTCGGTTCTTTGCGATAGTAGATTGTCGCGATTTTTTCTTTTTCGGATATGGGCAGTATGGTCGTTCCGATGTCGAGCGTGTCTACAAATTCGGATAAGAAATCGAATTTGCCTGGTTTGTTTGAGTTTTTGGGTTTGGGTTTATAATCATTTTTGGCAATGATTATCTTTTCATATTTGTCGAAACTGAAATAATCCTGATTGTAAGGGTCGTTGCTTTCCCGGGCGGAAATGACCTGTTTTACAAATTTGACGGCAGGATTTTCTTTTTTGCTGTATTTCTCTTTTTTCGGACGGATAGTAACTTCCTCTAACGAAACTTCGCTCTGCCGCAGCTTGATGTTTAGATGATTCTCTTTCCCCCGGTTGATTTTTACTAATTTTGTGTCGTAACCTAAATAGGAAACTTCGAGTGTGTCTTTGGAAGTTGTAGCGGAGAGCGAGAAAGTCCCGTCCTCGTTGGTCATTGTCCCTGTTGTTGTCCCTTTGATAATCAAAGAAACATAAGCTAATTTCTCTCCGGAAACCGAATCGCTAACAACTCCTTTTATGACTGTATTCTGTCCGAAAGTTGTTCCTACGATGAAAAGCAGGCATATTGTCAGAAGAAAATCTTTTGCAATTCTGTTAGAGTTCATTTTTTTCAAATATGGCTTGCCGTAATCCGGCATAGTTATGCTTTACTTCCTTTCACTAAATTCCTATAAAAGCAGGCAGATTGTCGGGAGCTGAGAGTATAGCCTTCCTGTTGGTTACAAGTACTTTTCTTGCCATGTCTTGTAATACTCCGGAACATCTGTCATGAGCTCCCCTTTGTCGTCAATGAATAGTTGGATGGAGTCACCTTCTGCACATAGTGTATTATCGCTTTCCCTGAATATTTTATAATGAAAATCGAGACGCGCTCCCGGTTTATGGATATAATATGTGTGGATGATCGCCACGTCGTTCATGCATAATGGAGCGTAATATTTTATGTGCAGGTCGTACATCGGGGCATATATGCCGGCTTGTTGCATATCGGCATACCCGATACCGGGGTAATGTCTTCCGAACGATTCGCGCCCGTCTTCAAAGTAGGAGACATAGGCTCCATGCCACATTCTTTTCATGGAGTCGATTTCACTGAACCGTACCTGAATCCGACAAATATCTTCGATTTGTTTCATCCTCAGTTATGTATAAAGACCTCCATTGATGGAAATAACTTCACCTGTAATATAGCCTGCTGCCGGAGATGCCAGGAATCCTACCAGCTCTGCAACCTCTTCGGGAGTCCCGAAACGGTTTGCCGGAATAGTTTTTTTCAATGAATCTTCGTCCAATCCCTTTACCATGTCTGTTTTGATGAATCCGGGCGCAACGGCATTGACTGTGATGTTCTTGCGGGCAACTTCTTGGGCTAACGCCTTACTTGCGGCAATGATTCCGCCTTTGGCTGCGGAATAGTTGCACTGTCCCGGCAGCCCTTTCAATCCGCTTACGCTTGCCATGTTGATGATTCGCCCATATTTGTGGCGTATCATGGGTTGCAGTATCGGTTGGGTCACGTTGTAAAATCCTTTGAGCGTGATACTCAGCACAGAATCCCAATCTTCTTCAGGCATGAGTGCTAATATATTGTCATGTCTGATGCCGGCATTGTTTACAAGGATTTCGATGTAATCGTCCGGGTGTGCTTGCATCCAGGTGTCAATAGCTTCTCTTGTCTGTTTGCCATTGCTTATGTCGAATTGAAGCGTTTCGCCGTTTTGCCCTGCCGATTTTATCATTTCAAGCGTTTTTTCCGCTTCTTCGGTATTGCTTGCGTAGTTGATGATGACCTGGTAGCCCATCTGTGCAAGTTTTATACATACGGCGCGTCCGATTCCTCGGCTGCCTCCGGTAACTAATGCATATTTCATATTCTATTTTATTCTTTTAGTTTGTTCCATATATATTCATTCCCTAATACTTTTGCGCAGGTAAAAAGCGCTGTCATTGTCACCCCGTGCACTCCGTGCAGCATCAGGTTCTGACCTGTAAGCAACAGGTTCGGGATTGGTGTGCAGGGCGATAATACCGTCATTAACGGTTCGCGGAAATCTTTCCGTATCCCGTAGGCACTACCTCCCGGGGTAAGGGTATAGTCGCGCCATGTCAGTGGCGTGCTGGTATAATATTTGGAGATGTTCCGAAGCCCGGGGAGAAAGCGCTCTGCCAATGTGATGCACTGTTCCGCCATCTGTTCTTTCAGCATTTTGTAATTGTTGTCTCTTTTTCCTACTTGCGTATGGTTGTTCCAGGCCTTGCACCTCTCCCAACTCATCGGGGTAAGGATGTCTACCTGTTGGGTATATTCGTTGCCGTCTTCCGGAACCTTGCAGCTGATAAGCACGCCGTTTATGTCTGTATCGTCTTGATAGAAATCCCAGACGTCCGGCTGACGATAGATGTATTGGTTCCAATTAAAGTAACGTAAACGGTTGGGCTGTATGCGGAGAGAGACGGTAAACATTCCGAACGTGTTTTCTAAATTAGCCAAGCGGTTCCGGAAGCTTCGTTTTACCAGACTGCTCTGTTTTATCAGTCGGGTAGTGGAGTCCGGATGAATGTCACTTATGAACAATGTACCTTCGTAGCGCTCTCCATTGGAACAGATAGCATGTACCAGCCGTCCCTCTTTTTCTTCCAATTCTTCTACTTTAGCATTGCAGATGATTGTTCCTCCCTGTGTTTGGATGTTTTTGATTAATGTGTCTGCAATCATCGAGCCATCGCCTTTCAACCGCCAACTGTTTTCTATGTAACTGCTGTTACCGTGCAGGAATGTGAATAACGGAAGCGATTCTTTCCGGAGTTCCATTTTAAGGGATGTACCGCTAAGGACGTTTATCAATAAGGGGTCATGGAAATTCTCCGTTAAGTATTGCCAGGCGCTTGTCTCCATTTGTGGGGAAATAGAAGCGCTTTCTTGGGCGTTTGGTGATAAGGCCGCAAACTGCTGCAAGGCGGATTCCTCAAGTAGCTTCGCATAGCGGGATAAGGCTGCCCGCTCCCTTGGAAAATCTTCGGCAAGTTTTTTTGAAAACATCCCATATCCTTGGGCAAAAGCGAAGTCTTTTTCTCCGATGGTTATGCGGTCGAATCCGTTTGTGTCCAACCGTCTCCATGGAAGGTTCAATAGACCGAGGAAACGGAAAGCGGCGTGCAACGACTGTCCTTCGTCCAATCCACCAACGTAATGAAAGCCGGTGTCGAACATAAGTCCATGCCGACGGTAGCTTTGGATACAACCTCCGGGTTGCATGCCTTGCTCTAATATAAGGACATTCCGTCCGGCTTGCGAAAGTATGTATCCGCATTCCAAACCTCCTAATCCTCCGCCTATTATAATGACATCGTATTTCATTTTATAACTTGTTTTTGTTCACCAATTTGACGGTTCATAAGCCAGCCATATCACCGGATATGGCGACCGAAGTCCGTTGAATAAAATTCCGTTGTGGAAATGAAGGGTAGTATAATAAATACGTTCGATTTTATACTCCTACAAAACTCTCATTTCTCCTTTGTATTCCATATAAACTTTTTCCGCGTCTGATATTTTTGCCGATACGGAAAATCCTTCATCTGAGGGTTGGGCATTGATACGGATGTCAAGCTCCGGACAAACGGAAGGCGAAGCGATTGCTGTCAGCCGGCATTGCTTTATGCTGCTGATGAACAGTTTTTTGCCTGTCAGCCGGGCGGTGCATTCTTTTATCATTTCGATATTGCAGACGCCCGGACAAACCGGGTTACCGGGGAAATGACCGCGATAGACATCGCTATCAGGCAGAAGCTGTATTCGGAATATCCCATTCGGACCGTCCGTCTTACCATCTGTTACTTTGTAGTATTTGTCTTCAAGAAGCATAAATAACCATGTTCAACGATTTTGACTGATAAAAATTTTCATCCGTGTTGTGGCAAGCAACTCTCCTGAAGCGTGAACTTCTCCGTTTACTAATGTGATGCCACCTACTTCTTCTCCCAACGTAATGCTTGTTTGCACCTTTTCCCCGATGTGCGGACAACGGTAACAGTGGAAATTTTTTATCTCCCCGATATATCCGACAGGTGTCTCTTTCTCTCCGGCTTCCCGTGAAAGGTACCCTGCCAATGCCGATGCGGATTGGGCGATATTTTCAATCAGCCCCGGTTCCGTCATGAAGCCTTCCTCATCGGCAAAATAGTTGCCCGACCTGATTTCGAAAGTTGTGACAGCCGTTCTTCCCTCCACTTCCAACAGTTGGTCGACCATTTGGATGGGAGCGCGTTGCGGTATCAAATTTTCGATGCAGTAATAGTTCATTTTATGAAAGGTGTGATTCGATATAGTTGTAGAGGTCGTTAAACGTATTGATGCTCTTCAAATCGGCTACCGGTATTTTTATCTTGTAAGTCTGTTGGATAATAGCCACTAAATCGACTAAACTCAAGCTGTCCAAAGAAAGCGTGTCCCGGACATTTGCGTCAGGAGTGAAAAGTTCCAAGTCAACTTCAAATTCTTCTGCTAACAGATTGTTTACTTCTTTTACTATATCTTCGCGTGTCATAATAGATAATTTAAAATGATTATATTTTGTTTGTTACAAATTTTTTACGATAAGAGTTGAATTGGTTCCTCCGAATCCGAACGAATTGGATAGGAACATATCGAAATGTGCTTCTTTTGTCTCCGGATAGATATTCAGACGGGCAGAATCGTCATCCGGGTTTTCGAAGTTGATATTTCCCGCGATGAAGCCGTTTTTCATCATCAGTATCGAATATATCAGTTCGCTTGCTCCTGCCATCCACATTTCATGTCCGGTCTGGCTTTTGGTTGAGGTGACAGGTACCTTGTAATCACCGAATATCTGGGCGATGGCTTGCGCTTCGCGGCTGTCGCCGATGCGTGTGGATGTGGCGTGGGCATTGACATAGCCAATTTGTGCGGGTGTGATGTTCCCGTTTTTCAGGCAGAGTTCCAACGACCGTGCCGGACCTTGCACATTCGGTGTGGAGATGTGGTCGCCGTTTCCGGAGAATCCCCAGCTGACAATTTCCGCAAGGATAGGAGCGTTACGCTTTACGGCGTGTTCGTAACTCTCTAATATCAAGGTTGCCGCACCTCCTCCTGGAACTAATCCGTCACGGTCGCGGTCGAACGGTCGGCTCGCTTTCGTTGGTTCGCTTTCCCGTGTGGAGAAAGATTGTATGCCGTCGAATGCGGCCACACTGTATAAATTATTTTCTTGTGCTCCGCCGCAGATGATGCAATCCTGCAATCCATCGCGTATCAGCAAGTAAGACAGACCTACGGAGTGGGAGCTTGAGGCACAAGCCGCGGAAGCTGTCAGGTTGATGCCGCGAAGTTTGAACAGGCAGGCAAGGTTCATCGTGACGGTAGAGTTCATCGATTGGAAAATGGCACCGCTGCCGCATGCCGCTGTATCTTTAAATTCGCGGAAACGGTCAAGTGCGTTCATTGTAGCTTCGGCAACGGAGTCGTTACCATAGATGATGCCTATTTCATGTTGATCGATATATTCTTGGTCCATTCTCGCATTTTCCAATGCAGATCGCGTAGCCATGTAAGCGTATTGGGCTTCTTCCGGCATGAATTGTCTCAAATTTCGGGAAACGAACGGTTTCAAGTTCGGGGTTTCTATTTGAGTGCATAAAGCTGAACGGAATCCGAGTTCTTTGCGTTCTTGACTGAAAATGACACCGCTTTTCCCATTGTAAAGAGAATCGCGCACTTCTTCTAAGGTGTTCCCCAGACAAGACCATATTCCCATCCCAGTGATTACAACTCTTTTATTCATATTATAATATAAATATTAGTTAGTTTGATATTTACAAATCCTTTTTATAGCATCTTCTCCGCTTGGTAAGTGTCGGATTGAGAGGTTTCCATTGGTTCAGTTCCCTGACGTTGGTCTCCAGCTGCGGACCTGTTTCCGCCCATTTGAAATGATTTTTGTTATAAATAGGAATAAGGTCGTTGAAAATCATCGCATTCACGCCTAATCCTTGGTAATCGGGATGTATCCCGATCAGCATCATTTCAACTTTGTCCTCTTTTTTCCATTTTATCGCACGGAGCAGGTGGTACCATCCGAAAGGAAACAGTTTGCCTTTGCTCTTTTGAAGGGCATGCGAGAAACTTCCCATCGTAATGGCAACGCCTACGATTTCTCCTGCATCGTTTTCAATGACGGGCAAGAGCTGTTTATCGATGAAAGGAAGATAACGGTTGATGTATAAATCGATTTGCCGGTCGGAAAGTTCCGTGTATCCGAAAAGTGGTGTGTATGCTTTGTTTAACAGGTGGAATACCTTTTTCCCATATCCACGTTTGTAAATGTCGGCATTTGTCAGTTTCCGTACATGCAAGCCGAACATCTCTTCCGACAGGTGTGCTACCCGTGCATATTTGGAGGGTATCTCTTTGGGAACCTCTATGCGGATTTGTACCCAATCCACTTCTTTCTTATAACCTAACATTTCCAAATGCTTGGGATAGTACGGAGGGTTGTATATCGTAATCATCGAGCCTATTTGGTCGAAATCTTCGATAAGCATTCCCTCTTTGTCGAAATCGAATATGCCCATCGGTCCCTGTATGCTATCCATTCCGTGTTCTTTACCCCACTGTTCTACTGTACTTAGAAGTGCGGTGGAGACTTTTGGGTCATCGGTAAATTCGATGAATCCAAAACGGACAGTTTTAGTGTTCCATTTTTTATTGGCACGATGGTTGATGATTCCGGCAATCCTTCCTACCGGCTTATTCTCTTCATCGTAAGCGATGAATGCTTGGATATTGCATTGTTCCAAAGCTACGTTCTTCGGGTTGAATGTGTCTTTGACATCCATTTCCAAATCCGGAATATAGTAAGGAGAATCCGAATAAATCAGATTCGGCAATTTCACGAAATCGTTCATTTCGTGCGCTGTTTCGACTTTTTTTACCGTTACTTTTTCCATATCGCTGCAAAAATAAAAAAGATTTGTTCTTTTCGGGGGGAGATTAGATTTATAGACTAATATTCATAACAAATGGAATGATTTGGTCGTAAATAAGCCTTTCTCTTCCTTGTTTGTCCTCGTTTTTGTCGATTTTTTTGATTCATAGTTAATCAAAAATCGAATATATGGCAGAGAATAATAATATCCGCGTAATATGTTCAGAGCAACTTCTTTTATTTCCATAGAATGTCGTTATTTATAACGACGTAAAAATAGAATAGTGAGTTTGTGGAAACATTGTAGTTGTTGCATATTAGATTGCCGGGGAAATTCCTTTTGTCTCTGGTTTTGTAGGTTCGGACCAGATGTTTCCCCGGCAATATTGTTCTTTTACAAGTCTGGCGCTATAATTTGATGTCCGTCGGGATTTTGTCCAATTCGACAAATTCCGATTCGATGTGGTCGGGATAAACTTTCACAATCCGCAGACCGCTTTTCGTGTTTTCTCCGATAGGGAAACCGACGGCACCTGTCCCTACGGCATGGAAATTCTTGTATGTCCCTTCTGATGGGTAGTGCAAATGGCCGGAGAACATATGGCTTACTCCGTATCTGTCGAAAATGTCCAGATAAAGGCTTCGCATCGCTATTGGAATGTTTTGGTATTTGTCTGGTTCTTCGAAGTCCTTTTCAAAAAGCGGATAATGTCCGAATACAATCCGGTGGTTACACTGTTTGGCATTTTCCAATATATGTTGCAACCATATTCGCTGTTGCCATTCGCGTGGTCGGTTGTCGCCGTACAGTACTTGTGTGTTTATGCCAATGAAACAGCAATTGTATATGGTAAAAGAGAAGCAGTCGTATCCGTATCGCTCGAGGTACAGTTTAACGTTTTCCTCTTTCGCTTCATTTCCCAAATCGTGGTTGCCAGGCAACTGGTAAACAGGGATGTCTTTACGGATTTTCTCTTTTAACCGTTGGTATTCCGCCAACTGTTGTTTGTCTGTGAGATTTTCAACCAAATCACCGGTTATCACGATAAACGCAGGGGACAGTTTGTTTATGGCCGCAATCGCTTTCTCCATGTTGGCTGTTTCTTTGGCGAAACCAGATCCTTTTTCGATGGCGGCGTACATGCCGAACTGGGGATCGCTCATCTGGATGAAATAGAAAGGTCTCTCTTCAGCTTTAAGAGCCGGAGCCAGGCATGTTAACAGGATAATTAGTAAACTTTTTATATGAATCATAATACGGGAAATTTAATTTGTAATCATGTTATTTTATAAAAAAGCGGTACAAGTCGTTCCCGTTTGCGTAAATCAGCAGGGCGAACAGAATGGTCATACCGACAATCTGTGCATATTCGAGGAATTTGTCGCTGGGTTTCCTCCGTGTAATTATCTCGTAAAGTGTAAACATTACGTGTCCTCCGTCAAGCGCCGGGATAGGGAGGATATTCATGAAGCCGAGTATGATGGATAAAAATGCTGTCATTGTCCAAAAACTTTGCCAATCCCATTCTGCCGGGAACAGATTGCCTATCGCACCAAATCCACCGAGTGTGGAAGCTCCTTCTTTGGTGAATACGTATTTCATGTCATTGACATAGCCCTTTAGGGTGTTTATCCCTTTTGTGATACCAGCGGGGAATGAAGCAAAGAAACTGTATTCTATATGTTCTGTCTGGTATATTTTGTCCGCTCCAAGCTTGATGAAGATTCCGATTTGTGCAGCGGTATCGGTGTGCAGGGCAAACGAACGGATTTCATTTCCGCGTTTTACGTCGATGCTAATGTCTGCGTCACGATATTTGGCAAGTTCATTAAAACTTTCCTCTAACGTTGGCGTTGATGTGCCGTTGATGGCGACAATCGTATCACCGGGTAATATACCGGCGGCTTTTGCAATGGGAAGCTCTTCACGTAGGTTTTCTACGATCATCGGATAACGTTCCGGAGATGCAAATCCGTTTCCGCTGCGAATCATTCGCTGCATGATGTCGTCCGGGATAGGGATGATAATCTCTTGACCGTCGCGGATGACTGTTGCGTTTTCTGCATTGAAAACTTTTCGTATCGCGTCTGAATTGAAGCGTTCGAGCACCTCTTCATCCGCCTTATAGAGGATGTCTCCATCTTGGAATCCGATTTCTTTGGCCACATCGCTGTAATACATTCCCATCTTCATGTTTTTCAGCGGCAGGTAGGAATCGCCCCAGGCATATAAAGTCATTGAGTAAATAAACAGAGCCAACAGGAAATTAAACAAGACGCCGCCCACCATGATAAGCAGGCGTTGCCCCGCCGGTTTCGAACGGAATTCGTAAGGCTTGGGAGGTTGTGCCATTTGTTCTTTATCCATGCTCTCGTCAATCATTCCCGATATTTTGCAGTATCCGCCTAAAGGTAACCAACCGATACCATATTCGGTATCGCTGTTTTTCGGTTTGAATTTGAAAAGCGAGAACCAAGGGTCAAAGAACAGGTAGAATTTCTCTACCCTAACCTTGAATATTCGGGCAAAAATGAAATGTCCGAACTCGTGTACAATTACAAGTATTGAAAAACTTAATATCAGTTGTAGTGCTTTAACCAAAAATGTTTCCATCTCTTTTTTACAGTCTAAGTTTGATTTAACCTATAATAATTCTGTTGCGATGCGGCGGGCTTCAGTGTCGGTGGCGACATAATCTTCATACGATGGTTTTTGTATGAAGTTTGCTGCTTGCATCGTTTTTTCTATCACATCACTCATTTGCAGAAATCCGATTCTGTCTTGCAAGAAGGCGGCAACTACAATTTCATTAGCTGCATTCAGGATGCAGGGCATGTTTCCTCCGGTTTTTACGGCATCGAAGGCGTATGCCAGATTCCTGAAACGTTCCATGTCAGGTTCTTCGAATGTCAATGTCGGATATTTTGCGAAATCGAGACGCGGTGCCATGCTTTTCATCCGTTTAGGGAATGAAAAGGCGTATGCGATTGGTAATTTCATGTCGGGAGTTCCCATTTGCGCGATAATTGCCCCATCCTCGAACTGAACCATCGAATGAATGATTGATTGGGGGTGCACTACTATTTGGATTTGTTCCGGAGTCACACCAAACAGCCACTTCGCTTCAATCATTTCAAAGCCTTTGTTTATCATTGAAGCTGAATCAATCGTGATTTTTGCGCCCATGCTCCAATTCGGATGTTTCAATGCCTGCTCTTTTGTGACGGAGACAAGTTCCTTTAGCGGAGTAGTTCGGAAAGGGCCACCCGAAGCCGTCAACAGGATTTTCTCCACGGGGTTGTCATAGCTTCCTGCCAAACATTGGAATATTGCCGAGTGTTCGGAATCGACTGGCAGGATGGGTACATCATATTTCTTAGCCAAATCCATAATTAGTTCTCCGGCTACCACCAATGTCTCTTTGTTGGCTAGAGCGATAGCTTTCCCTGCTTTGATGGCTGCAATCGTAGGCTTCAAACCTGCATAGCCCACCATTGCTGTTAGTACCATGTCAATGGGGGAGGATTGCACAACCTGGGCAATCGCATCGGAACCTGCCCATACTTTAATTGGGAGATCTTCCAATGCTTCTTTTAATTCCGGGTATTTCTGCTCATTGGCTATTACAACAACTTCAGGCATGAAGCGACGTGCCTGATTTATCAGTAACTCCACTTGATTGTTTGCTGTAAGGGCGTATACTTCAAATAAATCGGAATGCTCTTTTACAACTTCCAATGCTTGTGTTCCGATAGATCCTGTAGAACCTAAAATTGCCAATTGCCTTTTCATATGATTAAAAATCTATATAATCTTCCGGATTAACCGATTTCCCTTTATACCATAATTCGAAATGCAGGTGCGGACCTGTTGACATTTTTCCTGTATTTCCTAATAATGCGATGGCTTCACCTGCACTCACTTTGTCGCCGACGGTCTTTAATAAGGAGTCGTTGTGCTTGTAAATCGAAACGAATCCGTTCCGGTGTTGTATGGAGATGACGTTCCCGAAATTGGAATCATAGCCGGTGAAAATGACAACGCCGTCTAATGTAGACATGACACTGCTTTTTGAAGCAGCGACCAAATCGATTCCGTAATGCTTCATCCGTGCATCATAACTGTTGGTAATGATACCGTTGATAGGTTTGTAAAAGAATTGCCCATCTGATGGAACCGCATCCGGTGTCAGGACAGTGAGGTTGTATTTTTCTTCCTCTTCAAACTCTTTGATAAAAGCTTCCTCCTGTTCTCCTCTGGGAATGTCGTAACTCGCATCTGTCCGTGCCAAAGAATCAATCTCCCGAATCGAATCAATGCTGATGTTGCCTGTTAGGATTTGTGCAACATTGTTTAAATATAGTGATTGTATTGCAACCATTCTTTCCAGAGAATCGGCTTTCAATGCATTTTGCATGATGTTTTTACGTACTTCAACATCCAAATATCCGGGAAGGTAGTTCCGGATAGGTGTCATGATGATGATGACAGAGGTTACGATTATCAGGAACAAAGCGAAAAGGAGCAGTGTGACAAAAGCCGACAGCTGGGACAACCGGAATGACCAAACTTCGTCCAATGTGTTTTCATTGAAAAACGACAGCTTGTATTTGAACCGTATCCGGTGCCAAAATGATTTTGTTTTTTTCCTTTTCTGCTTCTTTTTCATACAATGTGTTTTATAGCTCCATTAATCCTTCCGGTATTTTTACCGTTAACTGCATATCTTCCACATTGAGGTCTATGATAAATTCTTCGGCAACAGGAAGCAGCAGTTCCTTTCCTTGGTGGTCGATGTTTAAGAGGATGTTCATTGTAGAGTCGTCCACTGCCATGATTTTTCCGAGTTCTCCCAGTTGTGTGTCCTCAACGGTAAACCCGATCAGGTCTTTCCAAGAAAAATCTTCTTCCGCAAAGACATCGCTCAGCATCTCCGTGGGGACATATACATCCAGGTTGGTGAACCTCTTTGCATCGCTCTCTGTATTGATGTTTTCCAAAGAGAGCAAGATGACTTTGTCGTTTTTCCAGCGATAAGAATCTATGTAAAAAGGAACGAAAATGCCATCTATCGGACAGACGATATACGGCTCTTCGATATTGTCAAAAATATCGAATTCCGTTATCAGCGGCAATTCGCCTTTTGTTCCGTGCGGTTTACCGAATCGGCCAATCTTAGAGACGTTTTTTTCTGTAATCATGCTTTATAAACGTGTTATCCGGGCACCCAGTTGGTTCAGACGTTTGTCTATTTCCTGGTATCCCCGGTCTATTTGGTCTATATTATGGATAAAACTTGTCCCTTCCGCACTCATTGCTGCTATCAACAGGGCTATGCCTGCCCGTATATCGGGTGAGACCATCGTACCGCCCCGAAGCTTGAACCGGTTACCTAAGCCGATGACTGTTGCGCGGTGCGGATCGCAAAGGATGATTTGTGCCCCCATGTCGATTAACTTGTCCACAAAAAAGAGACGGCTCTCAAACATCTTCTGATGGATTAGCACGCTTCCTATGGCTTGTGTCGCGACAACCAAAAAGACGCTGAGCAAATCGGGTGTCAATCCCGGCCATGGAGCATCGGATATTGTCATTATAGAACCATCGATGAACGTATCTATCTCATAAGAATCGTGCGGCGGGACGTGTATATCATCTCCTTGTTGTTCGACGGTAATCCCTAAACGTCTGAACGCGTCGGGGATGATTCCTAAATTTTCGTATCCGGTATTTTTAATGATGATGTCTGAGCCGGTCATGGCTGCCATACCGATGAAACTGCCCACTTCAATCATGTCCGGAAGAATGGTGTGTTCTGTCCCTTTTAATTCCTTGACTCCTTGGATTGTCAAAAGGTTTGAGCCGATGCCGCTGATTTGTGCGCCCATGCTGTTCAGCATTAGGGAGAGCTGTTGCACGTACGGCTCGCATGCCGCATTATATATGGTGGTTTTCCCTTCTGCAAGGACTGAAGCCATCAGAATGTTGGCTGTACCGGTCACGGATGCTTCGTCAAGCAGCATGTATGCACCTTTTAATCGTTCTGCAGTTATTTGGTAAAGCTGTTTTTCCGGATGATAGCAAAATTCAGCCCCCAGTTTTTGTATCCCGATAAAGTGGGTGTCCAAACGTCTCCTCCCGATTTTGTCTCCTCCGGGTTTCGGCATCAGAGCTTTGCCGAAACGGGCGACAAGGGGTCCGACGAGCATAACCGAACCACGTAATGATGCGCTTTTCTTCAGAAATTCATCTGTTTGCAGGTATTCCAAATCTACGTTGTCGGCTTGAAATGTATAAATGCCTTCTTTGGGATGTTCAACTTTGACCTGCATCTCCCGTAACAATTGGATTAAATTGTTAACGTCTAAGATATTCGGGACGTTATAGATGGTTACTTTTTCCGATGTCAACAATGTTGCGCAAATTATTTCCAGAGCCTCGTTTTTGGCACCTTGCGGAACGATTGTCCCCGATAACTTATGACCACCTTCTATAACAAATGAACTCATCTTCCTTTTCGGTAGTTTTTCTTGTTGTTTCCGTTTGCGCGTGCTAAAATATCTCGGCTTGTGGCCAGGCGGTGAGTGTCTTCGTGCAATATAATCCGGCCCTCCGAGAGTTCTTCCAAGTCTTGGAAAATTTTCCGGTCGTCTACGGTCTCTTTATTCCAGATTAGGAAAAACTTCTTCATTTGTGTGGCGATCATCTTTATTAGTTGGTCTTTCGCCTGACCATCCGGCATTTCACCTGCCTTCTCTATCAAGCGCTCCAGCGTCTTTCCGTAATGACGGTATCGGATACGTGAGTTGACATACGGTATGCGTGTCGGGTGTACATACAGGTCCTCTTTTTTGACAATCTCGTATGGATAGTCGATATCTAGCTTGAAATCGGACATGATTGCCAAATGGTCCCACAAGATGTGTTTGAAGTCGCTTACGTCACGAAGATGAGGAAACATATTTCCCATTATGGCAATGATTGTGTCTGCACAACGTTTGCGTTCATTGCGGTCTTGTATTGTCACACAATAGTCCACCATGTTTTGGATATTGCGACCGTATTCCGGAAGAACCAGACGCTTTTTTTTTGTATTGTATTTCATTATATATTCCATAGTGCCGGCAAATTTACAAAAAAAATGGAATTATATCATTGAACGTGCTTGTCCATAAAATGTGGAACGGATTATTTTTTGCTCCTGACGGTTATGTGGAAACATCCCTGTTTGCGTTCGTGTTTTACATAACAACGGTTTTCTCGTTTTAAATCCCGTAAAACCGAAGCCAAAACCATTTTTAGTTGTCCGTTGTCGAGGTCTATCGGGTCGTCTTTGTCTGTTTTTGTGTAGCGCACCCAGGAAATGTCGAATGTGGTTCCGTATAGATGAGCGGAGTTTTTCGAGGAGTTGATATTGCTTTTCCTGAGTTTTTTTACGTCAGACATCATCCGTGTGACACTTGTTACCTTGATTTTGTAGTCGGGTGCATTTTTGACTTTCAGTGAATCCCGGAAATTTTTTCCAATCTCGTCCAGTAGTTCGGCGGCATCCGGTATCAGGTAGGGGATGGAGTGGGTGAGTTTTTCCACTTCGTAATTGTCGTTGGTCTCTATTTTTTCCATTTTCCTTTTGGCTTTTCCAGCTTCCTTTGTGCTGGTTATCGGGGTGATACCGATTTTTTTTGCTTCCGCGAGCTGCACAGGGTTCAGGTCATTGAAATCGCGGTTGTAACTCCCCGAATAGTGGATAGGCTTCAGCTCTCCCCGCTGTTTGCAGGAGATGAAACCGGGAATCAGGCAAATTGATAAAACGGAATAAATCAACAAGTGTATAATCCTGTCCATTTCTATAATCAAGTTTTTGGAGGTTTTCAAAATCTTAGGCAAAAATAGAAAGATTTCATGAGATTCCGCAATTCGGGAATGCAAGGAATGGCTTCTCCCCAACTCTAAAGATTTTATAAAACATGAAAGATTTACAAAATGGATGGAGTATTATTGCTAATTTTGCGAAATGTTTCATCTATACTATAAAATTGGACGAGCGATATCTTAATTAAATGATAGAAAGGATTTATATTCTTGAAAGTGTCGACCCCGTGATTTTTTACGGTGTGAATAATACGAACATGCAACTTATCAAGACGTTATTCCCGAAGTTGCGGATTGTGGCGCGAGGAAATGTCATGAAAGTTATCGGCGATGAGGAGGAATCGGAGGTTTTCCTGAAGAAAATACGGGAAATAGAGAGATATTGTGAAGAATTTAATTCGCTGAGCGAAGATGTCATTCTGGATATTGTTAAGGGCAAAGCTCCCGTTATCACGAAACAAAAGGATTTGATTATCCATGGTATGAACGGGAAACCGATACTTGCACGGACGGAGAACCAGCAGAAACTGGTAGATGCGTTCAACGCCAACGACATGGTTTTTGCAACGGGACCGGCAGGCTCCGGAAAGACTTTTATCGCTATCGCTCTTGCTGTGAGAGCTTTAAAAAATAAGGAGACAAGGAAGATAATCCTTAGTCGTCCGGCCGTGGAGGCGGGAGAGAAGTTGGGCTTTTTGCCGGGTGAAATGAAAGACAAGCTGGATCCCTATTTGCAGCCATTGTATGACGCTTTGCAGGAGATGATTCCGGCAATGAAACTGAAAGAATATATGGAATCGAATGTGATTCAGATAGCTCCGCTTGCTTTTATGCGCGGGCGGACGTTGAATGATGCCATTGTTATCCTCGATGAAGCGCAGAATACGACCAAGCATCAAATAAAGATGTTCCTTACCCGGTTGGGATTAAATGCAAAAATGATTGTTACCGGCGATGTCACGCAAATCGATTTGCCGTCGACTTCCCAATCGGGTCTTGTCGAGGCGATGAAAATCCTTGCAAACGTGAAAGGTATCGGGAGGGTCGAATTCAATAAAAAGGATATTGTGCGTCATAAGCTTGTTCAGAAAATCGTGGAAGCATACGATAAGTATGAAAATAAGTTGAAAAACGAAACGATCCCTTTGGAGAAGAAAACAGAAAAACGTAAATAATAACTTCAAAATATAATTTAGGAATTATGAAGAAGGCTTTAACTGAAACAGATTACAATTTCCCGGGACAGAAATCTGTCTATCACGGAAAAGTGCGCGATGTTTATAGTGTTGACGACTTGTTGGTAATGGTTGCGACCGACCGTATTTCGGCGTTTGATGTAATCCTGCCGGAAGGCATTCCTTATAAAGGACAGATGCTTAATCAGATAGCTGCGAAATTTTTGGATGCGACAGCCGATATTTGCCCGAATTGGAAATTGGCTACGCCTGACCCGATGGTTACCGTCGGCGTACGTTGTGAGGGTTTCCCCGTGGAGATGATTGTAAGGGGGTATCTATGCGGAAGCGCATGGCGCGCATATAAAAGTGGCGTCCGCGAGATTTGCGGCGTGAAACTGCCGGAAGGAATGCGGGAGAACCAGCGTTTCCCGGAACCTATTATTACTCCTACTACGAAAGCGGAAATTGGCGAACACGACCAAGATATTTCCAAAGAAGAGATTCTTGCAAAAGGTTTGGCTACTCCGGAAGAATATGCTTTGCTAGAGAAATATACGCTTGCCTTGTTTAAGAGAGGCTCGGAAATCGCGGCAAAGAGAGGCCTGATTCTGGTGGATACGAAGTACGAGTTCGGTAAGTATAACGGAGAAATTTATCTGATGGACGAAATCCATACCCCCGATTCTTCCCGCTATTTCTATTTGGAAGGTTACGAAGAACGTTTCAAAAATGGCGAGCCGCAGAAGCAGCTGTCGAAAGAGTTCGTACGGGAATGGCTGATGGATAACGGCTTCCAAGGGAAAGCAGGTCAGACAGTTCCGGAAATGACGCCGGCAATCGTGGAGGGTATCAGCAATCGTTATATCGAGCTGTATGAGCACATCACGGGCGAAAGTTTTGAAAAGACTGATACGGATAATTTGTCTGTACGGATTGAAAAGAATGTAACGGATTATTTGAATAACCGGAAATAAGGGAAATGACGCAGTTTGGTTCAGAAAAAATATTGCCGTATAACGACAAGGAACGCAAAGGTATTCAAGTCATACGGATGTTTGACACTATCGCGCATGCGTATGATAAGCTGAACCATGTGCTTTCATTTGGTTTGGATAAGGGGTGGCGCAAGAAAGGCATTGCTTTCTTACGCCCTTTTTCTCCGAAAGTAATTTTGGATATTGCGACTGGTACCGGCGATTTGGCGATAGCCCTCTGCAAACGTTTGCAACCGGAAAAAGTTATCGGTGCGGATATTTCGGTCGGGATGATGGAAATTGGTAAACAGAAGGCGGAAAAAACCGGTGTTTCCGGCCAGTTGTCGTTTGAAGTGCAGGATTGTACGGCATTGACCTACGATGACTGTGCGTTTGATGCTGTAACGGTGGCTTTCGGTGTGCGTAATTTTGAGAATATCGAACAAGGGATAGCTGAGATGTTCCGGGTTTTGAAACCGGGTGGACATGTTATGATTCTGGAACTTTCCACTCCGGAGCATTTTCCCGTCAAGCAAGGTTACCGGATTTATTCGAAATGGATTATACCGGCAGTCGGACGCTTTTTCTCTAAAGAAAATTCGGCGTACCATTATTTGCCGGAGTCGATAAAAGTCGTTCCTCAAGGAGAAGTGATGGCAAACCTGCTTCGGAAAGTGGGCTTTGCGGAGGTTGGCGTACGGAAGTTGACTTTCGGAGTATGTTCTTTATATACAGGACGGAAATTGTAAAATTAAAATGGTGGTTTATGGATAAGTATGGATTGATTGGTTATCCGTTGGGACATTCTTTTTCCAAGAACTTTTTCAACCAAAAGTTCGCTGAAGAGAAAATTGATGCCCAGTATCTGAATTTTGAAATTCCTAACATCAAGGATTTGAAAGATGTTTTGAGCCGCAATCCGGAGTTGAAAGGCTTGAATGTGACGCTTCCATACAAGGAACAGGTGATTCCTTATCTGGATAATTTGGATGAGACTGCCAAGATGATAGGTGCTGTTAACGTGATTAAGTTTTCGAAAGGGCTTTTTGGGAAGACAAAACTCATCGGGTTTAATTCCGACATTATAGGATTCCAGCAGTCTATTCAGCCGATGCTGGACGATTCCCACCGGAAAGCATTGGTGTTGGGAACGGGCGGAGCTTCTAAAGCGGTTTATTTCGGATTGAAGCAGTTGGGTGTGGAACCGATTTTCGTATCCCGGCATCCAAAGACGGATAATTGCATAGCTTATGGGGATATAACTCCTTCTCTCATGGAAGAATATACGGTGATCGTCAACGCTACTCCGCTGGGTATGTATCCGAACATAGATACTTGTCCGGATATTCCTTACTCCCAGGTGACGGATAAGCATGTGTTGTACGATTTGATATATAATCCGGACGAAACCTTGTTTATGAGAAAAGGGAAAGAGAAAGGCGCTGCTGTAAAAAACGGTCTTGAAATGCTACTTTTGCAGGCATTCGCGTCGTGGAATATCTGGTGTAAATAGGAAATATTCCGGTTTTTTGAAAGCGCCTGCGCAGTTTCCCGGAAGAATTTGTGCGCTTTTTCCGGGAAATCCGGATTAGTTTACGCGGACGATGGAGGGAAAATATTCTTCGAACAAATTCCTTGCCCGTTCCAACTGTTCTGCTGTGTTTTCTTTGACCTCTTTCAGAAGATAAGGTTTCCCTAAAGCTTCGTATTTGTGGATTCCTAACGTATGGTAAGGGAGGATTTCTATGCGTTGAATCATTTTGTAGGGATGGAAATGGACACCCAGTGTGCGGATGTCGTTTTCCGCATCCGAATATCCGGGTACAAGCACATAGCGGAGCCAGAACGGCTTTCCGTTTTCTTCCAGCCATGCAGCTGTTTTCAATGTTTGTGCGTTTTCCCTTCCTGTAAGATGCTTGTGGCGTTCGGCGTTGATTTGTTTTACGTCAAGCAGCACCAAGTCTGTCAACCGGAGCAGTTCTTCTACTTCTTTGTTCCATATTCCTCCGTTACTGTCAAGGCAAATGTGTATTTTTTCTTCTTTCAGACGTTTGAAAAGGGGTATTAGCTCTTTTGCTTGGAAAGTGGGCTCTCCTCCACTGAACGTGATACCTCCTCTCTTTCCGAAAAAAGCTTTCTGGCTGACTGCCATCCGGACGATTGCTTCTTTATCGGTTGGTTTTGATTCGCCTATTGCATCAATCGTATCCGGGTTTGCACAATAAAGGCACCGGAAGTTACATCCTTGCAGGAATACAACGAGCCGTAAGCCCGGGCCGTCGAATGTACCCATAGATTCAAAAGAGTGGACGTTTATCATAAATAATCCGATAATTGTAGTGAGTGGATTTGTAATGGGCGGAAGGTTGTCCGCCGGAACAGATAAAAGCCGGACAGGAATTCCTATTCCGTCCGGCTTTAGTGTTGTTATTGTTTACATGCGTTCGTGGAAACTGCGGCTGATAACTTCCAATTGATGTTCCCTGCTCAATTTGATGAAGTTGACTGCATATCCAGACACGCGGATAGTCAGCTGCGGATATTTCTCCGGATGTACCATCGCATCCTGAAGCATTTCCCGGTTCAAGACATTAACATTGAGATGATGGGCTCCTTTGGTGAAGTAACCATCCATCATCGTAACCAAATTTTCTATCTGGTCTTCTTTTGTGCCACCCAATGATTTCGGGATGATGGAGAACGTGTTGCTGATACCGTCTTGTGAATCTCTGTAACGTAATTTAGCAACAGAACTGAGCGAAGCGATAGCTCCGTTCTTATCGCGTCCGTGCATTGGGTTTGCGCCCGGGGCGAAAGCCACGCCTTTGGCACGCCCGTCCGGAGTAGCACCGGTCTTTTTCCCATACATGACATTGGAAGTGATAGTCAGCAGCGACAGCGTAGGACGGGCATTCTTGTAGACTGGCAATTTTTTCAACTCTTCACTGAAAAAGTATACCAAGTCCACGCCCAGGTGGTCTACGCGGTCGTCATCGTTACCGAAGCAAGGGAACTCGCCTTCGATGTCGAATCCTTCTGTCAGACCGATGTCGTTGCGCCGTGCCGTTACTTTTGCATACTTTATGGCAGAAAGCGAGTCGAGAGCGATGGATAATCCGGCAACACCGTACGCTAAATTGATGCGAGGGTTGGTGTCGACAAATGCCATTTGTGCTTTTTCGTAATAGTATTTGTCGTGCATGTAGTGGATAATGTTCATCGCATCGTTGTAGACACGGGCAATCTGAACCAATACTTTTTTGTAGTTTGCCAATACCTCTTCAAAGTTAAGCACATCGCCCGTCAAAACGGGTATGTCTTTTACCATGAGCGTTCCCGTATTTTCGCAACGTCCTCCGTTGATGGCGAGCAACAAAGCTTTGGCGAGGTTGCAACGTGCGCCGAAGAACTGTATCTGTTTCCCGATAGCTTGGTAAGAAACGCAGCAAGCGATTCCGTAGTCATCGCAGTTGCGTACTTCACGCATGAGTGTATCGTTCTCGTACTGTATGGAAGATGTGTCGATAGAAACTTTCGCACAGAAATCTTTGAATCCTTCCGGCAGTTCCGGACTCCACAAGATAGTGAGGTTCGGTTCGGGGGATGGTCCCAAATTATATAGTGTCTGGAGGAAGCGGAAAGAGGTCTTTGTTACTTTCGTCCTTCCGTCGTTGAAGCGTCCTCCTATGGCTTCGGTTACCCAAGTGGGGTCTCCTGCAAAAATGTCATTGTACGATTGCATACGGAGGTGGCGCACCATCCGCAGTTTGATGACAAACTGGTCAATTAGCTCTTGGGCAAATGTTTCGTCGATATTCCCGTGTGCCAAATCGTATTCGATATAGATATCGAGGAATGAGGAGACGTTTCCTAAAGACATCGCAGCTCCGTCTTGTTCTTTCACGGCTGCGAGGTAAGCCATGTACACCCATTGCACAGCTTCTTGGGCGGTGTATGCCGGACGGCTCAAATCCAATCCGTAATATTCACCCATGATTTTAATCTCTTTCAACGCTTTGATTTGTTCGGAAACTTCTTCCCGCAAACGGATACGTGCATCAGTCATCGGACCGGTGAGGTTCCGCAGGTCGTTTTGTTTGGCTTCAATCAGACGGTCCAATCCGTACAGCGCCAAGCGGCGGTAATCGCCGATGATACGTCCGCGTGCGTAGTTGTCGGGTAACCCGGTCAGGAACCCGAGCGACCGGAATGAACGGATTTCTTCGGTGTATGCATCGAAAACTCCATCGTTATGTGTCTTGCGGTAGTGGGTGAATATATCTCTAACGCGTTCGTCTACTTCAACGCCATTTTCTCGGCAAGTTTTTTCCACTACTTTGAAGCCACCGAACGGTTTGATGGCACGTCTTAACAGTTCATCGGTTTGTAAGCCGACAATCAATTCGTTTTCTTTATCAATATATCCGGCTTTGTGAGATGTAATAGTAGATACATGAACGGAATCAAGTGAACGGATTCCGTTGTTCTCACGTTCTTCTGCCAGAGCTTTCAAACAAATATTCCAGATCTTTTTGGTTCTTTCGGTTGCACCGGTCAAAAATGATGCGTCCCCTTCATACGGTGTAATGTTTGTCTTTACAAAATCGGAAACATTTATTTCCGAATTCCAAAGACCTTCTTTAAACATGGTTCTTAATTTCATATACAATGTTTGAGAGTTAATAAAGTCTGCTCTTCTAAAGAGGGCGCAAAGGTACGAATTTTTTATGAAATTTCATACCTTTTTTCTTTTCTGGAGCAAAATCTTTCGCATTGTAGCCTGAGGTCATAACCTAATAACGCTCCAAGGATGAAATCCTCTTCTGGAGTCAAGAGGTTTAACGGCTTGGTAATAATCAGCCGTATGGCATCGAGACACTCTTTCCTGCCGAAATAGATGTTGACCGTTTCTTTACCAGCTTCCCGGATGATGTAAGATATGCCTTGACTTTTCAGGCGGTCGGTTGCCATTGGTTCGTAGCATTTGTTTAGCGTGTATAAAATGAGATGCCGGATGCCTTTTTTGTATTCGTAGATGTGGTTCAACAAAACTTTTATTTCTCCGGGGATGCCATAGCTGATCATTACCATATTATATATTGTGTTTGCCGTTTTTATTCTATACCTTCTTTTTTCAATGTTGCAATCCATTTGTCAATTCTTTCGGTTGTCCGGTCGTCTTCGTTCATTTCATCGAGTGGGAGACCGACAAATTTTCCGTCTGCAATTGCAGTGGAATATTCGAACGAATAATCTTCCGTATCCATGAATCCGATGAACTTGCAGTGGGTTTCTTTCAAATTGTTGAAAATTGTACCCAAGGCATCACAGAATGTGTCACCGAATGATACAGAATCACCGCATCCGAAAAGGGAAACGAGCTTGTCGGATAAATCAAGTGTTTTGATTTTCGGTAGGAAATCGTACCAGTCGTCTTGCAGGTCTCCGGAGCCCCATGTTGAGCTTCCCAATAGCAAGACTTCGTATTTCCCGAAGTCTTCAGGAGATGCTTGCGATACGTTATGTACGTCAGCTGAATCAATGTTTAGTTTTTGGGCTATTTGTTCTGCTATGCTTTCCGTTGTTCCGTTTGTGGAACCGAAAAAAATACCTGTTTTTTTCATTTTGTTCTGAATTTGATTAATACGATGGCAAATTTCTTTTATATATAGCTATTGGACAATACCTATAAGAATGTATTTTTAGCTCAATAAATACCTACATGATAAGGAATTTTGCTTTCTTTGTGCTTATAATAAATTATATTGTTTAAAATCGGTCAAAGTCATGATGAGATACGTTTTATGGTTATTGTTCCTTTCTTTTTTCGCAGTTACCACGGATGGTTCTTTGCATGTAAAGATCGAGCAGCCCCAGTTGCCGGTGTTGGCAGGGAAAGCTCAGAATCCGGTTATGAAACTGACTTTTTACCAGACGGGCAATGTTCATGATGGAATGCTGGAACGGTTGTCTTTCTCATTGCATGGCACAGATAATATTGAGGATATTGAATATGCTGCTTTATATGAGGCGAAAAAAAACGGGCTAATCGACACAAAAAGGGAATTAGCCCGAACGTCTTGTTCGTCTGAGGGGATTGTGTTTGAAAATATTGCGTTGGAGAGAGATACGGTTGCTTGTTGGTTGGCATTGCATTTGCGTGACACTATCGATTTGGATGGAAAAATCCGGATAATGCCGGAGCATGTAAAAACAGAAAAGGGAACTGTTCTTCTTTTTGATGTTGTATGTAAGCCGTTGCGGACAGGGGTGGCTGTCCGGCAGCATGGGCAAGACGGAGTTCATACCTCAAGAATACCGGGACTGATTACTTCAAAAAACGGGACATTGTTGTTGATGTATGATGCCCGCAATAAGTCGTCTCGCGATTTGCAAGGGGATATCGATATTGCAATTAACCGAAGTTTTGATGGTGGAAGGACGTGGCAGCCAATGCAAATCGTTTTGGATCAAGGCGAGTGGGGAGGATTGCCTGAAAAATACAACGGTGTGAGTGATGGATGTATTCTTTTGGATGAAACCACCGGAGATATTTATGTGGCAGGCCTTTGGATGTATGGGGTACTTGATGGGAAAAGCGGCAAATGGATTCCGGGGCTGACAGAAGATAGCAAACAGTGGATTCACCAATGGCACACCCGGGGGTCTCAGCCCGGCTTAGGTGTTAAAGAGACCTGCCAGTTCCTGATTGTTAAGAGTTCAGATGACGGCGCCACTTGGAGTGCTCCTGTCAATATCACCTCTGCGACCAAACGGAAGGAGTGGTGGCTGTTTGCTCCGGCGCCGGGACATGGCTTGACACTTTCAGACGGGACGTTGTTGTTCCCTACGCAGGGACGGGACGGAAAAGGCATGCCTTTTTCCAATATTACGTATAGCAAGGATGGCGGAAAGACCTGGCGTGCGAGCAACCCTGCCTATTCGGATGTGACCGAGTGCATGGCGGTTGAGTTGGATGACGGAGATATTCTGTTGAACATGCGGGATAACCGGAATCGGGGTAATACGGAAGATAATGGTCGTCGGATTTGTGTGACTTCTGATTTGGGAGATACTTGGAAAGAGCATCCGACTTCCCGGAATGCCTTGATAGAGCCTACTTGTATGGGCAGTATCCATAAACATGTGTACACCGACAATAACGGAGTGCAGAAAAGCATTTATCTTTTTTCCAATCCCAATTCGGTAGCAGAGAGGGTTTGTTTGACATTAAAAGTGAGTACGGATAATTGCAAGACATGGCCAGAGGAAAAATGGATTCTTTTGGATGAATACAAGAGCCGGGGATATTCCTGCATTACATCTGTCTCAGAAGATTATATTGGTATCGTTTATGAGAGCAGTCAGGCGGATTTGGTTTATCAGCGTATCGCGGTCGATGAACTGCTGAAATAAGTATCTGCGGAATATATTTCATTTTGGAGACGGAAGATTGGCAGGATAATTGTATATTTGTCGCATCTAAAACTTTTTTATTATGGCAAAGAGAAGAATTTTAAAGAAAGACATTAATTATATTTCCGAGACATTGTTTTCGGAGGTAGCAGTAATAAGAATGTTGGAAAAGGACGTTGATGCGGACAAAGCCAATAAGTTGATGGCGCGGATATTGGACCTGCGCGAAGATTTTGTCAAGAGATCCAATACGGTAGATGGAAAAGACAATAAGAAATTGGTTAAAGCATATTATAGGAGCTTGAATGAAGCCTTGCGGAAAGAAACGGCAGAAATCATTGCGGAAATAAAGGAGCTAAACAAAAAGTAAGGAATGAAGAAATGGCTTAGCAAAGTGCTCCTTCGGTTGGCTGGCTGGAAGGCTTCTTCGCTTGAAGGTGTTCATTTGCCGAAATGCGTGATTTGTGTTGCTCCACATACCAGTAATTGGGATTTTGTCGTGGGAAAACTGTTCTATACGTCGCAAGGGCTGACGGCGGGATTCCTAATGAAGAAAGATTGGTTTTTTTTCCCGTTCAACTACATTTTTAGGAGCATGGGAGGGATTCCAATTGACCGTTCCCGGCAAAGGTCGGTCACCGACCAGGTCGCGGAAATGTTTAGAGAAAGAAAGCATTTTCAGGTGGCGATAACACCGGAAGGTACACGAAAAAAAACGAACGATTGGAAAAAAGGCTTTTATTATATTGCTTTAAAAGCGCAAGTTCCTATCCTGATGGCATACTTCGATTATGCGAAAAAGGAGGTGGGAACTAAAGGTGTGTTCTATCCGACCGGGGATGCAGAGGGTGATATTTTGAAGATACGTAGGTTTTTCAATGATGTATCTGCCTGCCATCCGGAAAATTTCTGTACGGTGTGAATGGAGTTTCCCTTAAATTTGGATAAATAGACTCGCAGGTTTATTGGGAAAGATGAGATAAAGAAAAAGCTGTGACGTGAAATAATTATTTCGGTCACAGCCTTTTTTTTCTTGAGAATAAAAGTCATTTTTTGCTTGCCTCTATTGAAACTTTTCTGAATTCTTTCAACAGTTTTTCCAACTCTAATGATGCTTTTCTAGCACGAGTTCCGGCAGCTTTGTTCCCTTTCTCTACTTGTGATAAAGCGTCTGCTTCAAAAGCTTTATACACTTCCTGAATTTTTGCAACTAATTCGTTCATAATTTTAAATTTTATAGTCCTCACAAATATACGAATAATCGAATAATAACGGCAGAATTGGAAAGAAAAAAATGAATTAAATGATATTTAACAAAAATATGTCTTGATTTCTTTTATGAGCTACCGGCATAATTCGAATGCAACTTGCTCATTTCCTATCCATTTATAGAGAATTAGCCGGGTATATTGCTGTTTGTCCTTGGGTGTTATTCCATTGTGCGAGATGTAGAAATAGCCATCTCCAATTGCCGACATCCCGGTGCTTCCCCATGGAAAATCCCATCCTCGGATGGAGGTAGCCGGGTCTTTCTTGCCTGCTTCCAATAATGAAAGGACCATTCCTTTCTGGTTGATGCCTTTCAGCTTCTCTTTTCGGGGAGGAATCTGGGTGTTGATAACGAACAGCGAATAGTTTGGGTATTGCGTTTTCGCTCCTTTATATACTGCCGCATAAATATTTTTAGAAAACGGGTCGAAAGTTAAATTCTGGATTCCGTAGTTGGTGTTGCCTGTATATAGAAAATAGCGGGCATCCGGTTTTTTCGGTCCAGACAGTTGTTTCTTTTGTTGAGAGAGTGGCGATTCGTATTTTCCCCACTTTTCTATGTCGTAAGCCAAAAGTACTTGGTAGTCGTTGTCGGTCCTATCCTTGTCTCCGTAGATTCCGTAGGCAACATACAGCATCATCTCTTCTCCATTTCCTTTTTTCCCCATACGGGGTGCAAACGTAACACCGTCGATTCCTGAACATCCGTACCGATGTTCTCGTTCTTTCCCGTTGTTTGTTACTTTCGCGTAGTAATCGTCAACTACGGTTTTCAGATATACCGTGGTAACTATTCCATCTTTTTCGGCATCCATGTTCGGTCTTGTGATTTTATCTACGTCGAAAATGGCGATGTAGAATCCGGATTTGTCGGTTTTCTCGGTCTCTTTTCCTAATTCTTTACGGATTCCTTTTCCGATGTTGTCATTTTTGTATTCAAGCGAACCGTAAATTTTCCCGTTTCCCGGATGTTGTGTCAGGCATCCTAAATGTCCGGTTAAACCGTCGACGCTTCCAATCAGTTTTCCGTTCAAATCTGTTTTTATCAGCTTGGTCGTGAAGGAAAAGTAAACGAATCCCTGTTTCAAGTCAACAACAGCTCCTTGTACGTGGAATTTCCCTTGTTTGCCTGAATAGATTTCAAGCGGAAGTTTGTCTGTGTCAAGGATTGTTTTCTTGCTGTATGCGGAAAAGTGGAGCATCCCCAAAAGGAAGAGTAGTAGAACTGTTCGTGCTTTCATTTTTTTGATAATCTTTTTGCCAAAGATAAGGATAACGCCCGAATAAAAAAATAAACGATTGCTTTTTGTAAATCCGGCAATCGTTTTGTGAAATCATTTAATAATTCTCCATTTTCAAAATGGGGGAAATAAGTAATGAATACTTACTTCCTTGTCCATTTTGTTAATTTTAATGGATAGGCTATGGCAGGATATCGCATCCAACATAGCTTTTTGTCTTTTAAAACCGTTTATTTTCCAAACTCTTTTGATAACCTAAAAATCTTTATGTCTTGTTCTTTGTAGTATGAATCAGCCTATA
Organism: uncultured Parabacteroides sp.; assembly: GCA_944325355.1. GTDB lineage: Bacteria > Bacteroidota > Bacteroidia > Bacteroidales > Tannerellaceae > Parabacteroides. Next base: position 119,956 of record CALUZS010000004.1, read on the forward strand.
TTGGGAAGTAAATCCCAATAATTAAGGAAAAGCCTGAAATAATCTTTTACCATTATTTGTTCCTTAATTATGTTTTACAGCACAAAAGTATGATAAATCTTTCAGACAGTATAAAATGAAATAAGAAAAAAGAGAATTGTGTCGAATTTCTTGATATAAGACAAGAATATGGTGCAAAAAAGTATGAAAATGGCTGCTTTTGAAAAAATCTGATTCAGTCTTGGCAATAGAATATTACTTTCGTCTTTTTCTCAATTTGGATTTTAGAAATGCATAGCGGTATGCTTGCCGATATGGCTGTCCTATATAATATAATGTAAGAGATTTGGAGAAAAGAAAAATATTTTGTTAGAAATATTTGGTGATATAATAAATAATGGTAAATTTGCCTGCGTAAAAGATAGAGAATATGAAACAAAACATTTATTGGGCACATCACAATCTGCATTATCATTATCAACGGGCATTGGTTCGGTGAGCAGATATGTTTTGTTTAAAAAAATACAGAGGAAAGGCTTACCGTAGGAGGTGAGCCTTTTTTGTTTGAAATAAAAATTAAAGAAAAGGAATATGTTGCGAATAGCGGTACAATCAAAAGGACGTCTGTATGACGAGACAATGAAATTGTTGGATGAAGCAGGGATAAAGTTGGAAAATGCAAAGCGGATTCTTCTTGTTTCTGCCAAAGATTTTCCGGTAGAAGTCTTGTTCTTAAGGGATGATGACATACCTGAGTCGGTAGCAAATGGAGTTGCAGATGTGGGAATCGTCGGCGAAAATGAATATGTTGAGAAAGGTAGTGACGCCGATGTGATACGTCGGCTAGGTTTCAGCCGTTGCCGTCTCTCGTTGGCGATACCAAAAGATGAAGATTATTCCGGTTTGGAGTGGTTTAATGGCAAGACGATAGCAACTTCTTATCCGGGAATTCTTAGCCGTTTCCTTTCGGATAATAAATTGAATGCGGAAATTCATGTCATTACCGGTTCGGTTGAGATTGCTCCGGGCATAGGTCTTGCCAATGCTATTTTTGATATTGTAAGTTCTGGCAGTACATTGGTCAGCAATCGGCTTAAAGAGGTGGAAGTTGTTATGAGAAGCGAAGCTCTATTGCTTGGTAATAAGAATCTTTCAGTAGAGAAACGTGCAATATTGGACGAGCTTCTGTTTCGTTTTGAAGCAATTCAGGTGGCAGATGGAAAGAAATATATCTTATTGAATGCACCGAAAGAGAAATTGAACGAGATTGTAGAGGTGTTGCCGGGTATGAGGAGTCCTACGATTACGCCGTTGGCAGACGATAAATGGGTGTCGGTTCAATCGGTAATAGCTGAGAAACATTTTTGGGAAATCATCGGAAAATTGAAATCTCTTGGGGCTGAAGGTATTTTAGTGTTGCCGATAGAAAAAATGATTTTGTAGTTTTTACAGACAATAACTATTTTCCGGAAAAGTTTCGGAATGTTTACGATAAAAGAACGTGGTGATAGATACTGCGGCTGAATTGAAGAAGGAATAATAGGAATAATATTATGGAAATTATTAAATATCCTGACCGGTCGGAATGGGGGAATTATGTGAAACGCCCAGTGTTGGATGTCACAACGCTGTTTGGTGCCGTACAAAAAGTGCTCGATGAAATCCGACAAGAAGGGGATTCTGCTGTAAAACGGTATGAATCTTTGTTCGATAAAGTTGATTTGGTTACGCTTGAAGTGTCGGAAGCGGAAAAAGAGGAAGCGGCATCGTTGCTTCCGGGTGAGCTGCGGGATGCAATTATTCAAGCGAAAGCAAATATTGAGACATTTCATGCTTCCCAACGTTTTGTCGGGGAAAAGATAGAAACGGCTCCAGGTGTTTTCTGTTGGCAGAAGGCCGTTCCTATCGAAAAGGTAGGTTTGTATGTACCGGGTGGAACAGCTCCGCTCTTTTCTACGGTTTTGATGTTGGCCGTTCCGGCACGTATTGCCGGTTGCCGGGAAATAGTGTTGTGTACGCCTCCGGGTAAGGATGGCAAAATTCATCCGGCGATTCTTTTTGCTGCCCGGACGGCAGGGGTGGACAGAATTTTCAAGATAGGCGGCAGTCAGGCTATCGCTGCAATGGCTTACGGGACGGAGTCTGTCCCGAAAGTGTATAAGATATTCGGTCCGGGAAATCAGTATGTGACAGCAGCCAAACAGTTGGTCAGCCTTCGGGATGTGGCTATTGATATGCCGGCGGGTCCGTCGGAGGTGGAAGTTATTGCCGATAGTTCGGCAGATGTTGCGTTTGTTGCTTCCGATTTTCTGTCTCAAGCCGAACATGGTCGTGATAGCCAGTCCATGTTGGTGACGACGGAAGAGTCATTGATTCCTGCTTTACAGGAGGAAATCAGACAGCAACTGGATATGTTGCCACGCAAAACAATTGCAACGGAAACTTTAATGCACAGTCGGATTGTGGTGTTGAAGGATTGGAAAGAGGTAATGGATTTTACCAATCTGTATGCACCTGAACATTTGATTATACAAACCCGGAATTACGAGACGCTTGCTGCAGAAGTAGAAAATGCCGGGAGTGTTTTCTTAGGACCATATTCGCCGGAGAGTGCAGGCGATTACGCTTCCGGTACGAATCATACGTTACCTACTAACGGCTATGCTCATGCTTATAGCGGAGTTAACTTGGATAGTTTTATAAAGAAAATTACATTTCAGGAGCTTTCATCGGAAGGATTGGCGGAACTGGGACCAGTAATACAGGTCTTGGCGAACAATGAATTGTTGGATGCCCATAAGAATGCAGTGACAATAAGATTGAATAGATTATGAAACGCAGTTTAGAAGAATTGGTACGCCCGAATATCTGGAAACTGAAGCCTTATTCTTCGGCCCGGGATGAGTTTCATGGAACGGCTTCTGTTTATTTGGATGCAAATGAAAATCCGTTTTCCACGTCTTATAACCGTTATCCGGATCCGATGCAATGGCATTTGAAAGAGCGGATTTCAGCCTTAAAGGGGGTAGATAAGGAATGTATTTTTCTCGGGAACGGGAGCGATGAAGCAATAGATTTGGTGTTACGTATCTTTTGTGAGCCAGGTATTGACCGGATGGTTACTATTTCGCCGTCGTATGGAATGTACGAAGTGGCGGCGGATATAAACAATGTCGCATGCGTCAAAGTTCCTTTGAATACCGACTTTTCATTGTCGGCGGAGAAGTTGCTCGGAGAAATCCGGCGTTTTGGTGATAATCGGACAAAAGTGGTTTATCTTTGCTCTCCCAATAACCCTTCCGGAAATTTGTTGGAACGGAAAGAGATTCTTACCGTTTTGAATTTCTTTGACGGAATTGTCGTTGTTGATGAAGCATATATCGACTTTGCAGCTGCGCCTTCCTTTCTTCAAGAATTGGATAACCATAGAAATCTGGTGGTTCTCCAGACTTTGTCTAAAGCGTGGGGTGGAGCCGGATTGCGATTGGGAATGGGGTTTGCATCGAAAGAGATTATTGCTTTGATGAATCGGGTCAAATACCCGTATAATGTCAATCAGCTTACACAGGAACAGGCGCTCAATTTATTGAACCGTAAAGATATAATGCAGGAACAGCTGCTTGCCATATTAAAAGGTCGTAAATGGTTGGCAGAAAATTTAGGGCAATTTCCGTTTGTGAAACATATTTATCCTTCGGATGCGAATTTCTTACTGGTGCGTATGGACAATGCTGATGCCGTTTATGCTTATTTGGTGGATAAAGGTATTATCGTACGGAGCAGGACGAAAGTGATGCTTTGCGATGATTGTTTGCGGATAACGGTCGGAACACCGGAGGAAAACCGTTTATTAATACAAAATTTGCAGGGATGGAAGCATTGAAACGAGCTTTATTTATTGATAGGGATGGTACATTAGTGGTAGAACCTGACGATTTTCAGCTGGATGATTTTAAAAAACTGGAATTTGTCCCGAAAGTGTTCCGCAATCTTTATTTTATACGTAAGCACCTCGATTATGAATTTGTGATGGTTTCCAACCAGGATGGATTAGGTACGGATGCTTTCCCGGAGGAGACATTTCGACCATTGCATGAATTGATAATGAAGACGCTTTCCGGTGAAGGAATTGATTTCGATGATGTTTTGATAGATCCCTCCATGCCGGAAGAACATTCCCCAAACCGGAAACCGGGTACCGGCATGCTGCAGAAATATATGGGAGGTGCCTATGATTTGGCGAATAGTTTTGTGATAGGTGACCGATTGACGGATATGGAACTGGCTGCCAATTTGGGAGCAAAAGGGATATGGCTTCATGAGCCTGAAGGATATGAGGAGGAACTAAGTGCGTATCCGAGGAAACTTTTTCCGGTTCTGGTGACGGATGATTGGGATAAAATAGCGGAATTCCTGTTTGCGGGAGAAAGAATCGCTTCGATAGAACGAACAACGAAAGAAACTGCTATCTTTGTGGCATTGAATCTTGATGGACATGGTAAAACCGATATCTCTACGGGGATAGGCTTTTTCGACCACATGCTTGAGCAAATCGGGAAACATTCCGGAATGGATTTGACTGTAAAGGTAAAAGGAGACCTTTTTGTGGACGAACATCATACAATCGAAGATACTGCTATAGTTCTTGGTGAAGCGTTGAAAACGGCACTGGGGGACAAACGGGGCATCGAACGATATGGATATACACTTCCGATGGATGATTGCCTTTGTAGCGTGGCACTCGATTTTGGAGGAAGGGCTTGGCTTGTATGGAATGCGGAATTTCATCGTGAGAAGATAGGAGATATGCCTACTGAAATGTTCTTGCACTTCTTTAAGAGCTTGAGCGATGCAGCAAAGATGAACTTGAATATAAAAGCTGAAGGCGTGAACGAGCATCATAAAATCGAAGGAATATTCAAGTCTTTTGCGAGGTCAATCAAGATGGCAATAAAGAGAGATATATATAAATATGAAGTACCAACGACTAAAGGTTTATTATAGATGAAGCAGTTTCTTTTATCGGCTTTGTTGCTTTCATTCGTCTCTTGTTCGGATGAATTGACGGAGCTGGATGGTAAATGGCAGTTGCTGAGTGTTGAATCGGATGGAAATGTAGAGGTTGTGGATACCGTTTTTTATAATATTCAGTCATCTTTTTTCCAATATCAGATTTATCAGCAGGCAACTGATGATTATCTAGTTGACTACGGATTCAAATACCGTCCGGATGAAGACCATCTGACATTGGAATTGCAGACGGAGTCGTTCCTTCCCAAAACAGATTGGACTTCATTGACGAGGGATTTCAAAATTGAAAAGCATACCAGTAAAAGACTGATTCTTAGCAGTGAGGGGAAAACCTATACTTTCCGAAACTTCTGATGGATTTTTTACTTTTTTCTTTCTTTTGTATGGAAAGACGCTTTTGGAATGAAATTCGGTTTACTCTCGTCTTGTGTAGCCGCTGGCGATAGTTCCCGGTTTGCTTCGATATATTCCACGAACGGATAGGAAGCTATCCGTTCTGAAATCTTCGTTTGCCCGTTTTGAGCAGCGCCTGCCGCAGAGAGGATATACCAGATTGACTACGTGAATCCGTATAACAAAAGTATTGATCTGTACTTCTACGCACTGGAGAAGAGGATAAAATCGGAGAGCTGATCTTCATCCTCTCTCATCTTACCCCGAACACATCTTCCGGGTGTGTCTTCAAAGGTTCCACATGCACCACTATATCATAAACTTCGGGGATGCACTCCCGGATGCTTTGCTCTACTCTGCTGGCCAGAATATGGGCCTGATTGAGTGTTATGTCGCCATCAGTTTCCACATCGAGGGTTATCATATACTTGCCGCCTATGCTGCGTGAACGCACCCGGTGCGGGTTACTTACTCCGTCTACCTTATTAATGGCATCAAATATCCGCTGATAGACAGACACATCCTTGACCCCGTCCATCAGCTCTACATTGGAATCCATGAATATCCTGACGGCAGAACGGATAATGAACAGGCTGACCAGCAGCGCTGTTACTGAATCTAGTACGGGCATCCCCAAGGTAAACGAGAAGAACAGACCTGCCAAGACACTGAGGGAGATAATCATGTCGTTGCGCATATTGACCCCGTTGGCCATCAGCATCGACGAGCCGGTACGTTTACCGACCCTGGTCTGGTACAACGACAGCAGCAACTTGCCGGCTATGGAGAACACCGTTACATAGATGGCCACCACCCCCGGCATGACCCTTTCCTCGCGGGAGAAGAGATGCTCCACGGCCGAAATCAGCATTTCTGCCCCGGCGAAAAATATCAGCATCGAGAGTATTTTCGTTGCTATAGATTCCGCCTTGGCATAGCCGTAGACATATTTCTTATTGGGTCGCCGTTCCATGACCTTGGCTGCCACTATCATCACTATTGATACCGCTACGTCCGACGCTGAGTCGATGCCGTCTCCGACCACTGCGAAACTACCGCTTACCAAACCTGCCACTATCTTGGTCACCGAAAGCAGTCCGTTGCCGATGATGCTGACATACGATGCCGTCAGTATCTGCCTTTCAACCGTCCTATGACTGTTCTTTCCCATACATTTTTCTAAGTTCGCAAATATACTCAACCATCACCACATATCCAATACATCCGCACAGTCAGCTATGGCAGTCAGATCAAAAAGCGCAGCACTTGGGTATCCCATTGAGAAAAACAGGACAAGCATACTGATAAAAGACGGATTCTTGGCAGTGAGGGGAAAACATATACTTTCCGAAACTTCTGATGGATTTTTTACTTTTTCCTTTCTTTTGTATGGAAAGACGCTTTTGGAATGAATTTCGGTTTACTCTCGTCTTGTGTAGTCGCTGGCGATAGTTTCCAGTTTGCTTCGATATATTCCACGAACGGATAGGAAGCTATCCGTTCTAGTTTGTCGAATGGAATGTCTACCGTTGCGATTTTCCCTATTTTTGTATGGATTGAACATCCCTCTTGGATGAGTACTTCCCATCCTTTTTCATCGTTCACGGAAATAGAGCCTGACAAACTCTTTTCCGAAGGGGGGATTGTATCGTTTTCTGCTTCGAGAAGCAATATCCGGGTATAGGGCGAAAGTTTTTGCTTGAAATCTTCAGTTTGCCCGTTTTGTGCAACGCCTGTTGCAGAGAATGCAATCATGGATGCGATGATTAGAGTTATTTTATTCGGTTTCATAGAGGTAAAGATAATCATTTTTCGGGATTATACCTTAATACACGTAATAATTGTCTCCTGTAATGGTAAGCGGATAGGATACCCCTGCCGATTGGTGGGGCTGACCTCCACCGATGTAAATCTCCGCCTTTCCGGAGCTTTCAGTTACCATTCCGTTCTGTTCCACCAATGCGAGTTCCTCAGGCGTAAGAGTGAAAGTAATTTCTTGGCTTTCTCCTTTCTTTAAGAAAATGCGTTTGAATCCTTTCAATGCACAGAGCGGTTTGGGAGATGTATTTTCCTCAGTGTGGGTGATATAGAGCTGTACAACTTCCTCCCCGTCCCGGTTTCCCGTGTTGGTTACCCGTGCGGTAAAAGTGATTTCTTCTCCGGTAGCCACAACCGAGTCCGCTTCGCATGGCGTATATTGGAAGGTCGTGTAGCTCAAACCGTAGCCGAAAGGATAACGGACTTCTCCACGGAAGTAACGGTAGGTACGGTTTTGCATGGCATAATCTTCGAAAGGAGGTAGGTCTTCATCGCGCATATAGGTAGTCAATGGCATTCGTCCAGCCGGATTGTAATCACCGAAAAGGACATCCGTTATGGCATCGCCAGCTGCCTGTCCGCCATACCATGCCTGAATGATTGCGTCTACATGTTGGCTTTCCCATTCAAAACTCATCACGGAGCCGGACATGTTCACGAGGATGATCGGACGTCCTGTCTTTTCTAATGCCTTGAGAAGTGACAACTGTACGGAGGGCAGTTGCATGGATGTACGGTCGCCGCTTGCAAATCCGGCAAATCCGTCGGCTCCGGCATCTCCGGCTTCGCCCTCATAATTGGCATTGATGCCGGAGACAAAGATAATGACGTCGGCTTTCTTTGCCCGTTTGGCAATTTCTTGGAACGATGGCGCATCGGGTAATATCCGAAGATGGTCCACTCCTTTTATATAATCTATTTCCACTTCTCCTTGTAATCTTTTTTGCAGGCTTTTTAACGGCGTGATAATTTCGCTTGGCGTGCCGAAATAATTTGCTAAAAGCGTCTGTTCATCGTCAGCGTTTGGTCCGATAATGGCAATTTTTTTCAGTTTATTTTTGTTTAAAGGAAGGATGTTCCGGTCATTTTTGAGAAGGACCATCGATTTGCGTGCCATTTCATACGCCTGTTTTTTGTGGGCGTCACATTCAATGACTTCCCGTCCTATATTGCCGTAAGGATTGGCATCCACCGGGTCGAATAGCCCTATCCGGAAAAGGATGTTGAGCAGGCGTTTTAGTGAAACGTCTATGTCGCGTTCAGAGATGGAGCCCTGCTGCACGCCTTGTTCTAAAAGCTGGTAGAGATTGCCGCATTCAAGGTCTGTTCCGGTCAGGAGCGCATCGCTTACGGCATCTATATCGTTGGCGTGTGTCTTATGGTTGTGAGCGAAGTCACTGATTGCCCAGCAATCGGACGTGACGTACCCTTCGAATCCCCATTGGTTACGCAGAATATTGTGAAGTAATACGCTGTTTCCGCAGCAAGGCTGGTTATTTAGCCGGTTGTATGCGCACATTACTCCATGAACTTTGGCTTTTACCACCAATTCCCGGAATGCAGGGAGATAAGTGTCCCATAAATCGTATGCACTGACGGATACATCGAATGTGTGGCGATTAAATTCAGGACCGCTATGCACGGCGTAATGTTTGGCACAGGCAACGGCTTTGAGGTATGTCGGATCTGTCCCTTCCAGACCGCGAACCATGGCAGTGCCCATCTTGGCAGTCAAGTATGGATCTTCTCCGTAGGTCTCTTGCCCGCGTCCCCAACGTGGGTCACGGAAGATGTTTATGTTCGGAGTCCAGTAGGTCAATCCCCGGTAAGAATCGCCCGTTTTCCCATTCCGTAAATCTTCATTGAATAATGCTCGTCCCTCAGAAGAGATTATCTCTGCGCATTGTTCCAACGCTTCTGTATCAAAGGTGGCTGCCATTCCGATAGCCTGCGGAAAGACGGTTACTTTCTCTGACGTGCGAGCTACTCCATGCAATGCTTCGTTCCACCAGTTATATGCGGGAACGCCTAAGCGTTTGATGGCGGGCGATTGATGTTTCAGCATTTGAACTTTCTCCGATAAAGTGAGTCGGGAAACTAAATCGTTTATCCGTTCTTCAATCGGTAGATTGGTATCTCGGAATGGATAGTATTTTTCTCCATGGACGCTTTGAATCGTAACCCAGAGAATGCAGAGATAAAAAAGTTTTTTCTTTAACATATTTAGTCGTTTAGTCTTGTTCTTTTTTCAGTTTATATTGTACCGTTCCACCGGCTTTTACAGATATTTTTTCTTTCCATTGCCGGAAAGGCAGATAACAATATCCATAAAGTAAGTAGAAATATCTGTTTCATGTTTTGTCGCTCCTTGCTATTCTTTTGGGAAAAGTTCGAATGAGCGTCCCTTTTTCCCTTCTTCCATCTGATATAGAATCCATCCGGAACCGTTTTCTTTCTCTTCCAAACGCCAGCTTAATGCCGGATTTTGAAGCAGTTTCTTGATGTTTTCCGGAAAAGCATTGCTGCGGCGTGCGGCTTCCCAAGTGCGGATAACACGGAAAATGTCATATTTATGCGGACAGCTTTCCACGTCTTCCTGACCAATCCGTAGACTGTATGTTGCTCCGTATCCGACGGCTGTAGCTTCAATGTGTTCGTATTGTTCAACCGTCGAGCTGGCGGTAATCGGGAAATTGCTGCCGAACGAGGAGGGGAAGAAATTGGCAAACGTCACGTCGCGGAGATCTTTCCCCTGGCTTGTGGTACTTCCCCAAAGACGTTTCTCGGCATCGTACATGTTTAAACCTCCGCCTACGTTCCAGATGCTTTGGTAGTGCCAGGAACCTTCCGAAAGTGTTGCTCCGGTGAAACGGATATCGTCAAGTTCGTATTTTTTTGCCTGTTCAAACATGTTGCGAAAGAAACGTTTGACCGAATATGTTCCAAAGCCGCTATGGAAAAGAAATTCTTGTCCGTCGAAATCGTAATATCCTATTCCGCTGTTCTTGGCGATGTCGGCATAATGCCGGGCGATTTCGTCTTGCAATTCCAGCCCAGGGATTAAACCTTGGTAACCCCAGCCGACCGTTACCTGCATTTTGTCTACGGCATCTCCTTTTTGGTGAGCTGTCGCTTGTGTATTCCAATAGCCCCTCGTGACGTTGAGAAGACGGTAGGGTGCTGTTTTAGAAACACCTAAATAGTGTATCAGCTCTTTCCCGATACGTACCATGTTCAATTCTTTGTAATGCCCTTCCCAACAGGCAATCTCGTTGAGGTAAGTAGGGTCGTCGATATAAATCAAGGTGTCGTTTTCAGAGATGTTTGCGGTTAAGTGCCTGCGGTGTTGGATGCATGCACTGTCTGATGGTACGGGTGAACAATCTTTTGTGCCGGGTGCCATGGAGTTGGTTATGGTAGTGCGTCCGAAAATCAGCCCCTCTTTCGCAAGGAGGTCGGCAAATTCGCGGTGGGAAAGGTTGCCGCTTGTCATGTGGAACGTTTTTCGAGTCTCCTCTTTGCCGTCGATAAAACCACCGTTGGCGCGGTCTGGTTTCAGAAAACCTTGGTCGTAGGCGGAGATGACCTTCAATCCCATCTGTTTGGTGTACGAAGGAATACTGTCATACAAGTTGCCGTAGGTAAATACGTCCGGCATGAAAGAGGTAGGATCCTTTACCCATTTCCCTTGAAATGTAGGGTACGGCAATCCTTCCTGCAGGACAATTTCTTGAATAACTTCCATCAAGGCGATATCGTCCGGACTGCCCCATAAAGCAATGGAAGATCCTATGTAATCTACTCCGGGTACGTCTTGCCGTTGCAGATGGTTCGGTTCGTTATTTGCGAATATCGGTGTTCCTTCCGGGGAATAAATTAAATCGCCTTTGCGCCGGTCACGCGACTGGTAGCGGATATTGATGCGTCCATTTTCATCCACTCCGGCAGTCGCTCCGTAAAGCATCCTGAAATAGGGCTCTTTGCGATTATAAAACGCCACGTCGCTGATGCCGTCCCCGCCAAGCGTTAACTGTTGTCCCTCATGTAATTCGAGAGGAAGCGGATATTGCTGGTGGTTTGGAGAATGGACGATGTAGCCACCCCAACCGGTGTCGGAGGTATATCGAGCTTCGCCGCCGATGGTATTGTCATCCAAAGCCAATGCTCCGATGGCATAGTTTACGGCAGCCGAAGTGTCTCGGGCAACACCAATAATTTCTCCCAAGAGATTATCAATGTTGGTGTAATAGCTTCCCCATTGAATGGCATCAATCTGCTCCCTGTTTTCCAAATGCGCCAGTGTCAGTTTGAAATATCTTTGTTTTGCTTCTAATTTGACGTCAGCAACCGAACCGTTTTCGTACGTTAAACGGTAAATCCCCCTGTCGTAGCTCGCTTTCTGTGGATAATAATATTTTTTCTCTTTGCTGTTGTATAACGAGAGTAGAGGCGATGGATTATCAGCCGGACTGAAATTCCGGTTCTCCTTTGTATTGTCCCACATGCCGGTGATATAGCCTTGCCGGTTTATTTCTATTTTGAAATAATCTGTTTTGAATACCTGTTTCTCTTCATTGCAGCCAATCAACAGGCATGCAGTGAAACTTAACAAAAGGAATTTTTTCATATATGTTATCGTATTAGATGGCAGAGAATAAAGAAATATACGTTTTTCTGCTTTTTTGTCGAAAAAGGGAATGGGAAATTTGCGTTTGGAAATGGACAGACAGGTTGGCAAGAGCCGCGTTGCTTGTGACTTTATAAGGCGTGCCGTAATGACTAATTACGGCACGCCCTCAGTATCTATTTAGAATTTAAAGTAGAATCCTACATTCAAGTCTTCTGTTCCGAAGTTCAATCCGGAAACACTGCTTCCGCGATAATCATCGCGATAACCGAGGAATCCGTAGGTGGTCACAAAAGCGAAATGATCAGTGATATCAATAGCTATACCTGGTCTGGCGCCTATTTGGAATCCCGTTTCAGCATCAAATCCTTTTACCTTTGAGGTGGCAATACCGACCGCACCGTCCACGAACAGGCGGAAAATGTCATTAGAGTAGAATGTGAAACGTGCGTAAGGCGAGAAATGAAATGAATTGTATTTTAAGCCATCACTGCCTTGGTGCGTGTAACCGATTTCTCCTCCGACAGCCCATTGGTTATTGATGTTGTAACCTACTTCAGGCGCAATGGTAAATGTCGTCAAGTCATTGTCTTTGTCATGATTAATGGCAAAAGTTCCTCCCACATAATACTGTGCATCTGCACTGATTACGGCAATAAATGCAACTGCAATCATTAAAAGTACTTTTTTCATATCAATTGGTTTTTAAAATTATAACATTACAAAGTTATAATTATTTTGTATTTGGTGGACAGCGGTTGTCGGGAATTTTTTGTTTTTTCTCGTCTCTTCCTGTATATTTTCGTACGTTTTTTCCTTTATTTGTCCGGACAGGCTCAGAAAATTGGGAATTAATCCCAGCCGTTTACTTATCAACCTTTCGTTAGTATCCCGTTTGTCCCCTTTTCTTTGTGAAGAATGAGATTCCGTTTTGTAAAAGTGCATATCTTTGCACGAACAAAATTTATAAAAAACAAAATATTATGTCAGTTGCAGTAACAGATAATACGAAAAAAGTCACAACTCTCCGTCTGATAGAAATGAAACAGCGCGGAGAAAAAATATCCATGTTGACCGCTTACGATTATTCGATGGCGAAATTAATTGATGAAGCTGGAATGGATGTGATATTGGTGGGTGATTCGGCATCCAATGTCATGGCAGGAAATGCTACGACATTGCCGATTACGCTGGACCAGATGATATATCATGGACGTTCGGTGGTGAATGCTGTCAAGCGGGCTTTGGTTGTTGTCGACATGCCTTTTGGAACTTATCAGGGGAATCCGATATTGGCGCTCGAATCTGCCGTACGGATGATGAAAGAAACCGGAGCTGACTGTTTGAAACTGGAAGGTGGTGCGGAAATCCGGGAGTCTGTTGAGAAGATTCTGAGTGCCGGTATTCCTGTTATGGGACATTTGGGATTGACGCCGCAATCTATTAATAAATTTGGTACGTTCGGTGTCCGGGCAAAAGAGGAAGCAGAGGCGGAAAAACTGGTAAGAGATGCACATTTGTTGGAAGAACTTGGCTGTTGTTCGGTTGTGTTGGAAAAAATACCGGCTGTATTGGGAGAACGGGTGGCAAAAGAGCTTGCAATTCCGGTTATCGGCATTGGAGCCGGTGGACATGTTGACGGACAAGTATTGGTCATGCAAGATATGTTAGGAATTACAGAAGGATTTTCTCCGAAGTTTTTGCGCCGGTATGCGAATTTAGGCGAAGAAATCAGGTGCGCAGTGCAGTCCTATATTAAGGATGTAAAAGCTCAGGATTTTCCAAACGAGAAAGAAAGCTATTAAGCTTACCGTATAAAAAGAACCAGGCAGGTCGTTTGTAGGTCAATGATATTCTAACGTTGGCTTACAAACGCCGGGTTAATAGAGCGAAACCTCTTCCCATACGCCGTTAATCAGTTCGCGTGCAGTACAGATACCTTCCTTTTTTAATATATCGACAGTCTCTTTTATTCCGGAATCAATCAGGTCAGGATAGTGGCAGTCGGAATTTATCATAATGGGAATTTTTAATTTTCTCAGAATCGGGAGCATGAAGAAATGCGGATAGATTTCCCCTTTCTTTATCAAGTTCTTGGTGTTGACTTCGACAATCATTCCTTTTTGTGCGATAAGTTCAAAAACCTCATGAACCAAATCCTGATACCATCTGGCGGAGAAATAGAAATTGTCGCAAAGTTGGCTGTACATATATATTTTGTCGATATGGCCAACAATATCAAAACCTCCGGCTTCTATCATCTCTTTCACCGACTGGTAATAGCGGGTTACCATTTTCCGGATGTCACCGCCGAAAAAATTGTTCAGCGAAATTTGGAAATCATTGAAGGAGCCGTCAATGCTAATCATGTTTTTTTCGCTTAATTCTTCCGATTTCGGCAGAAAATGGACTGACGAAATCCGGTAATCGAGTGGCATCTCTTGGAAATAGGGGATGGACGCATTGTAACTTTTGTCAAGATAGTCGATTTCCATGCCGGCATAAAGCGTGATTTTTCCTGCATATTTCCGTTTGAGACGGTTTATTTCCGCGAAATAGTCATCCGCCAAATCTTTCGGCATATTCCAGTTCGTATCAAAAGGCAGTGGGGAGTGTGACGAAAAGCCGTAGGTCTGGAATTTGCGAGACACGGCGAAACGCACGAAGGTCTCCGGCAGGCTTTTTCCATCGCAGAAATAACAGTGGCTATGATAATTGCTCAAGTGCATCATGACCTCTCATTGTTGGTAATCGTAGACAAGACGACAAGTATAATACGTTTTAGGATTCGTTTGTTAAAACAGTGAACAGAACCGTTCCTGACAGGAAACAAGTCTGTCGGGAACGGTTCTGTTTTTTTATTTGATTACGTTCAGTTCTTTGCCAACCTTAATAAAGGCATTGACCGCTTTATCCAAATGTTCGCGTTCGTGCCCTGCCGACAACTGTACACGGATGCGGGCTTGTCCTTTCGGAACAACGGGGTAGTAGAAGCCGGTTACGTATATACCCTCTTCTTGCATACGGGCAGCGAAATCCTGCGATAACTTTGCGTCATACAACATTACGGCGCAGATGGCCGATTGTGTCGGCTTGATGTCGAATCCGGCAGCAAGCATCTTATCCCTGAAGTAAGTCACATTCTCCATCAGCTTTGCATGGATGGCATTATCCTCTTTCAGCATCTTGAACATTTCCAAGCTTGCCCCCACAATGGCAGGAGCCACCGAGTTGGAGAACAGGTAAGGACGTGAACGTTGACGCAGCATGTCGATGATTTCTTTTCTTCCGGTAGTGAAACCGCCCATTGCTCCTCCGAACGATTTACCCAATGTACCGGTGAAAATATCGATTTTCCCGTACAGGCCGAACTGTTCGGCGACGCCGTGCCCTGTCGGACCTACAACTCCGGCTGAGTGGGATTCGTCCACCATTACGAGTGCATCGTATTTTTCTGCCAATTCACAGATTTTATCCATCGGCGCAACGTTGCCATCCATCGAAAATACACCGTCGGTGGCAATAATCCGGTACCGTTGTGCTTGAGCTTCTTTCAGACAACGCTCCAAATCTTCCATGTCGGCATTGGCGTAACGGTAACGTTTCGCCTTGCAGAGACGTACCCCGTCGATGATGGACGCATGGTTCAAGGCATCCGAGATGATGGCATCCTCTTCGGTAAAGAGCGGCTCGAACAATCCGCCGTTTGCATCGAAGCAGGCGGCATACAATATGGTATCTTCCGTTTTGAAGTAGTCGGAGATGGCTGCTTCCAACTGTTTGTGCATATCTTGCGTTCCGCAGATGAAACGTACCGACGACATTCCGAAGCCGCGTGCATCCATTGCTGCTTTTGCTGCATCGATTAACCGTTGGTTGTTGGATAAACCCAAGTAATTGTTGGCACAGAAATTCAATACTTCGCTGCCGTTGTTTACTTTTATGTCTGCTTTTTGCGGAGTCGTGATTATCCGTTCGTTTTTGTACAACCCTGCCGCTTTGATATTTTCCAGCTCGGTTGTCAAGAAGTTTTTAAATTTACCGTACATAATGATTTTGTTTTTTTAGATTCTTTAGAATGCAGTTCCATACCTCTTCACAAAAATCCGATAGACCATGTCCGCTGGTTGCCGGATTCCTTTGTGCATCTTTATGCAAAGATGTATTTTTTTTAGGACTTCCCGCATTAAAAATAGATAAATTTTTATTCTCCGCCAATTCTCCTTACATTTGTGTCAATTTATAAAATCGTTATTCCTATGAAAAATGTATTGGTAATTGGTTCAACCGGACAAATCGGTTCGGAGCTGACGATGAAACTACGAGGTCTTTACAGTGGAAATATTGTAGCCGGATATATTCCCGGCGCAGAACCGAAAGGCGAATTGTTGGAATCCGGACCTTCGGCTATTGTTGACATAACAAACGAACAGCAGATAGCGGAGACCGTATCTCGGTACAAGATTGATACTATATATAATTTGGCTGCCTTGCTGTCGGCTGTAGCAGAGAGCAAGCCGCAGTTGGCATGGAAAATAGGTATGGGAGGGCTGTTCAACGTCCTGGAAGTAGCGCGTGAAATGCACTGTGCTGTTTTTACACCCAGTTCCATTGGCGTGTTCGGTAATAATACGCCGAAAGATAAAACTCCGCAGGATACGATTCGTAACCCCCGTACGATGTATGGCGTGACAAAAGTTTCCGGCGAGTTGCTTAGCGATTATTATTTTATCCGGTTCGGCGTAGACACCCGTTCAGTCCGTTTCCCCGGTTTGATTTCATACGTGACCCCTCCGGGCGGAGGAACCACCGACTATGCGGTGGATATTTATTATTCGGCAGTACAAGGAAAGAAATTCGAATGCCCGATAGCCGCCGGAACATTTATGGATATGATGTATATGCCCGACGGGCTTCGGGCTGCGATTGAAATCATGGAAGCAGATTCTTCCAAATTCGTGCATCGCAACTCGTTCAATATCGCATCCATGAGCTTTGACCCGGAGATAATCTACAATAATATACGGAAATATATGCCGGAGTTCCAGATGGAATACCATGTGGATCCGTTGCGTCAGGCAATAGCCGAGTCCTGGCCCAATTCGCTGGATGACACATGCGCCAGGGAAGAGTGGGGGTGGAAGCCGGAATACGATTTGGATTCCATGACCAAAGACATGCTTGCCAAGTTGAAAGAGCGGTTCGGCAAATAAGTTTTCCTGCATTTCCCTTTGGAGATGGAACTGACGTTTGCAATAGGACTTGACGTTTTTGCGGATGGGCTGAAACGTAATGATGGATTGCTGTATCTGGAACTGGAGAACCTGCTGTATGCCGAAAACAGTAATTGCGACTATGGCTTGTCGTTGTTGCGGGATGCGGTTGCCGGATACGAACAACAGAACGGTATAGCTTCGGAGGATAGCAAAAGGCAGATACCTTTCTTTCGTGACAACCGTCGGCTGCTGATAGGGCCGGAGGTCGGGCTGTTCGTCTTGCGGTTGTATGGAAACAGGGAAGCGATTCCGGTTTCCCGGAAAACGGAGTTGTTGGTGACAGTCGATTCCCATAAGTTGGGTGATTTTTGTCTGGATGAAAATTTGTATCTGCTGCAATGCAAATACGATGAACAACGAAGCCGGAAGCAGTTTATGGAGAAGATTGCTCTCGAATACGATAATATCCATTTCGATGGCGAACATTTCGGGTTCATTCCCGGCACGCAGTTCTTTTCCATGCTCTATACAGCCTGTTTGGAGATTTGTCCTCCTGATTGGGCGAAGCAGGAGGAGTGGCGGCTTTGCGCATTCCGCTCTCCCTCTGATGCGGAGTTTGTCCGGCGTAAGGGCACGTTGCGTTCCGTGTCAACAGTGGGCTTGCCGTTCGGTTGCATTGTTTCGCTTTCCTATGATACGGCAGGCAGCCAATACAGTCTGTTGGCAGATTTGTTGGAGCGGTATGGATTGGATCCTTACCGTTATCTGGAAGGACTGAAAGAGTAGACGTGATAAGAAACAAGAAGGGCATATCGACTTGGCGATATGCCCTTTCTTTTTGTGAATCAGAACAAGCACTATTCTCAATCGAATGTTTTAATTCTAATGTATCTGAATTTTACGGTCGAATCATGGCCTAAGAAAGCAATATGCCCGCAAGGATTCAGCAAACCTGCCTGTATCTTTTCCAACGGGATGTCTTTTGTTACTTTCTTGATGTCGGTATCCAGGATGACCGTTCCGTTCAATATGATTTTAATCCGTGAACCTTGTGCTATCACTTCTTGCTGGTTCCATTCTCCTGTCGGTTTCAAATAACCGCGTTTTGCAGGAGCATAATTATATAGACCGCCGTGATATTGGTACGGTTTCAAATCCTTGTATTGAGGATCATCGTTGTCCAGAATTTGGAGTTCCATACCCAGGTACCCTTTCCCTTTCGGCATGATGATATGTCTCAGTCCCAAACCGTTGTTTGCACCCGGGGTCAATTGGAATTCAAATTTCAAGCTGAAATTGCAGTAGTCGCCTTTGGAATAAAGGTTGCCGAATCCGGAGGATTTCTTTACGATGCAACCATCTTCCACCATATATTCATCGGCATTGTTAATCCAGTTGTCGAGCGATGTGCCGTCGAAGAGCACTTGGTACCCTGCTTTTGCTTCCGCTTCCGGCAACTCGTAAGGAACGACCGTTTCACCATTTTCTGCATTCGCCAACGGGCTGCAAGCAAACAGCCCGATTACCATATATTTTAAGATTTTCATATTTAAAAAGTCTGCGTGTGTCTATTTTTTCTTTTTGATTTCTTTCAGGTTTTCCGGATCCCAATAGATAGCCTCTCCGCGTTCGTAGCTCTCATAGCTCAATAACGCCGGGGCAGCCGAACGGACCGCGAACATCACGTCGCAATCGAGCGGAGTCTTGTTGCGGATGCCGGTAAAGAAATTGTTGAAATGGTCGTAATGGCCTCCTTTGTAGCCCGGTGCCACGTTGAATACAACTTCATTGTCCGATTTGGCAACCGGTGTGTCGATGCCGCCGCCGATTTTTTCCAAGGCATTCAGCTGGCCGAGGTCAACTTTACGCATGGTTTTCAAGGTGACGCTGTTCCATCCCACATCCAATGTTCCGGCAGAACCTACGATACGGAAATCCATGCTTCCCCATTTTTTGGAAACGCCATCCACGTAGTTCGCTCCTAATTGTACGGTGAACGCACCGATATTATTCCGGTCCGGATAATCCAAATAACCCAACATGATGTCGGGCGTGTCGCGGAATCCGTCGGTATAATACCGGATACCTCCGGTGGTATAAACTTTCTCCGGACCGATGGCGCCGGTGATGAAGTGCAAGCTTGCCAATACGTGTACGTACAAGTCGCCTGCAATACCCGTTCCATAGTCTTTCCAGTTTCTCCAGTAGAAGAAACGTTGCGGTTCGAATTTATGTTTCGGGGCGTTGCCGAGGAATTGTTTCCACCAGATGGTCTTTTCGGAAGCATCTTCGGGTATGGGGTAACGGCCCAATGTGCCGGGACCTCCCGTGAACTGGCCGTCGATGAAGTTCACTTTCCCGATGATGCCGGATTGCACCAATTGGCGTGCTTTCCGGTTTCCTAATGAAGCCATGCCTTGGCTCCCTGCCTGGAAATACATGCCGCTTACTTTTTGGGCATCGATCAGCGCTTCTGCTTCGCTGACTTTATGGATTACCGGTTTTTCGCAGTACACGTGTTTCCCTGCTTTCATGGCTGCAATGGCGATTGGCTGGTGCCAGTGGTCGGGCGTTCCGATTAATACGGCGTCCACATCTTTACGTTCCAAGATTTCTTTGTAATCTTTGGTGAGGAAAAGATGGTCGCCCCATTGTTTCTTGGCCTGTTCCAGGCGGGCATCATACAAGTCGCAGACTGCCACGATTTTCACACCCGGTACTTGCAACGCCGTATTGGCATCGGCAGTACCCATTCCTCCCTTTCCGATCAGGGCTATACGTATCTCATCGGATGCCGATGAGCCTACAGCCCCGGCAGCTTCCGCACGGCTGTTGTTGCCGAACAGAAACTGAGGAGCAGAGGGCAATAATATGCCCCCTGCTACCAGTTGTTTAACAAATGTTCTTCTGTTTGCCATTTTTACATTCAGATTAAATACCCCAAACCTCGATTTCTGAAATCGCACAGACAGCTCCGCTTGATTGGTCACCCGGAACGGCATAGTTGAATGCGTCGGTGATAACAAGGCGGAGATACCTTGCTTCAGTCTTATTGATGTCAATTTGGATTGTTGTGTCATCATTTTCGCTGGTGCGTTCCCAGTTGGCTGCGGTTGTCCAGTTAACACCGTCCATGCTGACTTCGAAACGGCCGGCTTTTGCATTCTTCAAGTACGGAGCGACCGTTGCTGCCTGGGCTTTTAGTGTCGCATCGGTGGATGATGCATTTGCATCTTTGGTCGGAACGCTTACAGCCAAACGGTACAGCTTGCAGTTCTCCTGGAAGTCGATGGTAATGTAATACGGGAATCCGGTCGGAGTCATGTTGGTAACCCACAAGGTTTGGGGATCTCCATCGATAGCGGCATCGCTCTTGTATGATTCATACGGCGCATAGGTTGCATTGTCTGTGATTTCACTGTTGCAACCATCGATACCTCCTGCCAATGTGTCGGGCACAATCCATGACGATGCGGTTTCCAATTCAGGCGGTGTGATAGATACCGGATA
Organism: uncultured Parabacteroides sp.; assembly: GCA_944325355.1. GTDB lineage: Bacteria > Bacteroidota > Bacteroidia > Bacteroidales > Tannerellaceae > Parabacteroides. Next base: position 140,530 of record CALUZS010000004.1, read on the forward strand.
GATGGTTGTTTTAGCATCCGGGTCGATACCGTACTGGGATACGGAGGTGATTTCCAACGGGAGTGCGTAGTTGCCGAATGCATAGTTCTCGTCTTCCAGCCAGAATGCCTCCTCTTTCAAGGTTATCTGGAGGTATTCGAAATCACGGTTCGGGCGCAATACGCAGCTTGAGTAGTCGATTTCGTAGGCCGTTTCCGGAAGCAATATGTATTCGGTATTGTTCTCTTCATTGTATTCATTCAATATCGATTGGTTGACGGCTACCTCATAGGAGATATTCCATTCGTTGTAGTAGTTTACTGCCACTTTCGGATATATCTTAAGGTGATCATCGTCATCGGTCTTGATACTGAACGAAGAACCGGTTTGATAGAAATTCGGCGTTTCAAAGCCGATATATGGCTGATCCACTTCCGGCTGTATCAATATGACGGCTCTCTCTGTCTCCGCTATCTGTATGTCCGTATTGGAGGTTGTCATGCGGCATGGCAATACATATTTGGTGTCTACCGTAGTCGCTGCCAACTCTTCATTTGCAGCATCCAACGCTTCTGCATCGAAATCGATCAGGAAATATTTACGATACTCTTCCACTGCAAATGACAGTGAAGATTCTGTCAGGGTGTAACAGTTTTCCGGAAGCACGCGGTATTCAATGGAGTCTTCCGGGTTCGATGCTTTGTATTCGTCTATCAACGTTTCGTCTACGGTAAGGCGTACGGTTGCCGCATGGTTGCCTTTACCGCTCTTTATTACTGGCAGTTTGTAGGTGTAGGTACCCCAATTGAATACGGTCGCTTCCGTCAGTCCCGACTTTTGCAAATAGAGCTGGTCGGCCAACTCCCCGGCATCCCGGAATTCGGTACACGATGCCAACCCTAATGCCAATGGCATTGCTATACCTAATATATATTTCTTTAAGTTCATACTCGTTTCTTTTTTATTACCAACCATAATTCTGTGTCATATTCTGCATCTCGTCCAACTGTGTTTGCGGAATCGGGAAGAGGTAGTTCTTGTCTTCGAATTCCCGAGCTCCACCGGACCACACACCCTTTGTACGGCTCCAAGAATTTTCGTAATTGTTAGCAGCCACGTTCAAGGTGTAAACCGGTTCGTTTAATACGGTTTTCGAGAGCATCCAGCGGTTCAAGTCATACAGGCGTTGTGTTTCGAAAGCCAGTTCCACCATACGCTCTTTTTGGATCAGTTCGCGCATCAGCGTCTGGTTGCCTACCACTTCCGGGTAAGCCTGTTCCAGGTTCTTCAATCCTGCGCGGTTGCGTACCTTGTTGATGTATTTCAACGCTTCCGCTTCGTCGCGGTTCGGCTTCTCGTTGCATGCTTCCGCATAGTTCAGGTAGATTTCCGCCAAGCGGAAGATCGGTGCCACTAACGAACCCCAGCTTCCTTGGTTCGTGTTCAACTTCGGGTCGGTAAACTTGCGCCAGCTGAAGCCCACTTTTACGGCGTCACCCGAAGCGGTGTACGAAGATGTTCCTCCGTCGAAGAATGTCACAGCACGGGTATTGTCCATTGCCGGGTTCAGCCAAGGGAATCCGTTTGCCAATACGGAGGTATAGAAACGGGCATCGCGGCCGATGCAGCTGTTGTGGACTTTTACCGGTAGGAAGTTATCCAACGGGTGTACCCAGTTCTCGGTGAATCCGTCTTTTTGATAACCTGATTTCGCGTCGATCTGTGCCGGATAACCGTCGCTGCCGTATTCATAACCCACTGTCGGGAAACGGCCCGATTCCGCCATCGGGTAGGTATCTACCAACCGCAAGGAGGGGCAGTAACCTCCGTAACCTTCTTTGACAAATCTCGGAGGGTTGCAACGTACTACGATGTATTTTCCATCGGTTTGCCAACGTGCCCAAATCATCTCTTTGTTCCATTTGTCCAAGAAAACGGATTTGTACGCAGACATGGCATCGTTTAATGAATTCGGCGTACCGTCCGGCGTAGCGCCCATCAGTTCGTACCCGGCTTCAGCCGACAGGTCAATGACTGCTTTGGCTGCTTTGGCAGCTTCCTCCCATTTGTTCGGGTCGGCCGATTGCGGGAAGAGGTATTCCCCGTACATGTTCTGTATGCCTTTGTAGAGGTTGCAACCGTTGAACAGCGGGCTTGCCATGTGCAGCAGGAAGCGTGATTTGGCTGCCAATACGGCGCCTTTGGTCACACGTCCGTACCATTTAACGTCGGTGATAGTTACCGGAAGGTCTGCTGCCGCCTTATCGTATTCGCTGACGATGAACTCTATGTTCTGTTCCAACGGATGGCGGTCTACGGTTTCAGCTTTGATGTTGGAATCGGGCGCCTGGTCACCCCAGATATAGACCGGCCCGAAGCGGAAAACCAGCATGTTGTAGAACCATGCGCGCAAGAAGCGCACTTCCGCTTTCATGATTTTAACCTCTTCTCTCGTCATCTCTTGTTCACCGACTTGGTCTGCATTGTCCAAGAACACGGTTGCCTGGTTAATTCCCGTGTACATCTGTTTCCACATGGCGTAATCGCCGGTATTGACACTCCAGTTTCCTGTCAGGAAAGAGTGGTAACCCAATCCTGAAGTCCAAGAGAAAACGGCTTCGTCGCTCATTGGGACACATGCGCCGATTGCATTGCCGTGAAAATCGTACGGCTGGTAAACAAAGCTGTAAATATGGGCGAAATAGCGTTCCAATGTGTTACGGTTGGCGAATACCTCGTCCATCTGCATCTGGTTGTCCAAATCGACATCCAGGAAATTGTCGCAACTTGTCATTGTCAATGATAACGACAAGGTCAGGCATCCTGCTATATATTTATATTTTTTCATATAGTTCTCCTTTTAAAAATTTAAGTTCATACCAATAGCCACTGTCCGTGTCTGCGGGTACAGACCACCGGTTCCTGTATTCAACTCGGGATCCCACATCTTGAACGGGGAGAATGTCAATAAGTTCACCCCTTGTGCATAGAAACGGAGCGTGCTCAATCCGATTTTGCTGATTAATGCTTTCGGCAATGAATAACCGATTTCCGCATTTTTCAAGCGGAGGTAGCTCACGTTGCGGTACCAAAAGTCGGAACCCTGGTTGTTGTTTTCAAATCCGGAGATATGCATGCGCGGGTATTTGGCATTCGGATCCGGATTCCATTCGGTCCAGCGGTTGGCTGCAACTTCTTCATAAAGGTTACCGTAAGAGGTGATGTTGCTGGCTGTACCGCGGATCATGGCACCGGAAATCATACGGCCCACGTTGCCGGAACCTTGGAAGAAGATGGACAAGTCCCAGTTCCGCCACTTCATGCTGACACCGAATCCGTAGTTGATTTCAGGGATGGTAGTGCGTCCGAAAGGAACGCGGTCGTTGGAGTCTACGATTCCGTTACCATCAATATCCTTGTATTTGATATCTCCCACGCGTACCGTTCCGAATGTCTGTGTCGGCCAGTTGTCGATATCTTCCTGCGATTCGAACAATCCCATGGATATCAATCCCTTGTGTTGTCCGCTCGGGAAGCCTACGTCGTTCAAGTATGGATACATTTGGCTCGGTTTGTCATCGTACAACACCTTGTTGCGGTTGAACGTGAAGTTACCGCGAGCTGAAATGAAGAAATCTTCGGTTACCTGGTCGGAATATTCCAACGACATGTCGACACCTTGGTTCTGCATCCTACCCAAGTTCACATATTGCGTTACGTTGATACCTACCACCGACGGAATACTTTCTTGGGAAATAAAGATACCGTCACGTTTTTCCATGAAGTAGTCGGCTACCAAACGGAATTTGTTGAACAAGCCCAATTCGAAACCTACGTCGGTTTTCTTGGCGGTTTCCCATGTCACGTTAGGGTTACCCGGGTTACCGGTTGCGATACCTTGTATCCATGCTACAGGGTCACCGAAGTTATAACCGGCAGCGCTTGCGTTCATTTCGGTGTTGTAGGCGAAACGGCGGTTACCACCGATTTCGTCGTTACCGATTTGTCCGTAAGACCCTTTGAACTTCAAAAGGCTGATGACATCGGCTATCGGTTCCCAGAACTCTTCGTTACTGATCATGTATCCCAATGCGCCCGAAGGGAAGAAACCGAAACGGTGTCCCGGGGCGAAGTTTTCGGAACCGTTGTAACCGAAGTTGAATTCAGCGAAGTATTTGTCGCGGAATGAATAGGCGGCACGTCCTGCGATACCGATATTCCGGTTCGGGAATGAAGCGATATAGTTGCCTGCGAAGTTATCGGTATATTCGCGCATGTTGAACAGGAACAATCCGCTTACACGGTGTTCATCGTTGAATAAGCGTTCATAAGTCAACGATGTTTCGAAGTTCCATACCTGCGAACCCCTGTTTGAACGGGCTATGCTCAGGTAATCGTTACCATCGTTGTTCTTGTTTAAAATCAGGTTCCCTTCTTTGTCGCGTCCCAAAGCAAGGTATGTACTCGGCGATTTCCGTTTATCGGTAGTACGCTCGTTCCTTGCATCGTATGAGAATTTCACGTTACCTTTCAATCCTTCGGTGATGAACCCGAAGTCCTGGTCGATACTTATCAAGGATTGCGCGTTGTTCCAGAAGTCGGCGGAATAACCGGTATGGTTCAATTCCAAATAGGGGTTTGTACCTACGAGCGGGCGTGACAGACTACCGTCGCTGAAGATAGGAACCACGGCTACGGAAGGCACTGAAATCAAGTTGTCGTAATAGGACTCAACGGCAACACCCAGACGGTTTTTCGTCTCATACTGGTTGGATACCGACAGCGCCAGTTTGGTGGTCTTCGTGATGTCCACATCCACATTCGCACGGAAGTTCGCTTTCTTGTAACCTACCTGCGGTGTGTATTGCGGATTGTCAGCCGGATTGAATACACCGTTTTCGCTGTAGAACGAACCGGCGATGTAGTAGCGGATGTTACGGCTACCACCCGATACGTTTATGTTTGCGCGGACGTTGTTGGAGCTGTTTTTGAAGATGGTGTCCCACCAGTCCACATTCGGGTACAAATCCGGATCTGTGCCATTGAGGTATTTCGCGTATTGGTTAGGTTGGTAAGCCAGGTTTCCGTTACCTTCCAATGTAATATCGTTGTAATAGTCCATCCATTGCGATGCGCTTGCCAATTGCGGTGTCCGTGTAGGGGTTATGAAACCGTATTCCACTTTTGCGTTGATGGATGGTTTTGCCTCTTTACCGCGTTTGGTGGTGATTAACACGATACCGTTTGCACCGCGTACACCATACAAGGCGGTTGCCGTTGCGTCTTTCAAGATTGACAATGAAGCGATATCTTCAGGGTCTACCAAGTCCAAGCTTCGTTCGATACCGTCCACCAAAATCAACGGGGTGTTGTTCGCACCGAACGTGGAGATACCGCGGATCCAGAAGTCGGCTCCGGAACCCGGTTCGGCATTGCGCTGGATGGAAACGATACCGGCCATCTGTCCGGCAAGGGCGGTACTCAGTTTTGCCACCGGTACCTGAACTTCATCGGCCGTGATGGTTGAGATGGCGCCGATGACGCTCGCTTTCTTCTGTTTACCGTAAGCAACGACCGTCACTTCGTCCAACTCGTCGGTCTGTTCTTTCAGGATTACCACGATGGTTTTTTGGTTTCCCACTTTCACTTCCTGGTCCTGCATACCGAGGAACTGGACGATCAAAACGTCCTCGGGGCTTACCTCGATCTCGAACGAACCGTCGATATCGGTGGTAACACCCCTTGTGCTTCCTTTGACAAGAAGGGTAGCTCCCGGCAGGGGCTGGTTGTTTGCATCCATTACCTTACCGTGCACCATGCTTTGTTTCTGCTGCGTGTACTCCATCAACGGACCGATGGGAGCTGCGGCTTTCCTCAACGACTCTTTTGTCGTCGTGTTTGAATTGTTGTTTGCCAACATTGCTGTCCCAGAGTTCGCCTCCGCACTGATACTAAACCCAAAAGCAGTCATCATACCGAGTGAGGCTATCGTCAAGACTTTTTTTAATGGTTTTACAAGCTTATTGTCTTGTTCCATATTCATACTTTTTGTAGGTTAGAAATTCTAAATAATTTTTCGATTGCAGAATAGTAAATATTCATACTCAGCTATTCAATTTTTTCTTTTTGTTATTATCCCATAGGCAAAAAATTTTAAATGTGGTTTATATTTCGTTTGTTGTTCTCTGTTCTTTTTTTGTTTCCCTCCGTTGTTATGGAGCGTTGGATGCGCTCCCAGAGGATAAGGTTTTGCATATCCGTGATTTCCTGTGTCTCCTTTTTCAGGCGCTTGATAAAGTCTACTGCTTCGTTGAATGCTTTTTCGTTGATTTTTTTTGCTTCCACCAGCTGTTTCCAATATAGTTCGGACTCGGCTGTCGGATAAAGGAGCGATGAGATAAAGTAATCATCGTTCAAAAAATCAAGTAATTGATATGTTTTATAGTTGTCTTTTAACATTTTGTTTAAAGCATTCTCTTAATATTAGACAAATGAATGTAAAAAAAATACTCGCATATTTAAAACTTTTTTCCAAAAGCAAAAGAATATTTTTCCTTTGCCATTATTGTGCCTGCCGTATGATTTTTTGCGGCTGTGCGGTTTTTGTGGGAAAACCGGAATGTTTTCTTAGGAAATTGCGCAGATTATTAGGAATTTATGCCCGTTGTTTTTGCATGATTCTGCAGATATTCCCGCCATTTCGGGCAGCGTGCCGTTTGAGGATTGTCCGGAAAGCGTTATTCGCTGCTTTTTGATAGTGTTAAAATAGTATTTGCATGTTGTCTCGTTTAGCCTAAGAATTTAACGTTTGTTTTTGTAAAAAAGTTTTTCGCCGGTATTTGTCGTGCTCCCGTAGATTTGAAACCGGTTTGGGCATTCGCCGTTTTTTTGTTTTTCCGGAATCTCTACGGGGAATCTTTCGCTTTTTATGTTGCTGTGTCGGGGCAGGGTTTTTAATTTTTATCGAAAACAGCGGATTTGTTTTGGAAATAATTTAAAAATAAAAATAGAAATGAATAGCCCTTTCGCCTTGAAATGTTAATTTTATTGTGAATTGCTATTTTTTCTTTTTTTTTTGAGCGGTTTTTTATAAGTTTGCGATGATAAAAATTAAAGGAAAGAAAGACCATGGGGAATAATGTTGAATTTTACAAAAAAGTATGGAGATGTTGACGGAAAGTAAAGTATGGCAAAATTTTCTTTCCGGAGATAGTGATGCATACTCTGTAATTTACAATATGTTCATTAAGGAATTGTACACTTATGCCATGTGTTTTACGAAAGACCGGACGTTGGCGGAAGATGCAATCCATGACGTGTTTGTAAAGATTTATCAGGACAGAGACAAATTGCATCATGTTAAAAGTATAAGGCAGTATTTGTATTCGTCGGTCCGTAACCGTATTTTGAATTTGTTGAGAAAGGCGGAAATGTCTGAAAATTTCAGCGGATTGGAAGGTTTGGACTTCGCGGGTGATTTTTCGGTGGAGAGACAGTTTGAGGATAAGGAAAAGAGTGCGCTTGAAAAGGCGTATGTCAAACGTATGTTTTCAGTATTGTCTTCCCGCCAGAAGGAATTGGTTTATTACCGCTTTGTGAAAGGATTATCGTACGAAGAGATCGGGAACATCATGGGACTGACTTACCAGTCGCTCCAAAACCTGTTGCAACGGGCGTTCTCCCGTCTGCGTAAAACCTTTTCACAACGGAACAGTAAGTTGTGATTTGTTTGCGCGTTTATCGTTCCGCAGAATCATCCGATTCTGCGGAACGATAAACATGATATCCCGTTTCTATCGGTTGTTTACATTATTAATAATTAATAAATGGAAGCATTTAACCAAATGCCTTTTGCCCGCATCCAGTATAAATAACGGCGGGTGAAGTTTCCGTTCTCTTTGTCAGTCTAATTTCAGAACAGCCAAAAATGCTTTTTGAGGGACTTCTACGGTTCCGATTTGCTTCATGCGCTTTTTCCCCTCTTTCTGTTTTTCCAACAATTTCCGCTTACGGGAGATGTCGCCTCCGTAACATTTGGCGGTTACATCTTTCCGCACTGCCTTGACGGTCTCCCGGGCGATGATTTTTGCCCCGATGGCAGCCTGTATGGCTATGTCGAACTGTTGGCGCGGGATGAGTTCCTTCAACTTTTCACACATCCTGCGGCCGAAGGTTACGCTGTTGTCGATATGCGTAAGGGTGGAAAGCGCATCGACAGGCTCACCGTTGAGCAATATGTCCAGCTTGACGAGCTTGCTCGGCCGGAAATCGTGCAGGTGGTAATCGAATGAAGCATACCCTTTCGAGATGCTTTTCAGCTTGTCGTAGAAGTCGATGACGATTTCGCCCAAAGGCAAGTCGTAGATGATTTCTACGCGGTCGCCGGAGATGTAGTTCTGTTTCACCAATACGCCCCGTTTCCCCAGACAGAGGGTCATGATGGGACCGATGTATGTCGTGTTGGTGATGACGGACGCCCGTATGAACGGCTCTTCTATGTGGTCGATCAGTGTCGGGTCGGGGAGACCGCTCGGGTTATGCACTTCGATGCAATTTCCTTTTTTGTCATATACTTTATAGGAGACGTTCGGAACGGTGGTGATAACGTTCATGTTAAATTCGCGGTCCAAGCGTTCCTGGACGATTTCCATGTGGAGCAGCCCTAAAAAGCCGCAACGGAATCCGAATCCCAGCGCTGCGGAGCTTTCCGGCTGGAACGTGAGCGATGCGTCGTTGAGCTGGAGTTTCTCCAAGGATGCTCTCAGGTTTTCGAAGTCTTCCGTTTCGATGGGGTACACGCCGGCGAAAACCATCGGCTTGACCTCTTCAAAGCCTTCGATGCCTTTTTCCGCCGGACGGGCTACATGTGTTATCGTGTCGCCCACCCGTACCTCTTTCGATGTCTTGATTCCGGAGATGATGTAACCTACATCGCCTGTTTTAATTTCCGGACGCGGTTCCATCGTGAGCCGCAGGATGCCCACTTCATCGGCATCGTATTCTTTTCCTGTGGCAATGAACTTGACGCGGTCTCCTTTGCGGATGGAGCCGTTCACCACTTTGAAGTAGGCGATGATCCCCCGGAACGAATTAAATACGGAGTCGAAGATAAGGCACTGCAAGGGGGCTTCCGGGTCTCCCTTGGGTGCGGGCACTTTCTCGATGATTGCATTTAGTATGTCGTACACGCCTTCTCCGGTTTTTCCGCTGGCGCGCAGGATTTCGCTGCGGTCGCACCCCAACAGCTCTACGATTTGGTCTTCCACCTCGTCGGGCATTGCGCTCGGGAGGTCTATCTTGTTCAGTACGGGAATAATTTCAAGATTGTTGTCGATTGCCATATAAAGGTTCGAGATGGTTTGCGCCTGTATGCCTTGCGCGGCGTCGACAATCAGCAATGCCCCCTCGCATGCGGCAATCGAACGGGAGACCTCGTAAGAGAAGTCCACATGGCCCGGGGTGTCAATCAGGTTGAGTATGTAATCTTTCCCTTTGTAATTGTAATTCATCTGGATGGCATGGCTCTTGATGGTGATGCCTCGTTCGCGCTCCAAATCCATATCATCGAGCACCTGGTCCTGCATGTCGCGGGCTTCAACGGTTTTCGTGTACTCTAAAAGGCGGTCTGCCAATGTGCTCTTGCCGTGATCGATGTGGGCGATAATACAAAAATTACGAATGTTATCCATGAACTATACTTTTGTGCCGGCAAAGATAGCCTATTTTTTTGAGATGTTCAGTGGTTTCTCTCGCGAAATTCGGAGGGGGTGATGCCTTCTTTGTGTTTGAAGAATGTGGAGAATTGCCCGGTGTTTTCAAATTTCAAGGCATAGGCAATTTCAGAAATGTTCATGTTGGAGCTTGTCAATAGCTCTTTTGCCCTAAGCAGCCGGAGCTGCAACTGGTATTGTGCCGGGGATACGCGGGTGTACTCCTTGAATACGCGGCGGAACCAGGAGTAGCCGACGCCTATTTCCCGTGCGATTTCCTCGGCGGTTTTCATGTTTTCAAAGTCGCGCATAAGGATACGGGCTTCGTTGATTTTGTCGATGACATACCGGTCGGTGAAGGAGTTGTTCTTCTCCTTATAATACATGGAGCCGAGTATGTGCAGGACGATGCTCGATGCCATTTGCTGGTAGCCGAATTTCTCTTCCGCGGCGATGCGCAATATCTCTTCGTAAAGGCTGACGATACCGGAACTTATTCCGATATGGTGTAACGGCTCTTTACAGGAGAAGAATCCGTTTTCCACCCGTTTGTCGATATGGGGACCCCGGAAACCGACCCAATACTCGTCCCATCCGGTGTCGATGTCGGGATGGTAGCTGTGCCATTCGCCGGGGAAAAGCAGAATCATGGTTCCTGCCTTAATCCGTTTCTTGGGACAGGATTGCGAGGAGAAGTATCCGTTTCCTTTTGTGATGTAAACCAACTGGTATTCGTTCAGGATTCGCCCGGTCTGAGGCTTGAATGCGTAATGCTCCGGATGGACTGATAACGGATAGGGCGTTTGCGGCGGGATGAATTGGTATCCGGCGGTCGTTACGACGATGCCCCATTTCTCGTCCAGCTCATTAATGGTCAGATATTTGAGTAAGTCCTTTTTCTGGTTTGCCATAATCCTTCATGTCAGATTTGATAGGTTTTTAATCAAAATCGAAACAAATATATATGTTTATCCCGTTACTTTTGTTCCGTATTTAAAAGAAAAAGACCAAATCATGAAAAATATTCATATTCTGGCATTCGATATCGGTGCGACAAGCGGACGGGCAATCGTAGCTTATGTGGCGGAAAACACGATCGAGATGAAGGAAATAAACCGTTTCCCGAATTCCATTTTAGAGCTTCATGGGAAATATTATTGGGATATATATGCGTTGTATGCCCATTTGAAGGAGAGCCTTGTAATCTGTGCCCGGAAAGGAATCAGGATTGATTCGATTGGCATCGACACCTGGGGGGTCGATTTCGGGTATATAGGAAAAGATGGCTCATTGCTGGGTTTGCCGCGTGCATACAGGGATCCTTTTACGCAAGGGGTTCCGGATGTGTTCTTCCGGAAGATGCCTAAAGAGGAAGTTTACCGCCGTACCGGCATACAGGTGATGGATTTCAATAGCCTTTATCAATTGTATCAGGCAAAGAAGGAGCGGTTTGAGCCGTTGCTCCATGCGGAAAAAATTTTGTTTATTCCGGATTTGCTTTCATATATGTTGACAGGGAAGCAGGTGTATGAGTACACGGATGCTTCGACTTCGCAACTGTTGAATCCGAGGACGAAGGATTTTGACATGGATCTGCTTTTGGCGGCGGATGTCAAGCCGTCGATTGTCGGGCAAATCGTCATGCCGGGGACGCAAATCGGCAGTTTGTCTGATGCAATTGCCCGTGATACCGGAGTGGGGAAAGTTCCGGTAATTGCCGTGGCAGGGCATGATACCGCTTCGGCGGTGGCTGCTGTACCGGCGAAGGATAACCAATTTGCCTATTTGAGCAGCGGTACGTGGAGCCTTATGGGCATTGAGTCGGAGATACCTGTTATTACAGAAGATTCATTCAAACACAACTTTACCAACGAGGGCGGTGTAGAGGGGACGACCCGCTTCCTGAAAAACATTACCGGCATGTGGCTGTTGGAGCAGTGCCGGAAAGAGTGGGAGAAACAGGGGAAAAGTTATAGCTATCCGCAAATTGTGGAGATGGCGGAGAGCGCGTCGGCGTTTACGTCGTTGGTGAATCCGGATGACAAGCGTTTTGCCAATCCGCCGAGTATGTTGGAGGCGATAGCCGGCTACTGCAAGGAGAGCGGCCAGCCTGCACCTGCTTCGGATGCGGAATATATCCGTTGTATTTTCCGGAGTTTGGCAAACCGGTACCGCGAAGTGTTCGGCATGTTGTCGGACATGGCTCCGTTCCCTATAAAGTGCCTGCATGTGATAGGCGGCGGCTCGAAAAACAGTTTGTTGAACCAATTCACCGCTGATGCACTCGGTGTCCCGGTCATAGCAGGACCGTCGGAAGCTACGGCAATAGGTAATTGTATGGTACAGGCAAAGGCAGCCGGGCTTTTCTCCGACCGCTGGGAATATCGCCAGTTGATTGCCAAAGCTTTTCCGACAGAGACGTTTTTGCCCGGCAGGGAATAGATGCTGGATAGTTAACAAGAGATGATTAAAATAGAATAAGATACGGTTATGGTAAAAGAAAGTAATGTAAATAAGGCTTTTGAAGTGGCGGCAGAGCGTTATGCTGCCTTAGGTGTAGATGTCAACAAGGCATTGGAAGAGATAAAGAAAATATCCCTGTCGCTCCATTGCTGGCAGACGGATGATGTTACCGGTTTTGAGAACCAGGGCGGTTCGCTGACCGGAGGCATACAGGTCACCGGCAATTATCCGGGACGGGCACGCAATATGGATGAGGTTCGTGCGGACATATTGAAAGCAAAATCGTATATTCCGGGAAGCCATCGTTTGAGCCTTCATGAGATATATGGCGATTTCCAAGGAAAGAAAGTGGACAGGGATGAGGTGGAGCCTTGCCATTTCCAGACATGGATGGAATGGGCGAAAGAGAACGGTATGAAACTGGATTTCAACAGTACGTCGTTCTCTCACCCGAAAAGCGGAGACTTGACACTGGCGAATCCGGATGATTCGATACGTAATTTCTGGATAGAGCATACCAAACGTTGCCGTTGGATTAGCGAAGAAATGGGCAAGTTCCAGAATGACCCTTGTATGTTGAATATATGGATTCACGACGGGAGCAAGGAGATTCCGGCAAGCCGTTTGAAATATCGCGCATTATTGGAAAAATCGCTCGACGAAATCTTTGAAACGGAATATGCGCACATGAAAGATTGCATCGAAGCCAAATTGTTCGGAATAGGACTGGAAAGCTACACGGTGGGCTCATATGACTTCTATCTGGGCTATGGCGCGAAGAAAGGCAAGATTGTCACACTGGATACCGGGCATTTCCATCTGACGGAGAGCATTGCCGACAAGATTTCTTCGTTGCTGTTGTTTACTCCGGAAATTATGTTGCATGTCAGCCGTCCGATCCGTTGGGATAGCGACCATGTTGTCATATTGAGCGATGACTTGCTGGATTTGTCGCGGGAGCTGGTGCGTTGCAAAGCATTGGACCGTTCCCATATCGGGCTGGATTATTTTGATGCGACAATCAACCGGATAGGCGCTTATGTGATAGGATGCCGTGCAACCTTGAAAGCTTTTATGCAGGCGTTGTTGGAACCGACGGGAAAACTTTTGGCGTATGAGAGCGAAGGGCGTTATTTTGAGCGTTTGGCACTGCAGGAAGAGTTGAAGAGCTTGCCTTGGAATGCCGTATGGGATATGTATTGTTTGCAGAGCGGCGTTCCGGTAGGTGAGGATTTTATTCCGGAGATATTGAAGTATGAACAAGAAGTAACAAGCAAACGATGAATACCTTAATCGGATTGTTGATTATAGCGGTCGGCAGTTTCGGACAGAGCAGCTCCTATGTCCCGATTAAAAAAGTGAAGGAGTGGAGTTGGGAAAGTTTTTGGCTGACACAGGGCATTTTCGCTTGGCTGGTTTTCCCTCTGCTGGGTGCATTGCTGGCTGTTCCGGAAGGAGGAAGTTTGATAACTATCCTCTCTTCTGATACGACCGCCGCATTGTCTGCGATGGGATATGGAATTTTGTGGGGAGTTGGCGGATTGACATTCGGATTGAGCATGCGTTATTTGGGTGTGGCTCTTGGTCAATCCATAGCGTTGGGAACATGTGCCGGATTCGGCACACTGTTCCCTGCTATTCTTGCAGGTACCGACTTGCTGCATGGGAAAGGTTTGATTCTGTTGTCTGGCGTTTGTATTACTTTGGCGGGTATTGCCATTATCGGTTATGCCGGGAGCCTGCGTTCCAAAAACATGACGGAAGAGGAGCAGAAGGAGGCGATTAAGGATTTTGCATTGACGAAAGGTTTGTTGGTTGCGTTGCTGGCAGGGGTCATGAGCGCCTGCTTTGCTTTGGGGCTTTCATCCGGTGCTCCATTGGCATCCGAGCAATCTGCTGCATTGTTCAGGACTTTGCCTGCGACTTTGATGGTTACAATTGGCGGTTTCCTTACAAATGCTGTCTATTGTATTTATCAAAATGTAAAGAATAAGACATTTGGCGATTATACCAATAAAGCTGTTTGGGTAAATAATGTGCTTTTTTGTGCATTGGCCGGAGTCCTTTGGTATTCCCAATTCTTCGGATTGGGGATAGGTTCCAGTTTCTTTGTCAAGGATTCCGTAATTGCCGCCTTTGCTTGGTGCATATTGATGTCTTTAAATGTTGTATTCAGTAATGTCTGGGGAATTTTGTTGAAAGAGTGGAAAGGAGTGTCGGCTGGAACTGTTGTTGTGCTTGTTCTCGGCTTGCTCGTTTTGATTTTCTCGCTGATTTTCCCGAATTTGTTTAATATGTAAAGTTGAAAGATGGAATCGATTCTGACAAATAGGAAAGGACTTGCACAGGAAATAGGAAAAGTTGCCGAAGTAGCCGGATATCTTTGGGAGAAAGGTTGGGCGGAACGGAACGGCGGAAATATCACAATCAATATCACCGATTGGATAGATGATGATATCCGCCGGTTGCCGGGGATTAGCCCTGTGTATCGGTTGGAGGTGACATTGCCGCTTTTGAAAGGGTGTTATTTTTATTGTAAAGGAACAAACCGGAGGATGCGCGATTTGGCGCGCCGGCCGATGGAGAACGGTTCGGTGATTCGTATATTGGATGATTGTTCGAGTTACGAGATTATTGCAGACGAAGTGGTTCTTCCAACATCGGAGCTTCCGTCGCATCTTTCCGTGCATAATTATTTGAAGTCGATTGGTTCAAATTATAAGGCTTCGGTTCATACGCATCCGATAGAATTGGTGGCGATGTCGCATCATAAGCCTTTTTTGGAGAAAGATGTCTTGTCGAACCTTTTGTGGAGCATGATTCCGGAAACGAAGGCGTTCTGCCCACGAGGATTGGGAATCGTGCCTTACCAATTGCCGAGTTCGGTGGCGCTTGCGGAAGCTACAATCCGGGAGTTGGGCGATTATGACGTAGTCTTGTGGGAAAAACATGGCGTCTTTGCCGTAGGAAATGATGTGATGGAAGCATTCGACCAAATAGATGTTTTGTCGAAATCGGCTCAGATTTATATTAGCGCGCGAAACATGGGCTTTATCCCGGATGGCATGACGCAAGAACAGATGCGTGAGATGTCGGTGGCATTCCATCTTCCGAAATAAATACTGTGAACTGTAAAAATTTTGCCTGACATGAAAAAAATAACCTTGTTGGCGGGTGCGGTTCTGGCATTGGGCATGAGCGTTTCAGCCCAATGCCAACTGCCACCTGTTTGGAAAAATGTTGCTGAACAAAAAATTCAAAAGACGGATGAGCGTAAGCGTGTTTATATAACTCCGACTCGAATAGTGTGGAAGAGCTCGGAAGACAAAAGCATTGTCGATAATGAAGAACAACTGTTGAAAAGCGGAATCGGGCAGTCGGTTTTGGGTAGTTCCCATGTTTGCCGGCTGAAAAGCAGTAACGGACAGAAAGCTTCGTTGTTGTTTGATTTCGGAAAGGAATTGCAGGGCGGCATTCAGATTATTACCGGACAGAGCCCTGTCAATAAACCTGTAAAAGTTCGGATTCGCTTCGGGGAATCGGTCAGTGAAGCAATGTGTGATGTCGACGGAAAAAATGGAGCGACCAACGACCATGCGATGCGGGATTTTGAAACCATGTTGCCCTGGCTGGGAGTGACGGAGCTTGGTAATTCGGGCTTTCGTTTTGTCAGGATTGACTTGCTTGATGAAAATGTAGAGTTGCAGTTGAAAGAAGTCCGGGCAATTTTCACATTCCGGGATATTCCATACCGGGGCTCTTTTCGCTCAGATGATGAGCGGCTGAACCAGATATGGATGACGGGAGCGTACACCGTCCATTTGAACATGCAGCAATATTTATGGGATGGGATCAAGCGCGACCGTCTGGTATGGGTTGGCGATTTGCATCCGGAGGTGATGACGGTTAATTCGGTTTTCGGTTATAACGAGGTTGTTCCGAAAAGTCTGGATCTCATCCGGGACGAGACGGCTTTGCCTAATTGGATGAATGGAATCAGCTCTTATTCCATCTGGTGGTTATTGATTCACCGCGATTGGTATTATTATCAGGGGAATCTGGATTATTTGAAAGAACAGCAGAGTTATCTGACCGGTTTGCTGCGTTTGCTGATTTCAAAGGTCGACAAGTCGGGCAGGGAACATTTGGACGGTACTCGTTTTTTGGATTGGCCCTCGAATGCAAATCCTACGGCTATTGATGCCGGATTGCACTCATTGATGATAATGGCTATGAAGTCGGGTAGCGAGTTATGTACGGTGTTGGGCGAAAATGAACTGGCTTATGAATGTGAGAAAACCTATTTGCGTCTGTTGAAAGCCGGGAAAAAGGTATTGAAGCCAGTATTGAAATCGGGGGTGGCTCCTGATGCGCCGGGCTCGAAGCAGGCAGCGGCTCTGATGGCGCTGTCGGGTGTGATGTTGCCAGATGATGCCAATGAAAAATATCTGTTGGTAAACGGTGCGAACGGCTTTTCTACGTTTTATGGCTATTATATGTTGAAAGCGATGGCGGCTGCCGGGAAATATGAAGAGGCATTGGATATAATACGGAGTTATTGGGGTGGTATGTTGGATATGGGAGCAACATCTTTCTGGGAAGATTTCAACATGACGTGGCTGGATAATGCCGCTCGGATAGACGAACTTGTCCCTGAAGGGAAAACCGACATACATGGTGCTTACGGTGACTATTGTTATAAAGGCTTCCGGCATAGTTTGTGTCATGGATGGGCTTCCGGACCGACTTCTTGGCTTAGCGAGTATGTACTGGGTGTACAAATTGTAGAGCCCGGATGCCGGGTGGTACGCATAAAACCTAATTTAGGCGGATTGAAATGGGTAGAAGGCACATTCCCTACTCCGTTTGGAGATATAAAAATCAGTCATAAAGTACAACCTGATGGCTCAGTGAAGTCGGACATTGACGCACCGGAAGAGGTGAGAATCCTGACGGATTGAAATAAATTGCTAATGTTGAATTGGAAAAATTGTGAGAAATATGCGAAAAAGATTACTGAGACAATTGCTTGTAATGGCATTGATTCCGTTTTTGCCGGCATGTAATGGCTTGTCTGGATATAAAGAACCGTCGTTTTCTGAAATAGAAAATGGATTTAAACAGATTCCGGACAGTGTGCAGACCGCTGTTTATTGGTATTGGATTTCCAATAATATTTCGAAAGACGGAGTCGTGAAAGATTTGCAAGCGATGAAACAGGTTGGAATCAACCGGGCTTTTTTAGGAAGTATGGGTGTTGACGGTGTCCCGTACGGAGATGTCAAATTTTTCTCTCCGGAATGGTGGGATATAACCCATACTGCATTGAAGACCGCATCGGATTTGGAAATTGAAATTGGCATATTTAACAGCCCGGGATGGAGCCAGTCCGGCGGTCCGTGGGTAAAACCGGAAGAATCCATGCGTTATTTGGCATCTCAGAAGGTGAATGCTGCAGGTAATGGTGCGGAACAGATTTTCGATTTTCCTGATTTTGGTCCGGATGCGCAGCTGGTAAAAATATTGGCATATCCAACGGTTGCCGGAGAAAATTACGTATGGAATATAAAAAAGGAAGAAGGAAAAGTCTTAACGACTGATTTGTCGGTGAAAGAGCGGAATATTATCCGTAGTTTCTCTTTGAAAGTCAATAATCCGATAAAGACAACTGCCGTGTTGTCTGCCAAGGTCGGGAATGTATATAAAGAGCTTCGGAAGTTTGAAATAGACCGTAGTAATCCGGCGTTGAACGTCGGCTTTGACCCTTATGCCCCTGTTGTCATTGCTGTTCCGGAGATTGATTGTACGGAGTACCGTTTGACGCTGGATGCTCCCGGAGCCGGAGACATGGAAGTCTCTTTGTCTGAAATTCCGTTGGTGGAACGCTTCCCGGAAAAGGCGTTGGCTAAGATGTTCCAAACGCCTCTTCCCATGTGGCATGAGTATATGTGGGAAAAGCAGCCGGAGGTCTCTTCGCAAGAGATGCTTGTTGATGCAGGTACGGTCTTGGACTTGACGGAAAAGGCGGATGCTTCAGGTAAACTGTCTTGGAAAGTTCCTAACGGGGAGTGGACGATTTTGTTTACAGCCATGCGTACGACAGGTGTAACAAATTCCCCGGCTGTGCCCGAAGCTACAGGATTGGAAATAGACAAGATGAGTAAAACGCATGTACAATCCCATTTCGACAGTTATATAGGAGAGATATTGAAACGGATTCCGGCAGAAGACCGGAAAACATTCAAGGTTGTAGTACAAGACAGTTATGAAACCGGCGGTTTGAATTGGACGGACGACATGATTGACTGCTTCAAAGAAAAATATGGATACGACCCTGTCCCCTATATTCCGGTGCTTTCCGGTACGGTGGTGGGCAGCAAAGATATTTCCGACCGTTTTTTGTGGGATTTGAGACGCTTGATTGCTGACCGGGTCGCTTACGATTATGTTGGCGGCTTACGGGAGATTTGCCATAAACATGGATTACAGACCTGGCTTGAGAACTATGGACATTGGGGATTCCCCGGAGAGTTTTTGATGTACGGCGGGCAGTCGGATCAGATTTCCGGAGAATTTTGGAGTGAAGGCTCTTTGGGAGATATTGAAAACAGGGCTGCGTCATCTTGTGGGCATATTTATGGGAAGCGCCAAATTTGGGCGGAGTCATGTACGAGCGGCGGTCCCGTTTTCAGCCGTTATCCGAATGTGATGAAACAACGTGTCGACCGCTTTTTTACGGAGGGCATAAACAGTACCCTGTTGCATTTGTATATACAGCAACCGGATGACCGCCAGCCCGGATTGGATGCGTGGTTTGGTAATGAGTTTAATCGGAACAATACCTGGTTTTTTCAGATGGATGTGTTTATCGAATACCTGAAACGGTGTAACTTCATGCTTCAGCAGGGACGTTATGTGGCGGATGTCGCTTATTTTATCGGAGAGGATGCGCCTAAAATGACCGGTGTTTGCGACCCGGTTCTGCCGCGTGGTTATTCTTTTGATTATATCAACGCGGAAATATTGCTGAATCATGCATTGGTTAAAGATGGAAAACTGATTCTTGATAGCGGCATGGAGTATAGAGTGCTGGTACTTCCGAAACAAAGGACGATGCGTCCGGAGGTGTTGCGTAAAGTGGACGAGTTTGTAAAAGACGGACTGACGGTTGTAGGTCCGGCTCCGAAACAGTCTCCGAGTTTGGCGAATTATCCGGAATCCGACAAGGAGGTGCGGGAGTTGGCTGTAAAATTGTGGGGTAATGCCAATGAGAAGGTACGTTCTTGCGGTTCGGGTAAAATCTATTCGGAGAAAGCTTTTTTGGAAGATGTTTTTAAGGATATGAACTTAGCTCCGGATTTTGCATTGGATAAGGCATCGGAGAAATTGCCGGTTCTTTTTATCCATCGTCATCTGAAGGAGGGCGAAATCTATTTCGTCTCCAATCAGTCGGGCGAGAAGATAAACATCAAACCGTCTTTCCGGATAAGCGGCTTGCAGCCGGAATTGTGGAATCCGTTAACAGGAGAGGTCCGTTTGTTGCCGGAGTTTACTGAAAAAGAGGGAAGCATGGAAGTTCCGTTGGAATTGCAGGCATTGGAAAGCGCTTTCATCATTTTCCGGAATCCGATTGGAAACCTCATTGGAGATGCGCCTAATTATCCTCAGAAAAATTCACTTGTAACGGTGGAAACCGCGTGGTCGGTCTCTTTTGAGAAGGGAAAACGGGGTCCGGAATCTCCTGTCATAATGGAAAAACTGTATGATTTGACAACATCATCGAATGACAGCATCCGTTTCTTCTCCGGTGAGGTCTCTTATAACACCACAGTGGCAGTCGATAAAGTTCCCGAAGGTGAGACCTATCTCGATTTGGGGAAAGTCATGGTTCTTGCCAAAGTGAAAGTAAACGGTAAAGAAGCCGGTGGTGTTTGGACGTCCCCGTATCGGGTAAATATTTCCGATTGTATCCGGGAAGGGGAGAATACGATTGAAATAACGGTCGTGAACAATTGGATGAATCGTCTTATCGGCGATGCTCGTATTCCGGAGGACCAGCGGCAGACTTGGACGAATATTAATCCTTGGAATGCCGATTCTCCGTTGCAATCGTCCGGTTTGTTGGGACCGGTGGAAATCTATACGCTGCCGTATGCGAATAAATGATAGGGGTTATTAAGCAATTGTAAAAATGGTATGTCTTCTATAATAGATAATCTGGGGTATTACTTGTCCGTCGGTGTGTTGGGACTTGGACTCCTTTTGGGGAGACCAAATCTTTCAGCGCAGACATTGGCAGGAACGGATGGGCTGGGACGGATTCTTCCGTTGAATAAGGAAGTGGGGGATCCGCAGGAGAATGCTCATGTGGCTATGTTTTATTTTCTTTGGCAAGGGGATGCCGGTTCACCTACCTCCCCGGAGTATTGGAATTTGACGGATATAGTGAAAGAGCATCCTGAAGTTTTACATGATTTCGATAATGCAAACTGGGGCGGAGGTGTCGGTTCTTACTATTTTTGGGGCGAACCGATTTATGGTTATTACAACGGTTGTGATTATTGGGTTCATCTGAAGAACATGCAACTGCTGACAGATGCCGGTATTGATATGGTAGTGCTGGATGCGACAAACCGATTGACTTATATTCCGCAGGTCTGTGTGTTGCAGAAAGCACTCGATGCCATTCGGGAACAAGGGCGTAAGGCTCCGAAGATAGTATTTTATACGAATACGATGTCGGGAGACGCCATGCAGGAGATTTATGATACCTTTTATAAAGAGGGCGCACCTTATAGAAACGAGGATTGCTGGTTTTATTTGGATGGAAAACCATTGATTATAGGCGTTTCGGCAGAAGCCAATGGACGCAATTATGCTTCATTTTTTACGATACGGGAATCTCAGTGGCCTACGGTTGAAAAGAAAGAAAACGGTTGGCCGTGGATTGAATTTGTCCGTCCGCAGCCTGTTTATGAGAATAGCCGGGGAGAGAAAGAAATCATCAATGTCTCTGTCTGCCAACATCCGGATGCTGTTGCAGGAATGGGCGGTGCTGCTTTTTATGGGAATCCGAACAACTGGGGACGTAGTTATCGGAATGGTTCACATGGAAATCCGGAAACAGATATTAAATATGGATATAATTTCCAGGAACAATGGAATGTCGCATTGAAAGAACGTCCTCCGTTTGTATATGTGACAGGGTGGAACGAGTGGATTGCCGGTCGCTGGAAAAGCCCGGATGGCGATCCTGAAAAATCGTATTTCTGTGACCAGGCAAGCCCTGAATACAGCCGCGACATAGAGCCTACACGCACGGCGGGGCTGGATGACCATTATTACATGCAGCTGGTAGGGAATGTCAGACGATACAAAGGCGTTGCGAAAAACGAACCGTTAGGGGCTATGAAAACGATTAAGTCGTTGTCTGATTGGGCTGACGTTACCCCTGTTTTTGCTGATTACACGGGAGATGCAGTATTGCGTTACGCAAGAGGCGCACAAGCGGCTGAATATTATTATGTCAATAATACGGGACGAAATGATTTCGATAAAATGAAAGTGGCTCGCGATTGTAAAAATCTTTATTTCTATGCATCAATGGTAAGGAATATTATCCTTTCGGAAGAGGATGACGATTGGGTCGCTTTGTATATTGATGCCGACCGTTCTCATGATACCGGATGGAACGGTTTTGATTATCGGGTTATCAGGGGAAAGTTCCTTCAAAAATATGACAATTCCTGGAACACGGTGGCAAAGATCCGCTGCACGATGGAAAATAATGAGATGATGTTCTCCATTCCGTTGGCAGCATTGGGAATGTCCCCCGATAATCTTAATTTCGAGTTTAAATGGAATGATAATTGTTTTGTTCAGGGCGAGATGGATCCCATGCTTTGGTATGTGAATGGAGACACAGCTCCCGGAGCACGTTTTACCTATTTGGTTGTATCGGAATGAGACGAAGAGGAAAATATTGGTGGGTATGTTTTGCATGGTTGTTTTTTGTCGGGGGAGTTTTTTCCCAGGAGTCCGATAACTTTGGTAATGGATTACCGGCAACCGATGCTCTCGGGCGGAAACTTGTTTCCTATGATTCGGCAGGAAAGGCACGGAAAGATCGTTTTGTCGGTCTCTTCTATTGGACGTGGCATACCAATTTTTCCAATTGCGCATCGGTTCACGATGTTTCGAAAATCCTGGAAGCACATCCGGAAGCCATCAACGACTACCATCATCCTGCATGGCCGAAAGATGCCGGTTACTATTTTTGGCACGAACCGCTATGGGGATATTATCGGGATACGGACCATTGGGTTTTGCGGAAGCAGGCTGAGATGCTGGCAGATGCCGGTGTCGATGTGATAATCTTCGACTGTACGAATGGCTCTTTCACTTGGAAAGAATCATATATGGAGTTGTGTAAAGTTTTTTCCGAAGCGCGTGAAGATGGGGTGAATACGCCGCAAATAGCATTCATATTGGCTTTTGCACCGACACCAGGCGCTTATGACGCCATTAACGACATTTACGATTCTTTGTATAAGCCTGGTTTGTATAAGGACTTATGGTTTCATTGGAAGGGAAAACCTTTGATTATGGCTTATCCGGAAATGTTAGGAGATGTTCCGGGAAATGAAGAACGGACGGCAAGAAATCGGGAAATCCGTGAGTTTTTTACATTCCGTCCGGGACAGCCGGTCTATAATAAAGGTCCGGAACGCCCCGACCATTGGGGATGGCTGGAGATTTATCCGCAACACGGATTTGCATACGATGAGCAATCGGGAAAATACGAGCAGATGACGGTCGGTGTTGCACAGAACTGGTCTGCCGAGAGAGGCTTGACCGCCATGAATGCACCGAATACGTTCGGGCGCAGCTATACGCATCAACCGATAGAAAAAAGGGACGATGCTGTGAATTGGGGCTATAATTTTCAAGAACAGTGGGATCGGGCAATTGAAATGGATCCGGAATTTATCTTTATTACGGGATGGAATGAGTGGATTGCCGGACGTTATGAGGTGTGGCAGCAACAGAAGAACGCTTTCCCAGACCAATTTAGCCAAGAGAAGAGCCGGGATGTGGAACCTATGAAAGGCAGGCATGGTGATAACTATTATTATCAAATGGTAAATAATATACGTCGTTTTAAGGGAATGCCGGGAGAACCGGAATATAGCCCGGGCAAACACATGAAAATAGACGGTGCATTTGACGACTGGGAGAACGTGCTTCCTGATTATAACTCGTATAAAGGGAATACGCTTCATCGGGAGAGCAAAGGATTTGCAGACTTATATTACCGGAATACGACAGGAAGGAATGATTTTGTGAAAGCAAAAGTAACTTCCGATAAAAAGAATGTTTATTTTTACGTGGAAACCTCGGAACCGATAACTTCGGAGAATGACAATGCTTGGATGCGTTTGTTGATCGACATCGACAGGAATAAAGAGACAGGATGGGAGGGATATGACTATATCGTCAACCGGGTTTCTCCCCAAAAAGGTAAAGCCTGTTTGGAACGTTCCAAAAGCGGTTGGAATTGGGAACCGATCGGCGAAATCGATTATTCGGTAGTAGGTAACAAAATGGAACTGCGTATTCCCTGCCGTTTGTTGGGAAACCTGAAAGAGAAAGTATTTGAATTCAAATGGTCGGATAACATGCAGGAAGAGGGCGATATTATGGATTTCTATCTGAATGGCGATGTCGCTCCGTTGGGGCGGTTTAACTATTTGTACAAGCCGTCTTTCTCTGAATAGAATTTAAAAGTTGATTATGATATGAAAGCGCAAGTATGTTTATTATTGGTGGCATCGTTAGGGTTACAGTTCGGATGTACAAGCTCTACGGAATCGATTGTGCCTGTTAATCTTAGGACAGAGTATGCCGTGAATCCGATAGGTATATCTACGAATCATCCCCGGTTTACTTGGGAGTATGCCGGAAAGAGTGAAAGTTTCAGACCGGAAACGTATGAAATAAGGATAGGAACGGATTCGGCTTCCTTGCAGCCTTATACGGAAAATACGAAATTGTCTTCCTATACACGGTATTATTGGAATGTTGCAGTGAAAGATAAACGGGGAGCGCAAACGCAGACTTCTGAAATCGCTGTTTTTGAAACGGGAAAAATCGAGAACGAGGAGGGATGGATTGCAAAATGGATTACCGACAATCATGATAAGGAATTTGAACCGGCGCCCATGTTCCGTAAAATGTTTTCATTGGGGAAAAGCATAGAGAAAGCCCGTCTGTTTATCGCTTCAGCCGGTTATCATGAAGCTATGATTAACGGTAAGCGGGTTGGAAAGAATTATCTTGATCCGGGATATACCCATTTCGACAAACGTATCCTGTATGTGGAACATGATGTTTCCGATCTGTTGCGTCAAGGGGAGAATGTGATAGGTGTTGTGCTTGGAAACGGATGGTATAATAACCAGTCTAAGGCGGTCTGGAATTTTGAGACAGCACGATGGCGGAACCGTCCCTCTTTTATGGCGGAGCTTCGGGTTACATATGAAGATGGTACCACAGATATTATTCCGACCGATGATTCGTGGATAACCAATACAGGAGCTTATACCTATAATAATTTGTATAGCGGGGATATGTATGACGCCCGATTGGAAAAGACGGGATGGAATAGTGACATACAATTCGATGATTCAGGTTGGACATCCGTAAAACTGGTGGATGCTCCGGCTCCGTTGCTGAGTTTCCAGCAGACACCACCTATACAGATTACGGCGGAATATGCTCCTTCCGCAATGAAAAAGTTCAATGATAAATTGTATGTATATACATTCCCGGTTAATATGGCTGGTTTTTGCCGTTTGAAAGTGTCAGGTCAGAAGGGTACGGAAGTTTCTCTCCGTTATGGTGAGCTGCTGACGGATGATGGCCGTTTGAACCAAGGGAATATCAGTGTGTATTACCATCCTGAAAAGCCTTATGAACATTTCCAGACGGATGTATATATATTGAAAGGGGACGGGGAAGAGGTGTTTGTTCCTTCATTTACTTATCACGGCTTCCAGTTTGTGGAGGTGGAGAGTTCCCAACCGATAGAGCTGACGGAGGAGAGCCTGACGGCTTTGTCCGTACATACGAATGTGGAATCGACAGGTACGTTTATGTGTTCCCTCCCTATGTTTAACAACCTTTGGGAAGCGACAATGCGTACGTATTGCGCGAATCTGCACAGTATACCGACCGATTGTCCGCAACGGGAAAAGAATGGTTGGACTGCCGATGCCCATGTCGCGATGGATTTGGCATTGCTGGGCTTCGACGGAATTCTGTTTTATGAAAAATGGCTGGATGATTATATAGACAACCAACGGGAAGCCGGGGATATTTCCGGAATCATTCCTTCGAGTGGTTGTGGATATGGTGAATGGCCCGGACCGGTTTGGGATGCTGCCCTGTTTATCATTCCGAATGCGTTGTATGATTATTACGGGGACAAGTCGTCAATTGAAAAAATGTATCCAACGATGGAACGCTATCTTTCGTATCTGAAGACGAAAGAGAAAGATGGCGGCTATTTGACTTTCGGATTGGGAGACTGGGTTTATTGGAAGTCTACAACAAACAATGAATATACTTCGACGGCATATTACTATTGGGATAACTTGTTGATGTCCCGTTTTGCTGAGTTGTTGGGTAAGGACAGCACTCCATATAAAGAAAAGGCAGAGGAGCTGAAAGGCTTGATTAATAAGAAATTTTTTGATGCAGAAAAAGGTATTTACGCAGAAGGAACGCAGAGCGCTTTGGCTGTTGCCCTCTATTTGGGCCTTGTCCCGGCAGAGAAAGAGCAGTTGGTTGCTGATAATTTGAGAAAAGTTGTTGCAGATAATGACCACTTCCTTGATTTTGGTCTGTTGGGAAGCAAGACGGTATTGCGGATGCTTACGAAATATGGTTACGTGGAAGATGCCATGAAGATGGCAACGAAAACAGAATTGCCTTCGTGGGGGTATTGGATAGAGAAAAAGAAATCGACTACATTGCCGGAAACCTGGAAGTTGAGCGAAACGAACGCGGACGCTTCGTTAAATCATGTGTTTTTGGGCGATATAGTGGCGTGGATGATGAACCAGATTGCCGGAATTAATTACGATACTGCCAACCCCGGATTCTCCAACGTGCTGATTACGCCTCATTTCGTGAAAGATTTGGAATGGGCGAAAGGCGAATATCGTTCGGTAAAAGGTAAAATTGTCAGCGAATGGAGAAGAACGGAGGATGGTATTGTGCTGACCGTAACGATTCCTACCGGATGTTCGGCGGAAATACATACCGGTAAGAAAATAAAGAAAATAGGCTCCGGTACGCATACGTTTAATTATAAAGAGGAATAGTCATGAAGCTTCGTTTTCTTTTGTGCTTCTTTTTCGCATGCTTGGGTACGAACGGTATATGGGCAAGTGATGCGTTTACCGCTGCCCAATGGATTAATACGGAACGTTGCCAAAGCCGTTCCAATACTTGGCTGGTATATAACAAGACCGTGGAGATTTTTTCTATACCTTCATCATTGGTTGCCCGCATTGCTGCGGATTCCAAGTATTGGATGTGGATAAACGGCAAATTGGTCGTTTTTGAAGGTGGCTTGAAACGTGGTCCGGAACGGCAAGCCTGTTATTATGACGAAGTAGACATTGCTCCATATTTGAAATCGGGCGAAAACATGATTGCTGTACTGCTATGGCATTTCGGCAAGGATGGGTTCAGCCATAATAATAGCGGAAAAGCCGGATTGCTCTTTGAAGCAAAAAGCGGGGATATTGCAATAATATCAGACCGGTCATGGAAATGCCAGCTTTATGAAGCATATCAGGATACGGATGTACCGCATCCGAATTATCGTTTGCCGGAGAGCAATATCCGTTTTGATGCACGTAAGGAGCTGGTCGGGTGGAATATGCCGGGCAATAAGTTGGTGACAACTCCGGCTGAAGTAATTGCTTCCGCTGGAGAGTTACCTTTTGGGAAATTGGTGAAACGTCCGATTCCGATGTGGAAAGATTATGGGCTGACCGATTACGTCACAAAGGAGGTTTCAGGGAACGAGCTTCGTTGTAAGTTGCCGTATAATGCGCAAGTTACTCCGTATCTGAAAGTGGAAGCCAAGGCGGGAGATACGATTTTCATACAGACCGACAACTATTTGGGAGGAGGTACTGAGAACGTCCGGGCGGAGTATATTACCCGTGACGGAATTCAGGAATATGAAAGTTTGGGATGGATGAACGGGCATGAGGTCGTTTATCGCGTTTCGGGAAGCGCGAAGCTTTTGGATGTGAAGTATCGGGAAACCGGTTACGATGCAGAATTTACCGGCGCTTTCCATTGCAACGATGAATTTCTGAATGAATTGTGGAAACGTTCTGCCCGGACGTTATATATAACGATGCGTGACAGTTATATGGATTGTCCGGATCGGGAGCGTGCTCAGTGGTGGGGTGATGAAGTGAACGAGTTGGGCGAAGCTTTTTATGCACTGTCGCCTTCCGGTCAGTTGCTGGCTCGGAAAGGCATCCTGGAGTTGATAGGCTGGCAAAAGAACGATGGCATCCTGTTTGCTCCGTGTCCGGCTGGTAATTGGGATAAGGAACTTCCGCTTCAGATGCTGGCTTCTGTTGGTTGGTACGGTTTTTACACGCAATATTTTTATAGCGGCGACAGCACGTTTGTTCCGGTTATCTACGATGGAGTGCATCGTTACCTGCATGATGTATGGGAGACGGATGCTGACGGGTTGCCCGTCTTCCGGATGGGTGCATGGAGCTGGGGCGACTGGGGTGAGCATACGGATATGGAAGTGCTCACGTCTTGTTGGTATTACTTGGCATTGAAAGCGGAGCGTGAATTTGCCTTACAATTGGGCAAGACCGATGATGTAGAGGAGATAACAGGAATGATGCAAAAGATAGAGTTGGCGTTTGACCGCCGTTTTTGGACAGGCAAAGGGTATCGAGACCCGAACTATCAAGGGGAGACCGATGATCGTTCGCAGGCGATGGCCGTCTTGTCCGGTTTAGCTTCGGAAGATAAATATCCAACAATAGCAGCGGTTATGAAAAGAGAGTATCATGCCAGCCCTTATATGGAGAAATATGTGCTTGAAGCCCTGTTCCGGATGGGTGAATCCGAATTTGCTTTGCAACGTATGCGGGAACGCTATCAGAAGATGATGTCGTATCCTTATACTACACTGTTTGAAGGTTGGGACATTGGTCCTGGCGGTTTTGGTGGTGGAACCATTAACCATGCATGGAGCGGAGGACCGTTGACGCTTTTGAGCCAGAAGGTTTGTGGCATAACACCCTTGTCTCCGGGATTCCGTACTTTCAGTGTCACACCACAGTTGGGCGATCTGACGGAAGCGGAAGCTTGTATCGATACGCATTACGGAAAGATAGAGGTGCATATAAAACGTACAGGAAAACGGTTGTCGGTGCGTTTCACCGTACCGGAAGGCACGAAAGCCTTGATACCAGACCGTAAAGGCGGTCTGAAAGAGTATCATCCAGGAACATACGCCATCAAAATATAGTAATCTGCAAACAGAGAAGAAAAGGCGCATTCCTGTAATGGATTGCGCCTTTTCTTTAGCTCTTTTTTATTCGCATAACCGGAAAATGACGATTCCGGTATTGCTTTTGACTTTGTTGATATAATCTTGCAATGGTTCCGGGTTGATGATTACTTCATGTTGGATGGAGGATGCGTGCATAAACGTCATTTTCCCGTTTTCATCCCATACGATGAAACCGACATGGGCAATATCCAATCCCTTTACGGAGGTGACGAATCCTACAACATCGCCGTTTCGAATATTCTTTTCGTATTTCCAGATTTCTTCTTTCGGGATATAGTAATGTTCCCGTGCGGATATTTCTTTTTCGATGCGTGCAATCTTGTCAATGAAGCCAGGGTTGTTTTTCAATTGTTTATAACTGTCCGGATGAGTAGACATGAAAGAAAGTTCCAGCTTCCAGGGTTTCCCTCCAATCGCTTTCGTCTTGTCTTTCACGATGCCGCGTTGTTCATTCGTATATATCCAGTCGCTTGTGTAATGCAGACGGTCTGTGTAATCCGTAATCTTCTTTTCCCGGTAGCGGGCTGTCTGCAGGTTTTGGCAAAACTTTTCAAAGGTAGGTTCTCCCTGTTTTACTGTTCTTACCAAAGCCAGTACGGTTTCTACAAAAGTCATACAGTCCAGTTCCGTTAAATTGACAGTCAGCTGTTCCGGCTCTTTCTCCAAGGTATGTGCAACATACGGTGTTCCCAAAAAGAATTTCCCGGAAAGGACAATCAGTTCATTGGTAGGCAGTTCTTTTTTCCTTTCGATCAAGGATAGATAATCGTTGAATACTTTTAAATCCGCAGCAGAATAATCGGTTTGAGACTGGGCTGTGCTTTGGAAATGAGTGAGCAACAAAAAGAGAAAAGCCGGAATAAGTTTTTTGAAATTTCTCATATCGGATATTATGTGAGGTATTATTTTTTTTCGTCCAATAAATTTTGCAGGCGAACCAATTCATCGCGGTATTGTGCAGCTTCGATAAATTCCAGTTTCTTTGCCGCATCCATCATTAGTTTTTTTGTCCTTTCTATCGATTTTGCCAATTGTTCTTTGGTCATGTATTGGATAACCGGATCTGCCAATACGTTTGCGATCGGTTCGACATAAGCATTCTGTTCCGGAGCGGACTGTTGTTTCTCTGCAACCAATGAAACA
This sequence comes from uncultured Parabacteroides sp., assembly GCA_944325355.1. Classification (GTDB taxonomy): domain Bacteria; phylum Bacteroidota; class Bacteroidia; order Bacteroidales; family Tannerellaceae; genus Parabacteroides. The sequence goes on from CALUZS010000004.1 coordinate 170,455, forward strand.
CTGTTTTTGATAACCTGCTTTGGCGTTATTCCATGCTTTTCATTGTATGCAAGCTGCTTAGCTCTACGACGGTTGGTTTCATCGATAGTGAGCTTCATGCTTTCAGTTATCTTGTCGGCATAGAAAATAACTTTTCCGTTCACGTTCCGGGCTGCGCGCCCTGCCGTTTGGGTCAGCGAGCGGTGCGAGCGTAGGAACCCCTCCTTGTCGGCATCCAGGATGGCAACCAAAGAGACTTCAGGTAGGTCTAATCCTTCTCTCAACAGGTTAACCCCAATCAGTACGTCGTATAGTCCTTTCCGCAAATCATCCATGATTTGTATGCGTTCTAACGTGTCTATGTCGCTATGGATGTAATTGCAGCGGATACCCATCCGGCTGAGATACGCTGTCAGTTCTTCTGCCATGCGTTTGGTCAGTGTCGTAACAAGCACACGTTCGTCTACGGCTGCTCTTTGGGATATTTCTTCCATCAGGTCGTCTACCTGATTCAGCGATGGGCGCACTTCGATGATTGGGTCAAGCAACCCGGTCGGGCGAATTACCTGGTCTACAACAATACCTTCGCTCTTTATCAGTTCATATTCTGCCGGAGTAGCACTTACGTAGATAGCCTGTGGAGTAAGAGACTCGAACTCCTCGAATGTCAGCGGACGGTTGTCCATTGCGGCAGGCAACCGGAACCCGTATTCTACCAGGTTCTTTTTTCTTGCTGCATCACCTCCGTACATTGCCCGGATTTGCGGAATGGTAACATGGCTTTCATCGACTACCAATAAAAAGTCTTTCGGAAAATAGTCCAGCAGGCAGAATGGCCGTTCTCCGGCTTGTCTCCCGTCGAAATAACGGGAATAGTTTTCAATGCCGGCGCAATGCCCCAACTCCCGAATCATTTCCAAGTCGAACGTAACCCGTTCATAAAGCCTTTTTGCTTCGAATGGTTTGCCTATCTCCTTGAAATATTCTACCTGCTTCCCTAAATCCACATCAATTTGTCCGATAGCTTGATTGATACGTTCCTGGGTCGTAACGAACAGATTCGTCGGATAGATGTTCAGCTCGCTTTGTTCATCAATTTCTTGACCGGAGTGAGGGTCGAACGATGAAATCCTGTCTATTTCGTCTCCCCAGAACTCAATCCGGTAAGCTACACCATCGAACGTCTCTATCGCAGGGAATATGTCGACTGTATCTCCATTTACACGGAAACAGCCGCTGTTGAAATCCAATTTGTTGTTTACATACATGGCTCCTACGAACTTTCGTAAAAGTTCATCCCGATCAATTCGCATGCCTTGTTCCATGTGGATGACTTTCTCGGCAAAGGCTGTCGGGTCTGCCATACCGTACAGGCACGACACCGATGAGACAACGATTACATCTTTCCGTCCTGACAATAGTGAAGCTGTAGCGCGCAACCGGAGTTTGTCTATTTCTTCATTGATAGCCAAATCTTTTTCTATATACGTATCCGTGGACGGCAAATAGGCTTCCGGCTGGTAGTAATCGTAGTAGGAAACGAAATATTCCACAGCGTTGTTTGGGAAAAACGTCTTAAACTCGCTGTACAGTTGGGCGGCAAGAGTCTTGTTGTGGCTGAGGACCAATGTCGGTTTCTGTACTCTTTCGATAACGTTGGCAATTGTAAATGTTTTGCCGGAACCTGTTACGCCCAGCAGGGTCTGAAAAGGTATTCCGTTCTTTAATCCTTCTGATAACGCAGCGATAGCTTCAGGCTGGTCTCCGGTTGGCGTATATGGTGAAGATAATTCAAATTTCATTTTTTATTTTCGGTGAATATCTGATTCGACAAAGGTAATATAAAAAGCGTATGTTTCGTTTTTTTATGAGTAAATACGCATGGTTGGGCAAACATATTCCGTCAAGTTATTCCGGTTCCGTTTGTTTCATTTAGCTCTGTATAGGTTTTCATAGAAAAGATAAACAGAACGTAATGGATGTTGTTCGGATCTGTTCGCTATGTTTTGCCCAAATTTGCGGTTCTGCTATCTGTTTATTTTACTTTTTTGTACATTTGCAGCTATGCAAAATAGATATATTCCAGCGGTACAGCAGTTGCAGAGACAGTATGATTTGCTTCGAACTGAATATGAAGCCGAAAAGGAAACTTATCAGGCACAGACCGAGCAGGTCGGAATTGTAAAGAAAATTCGACAGGGAGTGTGCTGGTATCCTGTTTCGTTAAGCAGGAGTTATTATAACTCTTTGAACCAACTGGTTGTTGAAGTAGGACGAAAAGAGGATCAGGATGTGGAACATAACTTTGAATATGGTCGTCCGGTCCGTTTCTTTGTTTCTGACTCCGGAGGAAGATTGCGTTATTTCAATTTTACGTCGGTTGTGAGTTATGCGGAAGAGAACCGGATGGTTGTTTCTCTTCCTTCATCGGCTGCTTTGACAGAGCTTATGGGGCGTCCGGATTTAGGAATACAACTCTATTTTGATGAGACTTCGTACCAGACGATGTTTGCAGCGTTGCAGGAGGTGATGCAGGCTAAAGGGAATCGCCTTGCTTATCTGCGAGCTGTTTTCTATGGTGTACCAGCCCAGACGTTGAAGCTTTTTCCTGTACGTTTTCCGTGGCTGAACCCTTCACAGGAAGAAGCTGTGAACAAGGTGCTTGCTGCGAAAGATGTTGCTGTAGTTCACGGACCTCCAGGTACGGGCAAGACAACAACATTGGTGGAAGCAATCTATGAAACGCTCCACCGGGAAAACCAAGTGTTGGTTTGTGCCCAAAGCAATACGGCGGTCGATTGGATTTCGGAAAAATTGCTTGACCGGGGAATTCCTGTGTTGCGTATCGGGAATCCGACGAGAGTGAACGATAAGATGTTGTCGTTTACTTATGAACGTCGTTTTGAATCACATCCGGATTATCCCGAATTGTGGGGAATACGGAAGGCAATCCGGGAGATACATGCTGCTTTGAGGGGTAATGGGCAGTCGCGAAAGGATACATTGCGGAACCGTTTGTCTAAACTGAAATTGCGGGAGACCGAGCTGGTATTGAAAATAGATTCGGCGCTTTTTTCGGAAGCGCGGGTGGTCTCTTGTACATTGGTTGGCTCCGCAAACAGGCTGATGACGAATCATCAGTTCTCGACGCTTTTTATAGATGAGGCAGCACAAGCGTTGGAAGCTGCCTGCTGGATAGCTATCCGGAAAGCGGAGCGCGTTGTTTTTGCAGGCGACCATCAGCAGTTGCCGCCTACTGTCAAGTCTCCTGAAGCTTTGCGCGGCGGATTGGGATATACGTTGATGGAAAGGATTGTGCAGACAAATCCTGATGTTGTCTCTGTTTTAAAGATACAATACCGGATGCACCGGGATATCATGGGCTTCTCTTCCCGCTGGTTTTATAATAACGAATTGGTCGCAGCTCCAGAGGTCTCTTACCGGAATATCTTGGATTGGGATACTCCGTTGGTTTGGCTTGATACTGACGGTTTCGACTGTTCGGAGGAGGTGCGGGGAGATACGATGAGCCGGATCAACCGTAGGGAGGCCGAGTTGTTGGTTTTGCAGTTGCAGGTATATATAGAAAATGTAGGGAAAGAGCGCATCTTGGAGGAGAATATCGATTTCGGATTGATTTCGCCGTATAAGGTGCAAGTTCAATATATCCGCAGCCTTGTCAGGAAAAATGCTTTCTTGAAACCGTTCCGGAGGTTGGTATCTGTTCATACGGTCGATGGCTTCCAAGGTCAGGAACGGGATGTTATCCTGATAAGCCTTGTCCGGGCAAACGAAGAGGGGCACATCGGCTTTTTGAACGATTTGCGGAGAATGAATGTCGCCATGACGCGTGCGCGGATGAAACTGGTGATTTTGGGTGATTCTTCTACGTTGGTACGACACCGTTTTTACAGGGAGTTGTACCGGTATGTTTCGGAACGGGGAAAAGTGGTTGCCTTAAAAGAGATAATAAATGAAAAAGCTGTGTCGGGTACAGCAGGAAACTAATCATAAAAATAATTGGAAAGAACATGGAAAAGAAAGTCAGGGAAAACATTGGTTGGATTGATTTGTTGCGGGTTATCGCTTGTTTTTTAGTAGTATTCTCTCATTGTTGCGATCCGTTTGTCGCACAATTTGATGCAGACAGGGAATCGTTTTTAACGGGAGTGTTCTGTGGCAGCCTGGTTCGTCCGTGTGTTCCCTTGTTTGTCATGATGACAGGCGTTCTGTTGTTTCCGGTAAACGATACCCTTTCCAGCTTCTATAAGAAAAGGATTGGGCGAATAATACCTCCTTTGATTTTCTGGTCGATTGCCTTGCCGTTGCTTTTCTTTATCTATCTGACGTATGTCAATCCGGGTACGGCTAACCCGGCAATCGCTTCCGAACATACGTTGCAAGCAACGTTGACCAAGTTTTTTACGTTCCTCTTCAATTTCAATTATGATACAACGCCGCTTTGGTATTTGTATATGCTGATAGGTCTGTACCTGGTGATGCCGATTGTCAGTGTGTGGATGCAGCAGGCTTCGAAAAAGGATATGCAGCTGTTCCTGCTAGTCTGGGGTGCGGCATTGCTGATTCCTTATATTGAAATGGCAGCTCCTTTGCTGGGCTATGCCGGCAATTATGGGAATTTCGGTATTTGGGGTGTATGCGATTGGAACGACTACGGAATGTTTTACTATTTTTCCGGTTTTGTCGGTTATCTCGTTCTTGCCCATTATCTGATGAAGTACCCGTTGCAATGGAGTTGGAAGAAGATGCTTTTCATTACGGTTCCCATGTTTGTTGTCGGATATTTGATAACGTCAGTCGGCTATGTATTAACTCAGGCTAAATTTCCCGGGAACTACGCCTATCTTGAGATTGTTTGGTATTTCGCTGGGATTAATGTTTTCATGATGACGTTCGCCTTTTTTGTTATCGTCCAGAAATTGCAAATCCGGAGTCGGAGATGGCTGTCAGCCTTGGCATCTTTGACATTCGGAATCTATTTGTGCCATTTCGTATTCATGGTGGTTTCTTATGATTTGTTTGATTTGGAAGCTGATATTCCCTATGTCGTTCGGATTCTGTTGATGGCTGTTACTACGTTTGTTATCAGTGCTGTTCTTACGTATGCAATGAAGAAAGTTCGTTTCCTGAAAGTCTTTGTCAGTTAGATAAAATAACGGTTTATATTACTCGCTTTTAGGGAATAAAGAAGGGAAACAGTTGTGTATTTGAAAGTCTTTTAACGATCAAAAATATTGTAAAAAAATTTCTCTTCATTTAATCCGTTTTTCAACACATATTGCATTTCTTCGTGGTTTATTGAAAAGGAATGACATGATTTTGCGCGAGACGTGTCAAAAGTTACATGCCGTGGTATTTGTAAACGCTTGTATAAGCGACAGATTTTCTCTATACCATTATAACTGTCAACATAATTTTGACATAATGAACAATTGGGTATCTGAAACTTTTGAAAAAAGATATATTTAATATTTTCATATAAATCGAATGAATCAAGGGTATGAATACAGATTTCAAGTAAAGACGAAGGTTCAGATTTTGCTAATTTTTTGCAATTACATTCCTCTTCGTTAAAGTATATCTTTCCAGATTCATATAAAATATATCTGTTAAATACTATCATGTTACTAATGTTGTTATTTTTGAAGTCTTCTTTTTTGAATCCATAAAAACTAATTTTTGGGGAGTTGTTTCCGGAATTTTTATTTTTGTTGTCATAGTTGTTATCAGATTCAATAATACCGTTCTCGATTAATTGTAGAATATCTTCTTCAGAAGCGATAGATATTTCTATAATCTTATTGCCACTATGTAGTTTTTGTAATTCACTTGCATGGGTTACAAAGAATTCCAAATAAATAGGAGGTCTATTAGGTTTTATTGAAGAATATATTTTCAAATCTGAACGACGATTTATATTATTGTATGGCATTTCTTGTTCACAGGAATCATAATAATATTCCTTTATGTTAATTGGTCGTTCTTCACTTTTACAACATTCACTATATCTAATAAATTTACAATCTTCAAAGTGAGAGCAGTATGATTTATGCTTAAATTTTATCCAAAATTCAGATTTTGACAAGAATGCTTCACGTATCTTTTCTTTTGCGAGGATGTGGAGCATTGATTCAATTGCGTGATCACATTCCGTTCCTGATTGGTGTGAAAAATGGTGCATGCGTTTTGTACCTTGATTTTTAGCTATCAAAGGCTCTTTGCAAGCAGGACAGAAACAGTCACATTTATTCCCTGTTGGGACATCGTCAACATGAATAAGTTCCCCTATAGCATTAATAGCATAAGTAAGGAGATGTGAGGAATGTTTAAGTTTAATTGGGTTCATATTAAAATCATTTATCCATGCGCAAAAATACAGAATTTATGTAATAAACGGTGTTGGATTAAAAAAACTGCTGCCTTTGCGCTCGATTGGAATCCTTGTTTGAAAAAATGAGATTGGATATTTCGGATAATTTGCTGGTTATAGGCAGAACATCTTGTTTTACTGCTCTTATTTTCCGTTTTTATGTCTATATTTGTGATTAAATTACAGAAACTATGCAAAAAATAGCATTGATAACCGGAATAACAGGACAAGACGGCTCTTTCTTGGCAGAATTTTTAATTGAGAAAGGATACGAAGTACACGGGATAATGCGCCGTTCTTCTTCATTTAATACGGGGAGGATTGAGCATCTCTATTTGGACGAATGGGTTCGTGACATGAAAAAACAGCGGTTGGTGAACCTTCATTGGGGGGATATGACCGACTCCAGTTCGTTACTTCGTATAATTCAGCAGGTCCGTCCTGACGAAATTTATAATCTGGCTGCCCAAAGCCATGTAAAGGTAAGCTTTGATGTGCCGGAATATACGGCGGAGACGGATGCCGTTGGAACATTGCGGCTGTTGGAAGCTGTCCGGATATTGGGCATGGAAAAGAAAACCAAGATATACCAGGCTTCAACCTCTGAATTATTTGGTTTGGTGCAAGAGATTCCTCAAAAAGAGACTACTCCTTTTTATCCGCGTTCTCCGTATGGCGTGGCGAAACAATATGGATTCTGGATTACAAAGAACTATCGGGAAAGTTACGGAATGTTCGCTGTCAATGGGATATTATTCAACCATGAAAGTGAACGTCGGGGTGAAACTTTCGTTACCCGGAAGATAACCTTGGCTGCTGCCCGTATCGCTCAGGGCTTCCAAGATAAACTTTACTTGGGAAATCTGGATGCGAAACGAGACTGGGGGTATGCCAAAGATTATGTGGAATGTATGTGGCTGATTTTGCAGCAGGAAAAGCCGGAAGATTTTGTTATCGCTACCGGTGAATACCATTCGGTGCGCGAATTTGCGACGTTGGCATTCCACGAGGTAGGCATCGAACTGGAATGGAAAGGCGAGGGGTGCGACGAGAAAGGCATCGACAAAGCTACGGGAAGGGCATTGGTTGAAGTGGACCCGAAATATTTCCGCCCTTCGGAGGTGGAACAATTGCTGGGCGACCCCACAAAGGCGAAAGAGCTCTTGGGCTGGAATCCGCGAAAAACAAGTTTTGAGGAGCTTGTACGGATTATGGTGCGCAGCGATATGAAATTTGTAAGGAAATTGTATTCGAGAATCAGTCATACGGATGATGGAGAAAAATGCTAAAATATACGTTGCCGGGCATCGGGGACTGGTTGGTTCGGCAATTTGGAAGAACTTGCAGGAAAAAGGATACCGGAATCTGGTAGGGCGTTCCCATCAGGAACTTGATTTGTTGGATAGTGTTGCCGTAAAAAATTTCTTTGATGCCGAACAGCCGGAGTATGTGGTGCTTGCGGCGGCGTATGTGGGCGGCATTCTGGCAAACAGCCGTTACCGGGCGGATTTTATTTATCGTAATCTGCAAATCCAGCAGAATGTGATAGGCGAGAGTTTCCGGCACGGGGTAAAGAAACTGTTGTTTTTAGGAAGTACCTGTATCTATCCTCGCGATGCGGAGCAACCGATGAAAGAGGATGCACTGCTTACTTCTCCCTTGGAATATACGAACGAACCTTATGCGATTGCAAAGATTGCGGGCTTGAAGATGTGCGAAAGCTTCAATCTGCAATACGGAACGAATTATGTGGCTGTGATGCCTACGAACCTGTACGGACCGAATGATAATTTCCATTTGGAAAACAGCCATGTCCTTCCGGCGATGATGCGGAAGATTTATCTTGCGGATTGCTTGATGAAGAATGATTTTGAGCGTATCCGCCAGGATATGGACCGTCGCCCCGTCGAAAACATGAATGGTTCTGCTTCCGAAGCCCGGATAAGGCAACTCCTTTTCAAATACGGGATTGCGGAGGATTGCGTGACGTTGTGGGGGACGGGGACGCCCTTGCGTGAGTTTTTGTGGAGCGAGGAGATGGCGGATGCTTGCGTTTATATCATGGAACATGTTGATTTTAAAGATATCTGCGGGCAAGGTGTGGATATTCGGAATTGCCATATAAACATAGGTACGGGTAAAGAATTGACGATTTCGGCGCTTGCCGAATTAATCCGTAAAGAGGTTGGTTATGCTGGCGCAGTACGCTTCGATGCGACGAAGCCTGATGGAACAATGCGTAAACTTACTGATGTGAGTAAGCTGCATTCTTTGGGATGGTCGCATCGGATTGAAATAGAAGATGGAGTTCGGTGTTTATTCCGTTGGTATCTGGATGATTTGAAAAATAGGAATTCGGAAAGATAATATTTAGATAATAATATATTTAATTAAAGTAGTGTGATGTCATGAGAAAAGTTGTTTTATTGTCAGTCCTGATGGCTTTGTTCAGTATCTCTGCATTTAGCCAGTTGAAGTTTGGTGTAAAAGGAGGAGTCAATATCTCTTCTGTGCATTTCAGTGAGGAAATCCTTAATTCTGATAATATTACAGGATTTCATATCGGACCAATGATGGAATTTATGGTGCCTGTGGCAGGATTGGGTGTCGATGCCGCCGTCTTGTATTCTCAAAAAGGGTTGAGTACGGCTGGCGAGACGATGAAAACGGATTACATAGAGATCCCGGTGAACCTTAAATGGAAATGTGGCATACCGATTATAAAGTTTTATGCGGCAGCAGGTCCTTATATCGGATTTAAAGTCGGAGGAAAGAGCTTGTGGGATATACCGGGGAGTATGATTTCGGAGTTTAAAGCTAAAAACTTCAGTGCCGGATTGAATTTCTCTGCCGGTGTTGAAGTGCTGAGCCATTTGCAGGTGGGGCTGACTTATGGTTTGGGATTGACCGATAATTACAGTGTGACAAGAATGAGTATTTCGGAAGATATAGGTAAAAACAGAGGTTGGCTGGTTTCGGCAGCGATTCTGTTTTAATTCATGACCATCTGCGAGACGGATACATATATAATAATATGTCGGCGGGGAGATGTAGAGGGCTGGGCAGTGTTTTGGAAATCTCTGCCTGCCGCCGGCCGGGCTTCTGCCGGGTAACCGTTGATTTGTCACAGAGCCTTGGTGACCATGTCACAGAG
>CALUZS010000005.1 GCA_944325355.1 uncultured Parabacteroides sp.
CTTCCTCTTGGACTTGAACCAAGGACCCTCTGATTAACAGTCAGATGCTCTAACCGACTGAGCTAAGGAAGAATTTTATCTTTGCAACCAAAAAGGACGATGAAACGCCCTTTCTAAAAATGCACTGCAAAAGTAGAGGATGTTTTTGAAATATGCAATATCTTTGCGTAAAAAAATAAGAAATGAATATCATAGGACTGGGAAATGCTTTAATGGACGTATTGTTACGCCTTGAAAATGATTCCGTTTTGCAAGAGTTGGGATTGCCGAAAGGGGTCATGGAAATGATTGATGAAGAACAGATGCGGGCAATCCGGAAAGCGCAAAGGCACTTGGAGCGCAGCGAAGCCCCCGGAGGCTCGGTATGTAACACGATGCGTGCCATCGCCTTGCTGGGCACACCCACCGGGTTCATTGGCAAAATCGGCTCCGACCCCGTAGGCAGGAATTATGAGCAGAAGCTGTTGGAATCAGGGGTAACACCCTATTTCCTTCATTCCGAAGGTATCTCCGGCAGCTGCACAGTCCTTATCTCACCCGACGGCGAGCGTACAATGGGTACATTTCTCGGACCGGCACCCGACATCTCCCCTGAAGAGATTACCGACGAGATGCTGAGACCCTACCACTGTATTTATATAGAAGGATACCTGCTGGTCAACGCGACATTGGTGAAAGGGGTCATGCAACAAGCCAAACGTTTAGGAATGAAAATAGCCCTCGACCTATCCAATTTCAATATCGTAAACACGTTCCGTGAATTGTTGGACGAAATCGTCCCCGAATATGTGGATATCCTTTTCTCGAACGAGAGCGAAGCAAACGCCTATACGGGCTTGCAGGCAGAAGATGCCGTCAAGGCGTTATCGGAAAAGGTTGAGATTTCATTAGTCACCATCGGGAAAAACGGCATTTTGGTCGGAAGCAAAGGCGAATATTTCCACATTCCGGCAGAAGGCGGCTCCCCAGTCGACACGACCGGTGCCGGTGATCATTTTGCCGCCGGATTCCTTTACGGTTTGTCCCGAAATGTTTCGTTAAAACAATCGGCACAAATCGGTTCCTTATTGGCAGGCTACATTATTTCCGTAGTCGGCGCACAGATTCCGGACAAGTATTGGCAACAAATAAAGTTAAAAGTCAACACAATCTTAACTGAAAAAGATTGACGGACGAAGGATATATCTTACTTTTACAACCGGAAAAAATTCAAATAATTCAGACAACTATGCACAAAAAAATAAAGAAAAGCGGCACAATCATCCTATTAGCTGCTTCACTTTTGGGGAGTTTTAACCTCCCGGCACAGAAAGATAACCGTTTCGAGGTCAGCAAACAGTTAGACATCTTCAATGCCATCGTAAAGGAAACAGAGATGTTCTATGTAGACTCGTTCGACATCGAGAAATCTGTACGCCAGGGTATAGATGCCATGCTCGGCAGCCTTGACCCTTACACGGAATACTTTCCGGAAAACGAGATGGAGACTTTGAAACTGATTACGACCGGCGGCGAATACGGAGGTATTGGTTCACTAATCCGCCAACGCGGTATGAAAGGCGGTGTCATGATAGACTCCCCCTACGAGGGATTGCCGGCTGCCACATCAGGACTGAAACCGGGTGACATCATTCTGAAAGTCGATACGGTAGATGTCTCTGAAGCGCCAAGCTCCAAGGTCAGCGACCTGCTGAAAGGTACCATCAACACCAAAGTAAAATTACTCATCAAACGCCCTTTTGCAGATGAGCCGATGGAGATTACTGTTACGCGGAAAAAGATTGTATTCAACACGGTCATCTATTCCGGCATATTCAAAGACGATATCGGATATATCTATCTGAAACAATTCACGGACAAAAGCGGGCAAGAAGTGAAAGATGCTGTGCTCGACTTGAAAAAAAAGCATAACATCAAATCGCTGATATTAGACCTGCGCGGCAATGGTGGCGGCGTATTGGAATCGGCTGTACAGATTTTAGGGTTGTTCGTACCGAAAGGGAGCCAGGTAATTTCCACCAAGGGGAAAATACCGCAATGGGATCGGGTGTACCGCACGACCATCGAACCAATTGACACGGTTATGCCGCTTGCCGTACTGATTAACGGCAACTCGGCTTCCGCCTCCGAAATCGTATCGGGTGCTTTGCAGGACATGGATCGTGCAGTCATCATCGGGCAACGCTCTTTCGGTAAAGGCTTGGTACAGACAACACGCGATCTGCCTTACGACGGAAAACTGAAAGTGACATACAGCAAATACTATATTCCCAGCGGACGTTGCATACAGCAAATGGATTATTCACACCGCCGCGAGGACGGTTCGGTGGCTGCAATACCTGACAGCCTGACCTCCATTTTCCATACGGCAAACGGGCGCGAAGTGAGAGACGGTGGAGGTATCCGCCCCGACATAGAGATAAAAGAGGAGAAAACGCCATCCCTCATGTATTATCTGGCAGTCGATACCGTAACATTTGACTTTGTTACCGACCTTTATTACCACAAATACAATCAAATCGGCGCATTGGAGCAGTTTAATGTAACCGATGAGGATTTCGAAGCTTTCAAGAAGTATGCAAAAGAGAAGAACTTCACATACGACCGGCAAACGGCAAAAGTATTGAAGAACCTTCAGGAAATAGCCGAATTTGAAGGCTATTTAGACGGAGACACGACACTGATAAAAGAGTTGGAAGCAAAATTCACGCCGAACCTGGAGCGCGATTTCGACATCAACAAAGAAGCAATAAAAAAGATGCTGACAGCCGAAATTGTCAAACGCCACTACTATGAGCGCGGCGAGTGGCAAATCCATTTACGGAATGATGAAACAATGGATAAAACATTTGAAGTGCTGAAAGACAATAGCCAGTATTCAAAAATCCTCTCCGGGGAAACAAAGAGTTCAACAGGGAAATAACATCGGCAAAATCATTGCCGTCCTATTAAACCGCCGGTTTACTGTTATTGGAGAGGAACCGGATATGCAGGACCACGATTTCCGACACGGTACCGACACGGTACGGAGGTCCTGCAAATCCGGTTCCCGATGAAACATAAAACTGCGTATTTCCTTTCCTGTAATAACCGTACGGACACTCATAGAGAAGCTTCATGACAAGCGGATAGGGCCAAAACTGCCCGTTATGGGTATGCCCGCAAAGTTCAAGGTCGACGCCGTTCAACACACTCTCCGCAAACGAGTATGGCTGATGGTTAATGACAATTACAGGCTTGGACATATCCAACTCCTCCGTCAACGAATGAAGAGCTTTCCTTCTTTTATTAATAAAATCATCCCTGCCAATCAAATAAAAGCTGGAATCGGGAGCAACAACAGAGTCGTTAATCATCGTAATCCCGGCTTTGGCAAACCATTTTTGTTTGGAGTGGTAATTGGCACGGTATTCATGGTTCCCGTTAACTCCATATACCCCTAACGGAGCTTTAATCTGCAACAGATAGTCCTCTATATGATTCTCCTCCACAATCCGTGACTCATAATCAATCATATCACCAGGCAATAAAACCAAATCCGGATGCTGCGCGTTAGTCAGCTCCACATAACGGCGCGCAAACGATGGTCCAATCATTTCCCCGAAATGCATGTCGCTCATCACGACCACAGTCAAACTGTCCCTTCCCGGAGCCTGCTTCGGAATGTCAATATACAGATGCTGCACTTTCGGATGACGGACTGCATAATTTGCCCGGTACATGATGGCTATATCAGCAAAAAGCACCAGAAAAAAACAGGCAAGTTTCGTCGTTTGCCAATTCCGCGTAACAAACAACGGCAATATATTGAACTTCTTATGAACGAAACGCACCGCTTCAAGACAAAGCAACATCATCGTTATATAAAGAGATGCGATATACCAGGTATTGCATATATAAAAAATCGGAATCATCACCTCATCCGGCAAACTGTCCTTGCCGATATATCCGAAAAAGAAAATCCCCAATTCAATAACGAAAAAGAGCAGATAGGGAATACGCCAACTCTTTTTGGGAGGGAGCGCCTGATACCCTCGCCAACAAATATAGAGCGACAAAAGCAACTGCCCGTAAATAGACTGGATAAATACCCTCATACGGCCTATTCTTTAAATGAGATATTGAAAACCACGAACTCGCTTTGGGTCCCGATACGGAAAGGCGGTCCCCACAATCCCAATCCCGAAGATACGTAATAGCAGGTATTCCCGATTTTCCGGAAACCGTAACTCAACTCAAACAGACGGTCGGTAAGCAATGTCAACGGCCATATCTGCCCGTGATGGGTATGTCCGCTAAATTGCAGGTCGATATTGTTACGGGCTGCCACTCCCAAATCTGACGGCTGGTGGTCGAGCAGCACTGTCGGCAACGTGTCGTTAACTTGTTCCACGACACGTTCAAGCGGAAGACGCCTACGGTTTTGCCGGTCGTCTCGTCCCACAATCTGCAATCCGCAGGGTAGCGTCACGACCTCGTCCCTTAACATCCGGATAGGGGTATTCTCGTCCATCCATTTCTTGCATTCATCTACATTACTGAAGTATTCATGGTTACCCGGCACGGCATAAATGCCCATCGGAGCCTGCAACCGGTTGACAATATCTTCCAGCACGGTATTACGCACCGGCACCAGGCTGTTATCAATCAAATCTCCTCCTATCAGGATTAAATCGGGCTTGCAATCGTTAATCTCATCCACCCGTTGCTGTAACCAGTTTTTATAGGAGCCAGAGCCAAGGTGCAAATCACTTAGGGCGACAATTTTCAAGGAAGCCAACCCGTTTTTCAACGGTTTGCCAATAGTTATATCAATTTCTTCCTTTACCGGATTCCAATACTTATAATAGCCGTACGCCAGTATGGAAAATGTCAACAACAAAGAGACAAAGAAACCATAGCGAAACTTCCGGAATATCCCGATAATGTCGGTGACGGCAAGCAACAACACCATATATAATGTAAATACCAGCCAACCGTTTCCGAAGCTGTAAATCAATCGTGTAAACCACAACGGAAACGCTACATCGCGAAAGAAAAAGGAAATAAAAGTAGACAATACAGCCAGGCACTGAATTATCAGACACGCGGCTTTCACTCTTTTCGGAAAAGCAGAAAGAGCCGCTTTTCCCCGGAAGAAGATATAAATATTCCCTCCAATATATAATGCTATCAAAATAAAGAATATGTTCATAACTATCACTTTTGGATGCAAAGATAATACGCGCTCTCAGATTTGCCAACGGCTCTTCCGGCAGACGACCGCAGAAAGACGGAATACACATAAAAAAAGGAGACCACATCAGAAATTCCAATGCCATCTCCTCTTTCATTATGCTATGAAACTGAAAATATCCTGCTTAAAATTCCGCATTCTTTGGGGTACGGGGGAACGGTATCACATCGCGAATATTCGCCATACCGGTTACAAACAGCAACAACCGTTCAAATCCCAAACCGAATCCGGAATGAGGCACCGTCCCGAAACGACGGGTATCCAAATACCACCACATGTCTTTCATCGGGATATTCAACTCTTGTATGCGGTTCAACAGTTTGTCGTAATTTTCCTCACGCTCAGATCCTCCGATAATCTCTCCGATTTTCGGGAAAAGAACATCCATTGCACGGACAGTCTTGCCGTCGTCGTTCTGTTTCATGTAGAACGCTTTGATTTCTTTCGGATAATCTGTCAAAATCACCGGACGCTTAAAATGCTCTTCCACCAAAAAACGTTCATGCTCCGAAGCCAAATCTACTCCCCAATAAACCGGGAACTCAAACTTATGCCCAGCTTTTACCGCTTCTTCCAGAATACGGATTCCTTCCGTATAGGTTAAACGGACAAACGAACCTTCCAATACACCTTGCAAGCGGGCAATCAATTCCTTATCGAACATATCGTTTAAGAATTTAATATCGTCCATGCAATTATCCAATGCCCACTGCACACAATATTTAATAAACTCTTCCGCCAACGCCATGTTGTCGTTGATGTCGTTGAAAGCAACTTCCGGCTCAATCATCCAAAATTCCGCCAAATGCCGCGGAGTGTTGGAGTTTTCCGCACGGAACGTCGGGCCAAACGTATAAATCTGTCCCAATGCCGTAGCGGCAAGCTCGCCTTCCAACTGACCGGAAACCGTCAGACTTGCCTGTTTCCCAAAAAAGTCATTGTCGTAAATAATCGAACCGTTTTCGTCTTTCTTCAAATCATACAAGTTCATCGTTGTGACTTGGAACATCTGTCCTGCGCCTTCGCAGTCGGATGCAGTAATCAACGGTGTATGAAAATAGAAGAAACCACGGTCATGGAAAAACTTATGGATTGCATAAGCCATGTTGTGACGGATACGGAATACAGCACCGAATGTGTTGGTTCGCGGACGCAGATGAGCTATCTCTCGAAGGAATTCCATGGAGTGTCCTTTCTTTTGCAACGGATACACAGCCGGGTCTGCCGTTCCGTATATCTGGATTTCCGTTGCCTGAATCTCCACAGACTGCCCCTTTCCCTGCGACTGCACTAATGTACCGTTTACACTCAGGCTGGCACCCGTCGTAATCGGCTTCAAATATTCTTCGCCGAATTTCTCCACATCAACGACAATCTGCACATTATTTATCGTAGAACCGTCATTTAAAGCAATAAAACTTACCTGTTTACTTCCTCGCCGGGTGCGGACCCAGCCTTTCACATTGACAGTTGTACCATAAGCAGTGCTTTGCAGTACATCAACTATTTTAGTTCTACCAATCAATTCCATTATATTTTTTCCCTTTTTATTCAAATGCCCCCATACGAAGTGCATTTACCTCTTTCTCGTTTAAGTAACGCCATTTACCGCGACTGAGGTTCTTTTTCGTCAATCCGGCAAAATAAACACGATCCAACTTGGTAACATGATAACCCAGCGATTCAAAAATCCGGCGTACAATTCGGTTTCGTCCGGAATGAATCTCTATACCTACCTGTGCCCTGTCTGTTTCATGTGCATAACTGATAGCGTCTGCATGAATTTCACCATCTTCAAGTTCCAAACCGTTCGCTATCTTTTCCATATCCTCCACAGCAACCGGCTTGTCTAACCAAACATGATAAATTTTCTTCTTTTTAAATGCGGGATGAGTCAGCTTCGATGCCAAATCCCCATCATTCGTCAGCAGCAATACGCCGGTTGTGTTCCTGTCTAAGCGGCCTACCGGATAAATTCGTTCGGAACAAGCGTTCTTCACCAAATCCATTACCGTCAAACGTTCCTGAGGATCATCGGATGTCGTAACACAGTTTTTTGGTTTGTTCAACAAAATATAAACTTTGCTTTCGATATGAACTTCCTTATCCTTGAACGTCACTTTATCCTGACGGGTAATTTTTGTACCCAATTCGGTAATCACTACATCATTAACCTTAACATCGCCAGCTTCAATAAAAGCATCTGCTTCACGACGCGAGCATACACCTGCATTTGCCAAGAATTTGTTCAAACGAATCGGTTCGTTCGGATCCGTCAACATTTCCTTATACTTCAACTGTTTTTGTTTGCTGTATTTCGCATTAGGATTATAGTTGTTTCCTTGTTGCTGCGGACGACGGTTGTTATTGGGGCGACGGTTATTGAAATTATTTCCGGCTCTTCCCCCGGCGTTGCCATAAGGCTGGCGCATCTGATTATATCCTCCGCCTTGATTCATGCGACTGTCACCTACGCGCGGACGGCGTTTTTTCACAGGCGCATCTCCGGACGGGAAACCTTCGCCTGCCGGTGTAGCCGAATAAGCGCGTCCCCCACCATTGTTATAATTATTATTGTAACGCTGCGGCGGATAATTGTATCCGTATGATTCATTATCATACTGCGGACGGTTACCGTATCCACGATTACCATATCCACGGTTATTTCCATAATAACCGTTATTATTGCTATAACCGCCACCATTGTCGTACTGACGACGGTTATTATTCCTGTCACCACCGCCATAATATTGCCGATTATCGTTATAACCTCCTCGATTATTATAGCCCCGATTATCCTGAGACTGGCGATTATTATACGGGCGGCGTTCATAATTATTTCCCTCCAATCTACTATATCCCTGATTGTAAGGTTTTCTCTCTGCCTCTTGATCTGTGTTTTCTAATTTGACGTTCGGAAGCACTTTCCGAGCACGCGGCTGAATGTCATCTTTTTCTTCAATATTACTCATAGTTCTTAAAAATTTTCTTTAGATAACCATCCCGGCTATCCCACTTAATAATTAAATTCCTGTATAATTATGTGGCGTTATCGCCAATAGTTCTTGCTTAATTTTATCACTAACATCCAATGATTGGACAAATTCGTGTATTGACTGTTCGGATATTCCAGAATTACCCCTTGTCAACGCTTTCAACGCTTCGTAAGGCTTAGGATATCCTTCACGGCGCAAAATTGTCTGAATACCTTCTGCCACAACTGCCCAACAGTTATCCAAATCCCGTTGTAAAGCGGCTTCATTCAAAAGCAACTTTCCTAAACCTTTCTGCATGCTTTTGAAAGCGATTTCTATATGTCCAAAAGGAACACCCACATTCCGGAGCACGGTTGAATCGGTCAAATCCCGTTGCAAACGGGAAATTGGCAACTTCATTCCCAAATGAGTCAATATCGCATTGGCGATTCCCAAATTTCCCTCTGCGTTCTCAAAATCTATTGGATTCACTTTATGCGGCATCGCAGAAGAGCCAACCTCTCCCGCTTTGATACGCTGTTTAAAATACTCCATCGATATATATTGCCAGAAGTCCCGGTTCAAATCGATTAAAATCGTATTGATCCGTTTCATTCCATCAAATAAAGCTGCCAGATTATCGTAATTCGATATCTGAGTTGTCCATTCCTCCCGTTGCAGCCCCAATACTTCGTTTACGAAATGATTACCGAATGAGCGCCAATCGTATTCCGGATATGCGACATGATGCGCATTAAAATTACCCGTAGCTCCACCAAATTTGGCAGAAACAGGAATCGTTTTCAATAAAGCTTCCTGTTGCTCCAAACGATAAACAAATACCATTATCTCTTTTCCTAAACGTGTAGGAGAAGCCGGTTGTCCGTGTGTTTTAGCAAGCATCGGAATCTCCATCCATTCTTCGGCATATTTTTTCAAAACTGCTATAATTTGATCCAATCCCGGATAATAAATTTCTTCCATTGCTTCTTTTATCGACAAAGGAACAGAAGTATTGTTTATATCTTGGGAAGTCAATCCGAAATGAATAAATTCATGATACTTTTCAGACAAGAAATGGTTTGTTTTTTCCTTAATAAAATATTCAACCGCCTTTACATCGTGATTAGTCACACTCTCGATTTCTTTGACACGCAAAGCATCCTTTTCTGTGAAATCCTGATATACTTTACGAAGCCATGCCTTGACGTCTTCCGTATCTAACTCTCTCAACTGCGGAAGATAGCCCACCAGCGCGATAAAATATTCGATCTCTACGCGCACCCGATACTTTATCAGTGCAAACTCCGAAAAATAAGCAGACAAGTTTTCTGTTTTATTCCTATAACGCCCGTCAACAGGCGATATTGCAGTCAAACTCGACAAATCCATACCTTTGTTTAATACATAAAATTACACGATGTGCAAAGGTAAAATTTTCTACTCTATTTTTTACAATTCACCTTCTTATTTTTTCCTAAAGGGCAAAAATCTGGAATAAAAAGACAAGCATTTACACAAAAACGAATCAAAATCGTCAAAATACATCTAACATCCAACCATTTTATAACGCCCCATAGATGTTCATCTTCTCACATTATTTCCAACAAATTACAACGATTCAAAAAAACAACAAGAAAAAAATATGGACAATTGTTTGCACAATCAAAAAAATAGACCTACTTTTGCACCGTCTTTGAGAAAACAAAAAAAGACGGCGAGATAGCTCAGCTGGTTAGAGCGCATGATTCATAATCATGAGGTCCCCGGTTCAATCCCGGGTCTCGCTACCTACGGCAGACCTTCGGATTAAATCCGAAGGTCTTTTCTTTATGAGAAAGAAGGGAGTAAGCTATGTTAACGCAAGCAACACAAAAGAATTTGTAATATCCTTAATTAATTATATATTTGCAGTTGGCTATATAAATATGTATATAAAAAGCCATAGAAACAAATCTGTATGATAGAAAAAAGCGAAATAATACGTTTAATTGAAGAAAAGTTAGAGAATACGGCAAATTATCTGGTGGATGTAATCATAAAATCCGACAATATAATTGTAGAGATTGACAACGACAAAGGCGTTTGCATCAATGATTGCGAAAATTTAAGCCGATATTTAGAAGAGAGACTCGACCTATCGGCAAAAAATTTTGAATTAGAAGTCGGTTCTGCCGGAATAACAAGCCCTTTCAAAATATTACGCCAATATAAAAAAAACGTAGGAAATGAAGTTGAAGTCCTTCTAAAGGAAGGGAAGAAATTGACTGGAGTTTTAAAAGAAGCCACAGAAGAAGGAATTCTGCTCACTGTTGAAAAAAAAATAAAACCCGAAGGTGGCAAACGGAAAATAACAGTTCAAGAAGACATTCCCTATACATTTGATAATATAAAAAGTACAAAATATTTAATTAGATTCAAGTAATATTATGGCAAAAAAAGCTGAAACGACAAGCATGATCGATACTCTTGCCGAATTTAAAGAATTAAAGAATATCGACAAAGACACGATGATTAGTGTTTTAGAGGACTCTTTCCGGAATGTAATAGCAAAGATGTTCGGAACTGACGAAAATTACGACATAATCATCAACCCGGAAAAAGGAGATTTCGAAATATGGCGAAACAGGAAAGTTGTCGCAGACAACGAACTTAAAGACCCAAACACAGAAATCACCTTAAGTGAAGCCTTAAAAATGGACGATGCTTGTGAAGTAGGCGAGGAAGTGACTGATGAAGTCCACTTTGCAGATTTCGGGCGCCGTGCCATATTAAATCTTCGGCAAACATTGTCATCAAAAATACTTGAATTACAAAAAGACAATTTGTATACCCGCTACAAAGACAAAATCGGAACAATTATCGCTGCAGAAGTTTATCAAATTTGGAAACGAGAAATATTGCTGTTAGACGATGAAGGGAACGAATTGCTTTTGCCTAAACAGGAACAGATTCCTTCCGATTTTTACCGCAAAGGCGAAACCGTACGTGCAATAGTGCAGCGGGTAGATAATATCAACAACAATCTGAAAATCATATTGTCGCGTACAGACAAATTATTCTTGAAACGTTTGCTTGAATTGGAAGTTCCCGAAATTAACGATGGATTGATTACGATTAAGGCAATTGCCCGCATTCCTGGAGAACGCGCAAAAATCGCTGTCGAATCGTACGATGACCGAATCGACCCTGTAGGTGCTTGCGTTGGAATGAAAGGTTCCCGTATACACGGAATCGTACGAGAGCTTTGTAATGAAAATATAGATGTCATAAATTATACAACAAACACATCATTATATATACAACGAGCTTTAAGCCCCGCCAAAATTTCTTCGATCCGAATCTTTGAAAACGAACGCCGCGCAGAAGTTTATCTCCGTCCCGAAGAAGTATCTTTGGCAATCGGAAAGAATGGCATGAATATCAAGCTGGCTTCAATGCTCACCGAATATGCAATCGATGTATTCAGAGATATTGACGGCACGGATGAAGAAGATATCTATTTAGACGAATTTGCAGATGAAATAGATATGTGGATTATCGATGCCCTTAAAAATATAGGCTGCTACACCGCCAAAAACGTACTAAATATGGACAGGAACGAAATCATTGAACGTGCGGATCTGGAAGAACAAACCGTAGATGAAGTCCTTTCGATATTAGCAGCCGAATTTGAAGAAGACGAATAAAAATAAACAAACGAATTACGACAAAGTTAATTATGCCAATAAAATTAATACAAGTACAACGAAAATTAAATGTGGGAATCAACACAGCTGTTGACTTCCTGCGTCAAAAGGGATTTTCAGTCGAAGAAAATCCCAATACTCGAATTAGTGATGAACAATATGCTTTGCTCGTAAAAGAGTTTGGACAAAATTTACCGAAAAAGACTGTTTTGTCTAAGGCAAATGAAACAACGGAGCATACAAAAGGGAATGCTTCTGATGAAAAAAAGTCTCCAGACGAAATAAAAACAGTCATTCCAGAAGAATTCAAGCCCAAAATAGTGACAAAAGGGAAAATTGATCTGAACGAAAAACATCCGAAAAAAGAAAGCATCAATACTAATGATAGCAATGTACAAATTGAAGACAAAGAAGAAGACAAGACATTGAATAAAAAGATTGAAACAAAAATTGAAAATGATAAAGAGAACGTTTCCGAGGATGTAAAGCCGGAACCTGAAAAAAAACAGGAAGAAAACATCAGCGCTTCTGCATCAGACAACGTTTTCCGTTTAAATCCTCGTATAGAGCCCAACATAAATATCAAAGTCACGGGTAAAATAGACTTGAGCACAATCAATCAATCTACCCGTCCAAAAAAGAAAAGCAAAGAGGAAAAACGGAAAGAACGCGATGAACGTCGTGAGAAATTCTCCAAAACCATCGCTTCTCCCCTATCAAAAGAAAATCGGGCAAAAGCAAACGATAACGGGATCAGACCGGGTGAAGAAGGAGAAAACAAAAAGAAACGGAAACGGATTAAGAAAGATCGTGTAGACATCAATAATGTAACAGGCACAAACGCCCGGCCGAAAAAAGAAGAACTAAAAAAGCCGAAGCTGAAAAAGCCAGTGAAAGTTGAAATCAGTGAAGAAGATGTTCAAAAACAGGTAAAAGAGACATTAGCCCGTTTAACCAATAAGGGAAACAAAGCCAGCAAGAGCGCAAAATACCGCAGAGACAAACGTGAAGCTGTACAGAAGCGTGAACATGAGCTGCAAGAAATGGAAGAACAAGAAAGTAAGATTCTTAAACTTACGGAATTTGTTACGGCCAACGACCTTGCCAACATGATGGATATCCCTGTAACAAAAGTAATCGAAACCTGCATGAGCATCGGAATCATGGTATCCATAAACCAACGTCTCGATGCAGAAACCATCAATATCGTCGCCGAAGAATTTGGATTTAAAACCGAATACGTCAGTGCCGAAGTTATTGAAGCTATCAAGGCAGATGAAGATGAAGACAACGAACTGGATTGGGTTCCTCGTCCTCCGATTGTTACCGTAATGGGACACGTCGACCACGGAAAAACTTCATTATTGGATAACATCCGCAATGCAAACGTAATTGCCGGTGAAGCCGGAGGAATCACCCAGCACATCGGAGCCTACAATGTAACGTTGCCTAACGGACGGCACATAACATTCCTCGACACCCCGGGACACGAAGCTTTTACGGCGATGCGTGCCAGAGGTGCAAAAGTGACAGATATCGCTATTATCATTGTTGCTGCTGATGATGCGGTGATGCCCCAGACGGTAGAAGCAATCAATCACGCTGCCGCAGCCGGCGTTCCCATCGTTTTTGCAATCAACAAAATAGACAAACCACACGCCAATCCGGACAAGATAAAAGAAGAGCTGGCAAATATGAACTATTTGGTAGAGGACTGGGGTGGCAAATACCAATGCCAGGAAATATCTGCCAAGAAAGGCATTGGAGTTGATGAATTGTTGGAAAAAGTTTTGCTTGAAGCCGATTTATTGGACTTAAAAGCAAACCCTAAACGCCGCGCAGTTGGTTCCATCATCGAATCATCCTTGGACAAAGGGCGTGGATATATTTCTACAGTCTTGGTCGAAAACGGTACGCTGAAAACGGGAGACATCGTTTTGGCAGGAACACATCACGGCAGAATAAAAGCGATGTTCAACGAACGTAATCAACGAGTAAAGGAAGCCGGACCATCAGAGCCGGTACTGATTTTAGGATTGAACGGAGCACCCCAAGCCGGTGACACGTTCAATGTATTAGAAACAGAACAAGAAGCACGCGAGATTGCAAACCGGCGCGAACAGTTGCAACGCGAGTTGGGATTACGTACACAAAAGCTCTTGACTTTGGACGATATCGGTCGCCGTATCGCTGTCGGCAATTTCCAAGAACTCAATATCATTGTAAAAGGGGACGTGGATGGTTCCGTAGAGGCATTGTCAGACTCCCTTATCCGTTTATCTACGGAAGAAATACAAGTCAATGTAATTCATAAAGCGGTAGGGCACATTTCAGAGTCCGATGTCGTGCTAGCTGCAGCTTCAAACGCCATCATCATAGGTTTCCAGGTGCGTCCGGTTCTCCCGGCACGCCGTCTGGCTGAAAAAGAAGGCGTAGAGATTCGTCTCTATTCTATTATCTATGATGCCATCAATGATGTCAAGGATGCAATGGAAGGTATGCTATCCCCTGAGATCAAAGAGGAATTTGCTGCGAACGTTGAAGTAGAACAAGTTTTCAAAATCTCGAAAGTCGGTACTGTTGCCGGATGTATCGTAAAAGAAGGAAAGATTAAACGGACAAATAAAGTTCGCGTAATCCGCGATGGTATCGTAATACATACCGGAGAACTGGGATCTTTGAAACGGTTCAAAGACGATGCCAAGGAAGTTGTTTCAGGACAAGAATGCGGTTTGAACATAAACAACTTCAACGATATCCAAGTAGGCGACATTATTGAAGCATACGAAGAAAAAGAAGTCAAGAAAACCCTATAAAAAGTCATGAGCTGGTTAGACATTACATTAATGTGT
This sequence comes from uncultured Parabacteroides sp., assembly GCA_944325355.1. Taxonomy (GTDB): domain Bacteria; phylum Bacteroidota; class Bacteroidia; order Bacteroidales; family Tannerellaceae; genus Parabacteroides. The sequence goes on from CALUZS010000005.1 coordinate 14,753, forward strand.
CTGGCAGGGATAGGATTTGTGAAAGGACTGTTTGACGGAATCGTCAAACAGGCTATTTCACTTATCGCTTTAGTATTGGGCATTATTTTCTGCTCGAAAGGGGCAAAATGGCTATACCAATACCTAAGCACGTTCGATTACTTCTCGGAAAACATCACAATGCTGATATGTTACATAGCAGCGTTCCTGCTTATTGCCGGCATTGTGCTTCTGGCTGGAGAAATTGCTTCGAAAATCATCGGAGCAACACCCCTCAGCATCATCAACCACCTGACAGGCGGTTTTTTCGGATTATCCGTCATGGTAATATTTCTGAGTCTCGTCTTAAATATTGCCGATGCAATCGACAAAGAATCGCTGCTACTGACGAAATCCGTAAAGGAAGAATCCCGTTTTTTCTATCCGGTAAAAGGGCTGTTGCCGGCAATTTTTCCATCCGAATGGTTTTCTTTACGAACTTTCAATTCCCACACTCCTGACATCGTATAAAAATCCAGGAAGTTTTTTTAGATTATGCAAGACTCTAACAACATATTAAAAGAAGTAACAGCCGGAGAATATAAGTATGGGTTCGTTTCAAACATTGAAACAGAAACCATCCATCGCGGATTGGATGAAGAGACAGTGCGCATCATTTCCGCAAAGAAAAACGAACCGGAATGGTTATTGGAGTTCCGTCTCAAAGCTTACCGGCACTGGCTGACAATGGAACAGCCCGACTGGGCTCACCTCAACATTCCCCCGATAGATTACCAAGACATCATTTACTATGCAGCTCCAAAAGCAAAGGACAAACCGAAAAGCTTGGATGAAGTGGATCCTGAGCTGTTGAAAACATTCGATAAACTGGGAATTCCTCTGGAGGAACAAAAAGTGCTGAGCGGTATGGCGGTAGATGCCGTAATGGATAGTGTTTCCGTCAAAACCACGTTCAAAGAGAGCTTGGCCGAGAAAGGTATCATCTTCTGTTCTTTCAGTGAAGCCGTCCAACATTATCCAGACTTGGTACAAAAATATTTAGGGAAAGTAGTCAACTACCGGGATAATTTCTTTGCTGCATTAAACTCCGCCGTTTTTTCCGACGGTTCGTTCGTATATATTCCGAAAGGCGTGAGATGCCCAATGGAACTCAGTACCTATTTTCGTATCAACACTGCCAACACCGGGCAATTTGAACGGACACTGATTGTCGCGGATGACGATGCTTACGTGAGCTATCTGGAAGGTTGCACGGCCCCGATGCGCGATGACAACCAGCTTCATGCGGCAATTGTGGAAATAATAGCCAACGAACGTGCAGAAGTAAAATATTCTACAGTGCAAAACTGGTATCCTGGCGACAAGAACGGGAAAGGTGGCATCTACAATTTCGTGACAAAACGCGGATTGTGCAAAGGCGACCACAGCAAAATCTCTTGGACACAAGTAGAAACCGGCTCAGCCATCACTTGGAAATACCCAAGCTGTATCTTAGCCGGCGACAATTCTGTCGGGGAATTCTATTCGGTGGCAGTAACCAACAACTACCAGCAAGCCGATACCGGAACAAAAATGATTCATATTGGTCGCAACACCCGCAGTACAATCGTTTCAAAAGGTATATCTGCCGGACATAGCCAAAACAGCTATCGCGGTCTGGTAAAAATATCCCCGCAAGCGGAAGGAGCAAGGAATCACAGCCAGTGTGACAGCCTTCTGCTAAGCCAGACTTGCGGAGCACATACATTCCCCTATACCGATATACAAAACGAAACAGCGGTAATAGAGCATGAAGCAACAACCAGCAAAATCAGCGAAGAACAACTGTTTTATTGCCAACAACGGGGAATTTCTACCGAAGAAGCGGTCGGTTTGATTGTAAACGGCTATGCCCGTGAAGTAATGAACAAACTTCCGATGGAGTTTGCTGTTGAAGCGCAAAAATTATTAAACATATCTCTCGAAGGAAGTGTCGGATAAATTAAAAAGAAGAAGCAATATGATGTTAGAAATAAAAAACCTGCACGCCAGCATTAACGGCAAAGAAATACTGAAAGGAATCAACCTCTCGGTGAAAGAAGGAGAAGTGCATGCCATCATGGGACCCAATGGTTCAGGAAAAAGTACGCTCAGCAGCGTTTTAGTCGGTAACCCGGCATTTACCGTAACCGAAGGGGAAGTCACTTTCAACGGGAAAAACCTGCTGGAACTTTCGGCAGAAGATAGAAGCCGCGAAGGGCTGTTCCTAAGTTTCCAATACCCGGTAGAAATTCCGGGTGTGAGCATGGTCAATTTCATGAGAGCAGCCGTCAATGCACATCGGCAGTACAAAGGTCTTCCCGCCGTATCGGCAACCGATTTCCTGAAAATGATGCGCGAAAAACGCGCTATCGTGGAATTAGACAACAAGCTGGCAAGCCGCAGCGTGAACGAAGGCTTTTCCGGCGGGGAGAAGAAACGGAACGAGATATTCCAAATGGCAATGTTGGAACCGAAACTTTCTATTTTAGACGAGACCGACAGCGGTTTGGATATTGATGCGTTGCGCATCGTTGCCAACGGCGTCAACAAATTGAAAACTCCGGAAAATGCCGCAATCGTAATTACCCACTATCAACGTCTTCTCGACTATATCAAACCTGATGTCGTACATGTCCTATATAAAGGACGCATCGTAAAAACAGCCGGACCGGAACTCGCGCTGGAATTGGAAGAAAAAGGTTACGATTGGATAAAGAGAGAGATGGGAGACTAAGCGGTTGGCGTTTATTTAGAATTATGTTTTTATGAAAACAGAACAACAATATATTGACCTCTTCACTCAATACGAAGATTTGATATGCAAGAACAGCTCCCCGGTTATGAATGCGCCAAGAGCCGAGGCTTTTGCCGCATTTGAACGGAACGGATTTCCCTCGTTAAAAAGCGAAGACTATAAATACACGGATGTGCAAAAGGCGTTTGCTCCAGATTATGGATTGAACTTGAACAGGCTTTATATCCCGGTAAACCCTTACGATGTTTTCCGTTGTGATGTTCCAAACCTAAGCACATCCCTCTATTTTATGGTAAACGACATTTTTTACGACAAAGCCCTACCCAAAGGGCATCTCCCGGAAGGCGTCTATGCTGGGAGCCTGAAAGTCTTTACCGAACGCTATCCGCAAATAGCAGCACAGTATTATGCCCATGCAGCACTGCCTGATGCCAACGATCCGATTGTCCCGCTCAACACCATGCTGGCGCAGGATGGCTTCGTCTTATATGTTCCTAAAAACATTGCTGTGGAGAGAACAATACAACTCGTAAATATCTTCCGGGGTGACAAGGATATGATGGCGAATCGCCGGATTCTCGTTATCATTGAGCCGGGAGCTACGGCACGGATGCTGGTCTGTGACCATAGCATCGATGACGTCAAGTTCCTCGGAACACAAGTGGTCGAAGCATTCATAGGCGAAGGCGCATCTTTCGATTACTATGATTTGGAAGAGAGCAACAGTTCTACCATGCGGTTCTCCTCATTCTTCTTAAAACAAGCTGCCAATACCAATGTGGTTGTCAACGGCATCACACTGACCAACGGGTTATCTTGCAACAATTATTACGTATCGCTGGATGGAGAAAACGGGGAAATTTCCCTTTGCGGCATGTCGGTTCTCGACAAAGAGCAGCATCTCGACACACATACACTCATCCAGCATCACGTCCCCCATTGCAAAAGCAACGAACTCTTCAAATATGTATTAAATGACCGGGCAATAGGTGCTTTCAGCGGACGCATTTGGGTGAAAGAGGGTGCAGACAAAACAGAAGCATACCAAACCAACAGAAACCTGTGTGCGACACGGGAAACTCGGATGTATAGCAAGCCTCAGCTGGAAATATATGCCGATGACGTGAAATGTTCACACGGAATGACAACCGGGCAACTGGATGAAAACGCAATGTTCTATATGCGCAGCCGGGGAATCCCTCCCGAGGAAGCACGCATGTTGCTGAGCGTTGCTTTTACTTCAGACGTAATCGAACATATCCGCATTCCCGCTTTAAAAGACCGGCTGCACAATCTGGTAGAGAAACGGTTTCGCGGAGAACTTGCAAAATGCGAAGGTTGCCGTATTTGCAAATAAAAACAAACATAAGCCTTTTCATCACAGACATTCCACAAGCAAGATATCAGGCAGAGGTTTTTCGATATAAAAATAAAACCTCTGCCGATAGCATTTTATCGCATAATTCACTATTTTTGCGTATGTTTGCGAATATAATAAAATGTACGATGATAAACGGCACTCAGTTTTCGAACTTATTATCTGAAATTTCCCAACTGAAAGAACAGGTTGAGGAGATTCTAAAAAACGGGAATATCTCTATTCCTGCAATCAACCGGGGAATGGAATCGGCTCTGTCCATTGTCGAAACATTCAAGTCGTTACAGGCGGAACAGATTGACAGGCTAAGCCACTCGATAGCCGACCAGCAAATAGAATTGACACAGCTGAACCGCATTTACGAAAAATACCAGCATTCCATTGAAGAACAAAAAAAGAAAATGGAAGAGTTGCTGGAACAAATGCAAAACCTCCGGCAACCGATAATTCCGGAATCACCACAGACCATTTTGATAAAAGAAGAAAATAGAGAAGAACCATGTGCCGGTTTTTCGGAAAAACCGCGCGACATATCCGAAGAAACCGTACAGAGTCTTCCAATTCCATCGGCAGAAGAACCGGAAGAAAGAGAACCTGTTGCCCCTGCCGCATCAGCAACACATGAACAAGGAACCTATCTGCTCAGTGATTTACTTGAGAAAAAAAATCTCTCGGACTTCAGGAAAGCGTTCAGCTTAAACGACCGTTTCCGCTTCAAACGGGAACTATTCGGGAATAACGAGGATGCGATGAACACTGTTATTTCGGAGCTGAATGACATTAGGACCTATGAGGAATCAATGAATTATATAGAAAACAAACTGCAATGGGACAAAGAGCAGGAAGCAGTTTCCGATTTTATTAAATTATTGGAAAAACGTTTTCTTTGAAACTAATTATGGGAAAACTGACAATTGTACCTACCCCAATAGGGAATCTTGAAGATATGACTTTCAGAGCTATCAAAGCGTTGAAAGAGGCGGATTTAATCCTCGCTGAAGATACGCGGACGACAAGCGTGCTGCTGAAACACTTCGAGATACAGAACAGGATGCAGTCGCACCACAAATTCAACGAACACCAAACGGTCAAGTCGATTGCAGAACGGATAAAGGCTGGCGAAAACATCGCATTGGTATCTGATGCAGGAACACCTGCCATTTCCGACCCTGGCTTCATGCTGGTACGCGAATGCGTACAAGCAGGCATCACCGTCGAATGTTTACCAGGGGCTACTGCATTCGTCCCGGCTTTGGTCGTCTCAGGTTTGCCAAACGAAAAATTCTGTTTCGAAGGATTCCTGCCCCAAAAGAAAGGCAGGCAGACCCGTCTCAAAGAGCTATCGGCAGAATCTCGTACGATGGTATTCTACGAATCGCCATTCCGTCTGGTAAAAACATTGACACAATTTGCCGAAGTATTCGGTAACGAACGGCAAGCAAGCGTTTCCCGTGAAATTTCAAAGATATACGAAGAGACCGTGAGAGGAACGTTGAGCGAGCTTATTGCCCATTTCTCGGAGAACGAACCGAAAGGTGAGATTGTTTTAATCATAGCAGGAGCTAAAAAAGATAGAGAATACAAAAAGGAATGTTAATCAAACACTTTTAAGAACGATGAAACGAGTATTATTAATTTGTACATGCACAGTCTTGCTCGCTTCTTGCGGGCAGCAATCGGCCGACTACAAACGGCTAAAGGCAGAGAACGATTCTTTGAAAATTGAGAACGAGAAGAATTCTGAAGACTTGAATGAAATGCTATCCATCCTCAACGATGTTGAAACAGATATTCAATCCATCCGTGAAGCAGAGAACTTCCTCACTATCCAGCAGCATGCTGGAAGCGAAGAGAATGCCAGCAAAAGGGAACAAATCAAACAAAACATGCAGTTGATTACCGAGACACTGAAAAAGAACCGGGAACAAATCAACGAATTGCAGGAGAAACTGAAAAAAAGTGGCATCCAGATGAGCGCGTTGAAAAAAACAATCGACCGCTTATCGGCACAACTCGATGAGAAAAGCAATATGATTGTAGCTCTCCAGGAAGATTTGGAAAAGAAAAATGTCCGCATCCAAGAACTCGACAACATGGTTACTTCGTTAAACGAAGATGTTGAGACGTTGGCATCAAAAGCGGAATCTCAATCCAAAACAATCAACAAACAGGACAAAGCGTTACATACGGCTTACTACTGTTTTGGAACTGTCAAGGAATTAAAAGCACAAAAAATACTCTCCGGTGGAGGTGTCTTCTCAAAAAGCAAAGTCCTTCAGGACGGGTTCAATAAAGATTACTTCATTTCTGTAGATATCCGCGAGGTAAAAGAAATTCCATTATTCGCAACCAAAGCAGAAGTCAAATCGAACCATCCGGCCGATTCTTACGAAATGATTACAGATGAAGACGACAACCTGACCCTGCACATTTTGGATGAAAACAGCTTCTGGAGCCTGAGTAAGTATCTTGTAATCGTTGTAAAATAAATGAAATACAAAAACCTGTTCATTGATTTGGACGATACGCTATGGGATACTAGCAACAATAATAAGGAATGTCTCAAAGAGATTTATGCTGATTACCCTTTCCATCAACATTATCCCTCCTTTGAGACGTTCTTTGATGATTACATGCCCAACAATCTGCAATTATGGGCGCAATACCGCAAGGGAGAAATCAATAAAGAAACATTAATCATCGGACGTTTCCTGAAAGTCCTCGAACCGCTCGGTATTACCGACAAGGAATATATACTTTCCTTGAACAAAGATTTTTTAAAGAGAACCACATTAAAAACAAAAGTTCTTCCTGGCACTTTCGAACTGCTCGAATACCTGCGCCCCAGTTTCCGGATGTTCATTTTATCCAACGGATTCCGGGAAGTGCAAGCCTTAAAGTTGAGGAATGCCGGGCTTGAACCGTATTTCTCAAAAATGATTCTATCGGAAGACGCCTGCTCACAGAAGCCCAACAAGAAGATATTCGATTATGCTTTAATCAATACAAATTCCAAAAGGACGGAAACACTAATGATAGGCGATTGCTGGGAAGCCGATATTGTTGGGGCAAAAAATGCAAACATCGACCAGATTTGGCTCAACCTGTATGATGAAAAGGTCCCGGAAAATGAAGAACCTCCCACTTACATGGTACATTCTTTGAAAGAAATAGAATCTATCCTGTAAAAGACAAGTAGTATTCTATTTCTCTCCATTGACTGATATTTCGCTCAAATCCACTAATTTGTTCACAATAGCATAGATTGTCAGACCACTGGCACTATGTATCTGAAGCTTCCGTGCAATATTTCGTCGATGGGTAATAACTGTGTGCGTAGAAAGAAACAGTTTGTCTGCAATCTCCCGGTTCGTCATTCCTTTCACTACGCATACCACTATCTCTTTCTCCCGCGAGCTCAACGTCTGTTGTTCATCATCCGCACCATCCTCCGAGGACATTTCATTACACAACACATCCAATTTCTGCTTTATCGCGTCAGGCGTGTCGTATATACTGATTTGTTCATCATACAAACGAAGCATTTCTGCAGGAACCTGCACCGATAGCAACGCAACATATTTCAAATGCAGTGCATCACATTCATTTTTCAACTGCTTTATACCAACCGAGCCGCCTATCATTACCGGATTTACCAAAAGCACATCCGGATGGCAAATATGCAGGCTTTCAGCCAACGACTCACCTTCCCCGACTTCCGTCACCTGAATCCGAAGCCCCGTAAGCTGGTGTAAAACAGCTTCCATCCCCAAACGGAGAATGAGCGAAGATTCAGCAATCGCTATTTTCAAATCCGGACTTATCATGATGACTATTGGCTATGGATTTTTCTAATAATTGTATTGCCGGGATGAAAATATAGTCTTCAACATATGTATGGGACGCCAAATCGTTTTCTGTCGCAAAGATATCAAACAAAACACTGTTCAACAGATGGCTTCCCTCTCCCGGATAATATTTGATAAGAATATTTTTCAGTTCCGTAATCTTTGCTTCCACTTGGTTATGCCGTCGCTTAAAAACTCCAATATTATATTTGGCAGAACCTTGCCCTTTCAGCAGCCCGTGAACATACGGAAAGACATATTTCTCTTCGTAAGTCATGTGTTGATTCACTTCCGAAGCATATTCATCAAAAAAACGACGGATAACAAATGCCACATCAGCAGGACATGAAGCGATTGCTTCTACCAATTTCCTCCGGATATGAGGAAAACGGAAATTCAAGAAATAATCGTGAGCATTATGCAAATATACAATAATGGAATCAAGCGATAATTGAAGCTCCGGTTCGGGAAGCGGTTCATGACGGTCTTCGGCAAGAAAATTCACTATCGTCAAGAAAGTTTTCACATCCACTCCGTTCTGGCTGCAAACTTCCCCGATATTTTTTTCTCCAAACCCTAAAGGGATACCGAACCTGCTCATAACTAAAACCATCGGATAGTTATCGCATATCAAATCACTCATTTTGTCCGTTTCTTTATACCGTCTGTTCTTATACATACATTCGTTGTCTTCTTTACACATCTTCGTTTACGATATCAAAGTTAAACCTTTTGTGCCATATATACCTGTTTCTTTCATAAAAATCTCATAAAGGCAAGAAACTTGTCTCATTATCGGCAACCAGAGCGATGCATTCCATTTCAATAAGCCAGCCCGGGCGGCAAACAGGCGCATGTACAAGGAGATACGGGAAATTAAACCCGCGTTCCTTGAATATTTTCTGCACGTTCCCATAGTCACCAATATCCCGCAAATAGACAATTGCCTGAGACACATCCTGCATCGTAGCACCACCTTCCGCCAATAAAACAGAAATGTTTTCCAACATCCGCTCTGTCTGCTTTACAATATCTCCCTTATGGACAATTTCCCCTCTGTTGTCGATACTTGCCGTCCCTGATATAAACAACTGACGGCAATCGCCATACTGCACCACCGTCCCACGTTCGAAAGTAACACCATATTCATATGTCGGATTCAAATGGGTAGGCGCATAAAGAAAACGAACCTGTTCCGATTGGATTCCTTTTATCGAATAAGCGTCCATCTGCACCAATATTGAAGGATCAGCATGACGTCCCTCTATCCCCGTACTCGCTATATAATGAGTTTTCTCCGTCAAGCCCTGCGTTACGAACACATCTTTCCTGGCTCTCACGACTCCGCTGTAATTCACATCGATGTTTTGCACAAAGAACCAGGTACGGATGCAATTTTCCGACAACCGGCACATGCCCTCTGTCAGTTGCATAATATAATCATTCAACAACAGGCGTGTCTGATATTCCGAATTAGATGCCCTATTATGGGCACCACCCAACCAGCAATGCGTATATCCATTATGAGAAGCAAGCAAAAGACCATTCTTGTGTGTGTCGACCAACGCCTTTGTCCGAAACCAGGTCCACATCGCAACCTTGCTCCCGTTCAAAGGAGCTTGCTCCACAATCGACAAGGCGCAAAACGAATTCTCGCATTCCCAAACCATCACCAAATCGCTTTGGTTTGCTGCATCGCTCAAAAAATAACGGCGGAACAAAGGAACGGCATCCGTCAGCAGCTCGCTTTTAACAACCTCTTCGTAAGCTTCCTGTATATGTTCCAACTGCTGGCTAAACATCGCTGTTCCATCCAATACGGTAAACATTGCCTGGTATTCCGTTGTGCCACCACTTCCAGTAAATACTGATATCCGCACCCCTACCGCCTTATCAGCATATATCTTTTCTATATAATTCATTTTCCTTTATTCATTCTAATGTGTTAATTATCTTTTGCTCCATCAAGAATCCATGCTTCAATCAATCCTAGCACTTCCTCTTTACCGGAGCTGTTAAACATGTCTGCATGATAAGAATGTTCATCCAACACATCCAATAAAAAACTATTATCCAAATCTCCGGGAGTCACATAATTTTTCCCCTCTTCCGACAGTGGAGCCTTTACATTCACGAGTGCCTTATACGCAACGTTCTCTTGCAGGTTAAGCTCTCCTGCCGCTCCAGAAGTAGAGCCTCCATGACATGAAAGACAATTTTCCTCAAATACCTGTTTCTGTATCCGGTCGAATGAGCCCAACTCCAACGAACCAACATCAATCGTTATGGCATCCATTGAATCATCTACCGGATAAGAGTAGTAGGAATATATCAACCGCTGACCATTACTTAAAACGACAATTTCTATCGTTTGCGTTCCTGGTTCAAGATTATTCAATGTCACCTCCAATACTCTATCCTCTGTTGATGGACGAGAAAGACGCTTTACCAAAGTAGGTTTCTCACTATCACTCCCAAATGCAGCCACCGCCAACATATTTTTTCTCGGCCATGCCCTCAATCCCGAAAATGATATAGTTACAGACGCCGTCCGACCAGAATCGACCGTATTATCCGGGTAAATCTTCCCCTCATCACACCCCAGAAGGAGAAATAATGACAGACAAGCAATACATATATACTCATATTTATAAGCCATACTCTTCCAATTTAATAAAGATGTTATCTCCTCATTCCTCAAGTGGTATGAAAATTAACGCCAATCCCCATGCCCTTTTCCAAATGGTCCATACAAAATCTTTCAATTTATCCGCTAAAAAGTAAACTGCAGCATTGCCGTAGCGGAATGCCGTGCGATGCCAATACCATCTTCATCGCGGTCGTTCTGTGTGGCATGCCCCGTACGTCCCATATATTGATACATTACCTGCAATTTCAGATTATTCCTGAAAAAATAGTAATTTAAACCTACGGCAGGCATATTCAGCAAACCGCCTTCATCCGTTGCATTGCGGTCGAACAAATCGTATCTCAATGCTCCTTGCAGTTTCGGTGTGATAAAATATCCGACTTGCGCATAAGCTCCCCAGAAATTTTTGTCTGGTTTCTGCATGATTTCAGTGAAGTGCATATTCATATAGTAAGCTTCTGCCGCTACATACCAGCGGTTCTTAATCCAGGCAAACTCGGCACCCACACGAGCATCGCTGGCGGACAAAAATTCCGCTTCCGCATTATAGGATGCTGAAACAGCAAATAACATTTTATCATCACTCAGATTTTCAGGGGAGCCTTGTGAATTGGGCATTTGCCCTTTCGGCATAAAAGCAAGGCGTCCTGAATACAACAAAGCCGGAAGCCATTTATGGTCATCACAATTGGTCTTGGTCGCTGTATTCACGTCAATACCCGTTCCATTGAAAACACCCACTTGGTAATACCATTTGTCTCGGAACAGTCCATGTATCTGAACACCTAAATCAAAACCAGTAGACATGCTGGGAATCACATAATTCAAATCATAAGGCAAAATAATCGATTGTGTGGCAGAGAGCGGGAGCACCGGGAACAGCGTCTCTCCCAAAGTACTCAAATAAGCGTGCATAAACGGTGTCTTGAATTTGCCGGCACGGATACGGAACGATTCCTTTATCGCAATATCGAACCATGCCTGTTGTAATAAAGCACCCCCACTTTTCGCCGCATTCAACGAAAGGTTAAAAGTCACTTTACCAAAAGCCTTGCCGGTAAATCCCAGAATCGCGTTCGGGATGGCAAACCCGGAATTGGCAACACTCTTTGCATAGAGACTTTCGAGTCCTTGCGAATCATAACGATTATAGGTTGCACTTGCCTGCACCAAAGCGTAAGGTTTAAAAAGGAAATCCCCTAATTTGGTACTAAACGAGATGCCTTTCTTTCCAGCCAAGGATACCACATCGTTCTCTACATATTTGTCATCAATCACTTTTTCATCTTTGTCCTGCGCGTACACAGTTCCTGCCAAAAAAAATGTGGCAGCCAGTATCATATATAATATTGTCTTCATATACCAATTTTTTCAGCCGTCATCTCCAATAAAAATACAAAACAGATGATGGGTAATATTAATTCTCTTTATTGCCAATAGGCTATGCCGTTATAAACTCTGCAAAAATTCAATCAACGCCGCACGCTCCTCTTTCGTCATACGTGAAAAGAGAGTACGAGATGCTGCACCTTCCCCTCCGTGCCACATAATAGCTTCAGTCAAGTTACGTGCCCGACCATCGTGCAAATAGTACGAATGCCCGTTCACCACTTCCTGCAACCCGATTCCCCATAACGGAGTAGTTCGCCATTCGTTACCATTCGCCAATCCGCTCGGATAATCATCACCCAACTCGATGCCCATATCATGAAGCAAGAAATCTGAATAAGGATGGATAACCTGATTCCCCAACTGGGGCAATTCGGTATTGTTCAGCAAAATCGAACCGCGCGGACGGGTCTTTAAAGTTGTCACATGGCACAAATGGCACTTCGCCTGATAAAACAGTTCTTCCCCCTTTTTCACAATCGGATCATTGATATTCCGTCTCGCCGGTACACCCAAAACCTGCATATAGAGGTCAACATCCTCCATATCTTCGGTAGAAACCTGTACACCTGACATGGCAAATCCCATCATATTACTCTGCCCTTCGCCAACTTCATGCGGGAAACGATCGTTTGTCACACCCAAATCGGAAGAAAATCCCAACTGCACCGTCAAGTCTGCATGATTCGCCTTATTCCCGGAAATACCTATCTGGTACTTCCCTTTTTCAGTCACATAATTAAGGCGTCCGCTAATTCCATATTCAGGATAATTACTCTGTGCTGCAATTTGTTTAAGCAAATCATGATCAAGTGCCATCATTTGCCCCATGCCTACATGTCTCAAGGGCTGACGGACAGATATACGTAAATCCGACATAGGAATGCTATCGGCATACCATTCCGTAATCTCATAATGGGGAGTCACCAATTCATAAGGTTCACCGTCCGGGAAAGTATAACGTTGGGTTGTAGTGGTAATTTTCAATCTTCCCTCTGGCTTTACCCCATAAATAGCCTGGTCATGCAAAACTCGTCCATACTCAGGGAAATATCCCCCACCCTTCCGGGTTATATATATTAACATGGAAGAAAAACCTGTGCCAGACCCTCCATCGGCAATCGAAGGACGGGTACGACCTGTGCTTCTATGACAACTACCGCACGAATAACCGGCATACAAAGGACCGAGCCCTCCCCCGGTTACATCGTTATCCACACCACGAGCACCGTCATAAAGTCCATCCCCACTGTCAAACCGGTTTTTCAAATCACCCGTTACCCAATCTGATTCCGTATCATATGCACTTGGTGTACTAGAAAAAATCGTTGATATACCTGCCGACAATTCCTCTGGAGACGCGACCGTCCCATTCGGCTTCAACACTTGCCAATCAGATAAATCTTCCGATTCACAACTACAAAGACAGCAGCCGACAAATGAACATAGTATAAATGATTTTATCTTCATTTTACTGGTTTTTTAATTTCTGGGAATGAAAAAGATAGAGAGTCTCTTTATTTTTCAAGAGATTCCCTATCTCAAGCCAAATCAGTTTCCAGCCAACTTATTGCTTACAAGCTCCAAGCCGTCACGCAAATCCGTGCAAGCTTTGGATGCTGCATTAATTTCAGTCGCAGCATCCAAATGATCACGGAAAGGAGCCGGAATATTATCGATAGCTTCAATCGTTTTTTCAATCTGTACGATTACCAAGCTATCTAATGTAGGGTTTACCATTTTTATCATGGATGAGATGCTATTTTCACTTGCCGTTTCAGCGTCTAAATCCCGTCCGCCAAAATAACTGTTTTTTATAGAAATAATATTATCATGGAAATCTGTAAGAGAATTCCAACTATACCATGATTCTACTGCCAAAACGCCACCTTCCTGGTCGCCGCCATTCCACAAATTTACCGGATCCATAATCTTCGCCGTACCGACTTCGTTTGCTATTCCTGCCATTCCATTATTCCCGTTCAAGATAAGCTCAATTGCTTGCGCAGCACTATTCAAACCTGCATAATTGGAAGAGCCATCGTGTGCTTTCATCGCTTCGGCATATGACGAAGGTATCGGGTCTCTGCCCAAACCGTCTTTCCACCCATTGTAAAGTTCTTCTGTATCTTTCAGCATCCTTTCCGAAACCAAACGAAGATAGGTTTTCTCATTCGCTGTAAGCTCGGAAGCATTACGCGGATCGCCATTCTCAAACAACAGCATTTCAGCCGTATGGAATCCACGAAGGTTCTGAGCAACTTCAGAGTCTTCATTGAAGTCGGAAAAATCACCACCGGTTATTACCTGCGTAATGCCATCCCTATCCAAAGGCCATGTATCAAGGCTTGGGTCATATTGCCCTAAATCAGCTACGCCATATAAGAAAGCCTCACTCTCTTCCCAAGGCACACGGACATTTCTCCATGCATCACACGCATTATCCAAATCATTCTGCGAGCCTGACGACAGAAAAACATCTACGGATTGCTTGTAGAGAGTCATCTTATCCAACATGTCTTTATATGTTGGAAGAACAACATGGTCTACATATTGTGTCACGGTTGCACTCAGCTGTTCTGCTGTCGGCCTGGAACCTGAATCATCAGGAAGATTCGTAAACGACCATTCTTCCGGAACAAATTCTTCACCATTATTGTCGCCACAGGCAGCAAATCCCAATGAGCACCCTAACGTCAAGCATAAAAACAATACATTTCTTTTCATCTGTTTTCTTAAATTTTAATATTAAACCTGATTATATAAGAGAAAAACTATCACTTTTGGAATAAGATTTATTTCTTAAAAAACCAACCAACATATGCAGCTCCCAAAGAGACCATATTTTGGCTGTTATATTTTCCCCGACCGACAATACGATGCGTATAATCGGCTTTGATTACCAAATTGGGCAATGCGTAATAATTAAATCCGGCAGTTATAACGCTTTTCTGCAAACGGGCATCAGCCAAGCGCGCACTCCCTTTCTCCAATGCCTGCATCGGATTATAATATTCATAGCGGCCAAATAAATATAACCGAGGAGTTTTTTTCCCGAAAAACGAGCCAATATTATATCCTGCTTCAGCGGCATAACTTACCGCACGCTCCGCAACCGTAGAAGTAGGAAAACCGGAAGCCGAAGTCGACTGGCTGTTAATACTAGACAAAGCATCGCTGTCACCCAAACGCCCCCATACGATATTGGCGCGTGCGATTAAATTCCTCTTCTTGGAAATATACTGACCATCAGCCGTAACAATAGTTACCGGGAATTTATGTCCTGTATTCCGATAAGGCTTACTACCATTCTTTGCTGTCTGGTCAAAATAAAACGAAGCCCCTAATCGAAGCCCGTCAAATTGCTTTACTCCGTTATAATTGACACGGGCAACAAAAGCCGGACTGGTAAAACGGAACTCTTCAAAAGGGGCCTGCGTACCTTTCCCTACCCAATTTTCCATTCGGAAAAGCTGAGGATCCAATCCGGAAACAACTTGTAATTCATAATCGAAGTTCCCTAAATCGCCAAAAAATGCAATACCTGTCTCATGCCAAGTAGACGGTAAAATGGTTGTTTCTCCTTCCGGGCGATAGACTCCGAAGAAGTTTATCGGCTCATGATGGTCGTTTGTCAAACCAACCGGGACAATCATGTGCCCAAAGCGAACATTAAAATATTTATTCATCAAATAACTGACATGAAACTGTTCCAACGCCACTTCACCCCCTTTCTCTATGTCTGTTTCATATTCTCCATTTTCTTCTATCCATTCAATTTCTTTAGATGCACCGACACCACCGTATTCAAATTCTATTTCAGCGCCAAGCACCCATTTTGATGAAAATTTATAATCAAACGCCAATATAAAACGTGGAATAGAGATTGAACCACGATTCAAGTGGGCTGCACCGGTCGGCCTTGCCCAGTTATAATCATAATCCATGTAACTTGCGGCGATTTCTCCGTAACCACCCATCCGGAATTTTTCATAGGAATCGATATCGGACACAGCTCTTGCCCGTTCTTCTACTTTAGAACTGCCTGATGTTTCTGCCTGTTCGTCTGCTTTATCAATAGGAAACATTGCCATTGGAACAAACAGCAATGGAATTGTCAATAAAATCTTCTTCATAACCATCTAACTACTTTTTCATTTTCAGACGCAAAAGTAGAGTGGTTAAAAAATGAATGCAATCACAAAAATTAGGTATATACTATCAAATATTACCCATTTTTAGGTAAAAAAGAAAGAATAAGGCAATGTATTTACAAGAATACCTAACTATGGGGATAAGATGAAAAAGAATACACATTATAAGGTATTGTGCAGAAGGTTAAGCAAACATATTTTTGCAATCAGAATAAGCCATAAAGCTATTAGTATAAAAGTTACCTGATCTAACACTAAATTACGTAAGCAATAAGATAATAAAACATCTCTTCCGGGAAGTTTTTATTGGTTATTCCCGGTAAAAAAAGGAATCTCTCTGTGAAGAAAGATTCCTTTTTTAATTCTATTTCTAATAATAAAGCCAAAGTCGACCTTCGGATAAAACAAATTCACCCCAACATCCGACTATTTAACACAAATCTCGTCAACAAACAAAAATGCCTGATTGCCTGCGCCTACATGTCCTTCAGGCAAAACATCCGGAGTGAGCACGATTTCAACAAAACGCGCCGTCTGTTTTTCAAAAGAGACCTCATTCGAATAGATTCCGGGCTTGGCATCATTTCCTACACTCGGAATTGTCTCATTATGTATCTCCTTAAACGTCTTGCCATCATCTGAAACCTTGACAACAAATTTCGAAACACCCATTATCCAATCGCTAACCGACACATTCGTATCAAAAGAGATTTTATCAATTTCTGTCGGTTCTTTCAAATCAATTACCACATCCAAATCGTTTCCACATACGGCAATCCATCTGCCATCCCTAAAATTCTGACTGCCTTTCAAACCATTGGTCAACATGCTTCCTCCTTCATACGTATATTCCGGATGCAACTTTGACTTCAGCTCTACAGGCTTCAATGTAGCTTTATTAAAAACTATCTGTTCAGACAATACGCGTCCTTTTTCCGAAGAACGGATTGCGACTGCTTTCAAATCAGCATCTTCCGTCAACACGATAGGCTGTTCATATTTATTGGATGCAGTAGTCGGTTCGCTTCCATCCAATGTATAATAAATATCACCGTCCCCATATTGGGTAAGGACAGCTGTCAACGTCCCATTGGTCTCGTCCGCTTTAAACTCCGCCCGTACATTAAATATATGTTTTGCAAAATTATATCCAAGCAAACGATACCAATCCGTCATACGTATCGCCCGCGAAATAAAATTATTAAAATCCTTTTTACCAGGATTTTCCCACTGTACTTCCGCCAAAGCCGCCATGCGAGGCAACAACATATAAGTCGCATAATCGAACGTCGAAATATATTCTGTCCACAAATTCGCCTGCACACCTATTATATAGGATTTATATTCATCGGGAATCCCGTCTGTTGGCTCAAACCCATACACTTTTTCAATTGGGACGTATCCGCCTATCGCCAAAGGCTCATTCTCGACATCGTCAGTTTGATAATAATCAAAATACATATAAATATTCGGAGCCATTATTACCTTATGTTCCAGTTTTGCGGCTTCTATGCCTCCAGAGGTTCCCCTCCAACTCATCACTGTCGCATTCGGAGCCAAACCTCCTTGCAAGATTTCATCCCAACCGATAATATGGCGGCCTTTGCTTTCCACAAACTTTTCCATACGAGATATGACATAACTCTGCAAATATTCCTCTGCCGAATGTTTCGAATCTCCCTTTATTCCAAGTTCCTTTATTTTCGCTTGGCACTTCGGACACTCTTTCCAACGTACTTTCGGACATTCGTCGCCTCCTACATGAATATATTCAGAGGGGAACAATGCTATTACTTCATCCAATACATCTTCCAGGAAACGCATTGACTTTTCATTTCCCGCACACATCACGTCTTCCGAAACACCCCAGCGTTTCCATACCTCATACGGTCCGCCCGTGCATCCCAAATCCGGATATGCAGCTAATGCCGAGAGCTGATGACCTGGCATGTCTATTTCCGGGATAATCGTAATATAACGGTCCGCTGCATAATTTATCACCTCCTTTATTTGTTCCTGCGTAAAATATCCGCCATAAGGTATCGTGTCATGCTTATTAAAATCCCGTCCAATTTGGGAACCTGCACGCTTTGACCCGATTTCTATTAATCTCGGATATTTTTTTATTTCAATCCTCCATCCCTGGTCATCGCTTAAATGCCAGTGCATCCTATTTATATTATGCAACGCCAAAATATCTATGTATTGCTTTACTGAATCCAACGTGATAAAATGCCGACAAACATCCAACATACCGCCTCGATAGGCAAAACGCGGATAGTCGTTTATTTCAACCGACGGAAGCAACACCTCCGAAACACCTGTTTGTGCAGGCACTGCCTTTCGAAGTGTTTGTATACCATAAAAGACTCCGGCAGGAGATGCTCCGGTTATATCGATTCCCTCTTTCGTTGCAACCAAGCGATAGCCTTCCTTGTTCTCAATACTTTCATCCAACGACAAACGGATATCTCCATTCCCAGTTACCACCGCCAGTTCTTTTCCTAAAATCGGTTGCAAATAAGATGCTAAAAAATGTGCATTTCGCTCCAAATCCGAATTATTTTCCGGATACGAAATCGTAGTCGATGCAGTCAATGAAAAACCATCTGCCCCCTTCTCCGTCATTTCTTGAGGAAGCGGTACAACATGGAAATCACCTCTGACGCTTTTTTCTTTTTCACATGATGCCATTCCAACCAGAACCGCAACCAATAATACTGCCTTAATTAAGCCTTTCATAATTCTCCAAATTTAACGCCATACATTAATATTATATATTTTCTGATATATCAGCCCTTACAAATCCACCAATGAATCCTTCACGTAAAAACTTCCTGCTTTCTTGACTGTACTACTGCGTAAATAAGCATCATGGCAATAAATCACGGTTTGGCCCATGCGTACCGCTTCATCCAACAAACGCTTTTTCGCATACCAAGACTTCTGAGGACATTGATCGTATGCAGAAATCCACTCCAGCGAGAGGTTTGCTGCAAGAGGAAGCACATCTCCCGCAAAAACGACTGTGCCCAATTCCGTCTCAACGTACACAACGATTTGCCCTTCACTATGCCCATCCATGAGACACAACCTGACACCGGGACACAATATACAATCTTTTTCTATCAATTGCAACAACCTGGCTTCAGCAACAACATTCAGGTTCTTGTCAAAAAAAGAATCCTTTTCCAGTGGATGCGGTTCCTGATAATTTTTCCATTGAGAAGCCGAGACCCAATGCCTCGCTTTGGGAAAAGAAATGCCAACTTTCCCATTCTCAATAAAAGTCGCACTACCGCAATGGTCAAAATGAAGATGGGTAAAGACAACATCCGTTATATCTGTTACGGAAAGAGACCTCGTCTTCAACAAATCCTTCCACTCCTGCATATCAAAAAAACCATAATATGCGAGTGTTTTCTGATATTTTGAACCGGCGCCAAGATCAATCAAAATAATCCGTTCCCCTGCACGAATCAATAATGAATACATGTTCAAGATACAACGGTTATTCTCATCAGAAAAATAACGCCTGCTCCACGAACGCTTAGGGATGGCTCCGAACATTGCTCCTCCATCAGCATAAAAACATCCTGTTTTCAACAACTCCACTTGTATGTTCATGTCAACAAAGTTAATTTTTCCCCAATAAAAATCCAAATATATGTTTGAAACTCAAAAATAATACTCGATAATATTTAAGGTTTTACAAATCGCGTCTATTCTTTTATCTCAAAAGAAAAATATTCTTCCGAATAAATATTGTACTTTTGCACCGTAAATTTGATACAATGCAAAAAGTTCATATAATATCCGTAGACGAACCTTTGATGTTGAATCTGGCATTGGCCATTCGAGAAAAAGGATACGAAGTTTCTGTTTCCGGAGAACATCTTGATAACGATATTATATCACAACTTAATATTGCCAAATGCCAACATTTGGAGAGTGGATGGCATCCGGAATTAATTACAAAAGATATACGTTTCGTTGTACTGGGGGCAAATGTTCTGACAAACAATCCCGAATTAGAACGCGCACGCGAATTGGGGCTGCTGGTCTTGTCTCTTCCGGAATTTATCTACCAACGGATGAAAGGGAAGACACGCGTAGTCATTTCCGGAAGTAAGGGAAAACGTGCGATTATCTCGATGATTGCATATACGCTCCAGAAGCAAAAAATGGATTTCGATTATGCAATCACCAGTCAAGTCCCCGTATTACCCAACCGCATCCGGATGAGCTATGAAGCCAGAATTGCGCTGATTGAAGGCGATGAGCATGTAACCTCTGCGTTGGAAAAACGTTTCCAATTAGAATTCTACCGTCCACACATCGCCGTGTTGGCTCATCTTGTCTGGTCTGCTGGAAATGATCATGAAAGCCCGGAATCTTATTTGAATACATACCAGCTTTTTTCCACATCCATCGAACGGGAAGGAAAACTTATATATTATGGAATGGATCCGGCTCTTAACCAATTGGCACAAGATGTACGCCCTGACATCACGGCGATTCCCTATACTGAACATTCTTTCATCACAAAAGAAGATGGGAAAACCTATCTGGATACGCGATATGGGGATTATGAAGTACGCATTCCAGACAAATATTTTCTAATCAATCTGAATGCGGCAAGACTCACCTGCCGACAATTGGGGATAAAAGACGCCGATTTTTATCAGGCAATATCAGAATACAGCCTATCCTTGTAGATTTTTTAAATATGATTATAGCCAGACAAAAAAGAAAAGAAAATATTGTCGAATATCTGCTGTACATGTGGCAGGTGGAAGACTTGATCCGCGCCAACCACTTCCGTATGGAAGAAATTGAGAAAAACGTCATTGCCCGTTACAATCAAACGGAAAACGTAAAAGCAGAAATCAGGCAATGGTATGAGGAACTGCTCGAAATGATGCGGAGTGAAGGCGTAATGGAGAAAGGGCATATCCAACTAAACAAAAACATTATCATTAATTTGACAGACCTTCACCTGCGCCTGTTAAAATCACCAAAAGAGATGATTTATAACGCGACGTATTACAAGACACTTCCTTATATTGTCCAGTTAAGAGCAAAATCGAACGGAGAAGATTTGCCGGAAATAGAAACCTGTATTTCGGCTGTTTACGGATATGTCTTACTGAAAATGCAAGGAAAGGAAATTAGCAACGGGACTACGGAAGCCATTAAACAAATCAGTTCTTTCCTCGCTTTGCTTGCGGAAAAATACCGGGCTGACATGAACGGAGAATTAAAATTGGAGGACGACTAACAGTGAAACAAATTCTGATAACTGGAGCTAACGGACAATTGGGCAACTGCATCCGTGATTATGAACAACTGTATCCTGAATGGAAATTCCTATACACCGACATTACAGAATTGGATTTATGCAATTCAGCCGCTATAAATAAGTTCTTTGAATCGCACGAAATCCATTATATCGTCAATTGTGCAGCATTTACAGCCGTAGATAAAGCAGAAGAGGAACCGGAACTTTGCCTGAAAATAAATAAGGATGCCGTTTCAGAACTCGGGCATGCAGCAATGGAACATGGTGCTAAAATCATCCATATCTCCACAGATTATGTTTTCGACGGGAACAATTGCCGCCCGTATGTCGAAACCGATGAGACTAACCCCATTTCGGTTTACGGAATGACAAAGTTGGAAGGTGAAAAAGCGTTGTTAAGCGTTTGTCCTCAAGCAATCATCCTGCGGACTGCTTGGCTGTACTCGGAATATGGTCGTAACTTCGTAAAAACGATGCGATCATTGGCGAAAGAACGAAAAGAAATCAATGTTGTATTCGACCAAATCGGTACACCTACTTACGCCGGCGATTTGGCAAAAGCAATTCTTTCTATCATACAAAGATCCGAAGAAGGAAAATGGAACAACGGAATTTATCATTTCTCCAACGAAGGTGTATGCAGTTGGTACGATTTTGCTTTGAAGATTATAGAAATCTCTCTTTTACAATGCTCGGTTCATCCGATAGAAAGCAAAGATTATCCCACAAAAGCGGTACGACCCTGCTTTAGCGTATTAAACAAACGGAAAATAAAAGAGACCTATCCGGAAATTATTATTCCACATTGGGAAGAGAGCTTAATACATTGTTTGGACAAATTAGAGAAACTAAAATAAAGAAAACAGAAATACAATCATATATGGGGCTATATTCAAACGAAATTAAACGAAGACGTACCTTTGCAATTATAAGCCATCCTGACGCAGGGAAAACTACACTAACAGAAAAACTGCTTCTTTTCGGAGGAGCCATCCACGTTGCTGGAGCTGTCAAATCCAATAAAATCAAAAAAACAGCGACATCCGACTGGATGGAAATCGAAAAGCAACGAGGTATCTCAGTTGCTACGTCCGTTATGGCTTTCGACTATTCCAACTATAAAATAAACATTTTAGATACGCCCGGACACCAAGACTTCGCAGAAGACACGTTCCGGACATTAACGGCCGTCGACAGCGTAATCATTGTCATCGATATTGCCAAGGGAGTAGAAGCCCAAACAAGAAAACTCATGGAAGTCTGCCGAATGAGAAAGACTCCTGTGATTGTATTCGTAAACAAACTCGACCGCGAAGGTAAAGATCCTTTCGACCTGCTCGATGAAATAGAAGAAGAACTGCACATAAAGGTTCGTCCGTTAAGTTGGCCGATTGACATGGGACAACGTTTCCGTGGCGTATATAATATATATGAGCAAAAACTTAATTTATATACTCCCAGCAAACAATATGTAACGGAGAACATTGAGTTTAAAGACATCAACAGTCCCGAACTGGAAAACTACATAGATCCGGCTCAAGCTGAAAAACTTCGTTCCGATTTAGAGTTAGTGGAAGGCGTTTATCCCGAACTCGACATAGAATCGTACCTGAAAGGAGATGTTGCTCCGGTATTTTTCGGTTCAGCATTAAACAACTTCGGAGTAAAGGAGTTGCTCGACTGCTTTATCCGCATAGCCCCCTCTCCCCGTCCGGTACAAGCCATCGAAAGAGTCGTCACGCCGGAAGAAGACAAATTCACAGGATTCGTATTCAAAATCCATGCAAATATGGATCCCAACCATCGCAGTTGCATTGCCTTCGTAAAAATATGTTCCGGTAGATTTGAGCGGAATGCCAATTACAAGCATGTAAGAAACGGGAAAATGATGCGCTTCAGCAGTCCGACTGCCTTTATGGCACAAAAGAAGGAAGTGGTTGATGAAGCATACGCCGGAGACATTGTAGGATTACCTGACACCGGTAATTTCAAAATTGGAGATACTTTAACAGAAGGGGAAGAACTACATTTCAAAGGACTTCCAAGTTTCTCTCCGGAGATGTTCAAATATATCGAAAACGCCGATCCCATGAAAGCAAAACAGCTGAACAAAGGAATCGAACAATTGATGGATGAAGGTGTCGCCCAATTATTTGTCAACCAGTTCAACGGAAGAAAAATCATCGGAACAGTCGGACAATTGCAATTTGAAGTCATTCAATACCGTTTACTTCATGAATATGGAGCACAATGCCGATGGGAACCGATTTCTCTCTACAAAGCTTGCTGGATTGAAAGCGACAATGCAGTAGCCATCGATAACTTCAAACGGAGAAAAGCGCAATATATGGCAGTGGATAAAGAAGGACGAGATGTATATCTTGCAGACTCTAATTACGTCCTGATGATGGCTCAGCAAGATTTCCCGGATATTAAATTTCATTTCACCTCTGAATTCTAACAATAAAAATGAAAAATCTATCATATCTCATCGGTTTTGTCGTAATGGCTGGCATATGTTTCGCCTGTTCTCAACCGGAAACCTACAGGGAAACCTCCGGACAATTACATACGTCTTATCATATCAAATACAAATACAACAAAGACTTAACACCGGAAATTGATGAAAAGCTGAAACTTTTCTATCATATCTTTAATGCATTCGACTCAACGTCCGTCATTTCCCAAGTGAACCGTAACGAAATTCGGGAAGTAACCGACGATATTTTCCTGAAAGCGCTCCGTACCGCCCAACAAATTGCAGTCTACACAGAAGGAGCTTACGATATTACCTGCGCCCCGCTAATTAACCTATGGGGATTCGGGTACAACAACCAGGACAGTGTTTCTCCGGAACATATTGACAGCGTAAAAGCGTTTATCGGTTTCGAAAAACTACAAATTGAAAAAAAACAGATAATAAAAGCCGACCCACGGATGCAATTGAACTGCTCATCATTGGCAGACGGCACAGTCTGCGACATGATAGCAGATCTTTTCGACAGCAAAGGAATCAATCACTACATGATTGAATTTGGTGGAGAAATTGCTGCAAAAGGCATAAATCCAAAAGGTTCAGCCTGGAAAATCGGAATCAATAAACCAAGCGATGACAAAGAAGGGATAAATCAGGAATTGGAATGTATCGTTCAATACCAACCCGAACAGACTCAAAAAACGGTTCGTTTTGGCATGGCGACCTCCGGCAATTACCGCAATTTCTATATCAAAGACGGTAAACGATATGCCCACACAATCGATCCCAAACTGGGAGCACCCGTTCAAAAAGACGTTCTTAGCGCAACCATTATCGCACCATCCGGCATGATAGCCGATGCTTGTGCAACAGCCTGCATGGTCTTAGGTTCACAGGGAGCTGCACAGCTAAAAGAAAAATTGCCGGAAATCGAATATTACCTGATTTGTACAGGAGATTCCATTCAGGAATACCGTATTGTTGAATCCGACGGTTTCAACCGTTTCAAATACAATTCAGCCCACATATCCTCTGGACAAGCAAATTGATACGCCAGGTTTCTCTTATGGAGAAGCCTGCGCTATGATTTTTTGGGCTAATCCACCTTTTCAATAGCAACTTCCAATATGCCTACCGCCGCATTTCTCTGAGGGAAGATGTTCAGCCGAATTTCATCTGTACAAACATCCTCTCCCGGATGTACCATATTGAACCGGTCGCGTTCCACTCCGTAACTGTCCGTTACATACAAAGGGAATTTCTCCCACTCCCCATCTTTCTTATATTCCAAACTCCAAGAAACAGGAAGCTTAACTCCGCCATTATCATCATACCAATAGACTGATATGCTTTGTAAAGTCTGTTTTTCTTTCAATGAAATCTCAACCCATTGGGATTTTCCGGTCTGCGGCCAGCTCGTCCACCGTATAATCGAAGCATCCGAGGAGCTTTCCGGATAAACATTATCTGCTATTGCCAATACATTATCGCCATCAAAAGTGAACGAACTCCTTACCTCCTTTATCGATTCCTCTAACCTCGGATACGAACTCTTCGCCAATGCTTCCGTCAAAGGGAACCAGACTATCATCGTCCCATTTCCACGGTTATTCCAAGCATAATAAGGAAGTAATTTTACATTATTGACATCCTCACAGCCGTCATCCACCGATTTTGCAGGAACAGTAATAAAATCAATACCTTTCAGCAAGCCATTTTCTTCCATCATCACTTCAACGTCTGTCGAGATTTCCGGAATATAGCTGCCAACCGGAGCTTTATTATCGATACCTTCCGCACAATAAACCAAAGGTCCCCGTGTAATGCAAACTCGGCTTGTATCGTCTTTCACCTCCGCGATAGCTTCATTGAAATGAACCGGCATCGGTAATTTTAGTTCCACAACATCGTCTTTCGTCCATTTCCGTTCGATTACGGCAAATCCTTTATTTACTTTTGCATGCACTTTCTTCCCATTAACAAATACAGCCCAATGCTCACTATTTTTATCGACATACGAATACAATTTTCCTGGCACAAACTGCTTTCCTGTCCAAGTCGGAATACGCAAATAAAGCGAAAATTTCTGATTTTCCTTTTCTGGCGTGACCTTGAACAATACCGACTCACCGAAAGGATAATCCGTCTTTTGCTGAAGAACAACGGCACCATTAGCCAAAGGAATCACGGTTTTGTTTCCGCCATACAACGTACAATATATTTTATCATCCGTATGCGCATACATCATTCCGCTGATTTGAGGTATCAACCGCGCAATATTCGACGGGCAACAAGCCGTACCAAACCATGGCGAGCGGCCATTCGCTCCTTGATTGAATCCAGACCTTCCATCAGCTTCCAACGGATTTACATAAAAGAATCTGTTTCCATCCAAATTCACTCCGGCTAACACATTATTATATAATGAGACTTCTGCCACATCGATATACTTCGCATCCTTCTCCGCCAGGAACATCCGATAATTAAAAAAGACATTCCCAACAGCAGCGCAGGTTTCGTTATACGCATTCTTATTGGGCAACAGATACTCCGCTCCAAATCCCTCGATGCCATGAATAGCACCCAATCCACCAGTTATGTGCATCCGGGTATCGACAATATTCGCCCAAATACTATCCAACGCCGGCTTTAACGTAGGATCTTTCGTCAATGCCATCACATCAGCCATTGCCGAATAAAGATAAGTTGCACGCACAGCATGACCAATGGCTTCCCGTTGTTCTCGAACCGGCAGATGTTGCTGCGCATACGATGGTGCCATTACTCCTTCCCCATCCGGCCGATAAGTCACACCGCGAATATCAATAAACTTCTTTGCCAGGTTCAAATAAAGCGAATCGCCGGTTACACGAAACAGCTTCACCAGCGCCAGCTCAATCTCCTCATGACCGGGAGCCTGATTTACCGGCTTTCCTCCATTGTATGCAGGATCACCTTCGAAAAACACATGGTTGATATGCCTGGCGCTCTTCTCTGCCACACGCAACAACTTGTCTTTCCCGGTTGCCTGATAATAGGCAACGGCAGCTTCATACAAATGCCCCATATCATATAATTCATGGCTATGTACAACCCAGGAATAAGGTTTATCACCCATTCCGCCACCACCCCAATGCTCATGGTTCGCCGAAACGCCGGTTATATGTGCCTCATACAAATACCCGTCTGGTTTCTGGGCAGCAGCAATAAAATCAATTATACTATCCATCTGTTGCTCTAAAGCTGCATCCCGCTCCAACGCAAGCAAATAGGCTGCACCTTCCATCACTTTATACAAATCAGAGGAGACATAACGATGAGGAAAAGGCAAATCATCCTTTATCCCTTTCAGGTAATTGGCTGTTTTCCGCAAATTGTCTACCGCCGGTCGTGTTTTATCCAACGCAAAAGGAACAAGTACTTCCTTCTGTTTCTTTAAACGCGACAACCAAAAGTCTCCTTCAAGGGCAACTTCCTGGAATGGAACCGGTTCCAACAATTCTTCTTCGCCCGCTTTTTCAGGTGAAGAACATGCCGATCCGAATAAACACCCTATACCTAACAATATATATCCTACACTTTTTACCATATCTCCCTATTCCTTTCTTGATGATTTCAAACATACTTTAGCTTGTCATTCGCTTCAAAGAAGCAAAAATAACAAAATTCCGACTTCACTGCTGCATGCCATCCGATATTATACCCAATATTTCGAGTCTAATTTTAAGTCTTTTCCAATTAAATCGGCAAACAAACATTGCAGATATCGGGAATTTTTGCGAATATTGCACGCCTAAAACAATATTGTCCGGAGGCTTTGTCTGCCTGACAGACATAAATCCAAGGCTTTGCTACAAAAGCATCCGTTTTTCAATCAATAAAATTCCGACAAATAAAGAAATGAAACAAATAAAAAAGAGCGGATTAGCAATCATCGCATTGCTCATGTCGATGGGAGCCACAGCTGAAAACGAAATAACAAACGAAACCGTCTATAAAGCAGAAGCATTTGGTTCGGTTGCGACCGACGAAAACACGCCGTTTTGGATGGTAAGCAACCAATACGGGAAAGTACCGTTAAACGCAGGTAACGGTTATCTTAATGCAGGTGTATTCCATCATCAGACGTTCGGCAAATTTTACTGGACTGCAGGCATCGATGTAGTTGCATCTTTTCCTCGTTACAAAAACGTTTATATACAACAAATTTATGCAGAACTGGGATATAGATGTCTTTTATTAACTATTGGCAGCAAAGAAAGATACACCTCTTTATGGAACAGGAACCTCAGTTCTGGTGACCTAATCGCATCTCCAAATGCACGCCCCATTCCGGAAATCACATTGAGTATACCCGAATTTCAAGTAATTCCATTCACAGGAGGATGGATTCAACTAAAGGGAGAATTTTCTGTTGGAAAATCTTTCGACAACGACTATTTGGAAAAGTTCACACACAATGAATCCTATTACGTAAAAGATGTATTGTGGCATCACAAATACGGATTTATCCGTATCAAAGACACAAAAAACGATTTTCCGCTCTCTGTTACAATCGGCGTAAGAGATGTAGCCCAATGGGGCGGTACATCCACAAATCCGAAATTTGGAGAACAGCCCCATTCATTCAAAGACTTTCTCCGGGTTGTATGCGGGAAAGGTGGCAATGAAGAAGCTTCGATATCCGACCAAATCAATGTATTGGGAAACCACGAAATAACGTACGATTTCAAACTCGGTTTTGAAAAAGAAAGCTGGCAACTCTTCGCATACCACCAGCACTACGCATCCGATAAATCCGGCCTGAAATTCCAAAACGGGACAGATGGTCTATGGGGAATCGAATTTAACTCGCCATTTCCTTGGATAAAAACAGTGGTAACCGAATTTTACAAATCCAGAGACCAAAGCGGATATTTCCACATGCCGATAGATACCGATTTCACTAACCATCCGGGATGCTCTACGGGTGCGGACAATTATTACAACAACGGGATCTACACCAACGGGCTATCCTATTTCAACCGAGGTCTCGGTACCCCACTCGTTTCCTCACCCGAGTATAACGAAAACGGGGAGTTAGGATTCAAAAACAACCGTATACGGGCATGGCACATAGGATTTGAGGGGAATATCTCTGAACAAGTTTCCTACCGGTTACTGTTTACATTTATGAACAGTTGGGGAACATCAAGAAAACCTTTCTTAGACAACAAGGCTGGAACATCAACAGTCATCGATATAACTTATCGCCATCCTAAACTAAAAGGATGGAAATTCAGTGGTTCCGTTGCCGGAGATACCGGCAAATTGTACGGAAAAAATTTAGGATTCTCCCTCCGAGTCTCAAAAGAGGGGATCATCAAGAAATGGAAATAACCGATTGGTTCATTTATACTTTTCCCACAGACCGGAAGAGATAATCTGGTGAGCCTTTTCTGCTACGCTTTGCAAATTTTTCCCTGAAACATCTGCATCATCAACCATGAAAGGTGGATGGATAATCATTTCCATCGCATGGCAATGGAGATTTAAACTTCCGATAGGCAGCACGTCAAACGGGCCGTTCAACGTAATAGGGACAACTGGCAAATGCTGGTCGACTGCCATCTGGAAAGCTCCTTTCTTAAAGCGGTTCATCTTTCCGGTGCTTGTTCTCGAGCCTTCCGGGAAAATGGCTATGGAAGTTCCTTTTTTCAATTGAAGCTCGGCTTCTTTCACACTTTTCACCGCCGACCTTGCTGTTGAATTATTTACAAAAACAAAACCGGCAGCCCTGCATGCTGCCCCTACAAATGGAATTTTTCCGATACCGGCTTTCATCACCCATTTGATAGGCACTCCCAGGAAACCATAAATCATAAATATATCAAATGCGCCTTGATGGTTTGCCACAAATATATACGACTGACCTTTTCGAATATGTTCCCGTCCTTTCACCTTGACCGGACACAAAGCCAAATAGCACGTCAGCTTCGACCAAATCATGCCTGGATAATAAGAAAAGATATGTTCTCCACCCGACATGCATCCCAAGATAGTAATGACTGCCGTAAGGATAGTCAATATTAAAAATATAGGAACAAAGATAATCCATACATAAATAAGATACAGTACCCGCATATTTCTCTTAGTTTTATTGCAAAGATAGAAGCTAAATTTATTCACATAAACATTTTTCTTGCAAAATATTTTCTCAATCGGTTTATTATTGCTTTATTTGCAGAAAGAAAATAAAACAATAAACATAAAACTCTATAGCCATGAACGAAATTGTTAAATATGTAGGAGTTATATTACTTCTCGTGGGTGTCGTGATTATGCTTATTCCCGCATTTACCCACAATGCGTCGAATGGGTTACTATTAACCGGATTAGCATTGATGGTAATCGGTTATATCGGACACATTGTAATCAATAAAAGATTTTGTTAATCCTCTTATTGAAAACAGAAAAGGTTGTTCTTAAAAAAAGAACAACCTTTTCTGTTTTTATTCCATCAAGCTACTGCTTACCGATAACAACATTTCATACAGTCTCAATCTTCACCTAGATCCTAAAACACATGGAATAGAACCGTAAAGACCTTATGACTGCATTGCCAACCATTCCCTCATGGCTTCAACCAACAATGCATTTTCATCTGCCCGTTGCGTTGACAGACGGATATATGTCTCATCCAATCCCCGGAAATTCGAAGCGTCCCGAATCAATATCCCATGATTTTCCAACAAATATTTCTTTAAAGAAGCAGCCGTCCCTTTCTTTAAGCGAACCAAGAAAAATGTTGTTGCCGTAGGAAGTACTTCAACGCCATCCAATTTTTTCAACTGGTAAATAAGTTCCGATGTCTCCCGCTGCCATTTACGGATAGGGAGCGTAAACTGCGCCGGATGGATTAAAATGTATTTGCTTGCTTCGATGGCAACGGCATTGACCGACCATGGTATTATATATTTACTTATCTCTTTCACAAGCATCTCATCCGCCACCAAATAACCGATACGCAGACCAGGAATATTATACGCTTTGGATATGGACTGCACTATAATCAGATTTTTATACGTCTTCACATCTTTCGCCTTCAGCATATCCTCCGTTGTAAAGGCAACATACGCCTGGTCGACAACAAATATGGTTTTCGGATTGTCGGAAATTAACGACAACAGTTCCGAACGATGCAACAGCCGTCCATCCGGATTATTCGGGTTACAAATCCAGCAGAAATCCATTCCTTCCAATGTAATCTCCGATAAATCATCAGATGTGGAGAAAAAAGAAATCTCATGATCATGCAACGAACAAGCATCCTCATACTCCGAGAACGACGGAATCGCAATCATTGATTTGGAATTGCGCCATGTCTGTGCAATCATGTAAAAAGCGGTGATGGAACCATTCGTTACAATTATATTTTTCTCTGAAACCTCATAACGATGTGCCAATATTCGCTTCAAAGTCATAGCATCAGGCTCTGGATAATGTGTCAGTTTAAGGAACTGTTCTGTCAAAAAATCCTTGATATTCTCCAGATTCGTCCCATGCCAAACATTCGAACTGAAATTTATTTTTACTTCATTCACCGAATTATAAAAATCGTCTCCGTGTCCAAATAACATAATCGTACTATATTTTAAATATGAATATTTTCCAAAAACATCATCGCCGGGCAATTTCATCTTCCTCATGATAGAATGAAAGCCATACATCTTCTGCTTCATACTCGCAGAACGCGTACAAAGATATTAATCTTTCTTCATAGATTGGTATATGGCATCCTGAATCCTTGTCCGTATATCCATCCGTCCCATGCGATTATTCTCACGCGTAGGATTGACACGGTTGGTAAGAAAGATATAAATCAATCCGTTATCAGGATCAACCCAAAAGCATGTACCGGTATAACCGGTATGCCCGAAAACCGACGCCGGTGCCAAAGCGCCACAAGGAGAATAACGCGGATTCGGCATATACGGCTTATCAAAGCCCAATCCTCGATGGCTGTTCGCACTTTTGCTTGTAGTGAACAGGCGACACGTCTGTTCTGAAAGGAAGCGTTCACCACCATATTCACCGTTGTTCAAATAGAGTTGCAACACTTTACATAAATCGTTTGCATTCGAAAAGAGTCCGGCATTCCCCGAAACGCCCCCTTGGAAAGCCGCCGCCTCGTCATGCACATATCCGCGCAGATGCTGACGACGCAGGAAAGGGTCTTTCTCCGTCGGCGCAATCTTGGAAGTATCCATCTTTTGCAAAGGATTATAAGTCGTGCTATACGCTCCTAACGGATTAAAGAAATTTTCATCCAACAATCTGTCCATCGGCTGCTGCATGATTTTCTCCAACATCATTTTCAACATGATGAAATTAACGCAACTGTATTTGTATTTTCCCCGTCGAATAACCTTCGAATCCTTTATTTTCCGCAATATAAGATTATCAAACGTATCACATACATACATCCCGCGAGCAATCTCCCGTTGAAAGCCCTCTTTTTTCACGGAAGAGACATATTGCGGCAAAAACGCGAAGTCTTTCCTTACATACGTGTTGCGGTCGAAACGGATAGGATGCAGGGCGTCTTTCCGCCCACTGAACAACTCCCCTTCATAACTATCCTTATTGATAGCATCTTCATAGAAAAGAATGGTAGGAATAACCCCTGATTCATGATAAAGCAACTCTTTTATCCGCAAATTTTCCTTATCCGATTGTTTCAGTTCCGGAATAAATTCAGAAATTCGGTCATTCAATTTAAATTTTCCGAAATCGTAAGCCTTCATGACTGAAAGCAACGTGCCTGTCGCTTTCGAAGCTGACGCTAAATCATATACCGTCTCATCCGAAACACGCTGCTTGTAATTGTAATCCAAATACCCAAACGGTTTCTCATAAACGACCATCCCGTCTTTCGCCACAAGCACATAACAACCGGGGTAAGCCTTTGCCTTGATTCCCTCTTCCGCAATGGAGTCTACCAGCGAAAGCTTCTCTGCATCCAATCCCACTTCTTCCGGACAGTGGTAACCTAAACGACATTTTTCCGTACGGATACCAGTCCCTACCGGATACAATCCGGGGATTGTCACCGGAAGCGCCCCTTTTGCCGCTATTCCTCCAAAAACAACTTGGGCAGCATACTTCCTTGCCAACGGTGTATCTTCATAACCGATAACAACCGCCCGGGCTTTCTTTATCGCTCCCTTATAGCTCTCGCAAAAATAGGGTGTCGTAAAAAAGACATAGACCAATTTCGTTTTTTCCGCCAGATTGCCCATTGCCCCGCTAAGGGAAAAGCGGGCAGTATGGACAGAGCAGATGACGGTATCATAAGCTTCCAGTTTTTTTATAATAGCGTTTCGCTCGCTCTGCGAAGAGTTTACTGTAATCTTATAACAATCAATGTTGCCATACTTTGCCAATGTATTCTGGAAATGTCCTCCAAAATCGTCGCCAATGCAAAGAGATGCTATTTTCTGCCGTCCGAGATTCCGCAGGGGAATCATTCCGTCCGTATTTTTCACAACAGTAATGGCTTCTTCGTTCAGCTTTGCTGCAAGCCATTCCGCATAAGGAGTATTAAGCCGGTTGGCAAGCCCTTCTTTACAAATCGGCTTGTATTCCGCCAATCCCAAAATATACTTATACCGCAAAATCTTCAAACATTTGGCGTTAATGGCATCCATGCTCAACAAGCCTTGTGCTATCGCCGACTTTACGGCTGCGAAATCTTTTTCAGGAGTTGCCATACCCAGCAGAATATCATTCCCTGCCAATAGAGCCATCACAGACGGATTGGTCTTATAATTAGCTCCTTTCATCGCCAAAGCATCCGTAAAGCAGAGCCCGCGAAAACCCAACGTCTCTTTCAAAAGCCCCTCTATTGTTTTCGAGGAAAGAGAGGTCGGTATCTCCGACTTTCCATTGATGGCAGGGACAAAAAGATGCCCCGTCATCATTCCACCCAAGCCGGCTTCGATATACTTCTTAAACGGATAAAGCTCGATACTGTCCAGCCGCTCTTGCGAATGCCACAATACAGGTAACGTCTTATGGGAATCCCCGGAAGTATCCCCATGACCAGGAAAGTGCTTAGCCACAGAGAGCACATTCATACTCTCCAAACCTTTCGCATACAACAATCCTTTCCGGGTCACATTCAATTTATCTTCTCCGAAAGAGCGCATTCCTATGACAGGATTGTCGGCATTGCTATTGATATCCAAATCCGGTGCGAAATTAATGTGGATACCCAACTCACGACACTGCCTACCGACCTCCTTCCCATATTCCACAAGCAAGCTATCGCCTTCGGTTATCGCTCCCAACATCATATTTTTCGGGAAACGGACCGTCCCTTCCAACCGCATCGACAAGCCCCACTCTCCATCCAACGAAACCAACAAAGGGAGAGAAGACTCCGCCTGCATCATATTGCACAAATCGGCTTGGTTATATATGGAGCCTTTATGGAACAGAACCCCACCGATATGCAATTTTCGGACATAACCGGTAAGCTTATTCCGGTTCGGTTCGTTATTCCCCAAATCAGCAATAACCATGAACAACTGCCCGATACGCTCATCATCGGACATGGAGTTAAACACAGAATCCACCCAATGGTCCATCCGCTGCTTGTCGACTGACTTGAAAAGATACGGTTCCTTAACAGTCTCCTGCGCATATCCCTCCGCCAACAAACCAAAAGAGAGAAGCAATGTATATATAACGTGTTTCATCATTTCTTTCCTTTCTTATTCTGTTCAAAATTAAATATAATAGTTAAACATCCAATAATAATCTTCCATTTATTCCACTGAAAAGTTATTTACAACAAATACCCGGCAACAAAAACAATATCGGATTTTATATAAAAATCGCCAGGCGGTTTTTCTGAAAGCGAAACAGAGATTTTTCCGAAAAGCCCCGCAACTCTGGACAAAAACGTCCCCGGCTCTTTTACAGCAAAAGGAATCTGGATAAAGAGCTTGATTGCAGTAAAATAACTGCGACAACAAATTATTTTCCGACAGATATTTGACTGTTAAATAAATATTTTGTTACTTTGCAACCGCTTTCGTAATCTCTGATGGGAGAAGTAGCCCATTACATTGCGTTAATTAACAACAATTTAAATACAACTAAAATGGATTTAATAAAAGTTGCAGAAGAAGCTTTTGCTGTAAAGAAAGAGCATCCTTCTTTTAAGAGCGGTGATACTATAACCGTTGCATATCGTATCAAAGAAGGGAACAAGGAACGTATCCAGCAATACCGAGGCGTTGTTATCCGTATCTCCGGACATGGTGATAAAAAACGTTTTACGGTTCGTAAAATGTCCGACAACATTGGCGTAGAGAGAATTTTCCCGCTGGAATCTCCGTTCATCGACAGTATCGTTGTAAATAAAGTTGGTCGCGTTCGTCGTGCAAAACTGTACTATTTACGTGCACTTACTGGAAAGAAAGCGAGAATTAAAGAGAAACGAGTTTAATTCCGTTTTTCCAATGACACAAACAAAGCCATCAAAACTACACACAAACGTATTTGCAGATGGCTTTTCTCTTTTTAAATGCGTAGACTTTTGAAGCTACGTTCTATACAAAAAGAAATTTTAAAGGAAAAAATCATACGTTTTGTCGGAAAAATTACATTTTTTGTCGATTTTTTTTGGCTATGTATGAAAAAAGATGTTCTTTTGTAACAGGAAAAAGATAAAGAACACACATTCACTCTCTCATAAAAGTGTATTTAAAATTAAACACTCTCATTAAGGGGAAGCTGGCTAGTGGTTAGTCGGCTTCTTCATTTTTATATAAGTCTGAAGGAAGCAAAGTAAAGCGCTTCTTACCTTTCAAATAGTAGTAAAACAGGATACTTCCCCGAAATATACCGGAAACAAAATCGGAAACAGCAAATTGCTTTCTCCGGATAAGTGCATATTCCGGTTTCAATTTCCGGAAAGCGCTTCTTGCCTTATAAACAGCCAAAGCATTCTTTAACTGTCCGCAAAGGAAAAATTTAAAAGCCGCCAGATAATCTAACCAAAAACGGACAAACAAAACCCGGTCCAACTCTTTTTCCGGAAGATTCTTATAAAGCATCAACAGATTGTTCCGAAAATTCAACCATGTCTTATGGGGATTATCTGCATTCAACGTACCTCCGCCAAGATGGTAGACAACCGACTTATGCGTAAAAAGTATGCGCCATCCGCAGTTTCTGATACGCCAGCACAAATCAATCTCCTCCTGATGGGCAAAAAAAGTAGCATCAAGCCCTCCCATATCCCTATATACGTCTGTCCTGACAAAAAGGGAAGCTCCCGACGCCCAGACAATTTCGGCTTCCGAATCGTACTGTCCACAATCGCGTTCAACGGTAGAGAAAATCCGTCCACGGCAAAAAGGATAACCATACTTGTCGATGAAACCACCAGCCGCCCCTGCATATTCAAAAGAGCCTTTATCACTCCATGAACAGATTTTAGGCTGTACACAAGCCACATCAGGATGTTTTTCCAACAACTGTAACGGGGCATCCAGCCATCCCTCCGTAACTTCTATATCGCTATTGAGCAACACGGCAAACGGAGTTTCAATCCGCGACAAGGCTTTGTTGTACCCCTCCGCAAATCCATGATTCTTTTCGAACTGAATAATCCCCACTCCAGGGAACTTTTTCCGAAGCAAATCCAATGAGTTATCGGTAGAACCATTATCGGCCACTATCACATCAGCAACCGTTTCCGGAGAATAGCGGATAACAGATGGAAGGAATTGCTCCAGAAGCGAAGCTCCATTCCAATTTAATATGACGACAGAGATTTTTTTATTCATGAACAAATGTGCCTTTTCTTATGCTTCCACCGTTTATGTGTCCATAAATAATATGCAGGATCCCGTAAAATACTCCGCTCCATCATACGGGCATATTGCTCCGTTATCCAGAATTCCGGAGTATCTTTAGGATTTTCACTGATAATCTGCAATGTAGCATCATAATATCCCCGCCGAAGCTGCCGCACATCAAGGTAGATAACCGGGATATTCAACTTTCGGGCAATCCGTTCCGGACCGGTAAGCATCGGCGTATCCTGATTCAACCAAGTCGTCCAATAATGCAGGTTCGAAGGACTTGGCGTCTGATCCGCCAAGAAAATCACAAGCGAACGAATCCCTTCACGCTTAAGGGCAATTATATCGCGCAGCGTATCGTTCTTCTTGATTCCGAAAGAACCGAATTTCGTACGCAAATAAATAAACAGCTTATCAATCGCCTGATTGTTCAACGGACGGTAAATTTGGTACATCCTACAATCTTTTAGCCGCGTTGTCGAACCGGAAAGCCATTCCCAATTACCGTAATGCCCCATCAACAACATACAACATGAGTGCCCTTTGTCCAACAAATCGTTAAGTACTTCCGGATTAACAATAAACCCCCTTTGCTGCAACTCCGACAAAGAAATATGCGCCAACTTGATAGTTTCAACAATATAATCGGCAAAATGGTGGTAAAAGCGACGCTCGAGCCTGCGTAACTCTATATCCGTCTTCTCAGGAAAGGAATCGGACAAGTTTTTCCGCACAACTTTTATCCGATAACCGATAACATAATAAATCAGAAAGTAAAGTATATCCGACAATATATACAATATGCGCATCGGCAACAACGCATGGATTTTTGCCCAACTGTAAACAATCGCATAAAGAATCTTATTTCCCATAAGCCAATTCTTTAAATGGTGAGTGCCGTCTTATTGCTGTTCCAATCCGACAACAGCACCTCTTTCGTCACATTAACCAGTGTTTTGTCGTACGGGCACTCTACTTTTATATAGTTTTCCGTAAAGCCATGCATGGCTCCGCCCCGTTTTGTCTGCTCAAACAGCACACGGGCTTTACAACCGATGTGCTTTTCATAAAACAGATGCAGTTTCCTTTCTGAAATATCCAGCAACTGCTGACTGCGAGAATGCTTGACCTGCGGCTCGACCACATAATCGATTTTCAATGCTTGTGTACCCGGACGTTCGGAATAGCTGAACACATGTAACTGGGAAACATCCAAATTCTCAAGAAAATGCTTTGTTTCCTCGAAATAGTCGTCGGTCTCTCCTCGCGTGCCGACAATCACATCCACACCGATAAAGGCGTGTGGCATTATCTGTTTGATTTTTTCAACTTTATGTCGGAAAAGAGCCGTATCGTAACGACGGTGCATCAATTTGAGCACCGCATCGCATCCGCTCTGCAAAGGAATATGGAAATGAGGAGCAAACCGTTTGCTTCCCGCAACAAAGTCGATAGCTTCATCCGTAATCAAGTTCGGTTCGATAGACGATATACGGTAACGTTCTATTCCATCCACCTCATCGAGCGCTTTTATCAAATCGATAAACGATTCCCTGGTAGATTTGCCGAAATCACCGATGTTCACACCTGTCAGGATAATCTCTTTTCCCCCCGAAGCTGCAACAGCTTCCGCCTGTTTAACCAAGCTTTCAATTGAGCCATTCCTGCTACGTCCACGGGCAAAAGGAATCGTACAATAAGTACAGAAATAATCACACCCATCCTGTACTTTCAAAAAATGACGGGTACGGTCTTCCGCCACCGAGCATGACGGGGCAAATGTCTTTATCTGGTTTGTTTTGGAAACAACGACCCGTCCTTTATCCTCTTCATTCTGCTTCAGACCGAGATATTGCAAGATATCCAATTTATATTCCGCCCCCAACACCAGATCAACTCCTTCAATGGAAGCGACATCATCCGGTTTCAACTGCGCATAGCATCCTGTCACTACCGTGAAAGCTCCGGGATGCTGTTTATTGATACGCCGGATTGCCTGCCGACATTTCTTATCGGCAAGCTCAGTGACTGAACAGGTATTGATAACACACAAATCCGCCTGTTCGCCATTCCGCACTTTCCGGAATCCATGTTTCAACAATAGTTTGCCAATAGCCGAAGTCTCAGCGAAATTCAACTTGCAACCTAACGTGTAATAAGCTACTTTTTTATCCTCAAAAACAGCAGAATCAATCATTTATAAACTATTTACCGCACAAAGATACGAGAACTCGCCCAAATTCAAATGGAATTTGGCGGAATAATGCAAGGAAAAGACCGAGAGTCTATCCTGCCCCAGATGAAGATATTCTTGATTTTGAGGAAGAAAACAGGTTACGGCAAGCACCCGGCTACTCCATATCGGAATTCTTTTCTTCGGACGAAGGAATCTTTCCTCTGTGCTTAAGTACTTTCGCGTCTATATAGAAGACAATCTCTTCTGCGATATTGGTCAAGTGGTCTCCGGTACGTTCCAATTTGCGGAAAATACTACCTAAACTCATGCAAAGCCCCATCTCTTCCAGATTCTCTTTCGCATATTCCACTAAGATTTCGTCGGACGCTTTTTTCAATTCATCCAAACGGTCATCCATTCCAAGCACACCGGTAGCCGCAACAGGGTCTTCTGCAAGAAGGGCATTCTTTAAGCCTGACATCATCTCCAGTACGACACGGAACATCTCTTCAAGACACAATTTTTCCACCAGCTCGCCATTCAGTTTTATGGAACTGCTATCCTTAACCAACTTAGCAATGCCATTGGCATAATCTCCTATACGCTCCAAATCGTTATTGATTTTCAGCATTGCCAAGACAAAGCGCAAATCAACCGCCACCGGAGTATATAAAGCAATAAAATCTTCTATTTCACTGTCTATTTTAAGCTCTTCTGCATCTACCCAACGTTCACGCACTACTATCTGCTGCGCCAAATTACGATCCAACGAAAGTACGGCTTTACTCGCCAACTCCATCTGGGCATAGACCAAAGTCCACATGTGATTCACCTCTTCCCGGAGATGATTCAATTCTGATTCTATAAATTTTACCATAACAAACAGATTTTCGAAACAAAAATAGTTAACCGAATCTTCCGGTGATATAATTTTGAGTGGCTTCTTTGCGGGGATTCGTAAAAATCACCTTAGTATCGTCATATTCAACCATCTCACCCATATAAAAGAAAGCTGTTTTGTCGCTTACACGCGCCGCTTGTTGCATATTGTGGGTAACGATGATTATAGTCACCTGCTTCCGTAATTCGCTGATAAGTTCCTCTACTTTTGCTGTAGAAATCGGATCTAACGCCGACGCCGGCTCATCCATCAACAAAATAGAAGGAGATACCGCCATTGCACGGGCTATACACAACCGTTGCTGCTGGCCTCCCGACAAAGCATAAGCAGAGTCATTAAGCTTGTCTTTCACTTCGTCCCACAAAGCTGCCCCACGTAATGATTCCTCTACCCGTTCGCTAATGTATTTCTTATCGTTTATTCCGTTAACTCTCAAACCGTATGCTACATTATCGAAAATGCTTTTAGGAAAAGGATTCGGACGTTGAAAAACCATTCCCACATTCTTACGTAACTCATCGACTTGTACTCCGGGCGCATAAATATCTTTTCCATTTATCAGTATTTGTCCTTGCAGACGACTACCGGGAATAAGGTCGTTCATCCGATTAAACAACCTTAAAAAGGTAGATTTTCCACAACCTGACGGACCGATAAAAGCAACAACCTGCTTTTCCGGAATATCCATTGAGATACCTTTCAAGGCGTGGAAGTCACCGTAATAAAAATTGACGTCTCTGGCTTCAATTTCTTTCATTGGTTATTTTATTTTTAATCGTTTTTCAAAATACTTTCTCAGCAATCCAGCCAAAAGATTTATGACCAATACTATGACAATCAATACCAACGCCGTTCCATAAGCAATGGGCTGTTGCGCTTCAATATCCGTTCCGCTCGTGGAAATAACATACAAATGGTAAGGCAAAGCCATACATTGGTCCAATATCGAAGTAGGAAGTTGAGGGAAAAAGTAGGCAGCGCAAGTGAAAAGGATCGGGGCAGTTTCTCCGGAAACACGACCCAAAGAAAGAATCAATCCGGTGATGATACGGGGCATGCCCATCGGGAGCACCACTTTCCAAATTGTCTGCAATTTGGTTGCGCCAAGAGCAAGACTTCCCTCCCGGATACCGTCAGGTATATCTTTGAGGGCTTCTTCTGTTGTTCTGATAATCAACGGAAGCGAGAGCAATCCCAAGGTAAGAGAACCGGCAAGTATGCTATCTCCAAAGCCCAAATATTTAACAAACAGCGCCATCCCAAAAAGACCGAACACTATTGAAGGCACACCGCTGAGATTGTTTGTCATCAGACGGATGAACTTCACCACCCAGCCCTTTGAAGCATACTCGTTCATATATATACCACTCATAATCCCTATCGGGAAAGAGACAACCGCACTACCAAGCATTAAAAGCAATGTTCCTACGATTGCAGGAAATATACCGCCTGCCGTCATGCCATCTTCTGGCGCTTGTGTCAGAAAATCCCAACTAATGACACTGGCCCCTTTATAAAGGATGAATCCCAAGATGACAAAGAAAATAAGGACGATCAAATAACTCAAAAGAGTAAACACGAAGAACGCCACGCTTTGTGAACGTCTTTTACGCAAATGCTGACCGACAGGAAATACAGGAGTATTCATTAGTTTATCTGTTTTTAGCTTTATTTCGCGAAGAGATATACTCCACACAAAGATTTATGAAGAATGTTATAAAGAACAAGATTACACCCAGCATAAACAATGCCTGGTAATGAGCGCCACCCGCCGGAGCTTCGCCAAGTTCCGCTGCGATGGTCGCCGGAATCGTCCGAAGTGGTTCAAGTATCGAGTGCGGTATCACGGCGGCATTACCGGTAACCATAAGCACAGCCATCGTCTCGCCAACCGCACGTCCAATACCAAGTACAATACCGGATGCAATGCTTGACATTGACGAAGGTATCACTACTTTCGAGACGGTCTGCCATTTCGATGCCCCCAAAGCCAGGCTCGCCTCCCGCAATGAGCGCGGGCAGTTGCGCATAGCGTCTTCCGCAACCGTAACAATCGTAGGAAGTGCCATAATCGCCAAAACAATGCTCCCGGCCAACCCGCTCTCGCCCACCGGCAGACCGAAAACCTGCTGCAACAACGGAACGATAATCGTCAACCCGAAAAATCCATAGACCACCGAAGGGATGCCGTTAAGAAGCTCGATAAGCGGCTTAAAAACGTCGCGAACCTTACTCGGCGCAATCTCCGCCATATAAATCGCAATGCTTAGTCCAAAAGGCAAAGCAAACAATATAGCAAAAAAGCTCACCCACAAAGTACCTGCCAACAACGGCCACATCCCAAACAACGATGAAGGAGTCGCCGTAGGGAACCATTCCGCACCGACAAATACATCTTTTGGCGAGATATTCGAATCTTCAATAAAATTCAGTTCCGCATTTTCCGGAATCATGCTTTCCGGTACAAATGCCACCATCCCGGGATTGGCATCCACAAGAGCGGCGATTTTCTCTCCGGCATATTCATATTGAGCCCCCAACTCCTCCTCTGTAAAATATTTTTCCACATCTTCCAGTCGGAATGTTGTAATCGCCAAGTCCGGGCCTCCAAGATCTTTCCAGCTAGTCACATCCTCATCAAAAACAGCCTTTATCTGTTCCGCCGTCATCGTCCGAACCGGATTTTCCTTGTTTAACGCCAACACATACCCTTCTTCGATAATCTTCTTCCGGAAAAGCCCGGCGCCTTCAGTAAACAAGAACCCGATAATTAACAAAATCACCAAACTTGTAACAAATCCACTAAGCGTCAGAAGCCATTTCACTCCTTTTTCCACCAATTTTCTCATGGCCGTACGACCTCCTCTCCGTCAACTTCGCTATTCAAACCGTTTTCCTTCGTAGCTACATTATTCCCGCCAGCCGGTTTCTCTTTTCCAACCGGAATAAAACCCTGCTCCAACACTGAAGCCTGTCCTTTTGGCGAAAGGATATAGGTTATAAACGAACCCACGAACGGCTCTTTCCGCGAATCGTAATAGTAATACAAAGGCCTTACTATCGGATAAAGCCCTTCTGCCGCCGTCTCCACGGAAGGCGCATAAAAAGCCTTGCCATCGTAAGAAACCGACAATGCCTTTACATAAGGATTGAGATAAGCCAGACCTATATATCCAATAGCACCTTTCGTCTGCCGAACCGACTGGATAATCGCACCGGTAGCCGGCATCGAAAGGATACTGCTCATATAATTTTTATTTTCCAAAACGCTCTCTTTGAAAAACTCATACGTACCGGAAGATGTCTCCCGGGAATAAACAACAATCTTGCGATCTTCGCCGCCAACATCTTTCCAGTTAGTAATTTTTCCGCGGAAGATAGCTTCAAGCTGTTTGCGGGTAAGTTCTTTTACCGGATTCGCCGGATTAACCACCACAGCCAAAGCATCGTAAGCCACAATGACCTCCTTTATTTCCAACCCGGATTTAGCAAAGCTCATTTTCTCACTAAACTTAACACGTCTGGAAGCCATCGCTATATCGGTTGTATTTTCCATTAATGCAGCTATCCCGACACCTGAACCACCGCCGGTGACAATAATGCTGCTATCCCGATATTCCGACAGATACATTTCGGCAAGAGCTTGCGTAAGAGGGAGAAGTGTATCACTACCTTTTATGCGCTGGGCTTGGATAAAACCGCAGGCAGTCATAATAGCAAATACGGAGATAAGAATCTTTTTACGGTTCACCATCTGTATTTCTTTATTCTAAATTCAGCTTATACGCCGGACAAATCCGACAACGTGCAAAAGTAAATCATGGCTTATATACCATACAAGAGCCGAATTGACTTTTAATACCCATGAAATGTTTTTTTAACCGTTTTGTAATATCGCACCCATTCTCTTCATTACGCCCCTTAATCCGGAACGTACTCCGCCTTAACAAAACAATCCCGGAACAAATCAGAATACCGGTTTCCCTACCTATTTGTTTTACTCATTCCCATTCTGGCGGTTCTTGTTTCAACAAATGTTTGACGAAGAAGTCTTGCATTTTGTGTATTTCAAAATCGCCCCCCAGATTGTGTGTTTTACCCGGCAGGTAAAGTTGGTCAAAATTTTTACCGGCTTTCATCAACGCGCTGATGACTTGCAAAGTCGATGCCGGGTCAACATTATCATCCAGTTCTCCGTTAATCAGCAACAATTTGCCTTTTAACCGATACGCATTGTCCACATTTGATGAAGCGACATAAGAGGAATCGACCGGATATCCCATCCATTGCTCGTTCCACCAAATTTTATCCATCCGGTTATCATGGCATCCACAAAATGATACAGCCACTTTATAAAAATCGTTATGGAACAACAATGCTCCCATTGCATTCTGTCCGCCTGCCGACCAGCCATAAATACCGACACGTTCCAAATCCATATACCGATATTTTTTACCAGCCGCTTTTATCCATGCAATACGATCCGGGAAGCCGGCATCTTTCAGATTTTTCCAACAAACATCGTGAAAAGCCTTTGAACGGTTAGCGGTGCCCATTCCATCAATTGAAACCACAATAAACCCTAACTCTGTAAGCCGGGAAATCAGATGATGAAATGGCTGAAAATCTTTCACGACATGCGAATCATGAGGACCGGCATAAATCATTTCCACTACCGGATAACTACGGGATGGGTCAAAATGCATCGGACGATAAATATTCCCCCAAATATCGGTTTTACCGTCGCGTCCTTTGGCACAGAACACTTCCGGCATTAACCAACCCGCAGCTTGCAACTCGCTGACGTCACAATGTTGCAACTCCAAAACGACAGAAGCGTCTTCAGCCCGTTTTAGCAGGCTTATCGGCGGCAAGTCTGGACGGGAATAGACGTCTGTGAAATAACGCCGGTCAGCAGAGAAGGTAACATGGTGATTACCGGCTTCGGGTGTCATATCCACAAAATCGGTTCCGTCTAAACGGATTCGGCAATAATGCAAGTTGTAAGGATCCTCTTTTCGGTTGAAACCTGATGCGGTAAAATAAACAAT
Organism: uncultured Parabacteroides sp.; assembly: GCA_944325355.1. Taxonomy (GTDB): domain Bacteria; phylum Bacteroidota; class Bacteroidia; order Bacteroidales; family Tannerellaceae; genus Parabacteroides. Next base: position 59,693 of record CALUZS010000005.1, read on the forward strand.
CCGGTTTGTTTCGTCTACAAAATCTACCCGACGAACGACCCATTTTCCTTTGGTTATTTGCTGTTTAATTTGTCCGTTACTACCATCAACCAGGTATAGATGACGCCAACCGTCCCGTTCAGAAATCCAAAGCAGCTCTTTCCCATCATTCAAATCATATCGGAAATTATTGTTATAGTAAATAAAAGTAGGGCTTTGCTCGTCAACTAAATGCCGAATCGAGCCATCCGTAGCCGAAACTTCACCAACGATATATCGTTGATGCCCCCGTTGATTGAACTCGAACGTGAAAGCCCGGCTGTCACTCCTCCAACCGGTCAGATAAAGAGCATATTGGTTTTCATAAAGTGCAGTTTCCAATGGAATCTGTTTTTGTCCTACAACATCGAAAAGAACAGGCAAACAAATCGGCAACACATCTCCTGGCTTTGCATAATTACGCCATTGCAAAACAGGTTGCTTTCGGTAATCCGGGCTGGACTCTATCAACGGAATGCGCCGCTCCTCTGTCTCGCGCACTTTGACAGTTGCCAACTTTCGTGAATCGGGAGACCACGCAAGCGACCGATCGTCATAACGAAACCGTTCTGTACCATCCATTGTCAATGCAATTTCTCTTCTCCCCTCTTTTTGTAAAGGCACTATATATAATAATCCTTAATATATGTCTCCCAACATTTGTCCGGAGAGACAATTCCTTTCCGTTCTTCTTCCTTATGATACATTGTTTGCGACCGATGTTTCTCTTTTTGCAGAAAAGATTCAATCTCTGCTCTTTTTTCTTGCGGAAAAAATTTTACCAATCCGGCTTTGTTGTCTGCTCTATATTTCTCACCCTTCTCTGCATCGACCAAATAAAAAAATTCCCCATCTTTCTCATGATTTTGATACCAGAAATAGTGTAAACTGTCTATCCATTCCGGCTGAATAGAAGAAGAATAAACCAACCGGGCATAATACGAAACCGTGTCGGCTCGTAAATAATCGGCACGTGTCACCTGAGCCACCGTATATTCACTCATAACAGACAGCAGCACATAACATAGAGAAATAAAAAAAATCTTTTGTTTCATTGTCACTAATTTTGAAAAAGCATTACTGTTTCTTCCATTGGCAAACCGGTGTATGATAATTCCATCTGCTTCTGAACACCTTTCTAAATTTCAAAGTTCCGGATTCTTTCCGCTGAAAACATTATTTTGAGTTTGAACATTTAAAACAATTATGTATCCGACAAATTCAGAAGAAACAGCGTGGAAAGTTATCATGAAAATCTCGAACCTGCAAGAAAGAGAACGAAAATATGATTTGTGTAATACGCCTTTCCTTCATTTAAAATAAGCAGTAAAAAACAAACAATACCGGGCGAATACCGGAAGAACATCCGGATACCATAAACGCGTTAACGGCAACATCTGCTTACCCTACATTCCCATGGAAAGCATAAATATTTATCGCATGAATACTTTTCATTGATTATATTACACATTTTCACTATTTTTGCTTTCAAAAAAATCTATGATACAAGAGAACTTCATCAAAATCTATGAAAAGAGCTTCAAAGAGAATTGGGATCTTCCGGCGTTAACAGACTATACAAAATCGACAACTTTCTCTTTCGGTGAAGTTGCTACAGAGATTGCCCGCATTCATCTGCTTTTTGAAGCTTGCCAAGTCCGGAGAGGCGACAAAATTGCGTTAGTAGGGAAAGACTCCGCACGTTGGTGTATTGTTTACATGGCTGCCGTGACCTATGGAGCCATCATCGTCCCGATATTGCAAGATTTCAGCCCGAATGACATTCATCACATCATCAACCACTCCGAATCCATATTCTTGTTTGTCAGCGACCGCATCTGGGACTCTTTGGAAGAAGACAAAATCGAAGAAGTCCGGGGCGTTTTCTCCCTGTCAGATTTCCGTTGCCTGCACCAAAGGGACGGTGAAAACATACAAAAACTGATGCGCCAGCTAGATGAACTGATGAAAGAAAAATATCCGTCCGGATTCACGGCAAAAGATATCCATTATACCGACTTGGATAATGACAAAGTCGTATTACTCAATTACACATCCGGGACCACGGGCTTCAGCAAAGGCGTCATGCTTACCGGCAACAACCTGGCAGGGAACGTCACCTATGCAAAAACATTAGACCTGCTGTTCAGGGGAGATCGGGAACTCTGTTTCCTCCCACTGGCACATGCTTACAGTTGCGCGTTCAACTTTTTGGTGCCCATGGCTGTCGGTGCACATGTATATTTGCTCGGGAAAGTGCCTTCCCCTAAAATATTATTGAAAGCATTCGAAGAAATCAAGCCGAACCTTATACTTACCGTTCCCTTGATTTTGGAGAAAATCTACAAAAAGATGATTCTCCCCCAGCTTTCCAAGACAACCATGAAGGTCGCATTAAACATCCCGTTGCTCGACAGCCGGATTTACGCACAGATATGCAAGCATCTGGTAGACGCTTTGGGCGGACGTTTCCGCGAAGTCATTGTCGGTGGTGCGGCAATGAACCAAGAGGTTACAGACTTTTTATACAAAATCAAGTTCCCGTTCACCATCGGTTATGGAATGACGGAATGCGGCCCGCTAATCAGTTACGACAACCATAAGGATTTCGTGCCCGGCTCTTGCGGACAAATACTGAAAGGCATCATGAACGTCCGGATTGATTCCGACGACCCATACAATAAAGTCGGGGAAATACAGGTTCGTGGCGAGAACGTCATGAAAGGATATTATAAAAACGAAGAAGCTACCCGCAAGGTATTCACTGAAGACGGCTGGCTGAAAACCGGGGATTTGGGGACAATCGACCACGACAACCGCATATATATCCGTGGACGCAGCAAAACAATGATTCTAAGCACAAGCGGGCAGAACATTTATCCGGAGGAAATTGAATCCAAACTGAACAACCTCCCCTTTGTCATGGAAAGTCTCGTCATTGAAAGCAACTCCAAATTGATAGCGTTGGTTTATCCCGATTACGACACGGTCGACAGCACCGGGGTGTCGCACGAAGACCTGCCAATCATCATGGAACAAAACCGGGTGGAACTGAACAAACTGCTGGCTTCATACGAAACAATTTCTGAAATCCAGCTGTATCCTACCGAATTTGAGAAAACCCCGAAAAAGAGCATCAAAAGATATTTATACAGCAATTACACCAAATAATCATTTAATCCGCACAGTCACCAAAGAATAATAGGAAGTCAGACATGGCGTCTGGCTTTTCTATTAACCGGACTAAAGAAAAACGACATCAGCATGAAAATAATATTACACATCAAATACTATACACAATGGGGGGAATCCATTTGTGTCTTTGGTTCTATTCCGGAACTCGGCAATTGGGAATTAGCAACTTCCAAAGAAATGAGATGCACCGGAGACGGTAATTGGGAATTAGAAATTGAATGCAACACAAAATCCACCATTGACTACAAATATGCGCTAAAATGCGGAAACGCTTTTACGCCAGAACCGTGGAACAAGAGACATACTCTTGCCATCAGTAAAGAAAACAGCGTTTATAATGTATACGACTCCTGGTACCTCATCCCAGACAACAAAGCATTTTTCACGTCAGCCTTCTCAGAAAGCTGGTACTTACATACGAAAAATAAGGTTTCCTCTGCAAATTTCCAGCACAAACTCACTATCAAAGTTTTTGCTCCGCAGCTTTTGAACGGTGAAAAACTTATCGTTTGCGGAAACCAGCCAGCGCTGGGCAACTGGAATCCGAAAGCCGCTCCGGCGATGCATTGCCTATCTTTTCCGGAATGGGCTATTACATTGGACGGTGAACAACTCCAATATCCCCTTGAATACAAACTGGTGGTGTCCGATCCATCCCAAAAAGAGCCATACCTATGGGAAGAGGGCAATAACCGTACGTTCGCAGGTAAACCGGAACTCAAAGAAGGCACAACACAAATTTCGGGATTGTCCCTACGCATGAAACAGCCGGAATGGAAATGCGCCGGGACGGTCATTCCTTTGTTCTCCCTCCGCTCCGAGAAAAGTTTTGGGATAGGAGACTTTGACGACTTACGCCTATTCGTTGATTGGGCGGCAAAAACCGGGCAACGGCTTATACAACTCCTGCCGATTAACGATACCCATGCCACTGGGACATGGAGCGACTCCTATCCCTACCGGGCAATCTCCGTATATGCGATTCATCCGATATACATCAGTTTGCGTGCACTTCCCCGGCTGAAATCAGCGGAAGCGAACGAAAAATTTGAACAAACCCGGAAAAAATTGAACAACCTTGATGCCGTCGACTATGAACAGGTAATCGCCAACAAACTGCAATACTGCCGACTGTTGTTCAATGAGAATTTGAAAACAATCCGTAAAGACACCGGATTTACAATATTCTGTGAACTAAATAAAGGATGGCTATATCCGTATGCCACATTCTGCTACCTGCGGGACCACTACCAAACAGCCGACTTCTCCCTCTGGGGAAAAAATGCAATATTCAATTCATCTATCATAAAAAGAGTAACGAGAAAAGAGTCATCTTCCTACACGGATTTCCTGTTTTATTGCTACCTGCAATATTTGTTAGACCAACAATTCAGACAAGTTTCCGATTACGCCCGCCAGAAAGGGATTATTTTAAAAGGAGATCTGCCTATCGGCATCAGCAGGACCAGCGTGGAAGCATGGACCGAGCCATACTATTTCAACATGAACGGGCAAGCCGGGGCACCGCCTGACGATTTCTCGCAAATCGGACAAAACTGGGGCTTCCCGACTTACAAATGGGATATCATGGAAAAGGATAATTTTTCCTGGTGGAAAAAACGGTTGAGAAAACTTAGCAGCTATTTCGACTGCCTGCGTATCGACCATATCCTCGGGTTCTTCCGTATTTGGGAGATACCAATTGAATATGTTGAAGGGCTATGCGGGCATTTCAATCCGGCGCTGCCCTTGTCGCGTGAAGAAATACGTAATGCCGGGATACATACCGACATCATGCTATATACACAGCCCCGCATCAAATCCTGCCATATCAGCTCTATTTTCGGGGAATATGCCAATATGGCTGTCAGCACCTATTTAGCGCAGATATCAGCCGATTACTATATCTTGAAACCGTTCTGCAACACTCAGCGGAAAATTGAAGCGATTTTCGCAGGGAAATCAGACCCGGCTTCTGAAAAAATCCGATGTGGGTTATACCAAATTGCAAACGAAGTCCTGTTCCTTCCGGACCCGTACCGGAAAGACACCTTCCACCCGCGTATTTCAGCGGCACAGTCGTTCGCTTACCAGGATCTTCCCGAACACGAAAAGCAGGCATTCGACTCGTTATATTGGGACTTTTTCTATCATCGCCATAACGATTTCTGGAAACAGCAAGCCTACAAACGGCTTGTTCCCCTTATCGACTCTACAAATATGCTTATTTGCGGGGAAGACTTAGGAATGATTCCGGAATCTGTTCCAGAAGTTATGAAAAACCTGCAAATATTCAGTCTGGAAGTTGAGCGGATGCCGAAAAAAGCTTGGGAAGCGTTTTCCGACCTCAATCAATTGCCCTATCATTCCGTCTGTACCACTTCTACTCATGACATGTCGCCTATCAGAAGCTGGTGGGAAGAAGACAAAAAACGGACGGAATATTATTACCATACCGTACTGAAACAGGAAGGAGACGTTCCGGAAGAATGCACACCGGAAATTGCGGAACAAATTATAAAAAACCATCTGGCTTCATCATCGATGCTTGCCATCTTCCCATTGCAGGATTGGCTGGCAATGGATATTTCGTTAAGAGGGAAAGAACCGGAGGACGAACGTATCAATATACCAGCCAAACCGAACCATTATTGGCGCTACCGGATGAACATCACACTGGAAAAGCTTCTTGACGCCCAAGAGTTCAATAAACGCATACGGGAAATGTTGAAAGGCTCCAAACGGGTTTAAACGCTATAAGATTTCGGAAATTCATAAAGGAGTACAGAACTCCGATATACACAGGATTATCAGAAGCGTCTTTACTTCTTCAGAAAGGCATTTATACCGGCAAAGGAAATATTTGCAAGATAAGGTTTTTCTCAAATTTTATCCATACCTTTATTGCCCCTGTTCCATCGGATCTGGAGATCCGATGGAACAGGGGCAGACTATTATCAATATCATTTTTATGAACCAGAAAAAACATTTCCTTAAAGAACTCATATATGCGTCCCTGCTTTCCCTGTTGGTTTTCTCTTGCGGTTGCGATGCCGGTCATGGAAAGGGAAGCAGGGAGCGTATCCATTTTGCTTTCCATGAAGAAGCCCCCAATATCATAATGCCGGTGGTATTCCAGGACAGCATCAAAGCGAACCTTATCTTCGACACGGGATGGGGAAATAGTAATTTGGATTCCTCTTTCGTTTCAAATCATCCCTCCTTGGTTTCCGGAAAAGAACTGTTGGGATTGGGGATAAGCTGTTCTGCATGGAATCCGTCAAGCAGGTTTCCGGCAAAGGTATATAAAGCCTTGGAATTTAAACTGGGGGAACACACCGCAAAATATGAGAACTACTTTGTGTCTGATTACCGTACCATGATGGGGGTAAAAGGCGTGGACGGCATTGCCGGTATCCCGCCGGCTGACAGCTCCAAAGTGTGGCATTTGAATTTTGAACACAATTTCATTGCCATACACCGGGCGGACTCTTTCGAAATGCCCGACGGATGCATGACATTTCCTCTGAAGACATATATAAGTCCCCATGGAATGGGCATAACCGCCAACCTCCCCCTTGAAATAAAAATGCCCGACGGGGACACCTTGACACTGCACCGGGACTTTGCTATAGACTCCGGCGCATGGAGCGAGCTGACCCTCACCTGCGAAGCACCGGAAACGGCAAGGATTAACAGAAATAAGGACGATGCAGTCTGGCTGCCGACTCCTGACAACAAATACACGAGAAACTATGTCGCATCCGCTTCCCTCCTTGGTACCGAGCTCGATTCTTTCCGCATACAAACTTACGATTTCAAGACCGGTGTGACATACCCTTATGTCTTAGGAAGCAATTTCTTGAAGCGGTTCAACGTCTACCTGGATTTGCAACGGAAGGTCATCGGGCTGGAACCCCTCCGGGACTTTACAAGGCTCATCGACAAGCACGCAAGGTGTTTACATTTCAATTTCGATGACAAGGCTATAGGACAGGGACGCTGGGTAATCAAAAACATTGCAGACACCAAAGAAAACTATTTCTACACGGCAGGACTGCAAAAAGGGGATGAGTTAGTTTCCATGAACGGTATTCCTATGAAAGAACTAAACATGGAACTGAAAGAAAAAATCTTCCGATCCGAATACATTGTTTGCAAGCTCATCAGGGATGGCAAAACAATGGAAATTACCGTACCGGTAAACAAAAACGAACCTTTGGGATTCTGACGATAGTATTTCTAAGAAACAATTAATTCCTTTTGTATAAATTATTTATCAACGCTATTCAATGATTAAAACTCATATCTCATTAAAAAACATGACACAAATTGGGCTTATTTATTGCTAATTCATAATCAGACGGCGAAGGACATAAATATTTAAACGCACAGTTCGAACATGGAACATCGTTCCTAACTTTTTTCCATGCTTTACCTTCTTTCCATTCTTTCTCTACTAAATAAGGCAGAGCATCGCTTTTAATATTTCCCAATGGAGAAAAGTTCAAATTGCTATATACATTCCCGTCTGAAGACACTATTAATCTACCCACATAATTTACATTAACTGCCATTCTTCTAAATATATCTTTCTTTGTAAGATTTTCTGACATTAAATCATCAATAGTAATATACACATATTTTTCAAAAAATGAAATATTACTTCCGTTATAGAAAGGTACCATTATATAATCAACAATTGAGAATTTCTTAATAACGCTTTCTAATTCCATAATATCATTTTCTGATGTAAGAATAAATTTATAAACAACTCTATTGGAAACGTTTCTTAACATAGAAACTATATTGAAAAATATATCTTCAATTATCGGGAAATTAACTAATACATGTATAACAAAATTATCTAACAATATCTTCTGCAAAATCTTTGATCCTATATTTATATTAAAATGGTTTATGTAAAAATTCACTTTTAATCCATTTACAGCAAAATAAGATAGTAATTCATCTAAATCCGGATATTTAAAAATATTTCCTCCACAAACATTGATTCTAAGCGAAGGAACGACTTTTATTACTCTTTCTATAAGATTTTTAATATATAAAACATTCAAATATCCAGAATTTTTACGACAAAACACAAACTGTTTATAATAACTTTCACAACCACAACAATTTCTATCGCAATCTCCTATTAAATAAAAAGTCAGCTCATTCAAAAGCGATAATAAGTTTCCATTATCCATATTCCCATTCAAAGCTTCATGACATTTCATAACTGGAGGAATTGTAATAGGTTTCACTTCTGCATCATAAAAGATATCACCCATATAATTCTTTTGCAACTCTAATATTAAATCTTTTACTGTTGTATCATTTAACATATTATCAGATAAAACGACTGTATACAAATTATTTATATTCAAAAACTCGTTAAATATTTTATTGATAATATCCGACTTTTCTATCCTAACAATAGTTTTCAATTCAGAATTATACAAAACAAATTCAGAACTACCTTTAAAAATAAAAACGTTAGGATCAAGGCTCAAACTACAATTCTGAGATATTTGGTTCATTTTCTTCTAACTCAATACACAATTATTAAGAATTTTCTCATACTCGATATTTCCATCTTCTAATAAATCTATATAATATCTTATATAGTCTATCATTTGCCTTTCAGACTTATGCAACCAACAAATTGGTTTATCAGAATCCAAACTATCCAATTGAAATATACATTGACTACAGCCATTTAGCATATAACAACTTTTACAATTAGCAAACATTTTCTCATATAAACTATTATACTTCTTGGCAATATAATCCAAATCTAAAGAGAAACTTCCGTTTCCATTTATCCTCCCTAAAGAATATTTATGATTTATTTTTTCACAAACTAAAATATTTCTATCAGAGGAAATATAAATCTTTCTAGAAAATGGAAAACAAGTTCCCGTTGATGAATTAATCTCTACATTAGATGAATATAGCAATGATTCATAATCAAAGTATTGATCTCTACTGTACCTTAATAAAAATTTGCACAAATTTAATATCCTAGAATCACTAGTGAATCTTTTTTGCATTAAATTACTTGACTTACTTCTATCAGAATAGTCATATGACCTATACATTTTATTAAATATAGAAAGCATTTCGTAACGCACTCCAGAATTATTTAATGAATGAATCGCTGGAATTTTATTAAATTCATTATAAATAAACTCATGTATACTATTTACACTATTCCTATTATGCAATACTGAATTAAAGGAAATATTTGTTTTCCAAAAATTAGGGTATTTACCCATTATGTATTTTAAAGTATCATATACGCTTTTAAAAGAATTTTTACCATCTCTGAATATTCTATAAGAATGACCTATTTCATCTCCATCCAAACTTATTGTAATATTAAAATTGTTTTCAACAAAAAAATCAATATATTCTTTTAGCAAAATAGCATTCGTTGTCATAGAAAAATTAAAAGACCTCTTTAAATTCAAGCTCTTACAGTATTCTACAAACTCTTTTATTAATGAATATTTAAGCAATGGCTCACCTCCATAAAAGCCTATTGAAACTGCATGAAAAGGAGATTTGTTATAATTAGAATTCCATAATGGGGACAAATAATCAATTGTAGCTTTTAAATCATTAAAGGTTAATGATTTTTCTTTTGTAGGAATTTGAGAAGAATATAAAGATCCATTAATGCAATATACACACGATAGGTTACAGTTTCTCGTTATTTCAAAAACCAAATTATTTATATTGCTTAAACTTTTCAGAATAGATTCAGATGTATATTTTTCAAAATGCGGCTTTGAAATTGTCTGAAAATAACCATTCAATTTCATAATTTTATATTTTTCCACATAATAATCAAGCATATTATTATCGAACCATACTTTTTGATTAACAGAGCCCTTTATCTGTTTAATTTTAGCCAATTCACCTTTTTCATCTAATTTATAACATAATACAATAAGTGGATTTACAGGAAAAAATTCCTTTTTAAGAAAATCATATATATATGTATTTCCTCTTGATGATGTAATAAATATACTAGATTTCATTCTATAAATATTTCTTATCGCACGAATATAATACTTCATTTGGCAAAACACAAAAATATTTCAATAAATGAACAAAACTCACAATAGAAGATTCACTAAGTATAATTCTGAAAAATAGTTCTTCAGATAGGACATTTCTCAAATTTTATTTGTATTTTTATCGCGTTCGGGGCATTTGACAATTTCTAATGCTATTCCGAATACTTTTTAAAATATTATTTAGTTGTATAATCTTAATTTTTTTGCGTATGAAACTCAAAAAAATCAAATTGAACGAAATCTCAAAGGTTCACCTTGAAGAAATGGAAATGTGCAGGTTGTTAGGCGGCGGTACGCCGGGAAATTGCACGTGCGGGTGCTTGTATGCCGACAGCGGAGGGTCATCCACTGCCAGCAATGATGCAGCCAACGATGCCTACGGGTATTCTTCTTATGGCTATGCAGGAGAAGGGGAAGAAGACAAAACGCAAGAATCTTCATGTGGTGATAAATACGATTTTATTCAATTTGCAAAATGCAATTATGTAGAACCACAATCAACCACATGCTTCTCGCAAGGAAATTCTTGCTGGTTCTGAAATGTAGTTATTTAATGACTATGAACCAGAAAAAACATTTCCTTAAAGAACTTTTATATGCGTCCCTGCTTTCTTTGTTAATTCTATCCTGCGGTTGCGAAGCCGACCATGGAAAGGGAAGCAGGGAGCGTATCGGTTTTGCTTTCCATAAAGAAGCACCCAAAATCATAATACCAGTAGTGTTCCAGGACAGCATCAAGGCAAACCTTATCTTCGATACGGGATGTAGAAATAGCAATTTGGATTCCTCTTTCGTTTCAAAACACCCCTCCTTGGTTTCCGGAAAAGAACTATTAGGTTTCGGGATAAGAGGTTCCGCATGGAATCCGTCAAGCTGGTTTCCTGCAAAGGTATATAAAGGTTTGGAGATGAATCTGGGGGAAAATACCCTAAAATATGATGATTGCGCTGTATCGGATTACCGTACCGTAATAGGATTAAAAGACGTGGACGGCATTGCCGGAATCCCACCGGCAGACAGCAACAAAGTATGGCATTTGGATTTTGAACATAATTTCATCGCCATACACCGGGCGGACTCTTTTGAAATGCCCGACGGATGCATGACATTCCCACTGAAGACCAATATTGCCTATGGTATGCTCATGAGCGCCAACCTCCCCCTTGAAATAAAAATGCCCGGTGGGGACACCTTGACTCTGCACCGGGATTTTCTTATAGATTCCGGTGCCTGGAGCGAGCTGACCCTCACCTGCGAAGCACCGGAAACGGCAAGGATTAACAGGAATAAGGACGATGCCGTATGGCTACCGACTCCTGACAGCAAATACACGAGGAACTATGCCGCATCCGCTTCCCTCCTTGGCATCGAACTCGATTCTTTCCGGATACAAACTTACGATTTCAAGACCGGTGTGACATACCCTTATGTTTTAGGAAGCAATTTTTTGAAGCGGTTCAACGTCTACTTAGATTTGCAACGGAAGGTCATGGGGCTGGCTCCCCTCCGGGACTTCACAAGGGTCATCGACAAGCGGGCAAGGCGTTTCCATTTTAATTATGATGACAAGGCTATGGCAGAGGGTCGTTGGGTTATCAAAAACATTGCAGACAACAAAGAGAACTATTTCTACACGGCAGGATTGCGAAAGGGGGATGAGTTGGTTTCCATGAACGGTATTCCTATGAAAGAAATAAACATGGTGCCAAGAGAAAAAATCTTCCAGTCCGAATACATTGTTTGCAAGCTCATCAGGGATGGCAAAACGATGGAAATTACCGTACCGGTAAACAAAAACGAACCTGTAGGATACTGACAAAGCATTTCCTGTATCAATTTTGCAACATTCAAAACTTCTTCTAGAAGCACTTTTATACATCTATTTACAACATATTATGGATAAAGTAAGTTACTACAATTTTGAAATAGAACACCTTAATGGAATTTTATTATATAATTCCCTCACAGATAAAATTTTCCCCATGAGTTTTAAAGAATATTCGGTTATAGAAACTCTGATGGAGAATTTACCGGTTTTTCAATCAGAATACCCTCTCCTATATAATGGATTTAAAAAAGCAGGATATATAATACCTGATGATTTAGATGAATATGCTTTTATAAAATTTGAAAACATGAAAAGAGTTTTCAAAAATACAGATTACCATCTCACTATAAATCCTACCTTAGATTGCAATGTTAGATGCTGGTATTGTTCTGTAGTTTCAGAAGGAGCCAAGCATTACAAGGAAAGAATGAATAACAACACGATTATGGCATTGATCAAACATATAGAATTATTAGCTCAAAAAAGACCAAACAAAATAATATTAGATTGGTTTGGAGGTGAACCTCTAATGTATTTTGATGAAGTAATAAAAACTATTTCTGATAGAGCATTGGCTATTTCCTCTAATTTAAACATTCCTTTCAGGCAACAAATTACAACAAATGCAATTCTCCTGAATAAGGATATGATTGAATACATGAAGCAGGCAAAGTTCAATTTCTTCCAAATATCTATCGATGGTAACGAAAAACGCCAAGATTTAATCAAACGTTATCCCAATCCTAATAAACATGGCACATATAGAGATGTAATCAGTAATATCAATTTGCTGTGTGAGATAATTCCTAATATCAATATATGTTTAAGGATTAATTACGACAAGAAAACATTAAAAAATGCTATTGACATAACAAACGATTTGTCCGAAAATACAAAAAATTGTATCACTATAGATTTTCAAAGGGTCTGGCAAATACCGTGTTCCAAAGAAATGAAAGAAATGCTAAATCTCAATATCGAATATTTCAAATCAAAAGGATATAAAACAACATATTGGGGGTATAGACCTAAAAACTTTAAATCGTGCTATGCCGATAGTATAAACCATTACGTAATTAATTACGATGGGCGTATATTCAAATGCTCAGCACGAGATTATAGCGAGAAATTAATGATTGGCAAACTAGGAAAAAATGGAGAAATTTTATGGAACAACAAGCTCCTATCAAAAATGTTAAAAAACAGCGTGTTTGATCGTGAAGAATGCGTGAAATGTAAAATTCTACCTTTGTGTATGGGACCATGCATACAGAAAAGATATGACTCTTTTATTAATAATCAAGCAATAGTTTGTACACATAATAATATAGAATTAAACTTATCTTCATATATTATAAAAAGAGCTCAAACATTAAATCTAATATAAATGCTTACCCTGCAATTATTTCTCAGAAACAAATCATAAAATATTTGTAGAATAAGGATTTTCTCAAATTTTATTTGTATTTTTATCGCGTTCGGGGCATTTGACAATTTCTAATGCTATTCCGAATACTTTTTAAAATATTATTTAGTTGTATAATCTTAATTTTTTTGCGTATGAAACTCAAAAAAATCAAATTGAACGAAATCTCAAAGGTTCACCTTGAAGAAATGGAAATGTGCAGGTTGTTAGGCGGCGGTACGCCGGGAAATTGCACGTGCGGGTGCTTGTATGCCGACAGCGGAGGGTCATCCACTGCCAGCAATGATGCAGCCAACGATGCCTACGGGTATTCTTCTTATGGCTATGCAGGAGAAGAGGAAGAGGATAAATCTCAAGAATTTTTATGTGGCTATAATTACGATTTTGGAAAAATAGAACCGACTCCGCAATCAACCACATGCTTCTCAACGCAAGGAAACTCTTGCTGGTTCTGAAATGTAGTTATTTAATGACTATGGACCAGGAAAAACATTTCCTTAAAGTACTTTTATATGCATCCCTGCTTTCTTTGTTAATTCTATCTTGCGGTTGCGAAGCTGACCACGGAAAGGAAAGCAGGGGACATATCCATTTTGCTTTCCATGAAGAATCCCCACATATCATAATGCCGGTAGTGTTTCAAGATAGCATCAAAGCGAACCTTATCTTCGACACGGGATGCAGAAATTGTAATTTGGATTCCTCTTTCGTTTCAAAACACCCCTCCTTGGTTTCCGGAAAAGAACTGCTGGGATTCGGGATAAGCGGTTCTGCATGGAATCCGTCAAGCTGGTTTCCGGCAAAGGTATATAAAGGTTTGGAATTTAAACTGGGGGAATACACCGCAAGATATGAGAACTACTCTGTATTGGATTTCCGTACCATGATGGGGTTGAAAGACGTGGACGGCATTGCCGGAATCCCGCCGGCTGACAGCACCAAAGTATGGCATTTGGATTTTGAACACAATTTCATCGCCATACACCGGGCGGACTCTTTTGAAATGCCCGGCGGATGCATGACATTCCCCTTGAAGACTTATATAGATTCCGATGGCATGCTTATGACTGCCAACCTCCCCCTTGGAATAAAAATGCCCGGTGGGGATACCTTGACGCTGCATCGGGATTTTCTTATAGATTCCGGTGCTTGGAGCGAGCTGACCTTCACCTATGAAGCACCGGAAGTAGCAAGGATAAACAGGAATAAGGACGATGCCGTATGGCTACCGACTCCTGACAGCAAATACACGAGGAACTATGCCGCATCCGCTTCCCTCCTTGGCATCGAACTCGATTCTTTCCGGATACAAACTTACGATTTCAAGACCGGTGTGACATACCCTTATGTTTTAGGAAGCAATTTTTTGAAGCGGTTCAACGTCTACTTAGATTTGCAACGGAAGGTCATGGGGCTGGCTCCCCTCCGGGACTTCACAAGGGTCATCGACAAGCGGGCAAGGCGTTTCCATTTTAATTATGATGACAAGGCTATGGCAGAGGGTCGTTGGGTTATCAAAAACATTGCAGACAACAAAGAGAACTATTTCTACACGGCAGGATTGCGAAAGGGGGATGAGTTGGTTTCCATGAACGGTATTCCTATGAAAGAAATAAACATGGTGCCAAGAGAAAAAATCTTCCAGTCCGAATACATTGTTTGCAAGCTCATCAGGGATGGCAAAACGATGGAAATTACCGTACCGGTAAACAAAAACGAACCTGTGGGATACTGACAAGAAGAAGCCTTTAGGAAAAAGTTTTTCGGATAGGGTTTTTCTCAAATTTTATCCGTACCTTTATCGCCCTTGCCCCATCGGATCTGGAGATCCGATGGGGCAAGGGGCAGACTATTATCAATATCATTTTTATGAACCAGAAAAAACATTTCCTTAAAGAACTTTTATATGCATCCCTGCTTTCTTTGTTAATTCTATCTTGCGGTTGCGGAGCCGACCCCGGAAAGGGAAGCAGGGAGCGTATCGGTTTTGCTTTCCATAAAGAATCCCCACATATCATAATGCCGGTAGTGTTCCAGGACAGCATTAAAGCGAACCTTATCTTCGACACGGGATGTAGAAATTGTAATTTGGATTCCTCTTTTGTTTCAAAACACCCCTCCTTGGTTTCCGGAAAAGAGCTATTAGGTTCCGGAATAACCGGTTCTGCATGGAATACGTCAAGCTGGGTTCTAGAAAAAGTGTATAAAGGTTTGGAAATGAGACTGAGGGAACACATAGCAAAATATGAGAACTACTCCGTGTCAGATTTCCGTTCCATGTGGGGGTTGAAAGACGTGGACGGCATTGCCGGAATCCCGCCGGCTGACAGCACCAAAGTATGGCATTTGGATTTTGAACACAATTTCATCGCCATACACCGGGCGGACTCTTTTGAAATGCCCGGCGGATGCATGACATTCCCCTTGAAGACTTATATAGATTCCGATGGCATGCTTATGACTGCCAACCTCCCCCTTGGAATAAAAATGCCCGGTGGGGATACCTTGACGCTGCATCGGGATTTTCTTATAGATTCCGGTGCTTGGAGCGAGCTGACCTTCACCTATGAAGCACCGGAAGTAGCAAGGATAAACAGGAATAAGGACGATGCCGTATGGCTACCGACTCCTGACAGCAAATACACAAGGAACTATGCCGCATCCGCTTCCCTCCTTGGTACCGAGCTCGATTCTTTCCGAATACAAACTTACGATTTCAAGACCGGTGTGACATACCCTTATGTTTTAGGAAGCAATTTCTTGAAGCGGTTCAACGTCTACCTGGATTTGCAACGGAAAGTCTTGGGGCTGGAACCCCTCCGGGCCTTTACGAGGGTCATCGACAAACGGGCAAGGCGTTTCCATTTCAATTATGATAACAAGGCAATGGCAAAAGGACATTGGGTTATCAAAAATATTGCCGATACCAAAGAAAACTATTTCTACACGGCAGGGTTGCGAAAGGGAGATGAGTTGGTTTCCATGAACGGTATTCCTATGAAAGAAATAGACATGGTGCCAAGAGAAAAAATCTTCCAGTCCGAATACATTGTTTGCAAGCTCATCAGGGATGGCAAAACAATGGAAATTACCGTACCGGTAAACAAAAACGAACCTGTGGGATATTGACCGATGGTATTCCCTATAGTAATTCCTTTTTGTATAAATTATTTATCGCCTTGCCCCATCGGATCTGGAGATCCCACGGGGCAAGGGCAACCAGCACATACTTGATATGCTAAAAACCTCAAAACGAACGCTGCTTTCCCGTTCCACGGCAGTTGAAGCAGCGACCGCTGCCCGAGCATGAGGGGCACTTGGTGTAGCCGTCCCCATACGCATTGTAAATCAATCCCGACCCTTGGCACTTGAGACAGCGTCCCGACCCGTTGCAGTACTTGCACGGTCCGTCTTGGAAAGAGCTGCGACCAGCATCAATTTTATCAAGATCCGAACTGCCCGAGTTACCCTGGTTGTCCTGTCCATAACGGCAGGACGGGGAGCAGCATTAAGAGAATATGTTTCGCTTTCATTGCCGTTCCTTTTTATGACTATTCTTTCAAAGCATAAAACTTAACCCAATCTACCAGCATCTCCACCGGATACTGGGACGGGTCAACAGGACCGACCCAATCGCCTCCAATCTGCATGTCAATTAAAAGATAGAACGGGTCTCCGAAAGGATACTGCCCCTCCTTGTCGGTTTCGATACGCGGATAAGAAAAAGTTCGCTTGTCATTAATCAGAAAATGCAGACTATCCGGCAAAATCTCGACGGCATAGACATTATAATCATCGGGGTCAATAGGTCCTGTACTGCCATGCGGCGGATCAAGAATCTTCAGATTGTATGTGTAATTGGAATGTACCGTTTGATAAGCTATGCTATCATGGTTCAAACGCTCCATAATGTCAATCTCACCCCCATCGGGCCAAGATTTGTTTTCCGGAAGCATCCATATAGCAGGCCATGCACCTTTCGCCCCTTGTAATTTGGCTTTCACCTCAACTTTCCCATATTCCAAAGAGACTTTTCCTCGTGTATATAACCCTCCGGTGATATATGCAGCAGTATCATCGGGGCATATATCTTTATTTTCTAACCCTTTCAACACGAGATTACCATCTTTTACATCATACAGGCAATCAGCATCCGACATAAATTTATTCCAAGGAGAAGTTCCCCGAGGGATCTTGCTCCAGCTGCCATCATCGAACGTCGTACCGTTGAAATGGTCTTCCCAAATCAGTTCATACTTGTCTACTGACTTGTGCGCCCACAACAGGAACACAACAAAAATCAGGACAGCTATTCTGAATAAAATGTAAAGCAGCTTCTTCATGGTAAAAATCATTTTTCTTTTCCCGACATCGAACAAGAGCCGTTAAAAGTAGCATTCGGTTCTATTTCCAAAGACTGGACGATAACGTCGCCTTTCATTACTGACGAAGCCTTCAACGACAGATTCCCGGAGACTTTCAACGTTCCTTCTACTACGCCGTGAATCTCTGCGTTCTGAGCTACGACACTTCCTTTGATAAGTCCTTTCGGACCAAGTACAATCTTTCCACCACACACAACATCGCCTTCTACCTGCCCGTCCAAGCGGAAATCGGTTTCCGTATTTATATTTCCTTTTACAACAGTCCCGGCGGATAAAGTATTGTGCGCTCCTGCATTCGATGCAATCTCATTTTGCTTCATTATTCCCATAATATTAGTAAGTTTGCCACAAATATAATTTTTTATTTTGACAGAGAATCCTCTTTTTTTATATTTACATAATAAAAACAAACGCTATGGAAACTTTTATAGAACTGAAAGAAATGAAATTTTATGCCTATCACGGCGTAAGCCAACAAGAAAAGGATGTCGGAAATTATTTTACTGTAGACTTACGCATAACAGCCCCCTTGGGAAAAGCGCTCCATAGCGATGATTTGAAAGACACTATCAATTATGCAGAAGTCTACTCCACCATAAAGAAAGTTATGCAATGTAACTGCAACCTAATCGAAAAGGTTGCAGGAAATATCGTTAATGCCCTTCAACAACAATTCCCTTGTATCACAGCGATAGACTTGAAAGTCTCAAAGTTGAACCCGCCTTTCGGCGGAGACCTTGCATACGCTGCGGTTGTTGTAAAAGAGCGATTCGATTAGACCTTACTCATTTAATATTTGTGCATTTAAACCTCGGTTTAAAACAATAATCAAACAATCAAAAAAATGGACGCATTACTGCCTTTTACACTTTTATGCTTTACTTCCTTTTTCACACTGACAAATCCATTGGGAACCATGCCGGTATTCCTGACAATGACCCAAGGTCTGTCAAACAATGAACGTAAAGCGATTGTCCGCCGGGCAACTATCGTGGCTTTTATCACCTTAATCATCTTTACCCTGTCCGGACAATTCTTATTCAAATTTTTCGGGCTGTCGACCAACGGTTTCCGGATTGCCGGCGGATTTGTCATTTTCAAAATCGGCTTCGACATGCTCCAGGCCCGTTACTCCAACGCCAAACTTAGCGATGAAGAGGTAAAAACATACATGAACGATATCTCCATAACTCCACTAGCAATACCGATGCTCTGCGGACCGGGAGCTATCGCCAATGCCATCATGCTTATGGAGGATGCCCATACAATCACATTAAAAATCGCGCTCATCTGCACCATCGCCTTTGTCTATTTTTTGGCATTCCTGATACTAAGCACATCTACACGGTTAATCAATTTGTTGGGTGAAACCGGTAATAACGTAATGATGCGGCTGATGGGATTAATCCTAATGGTCATAGCCGTGGAATGTTTTATCAGCGGATTCAAACCTATCGCCATCGACATACTACAAAGCGCAAGGTAAATCTATAAAGCATTAAATGCGAAAAATAAAATCAACCGTTAAAACTTTCCTATAAAAGACGATGCAAACAATAAGGACACTCTCATAAAAATATTCCTATAAAGGGTATAAGAAAAATCCCCCTTATTCCAGCCTTAAAATAACAGGCTAAATAAGGGGATTTCTTTTGGGATACATTCTTACGAATTCTCCCTATAATAAACATCGCTGTTAAGCAACATCCAATTATTCACTCTTGCTTGCTTCTTCTGCAGCAGTTTCAGTGGTTTCGGTTGCTTCTACAACAGGAGCAGCTTCTTCTGCAACTGCAGCAGCAGATTTCTTACGAGAACGTCTTGTCTTAGAAGGTTTCTTAGCAACTTCTTTTTTCATGTTCTCATTATAATCAACCAACTCAATGAAACACATAGAAGCGTTATCACCCAAACGGTTACCAGTCTTAATGATTCTGGTATATCCACCCGGACGGTCAGCTACCTTTTGAGATATTTCATTGAACAATTCTGTCACAACATACTTGTCTTTCAAATATCTAAAAACCATACGTCTTGAATGAGTCGTATCATTTTTAGATTTTGTAACAATCGGTTCTACAAACGAGCGAAGTGCTTTTGCCTTAGCAACAGTAGTAAAAATTCTCTTATGCTTAAGCAATGAACAAGCCATGTTTGAAAGCATCGCTTTACGGTGAGTATTTGTACGACCTAAATGATTAAATTTTTTATTATGTCTCATCGTGATATAACTTACTCTTTATCTAATTTATATTTACTGATATCCATTCCAAATGAAAGATTCAGACTCTCGAGCAATTCATCAAGTTCAGTCAAAGACTTCTTACCGAAATTACGGAATTTCAATAAGTCATTCTTATTAAACTTCACCAATTCACCGAGAGTTTCAACGTCAGCAGCTTTCAAGCAATTCAAAGCACGGACAGAAAGATCCATTTCCGAAAGTTTACTCTTCAACAATTGTCTCATGTGTAATACTTCTTCATCGAAATCCTCATTGCCTTCGTTGTCCACAGTCTCTATTGCTATCTTTTCATCGGAGAACAACATAAAATGATGAATCAGAATCTTCGCAGCTTCTTTCAAAGCTTCTTTCGGATGAATTGAACCATCTGTTGTTATTTCCAACACCAATTTTTCATAATCCGTCTTCTGCTCTACACGATAATTCTCTACCGCATATTTCACATTACGGATAGGTGTATAAATTGAATCGATTGCTATCACATGAACATCCGCATTAGGATCTCTGTTTTCATCGGCTGGAACATATCCGCGTCCCTTGTTGATTGTCAGTTCAATCTGAAAACTTGCATTTGGATCCAAATGACAAATAACCAAATCCGGATTCAACACTTCAAATCCGGTAAGTTGTTTACCTATATCACCAGCTGTGAATTCTTCAGTTCCAGAAACAGTAATAGTTACTTTCTCATCTTCTATATCATCAACGATATGTTTGAAACGGACTTGCTTCAAATTCAAAATGATATTGGTAACATCTTCCAATACCCCCGGAACTGATGCAAATTCATGATCAACTCCTTCAATTTTGATTGAAGTAATTGCAAATCCTTCAAGAGAAGATACGAGTATACGGCGTAAAGCATTACCAATTGTAATACCGTAGCCAGGCTCTAACGGACGAAATTCAAACTTTCCGAAGAAATTGTCCGCCTCCAACATTAATACCTTATCGGGTTTTTGAAATGCTAATATCGCCATAAATCAACTATTATTTAGAATACAATTCTACGATTAACTGCTCTTTTATATTTTCAGGGATATCTGCTTTTTCCGGCAAATGCAACAATTTGCCGCTCATAGAAGTTTGATCCCATTCAATCCACGGATATTTACTGTGGTTGAATCCTGAAAGTGCATCAACAACAACTTCCAAAGATTTTGACTTTTCACGAACAGCAATAATTTGTCCCGGTTTAACAGAATAGGACGGAATATTTACTACATTTCCGTCAACTGTAATATGACGATGAGATACTAACTGACGTGCAGCTGCTCTTGTAGGAGCAATACCTAAACGATATACTACATTATCCAAACGGCACTCCAGCAACTGCAGCAGGATTTCACCGGTAATACCTTTTGCACGAGAAGCTTTTTCAAACAAATTTCTAAACTGTTTCTCCAAAACGCCATAAGTATATTTCGCTTTCTGTTTTTCACGCAACTGAATACCATACTCAGACGTTTTTCTTTTTCTCAAATTTCCATGCTGACCAGGAGGATAGTTTTTCTTAGAAAGAACTTTATCCGGTCCAAATATAGCCTCACCAAATTTACGGGCAATCTTTGTTTTTGGTCCAATGTATCTTGCCATTGTTCTATCAATTTTTAATTTATTCCGAAAGGATACTATGCAGCCGCGACTACAGAGAGGATAAGGTCATTTGCAATCTTAATCATAATATCCTTTCAAACATACAAAAATAATAAATTAAACTCTTCTCTTTTTAGGAGGACGACAACCGTTATGAGGAAGCGGAGTTACATCTATGATTTCAGTAACTTCAATTCCGGCACCATGTATTGTACGTATTGCAGACTCACGTCCGTTTCCTGGACCCTTTACGAAAACTTTAACTTTCCGCAGACCCAAATCATAAGCTACTTTTGCACAATCTTGAGCAGCCATCTGAGCTGCATAAGGAGTGTTCTTCTTTGAACTTCTAAATCCCATTTTACCTGCAGAAGACCAGCTGATGACTTGACCTTCACTATTTGCAAGAGAAACAATGATATTGTTAAAAGAAGAATGGATATGAGCTTGACCAAAAGCATCAACTTTTACGTTTCTCTTTTTTGTTGCGACTGTTTTCTTTGCCATATTACTTATTATTTAGTAGCTTTCTTCTTATTTGCAACTGTTTTCTTTTTACCCTTACGAGTTCTAGAATTGTTCTTAGTCTTCTGACCTCTCAAAGGCAATCCCAAACGGTGACGGATACCTCTATAACAACCAATATCCATCAATCGTTTGATATTTAATTGAACCTCCGAACGAAGATCTCCTTCCACTTTATATTCAGCACCTATAATTTCACGAATTTTAGCTGCCTGATCATCCGTCCAATCTTTTACTTTTATATCACGATCAATACCGGCTTTCGCCAATATTGTATTTGCCGAACTTCGCCCGATACCATAAATATATGTTAAGGCGATTTCACCTCTTTTATTTTGTGGCAAATCGACACCAACTATTCTTATAGCCATATTACTTATCTAGATTTTTTTGCAAAGTTAATAAATTATCCTTGACGAAGCTTATACTTAGGATTTTTCTTATTAATTACATACAAACGCCCTTTTCTTCTTACAATCTTGCACTCAGGCGTACGCTTCTTTACAGATGCTCTTACTTTCATATCTATTAATTTTATTTATATCTAAAAGCAATTCTACCTTTCGATAAATCGTATGGAGACATTTCAACTCTCACTTTATCCCCTGGAAGTATTTTTATATAATGCATACGCATCTTTCCCGAAATATGAGCAGTTATCTCATGTCCATTCTCTAACTCCACACGAAACATTGCATTCGACAATGCTTCTACTATTATACCATCTTGTTCTATTGCTGCTTGTTTCGCCATATATTTAATTTGTTTTATTATCCAGGATTTCATCTATATAATCAAATGAAGACAAAATCTGGGCACCTTCTTCCCTAATAGCAATACAATGTTCAAAATGAGCGGAACACTTTCTATCTTTCGTCCTAACCGTCCATCCATCCTTTTCAAAAACGACATGGCGTGTACCCATATTAATCATAGGTTCGATACAAATACACATTCCGGCTTTCAACAAAGGGCCGGAACCTTTCCGCCCATAATTGGGGACTTCCGGGTCTTCGTGCATTTTCCGTCCGATGCCATGACCGACTAATTCACGTACAACCGAATACCCTCGTGTCTCACAATAAGTTTGAACCGCATTGCTAATATCTCCAATACGATGCCCTATAATTGCATTACGAATACCTTCGTAAAGAGATTCTTTCGTTGTTTTCAACAAATCAAGAACATCACGCCGTACCTCTCCAACACAAAAGGTATAAGCGGAATCCCCTACAAAACCATTCAATATAGTACCACAATCTATTGATATTATATCACCCTCTTCCAAAAAGACTTTTGAGGATGGAATACCATGTACAATCTGTGAATTGATCGAAGTACAAATTGAATTCGGGAATCCCCCATAACCTAAAAATGCCGGTAATGCATTATGATCCCGAATATAAGTCTCTGCTATTTTATCCAATTCCAAAGTTGAAACCCCCGGTCGAATATTTTTTGCCACTTCAGCCAAAGTCTTTCCAACTAAGCGATTAGCTAATTGCATCAACTCTATCTCTTCATTTGTCTTTAAATAAATCATCCTATCAATAAGCTCCAGCAGCAGCGTTACGCCCCTTTATCCTTCCAGACTTCAACAATCCATCATAGTGACGCATCAATAAATGGCTCTCGATCTGTTGTAAAGTATCCAAGACGACACCTACCATAATCAATAGAGATGTTCCCCCAAAAAATTGAGAAAATTCCATACTTACACCGGCAATTCTGGCAAATGCGGGCATGATAGCCACCAATGCCAAGAAAAATGCACCAGGCAATGTAATCCTATCCATTATAGTATCCAAATACTCTTTAGTAGCCCTACCTGGTTTAATTCCTGGAATAAAGCCATTATTACGCTTCAAATCATCAGACATCTGCGTCGGATTTATTGTAATTGCCGTATAAAAATATGTAAATGCAATAATCAACACTGCAAATACTACATTATACCACAAACCAGTGTTATCCATAAACGCAGCCCAAAAGCCCGTTTGATCAGCATGCTTAGAAAAACCTACAATAGATATAGGTATAAACATTATAGCTTGAGCAAAAATAATAGGCATCACATTCGCTGCATTTACCTTTAATGGAATATATTGGCGAGTCCCTCCATATTGCTTATTTCCAATTATACGCTTAGCATACTGTACCGGTACTTTCCGCGTACCTTGTACTAACAATATTGCCCCTGCAATAACCAGCAATAAGAACAGCATCTCGAACAAGAACATCACTAGACCTCCTGATTTTTCAAAAAATCTAGAGACAAATTCTTGATACAAAGAATGAGGTAAACGAGCAATAATACCCACTAAAATAATGAACGAAATTCCATTCCCAACTCCTTTATCCGTAATTCTTTCACCTAACCATAAGATAAACATACTCCCGGCAGCCAAAATTACAGTAGAAGAAATTGTAAACCATAATCCTTCAGGAAGAGCAGCTCCTACATTTCTTAACTGAACGCTCAAGTTTACCAAATAAGTAGGACCTTGCAATAATAAAATTGCAATTGTCAAATAACGAGTCCACTGATTCAATTTTCGGCGACCGCTTTCCCCTTCACGCTGCATTTTCTGAACAGCAGGAACAGCAATCGCTAACAACTGAATCACAATTGAAGCAGAAATATAAGGCATGATTCCTAATGCAAATATAGATGCATTAGAAAATGCCCCTCCTGAGAACATATCTAATAAAGCCAATAAACCTCCTCGTGTTTGTTCTTGCAATGAGGTTAGCGTTGTAGGATCAATACCTGGAAGAACTACATAAGTACCAAATCGGTATATTGCAACAAACAATAGAGTAGTGAGGATCCGATTTCTCAGATCCTCTATATTCCAGATATTCTTTATTGTATCAATAGCTCTCATACTTTAGAGTTTAACAACTGTTCCACCTACAGCTTCAATTGCAGCTATTGCACTTTTAGAAAAAGCATTGGCTTCTACATCTATTTTAGAAGTCAACGTACCATTCCCTAAAATCTTTACTAACTGAGATGAAGACACAAAACCTGCTTCAATCAAATCATTTACTGTAATCTTTGACAAATTCTTAGATTCAGCCAAAGACTGTAATACAGAAAGATTTACTGCCTTATATTCAACTCTATTGATATTCTTAAAGCCATACTTAGGCAACCGTCTCTGTATAGGCATCTGACCACCTTCAAATCCTATTTTGTTCTTATAGCCAGATCTTGATTTAGCACCTTTATGTCCGCGTGTTGAAGTTCCACCCAAGCCTGAGCCAGGACCACGTCCTACTCTTTTTCTTGTTTTAGTTGAACCTTCTGCTGGTTTTAAACTTGACAAATTCATACTGTGTACTTTTAATTTAAATAGAACGATTACAATTTTTCAACGGAAACCAAATGTTTAACTTTCTCAATCATACCTAATATAGATGGAGAATCAGTATGTTCAACAACATGGTTCATTCTCTTTAAACCTAAAGCTTCAAGGGTTCTCTTTTGATCTTTAGGGCACTTAATTTTGCTTCTTACTTGTTTTACTTTTAATGTTGCCATAAAAAAACCTCCTATTACCCTTTAAAAACTTTTTCCACAGTAATATTTCTGTTTTGAGCCACAATAAGAGGACTTCTCAATTCGCCCAAAGCCTGGATTGTAGCTTTTACCAAATTATGAGGATTCGAAGAGCCCTTTGATTTAGCCAAAACATCTGTAATACCAACACTTTCTAAAACTGCACGCATAGCACCTCCAGCTTTAACTCCCGTACCATGAGATGCTGGTTTTATAAATACCTTAGCACCACCGAATTTAGCATATTGTTCATGAGGAATTGTTCCTTTATAAACTGGGACTTTTATTAAGTTCTTCTTTGCAGCCTCTACTCCTTTTGCAATAGCAGTAGTAACTTCGCCAGCTTTACCTAATCCCCAGCCTATAATACCATCTTCATTTCCAACAACAACTATCGCTGCAAAACTAAATGTACGTCCACCTTTTGTAACTTTAGTCACACGATTGATTGCAACTAATCGATCTTTCAACTCTAAATCGTTGGTCGATTTAACTTTATTATAAACTCCTGCCATATTATTTAAAATTTAAGACCGCCATTACGCGCAGCTTCTGCTAATTGTTTAACTCTACCATGATACAAATAGCCATTACGGTCAAAAACTACAGTTTGAATTCCTGCTTCTTGAGCATTCTTAGCTATTAACTCACCAACTTTAGTTGCAATTATCATTTTAGGAGCTTTAACATCCATTTTCAAAGAAGAAGCAGATGCTAAAGTCCGTCCAGTTGTATCATCTATGACTTGTGCATAAATTTGTTTATTGCTCCTAAAAACAGTCAGACGAGGGCGCTCAGGTGTCCCTGAAATTTTAGCCCTTATTCCGACCTTTATTTTCATTCTTCTTTCTTTCTTTGTTGCCATAACAAATTACAATTTACACAATTTACTTACCTGCTGACTTTCCAGACTTTCTGCGAATCTCTTCACCAACAAATTTAATACCTTTACCTTTATATGGTTCTGGCATTCTAAATGAACGAATTTTCGCACAAACCTGTCCCAATAATTGTTTGTCTGCCGACTCTAATATAATTAAAGGGTTCTTATTTCTTTCAGACTTAGTCTCAACCTTTATCTCTTTCGGCAACTGCAAATAAATATTATGAGTATAACCTAACGATAAATCCAAAATCTGACCTGTATTTGCAACTCTATAACCAACTCCAACAAGCTCCAATTCTTTCTTATAGCCTTCGGAAACTCCGACAACCATGTTATGAATCAAAGCACGATACAAACCATGCAAAGCTCTATGATTTTTATCATCTGTTGGACGTGTCACATATATAGTTCCATTATCCAGTGAAACATTAATATCAGAATTAATACTCTGTGTTAACTCACCTTTTGCTCCTTTTACTGTTACAACATTCTCTTTTATTGTAACAGTAACACCTGCAGGAACATGAATGGGCAATTTTCCTATTCTAGACATTGTTCTTTCCTCCTAATTTAATAAACGTAACACAAAACTTCTCCACCGATTCTCAAATCACTGGCTTCCTTATCTGTCATTACCCCTTTAGAAGTAGAAAGAACTGCTATACCCAAGCCGTTCAATACTCTAGGCATATCCTTATACCCAACGTATTTACGCAAACCTGGGGTTGAAACTCTTTCAAGTTTCTTAATCGCATTCACTTTATTCACCAAATCATACTTCAGAGCAATTTTTATTGTACCCTGAGGTCCATCCTCTACAAACTTATAATTAAGAATGTAGCCCTTTTCAAATAAGATCTTTGTGATCTCCTTCTTTAAATTTGACGCAGGCACTTCTACAACTCTATGTTTTGCCTTTATTGCATTACGCAATCTTGTCAAATAATCTGCTATAGGATCTGTCATATTATATAATTATTAAATTGATCCGGACACCCGGACAATATTTAAAAAAATTTACCAGCTTGCCTTTTTTACCCCTGGAATCAAACCTTGCGATGCCATTTCACGGAACTGAATACGAGAAATGCCAAATTGACGAATATACCCTTTCGGACGTCCTGTTATCTTACAACGATTATGCAAACGCACAGGTGACGCATTTTTAGGCAGAAGTTGCAAAGCTTCATAATTTCCCTCAGCTTTAAGCTGCGCTCTTTTTGCAGCATATTTGGCTACCAGCTTTGCTCTTTTAACCTCCCGAGCTTTCATTGATTCTTTAGCCATAAACTATCAATTCGTTTTTTTTGCGTTTTTAAACGGTAATCCAAATTCTCTCAAAAGAGCATACCCTTCTTCATCTGTTTGAGCAGAAGTTACAAAGGTAATATTCATTCCCAAAATTTTAGATACACTATCTATATTTATTTCAGGGAAAATAATTTGCTCTTCTATTCCCAAAGTATAATTACCACGTCCGTCTAACTTACTTTCGATTCCTTTAAAGTCACGAATACGTGGCAAAGCGATACGAATCAGTCGCTCTAAAAATTCATACATTTGCTCCCGACGCAATGTAACCATTACACCAATCGGCATTTTCTTACGCAACTTGAAATTCGAGATATCCTTTCTTGATACGGTTGCCACTGCTTTCTGTCCAGTTATTGCTGTCAACTCTTCAATAGCAACATCAATAATTTTTTTATCACCAGTAGCAATACCTAAACCTTGGTTGATGACAATCTTCTTCAAAACAGGAACCTGCATAACAGACTTATAACCAAACTCTTTCATTAATGCAGGGACAATTCTATCCTGATATTCCTTTTTCAGACTAGCAGTATTACTCATTATTTAATTTCCTCCCCTGTTTTTTTAGAATAACGTACCAATACTCCTTTTTCATTCAAACGACGACCAATTCTTGTTGGCTTACCAGTTTTCGGATCCAATACATTCAAATTGGAAATATGAATAGGAGCCTCTTTCTTTTCTATTCCTCCTTGAGGATTCTTCGCATTAGGCTTAGTATGTTTCGTTATCATATTAACACCTTCAACGATTGCACGCTTTTCTTTTACAAGAACCTGCAAAACACGCCCTGTCTTACCTTTGCTCTCGCCAGTATTAACGAAAACGATATCGCCTTTCTTTATATGTAATTTACTCATTGATTTGAAATTTACAATATATATTAAAGCACTTCTGGAGCAAGTGAAACTATTTTCATATTCGTCGCACGAAGTTCCCTTGCTACCGGACCAAAAATACGGCTACCACGAATATCGCCAGCTCCATTCAATAATACGCATGCATTATCATCAAAACGGATATAAGATCCATCCTGACGACGAATCTCTTTTTTCGTTCTAACAATAATAGCTTTAGAAACTGCCCCTTTCTTAATATCACTAGATGGAATAACGCTTTTAACTGCAACAACGATTACATCACCTACAGTAGCATAGCGTTTTCCTGTTCCACCCAAAACACGAATGCATAATGCTTCTTTAGCCCCACTATTATCAGCAACCACGAGTCTTGTTTCTTGTTGTATCATATTACTTAGCCCTTTCTACAATTTGAACCAATCTCCATCTCTTCGTTTTACTTAAAGGACGAGTTTCCATAATCCTTACAGTATCACCGATATTACATTCATTCTTTTCATCATGAGCATGGTATTTTTTCGTTTTATTCACGAACTTACCATATATAGGATGTTTTTCCTTCCATTTAACAGCAACAGTAATGCTTTTATCCATTTTATTGCTAACAACCACGCCCGTTCTTTCTTTTCTTAAATTTCTATTCTCCATCAGGCATACATTTATTTGCTATTAAGTTCTCTTTGGCGTAATTCTGTCTTCATACGCGCAATCATCCTGCGTTTTTGTCTAATCTGAGCAGGATTTTCGTTGGGAGTAATATGGTGATTCATTACCATTTGATTATAAGCAACTTCTTCAGCCTTTACTCTTTCAAGTAATTCATTATCACTTAATTCTCTAATTTCTGCACTTTTCATAACAATTACGCATTTTGATTTTGCATATCATAATCACGTCTTACAACAAATTTCGTCGTTACAGGCAATTTTTGAGCAGCCAGACGAAGAGCTTCTTTTGCTATATCAAAAGAAACGCCCTCTACTTCAAAAATCAAACGCCCTGGAGTAACAGGCGCAACAAATCCTTCTGGATTACCTTTTCCTTTACCCATACGGACTTCGGCAGGTTTCTTTGTGATTGGCTTATCAGGGAATATCCGAACCCAAACCTGTCCTTGTCTTTGCATATAACGAGTCACAGCAATACGGGCAGCCTCAATTTGACGTCCCGTAATCCATTTACTTTCCAAAGATTTTATACCAAAAGAACCAAAAGCTAACTGATTTCCGCGTTGCGCTTCCCCTTTCATTCGGCCTTTTTGTTGCCTTCTAAATTTTGTTTTTTTCGGTTGTAACATTTTCTTTCAATTCTAATGTTTAACGATTAGCTTTCTTCCTTTTAAAGTTCTTATCTCTACCTACATTTTCATTTCTACGGGCAGAATCTTTTGCAGAAGTAAAAGAAGGTGCTAAATCTTTTTTACCATAAACTTCCCCTCTACAAATCCAAACTTTCACACCTAACAGACCAACTTTCGTCAATGCCTCTGCCAAAGCGTAATCAATATCTGCTCTAAAAGTATGAAGAGGTGTACGTCCCTCCTTATACATTTCAGAACGAGCCATTTCCGCTCCATTCAAACGACCAGAGATTTGAATCTTTATACCTTCTGCACCCATTCTCATGGTAGAAGCTATGGCCATTTTAATAGCACGACGATAAGCTATTTTCCCTTCCAACTGACGAGCTATATTATTTGCTACAATAACAGCATCAAGTTCAGGCTTCTTTATCTCAAAAATATTTATCTGAACGTCCTTATCAGTAATCTTCTTTAATTCTTCTTTCAGCTTGTCAACTTCTTGTCCTCCTTTACCAATAATAAGACCAGGACGAGAAGTACATACAGTAATAGTTACTAACTTTAAAGTACGCTCTATCACAATACGAGATACACTAGCTTTAGCAAGGCGAACGTTCAAATATTTACGAATTTTGCTATCTTCCAACAAAATATCACCACAATTCTTTCCGCCATACCAGTTTGAATCCCAACCACGGATAATACCTAAACGATTACTTATTGGATTAACTTTTTGTCCCATCTGCAATTATTTTTGACTATCGTTTTTACTAAGTGTATCTACAAATAACGTTACATGATTCGAACGTTTACGAATTCTGTAACCTCTACCTTGTGGAGCAGGACGCATTCTTTTTAAAGTTGTTGCACAATCAACACTTATTGAAGATATATATAAATCTCCATTTTCAGCCTTACGCTCATTCTTTTGTTCCCAATTCGCAATTGCGGAACGCAATAATTTTTCTACTCTTGCTGCAGCCTCTTTATTTGAAAACTTTAAAACGCCCAATGCACGAAAAACTTCCATTCCTCGTACCATATCCGCTACCAAGCGCATCTTACGAGGAGAAGTCGGTACATTCCGCAACTTTGCGAAATACATGTTCTTGCGAGCATCTTTTCTTGCTTCAGCCGATATTCTTTTTCTTGCACCCATTATTCAATTATTTTTATTGTCCAATTTTCCGAATCTTGCCATCATTTTTTCTTATTTCCAGCATGACCACGGAATGTACGAGTAGGAGAAAATTCACCCAATTTATGTCCTACCATATTTTCTGTTATAAAAACAGGAATAAACTTATTCCCATTATGTACAGCTATTGTGTGACCTACGAAATCAGGAGAAATCATTGAAGCTCTCGCCCAAGTTTTAATAACAGATTTCTTTCCTGATTCATTCATTGCCAACACTTTCTTCTCAAGCTTTACATTTATATACGGGCCTTTTTTCAGTGAACGACTCATAGTTTTTTCAATTAATCAGATTATTTCTTTCTTCTCTCTATAATATATTTCGAAGAATGTTTCTTCGGAGCTCGTGTCTTCAAGCCCTTAGCATACAAGCCTGTTCTCGAACGAGGATGTCCTCCGGAAGCACGTCCTTCACCACCACCCATTGGGTGATCTACAGGATTCATTACAACTCCACGGTTATGAGGACGACGACCCAACCATCTAGAACGACCAGCTTTACCTGATTTTTCAAGACCATGATCCGAATTTCCAACTGCACCAATTGTAGCTTTACATGCAGCCAAAATTTTTCGCGTTTCACCAGAAGGCATTCTTATAATAGCATAAGCTCCTTCTTTTGATGTCAACTGAGCAAAAACTCCAGCAGAACGTACCAATTTCGCACCTTGTCCCGGACGAAGTTCTATATTGTGAATAATTGTACCGACAGGAATGTTCACCATCGGCAATGTATTCCCCACTTCAGGAGCAGCATTGCTCCCTGAAATCACTGTCTGACCAACTTCCAGCCCATTCGGAGCTATTATATAACTTTTAGCTCCGTCTGCGTAATACAACAATGCTATACGAGATGTTCTGTTAGGATCATACTCAATAGTCTTTACTGTTGCAGGAATGCCATCTTTATTTCTCTTGAAGTCGATAATTCTATAACGTTTTTTGTGACCGCCACCGATATAACGCATAGTCATTTTACCAGTGTTGTTTCGACCACCTGTTTTTTTCTTACCTACTACAAGAGACTTCTCTGGTGTACTTGCAGTGATTTTATCAAATGCACCAATAACTTTGTGTCTCTGCCCCGGTGTCGTGGGCTTCAATTTCCGTATTCCCATTTTTCTAGATATTACTAAAGAAATCTATTACTTCTCCTTCTTTCAATGTAACAATAGCTTTTTTATAGGCAGCAGTCTTTCCATTAATAATGCCTGATTTTGTATAACGGCTTTTACGCTTACCGCTGTAGTTAGCAGTATTAACCTTAACTACAGTCACATTATACATAGCTTCTACAGCCTTCTTTATTTCTATCTTATTAGCAGAAGGAGAGACATGAAAGCCAAAACGATTAGGCATTTTCTCAGTAATCGCTGTCTGCTTTTCTGTAACCAACGGTTTTATCAAAATACTCATGACTTTTACTCCTTATGCTTTAAACAGTTTTTCAATCTCAGCTACTGAACTCTCTGTCAACACTAAACTTGCCGAATCCAAAATACTATATGTATTTATATCCGAAGCAAGCATAATTTTAGTCTTTTCCAAATTTCGAGCCGACAAATATACGATTTTATTTCTCTCCGGAAGAATCATAAGTAACTTTTTTCCAGCAACTTTGAGATTTTTAGTAATTGCTATAAATTCTTTGGTCTTAGGAGCTTCAAACGTAAAGTCTTCAACTACCACAATCTCATTGTTCTTAGCTTTATAAGATAATGCTGATTTACGAGCCAAAGATTTTACTTTCTTGTTCAATTTGAAAGAATAATTCCTTGGTTTAGGTCCAAAAACGCGGCCTCCACCAACCAAAAGCGGAGAATTAATATCACCTCGACGAGCTCCTCCTCCACCTTTCTGGCGGATTAATTTACGCGTACTTCCAGAAACCTCACTTCTTTCCTTCGATTTATGAGTTCCTTGACGTTGGTTTGCCAAATACTGTTTTACATCCAAATAAATGGCATGATCATTGGGTTCAATTCCAAAGATAGCATCATTCAACGTCACTTTCTTCCCGGTATCTTCACCTTTTATATTAAAAACATTCAGTTCCATTACTTTTCTATTAATAAAATTGAACCTTTTGCTCCAGGAACAGATCCCTTTACCAAAAGGAGATTATGCTCCGGAATCACTTTGATCACTTGCAAATTCTGGACTGTAACCCGTTCATTACCCAATTGACCAGCCATTCTCATTCCTTTAAACACTTTTGCTGGATAAGAACAAGCTCCAATAGATCCTGGTTTACGAGCACGGTTATGCTGACCGTGCGTAGACTGACCTACACCACCAAAGCCATGACGCTTTACAACACCTTGGAATCCTTTACCTTTAGAAGTTCCAACAACATCAACGAAACTTGCGTCCGCCAAATAATCGACGGTAAGAACATCGCCAAGTTTACATTCATTCTCAAAATTCTTGAACTCAGCCAAGTATCTCTTGGGAGTTACGCCAGCCTTTTTAAAATGGCCCATTTCCGGCTTTGTTGTATGTTTCTCC
Organism: uncultured Parabacteroides sp.; assembly: GCA_944325355.1. Lineage (GTDB taxonomy): Bacteria > Bacteroidota > Bacteroidia > Bacteroidales > Tannerellaceae > Parabacteroides. The sequence goes on from CALUZS010000005.1 coordinate 93,632, forward strand.
TTTTTTTCGATGAAACCCAACTGTACAGCTTCATAGCCATCTTTTTCCAAAGTCTTAATCTGCGTAACAACACAAGGACCTACTTCGATAACAGTGCATGGAAGATTTTTTCCCTCGGCACTGAAAACGGATGTCATTCCGATTTTTTTTCCTAACAATCCTGGCATTTCACTAATACTTTACGTTACACTTTAATTTCTACCTCAACTCCACTTGGTAATTCAAGCTTCATCAAAGCGTCAACAGTCTTTGCTGTTGAACTATAAATATCAATTAATCTTTTAAACGATGATAACTCAAACTGCTCACGCGATTTCTTATTAACAAATGTAGAGCGGTTTACAGTAAAGATACGTCTATGGGTTGGCAATGGAATCGGTCCACTAACCACAGCTCCTGTAGACTTTACAGTCTTTACAATTTTCTCGGCAGACTTGTCTACCAAAGAATAATCATAAGACTTCAATTTAATTCGAATCTTTTGGCTCATATTATATCTAAAATTATTTTATTAAATCAACACGCCCTTGAACTTCCGTTAATACTTGTTTTGCAATAGCTGAAGAAACTTGAGCATAATGAGAAAATTGCATAGAAGAAGTTGCACGACCCGAAGTAATCGTACGCAAAGCTGTAACATATCCGAAAGTCTCTGCCAACGGAACTTTAGCTTTTACAATACGAGCACCCGTACGGCTTGATTCCATTCCCTCTACTTGCCCGCGACGCTTATTCAAGTCTCCGATAACATCACCCATACTTTCCTCTGGAGTTACAACTTCCATCTGCATAATAGGCTCCAACAAACATGGAGAAGCCTTTTCACAAGCATTCTTGAAAGCTTGAATTGCAGCAATTTCGAAGGACAACTGGTCTGAATCGACTGGATGGTACGAACCATCTATCAATGTCACCTTCAATTTATCCAACGGATATCCTGCCAAAACGCCATTTTTCATTGCTTTCTCAAAACCTTTTTGTACAGACGGGATAAATTCCTTAGGCACATTACCTCCTTTAACTTCATCAATGAATTGCAATGAACCTTCAAAGTTTTCATCGGCAGGCTCTATACGAACAATAATGTCCGCAAATTTACCACGACCACCTGTCTGCTTCTTATAGACTTCCCGCAATTCAACTGGTTTTGTGATAGCTTCCTTATAAGTAACTTGAGGTTTACCTTGGTTACATTCAACCTTAAATTCACGTTTCAGACGGTCGATAATAATATCCAAATGCAACTCTCCCATACCGCTGATAACAGTCTGACCTGTTTCCTCGTTTGTCTGGACACGGAATGTGGGGTCTTCTTCCGCCAATTTGGCCAATCCCATACCCAACTTATCCAAATCCTTTTGAGTTTTCGGTTCCACTGCAATACCGATAACCGGATCAGGGAATTCCATTGATTCAAGTGTTATCGGATGGTTTTCATCACAAAGAGTATCACCTGTGCGGATATCCTTAAATCCTACGCCAGCACCAATATCTCCACAACCAATTACTTCCATTGGGTTCTGTTTGTTCGAATGCATCTGGAACAAACGAGAAATACGTTCCTTTTTCTCAGAACGTGTATTCAAAACATAAGAACCTGCAGTAATTGAACCTGAATAAACACGGAAGAAGCACAAACGACCTACATAAGGGTCGGTTGCAATCTTAAATGCCAAAGCACACATTGGTTCTTCAAACAAAGGCTTACGTTTTACCTCTATTGAAGGATCTTTAGGATCTGTTCCAACGATAGCTTCTGTATCTTCAGGCGAAGGCAAATATGCACAAACAGCATCCAGCAAAGTCTGGACACCCTTGTTTTTGAATGACGAACCGCAAATCATCGGATTAATTTGCATAGAAAGCGTTCCTTTACGGATTGCAGCTTTGATTTCTTCTACTGTAATAGTACTCGGATCATCAAAATATTTTTCCATCAAAGCGTCATCACATTCAGCCAACGTCTCAAGCATTTTATCATGCCATTCTTCTGCATCAGCTTGCAATTCCGCAGGGATTTCCTCAACGCTATATTCAGCACCCATCGTTTCATCGTGCCAGTAAATAGCTTTCATTGTCACCAAATCGATGACACCTTTGAAATTTTCTTCCGCTCCGATAGGAATCTGAATCGCACAAGGAGTAGCCCCTAAAACTTCTTTCACCTGACGAACAACCTCAAAGAAGTTTGCTCCGGAACGGTCCATCTTATTAACATAACCGATACGCGGAACATTATACTTATCTGCCTGACGCCATACGGTCTCCGATTGAGGTTCAACACCACCTACTGCGCAAAATGCAGCAACAGCGCCATCCAAAACACGCAACGAACGTTCTACCTCAACGGTAAAGTCCACGTGCCCCGGAGTATCAATCAAGTTTATCTTATATTTATCATTATTGTAGTTCCAGAAAGTAGTCGTAGCAGCAGAAGTAATAGTAATACCACGTTCCTGTTCTTGTTCCATCCAGTCCATTGTTGCAGCGCCATCATGAACTTCCCCGATTTTATGGGTCAAGCCAGTATAAAACAGGATACGCTCCGAAGTCGTAGTTTTTCCTGCATCAATATGCGCCATAATACCAATGTTTCTGGTATATTTCAAACGTTCATCAGCTTTTGTTGCCATCTATCAAATCCTTTTATTGAAAATTAAAATCTAAAATGAGCGAATGCACGGTTAGCCTCAGCCATTCTATGCATATCTTCTTTTCTTTTAAATGCGCCACCTTGGTTATTGTATGCATCTATAATTTCTGCGGACAACTTCTCACGCATTGTTTTACCCCCACGCTTACGCGCAAACAGGATAAGATTCTTCATCGAAATTGATTCTTTTCTTTCCGGACGAATTTCAGTCGGCACCTGGAACGTTGCCCCACCTACACGGCGAGACTTAACTTCCACCTGCGGAGTAATATTATCCAACGCTGTTTTCCAAATCTCAAGAGGTGTTTTTTCCTCATTCGGCAATTTCGCCTTTACATTTTCCAAGGCGCCATAAAATATTTCGAAAGCCGTATTCTTTTTACCATCATACATCAAATGGTTAACGAATTTCGTAACTTTCACTTCTCCGTAAACAGGATCCGGAAGAATCTGTCTTTTCTTTGGTTTTGCTTTTCTCATCGCATTAATAAATTTTGTTCTTGTCTTTGGCTGCCCTTTTTCGTCTTCAATAATTCCGCTGAATTATTTACTCAACCGTAATAGCCTATCCAAATACTCAAACCAGCTTAATAACTCTTGATTAATTTCTCAGTTTGAAAGGGGCGGTAATAAAATTACTTCTTACCTTTTGCTGCAGGAGCCGCACCTGCTTTCGGACGTTTTGCACCGTACTTGGAACGACGTTGCGTACGACCATTAACTCCGGCTGTATCTAATGTTCCACGAATGATATGGTAACGAACACCCGGAAGGTCCTTAACACGACCGCCACGCACCAATACGATTGAGTGCTCTTGCAAGTTATGACCCTCACCCGGAATATAAGAGTTCACCTCTTTACCATTCGTCAAGCGAACTCTCGCTACTTTACGCATAGCCGAATTCGGCTTTTTCGGTGTAGTTGTATAAACACGCACACAAACGCCACGTCTCTGAGGACAAGCGTCCAATGCTGGTGATTTACCCTTTTCCTCCAAAGTAACCCTTCCTTTTCTAACTAATTGCTGAATTGTAGGCATTTTCTTTTTCTTTTAAACTTTGTCTTTTATTATTAATTCCTATTATCTTCTTATTACACGTCAAGCATAAACACCATAGGCAACAATCTGTTATGCCTTATAACTATTACACTTTCACATTTAAAGCGGTGCAAAGTTAGCCATTTACATTAGTATAACAATCTGTGCGCTCTGCTCTTTATAAATATTTAATATTAATTATACTTTCGCCTTCAAAAACAACGACAACTGCATAGCTGTAAACACAAAAAGGCTTACCGCTCAAAAACGGTAAGCCTTTTTTATAAAGAGGGAATTTTTACATTGTATACAAAGAGCTGATGGATTCTCCACTACATACCCTACGTATTGCTTCAGCAAACATATCCGCAATCGACAACACTTTCACTTTCTCGCACTTTTTTGAATAAGGTATGGAATCCGTAAAAATCATTTCAGAAAGAGCCGACTGATCTACACGCATAGATGCCGGGCCCGACATAACAGCATGGCTTGCTATTGCGCGAACCGACTTAGCCCCATTTTCCATCATCAGGTTTGCAGCTTTTGTAATTGTACCGGCTGTATCAACCATATCGTCAACCAACAGAACATCCAATCCCTTCACGTCCCCGATAATGCGCATTTCGGCAACTTCATTCGCCCGCAAACGGGATTTATGGCAAATAACCATCGGAAGCCCCAAATACTTTGAATAAGTACTTGCCCGCTTCGTCCCGCCAACGTCCGGAGTTGCGATGCACAAGTTATCCAACGGAAGTTCTTTCTTTATATAATCGATAAAAACAGATGAAGCATACAAATGGTCAACTGGAACATTAAAGAATCCCTGTATCTGGTCAGCATGCAAATCCATTGTGATTAAACGATTAATACCGGCAGTACTCAACATGTCCGCAATCAGTTTTGCACCGATTGACACGCGAGGCTTGTCTTTTCTATCCTGACGAGCCCACCCAAAATAGGGAATAACCGCAATAATAGAATGAGCTGATGCCCGTTTTGCCGCATCTATCATCAATAGCAATTCCATCAGATTATCAGAATTCGGGAAAGTGGACTGTACAAGGAATACATCCCTTCCACGAATAGATTCCTCATACGACACAGAAAATTCGCCATCCGCAAAATGCTGGATGTTCATCTGTCCCAATTCGCAGCCTAAGCTGTTACATATTTTCTCTGCAAGATAACGGGAATTTGTTCCCGAAAACACCAAAAAAGGAGTTTGTGTGCTCATTATTCTGTAATTTTATCTAATATAAATTTTGATTTTGCCACAAAATTACAAACTTATTTCAGAACAAAAGTCCTACCTTCCATTTATTTATACGTAAACTTCAATATTTTTCCTCCATAAGCCGGCAGATGGACCTGATACCCCCATTCGGAAGTAAGCGTACTTATATTTTTCCTTCCGCAAAGAATATCCTCAACCTCGGCAGCTCTATTCTCCTCAATACCCAATGTCTTGAACATTTCTGCCGGGAGATTCAGACGGATATCCCGGGATTCCTTGTCGAAGTTGGAGATAACCAACAGCACGCTATTCCCATACTTACGGACAAACGCATACTGCTTATCCGCATCCATATACATATTATTTATGTTCGCGTACATTACATCATAAAAATCACCTTTCCCAACAACGGGATCTGCCGATGCAAAACGGAGAATGGTTTTATACATGTTCCTCAGCTGCCTTTGCTCATCCGGCAAAAGTTCATCATTGAAAGCAGCGTCATCCACCCAGGATTGCACTGCCGGCACACAGCAATAGTCGAAAATGGAAGTTCGCCCGTCAAGGCCGCTGAAGCCTTCTGCCTGCATCCCACGTTCCCCCAATTCCTGCCCGAAATAAATCATGACAGGATTGGTATTCATTAGAGCCGACACTATCATGCCTGGTATGCCTGCAAGCGCAGAATCTGCAAAAAAGACAGATGCAATACGTTGCTCATCATGGTTTTCCAAGAAATTCAACATCCGCTTCTGCATCCCCCCTACCGATTGCCAGCAATGAGTAATCGCTTTTGCCGAAGAATTACCAACCATTACCGAACGCAAGGTGTCGTATAAGCCAACCTTATCGTACAGGTAATCAAAATTGCCGGTATTTATATAATTCCAATACTCCGAAGGGTTATAAATTTCCGCAATAAAAATGACATTATAATAAGCTTTCACCTGCGGAATGACCCAATGCCAGAACTCAACCGGAACCATTTCGGCCATATCGCACCGGAAGCCATCTACCCCTTTCTGCGCCCAAAAGAGCAAAACATCTTTCATTTTCAGCCAAGTATCCGGCATAGGGTCAAAATAGCCACATCGCCCGCCCATATAGTCTACACCATAATTCAACTTGACTGTTTCATACCAATCGTCTTTGCCGGGAGAAAAAGAAAAACAGTCATTTCCTGTCGCTTTTGCAGGATATTCCGTATAGCTCTCTCCTTCATCAGTATCAATAAAATCAATCATTAAAGGCTGGTTTGGGATATAGTAGAAATTATTATGCGGAGAAAATGATTTTGAAACATCGTCGTTATAACCAAAATCAGAAACATACGGAGGGCACGCATCCGAATGGTACTCACGAGCGACATGGTTCGGGACGAAATCCATAATAACTTTCATTCCAGCATTATGCGTCCGTTCCAACAAACTTTGGAATTCTTCCATCCTATGAGGGACACTGTCTGCCAGATCCGGATCCACATCATAATAATCTTTGATTGCATATGGAGAGCCAGCCCTGCCTTTTACTATCGCCGGATGGTCCCGTTTGATTCCATACTGCGAATAATCCGTCTGCGTAGCATGTTCTATCACTCCGGTGTACCAGATATGGGTTACCCCCAACTCCCTGATATGAGACAAAGCATCCATAGTAAAATCGGAGAACTTGCCACAGCCGTTTTCCGAACAAGTTCCTCCACTGACCAGATTCTTCGTCTTATTCCCGAACAAACGGGGAAGTACCTGGTAAATCACCATTTTTCCCGAGTCATCAATCATTTTTCTCATAATATTTCCCTTTCTCTTCGTTTTCAACTGACAATGCTCTATTTTTTCTTGAAACAATCGATTTTATCTGCCAATCACACTTTTTCTCTCTTATGGCTTTTTCAAAAGATCGCAAAGATGCATCATAGCCAATCATTACAAGCCGGTCAACATTCTCCAAGTCGAAGGTTTTAAACGCCGCCGCTTTTTCCGTCTCAACCAACACGTCACACAGCTCACGGTCCTCAAGCGTATTTGCCCGGAACATGTAATGATATGAGCGCTCTGCGATATGATATAAGGTTTGCTTATATTCTTGGGTAATCAACGGACTAACATTCACACCAATAACCCGCTCGCATTCTTCCCTAATGACGGAAACCGGAAAATTCCGAAACAATCCCCCATCTACATAATGCACTCCATTTATAACCACCGGACTAAATATAATAGGGATACTGCATGAAGCGGTGATGACATCCACCAAAGGTCCACTCCTGAAAGTACGGCTTTCGCCATTATCCAAATCAGTCGCGACAATAGCCATCGGTATTTTCAAATCTTCAATTGCCTTTGCCCGCAAATGCCGCCTGAGAAAGCTCCGGAAACGCTGGCTGTCAAAAACGCCCGACTTAGGAATCTGCAACTGAGCGAAATCAGAAAATTCCCTTCCAGAAAACAGCCCCTTTATCTCTTCTACGGAATAACCGTCGGCATAAAGGGCACCCATCAAAGCACCGGCACTCGTTCCCGATATGATGTCAGGCTTCATACCACAATCTTCCAGAAACTTAAAAACGCCAAGATGGGCAAAACCTCTCGCCCCTCCTCCACTCAATGCCAAACCCAACTTATATTTCATACGGCTTACTTCATTTATTAACCAATCCCCTTATGCTGTTACCACTTATTATGCAAGCGACTGCAAACATAACAATGCACCAGCCAAATATACGAATAACGTTTTTGTTTATCATAACAAAATCTTCCTTTTTAAAGTTCAAAAAGGTTTGTTAAAACACAAAACAGAACCCATAAATTCTTTACCCCTCCGGAAATGCCTTTCCTCAGCAATACAATATTAATAAACTACCGTTTTTTCTGAATATCCCCATTTCTTCGTACCTTTGTCCCCTAAAAAAGATATGCAAGGCGCTAAAAACCTGACAGAAGGAGCTATTGGAAAACAGTTATTCAAATTAGCCGTTCCAATCATGGGAACATCCTTTATTCAAATGGCTTACAGCATCACCGATATGGCTTGGGTAGGTCGTTTGGGGAGCGAATCGGTTGCCGCAATCGGTGCCGTCGGTATCTTGACTTGGTTGATGGCATCTCTTTCTCTGCTGTGCAAAATCGGCGCAGAAGTAGGCGTCGGACAAAGCATCGGCAGCAAGAACATCACAGATGCACGCAATTACGCATCACATAACATCACTATCGCCTTGATAATATCCGTTTGCTTAGGCGTAATCCTGTTTATTCTCGCGAACCCGATACTTCGGTTGTACAACCTAAACGAAGTCATAACCAAACAGGCATCCGAGTATTTGCGCATCGTCTCAACGGCATTCCCGTTTATTTTCCTGACCTCCGCTTTTACCGGAATATACAACGCTGCCGGAAGAAGCCATATTCCATTTTTCACCAGCGGCATCGGGCTTGTGTTAAACATGGTGCTCGACCCGCTATTTATCCTCTGTTTTAAGTGGGGAACCAACGGGGCTGCCCTCGCCACTTGGATTTCCCAATGCGCAGTAGTAGTTTTATTTTTCATCCTGCAGCGAAAGAAAAAAGACAGAGTGCTCGGAGGTTTTCCGCTTTTATGCAACATCCAGAAGAAATATGCCACCCGAATACTGAAATTAGGGCTGCCCGTAGCCATGCTGAATGCCTTTTTTGCCATCATCAACTCTTTTATGGCACGCACGGCTTCAACCTTCGGAGGGCACATCGGCTTGATGACTTTAACAGCTGGCGGACAAGTTGAAGCTATTGCCTGGAATACATCCCAAGGATTTAGTACGGCTTTAGGAACATTTGTTTCCCAGAATTTTGCAGCCCGGAAAAAATCCCGGATAAAGAAAGCTTATCACATAACACTAAGCATGACTGCGACATTCGGTTTGTTATGTACTTTGTTATTCATCTTTTTCGGAAGCGAAATATTCTCTCTCATCGTTCCCGAACAAGCAGCTTACACATCTGGTGGGGAATTTCTCCGCATTGACGGCTATTCCATGATTCTAATGATGGTCGAGATCACAATGCAAGGACTATTTTATGGAACCGGGCGTACCGTTCCGCCCGCTATAATCAGCATTACGGCAAACATCTTACGGATTCCCTTAGCAATTTTATTCACATCCTTGGGATTCGGGGTAAACGGTGTCTGGTGGGCTATTAGCATCTCCAGCATGTTGAAAGGAATCACCGCATTTATATGGTACCACCTATTGCAGAAAAAAATTTTCTCCTTACAAGGTTTCTCTTGACCAGGAAAAAAGAAAGCTGTGCAAAAAGAATCCTTTTTTGCACAGCCTCCTCTTGTCTTTTTAGGATAAACAATATACTCTATTTTACTGCACCGAATTTGTCAAATCAGCTCCCGCCTTGAATTTTACCGATTTATGTGCAGGAATTTCAATCACTTGCTTTGTCCTGGGATTTATGCCCACACGCATACACCGATCTACCACCGAGAAGGTTCCAAAACCGGCAATGGTAACTTTACCTTCTCTCTGCAACGCCTCTGCTACTGCTTCCATAAATGCTTCTACAACTTTCTTTGTGTTAGCCTTACTCAATTCTGTCTTACACGAAACGACACTAATTAAATCTGTTTTGTTCATGATTCGGTTAGATTATAATTAAACATTCAAACTAAATTTCCAAAACTTGGTTCAAATATAGTTCTTATTTGACAGCTTACAAATTTTTCATGTTTTTTTTTAATTCACAACATGTTTTGAGCATCATCTTTCAATTAATTTCAAAATATCGTTACCTTTGCCCGGAAAAATCAGAAGATATATGATGAATTCAAATAGCGGAGGATTCTTCAACAACATACCTCCTGTCACAAAAAATCTTATAATTATCAACGTCTTGTTTTGGATTGCAAGTCTGGCTCTCCCAAAAATCGGCATCGATCTGGTTAAACTATTAGGTCTACACTTCTTCTATGCCCCTGACTTTAAAGCTTACCAGCTTGTATCCTACATGTTCATGCACGATACAAGGTCTTTCACCCATGTATTTTTCAACATGTTTGCCGTATATATGTTCGGACGAATCATTGAAAGCACATGGGGACCGAAACGTTTCCTGATATTCTATTTCGTAACAGGTATCGGCGCCGGGCTCATTCAAGAATTAACATGGTTCTACAGCTTAAGGGACGTCATTGCTCTCTCCAGCCAAATTCCAATCAATATCGGAGGAGGCACGCTGTTAAACCAACCGGAATTTTACAATTTGTTCATAACCGTAGGAGCTTCTGGTGCAGTATTCGGCATTTTGCTTGCATTCGCCATGCTTTATCCGAACATTCCCCTGTACATTATATTCATACCGATTCCAATCAAAGCAAAATATTTCGTTGTATTCTACGGTCTTATTGAATTATTCCTCGGAGTTTCAAACTTCGGAGGAGACAATGTTGCGCACTTTGCCCACTTAGGGGGTATGATTTTCGGATACATTCTTGTTAAATATTGGAAAAAGATCGACAGAGAAAATGGACGGTATTTTTACTAACCTGAAAGAACGTTTCCGTTCTGGAGGGATTCTCACACAACTTATTTACATAAATATAGGGGTATTTATCATTGCCCGGTTAACCATCATCGCATTACAGCTGTTCAACGCTGATGAAAACCTTGTAATGGATTACCTCCAATTACCGGCTTTTCCATATTTCCTTCTACATAAGCCATGGACTATCATCACTTACATGTTTACCCATTACAGTTTCCTGCACATATTATTTAATATGTTATGGCTATACTGGTTCGGGAAAATATTTTTGTTCTATTTCAACGGACGGCAACTGGGCGGATTATATATCATAGGCGGAATAGCCGGAGCATTGTTGTTCATCTTGTCGTACAACATCTTCCCCTATTTTGAAGACAATGTCATATTCAGTTCCCTGGTGGGTGCATCAGCATCCGTTATGGCAATCGTTTTCGCCATCTCCTTCTACCAAAAAGATTATGCAATCGACTTGCTTTTTTTCGGCAGGATCAAATTATTGTATTTGGCTCTGTTTACAATTGCAATAGATATGCTGACAATTACTTCCGGCAATGCAGGAGGACATATAGCCCACATAGGAGGAGCTTTAACAGGAATAGGATTTGCTTCATTGATAAAAAACGGAAAAGACATCACGAATTCCATCAATAAAGTCATAGACGTTATTGTCAATTTAGGGAAGAAGCGTCCCAAAATGAAAGTAACATACAAACGTCCGGAAACAGACTACGAATACAATACCCGCAAACAGCAAGAAACAGAAACAATCGACCGGATTTTAGACAAATTAAAACATTCCGGATACGAAAGTCTTTCGAGCGAGGAAAAGAAACGACTGTTTGATGCCAGCAAAAAATAGGAAAAATTTCTCATGAACACCATTCGCAGACTATTTCAAGGCACGATTTTTACTGCAAACGTTGTAATTATTATCCTATTTATCCTATCCGCATATTCAGACAGGGTATCGCCCAATACATTTGTGTTCATGTCGTATTTGGGTATTGCGTTTCCACTTTTATGCCTTATTACAGCTGCATTTACCGTATATTGGATTATATCAACAGAATGGCGCTATTTTCTCTTGAACATGTGCTGCTTTTTGCTCTGTTGGGGCGCTATAAAGAATTACTGTCCGTACAATCCATCATCGTCGGAGACTGAAATATCCAAAGGCAACACAATAAAAGTTCTTACATATAATGTCATGGCTTTTGGCTACAAAAACCATACAGAGGAATCACCGAACCGGATTCTTGAATACATCGCCAACTCGGACGCCGATATTGTCTGCATCCAAGAATACATGGAATCCAAATCCCCCAAATACCTGAATCGCGAAAAAATCACAAAATGTCTAAGCATGTACCCTTACTATTCCATCATCCCATTGAAAGAAAACAAGTATCAACTGACAGGTTTGGCTGTTTTTTCAAAATACCCAATCTCAAAAAGCAGAAAAATTGCATACGAGACCCAATTCAATGGATCTTCATACCATGAAATAACTATAAAAAGGAAAAAACTGACACTTATCAATAATCATCTGGAATCTTTCAAACTGACCAATGAAGACCGCAGCAAATATTCCACATTTATTAAAAGTATGGGAAGCGATAACTTTGAAAAAGTAAAAGGGTCCATCCAACAGAAATTGGGACCGGCATTTAAAATACGAGCCAAGCAGGCCGAAAAAGTAGCGGAAGAAATTAAAAAAGCGGCAAATGGCCGTCTCTTAGTCTGCGGAGATTTCAACGACACCCCGATTTCTTATACACACCGGACCATACAAAAAGGATTAAAAGATGCCTTTGCCGAATCCGGCAAAGGCATTGGAATCACTTATAATCAGAACTTTTTCTGGTTCCGCATCGATAATATTTTTTATTCTCCGAAGATGCAATCTTACAATTGCACCGTAGATAAAATCAAAGATTCAGATCATTATCCGCTTTGGTGTAAACTAAAACTCAACTAAATTCCAACAGGTCACTCTTCATCAATCGAATTATAAATATCTCCGAAAAGATTTTCCGCAAAGAAAAATGTTGCGTTGCAAAACAATTTCGGGTCTTTTATCACTTCCACGACATTTGCTTTCCCATCATTGACGATAACGTCTTCAGCCGGATAAGTCTTAAAACTGATTTTTTTGTCGTCTGCTTCTCCCCCCGGAGTATATTGATAAATTATATCGTACATTTCTGCATGATAGCCACCATCCTTGCAAACAATATTGACACGATATTTTACAACTGTCTTTTCTGTTTCATTCAATAACAATTCGACACGAGAAGTGATGGTTATTGTCCCTTTTTTCTTTTTTGAAGAGATACTTGAAATAAAGACATCCTTTCCATAATTTTCTTTCGCCCATTTATTTATGGCTTCAAAAATCTGTGTTTTATCCAGCCCTTCTATCTCAACATCATCCTCATAACAAACTTTTCCGTCCTTCACCGGTGCACAAGAAGAGACAGAACCTTTTTGTCCCTGTGCAAAAGCCAACACAGGGACAAAAAGCAACAAAACAAATATAAATTTCTTCATTTGTAAACTATTTAACCCAAACATTCAATACTTCCCCGAACAAAACTTCCGGATCTCCCATGTCGATATCCATTTTCGAACATTCAACAATCATCCAGACTTCATTCGTCTCTTTATCTGAGAAAGAAATAGAATAAACCGTTCCTGGTTTTATATCTCCGGCAGTCGAACATTTCACATTCGCAATTTGCTTTCCTTCTACTTTTCCGAATGATTTCCAAACAACATTCTCGTATTTGTCATTACCTTTCAGACTAGTTATCTGGATAGCGCTCAACGGTAACATTTTTTGTAAAGCCATAGGAATCCTGTCAACCGTATAAAGCGTATATCCCGGCCGCTCCTTTAAATCGGCTTTCGCCAATTGATTCTGGCTCGGCGCTACCGTCGTCGATGGCGCATTTAACACATCCTCTATTTCCATAAAAAGGGAATCAACATAATCAATGGTCTTTTGACGGAATTTTCCACTGACACGGTTCAATTTAGTTTTGCTTCTGTTCAGTGCATAGTCATCCGTGATCCATTCTTCCGCCAAATAGACTTCAGGCTTGTCCTGATATGCCACAACATATTTATATTTTATACCCGAAATCTCTACATCCACCTGTCCATCTTCGCATTCAATTGTCATACGATATGACATATCAGTCTGGTCTAAAGCGATAAAGTTACTTTTGAACACAAATCGCTTTTCTGCCACAACCGCCAAGTCTCCCTCATCCTGGTCGGCGTAAACGACACGGGAAGTTTCAGTATTGAACTTTTCTTGCGCCCATTGATTCATTACGTTATAGACTTGTTCTTTCGTCTCTGAAGGCACACTTACTTTTTTAGTAAATACAACCTTTTCATCTTTCATCGGTACAGCGCCGGCCAAATACTTATTATCGTCTTGGGCAAACAATAATGTCGGCACCATCATCAAACAAAATAACAATTGCTTTTTCATGTATTCATGTATTTTTCATTAATTACTGTCGAGCAAAGATATTATTTCATCTCGAAAAAAACCACATTCTTTCCAAGATATTTCAAAAAACCAATCGAAACTGACAAATTTAAAGAGGTCATTATGCTTTTGTAAAAAAAAAGCTATCTTTGCACCTTGTAAAAAACTAAAAACATTGTAATAATATAAATTGTAAATTCAAATCAGATGCAAAACAAAGGATTTGTAAAAGTCTTTGCGGTTTTGCTAACGCTTGTATGTCTATTTTATCTGTCATTTACATTCGTTACCAGATACTACGACAATAAAGCGATAGAAATAGCCGGCGGAGACGAAGAAAAGGAGAGAGCCTATATAGACTCCTTATTAACTGAAAAAGTGTGGTTAGGATACACTTTAAAAGAATGCCGTGAATTGGAAATATCTTTAGGTCTTGACTTGAAAGGCGGTATGAACGTCGTATTGGAACTGAATGTTCCTGATGTTATCCGCTCATTGGCTAACAACAATCAAGACGAGAATTTCAACAAAGCGCTTGAAACTGCTTACAATAACCAGGCAGGAAGCCAAAAAGATTTCATCGACCTTTTCGCGGAAGAATATAAAAAAGTTTCCAACGGGGGCAATTTGGCCGCACTTTTCAGCACATTTGAGTTAAAAGACAAAATCACTCCACAAAGTACGGATGCACAAGTTATTTCAGTACTGAAAGAAGAGTTACAGAGTGCGATTGATAATTCTTTTAACGTCTTAAGAACACGTATTGACCGCTTCGGTGTCGTTTCTCCTAATATCCAACGGTTAGAGACCGCCGGACGTATTCTTATCGAACTTCCCGGCGTAAAAGAACCGGAACGTGTCCGCAAACTTTTACAAGGTAGTGCCAATCTGGAATTTTGGGAAACGTACAACCTGACCGATATATACCAAAAACTGGTCGAAGCTGATAATTTATTGGCTACATTATTGGCAAACGACAGCACAAAAACCGTTGCAGATGAAACCGCAGCTGCCGAAATCAACAAAGAAAACCAAACAGAAGCCGCTGCAGACACTACCCAAAAAGATGCTTTGCTTGAGCAGATGCAACAACAAAATAATGCAGAAAACGAATCATTGAGTGAAGAAGAATTTGCAAAAGCCCACCCGCTGTTCTCTTTATTGCAATTAAATGTTTATAACGGTCAACTTGTTCCAAGCGCAACCGTAGGTTATGCTAACACAAAAAACATTGCAAAAATCAATGAATACTTAAACATGAAACAAGTAAAAGATTTGCTTCCGCACAACCTTTCATTGAAATGGGGTGTAAAAGCCATCGATGAAAAAGAACAAATCTTTGAATTGTATGCAATCAAGATGTCGAACCGCGACGGAAGCCCAGCTTTAGGTGGGGATGTTGTTACATCCTCAAAAGCCGACTTCATGCAACAAGCCGGACGTACGGAACAACAGGTAAGTATGTCAATGAACGCCGAAGGAGCAAAAGCATGGGCTCGCCTGACAAAAGAAAATATTGGAAACTGTATCGCCATTGTCTTAGACAACATGGTATATTCTGCTCCGCGTGTAAACGATGAAATCACAGGAGGTCAATCATCTATCACAGGAAACTTCACGCCGGAAGAAGCAAAAGACTTGGCGAACGTATTGAATTCCGGTAAAATGGCGGCATCGGTTCACATCGTTCAGGAAGATGTTGTAGGTCCTTCCTTGGGACAAGCAGCAATCAACGACGGTATGATTTCGTTCGCCATCGCATTAATCCTGTTGATGCTTTACATGTGCGCATTTTACGGATGGATTCCAGGTCTTATCGCCGACGGAGCCTTGGTGCTTAACATATTTTTTACGATGGGAGTCTTGGCTTCATTCCAAGCTGTATTAACTTTACCTGGTATTGCCGGTATGGTATTGACATTAGGTATGGCGGTAGATGCTAACGTGTTGATCTATGAACGTACAAAAGAAGAATTAAGAGCAGGAAAAGGATTGGCAAAAGCTATCTCCGATGGATACAGCAACGCTTTCTCTGCCATCTTCGACTCAAACTTAACAACAATCATTACAGCAATCGTATTGTTCTACTTCGGCACAGGCCCAATCAGAGGTTTTGCAACTACGTTGGGTATAGGTCTGTTTGCGTCATTCCTTACCGCAGTATTCCTTACTCGTATCGTATATGAAGGTTTATTGGCAAAAGACAAATTAAAAAATTTGACGTTCACGACTTCAATTTCGAAAGATTTGCTGACAAATCCGAAAATCGAATTTTTGAAAGCCCGCAAAATCGGTTACCTCATTCCGCTAGGAATTATCATTCTGGGGACAATATCCATGATGACTATCGGATTAAATAAAGGTATCGATTTCACCGGTGGACGAAATTATATCATCCACTTCGACCAGAATGTCAACACAGAGGATGTAAGAAACTTGTTGGATAAATCATTTAACGGCTCTATCAACGTAATTACTATCGGAACCCAAGACCAGGTTCGAGTTTCTACAAACTACAAGATAGAAGAAAATGATCCGGCAATTGACCAAGAAATAGAATCCCTGTTATATGAAGGATTAAAACCTTTGCTGAAAGAATCCACAACATTGGAAGATTTCAAAACTACCTACATACAAAGCTCACAGAAAGTGGGACCAAGTATGGCGGATGATATCAAAAACAGCGCATTCATGGCAGTTATTTTCTCCATGTTCTGTATGGCAGCTTACATCCTGCTTCGTTTCCGGGATATATCATTCTCCATCGGTGCATTTGCGTCCGTGGCTGTAACCACACTATGCATCATAGCATTCTATACATTGTTATGGAAATTGCTTCCGTTCTCTATGGAGGTAGACCAGACATTTATTGCGGCAATTCTTACCATCATCGGTTACTCTATCAATGATACGGTGGTCGTATTCGACCGTATTCGTGAAACCATCTCGATTTATCCGGATCGCGACCGCTATAAGGTAATCAATGACGCATTAAATTCAACGTTGTCACGAACAATGAATACTTCTTTGACAACACTGGTAGTTGTCCTTTGTATCTTCATCCTCGGTGGAAGCACAATCCGAAGCTTCACATTCGCGATATTGTTAGGTATTATCATAGGAACCTACTCAACGTTGTTTATCGCAACTCCGATTGCTTACGAGATACAGAAAAAGAAAATCAACAAACATGCAAAGAAAGTTTCTCAACAAGCGACAACATCTGGGAAATAAGATTGACAGACATTAAGCATAAAAAGGAACGGTCTCAATTTTTGAGACCGTTCCTTTTTTAATTCCCTATTGATTCAAACAGATTTCCTTGCCGGATTACAACCACTGCTTCATGAAACCATCCATCTTTTCTGCATTCTCCTCCAAACTCTGCAACAGTTTGAATTGCGCCTTTGTCCGAATCAGATTATGTTTCGGACGGTGTATCTTATAATAAACATCACCATTGATATAATCCGTAAGGAAACGGACCGTCTGCATATAAGTCAACAACCGACCGCCATAAGGAAGCAATTGTATCTCCATTGGAGTTAGGAAAGAACGTGCTGTTTCCATATATCCACGCGTATATGCTTCAAAAATCGGAATATTCACCCGAACATTATCCAGATTCTCATCATCCTCTGCCCCGGTATTACCTGCTGTACGGATAAAATCACCTATATCCGAAAGGACAAACCCTGGCATTACGGTATCTAAATCGATAACACACAAAACATTTCCTTCCTCATCAAAAAGGATGTTATTCACTTTTGTATCACAATGGTTCGTACGTTTCTTCAGTTTCCCCTCACGATACATCCGTTCCTGTATACACATACTGTCGGCTCTTTTTTCAATTTCTTCAACAAGTGAAGAGACTTCCTCCAAACGTCCGGCTGGGTCATTCGCAATCGCTTCGTGGAATTGTTGCAAACGAAACTCCATGTTATGGAAATTCGGAATTGTTTCTCCCAATGCCCCTTCAGGAAGGTCAGACAACATTGACTGAAATTCGCCAAAAGCCTTGCCTGCCTCATACGACAGCTCTGGAGAGACCTCCTCATAACTCTTACTACGAGGAATAAACAAACAAACACGCCAATAACTGTCTCCGTCAAAATAGTAATTCTTACCATCCTTAGCCGGAAGAAAAGTCAGAACTTTCCGGTCGATGTCTGCAACTCCTTTTTCCTCCAATTTCCGACGGATATGCGTCGTGACCGTATGGATATTATTCTGCAACATGTCAACATTATTAAAAATAAGGTGGTTAATCCGTTGCAATACATACTTCACTTCATTATTCTCAACCGTTACTTTCAACGTGTCGTTTATGTGACCGTTCCCAAAAGGTTCAACCGAAACGACTTTCTCTTTCAGCTGAAACTGATCGAGGATACGCAATAAATCTTCTTTTGTTTTACACATGGCTATTAAAATTTAATATTCGCAAATATACTTATTTTATTTCAGGCAGCAAGCCATCAAACGATACGTAGAAAAATTAACTGCAAAATATTGCATAGCCGGAACAACAGCTTTTCTCAAAGCGCATCAACAATCTATTTGACGGAACAAATTGACAAATATTCGCCAAATAAGATTTAATATCCAACTTTTTTCTTTCAAAATGATACTTCTATTAAAAAATAATCCGTACATTTGATAGCTAAAAGAAAACATACAATTAAAGTTGTTAGAAGAGATGGAAAAGATAGACAAATTAGACCGACAGATCTTGAACATTATTTCAAAAAATGCCAGAATCCCTTTCAAGGATGTTGCTGAAGAATGCGGCGTTTCTCGTGCGGCCATTCATCAGAGAGTCCAACGAATGATTGACATGAATGTGATTGTGGGTTCAGGCTATCACATCAATCCAAAAGTATTAGGATATAATACATGCACGTATATAGGAGTAAAACTGGAAAAAGGCTCAATGTATAAAGATGTTGTTCCTGAATTTGAAAAAATATCCGAAGTCGTGGAATGCCATTTTACGACCGGTCCATATACAATGCTGATTAAATTGTATGCCCGCGATAACGAGCATTTGATGGAACTGCTCAATTCGCAAATCCAGGAAATCCCTGGCGTCACGGCTACGGAGACTCTTATTTCATTACGGCAAAGCGTTAAACGGGAAATCCCCATCTGCGATATAGAAGAATAGTTTCATAGGCTATATAATTTGTTTTAAAAGCCCGAAGACATCTCAAAAATTTTCTCTTCGGGCTTTTTCTGTTTTTTTGTCTCACTATGACTATATTTGTAGTAATATCAAGAATGTGCTGATGAAAATATTTTACATTATACTATTACTCTTTATTCAATGCGTAGCCTACTGCTCGAATTCTGAATGCGAATGCGTATACGCATTCCGTGTTTACCTGAAAGACAAAGGGGAGAATGGATGTTCGATAGACAAACCACTAAAATTCCTGTCTGCTGATGCAATCGCACGGAGGGAAAAACAAGGAATAGAAATTACGGAAGCCGATCTCCCGATTTCTCCCGCCTACCTGGATTCACTTACCCGTGACGGTGGGAAAATAATGACCAGCAGCAAATGGTTCTCTACCGTAGTTGTGCAATCAAAAGACAGCGCATTTGCTTCAACGTTAAAAGAGATATCAATTGTCGATTCTGTAAAATTCGTCTGGAAAGGGAAACCTTTTAATACCCCGAAACCAGCAAAAGAGAACGATCGTTATGAGCTTGACGAATCGTCAATAAAAGCGGAATACGGATATGCCGAAATCCAGATAAAAATGCTTAACGGAATACGGTTACATAAAGCAGGCTTCAAGGGAAAAGGCATGAAAGTGGCAGTAATCGACGCAGGCTTCCGCAATGCCAACAGAATCGAAGCATTCGATAAACTGAACCTATTGGGGACTTATAATGTACATATGCCAGGAGAGAGTGTCTTTATCGGCGATGACCACGGGACAAAAGTACTCTCTTGCTTGGCAGCCAACCACAAAGGCATCATGATAGGAACAGCTCCGGAAGCTTCATACCTGCTTATCAAAAGTGAAGACAACCGTTCGGAATATCCCATTGAAGAAGATTATTGGACTGCTGCCGTGGAATATGCCGACAGCTTCGGTATCGATGTCATCTCTTCATCGTTAGGATACTTTTCCTATGACAACAAAGAGGGATATACGCACACCGACTTGGACGGGAACCATGCGATGATTTCCAAAGCGGCATCCTTGGCTGCATCCAAAGGTATACTGCTGTTCACAAGCGCCGGAAATGAAGGTGGAGGGCATTGGTCCAAGATAACCTTTCCTGCCGATGCTAAAGACATACTGACCGTCGGCTCCGTCACCAAAAGAAAAGAGCGAAGTCTCTTCAGTTCGGTCGGTTTCACTGCGGATGAAAGAATAAAACCGGATGTTGTGGCAATGGGCTCCCACTGCTGTGTCATAGACGCAAACGGAGAAATCAGCTATGCTAACGGCACCTCTTTCTCCACACCCATTTTGGCAGGGCTCGGCGTCTGCCTGTGGCAAGCCTTCCCCTACCTGAAATATTCCGACATCATCCATTTATTACAACATTCTTCCAGCAACTTCAAGAATCCGACAAAAGAATATGGATATGGAATCCCCAATGTATATAAAGCGTACAGATATGCAAAAAGACATGGATCTAAATTTGACTGACGGCAGTTCAAACAGCACCCCTCTTTCGCTATTTGAATTATGCACGCAGATTCGGAAGACATTAAAGGAAACATTTCCTACAACATATTGGGTGCGAGCCGAGACGAGCGATGTCAGGATTAACGCATCGTCCGGACATTGCTATCTGGAGTTTATCGAAAAAAGCGAGAAATCCAACCAGCTGCTGGCAAAAGTACGGGGAGCCATTTGGGCAAATGTATTCAGGATGTTAAAGCCCTACTTTGAAACGGAAACCGGACAGACGTTCGCTTCCGGTCTGAAAGTATTGGTACAGGTCACAGTAGAATACCACGAAGTCTATGGAATCAGCTTAAATGTCATCGACATTGACCCAACTTACACGTTAGGCGATCTGGTCCGAAAACGGCAGGAAATCATCAAACGCCTACAAGACGAAGGGATTTTCAACCTTAATAAAGAGTTGGATTTTCCCACATTGCCACAACGCATTGCCGTCATATCATCGCCGACTGCGGCCGGGCTCGGGGATTTCTACGACCAACTGCTACATAACAAAAACGGATATTCATTCCATATCAAACTATTTCCGTCACTAATGCAGGGAGAAAAAACAGAAGGCTCTATCATCGAAGCACTTGAACGGATTTACGAAGCATGCGACCTGTTCGATGCCGTGGTCATCATTCGCGGAGGAGGTGCCACATCAGAGCTGAACAGCTTCGATTCATACCAGCTTGCGGCCCATTGCGCGCAATTTCCCCTGCCCATCATTACGGGCATAGGACACGAACGAGATGAAACCATCGTAGATATGGTTGCGCATACCCGGTTAAAAACACCAACAGCCGTAGCTGCCTTCTTAATAACCTGCATGGAGCACGCCGACAAAGAAATAACTACGTTGCAACAATCAATTGCCAATATGGCTAACGAACTGTTGCTCCGACAGCGGATGTTCCTGCAAGTATGCTGTAACCGTTTTCCTTCGTTGGTTACTTTACAGATAGAACATTTTCGCTCGGAATTAAATTCACTTGAAAGCAAAATTCCAGTATTAACAAAGAGTCTCACCGAAAAACAGGGGATGGAATTGCTAAAGCTCAAACAACAACTCACAACAGCCTGCGAACAACTGCTTCATTCCAAAAGACAATCGCTGGAGATGTCCGAACAATATATAAAAATGGCATCACCCGACTATCTATTAAAAAAAGGATACTCGTTGACACTCAAAAACGGACAGATAATCAAATCGGTTGCCAGTTTGTCTCCCAACGATATCGTATCAATTCGAATGGCAGATGGCAGCGTAGAAAGCGAAGTAAAATCCATATCAGCCTATACTGACAACGTAATACAAGATTAAAATATAATTATGGAAACAACAACAGAATCATACAACGAAGCAATAGAAAAATTGCGGAAAATCGTTTCCGAAATAGAAAGCGGGAACGCCGATATCGACACACTATCAGCAAACGTAAAAGAGGCTGAACGACTGATTACGCTCTGTAAAAAGAAACTATATAAGGTAGACGAAGACATCAAAAGCATATTAGAAAAATTAGACAATGAATAATCGGTTTGTAATTATCGTTGCCGGCGGGAAAGGGCTGCGGATGGGAAGCGAGCTCCCCAAGCAGTTTATTCCAATCCAAGGCAAGCCACTGCTTATGCACACTCTGGAAAAATTCCATCACTGGGATTCTTCGACAAAAATAATCCTTGTCCTTCCACAAGAACATCAGGACTACTGGAGGATGCTGTGCAAAGAAATTGGATGTAACACGCCACATTTCATAGTAGACGGTGGAGAAACACGGTTCCATTCCGTCAAGAACGGATTAGCTTATATTGAAAATGAGATGGTACGTTGCCAATTAAAGAAAGAGAATACCATAATCGCTGTCCATGACGGAGTGCGCCCTTTCGTGTCCGAAAAGACGATATCCGCCTGTTTCTACGAAGCCGAAAAAAACAAAACCGCTGTTCCCGTAATTCCTATCATAGATTCGCTACGGGAAAAAGTTTCAGAAAACGAAAGTCACCCGGTAGACCGTTCCCGTTTCTACGCCGTACAGACTCCGCAAGTATTTACCGCACCGCTTTTATTGGAAGCTTACCAACAGCCTTTCGACCAACGGTTCACCGATGACGCATCGGTAGTAGAAGCAGAAGGCGCGACAATACATCTGGTTGAAGGCAACCGGGAAAACATCAAAATCACAACACCTTTCGATCTTATAATTGCCAAAGCATTGCTTCCGGAATAAGTTTTCCGGAAGCAACATAGGCCGGCATCGTAATCAGTTAATCCGGAAATCCATAGTGTCGCTATCCTTCAGATAATTCACCAACTCCGAAGTGACCTCCAGTTTAATCCTTTGCGAAAAGAGGTTCAACGAAACATTGTGCTCGCCATCTACTACGCGGAAATAAAGCAAGCTATTCCCGGGATGGCTCTTAATCAATGTAGAAAGCTCATTGATAGTCGGTTTGTCAAGACTATGGATTGGCAATGTCACACTGATTTTCTCAATCAGTTTATCTTTCTCATCCGGCAATAACTTAATGGAAAGAACTTTAAAGTCAAGCTCTGTCTCTTTCCATTTGCGTGGCTCCACACGGGCAGAAACCAAAAGGTACATCCCCGGACGACCGTATTTGCTATATTCAATATAATCATTTCCAAACAAGGCAATTTCTCCGCTTCCGGTAAAATCCTCAATCTTCAGAACGCCATACGGTTTACCATTTTTGGTAGTTCCCTCCCGGAATCCGGTAACGATACCTCCCATCAATATTTCCCGTCCTTTCAGAGCATCACGGTCTGCTATCTCCGCGACACCCGTGTTGCAAACGTATTCCAAAATTATACGATACTCATCCAACGGATGCGCTGACAGATAGATGCCAACCAACTCTTTCTCCTTGTTCAGACGTTCCAGGTCACTCCAACGCTCACACTTAGGAATCTCCGGACGAGAAATTGCAGCAAACGAATCATCCCCGAACAACGAATTTGCCGCCGTCATCTTATCCGACTGAAATTTATTTCCGTAGCGGACTAATACATCCAAGAAGTTCTCATTTTTACCCATATCGGCAAAAAACTGCTCCCGCTGTATTCCGAAATTATCGAAAGCGCCAGCCAATGCCATCGACTCGATATTTTTCTTATTGCAGGTAGAAAGGTTGATACGTTCCACAAAATCAAAAATACTCTTGAACGGGCCGTTCTTTTTCCGTTCATCGATAATATTCATAACGGCAGCTTCTCCTACCCCTTTTACCGCTCCTAAACCGAAACGTATGTTCTTGTTCTTATCAACACTGAATTTCAAGATAGACTCATTTACATCCGGACCGAGCACCTGTATACCCATCGCCTTGCATTCGTCCATGAATTTCGTAATATCAGAAATATTCGACAAACTTCGGCTCAAGACGGCAGCCATATATTCCGACGGGTAGTTGGCTTTCAAGTAAGCAGTCTGGTAAGCGACCCAAGAATAACAAGTGGCATGGCTTTTGTTAAACGCATACGATGCGAACTTTTCCCAATCGCCCCAGATTTTATTCAACGTCTCCTCCTTATAGCCGTTTGCCTGTCCTCCAGCCATGAACTTCGATTTCAAATGATTCATCTTCTCTATCAATTTTTTACCCATAGCCTTACGCAATGCATCGCTCTCTCCACGGGTAAAATTTGCCAACAGACGCGACAAAAGCATCACCTGTTCCTGATAGACTGTGATACCGTAGGTATCTTGCAGATAACGCTCCATAACCGGAATATCGTACTTTATCTCCTCCTTACCTTGCTTCCTGGCAATAAACGAGGGTATATAATCCATAGGTCCCGGCCGATATAGTGCATTCATCGCAATAAGGTCCTCGAACTTCGAGGGTTGCAACTCCTTCAAATATTTCTGCATTCCTGCCGATTCAAACTGGAACGTCCCGGTGGTTCGTCCTTCACAATACAGTTTATAAGTAGCCGGGTCTTCCAAACTGATATGGTCTATATCCAAATTTTCGCCGGTTGTAAGCTTTATATTCTCAATAGCTTCCTTTATAATCGACAAAGTTTTCAGCCCCAGAAAGTCCATTTTGATAAGACCAGTCTCCTCAATCACAGAACCTTCATACTGCGTAACCAACATCTCTTCACCGGTATCCTTATCTTTTGCGGTACTTACCGGAACAACATCCGAAATATCATAACGCCCGATAATCACACCACAGGCATGGACTCCCGTATTACGGACGTTCCCCTCCAACATCTGGGCATATTTCAACGTATCACGCTCCAGCTTGTCGCTACTTGTTGCCGCGGCTTTCAATTCCGGAACATACTCGATAGCGTCTTTCAATTTAAACTTTTTCATGTCCGGAATTTTATCCGGAACCAATTTTGCTAACCTATTCGATTCCGCCAACGGGAGTTTCTGTACACGCGCCACATCCTTTATGGCAGACTTCGTAGCCATCGTGCCGTATGTAATGATATGCGCTACCCGCTCCGCACCATATTTCTCAGTCACCCAACGAAGCACTTCCCCACGCCCGTCATCATCAAAATCCGTATCGATATCAGGTAAGGATATACGGTCAGGGTTCAAGAAACGCTCAAACAGCAAATCATATTTAATCGGGTCTATTTTCGTAATACCCAAACAATAAGCGACAGCAGAACCTGCGGCGGAGCCACGACCCGGTCCAACCGACACGCCCAACTCCGAACGGGCAGCATTGATAAAATCCTGCACTATCAAGAAATAACCCGGAAACCCCATCGTCTTCATGATATGCAGTTCAAAATTCAAACGCTCTTTCACTTCGTCCGATAAGGGATCTCCATACAACTGCTTCGCACCTTCATACGTCAGCTTGGCCAGATAATCGGCTTCCAATTTTATACGGTACAACTTCTCGTAACCGCCCAATTTCTTTATCTTCGCGTTGGCGTCCTCTTCACTCAAGACAACATTCCCGTTTTCGTCTCTTGTAAATTCATCAAACAAATCCTGTTCAGAAAACTTCCTGCGGTATTCCTCTTCCGTTCCAAAATCTTCCGGAATGGCAAAAGTCGGCATAATCGGTCCGTGGTCAATGGAATAGAACTCCACTTTGTCGGCTATCTCAAGCGTATTCCGCAAAGCTTCCGGCACATCAGCGAAAAGCTGGTTCATCTCCGCTGTCGTCTTCATCCACTCCTGCATGGTGTAGCGCATCCGGTTCGGGTCATCCAAATCTTTCCCGGTACTTAAGCAAATCAGCCGGTCATGCGCATCGGCATCCTCTTCGTTCACAAAATGGACGTCGTTCGTTGCTATAACCTTTATGTCATGCTTCTTTGCCAATTCCAAAAGAACCTTGTTTACCTCTACCTGATGAGGATAAACATCCTGCTGTGCATCCTGCCGGGTAGGCTGATGGCGCTGCAATTCGAGGTAGTAATCGTTTCCGAAAAGATTCTTAAACCACAAAACCGACTCTTCCGCTTCTTTCAATTTCCCTTTCATTATCAGCTGTGGTATCTCTCCTCCGAGACATGCAGAGCAGACAATCAAATCCTCATGGTATTTTTCGAGCAACTCCTTATCAATACGCGGACGACCGTAATACCCTTCCGTCCACGATAAAGAGACTATTTTTATCAGGTTCTTATATCCGTTCAAATTCTTGGCAAGGACAATCAGGTGCCAACCGCTACGGTCCTCCTTCTCTGTCTTCTTATGCCGGTCGCGACGGGCACAATAACACTCGCATCCTAATATCGGTTTAAACAACGAAGCCTTGGCTTCCGCTATCTGCTTCTCCAGTTCAGCAACACGTGCCTGCTCTTCATCCGAAAGCGTCTCTTTTGTTCGGATAGACTTCAGCTCTTTTTCAGAATCCTTGATAATTCCTTGGGGCTTGCTGTTCTTTTTGCTGACTTTATTGAAAAACTCCTTTATGCCGAACATCACACCATGGTCGGTCACTGCAATTGCCCGCATACCGTCTTTCGATGCCTTGTCTATCAATGCATCAATCGAAGCTTGTCCGTCCAGCAGTGAATATTGAGTATGTACATGCAAGTGCACAAATTGTTCCATAATCCAATCTATTTAAACGAAGTAAAGATACTCAAATTCCGGCAACTATCTCCTACGACACGAAACAAAAACGGATTGCCACTCCAATACAAGAGACGGCAATCCGCACAATTTTAATAATTTGTGTCTGTGAAAAAGTTATTTATAAATATTCCTAAAAAACGGGCTGTTTCCCAAAAGCCATTCGGCAACATTCCAAATACATCTGCCCGAAGTTCTAAAAAACTGCCGGCATACTTTTTTACAAGGCCTTTATCCGCAAATCTCCATAGTGCACCCCATCGAAATCAATCCGCCAATCTGCTTTGCGATCCTTGTGACCAGAACAGTTGACAAAATACGACTTCGGCAAATTCTTCCCCCCTTCAGGAAGCCCCTTACTCCAGACATCCTCAAAACCATCGAGCGAAACATCACTGTAACTGCCGACTTTCATCATGTTAAGCTCGAAACATTCATTTCTCGGGATTCCGATTTTCATATCACTATAAAATGAGCGCAACGTCCAACTGCCCGATTTATTGGAAAAATATCCGATTCTCAGATCCCCATAATAAACATCTATCTGATTATCCGTCCGAAGTCCGTCAATACGTTCTATTTTGACATCCCCATACTTTATATCCATGCCTATCTGTTTCCGTACACCTTTCATCGTCAAATCACCGTAAATGACATTCCCAGTAAAATGATCTATATATCCCAGGTCAATATCCGAATAGGCTGCATCCAGTACCAGTTGTCTGTCCGAATCGCCCAACTTGACCGACGAACAATATTGCAATTTCATTTCCGATTTCTCTGCCATACTACCGATATGTATCTCACTATACGAAGAGACAACAGAAAGGGGCTTCTTGAAATTACCAGCCTTTATGCCCCCATACATAACCGACAGTTCCGTTTCCGCATTGATTTCATCAGCATCAATAACCACATTCCCGTATTTCTGTTTCAAAGAGAGGTTCTCCAAGTTATAAGGAACACAGATATAATAGCGGATGGAAGTCTGGCAATTTCTACAAGAATAAGATTTTGAAAAACGTGTTTTCCCACTGAAACAAGACATCGACTTCCCGTTTACCAACTTCTGGCTCTCATCAAAATCAATGGTTATAGAGTTCAACATTTCGCTTTTCTTCTTTTCCGAAGCAGCATCTACCTCTATCACCACACGAAACTCCACTTTGTTTTCATTCCAATAGGAGACATTGACAGAACCATACAGATTGTCTGCCAATACACAGGCACGTCCTTTTACATCGAACGTTTTTACAATTTCCTTTACGCTCTTCCCCTTATGAATCGACACCGTTTCGTCTTTAGCAGGCGAAACCGATTTGCAAGAAGAAGAGACCAACACTGTTCCCGCCAGGAACAAGCCTACAAAAACCATCAAGGCTTGCCGTACAAAAATCTTCATATTCGTATCAGTTTACTTAGTTGTTTCTTTTTACCATTTCATCCATTTGCCGCATCATAAAAGTCAAATCTTTTATATTCTGCGAATAGTGCATGCTGATAATACGGGTACCGATATCCGAACAAGGGAGGGTAGGTACCGTCTCCTGCTCGAATTTTTCATTTTCAGCAAGTAATTTTTCCGACTCAATCATCAGTTGCTTGATTCCCGACAATTCAGAATACTTGGAAAAACGTTCCATTTCATTCTTCAAACCGTTTACTTTCATCTGGTAATAAAACATCAATTCCGTATGTTCATTGCAATTCTCGGCAATAATCAAATGCTCTTGCTCTTCCATCTTCCCTTGAACCAAAAAGATAAACAGAGCCACACATGCGGCTGTCAACAATGATGCAACCAAATATATCGGACGGCGTTTTCCCCTCCGCATCAGTTTCCGCTCAAAACGTCCGGCATGCCCTGCCGGCAGCTCATAATCGTCGAACGCATCCCTGTTATCCTGTATAAAATTCCTCAATTCATCCATACGATTATTTATTTGAAATTATTTCCAACAACTTTCTTTTTGCACGCAAATACTGGCTTCTCACACTCGCCGGACGTATTTTCAGGATAGACGCAATTTCCTCCATATCATAACCCTCGAACAGGTACAGGGAAAGTACTACCCGATACCCCTCCGCCAAACGGTTCATCGCGGCTTTTATCTCATCCACAGAACGGTCCAAGAACGTTTCATCAACATCTGCCTCCGGCTCATCCGGCAAATCTTCCGACAAAAAATCCCACTCCGGCTTGGAACGACGCAAATAATCAATAGCCGTATGCGAAGCTATTCTCCTCATCCACGCTTCCAGCGTACCATTTTCCACGTACTGCGTTCCTATGGATTCGAAAATCTTCAGGAACGAATCTTGCATGGCTTCCTCCGCTTCTTCCCGATTTCCAAGAATTCTGAAACAGGTTGCATAAAGCATTTTCGCGTAATCGTCATAAAATGCCATCTGCGCCTTTCGGTTATTACCAAGAATGTTCCCTACTATATTTCCTTTATCCTTCCCTTCCATTTCTACAAATATAAACGTATCTGTCCACAGAAGCGTTGCATAAAAAAACAAAAAAAGAGAGATATCTCACGATATCCCTCCTCCGATTATTCATAAAATGATAAAAATAAAAGTTATGTGGGAAGGTTATTTAACCTTTTCAAAAGTGCCGCTTAAGCTTCGCTGCTTGTTTACTCCAGCTTTCGGATAATAAGAAACTATCACTTCTTTTGTCACTCCGGAATCTGATATATATTTTATCGTTATGGGTACAGATTCGTCACCATTTGTTTCAACAACGTCCTTCAGACGGAACGCAACCAATCCTTCCCCTTTGTACATGCGCGGATCATTATAAGCATTATGCCTGAATTCAAAAACATTCGGTTCATTCGAAGCCGTCCGCACCAAATTCATAAAATGCTTATTGCCGGGATTCCCGCTAAACCAAGCGAGAAAGCGAATGTTCAGATAACCATCTTCACACCATACCCAATCCTGTACCAGTTCCACCGGATCGGTACCATAAACTTCATCATTTTGTTCCCCTAAATGAGGAACCACATCCTTTGTCAGTACGGTATCCATCTGATATATCTCAACGGCTCTTGTATAACCGGCAATAGTCTCGTCAACATAATTAAAGCTCAATGTAACCCGCCGTTCAAAATCTGTATCAAAATGAGGAATATAATTATTAACGGCTTTAATCGTCGTGGAATCGTCCAATTGCAAATAGAAATCCCCCTCATCAAGAGGTTTCAAAGTAGCTATTCCAACCCACCAATTACCAATGGATGGTCCGTTATTGTCCAAACACGAATTAAAAGAAATTCCCAATAATACGAAGCAACACAGCAGCGCAACTAATCTCAACTTTTTCATAAATATATCATTTTTTATATTCATCTACTAAAGAAGATGAGAGTAGCTGATAAATTGCTGCAACCGATTTTCTAAAAATACGTTAATGGCTCAAGGATTCATAAATTAACCCGGCCGCACGAAGAGCAGCTCCCGGAGCACCCAATGCGTGAAGCACCTCATCATATCCGTTTTTCATTGCAGACCGATAGGCGTTGTCATTGATTAACCGTCCCAATTCTCGCACGATAGATGCCTTTGTAAAACGTCCCCCAAAAAGCTCCTGTACGACCTCTTCCCCGGCGACCAGATTGACTAAGGAGATATACGGGACATGAAAGAAATGCTTAAAGACCCAATTCGCCAGATATCCGCCGGGCGTCTTGTAACAAACGACCTGAGGGACTCCGAACAAACAGGTTTCAAGCGTTGCCGTCCCGGAAGTAACCAACGCATACGAAGCATGCTCCATAATCTCATACGTCTTTCCAAACAACAGACGGACATCGCTTCCGGCAGTATATTTCGCATAAAATTCAGGTTCTATCCCAGGAGCACCAGCAATAACCGGCTGCAACTGCGGAAAAGCACACGCCACCTCCATCATAACCGGGAGATTGTCCTTTATCTCCTGGCGACGGCTTCCTGCCACCAACGCAAGCAACGGACGCCCGTCAAGCCCCGTTTCGGACGCAAACGACTCGAACGAGCAGGTATAAGAACGGCGAAACGCATCCACAGAATCAACCGATGGATTTCCTACATAATCCACTTGATAATCAAAACGCTTATAGAAATCCGTTTCAAACGGCAGTATGCAAAACATCCGGTCTACATAACGGCGTATTTCTTTTATCCGGTATTGCTTCCATGCCCAAATCTTAGGGGAAATATAATAATAGACCGGAATCTGGAGCACGGATTTGACATAACGAGCTATTTTCAAATTAAAACCGGGATAATCCACCAGAATAACCACATCCGGCGCATACTTCCGAATATCGGAACGACAAAAATCCATATTATGCAAGATTGTACGCAAATGCATTAACACCGGAACAATTCCCATGAATGCCATCTCCCGGTAATGTTTAACCAATGTTCCCCCGACCTGCTGCATCAAGTCCCCGCCAAAAAAACGAAAATCGGCATCCGGATCCTTCTCTTTCAGGGCAGACATCAAATTAGAGGCATGCAAATCACCCGATGCTTCACCTACAATCAGATAATATTTCATAAAAAATCCTCCGTGCTACTCAAAATTCCAACGCTGCAATTCTGGTAGAAATGCGTAATCAGTTATATCTATTTTGCAAGGGACTAAAGAAGCATACCCATCGTCAAGCGCCAACGTATCATTTTCCGGATGAGCAGGATCCTCGTTTTCAAATTTTCCAGTCAACCAAAAGACAGGGCGTCCCTGTGCATCTTCAGAGCGTTTAAATTCTTTGACCCAACGCCCGGCTGCTTGCCGGCAAACCCTGACACCCTTCACTTGCCCGGACTTCGGAACATTCAGATTCAAGAATGTTCCATGAGGAAGTCCGTTTGCCAAGACCTGGCAAGCCAAGCGATAAGCCAAACGGCAGGCTTCCGAGAAATCGGCATCCGCACTAAAATCAAGCAATGAAACGCCAACGGAAGGTATCCCGAAAATGCAGCCTTCCGTAGCAGCACCCATCGTGCCGGAATAGTTCACACAGATGGCCTGGTTTCCTCCATGATTAATACCTGAAAACAACAAATCAGGTTTTGCATCAAGAATTTCGTTGATTGCCAATTTCACACAGTCTACCGGAGTACCGGTACAACTATAAATTTTCAATCCCGGTTCCCCTTTCAATAATGAATACCTGATGGGAAGTGTGGAAGTGATAGCACTTCCCATCCCGGAACGCGGACCATCCGGTGCAAACACCACAATTTCACCTAAACTCCTCAGGCATTTAACCAGTTCATTTATACCTTTTGCCTGATATCCATCATCGTTTGTTATTAATATAAGAGGTCTTCTCGTATTCATACTTATCTTCGTTTCCCAGGCAAAGATAACGATTCAGCAGGCTTCCTGCAAACGAAATTTGCATGCTGCGCCACCATACCAATTAATACAATTCTCACCTGTCCGTCAAAATTGGATTGTCCTTTTTTCCCCCTCCCGCATAACAAATTTTTTCAATCGCTTTTCGCGGTCTCCAATCCGGAACTTATCCAAAGCAAGCGTTCCTTTCAGCAATTCGATGGTAGCCTGTCCGTCTGCCACTTCACAAACACCCCAGGCATAACCGTTGCTCCAAAAATAACGTCCCGGGCAATCGGTAAAACCCATGCTACGCTCCACACCGGAATATTGAAAACGGCTTAATGCGATAACAGCCGACCAGCTTGCCATCGAACGAGCATAATGGTGACCACATTCCGGTTCGTTGAACGGATTACGCTTGGCTCCGTCAAAACGTTCCCGAATTGAGCGGATGCAAGTCAATGCTTCATCTTCCATTCCTTCATATATCATGCCTGTCGCCGCACAATATTCAAAGCCCGTCATCACCTCTGCAAAATAGGGAAATGGAACTTCCAAACGACCTTTGGGCCAAGAAGCCATCAACAATCCCGACTCGTCACCAAGCACATAAGAACGCATATTATTAAAATGGCGACTGAAATCTTCTACATAATTATATTTCATTATGCTCTGCAATGTTGTCCGGATATGTTCCTTGTCCCCCAGATAACCAAGCCCGCAGATATGTGCCATATATTGCCCTACCAGCTGGTCGACCAAACAGCCCTGTCCCAATTGAAATGCCGGTATCTGCACATCGGGATCCGCCATATCCAAAAACTGGAACGTTTGCGGATCGGTAATCTTATGCTCATAATACTCGCCATTAAAAAGATGTTCATCCATCCACTTGCTGCCCTCTTCAAACAACGAATTGCATTTCTTCGCAAAAGCTTTGTCCTTCATCGCCACAGCCATTCTTTCTGCTGCCCTAAGAGCACCCATATACCAAAATCCCATTTGCGGGTTCGGCCCAAAATAATTCACATCCATCGTATTGTGCTGCGATCCTTCCATTACACCATCCTGGTTACCGTCCCAGCCGTTCTCGACCCAAGCATACGACAAGACCTTTTTTACCTGCCCCCAATTACGCTTCAGGAAATCGTCATCTCCGGAGAGCTGCCATTCATGGTAGGCTTTCATGACACACCCCATCTGTCCGTCCGCAGCAGCACTGTTTCCTTTTGCTGCCTCCGAAAGCGGAAGTGCCGCCCGGAAATTCATCAAGCCGTTCTCTTTGGTTGCATAATTCAATTCCACATCACGCATCGTTTGCGCCAGTTCCCCAAACAAAAACGGGGTAGCCACCTCATAATTCCAAACATGTGTGCAAGAACCTTGGCAAGAGCCAAACCGGTCCATTATCCCTTCCCAGCCCATCAGATGTCCGCTGGGTAAACGGAACACTGTCTGAGAACGTAATGTCGCCAAATTAAACAGTGCCGCTTCCTTTACTACCTCCGGGAATGTACTCGACAAGAAAGTATTGACAAACGACAACGTTTGTTGCTCCAAAACGGGAATCTGTGGAATTATCCGCACTGCCGCATCCCAAGCGTCTTTATATTGCTGGCTATAATAATTCCCTACAACCGTAGGAGACCACGCTTTGCGATTCGGAAAGTTCCAAGTAAGGAAGAACGTAAAGCAGGAACGCCCTTTGGGAACAATCACTTTTTTTACAGCCAACGAAGCCATCGGGTCATTTTCATCGACCGGGGTCTCACGCTCCGTCATCATACCATCTGCACTGAAATCATCCCAAAAACTCAAGATTGCATTATTCCATGAATCCGGTTTTGAAGAGGTCCGGTAAGAGACTTGCCCGTCCGAGGAAGTTGTCAGAGCAATCGTTCCCCATGCGGGATCTTGCTTGTCGATGCTGTCCGAATAGAAATAAATTCCTTTCAACGACGCTTGCTCACGATAAATATTTCGGTTTCTCTTGGATCCAATTGGAATATAGTCTCCTTTCCAATCGGTCCAGAATTTACTGCCATCCTTCCCCACGAAATTCCGCAACGAACCACAAACAGAGACCTCAAGCGGCTCATCGCTTCGATTCTCCACCTCGTATGTCAAAATGGCAATTGGCAACCCGCTTGCATCCGCATCCCCCGGGATCAGGGGATTAAACCCCTTAATCGTCACATTCACCGGAAGAGCAGGGTCAGACAAATGCACTTGTCCGAAAGGATATGCAGCATCAAATGAAGCATCCGCAAACCGGGGCATGCCATGATGATTGACCGGACGCCCTTCATAATGGAGATATTCCTGTGGATATAACGGTCCGTTCAACAAGGTAGTAGTAGCCTTTCCGTTTTTGGGCTTGACATAAATGGCAAAAAACGGTGCGTTATTTCCGGTTGTTACCGTACTGTATTTCTTTCCGGGCACATTCATAATCTCCCAATCCCGCAATTCGCCCCGACCACCCAATGAGACCGTTCCGGTTCCTATTCCACCTAACGGCAATGCTACCTGATAAAGATGCTGGCTATCGTAATGCTTCAACACAGGCCATTCCGAGGGTGACCACTCCTGCGCACAAAGAGCCGACCATAAAAAAGCAAATAGGGATAATATCTTTAACCTGTTTTTCATCGTATCTTTCTCCTCCTTTTTTTACAACCGTATAAAAATAGAGATTTATTCCTAAAAAGATGTCATATAAAATTATAAATTAACTCGCTTTTACATTCTTGTGAATAAAAGCCGAGAAATCAGGCAACCGATAAAAAGAGGAAGACTATTTCAAAATAGGAACGATGACGTAAATCACTTTCCCATCTCGAAACAGCCTTCCTCTTCTCTCTATGCCGGACAATTAATATGATCCGTTCTCCATTATCCGCAACGAGAAGCTCCGCAATTTGTACAAATCAAGCAACCTTCCTGATAAGTCAAAGTCTCAAGACCGCAGTTCGGACACTTCTGTCCTTTAGCCTCAGTCCCGTTCGGCATATATTTCTTCAATGCACGCTCAACTCCGTTTTTCCACGTATTGATTGACTCGTTATTCAAATCCATGCCCTGTACCAGTTTTATTACTTGGTCGATTGGCATCGCATAGCGCAACACTCCGGAAATCAGCTTCGCATAGTTCCAATACTCAGGATTAAATTTACCATCCAATCCCTCTATAGTCATCTTGTAGCCACGTTTGTTTTTAAATTGGAAATCATAATGTTTTTCACCGTTCTCGTCATAACGTTTGATGATGCTACCTTTCAATACGTTTTTCGGCAACATAATTCCTTCATCATCATCCGCCAATCCGGTAAAGATTTCATACGGACGACCATTCAGCAAACCGACAAAAGCGATCCATTTTTCTTTGTTGTTTTG
This sequence comes from uncultured Parabacteroides sp., assembly GCA_944325355.1. Lineage (GTDB taxonomy): Bacteria > Bacteroidota > Bacteroidia > Bacteroidales > Tannerellaceae > Parabacteroides. Next base: position 129,110 of record CALUZS010000005.1, read on the forward strand.
GAATTTCACCACATCAGCTTCCAATTCTTTCGGACGGCTCTCTACGATAATCGGAGGTTGCATACAGTTGCAATCATCCTTTTTCTTTTTGTCGGTAGAAATCAACACGCCCGAGCGGGAACCGTCACGATAAACGGTACATCCTTTACACCCACACTTCCATGCTTCCACATACAACTCGTTAACCAACTCTTCAGAAACGTTGTTCGGCAAATTGATTGTTACACTGATAGAGTGGTCGACCCACTTTTGGATGCGGCCCTGCATCCGTACTTTTTGCAGCCAATCCACATCGTTCGATGTAGCCTTAAAGTATGGAGACTTGCCAACAAGCGCATCAATTTCGTCTTGTGAATAATGTTTGGTTGCCGAATAACCATTCGCCTGCATCCAAGTGAGGAATTTATGATGAAATACTGTATATTCTTCAAAAGCATCGCCAGTTTCATCCACAAAATCAACTCTTGCCGAAGCATCGTTCGGATTCACTTTCCGACGTCTTTTGTATACCGGCAAAAATACCGGTTCGATTCCAGAAGTTGTCTGCGTCATCAAACTTGTCGTTCCGGTAGGTGCAATCGTCAAACAAGCAATATTCCGACGACCATACTTTTTCATATCTTCATAAAGCTGCGGATCTGCTTCAGCAAGTCTGTTTATAAACGGATTCTTCTCTTCACGTTTGGCATCGAAAACCTCAAAAGCGCCGCGTTCCTTTGCAAGGATAACCGAAGAACGGTAGGCAGACAAAGCCAAAGTCTTCTGCACTTCTTCAGCAAAAGCTGTCGACTCTTCCGTACCGTAACGCAAACCCAAGGCTGCCAACATATCGCCTTCAGCCGTAATACCGACACCCGTACGGCGTCCTTTCAAAGTCTTCGTTTGAATTTTTTCCCACAAATGGCGTTCGCTGTGCTTTACTTCCAACGATTCTGGGTCAGAGTCCACTTTCTCTAAAATCTTTTCTATCTTTTCCGATTCCAAATCAATAATATCGTCCATGATTCGTTGCGCCAGAACCACATGCTTTTTAAACAAATCAAAGTCGAAATAAGCATCCGGAGTAAACGGATTCACAACATACGAATATAGATTTATCGCCAACAATCTACAGCTGTCATACGGACAAAGAGGTATCTCCCCGCAAGGATTCGTGGAAACAGTACGAAAACCCAAATCAGCATAACAATCTGGTACCGATTCTTTTAAAATAGTATCCCAGAACAACACGCCCGGCTCTGCCGATTTCCAAGCATTATGGATAATCTTGTTCCACAACTCTCCGGCATTGATTTCTTTCGTATAAAGAGGCTGATCTGAATCAACCGGATATTGTTGAACATAATTTTTCCCGTTAATTACGGCATTCATGAACTCGTCATCAATCTTCACGGAGACATTGGCTCCCGTAACTTTCCCTTCTGTCATCTTCGCATCGATAAACGACTCCGAGTCAGGATGCTTAATGGACACACTCAACATCAGCGCACCACGCCGTCCATCTTGCGCCACTTCCCTCGTTGAATTGGAATAACGCTCCATAAATGGAACCAAGCCTGTCGATGTCAACGCAGAATTCTTTACCGGGGAACCCTTCGGGCGAATATGGGACAAGTCATGCCCTACTCCACCACGACGTTTCATCAACTGAACCTGTTCTTCATCAATACGGATAATCGCGCCGTAGGAATCAGCCGGCCCATCCAAACCTATTACAAAACAGTTCGATAAAGAAGCTACTTGATAGCTATTTCCTATACCCGTCATCGGGCTTCCCTGAGGAACTATATATTTAAAATGATCAAACAAATCAAACAATTCCTGTTCCGACAAAGGATTCGGATATTTTCTCTCTATCCGGGCAATCTCCTTTGCCAAACGCCAATGCATATCCTCCGGTGAAAGCTCATAGATATTTCCATATCCATCTTTCAGCGCATACTTATTCACCCAAACTTTTGCCGCCAATTCATCGCCGGAAAAGTATCTAAGAGAAGCTTTAAAAGCTTCATCGAATGTGTAACTTTTTTGTTCCATAGCTGCTGTAAATTTTGACTATGCAATATTACAAACTCTTCTCGTAATAACCAAAATCCGCAAACTTTTTCAACAAAATATTTTGCAAAGTTTTCCAATTACAAAACACACAGTGTTAATATTAAAATACTTAACACACATCGCTGCTTAAAAATATTTCCCAAAATAAATTTTATACCAGAACAACAGTAAACAAAAAAGCGGCACTTTGCAGTGCCGCTTCGCAACTCAAATAAATAAATTAATTTCTCAGTTTCATTTCTATTTCTTCTATCGAGTTCCGGACCTCTTTACTAGTCTCTATCTGATCCTTTATTGTTTTACATGCGTACAGAACTGTTGCATGATCTCTTTTTCCAACAATTTTTCCTATATGGGAGAAAGAATTGTCGGTATATTTCTTTGCCAGATACATTGTAATCTGGCGTGCTTGCACGACTTCCCGTTTTCTTGAGTTGGTCTGTATGGCCGTTGTTTCCAAATTAAAATATTTGCAAACAATATCTTGAATCATTTGGATAGAAACCTGTTTCTTTTCAACCCTTATTGTCTGCCCTACGATGTATTTTGTCAAAGCCAAATCTATTTCTTTATTATTAACCAATGAATTGGCTATTAAAGAGACTAAGATTCCTTCCAAATCCCGCACATTTTCTGTGACATTATCTACAATAAAATTGAACGCTTCATCAGGTATGACAATACCGTCGCTTGTAATCCGGTTCTTCAAAATTTGCTTCCTCAAATTCAAATCCGGACGGCGCAATTCAGCTGTCAATCCCCATTTCAAACGCGTAATCAAGCGTTCTTCCATACCTTGCAAATCTACCGGAGCCTTGTCGGAAGTCAAAATCAATTGCTTGTTCAATTGATGCAAATGATTAAATATATGGAAAAATGTATTCTGTGTTTTATCTTTTCCTATCAGTTCCTGTATATCATCCAATATCAAGACATCGACATCTTGATAGAAAAAAAGAAAATCATTTACCTGACCTTTTCGGACAGCATTGGTATATTGCAAACTAAACAGATGTGCAGATAAGTAAAGCACTTTCTCCGAAGGATGAAGTTCCTGGATACGGTTTCCTATAGCATGGCACAAATGGGTCTTGCCAACTCCCGACGGTCCATAGATGAACAACGGATTGTAGGTTGTTTTTCCCGGATTTTTCGTAATAGCCTCACTCACCGAATAAACCAACTTGTTGCAATCGCTCTCAAAATAATTTTCAAAACGATACTTCGGATTTAAATAAGAATTCCAATTACTCGGTTTTGCAGAATCGTTTCCGTCACCGCCTTTCTCAGATAACCGACCTGCACCACCATCCATTTCTCTTGGTAAAGAAGATACAAGGTAAAACAATTTCGTCCCCGAACCAAATACTTGCAAAATGGCCGAGTATAATTGCCTTCTAAAATTCTTTTCAATATAATCCCTGCAAAAATCAGAAGGTACATGAAGCCGCAATTCTTTTTTTTCATTAAAAGAATGCGGCAATATGGGGGTAAACCATACATTATACTGTTCTTCTGATAAATTTTCTTTGATTATATCAAGGCATTTATTCCATAAATGGAGAAGTTCAGTTTGCATTTCCAAAAAATTCCTCTAATGATACTATCTATTTCTTAGTACAAAAGTTGGAAATAAAATCGGCAAAAAAAAATGCCCTTTTTCTTTGTTTTTTGAGATATTCAGTACTTCTCTTAAAAACAGATTATTACTTTTCTTTCAAACAATTCTAATACTGAAAATGCATCCACGAAGTAAAAACTAAGATTTTAAGCCCGTTTCCGCGATTTTACAACTATTCATCAAAATTGTCCGCCATCTGCCTTTCAAAAGATATCTACTTGTCTTTCAAACTTTCCACAAACGAATTGCAAACTTTCAATTTTATTTTAAACTTAGAATTAATCTAAACTGATCCCGGAAATCTTTTTTCTTCCTAATTACACAAAAGAAAATTTTTCTGTCTTTTTAAAAGACAGAAAAATGGACATAACGCTTCGGATTTTCCTTCAAATCAATCAACAGTTTGTTTGCGCTATCCATCGTATTCGTCAGATTATCATACAAAGCCTTATCATTTAACAACAATCCTAAACTATTGTCCGAGGAATTCAATTTGTTTGTTGTTGCTTCTACGTTTTTCAAAGTCGTGTTGACCAGACGAATCGTAGTAGAGATATCCAATGACTTCAAATTAGAACTCACCTCTGTGAAATCGGAAGAGATTGTTTTCAAGTTCGATACAATAACAGGCACATCATTTGCCAATAGCTGGTCCAACTCTCTTGCCGAACTTTCAAGACTTCCTGTAGTCCTTTCAATATGAACAAGCGATTCCGTCAATGCGGGATGATTCACAATCCGTTGCAATCCCGTCAATATCGTATCCAGTTTCGGCAATAATGCTTCAACACCCGGCAAAATCTTTTCTTGTACAGATGCCATCATATCTTCCTCCATACGTCCTTCTATACTTTCACCTGATGTCAAATAATCTTCTACATACTTATTCAACTTTATATGCAACTCGGCTCCGCCCAAAAGACTGTTTCGCACAATAACATAACTACCTTTATTGATTTTCATCGCATCTTCCAGACGAATCTCTACTGTAATCTTATTTGTTGTCGTATAATCATAGAAGATATTCCTTACAAGCCCCACTTTAAAGCCTTCCACATAGACCGGACTCGAAACGGTAATCCCTTCTATATTTGTAAATGAAACAAAATAATGATTGGCAGGTTTAAAAAGATTTATACCTTTCAAATAATTGATTCCAAAATATAATAAAACCATACTGATGATTGTCACCAGCCCTATTTTCACTTCTTTCGTAAATATCATTTTCTTATTCATATCTTTATTTATATTTTCTTCCCGTTTCTAAATTTAATAATAAAAGCATCCGTAAAATCTTTAACGACTTTCCGGTGCAAAGTCTTTATCTCATTGAAATTTGTTGATTCTCCGTAAGTATATTTATAAAGTCCATTTTCCTTATATACATCAACTGGATGGTATCCTTTCAGCATTTTCGAATTTGAAGCCAATTTCTTGTCTGAAGTAAGAATCTGGATCTTATAAACCACCTGCTGAGAGTTGCTCTTTTCAGGAAGATTAATTTCCTTGTCCTTGTTCACAGATACCGTCTGCTTTTCCTGCGAAGAGACCATTCCTGCCTTCCGGTCAAGTTCCTCCTTATATTTCTTAAACGCCCGATAAATACATGAAGCCAATTCCTTCTGGCCCCGTTCGGAATTCATATACTTTTCTTCCGTCCTATTTGATATAAAACCTAATTCTATCAGGACACTCGGCATACTGGTTTTCCGCAAAACCAAAAAACCTGCCTGACGAACACCCCGGTCATATATCTTCGCTGTTTTAAAATGAGATTGGATGTCTGATGCAAAATTCACACTCTGCTCCATGTGCTTGTTCTGCATAAATTCAAATATAATATAAGATTCTGATGAATTCGGATCGAATCCTTCATAACGTTGCTCGTAATTATCTTCAAACAGAATCGCCGAATTTTCCCGCATAGCGACTTCCAGATTCTCATCACTACGCGCCAAGCCCAAGGTATAGGTTTCAGCCCCATGAACAGAACTTCCTTTTTTTACAGAATTTGTATGGATGGATATAAACAAATCCGCCTTATTCCGATTCGCAATATTCGCCCGCTCATCCAATTCTATAAATCGGTCATTTTTCCGTGTATATATTACCTTTACTTCCGGCATATTCGTTGTTATAAACTCTCCCAACTTTAGAGCGACAGCCAAATTAATATTTTTTTCGTACGAACTAAAGCCTTTGGCTCCCACGTCCTTTCCTCCATGACCTGCATCTATTACAACAGTGAATGAAGCACCTTGTACACAAGGCACGACCATAAACATTAACACGAATCTCAATAATATACGCAGGAAACGGATATACACAATTCTCTTTTCTTAAAACACGATGGCAAAGATAGTATTTTATCCAATAAAATTGCCAAACTCGTCTCTTAAAGATTAATGAAGATTTTTCGATATTAACTGATTATAGCGACATTATGGATGTTTCTCCATCAATTCCCGGTAATAGGGACATCGACCAATGAGGTACCAATACGGAATGTATATGTTTGTTCCCATAAACGGGAGAATTCATCAATTGCTTCAAACCCCGTCCGGTATGTGAAATAATCCCAACCTGTAAGAGTTTCCCCATCAACTTCGACAGTCATATTTTTCAACGCTGTCTCCATTTCTGGAAGCTTCCCTTCCATATAACCAGCAAATGTATCCACGAATCCCTGATTAACATAAAGGTCTGTGATTGTCACCTGCTGATTATTCACTTCAACAAGCGACTGCGTTACCGAAAGAGGGAAACCGTCAGTCAACCATGAAACAATATCCTCCAATTGCTCATCGGTAAACATCGTCAAAACAGCTTCAAGATCCACTCCATCCAAATCAGCAAGCAGCTCCCGAATTTCACTACCAGCAAGCCCATCCAAACGCATTATTATATCCGCAACAAAATCGGCATCGACGTTTTTACCGGTCAGTTCGTTATAAAAAGGGACGAATGCGCCTATATTAAAATGTATATATAATATATTGTCCTTAAAAAACCAATCTGCCATACCTTGCGGCGACTCTTTCCATTCCCTTTGCACAACAGGAGGAACGGTTCCTTCCACAACTGCCTGGATAAGGTTGTCGATCGTCAATCCGGGATCCGGGCAATAATGAAACGAAAGACTCAAATCATCATAGAAAGTAATATCTTTAAAATAAGAATCTATTATAGAATGTAAAGCGATTGTTCCCATAGCCGAAAGATTTTCCGCACACAAAGTATCGGAATTATACCTCGAAGTCCAATTAAGGAATCCGGCAGCATGGACTATTTGTCCGCTCTCCGCATCTGTAAGCAATGCATCACAAACATTCCAATTCTTCAAAAAATCACCATTCCAACGCTGGTCGACAGTTATAGATGCAGTTCCATCCGCCGACAATGTTCCATTCAACGTAATGGCTGTTCCAAGCAAAGAAGAAACTACCGAAATAGAATCATATCCACTAAACACATAAGAACCATTCTCCAATTCGGTAATCGCAATATTGAAATCCAGCTCATCAAATTCCTTAAACACGTTTAGGAGTGATATTGTCCCTTCGTCCGGATATGTGGCAGCAATAATTGCACTTGCCCCTTGAACAGTATCTTGATTCAATACAAGCGACAATCTCTCCACCGGAATGTTGGCATTCAAATCTTGCAGCCAGTCATTCGTTTTCCGTTCACAAGAAAAGGAAAGGGCGCAAATGGTTATTATGGCAATACACTTTAACAGATGTCTATACATAATTACTTCTACAAATTCCTAACCGCTGCAAAGAAAAACAATTCATTTCAAACAGACAAAACAAAAAGGCTGCCTTTGAAAAAAAGACAGCCCGTTTATGCAAATTTAAAGATTATGCTTTTCGGATATAGGACGCTATCCAATCTCCTACTTCTGAAGTTGAATAAGCTTTTGCCCCTTCTATCTGAATATCAGGCGTACGGATTCCTTCCTCCATGGACACGTCTACCGCTTTGCGTATCAACGCTCCTTCTGCTTTCAGCCCGAAAGAATATTCAAACATCATTGCCGCAGAAAGAATTGTAGCCAACGGATTGGCAATATTCTTACCTGCAGCCTGAGGCCACGAACCATGGATCGGTTCATACACGGAAGTATGTAAACCAATAGAAGCAGAGGGGAGCAATCCCATCGAACCGCTAATACAAGAAGCTTCGTCTGTAAGGATATCTCCGAAGGTATTTTCTGTAACCATTACATCAAAAAAAGTAGGTTCTTGAATCATGCGCATGGCTGCATTGTCAACAAACATGTAATCGGTCTGCACTTCCGGATAAGCAGGTGCCATCTCTTGTGCTATTTGTCTCCAGAGCCTTGACGAAGCAAGCACATTGGCTTTATCAACAACCGTCAGATGTTTCCGTCTCTTCAAAGCATATTCAAAGGCAATTTTAAGTATCCGCTCAACTTCCGGACGCGTATAATAATTGGTATCGAAAGCTTTGTCGTTATCCTGGTATTTCTCTCCAAAATACATACCGCCAGTCAACTCTCGTATACACAAAAAATCAGCATCCTTCACCAGCTCTGCCCGCAAAGGAGATTTATGCAAAAGGCATCCGAAAGTCTGAATAGGACGGATGTTCGCATACAATCCTAACTTTTTCCGCATTGCCAGCAATCCCTGTTCCGGACGCACTTTCGCCGCCGGATTATTATCATATTTGGGATCTCCTACCGCACCAAACAGTACGGCATCACTATTCATACACAATTCATGTGTTTCCTTCGGATAGGGATCTCCTACTTTATCTATAGCATTCGCTCCGCATATTCCATAATTGCATTCCAGTTCATGTCCGAACTTTTCACTTACAACTTTTACCGTCTTTATTGCCTGCTCCATTATTTCGGGACCAATACCGTCTCCCGCAAGAACAGCGATATTCATTTTCATAGGCTTCTATTTTTTATTTCATACTTTCTATTTTATTCAACATTTTTACCGTCGCTTTAATAGCTGCTTCTGTCTGGTCTGCATCTAAACCTCGTGTTTTAAAATCCAATCCTGCGTAATTCCAACTTATCACTGTCTGGACAAAAGCATCTGTTCTTCCTCCCGGCGGAATAGACACACTATAATTCGTAAGCATCGGGAAAGGACGCCCTAAATCAGTATAAATCTTCCGGAGTGCACGTACAAAAGCATCATACTGTCCATCCCCCGAAGCCGACTCTTCATACGCTTCTCCATTGATTTCTATTTTAAGCGTAGCTACCGGTTTCAGCCCTTGTGCCAATGAAAGCGAATAATTCAGAATCCTAATTTTCTGTTCCTCCATTGTATCGTGATGAAGTACATCACTAATGATATACGGCAAATCCTCCGGTGTAACCATTTCTTTCTTGTCGCCCAACTCAATAATACGTTCCGTTACTTTCCGCATGGAAGCTTCGTCCATATCGATTCCCATTGCTTCCAAATTCTTCCGGATATTTGCCCGACCGGAAGTTTTCCCCAAAGCATATTCGCGCACTCTCCCGAAACGCTCCGGAAGAAGATCGTTCACATACAAATTATTTTTATAATCGCCATCAGCATGAACGCCTGCACACTGCGTAAATACAGATTCTCCAATGATAGGTTTATTTGGCGGAATATGAATTCCTGAATAAGTTTCCACCAACCGGCTGACATGGTTGATTCTTTTCTCTTGCAAATGTGTCGGCTGTTTCAGTTGGTCTTTCAAAACAGCAATCACACTGCTCAAAGGCGCATTCCCAGCCCGTTCACCAAGCCCGTTCACTGTAGTATGGATGCCTGTCACTCCGGCACGGACAGCCGAATAAACGTTGGCGACTGCCAAATCATAATCATTATGGGCATGGAAATCAAAACATAACTCCGGATAACGTTTTACCATCTGACGACTATACAGATATGCCGTCTCCGGATTCAAGATTCCCAAAGTGTCAGGCAACATATAACGGCGTATCGGAAGATCCTTAAGCCCATCGACTAGCTGAAACACATATTGAGGAGAATATTTCATGCCATTCGACCAATCTTCCAAATAGATATTTACAGAAACACCTCTATCTACCGCCGAACGGACATTCGCCCGAATATCTTCAATATGCTGTTCAGGTGTTTTACGAAGTTGCTCAGTTACATGTTTAAAAGAGCCCTTGCACAGAAAATTTACCACTTGGCATCCGGCTCTCTCTATCCAATCCAAAGAAATACCTCCATCTATAAACCCAAGAACTTCCAATTTCCCAAGACATCCGGAATGTTTTGCCCATCTCACCACCTTACGAACAGCATCAAATTCTCCTTCTGACACACGAGCCGAAGCAATCTCTACCCTGTCTACGCCCAACTCTCCGATAAGCAACTGAGCAATACTCAACTTTTCATGAGAAGCAAACGAGACGCCTGATGTCTGTTCTCCGTCACGAAGAGTTGTATCCATTATTTCTATCATAATCCTCCTTTTCCTTTTCTTATCATCCAATACGACAAAACCTCAACGGGAGTCATCACAAAATATCCATACTGATAGATATTTACAAGCAGACAAACGACAACTAACAGGATTTACCCGAAGCTTCATATTCTTCAATCTTCTCCTTGTTGCCCAACAAAAAGTCAATATCATCAAGCCCGTTAATCAAGCAATGCTTCTTATAAGCGTTAATCTCAAACGATTCTGAATGCCCGGTTGCCTTATTGGTTATTGTTTGTTGAGGAAGATTGACAACGACTTCTGTTTTCGGATTCGCATATATGGAATCAAAAAGTTCTTTCAAGAAAGCTTCGCTCACAACAACCGGAAGGACGAAATTATTAAGTTCATTGTTTTTATGGATATCCGCAAAAAAGCTTGACACCACTACACGGAAGCCATAATCAGCAATTGCCCATGCGGCATGTTCACGGCTTGAACCTGAACCGAAATTTTTCCCGGCGACCAATATTTGACCTCCATAAGTCGGGTCATTTAACACAAACGACTCGATTTTATTCCCCTGTTTGTCATATCTCCAATCCCGGAACAGATTTTCTCCGAATCCCTTTTTATCGGTTGCTTTAAGGAAACGCGCCGGAATAATCTGATCCGTATCTACATTTTCCAAAGGAAGAGGAACACAAGTCGATGTTATTATGTCAAATTTCTGTTTCATTGTATCATTTTTTAATCAATAGTAAAATCTTCAGAAGAGAAATTATGGTAATAACGACCGCTCACCGCCGTAAACTTAAGTACGCAATAATCCGGATCGGCAACACCTCCTTTATAATATAATGTATCACCATCCTGCCAAATCATCTCCTTATGCAAAGTATCAGTCAAAACTTCCATCGAACCTTTCAACATTACTCCACGAAAAAATCGGTTATCACAAAAATAAATGCAAGCTTTTTCATTCTGCAAATATTGGGATACACGCAATGAATGGGTATTGGTTGTAAAATAAAATACCCGGATACCTTCGCGTTTACGAGGAGCAAGCATTGCTTTCATGTTGGGGAAACCTTCTGAATCCACCGAACCTATAAAAGCAACCTTTTGTTTGTCGATAAGCGTACCTATCGTTTTTACAGAATCTTTCATTACCATAATAAATAATATTTACATTAATTCCCGAGGATCCGTTATGCAACCAGTCACCGCTGCCGCAGCTGCCGTTAACGGACTAGCTAACAAGGTTCTTGAACCTGGACCTTGCCGACCTTCAAAGTTACGGTTACTTGTCGACACTGCATATTTTCCTGCCGGAATTTTATCATCGTTCATAGCCAAGCAGGCAGAACATCCAGGTTGTCTGATTTCAAAACCTGCATCATTAAGAATCTTGTCCAAGCCCTCTTTACGGATTTGTTCATCAACCATCCAAGAACCGGGGACCAACCATGCAGTCACATGCTCCGCCTTTTTGCGTCCTTTTACAATTGCGGCAAAAGCTCTGAAATCTTCAATACGCCCATTTGTACAAGCGCCCAGGAAGACGTAATCAATCGGTTTTCCTAAAAGGGACTCACCTTCCTGGAAGCCCATATAATGCAATGATTTCTCAAATGAAATTTTTTCCGCATCATCCATACCGTCTGTTGTAGGGATACGACCAGTTATTGCCATACCCATACCAGGGTTTGTTCCGTAAGTTATCATCGGTGCTATATCTTCCGCTGCAAAACATACTTCTTTATCAAATACGGCATCATCATCGCTCTTCAAAGTTTTCCAATAAGCAACAGCTTTATTCCAGTCTTCTCCTTTCGGGGAATATTCCCTACCTTTAATATAGTCGAACGTAATCTCATCTGGTGCAACCATACCGCCGCGGGCTCCCATTTCAATACTCAAGTTACAAAGAGTAAGCCTTCCTTCCATCGTCAACGAACGAATAGCTGAGCCTGCGTATTCCACGAAATAACCGGTAGCACCACTCGTCGACATCTTCGACATCATATAAAGAGCCACATCTTTAGCAGTAACTCCGGGTTTCAACGCACCCTCAACCGTGATACGCATTGTTTTCGGGCGGGATTGCAAAATACATTGGGAAGCCATTACCATCTCCACCTCACTCGTTCCAATACCGAAAGCCACTGCTCCCAATGCCCCGTGTGTTGACGTATGGGAATCACCACATACGATAGTCATTCCGGGAAGTGTCAATCCTCGTTCCGGTCCGACAACATGGATGATTCCGTTCCGTTTATCCATCATCCCGAAATAGGTCAAGCCAAATTCGGCTGCATTGCGAGCCAACGTATCAACCTGGTCTCTTGATACCGGATCTTCAATTGGTTTATCCTGATCATGGGTAGGTGTATTATGATCCGGCATACAAAAAATACGTTCCGGACGAAAACATTTCAGCCCCCTGTCACGCAATCCCTCGAACGCTTGCGGACTTGTTACCTCATGACAATACAATCTATCTATATATAGTTGCGTAGGTCCGCCATCTACAACCTGGACAACGTGAGCATCCCATATCTTATCAAATAAAGTTTTTGCCATAGCCTTACTATTTTGCGTTATTTAATGCTTAAATTTATTTATACAATCGATATAAGCTTCAACCGAAGCAGCAATAATATCGGTATTCGCCCCAAACCCATAATACATTTGTCCGTCATACTCGACCTGCATGTGCACTTTTCCGACATCATCACTGCCTTTGCTGATTGCCTGTATCGTAAATTCTTTCAATGTCATTTGACGTTTAATAATTTGTTTTACAGCTTTGATCGCTGCATCGACCGGGCCATTGCCCGTAGCTGCAGCTTCAAAATGTTCGCCCGAGATATTCAATCCCAAACTTGCCACAGAACGGACACCGACACCACTCGTCACCTGAAGATATTCCAGCTTTATATGATGATTCAACGAGCGGTCGGCACCGGCAAGCAGTAATATATCGTCATCCGTAATGTCTTTCTTTTTATCTGCAAGTTTCAGAAAATCTTCATAAACTTTATCCAGCTTCGGCTGTTCCATCTCTATACCCAACACTGAAAGACGATGTTTCAATGCTGCGCGTCCGCTACGGGCCGTAAGGACAATCGCATTATCATCAATGCCAACATCTTTCGGATCGATAATCTCGTATGTCTGTACATTCTTCAAAACTCCGTCCTGATGTATCCCAGAAGAGTGGGCAAAAGCATTACGACCAACTATCGCTTTGTTCGGTTGGACAGGCATATTCATCAGGCTCGAAACCATCCGGCTCGTAGGATATATTTTCTGTGTATTGATATTCGTCTCGATATTGATATCATGATGGCACTTTACAATCATCGCAATTTCCTCCAAAGAGGTATTACCTGCACGCTCTCCAATGCCATTAATCGTCACTTCAACTTGCCGTGCTCCAGCAAGAACACCGCTCATCGTATTGGCGGTAGCCATTCCCAAATCATTATGGCAGTGGGTAGAAATAACAGCTTTGTGGATGCCATCCACATTTTCCATTAAATAACGTATTTTCGCTCCATACTCTTCCGGAAGGCAATAACCGGTAGTATCCGGGATATTGACAACCGTAGCTCCGGCTTTTATAACAGCTTCTATGACTTGTGCCAGATATCGGTTATCGGTACGTCCTGCATCCTCTGCATAAAATTCTACATCATCCACATAACGGCGGGCATATTTCACAGCCGCTACCGCACGTTCAATAATCTCTTCCCGCGTCGAGTTGAATTTATAGCGGATATGTGGATCAGAAGTTCCTATTCCTGTATGGATACGTTTATGTTTTGCATATTTCAATGCCTCCGCCGCCACATCTATATCTTTCTGCACAGCCCTGGTAAGAGCGCATATTACAGGCCATGTCACAGCCTTCGAAATTTCTATCACCGAATTAAAATCGCCCGGACTTGATACCGGAAAACCGGCTTCAATCACATCAACTCCTAATGTTTCCAACTGTTTTGCCACTTGAATTTTCTCAACGGTATTCAATTGGCATCCGGGGACTTGCTCCCCATCCCGCAAGGTAGTATCAAAAATAAAAAGTCTATCTGCCATAAAGTTCCTTTTTTATATTTTTCTATACTAAAAAACCTCTCTCACCCGGAAGTGAGAGAGGTTTACATATCATCAATTTTCGATAAAGCATACAGTCTCACTTCCTATCCCGTTCCCAGAGTAGAATAATAGATAGAGAAATAATCAAACTATTTGCTTGTACCAGCTTCATATCTTTCTATATTTTTCGGGTGCAAATATACACTCTTTTTAGGAACTTCAAAATACAATATGACTTTTTTCACCGTATTTTTCTTATAAAATGATGTTTCTAATGCAATTTATCTTATAAATAAAAGAAAAAGCAACGCAATTTTTCATTCCTTATAATAACGGATTAGCTAAACAAATCCATAGAAAAATAAAGAAGCGCTCCCATCTGCCGACAAAAATATCCGGTATGACCGATTAAAACGGATAACCGATTGCCAAGTGGAACCCTAACCCGTCTTTAAACCTCGGAATATTATAATACCCCTTCTTGCCAGTTTCATAAGGTACATGAAGAGCAATACCGCAATCAAGGCGTACAACGATAAATGAAAGGTCGTAACGCAGGCCAACACCTGTACCCAGCGCCAAATCTTTCAGGAAATGCCCCAAACGCAAAACGCCACCGGGGCGTTGCGGATCTTCATGCAACAACCAAATATTTCCAGCATCCAGAAACATCGCTCCATTCAAATCACCAAGAATTGGGAAACGATACTCCAAATTGGCTTCAAATTTCACGTCCCCTACCTGGTCGATATAAGCATATTCGTTATTCGGATCCGGGCTAAAGCGTCCCGGTCCTATGCTCCGGATAGTAAATGCCCGTATACTATTAGCTCCTCCTATATAAAATTGTTCGCTATAAGGAGATATATGACCTTCCGCATTGCCATAGCTGTAAATTACACCAGCCATCAAACGGCCCACGAGATTTTGTTTCCTGCCTATTTGGTAATTATAACGAATTTCGCTTGTTAATTTAACGAACTGAGCAAAAGGATTTCCCAGCAATTTTTTATTGGGCGTACTAAATTTATTACCAGCTATCGCATAAAAACAAGAGAGTAAATTACCTGCCTGCGAAATGGACGTCTGCCACCAAAGATGATTCCGTTTGGCAGTAATCGAACTATTATCATACGTATATGTATAGCCCATCATCGGAATAAATTGGTCTTTCAAACTTATGTAAAGAGCCGGATTTGCCGTTGTTATGCTGTCAAACTCATACGTCGTATGTTGCAATTTGTTAAACGAAAGATTAAAAAGGGTAACCGAATGACGGCTGGTAGGAGTAGGCAGGAAATCATAGGCGGCTTCCCCTCCAAACGACAAAATCTTGAAAAAACGTGCACGGTTCAACAAATCGGCATAAAGCTTAAACGAAGTAGACGCCGGATAATTATCCTTGAATTTATAAATACCGGGTACAAGCATTTCCGGAAAAGTAATCGTTGCACTAACTCCCAATTCATAACTGTTGATTGCAGAATTAGAACTACCCACACGGTTTCCCGTCTGCCACTCATAAGAGCCTTTCACCTGTGTCGTAAACGTCTCGCCTCCTCCAAAAAGATTCCGTTTGGTCATACTGAATATTGCCCCCGGACCAATCTGGTCATTACTCTTTGACGTAACATTGAATTCCAACTCCCCGTCGAGCGGCAAATCATACACCGTACGGATATTCAAATCAAGCGTGCCTATCCGTTGGGTCGTATCGCGCGGCACATATTGCATCTCGGCATACCTGAAAATTCCAAGTCGGGAAAAAGCCGTCTGTGTCTGCTCCTGTTTCGATTGCGAATACAAATCTCCCGACCTAAGAAAAAGACGTTTATATAAAGCCGACGGACGAGCCCTCAACTTCCCTTGGTAGTGCATGACCATGTCAATATAGGTAACAGAATCGGTTGGTTCTTCATTATCATAACCATTCAACCACACGTGGACATTTCCAATCTTCCATGGACGCAACGCAATATTTGGCAATCCGGCTTTTGGCGTTACACGCAAATTTACTTTTCCCGGCGTAAGGAATGTATCCGCCTGGTATGTTATAAAATCAGGACGATAGTAATAATATCCGTTATCTCTCAGCAGCAAAGAAATCCGAGATCTCTCCGAATCAAGGTTTCCGGCATTAAAGTTATCATTCTTTTTCAGATACGACTCGCCCAGATTCGCTTTCACAATAGAATCCGTCCGCCGATGCAGATTGATATAAGCGATACTGTCAAAAGTATAAGGATGGTTCATTGTAATCTTATACCTCAACGCAGCTTTCCGAGGGTTTTTCTTGTTTGGCACAAGCTCATATTCAGAAAATCCAGAAAAATAACCATGTTCACGCAATAAGTTATCTGCTACACGAACACGTACATCTGGATTCACTGTTGAGATAAACACCGGTTTTGCCGCCAGCTTTTTAAAAAGCCATTTTCCTACCTTCCCCTTTTTGTTCACAAGGGCATTATAAGCCCACAAGCCAAACGGCAACGGAAGCTTGATAGAAGAACTGCCCAACAACGCATTGTTCGGAGGATAGGCAAAAGCGGCTTCCACTTCGCTACGTGCATTTTCACCTGCCGTCGTCGAATCCATATTGACAACCTCTATGGACTTTATCCCGGTGTACAGGACCTCCCCTTCCGGCAAATTCTTGGTCGTCGAACATCCGCCCCAGAAAAACAGCAAAACGCCTAATATGACATATAATATAATGTATCGCATAAAACTTTCTATCCTCTATAACTTATCACTCTGAATCCGAATCTGGCTCCGCCTTCGCCTTGACTGATCGATTTTTGTTCTTCCTAAAGATAAACAGCTCACGCAACCGTTTCATCTTTTTCCGCAAAACGATACCAGCTCCTGTCTCTGAAATTTCCCCTTCCAACAAACTCTCATAATTCTTATTATGAAAAATTTTCACATAGCGGGTGCCACTGTTATCCAATCTCCATTCTACGGCAATATTATCGATAAAGGATTGATTTTGCCCTTCATTGATATCATTCCCGGTAGAAATACGGCCTCCTATCACCACTCGAAGGCGGTCGTTATAAAAACGTTTGGCAAAACGGAAAGAATAATCGGTTCGTTTTCCGCCGCCATCTGTTCCGTTCTCATCATAACTCTCCATACCGAAAGAAATATCAATCGTTTTCAAAGCACTTCCTGCAATATTGTTTATCTCACTCTGTAAAAAGCTGTTCAAAGCAGCCCCCATATCCATATTCGATTTCCCGCCACTCTTTGAGCCTGCCAAATACATTCCTGTAATCATCATACTGACAGCCTGCTTAGCACGCTCTTCCTCTCCCATAGCTGCCAACTGGTTCTGGACTGCCATATCTTCAGGTGCTTCGAGCGTAAATTGAAGCGCCAGGTTCTCAAGTGTCTGCTTAAGGATAATTCCTACATCGAAATTCACCATACGGGAGTTCTCTCCCTCCAAAGAGACTGATGTGCGGATACGTTCCGTTGCTATCAAATTCAAATAGGGATCCATCGGATTCCCGTTCCATTGAACATAACTGCCATCCTGTATATTGAAATCCTTCAAAGAGATTAACGGCAAAGTATATTTCAACGTTCCGCCCGATAATGAATAACGCCCGTTCAATATCATGTCGCCCTGTGGGGTATATTGGAACGACAAATCACCTCCACCTTCCAGCTCTACCCGACCCGATTGGTCTGGTGTGAGGTCTGCATTCAGCCGTACAGCCTGGTCTATGCGGATAGTCATCAACATATCCATCCCCCCCAAAAGCAACGCCGGACGCTGCAATCTCCGATGGCGCAGCGTATCGGCAAAAGAGGTAAAAGTGACCATGTCGGAAAGCCGGTCCTGTACCGCGAGGGGAGAATCCTTCAACACATAGGTAAGATCGGTAGAACCCAGCAATTGCAGGTCGCCACGCATTACCAAAGCATCCAACGGACCTTTTACCGTCGAGTTCAGGTTAACCAGCAACTTCCCGTACACAAGGCTTTCGCTATTACGCTTCACATTGAGCAGTTGCATATTATTTGCAAACATGCGAAGGTCGGCTGTCATACGCGCCATATCACTGAAGTCAACGTTCCCGTCCAGAACAAACGGATTATCACCTGCCGAATATAACTTGTAACGATTGAACAGAATCCGGTTATCGGCTATTCGTATAGTAGAACTGTCAAGCCTTATGGAAGAAGCCAACGCACCGACATATACAGAAGCGGAATCAAAATTAAACGCGCCCGACAAATCCGGTTTATTGCTTGTTCCTAATATATGGATATTCCCATCCATCGAACCGCTCAATGAAGCCATCTTGTCCGGAATAAAAGGCGTAATCATCTCCAACGGCAACCCCGATATCGATAAAACACCGTTTATACTGTCACGGATCCCATCATTGTAATATCCGGCAGTCATATTCGTTATTTCCCTCCCATCACGGAACAAATGGACATCCATCTGGTGCTGATCGCTGCTTATCGGTAAATATACAGCATTGCATACCAAATTTCCGACCCGCTGGTCGTTGTAACGCAACGTATCTATATTCATATCCGCCGTAACCAAAAAAACCGTATCTTCCGGAACATATTGGAATGTTGCATTCAACAGACCTGACATCGAAGGAAGATAAGCCGGGAAAGCATTTGATATCAGACCCAAATCCACCTGCTGAAGCTCCGCAAACAAGGACGGATATGTTATTGCCGTGGTATCCTCTTGTTGCTGTGAATAAAAATGCGCTGTTGCAATATCACTTTCCAAAGAAATATTCGCTTCTATTTCCTTTTCATTACGGTACAACAGGAAGTTATCTTTATTCAAGACGAACTTACGGTATGCGATGACAGGTTCTTCCGGGAACAAGTGCAATTTCAAACCGTCCGGAACTTTTGACACTTCTGCACCAAACAATACACCTGTGGAATCCGCCCCGTCCTTAAAGGTCAACAACGCGTCCACACTATTCAATGTTAGCCTGCCCTTAACTTGAGCAGAAAACGGCGGCTGCTGCATGTACTTGTTTTTCACAACATCGGCTTGGTATATGAGACGCGACGAATCCTGGTTCAAAGAGACACGAATCGTATCAATCCGTAAAGTATCACGCGACAGATTATGCAATGCGGCATTCAAATGCAGACCTTCTTCCGGAGACGTATTGGCTACCAAATCAAACTGAGTGAAATCCATGTAATTCATCTCCATAAACGAATAAATAGGATTATTCTGTTTCGCGGAAGCGGTCAACTGCAGGACCGGGAAAAAAGATTTCAGCGCTGCAAAATTCACTGCCGAGTCTTTCCCCATTTGTTGGGATATTTCCGACGAAACGTCGGCAAACTTTTTCGCAATTGTCCCGAAGTCGTGCTGACCTGTCAGATTTATATTGAAATCGCCGGATTCCAATGACAAATTGCTAAGCTCTTCCTTGCTGTCGGCATGTATGATTAGCTTTTCAGGCCGGAAAGTATAGTCCGACGTCTCTATCGAACAATCATCTAACGTTACATCGGCAACCAAATCTTTTTCGTTATGGATTTCCGTTTCTGCCAACAACCGGAAAGAGGTCTTTAAAGGCGTCGGCGTAAAATGAAGATTATATAAATCCAGATTCTTGAAATCTGCATCCAATACAGCCAACACACGCTCTTTCGTAAGCATTCCGCTTAAAGAAACATCCAATAGTGCCAACGGGTAACGGCTATTGATTTTCAAGGCTACTTTGTGTTCTTTTAAAGAGCCGGAAAGATGCACATCCGACACGGAAAGATTGCCGTAATGGATATCAGAAATGTTTCCACGCATGAAGAGATGCGTCGAGTCCGAATAGATATCCGTACCCCTGCCTGCCACTTGTGCCGATACCGACAAAGCATATAACGAATCTTTTGGCATGAAATGCATCGGATTCAAGCTGTCGACCGACAGCGTTGCCAAATAACTTTGCGCCAAATCGTCATATTTCGCTTTCAATTCAACTTTTCCATCCCCGTCCCTCAGCAGAACATCCGCATCATACTTCTTCCCTTCTATATTGGCATCCATGTCAAGGCTCATTCCCGAAGGGATTGCATAGAACGAACGCATGTTTTCCGGCAGGAAAGAGAGCAGAAAATCCAGGTTCTTATTACTAAGTTTCAGTTGGATATTCCCGTTACGTCGATTTTCATCCGACAATTGGTTAACATATCCGCCGGTTTCCAATGAAAAAAATTCAGCAATGCCACCGGTTGCCTTATCCAAACGGATGGCATTCACATTTCCGCTGACATTTCCCTGCAACATAAAAGGCGTATTCGGATAATCCTTCTTAAAGTCTTCCGGCAAAGCAGTCGCTAAAAGGAGAATGTCATTCTTACCGATGGAAAAATTAAAATTCGCGTCAAAGTGCTCTTCAGCATTTTCCTCTAAAGAGTTCCACGGCACAGTCGCCGATATTTGGGCAGAAGAAGAGCCGGTCTCCAACTTCAGCGCAGGTATGTTTATCTGCCGTTCATCGCTGATTATATCTCCGGTCAAAGATTTGACCATCAATCCGGAACGTTCTTCAGCAGAGAAGCGTTTCAACAATGCATTTAACTCTAAACCTTGGTTGGATAAGGAGTCTATACATATATTTATATCAGACAAAGCAATATGGGACGGGTCGATTCCCTCCATCGGCGAATTAAAATTTGCATCATAATTCAGTGTTGAAGACAAAAGCTCAAAATGGGCGGCACTATAATGAGACTTTCCCAAATCCACAACACCTTGCCGGAGCTGTGCTTGAGCGATATATGAAGAAATTCGTGTAGAATCAGCCATTTGCAAGCCGACCGAAACATGCGAAAGATTTATTTTCTGCAAATCCAACACCCATTCAAGAGGGGCAGAAGCAGTATCCTCCGGAGCAGGAGTGGTATCGTTCAACAAAACAGACACAGCCGCATCCGAGAGAGTGAAGTCCGAAAGCAGGACACGGCTATTTTTCAAATCGGCAGGGTCTATTTTGGCAAACATCCTGCCAACCTCTCCTTTCAACGCAATCCCGTCAATAAGTTCACCGGTGTCGGCATATACATCTTCCAGTTCAATAGCATCCGCTACAACCTTCCAACGCAACAAAGGCATTGACTGCACTCTTAGCCGGAAATGCCCCAGCGAAAGCAGCGTATCTTCCGGAGCCGACAAGACAGAAACGTCATTCAAATCCAGCTTAAAGGGATATTTCAGGCGAATCTTTCCAATATCAATCTGCATACCGGTGACATCTTCTGCATACAAAGAAGCTTTCTTGACTGCAAAATCCTGTACTGCCGGAACATAAAGCAGCACAGAAAGAATCACAGCAAGGATAATCGGTGCCAAGCAAATTAAAATAAAACCTTTAAGCCATCTGTTCATAGAATCGTCAATTTTGCTTATATAAATTTTGACGAATTACAGTCCGCCAAAAGCATAGACAAAGGTACAAAATAGAAAAGACGGGAACAAACATTTTAACAGTGTACAAAATCCTTTCCTCCGCAGTTTATAAACAAAAGCGCATACCCTACGACAGACAAGAAGTCTTATTGAAAAAAACAGATATTTCTCCAGCAACAGCCGGATTATTTCTGTTCGGTTTTCCTTTTTTTCCACAATTGGTAACTGTTAAAACAGTTTTGCCAAAGGACATAGGAACCTGGAGACACGGAAGATAACGGGTCCAAATAGGTATAAGCCATCCAAATTGCCAAGACCGTATTTTTTTGCCCCAAAGCTTGCCCGGCACTGATACGGTCATTATACGCCGAACCAATCCGTTTCCCCAACCAAAACTGGAGGATACAAGCCAACAAGCCGGCAACCGACAAAAAGAGCTTAACAAAAACCGATGCATCGCTATTTACCAACGACTTAACAGTCTGGGCAGTCACAATAGCAAGGGCGATACCCCACAAATAAAAAGCCGCCCCGTGCATATTACTCAACCAACGATGAACCGCCGGCAATAAATAACGCAACAGCAAAGCCAACAGGAACGGACAGAGCAAAAGCGGAAAAACCTTACTCAATATTCGAAAGAAAGCGTTCCAAAAAGTAATTCCTTCATGGATTTCAACCAACGGAAACAACAAAGGTACTACAACCGCCGCCAACAAATTGGATAAAAGCGTATAAGTTGTCAAACTCGACGCATTTCCTCCCAGCTTCCCGGTAATGACAGCTGCCGCCGTAGCGGTAGGACAAACCAAGCAAACCATTCCTCCCTCAAAAACCTCCTTATAAGTTCCTTCAGCATGGAAAAAGAGGATACAAGCCGCTACAACCGATGTCGAAACCAATTGAAACAACAACAACCAGCCGTGCCAGGCCGTAGGAAGAAGTTCTTTCGGATTCATTTTACAAAAAGTCAACAGCAATTGGGCGAATATGAGAAAAGGGGTAAGATAAGAGATTAATACATTCATGAAAGGCTTTGTCGGAGCAAGCAGCGGTATGCCGGAAAAGGCAAAATACCCTAAAACACCTGTTAACATCGCCAACGGAAGTGTCCAGTTCTTTATAAGCTTCAGCATATACAAATATCCCTTTTAAAACGGGTACAAAGGAACGCTTTTTCAAGAAAAAGGCAAAGAAAGCGTATAACTTTTAAAGAACACCCCAAGCTTCCACTCAAAAACATGACACAGAAACGGACACCTAAGACAAACTGTCAGCCAAAAATGAATTAATTTCATTGAATCATGCCAAATTTACTACTAAAGAATCAGACTTATCCATTGGCACAGTTTTGGCAATTCAAATAGCGGATTCGGGGAAAACAAATAGAAATGTCCGGTTCCGAGATAACGAATAAACAAATTTAAAATCATACATTATGAACATTAAACCATTAGCAGACAGAGTGCTCATCAAGCCGGCTGCAGCAGAAGAAAAAACAGTTGGAGGAATTATCATTCCTGACTCAGCAAAAGAAAAACCTTTGAAAGGTGAAATCATAGCCGTTGGCCACGGTACAAAAGACGAAGAAATGGTTGTTAAGGCGGGTGACCATGTCCTGTATGGCAAATACGCCGGAACTGAAATCGAATTGGATGGTGAAAAATATTTAATCATGCGCCAGTCCGATATATTGGCAATCATTTAATAACAAAACATCAAAAATTTAAAACGTACAATCATGGCAAAAGAAATTAAATTCGATATGGATGCCCGCGACCTTCTGAAGAAAGGTGTGGACGAATTGGCAAACGCTGTAAAAACAACTCTCGGACCGAAAGGCCGCAACGTAATTATTGAAAAGAAATTTGGCGCTCCCCAAATCACAAAAGACGGTGTTACCGTAGCAAAAGAGATTGAATTGGCTGATCCGTTTGCAAACATGGGTGCACAATTGGTAAAAGAGGTAGCTTCGAAGACCAACGACAACGCGGGCGACGGAACAACTACAGCAACCGTATTGGCTCAAGCAATCATCGGTGTCGGCTTGAAAAATGTTACTGCGGGAGCAAATCCTATGGATCTGAAACGTGGTATCGACAAAGCGGTTGCCAAAGTAGTAGAAAGCATCGCTAATCAGGCTGAAGCCGTAGGTGACAAATTTGAAAAAATCGAACACGTTGCCAAAATTTCCGCAAATGGAGATGAAGCAATCGGTAAATTGATTGCAGAAGCTATGCAACGCGTAAAGAAAGAAGGCGTTATCACCGTAGAAGAAGCCAAAGGTACAGAAACAACTGTCGATGTTGTAGAAGGAATGCAATTCGACCGTGGCTATATCTCTCCGTATTTCGTAACAGACACTGAGAAGATGGAATGCCAAATGGAAAATCCGTATGTCTTAATCTACGACAAAAAGATTTCTGTATTGAAAGATCTTCTTCCAATCCTCGAACCGACTGTACAGAGCGGACGTCCTTTGTTGATTATCGCTGAAGACATCGACAGCGAAGCATTGGCAACATTGGTTGTAAACCGCTTACGCGGCTCGTTAAAGATATGCGCTGTAAAAGCACCGGGATTCGGAGACCGTCGTAAAGCTATGCTGGAAGACATCGCAATCCTTACAGGTGGTACTGTAATCTCCGAAGAAAAAGGCTTGAAGCTGGAAGGTGCTACAATGGATATGCTGG
The DNA here is from genome assembly GCA_944325355.1 of uncultured Parabacteroides sp. GTDB lineage: Bacteria > Bacteroidota > Bacteroidia > Bacteroidales > Tannerellaceae > Parabacteroides. The sequence goes on from CALUZS010000005.1 coordinate 153,420, forward strand.
GTACTGCTGAAAAGATCGTAGTTAACAAAGACAACACGACGATTGTCAACGGAGCAGGTGATAAAGATGCCATCCAAGCCCGCATAGGACAGATTAAAATTCAGATGGAAAATACGACATCAGACTACGACAAAGAGAAACTTCAGGAACGTTTGGCTAAAATGGCCGGCGGCGTAGCTGTCCTTTATGTCGGTGCTCCTTCTGAAGTTGAGATGAAAGAGAAAAAAGACCGCGTAGATGACGCATTGCATGCAACTCGTGCAGCCATCGAAGAAGGAACCGTTCCTGGCGGTGGAGTAGCTTACATCCGCGCTATTGAAGCACTGAACGATTTGAAAGGTGAAAACGAAGATGAAACCACCGGTATCGAAATCGTAAAACGCGCTATCGAGGAACCGCTTCGCCAGATTGTTGCCAACGCAGGAAAAGAGGGTGCCGTAATCGTCCAGAAAGTAAAAGAGGGCAAAGGCGACTTCGGATACAATGCACGCAAAGACTGCTTTGAGAACTTATGTGCTGCCGGAGTAATCGACCCGGCTAAAGTAACACGCGTAGCCTTGGAAAATGCGGCTTCAATCGCCGGAATGTTCCTGACTACAGAATGCGTTGTTGCTGACAAGAAAGAGGAAACTCCCGCTGCTGGTCCGGCTATGAACCCGGGAATGGGCGGTATGGGTGGAATGATGTAATAAACCCATAAGATAATTATATAACAAGGTCGTTACCGTTCGACGGTGACGACCTTATTTTTTTGATATTCCCGCAATACTATCTCCATCCATCGTAGAAAAAGCCGAAGTTCTTTTCTCAGATATTTGCAAGGAAAAGAAAAAAGACTTACCTTTGCAGCGATTTTTTTAAACTTACTAAATAAATTTATTGTATGAACAATTACGAAACCGTTTTCATTTTAACTCCCGTTTTGTCTGATGCCCAGATGAAGGAAGCGGTAGACAAATTTACAAGTTTACTGAAAGAACAGGGAGCTGAAATCGTGAATGAAGAATGCTGGGGATTGCGCAAATTAGCATATCCCATCGAAAAGAAAACAACAGGCTTCTATGTTCTTGTTGAATTCAAAGCAGAACCTCAAGTTATCGCTACATTAGAAACAAACTTGCGCCGCGACGAGCGCGTAATTCGTTTCTTGACTTTCCGCCAGGATAAGTATGCAGCAGAATATGCAGCGAAGAGAAGAAACTTGAAATCATCTAAAGAAACAACAGTAAAGGAGAATTAATTATGGCAGCAACACAATCAGAAATCAGATATTTAACTCCGCCTTCAGTAGACGTAAAGAAAAAGAAATATTGCCGTTTCAAAAAGAACGGAATCAAATATATCGATTACAAAGACCCTGAATTCTTAAAGAAATTCTTGAACGAACAAGGTAAAATCTTACCGCGCCGCATCACCGGTACTTCTTTAAAATTCCAGCGTCGTGTAGCTCAAGCTGTGAAAAGAGCACGCCACTTGGCTTTGCTTCCTTACGTAACAGATTTGATGAAATAATTAAATTTAGAGGAGACAGAATATGGAAATTATTTTGAAAGAAGACGTAGCCAATTTAGGTTACAAAGACGATATCGTAACAGTTAAGGACGGTTACGGACGTAACTTTCTAATCCCCACGGGTAAAGCAGTAGTAGCAACCGAATCTGCAAAGAAAGTATTGGCAGAAAACTTGAAGCAACGCGCACACAAGTTGGCAAAAATTAAAGCGGACGCAGAAGAATTGGCTGCAAAACTGAAAGATGTTACTTTGACTATCGGAGCAAAAACAAGCTCTACCGGCACAATCTTCGGTTCTGTTACCAACATTCAGATTGCAGAAGAGTTGGCGAAAAAAGGTTTCTCTATAGATCGCAAGACTATCTATATCAAAGAATCTGTTAAGGAAATCGGCAATTACACAGCAACTGTAAAACTTCACAAAGAAGTTTCTGTTGAAATTCCGTTTGAAGTAGTATCTGAATAATCATCATAGATTAACTCTAAAAAAATCCTCCTTTGCGAGCACGCTCACGAAGGAGGATTTTTTATTGCTTTTCATTCCGGATTTTTCCCGAAAACATGCCTATCGCCGGGGAAAACGCAGCCTATCGATTTTTCATTCCCTGCCCATCGATTCTTTGTTCCCCTCCGATAGATTTTCCGTTCACTGCGCAGGAATCGGAACACGCATGCAATCCAAGCCTTTCACTTCCACCTGCACGTTACCCGGAAGAGTAACTTTGTGGGAAACTTCGTCCATATTCACGATAACAGCCGATGCTTCCCCGGAAATACTTATCCATTTGGCAGCCTGAACCACCGGCGTATTCTCAAACGATGGTATCTCACGCATCGGAATATCTCCCTCTAACGCAATATTGCCCATAAACCTACCTCCGCAAAACAGGTCATGGTTCTTCCGGCGGAAATCCGCCAAATCTTTCAAGAACTTCAACTCGGTCTTTGCTTCCGGCTTAGCCATATCGACAGGGTTTGCCCATCCCAACTGCGAGCCCCACAACAAACAGCGCATATTCTCAAACCGGAAAACACCATTGCTCAAATCCGCAGGAATATATGCATACGCACTTGTGATACAACGGTCGGAATAAACCAACGGGAACAGCGGAACCGCTTTTACATACTGGCTATGTGGCGTATTGACTGTGAGCAGCATATCAAACAAATCTATATAGCACTCCGCGTTCTCCTCCGATGTCAGTACATTACCCGCTTTCAAACAACCGGTTCTCATCTCTTTCAGCAGACTCCTGTACGCATAATGCCACCAGTTGCCGCCGCCCAGCGGATGGTTGTGGTTGGTTGCGTAACAGGGTTCGCAAGCTGCCGCTGCAATCTGGTCGATATACACGCCACGGGTCCCCAACTCTTCTTGGATGCGTTTCACCAGCCCTTTCTGCACGTTCCTCCAGATGTCCGAAGAGGGACAGGTTACCGTATTGAGCACTTTCGACGCATAAACTTCCGTATACAAAGAACCGTCGGACTTCCGGCAAGAAGCTTCATAACCTTTCAATGCCTTATAAGATTCGTTTGCCGGATCCCACAACCGTCCGTTGATATAAGGAGTCACGTAGCCCCCCAACTTCTGCGTCTCACGAACCATATCCGCAAAACCGTCCAAGGCAGGGAAATAATCCGGATAGTTCGTATCGAACGGATATTTATGCCAATAATACCAATGGACGCCTACGCCTTTCCCAAAATACTTCAACATCTTCCGGACAGCATCCATCGTCTCTTCATTCACATGCCCCGGGCGAATCCAAACGTCGGCATTCAACATCCATTCAGGTATATCCCGTTCCCGTATCGATTTACTGCCCCATTCCGTAGAGAGGGCAAACGGACGATACCATTTCTCCACCGCACTCTGCCACCCCTCTTTGCAGTAGCCTACTACCGTTGCCCACGGCAACGAAAACTTGCCGTCAGCGCTTGTCCATTCCGCCGAAGCGACTATTTCCGAATAGAACGTAGACAGCCCGTTTTCGGGAGCCACTTTCAGATACTTGCCGGATGCGCCCTTGTCGACCGTCGAAAAGTAAAACGCTCCCTCTTCATTATACATCATCAAGAGCTGCAAAGCTCCTGTACATGACGGATACCTGGAGTTAAACATGCTCGTCGATGTCATGTCATACTCCGTCCCCCATCCGGCAGAAAGGATAGCTTTCGCATTCGGCGGACAAACTACCGGGATACGGGGAAACTCCAGCTTCTCTATACGCCACTTCTCCGGCATTTCGGCTTCTATATTCCACTCCGGGAGCTCCGCTTCATCGGACAAAGAGACAATCATCCGCACCGGATATGTCGTTTCGCCCGACAGAACCATCTGCCAGGTAAACACAAGCGATTTGCCGCCTTCCCCTTCACGGACTTCCGCACCTTTATAATAACCGTTCTTAGGCCACAAATCGGGAGACTCACCATACGTCCCCCGATACAACAATTTCCACGGTTCCGTAACGCTTCCGCCCTCCGGAAGCATGTCGTGACCGTTCAACCGCAAAGTCTCCATCTTAAAGACCTTATCCGCAGAAAAGACAAGCTTAACCTTCCCATTTTCCAACACAGCCTTGCCGCCATTTATCACAGCCGTCGCTGGGTTAGCCGCAACCTGCCGGGCAAATAACAAGACACCCGACAACACAAGCAATAAAATTGCACTCAATCTGCCTGATTTCATGTGTATAAATTTAATTCGTTACAAAATACAATAATGCGAATATACGAATATATCCAAGCCCGAGGAAGGGCATAAAACGAAAAAAGAACATAAAAAAGCGTCAGTCTTATACGGGCAATCCCAACCAGACCCCAAATCAACTAACAAAGCGAATGACGCACCCATACAAAACGGACTGCAACTATAACTTTTACAACAACGCTCCGGCTAATTATAGTTTCTGCTTCAATACGACTGCCCTACGGCAAGGAATGCCTACTCCACAAAGTTTGGCAGGTATGAATGGCGTTCAACGAACACGCCCCGAGCTATTCATTAGGAACTGTTCCGGCAAGAAGGTTTCACATACATAAACGGAGAAAAGAAAAGCCAAACGAATCATAACGGGTATCATTGCTGTTGATATGCTACTCTTCGACTTAAACAGCTCTCCTTTTACGCTTTTAAGAGAAAAAATGCCTATCTTTGTCATCTCAATAAAAACATACATTAAACACAACGATATGATTTTATTTTTCAAATCTTCAACAAAGACAGTGCTTGCGGTAGACACCCTGCACAATTTATCGTCTGAAGATGTTCAAAAACTCGTATGGCTGTTCAGCAATGCAACCCCCTTGGAGACTGAATCTGTAGACGGATGGTATGTCGGTCCGCGACGCGAAATGATAACCCCGTGGAGTACGAATGCTGTGGAAATCACGCAGAACATGGGTATTTCCGGCATCGCAAGAATCGAAGAATACTTTCCAGTTTCTTCCGGGGACGCGGAACATGACCCGATGCTGCAACGAATCTACAAAGGTTTGGACCAGGAGTTGTTTACAATCAACAAACAACCGGATCCCATCCTTTACATCGATGACCTGGATGCTTACAACGAGCAGGAAGGTTTAGCCCTAAGCCAAGAGGAAATCTCTTACTTAAAAGAGGTCAGCCTGAAGTTAAACAGGAAATTAACCGACAGTGAAGTGTTCGGATTCTCGCAAGTGAACTCAGAGCACTGCCGGCATAAAATATTCGGAGGAGTTTTCGTTATCGACGGAGAAGAGAAAGAAAGCTCCCTGTTCAATCTGATTAAAAAGACATCGGCTGTCAATCCGAACAAACTGGTATCAGCCTATAAAGACAATGTTGCTTTCAACGATGGTCCGGTTGTCGAACAATTTGCCCCTAAGAGCAGCGACAAACCCGATTTCTATGAAGTAAAAGATATAAAGACCGTCATCTCCCTGAAAGCCGAAACGCACAACTTCCCGACAACGGTAGAACCGTTCAACGGGGCGGCTACCGGAACAGGTGGAGAAATCCGCGACCGCTTGGGCGGAGGCAAAGCATCTTTGCCCATCGCAGGAACGGCTGTTTACATGACCTCCTATCCGCGTACCGAGGGCGCCCGCGAATGGGAAACCATTTTGGATCCGCGCAAATGGTTATACCAGACACCGGAACAGATATTAATCAAGGCATCGAACGGTGCTTCCGACTTCGGAAACAAATTCGGGCAACCGCTGATTTGCGGCTCTGTCCTCACCTTCGAGCATGCCGAAAACAACAAGAAATATGCTTACGACAAGGTAATCATGCTGGCAGGCGGCGTAGGTTATGCAAACAAACGCGACGCACTGAAAGGCGACCCGAAACCGGGTGAGAAGGTCGTAGTAATCGGCGGTGACAACTACCGCATCGGTATGGGTGGAGGAGCCGTATCTTCCGTAAATACCGGGCAATACACAAGCGGCATCGAACTGAATGCCGTGCAACGTGCCAACCCTGAAATGCAAAAACGGGCTGCCAACGTCATCCGTGCCATTGCCGAGTCCGACGACAACCCGATAGTCTCCATCCACGACCACGGAGCCGGAGGACACCTGAACTGCTTGTCGGAATTGGTTGAAGCCACCGGCGGACACATCGAAATGGACAAACTCCCTATCGGCGACCCGACCCTCTCGGCTAAAGAGATTATCGGAAACGAAAGTCAAGAACGCATGGGGCTGCTGATGGAAGAGAAAGATGTTGAAAGGGTACATAAAATCGCAGAACGCGAACGCGCCCCGATGTATGTTGTAGGTAACACTACCGATGACATGAAATTCGTCTTCGAACAGGCCGACGGCGTGAAACCCATCGACATTAAGCTGGAATACATGTTCGGAAAACCTCCACGCACCGTCATGACCGACCATACCGTGACAGAGTCTTTCCAACCGGTTACCTATAAGGAATCCGAACTGCACCACTACCTTGAGAACGTATTGCAACTGGAAGCTGTTGCCTGCAAAGACTGGCTGACCAACAAAGTAGACCGCTCCGTTACCGGAAAGGTTGCACGCCAGCAATGCCAAGGCGAATTGCAATTGCCGTTGAGCGATTTGGGCGCAGTAGCTCTCGATTACCGGGGAAAAAGCGGCATCGCTACCTCTATCGGACATGCACCGCAGGTTGCAATGGTAGACTCGGAAGCAGGTTCCGTTATGGCTATTGCCGAAGCATTGACCAACATTGTCTTTGCTCCGCTGACAGACAAGCTGTCGAGCGTATCCCTTAGTGCCAACTGGATGTGGCCTTGCAGGAACGAAGGTGAAGATGCCCGGTTGTACAAGGCAGTACAGGCAGCGTCCGACTTTGCCTGCGAGTTGGGTATCAACATTCCTACCGGTAAGGATTCGCTTTCCATGACCCAGAAGTATGGAGATGACAAAGTACTTGCTCCCGGGACAGTCATCATATCTGCCGGGGCAGAGGTGAACGATGTGAAGAAAATCGTTTCCCCGGTCTTGGCTAAAGAGAAAAACTCCTACATATATTATATAGACTTCTCTTTCGATTCGCTCAAGCTCGGCGGCTCGGCATTGGCTCAGGTATTAGGCAAATTGGGCAACGAAGTGCCCACTGTAAAAGACAGCGACTATTTCCGGGCAGCATTCAATGCCGTACAAGATGCCATCAGCCAGGAGCTGGTACTGGCAGGACACGATATTTCTGCCGGCGGTATGATTACGGCACTGCTTGAAATGTGCTTCGCCAACGTGGAAGGCGGATTGGAAGTGAACTTGGATAAGATTGCCGAAAGCGACATCGTGAAGATTCTGTTCGCCGAAAACCCGGCAGTCTTGCTGCAAGTAAAAGACAAGAAAAGCTTCGAGAAACTGATGAACGACGCCGGAATAGGCTTTGCCATCGTGGCACGCCCGACCGACGAACGTCACATCCTGGTTTCCAAAGAGGGCATCCAATACCAATTCGGCATCGATTACATGCGTGACGTATGGTACGAATCATCCTACAAGCTCGACATCAAACAGAGCGGAAACGTTTGCGCAGGCAATCGTTTCGAGAACTACAAGATGCAACCGCTTGAGTTCCATTACAACAAGAACTTTACCGGAAAATTGGCAGACTACGGACTGTCGTTCGACCGGAAAGGGGCTAGCGGCATTAAAGCGGCAGTTATTCGTGAAAAAGGTTGCCAATGCGAACGTGAAACATCCTACGCACTTTATCTGGCAGGTTTCGATGTGAAGGATGTGCACATGACAGACTTGGCTTCCGGACGCGAAACATTGGAAGACATCAACATGATTGTGTTCTGCGGAGGATTCTCCAATTCAGACGTATTAGGCTCGGCAAAAGGATGGGCGGCAGGAATCCTGTTCAACGAAAAGGCAAAGAACGCCATCGACAAGTTCTACGCCCGCAAAGACACGCTGAGTCTGGGTATCTGCAACGGTTGCCAGTTGATGGCAGAGCTGGGTGTAATCTATCCGGAACACGCAGAGAAGCACAAGATGCTACACAACGACTCCCATAAGTTTGAATCCAACTTCATCACATTGGAGATACCGAAGAACCATTCCATCATGTTCGGCTCATTGAGCGGCAGCAAGTTAGGTGCATGGGTAGCTCACGGTGAAGGGAAATTCGACTTCCCGTATGACGAAAAAGAGTATCATATCGTTGCCAAATACAACTACGAAGGGTATCCTGCGAACCCGAACGGGTCGCCTTGGTCGGTTGCCGGAGTATGCTCGCACGACGGTCGCCACTTGGCAATGATGCCCCACCTGGAACGCGCGATGTTCCCTTGGCAGTGCGCATACTACCCTGCCGACCGGCGGATGAAAGACGAAGTAACTCCTTGGATTGAAGCATTCGTCAATGCACGGAAATGGATCGAAAAACAATAAAGTTTCACCTACCTATAAAAAGAGAGCAGCCTTAACCACACCGGGGATTAAGGCTGCTCTCTTTTTGCTCTGTTTGTAACAAGCTCGCCGGCTGACGTCCGGCGAACCACCGCCATTACAAACCCAGCTCTATCTGGAAGCGGAACTGCCAGCGGTTATACGCATCCAGCGCCCCGCTCCTATGGTTGTAGGAAGCATCCGCCTGTACTTTCAAGTTATGCCCTATCAGATATTTGGTGATACCCAAAGTTGTCTGGTTCTGGTTTTTATAACCGGCAAGCGCCCGTACTTCGCTGTCGGGGAACAAAGTAGAGTTCCTTAAAGCAACCTCCCAGTTCTTCTTAAACAGGTAACTCGTCTGTATGTTCAATCCGCGACCGGTAAACACGAACTCTTCCGAGCCTTCACCAAACGTCGGCTCATTGCATATACGTCCCATGAAATCGGTATAGAAAGCAAAGCCTTGATATTTCAAGATAAAATCCAGGAAATAGCTCTGCAAGTCGCGCGTAGCATCACCCGGCATGAACGCGCCGTTCTGCCCCTGCACACGGCAGGCATTGTCGTTAAACGAATAAGCACCGGCAATCAAGAACTTCACCCGGTCTTCACGCTCAATGTCGCCTTCAGCCACATCGCCAAGCCCCTTGAAACGTCCCAACGGATACAGTTCCAAACGCCCCGTGTAGGCAAAACCGTTCTTGCTGTTGCTTGCCCAATTGCGCCCCTCACCCATCGTGATGGAGCCTTTCGCCGAGATGTCGAACGTCTCCGAAAGACGCCCGTAATATTCGCCAAAGAAACCGAAGTCACGGTCAAGGTTGAACTCGGAGTTCACGATACTGCGGTCCACGAACTGCAAGGCACTCGAAGAGTTGACCCTCGCCCGGTTCGCCTTTATCTTCGTCTGCCCGAAGCCGATGCTCCAGCTCGAATTAGGCATGTAGTAAATCATAGCGTCACGCACAAAGTTCATATTCCCGTTTGGCACGGTACGCGTATCATAAGGCGTAAAGCCCAACTGTATCGAATAGAGGAGCTTCTCGGTCAATATATACCCGTCGAAACGCAGGCGCAGGCGCTTCACTTGCGCTTCCGTGTTATTCAACGAGAAACGGTCGTCCAGTTCAAATGCCAGCATGTTCTGCATCCTGAAGCGGAGAGTCATCTTATATAACTTGTTCTTCGGCTCGAAGGTAATCCCCTTTCCCACCTCGATGTTCGGCATGTTCTGCATCTTGCGCACCAACTCTTTCGAGAGACGGACGGAGTCCTCCTGCGCGGAGACCCGTGCCACTCCTCCTAAAAATAAAATTCCAACAATTACTATTAGCTTCTTACACAACATATTCCTTAAATTTGGGCGCAAATTTACGGAAAATCTCCGGAATATCCGCCGAATTGCAGCAGATTAACGCAACAGGATTTGATAATTAGGGAGTTAGAGGAAAAATGCAGAAGTT
>CALUZS010000006.1 GCA_944325355.1 uncultured Parabacteroides sp.
TTTATTGTTCAATGGTGTAATGGTAACACGTCAGATTCTGGTCCTGAAATTCCAGGTTCGAGCCCTGGTTGAACAACTTGAACGATGTTCTATATTTACGGGTTATTTTTATTGTTCAATGGTGTAATGGTAACACGTCAGATTCTGGTCCTGAAATTCCAGGTTCGAGCCCTGGTTGAACAACCGAGCAGACCGTACCTTCATAAGGCGCGGTCTTTTTTTTGTTATTTTTAAGGATTGTTCCAGACCAATATGAATTCCGGGAAGAAACGATAGGTGAATGAAAAAGATAGCTGCTGCGGACTCTTGCTTTCATAGGCGGAAAAAGTACCACATTCGGCTGGATAGGCGAATGGTTGCACATGCAAGTGCTTTTGGAAATCGACGTCGGTTTGGTTGATAAGTTTGAACAATGATTCTTTTGCGCACCAATGGATGAGCAAAAGCCGTTCATCTTCAGAATGGGCGATGATACGTTCCTCTTCTTCCGACAGGAACCGGCTTCGGATTTTTTTTATCCGTCCTGACAAATATTCCAGATCGATACCGGCTTTTCCTTCGTTCCGTACCAATACCGCTGCATATCCTTTGGTGTGTGATATGCTGATGTTATATGTTGAGTCAGGAATATATGGAGCTCCATTCGGAGTATATTTTACCAGGCACTCGCGTTTTGTCAGAATTTTTAATAGCAGCCGTACGGAAATCCATTCCAGTTTTCTCGATTCCGATGCCGGGATTTCGGAAAAAATCTCCCGAGTGAATTTTTCCGAAAACCCGGACAGTGAAAGCAATTCTTCCGGTGTCTCTTCGATTTTCCAAACAGCCAAATTTTCATCGGGATGTTTCCAATAAAAAGGCATAGGCTTAATCTTTATTGTCGTTGGTGGTTGTTTGCGGGATGTCGGAAAAGTATTTTATTTTTAAAATCCTCCGGTCATCGGCTTCCAGCACTTGAAAACAGTAGCCTTTGTATTTGATGATTTCCTGTTGAGAGGGATAGTCACCCTTTATTTCCAGCAATAATCCTGCAAGGGTTTCTACATCTTCCGTCATTTCATCAAAAATGGAAGATTCGATGCCTGTGATCCTGAAAAAGTCGGTCAGCAGGATTTTACCTTCAAATATGTAGCTGCCGTCTGCCAACTGGATATATTGCTGTTCTTCTTTGTCGAATTCATCGGAAATGTCCCCGACAATTTCTTCCAGGATGTCTTCTAATGTGACAATTCCAGAGGTCCCGCCAAATTCGTCTACGACAATCGCCAGATGGATTTTGTTCTTTTTGAATTCTTCCAGCAAGTCGTTTATTTTTTTTGTTTCGGGGATAAAGTACGCCGGTCTGATCAGGTTTTGCCAGTGAAAATCGTCTGGTTGGTTCAGGTAGGGGAACAAGTCTTTGCAATATAATATCCCTTTTATGTTGTCAACTGATTCTTCATAGACAGGAATGCGCGAGAAACCGCTGTTGATGATGAGTTCGATTACCTCCTTGAAGGATGTATTTATGTCTACATCTTTTAAATCGAGCCTGGAAGTCATGATTTCATCTGCAGTTTTATTGTGGAAGTTGATAATCTCTTTTAACAGCTTCTTTTCTTTCGGCGCTTCGTTTGAGATAAAATCCAGCGTTTTTGATAATTCGTTTGTCGGGAAATCAGACACTTTGCCGTTTGGAACATTGGATATTTCCGTAGTACGGACTAACAGGCTGGAAATGGGTTTGCAGATTTTTTCCAAGGCCTCCAAGATAGGCGCTGTCAGTCTGGCCCTCTTTTGCGGATTTTGTTGCCCGTAAATTCGAGGTAAAATTTCCCCGAAAAGAAGCAATATAAGTGTCAGAATAGCAGTTCCGATAATAAAACATAAAACCGGAGCTTTGGAGAAATTAATCCAAAGGCTGAAGCTGTACACGCAAAAAAGGATAAATGCCACGTTTGCGGTTTTGTTGACTAAAGAAATTGTAGCCGACAAATATTCGGGTGATGCCAATAACTTTTGTATCAAGGAATCGGCAAAGTAGCTGCTTTTCTTTATTTCACTGATATCGTGCGGCGACAATGAGAAAAACGCAGCTTTTGACATGGAGACAAAAGCGGAAATTCCGAGTAATAACAATGCACACCCTAACGGAAGTATAATGTTCCATGTCAGGGTATGCATTTCGATTGTTTCAAATATTTCTGAAAGAAAACTATCCGGGTCCAAAGAATTCAAGTTTAGTTAAACAATATCAGAACGGCAAATCATCTATTTCGTTCGTTTCAGGGAAAGATGTTGAGGTAGCTGGTTGGCTCTGTGGAATGTTGACAGAACCAGATGCCGGTTGTCCGGCGGCAGCCTGAGTGTTGTCAGTCTGACGTGGACCGTTGCTGTAAAATTCGATGCGGTCTGCATGGATTTCAGTTACATACCTTTTTACTCCGGATTGGTCATCATAGCTTCTGGTTCTGATTTTTCCTTCTACATATAAGCCGGAACCTTTTTTGACCCATTTTTCCACAAAAGGTACTTGGTCTCTGCGGGCTACGATGTTGTGCCATTCAGTACGTTCAGGAACAACTGTACCGTTGGACAATGTATACCCTCTTTCCGATGTTGCCAAAGGAAAACTTGCAACGGCGCTGCCGCTGTCGAAATAACGGATGTCGGGGTCTTTTCCGACGTTACCGATTAATATGACTTTGTTTAATGACATATATTATTTATAGATTAAATGATTTACAAAGGAACATAAAAATTTTATTCTGACAAATTCCTGATAAATTTATCTATATAAATATCCGTTAATTTTGAAACAGGGAAGAGTTCCAAGTCTGCGGAATTCACCGGCTGGTATTTTCCGTTACCCTGTAATGGAGTGGCGATATGGATTTTGTAAAACGAAGCGTATATTGTCTGGTGCGATAATTGGTGTTTGAGATTTTCCAGCTGCGGTTTTATATCCAGTAGTTTTGTCCCTTGAAACATCTTGTTGAAGCTTTCAAGCTCTTCTAATTGATGGAAATTGACGGCATTTTCCGTTTCGATTAAAGGAAATTCATACAGACCTTTCCATATATCATTGTTCTCTCTCCGGAGGAGGTAGGTTGTCTCTTTATATATTATATGTATATAGTTAAAGAAACGGACGTGTTGTTTGCTTGAGTGTTTTTTTGCCGGGAATTTGTTTGTCTGTCCCGATACGTAGGCTTCGCATTTCTCCGACAACGGGCATGTTTGGCAATCCGGGTTATGTGGGATACATTGCAAGGCTCCGAATTCCATGATGGCCTGGTTGTATAAACCGGCTCGCTGTTTGTCCATCAGGCAAGTGGCCAATTCCGTGAAAACTTTTTTGCTTTCTGTTGTGCCGATGGGCAGGTCTATGGCATATAACCGTGAAAGTACTCTGTAAACATTTCCGTCAAGGACAGGGTAGGGCATATCCCATGCGAAAGAGACGATAGCCGATGCCGTGTATTCTCCGATTCCTTTCAATGAAAGTATAGCTTTGTAGTCTTTTGGGAATTCTCCACCAAACCGGTTTGCGACTGAGATTGCCGCTGTGCGTAAATTCCGTGCGCGACTGTAATACCCCAATCCTTGCCAATATTTCAAGACCTCGTCTTCAGTTGCTGATGCAAGGGTCATGATGTCCGGAAAACGTGAAATGAAATGTTTGTAATATTCCAGACCCTGCGCAACTCTTGTTTGTTGCAATATGATTTCTGAAATCCAAATGTGGTATGGGTCGGAAGTTTCTCTCCAAGGCAAATCTCTTTTGTGTATCTGATACCAAGCGATAATGGTGGAACTTATTCCAATCTCTTTTTCTGTCATTTGCTTTATTCGGATATTTGATATGGTAAAGTATTATCAATCAAAATGCTATTGCGCTGCAAACTTATATAGATATTATGAATTATGGATAATCTTTTTGAGAAAAAAGAGCATGAAACTTTTTCTACTTCAGGAAAAAGCTATATATTTGCAATCCAAAAAATTAAAAGAATAAATCATTTAATTGTTTATAACATGACAAAAGCAGATATTGTTAGCGAGATTTCAAAAAGTACAGGAATTGACAAAACAACTGTACTTGCGAGCGTTGAGTCTTTTATGAATATAGTAAAAGATTCACTTTCACATGGAGATAATGTTTATTTGAGAGGTTTTGGAAGTTTCGTTATTAAGAAGAGAGCACAAAAAACGGCTCGGAATATTTCCAAAAATACGACTATTATTATTCCGGAACATAATATTCCGGCATTCAAGCCTGCCAAGACTTTTTTGAATGATGTGAAAGAAGCAAAGTAATATAGAATAATTAACTTTAAAATTTAAAAGCAATGCCAAGCGGAAAGAAAAGAAAAAGGCATAAAATGTCTACGCATAAGCGGAAAAAAAGACTGAAGAAGAATAGACATAAGAAGAAATAAGTCTATACTTTTTTCGTATTAAAGAACAAACTTAATAAGTAACCTTTTAAGTTTGTTCTTTGTGTATTCTTGTAAGGTTACGATATTAATATATTCTTTTTATTAGTGGTTAGTGAATTAGTAGTAGATGTACAGCCCAAAGAAGTCTCTATTGCTGTGTTGGAAGACAAGAACCTGGTGGAACTTCAGAAAGAAGTCCGGGATGATTCCTACAGTGTGGGGAATATCTATTTGGCAAAAGTGAAAAAGTTAATGCCAGGGTTGAATGCTGCGTTCATTGATGTAGGATATAAAAAGGATGCATTTCTTCATTATTTAGATTTAGGACCGAATTTTAATAGCCAACAGAAATTTCTCCGGCTGATTTTGAATGACCCGAAGAAAAAGCAAGAAATAGGCAAGGCGCAGATATTGCCGGAGATAAATAAAGACGGGGCAATTAGTGAAGTGTTAAAAATCGGGCAAGAGATATTAGTGCAGATAGCTAAGGAGCCGATTTCGACGAAAGGACCTCGTCTCACGGCGGAATTGTCATTTGCAGGAAGATATCTTGTGGTGATACCATTTTCTGATAAGGTATCGGTGTCATCGAAAATAAAATCCGGAGAAGAACGAGCACGGTTAAAACAGCTTATTCAAAGTATTAAGCCCAAAAATTTTAGTGTTATTGTTCGTACATCGGCTGAAGGAAAACGTGTTGCAGAACTGGACCATGAGCTGAAAGTTTTAGTTCAACGGTGGGAATGTTGTATTTCAAAGATTGCAACAAATAAAGCTCCGTTAGTTATACATGAAGAAACGGAACGTGCAGTATCTCTTTTGAGGGATATTTATAATCCGTCGTTTCAACATATATATATTAATGATAAGAGTATTTATAAGAGTGTACGTGAATATGTCAGATTAATAGCTCCGGGGCAAGATAATATTGTAGAATTATACGAAGGGAGTCTTCCGATTTTTGATAATTTTGCGATAACGAAACAGATAAAATCCCTGTTCCGGAAGACTGTGACGTACAAAAATGGAGCATACCTTATCATAGAACAAACAGAGGCTATGCACGTGATAGATGTCAATAGCGGAAATCGTTCTAAGGGAAGCAACGGACAGGAGCAGACTGCAATCGATGTTAATCTTGCAGCGGCGGATGAAATCGCCCGCCAATTACGGCTTCGTGATATGGGAGGGATTATTGTTATTGATTTTATTGACATGGCGGAATCGGCTCATCGGCAACAATTGTACAACCATATCACAAAAGCGATGGAAAATGACCGTGCGAAACACAATATACTCCCGTTGAGTAAATTTGGACTTATGCAGATTACCAGACAAAGAGTTCGTCCTGCCATGAATGTAGATACATCGGAGGTCTGCCCGACCTGTTTCGGTACAGGAGTAAGTAAGCCTTCTATTCTATTTACGGATATTTTGGAAAATAAAATACAGAAGTTGATACAAAAACTTCGAATGAAGAAATTCACTTTGCATATACATCCTTATGTCGCAGCTTATGTAAACAAAGGTTTATACCCGTTGAGTCTTCAATGGAAGCTTAAGTATAGCCGAGGATTGAAAATCATTCCGAATCAAAATCTTGGATTTCTTGAATATAAATTCTTTGATAAGAATAATGAAGAAATAGATATGAAAGAGGATGGTGATAATAAATAAATGAAATGAATTGTTGGGGGATATGTTTTGAAAAGGGCATATCCCTCTTTTTTATTGCCATCTGTTTGCGGGTTAATTGAATAAGAGAGATTGCCTGTTGTAAACTATTCCCTGTTTTATCGAATTAATCCAATTATTATCCGTATATTTGTTTTCAACAGCCTATGATATAGGCTAATGTATCTTTGGGTTGGTTTATATAATGTGAAAAACGGAAAAAGAAATATGTGCAGAACTGTTTTATTTATCATCGGTTTAATCGTTTTTGCAGGTAATGTAAGAGCGCAAAAATCTGAAACCTTGAATTTAGGTGGTGCAAGTGTTGTCCCAGAGCAGACGGCATCGGACGTAGAAAATTTGAAAGAGAAAGTCCAGTATCTTCCGGTTTATAATGCATTGATTTCAGATAAGACGGATTTTGACTGGTTGTTGACCCCAAAGATGTCGAGAGCCGGAATATATCGTTCGGCTGATGGAAAAAGTATTGTAGTTGCCAATTCAATGGTCTCGCGTACGTTCCGTATAATACCCAATCTGGCAACTGTTGATTTTACCAATCGGATGCTTGGAGAAAGCATGCTTCGGGCCGTGAGTGGCGAAGGTGAAATCTGGATAGACGGTGAGCTGTGGCAAATAGGTGGTTTGTCGGGGCAACCGGAACGAGCCTATCTGAAAGAAGAATGGATAGATGAAATGGAGACTGTCCCAAATTCTTTTTTGTTGGAAGACTTTGAGATAAAACCAATTACAGAAGAAATTAAATGGGCGAGAAGTCGTTGGGCATTAAATAAGGAAGCTGCGACCGGAAAAGAGATTGTTTTCTTTTTGCGTGGAAATGAAGCTTTGGAGTCTGTAAATGTAAAGCTTCATGTTGCCGTATATGATGAGATACCGGTGATACGGAAATGGATGGAAGTGGAGAACAATTCGGCAAAACCTGTGAATATAGACCGCTTCAAATTGGAGAAATTGGCTTTTGCTGAGCCGGAATCACCGAGTGGAGGAGACCCTGCTACTTTTTTGTTGCCAAATATCCATGTGGAAAGCGATTATAATTGTAAAGGAAGTTTTACTGAGAAAGAGACGGATATCACAGAAAATTGGGTGACTGATTCGGCATATACTTCACAACGCAATTATCGTATGGAGACACGTTGTGTTTTGGAGGTCGCTCCACCTATTGGTCCGGATCAAACAATCCAGCCGGGGAATGTTTTCCGCTCATTCAGCGTATATGAAATGCCGTTCGATAGCTTTGATAGGGAGCGAAAAGGGTTGTTTACCCGTCGGTTTTATCGGACAATTGCTCCTTGGACTACTGAAAATCCTATATTTTTACATCTGACGTCCAGCAATCCGGAGGAGGTTCGCCGTGCTGTCGACCAATGTGCTGAGACAGGATACGAGATGATTATCCTTAGTTTCGGTTCAGGAGCGAATGCCGAAGATATTTCGGAGCAGAATATCGCTAAGTTCAAATCCTTGGTTGATTATGCAAAAAGTAAGGGAATTGAGATGGGGTGCTACTCGTTGTTGGCAAGCCGCTGGATTAGTGAGGATGTGGATGTGATAAATCCGAAGACCGGCAAACGGGGCGGCATGTGTTTTGGCAGCTCGCCTTGCCTTTGCAGTGATTGGGGGTATGAATATTTCAAGAAGATAAAAACATTCATTGAGCGTACAGGAATGACCTGCTTCGAGCATGACGGGTCATATCCGGGAGATGTGTGCGCATCGACGAAGCATACGTATCACAAAGGTTTGAACGATTCCCAATGGAATCAGTTTTATCGGATAACGGAGCTTTATCATTGGATGTGCGAGAACGGTATTTACCTGAATGTCCCGGATTTTTATTTCTTGAACGGTTCGACAAAAACCAGCATCGGCTATCGGGAAGTGAACTGGTCGTTGCCGCGCGAACGCCAGCTGATACATACCCGTCAGCTGAATTATGATTGTACATGGGAACGTATTCCTTCTTCTCTTTGGAGCTTTGTCCCATTGGTAGAATATCACGGTGGTGGAGCCGCTGCGACGTTAGAGCCTTTGAGTGAACATTTGTATGAATATAGAACATTGATGTTCCAAAATTATGGGGCAGGTATTCAAGCTTGTTACCGTGGACCGCGCCTATACGATACGCCAGAGACGAAACAAACCGTCCAGGAAATAATCACATGGTATAAAAAATACCGCCGAATCTTGAACAGCGATATTATACATCTCCGGAAACCTGATGCCAGGGATTGGGATGGTATTATGCATGTTAATCCCGAAGAGAAAGAAAAAGCCTTGGCGCTTTTCTTTAACCCGACGGATGAAGAGATAACTCGTACGATTTCTTTGCCGTTGTATTATACCGGATTGCAGGGAAAAGTGCGTATCCGTGAGCAAGAAGGCAAACCCCGGACGTACAAGTTGGATTGCCGGAAAAATACGGAACTGACAATCCGTATACCTGCACGGGGATATACTTGGTACGTTGTGGAAGAGTAGTTCAGAAAGGCTGATTACTATCTGCCGCAAATAGCACGAAACTGACAGTAACTGCAATATTGGGTGTCTTCAGTTTGCTGGAAAGGTGTACTTTTGTCGAATATTTTATCCAAACATGCCCGAAGCCCGTTTTCAAATGTTTCTGCATAATCGTCATAGTTGTTTACCGGAATATTTTTTCCTCTTTCAACATGATGGTAAATGTGTGAGTCGAACCGGTTGAAAAGCGTACGGACATAATAGATATGCGGTTCTATGGTTGCCGAATTGAATAAACCTTTGTACATCATGGCATAAAGAAACACTTGCATCACCGCCTTGGAACGGTTCTTTTCTGAACTATCGAACAGGCTGTCCACATTTTTAAAATCAGATTTTCCTGTACCGCTTTTATAGTCGATAATGCGGGTGATGCCGTTTATTCTATCGATCCGGTCAATAAAACCTTTTAGGAAGACGGACGTACCGTCATTCAGACAGATAGAGGAACGTATTAACTTTTCTGATTTTATGTATGTGAATGGAGACAATTTAGCATCTTCCTCCAGTATTTTGTCGACATATTTATAAATCATCGAACCGACCAGATAGTTTTGTCCGGTAAGCGGCCGGATATTCTCTGTCTTAAAGAATAATTCAGCGAAAGCGGCTTCAATCAGGTGCTCGATTCGCTGTTTGTCTTTCCGAATGTTTTTGAGACATTCGCTATCGATGGAACGACCGCATAAAGGCTGGTAAATATGCTCCATGACGCGGTGCAATATGCTTCCGAAGAGGTTGCTCTCGACAGTTTCGGATATTTCGTCTTCTTCTTTTATATCTTCGATGTATGAGAAGTAAAATTTCAATGGGCAATCGATGTATGTGTTAATGGCGCTTGCCGAAAGTGATTTTTCACCTTCCCTTTTAAACATCTCGAGTTTTGATAAGACTGTGTCGGTTTTGTTAATCGACAAGGTATGGGATTTTCCGGGCGCAATGTTGTAAGTTATCAGCGTGTCCAATAGAGGAACCTGGTAATGATAGCGCAGCTGATGGACAAAGCGACTTACTTCTCCGGTCTGCAGCCCGTTGTTCCGGGTGTCGTAGATAAGTTTTACTTCTTTGCTCCTATATAAAAGTCTGTAGAAATGGTACGCCCATATACCATCTTGGTGTTCATAAGTTGGCAGCCCGAATCCGCGACGGAGATTATACGGAATAAAGGTGTTGGCTGTCTTTTTTGCAGGGAAGACACCTTCGTTCGCCGATAAGATAATCAAGCGGTCGAAATCGAGTGCCCGGGTTTCCAGTATACCCATAATTTGGAGTCCGGATAAAGGTTCCCCTTGAAACGGGATGTTCATCATTTCCGTTGCCCGTTTTAACAAGTGCAGATAAGTCTCAATTTGCATGCGGATTCCGTTTTCCCGAATAATGTCATCTATCCGGTTGACAATGGAATGGTAATGGAAAATGAATTCCAATTCCACATCCTGCATTGTCGAGACCGTTTGTCGGCTGTCCGGGATATCTCCTTTATCGGAAGACGATGAAGATAATGATTCTATCAGGCAACTTAATTCTTCCAACATACGGATAATGTAGGAGGAGTAGTTCGCTTTATCTTCATCGATGGCTGTAAATACGGTCTTAAGCAAGGGAGTAACTGCAAGCTCGTCTGCCGGTATATATATTTTATTGAAATTGGTAATATCCTTTACCAAATCGGAAATGGCATCCGGTGCCGTAGCGTTGATATAAGCATGGTTTAGGATAGGGAGGACATTCCGATAGTAATAGGTGGCTTGTCCGTTATTGTAACGTACGTTTTTTTGTAATGTGAGGATTTGGTCGACCAGGATGGCGATGGGTGTGCCCGACAGCGGGTATCCCATTGTCACGTTTATGTTATGTATGGATTCCGGAATGGAGTTGAGTACTGGCATCAGCAGTGTCTCATCAGGTAATACAATGGCTGTACGAAGGGCTTCCTCGTTACTCATTGAACCGTTTTCTGCCCATTGTTCCAATAACGGATAAACCTGTTTCGCTTGTCCTATGCCGGATGGGATACCGATGACTTCTATTTTGGGAAATCCGGGCATATCTTCGGGTAAAGGGTATTTGGAAGGGAAATTTTTTAAATTCCGGAGTACGAAAAATGATGCTTTATTTTGAGAATCGGTTACTTGTGGCGATTCGTAATCCCAATAGAAATCGGCTATGTCGAACTGTTTCAATTTCAGAAGAAGTTTCTCTTCGGAGACAGAGAGGGCATTCAGCCCAACGAATACAATTTTTTTGTAGGTCAGCTTGCAGCAATCCGCTTTTTGCAGGTTCTCTGCTACTTCCCGGAAAATCATTCCGTCGTATCCTTTGTTCTCTTTCGCCAAACATCTTTTTAATTCACAATATAATTCATATAACAGTTCCCAGAGCGCAAGGAATTTTTGCTGGTTGGGATTTTCGTGTTTGGGATAGAAAGAGGACCAGAACATACGGATTGCATCAATTTGCTCCTGTTCTAGGAACGAAAATTCGTTGTCGATAGCCTTTAAGTCGGAGATATTTGAAAATAGCCTTTTGGCATCAACCATGTATTTGTCCACGTCGTCGAAATCATTCAACAGCATCTCCCCCCAATAAACAAACTCGTCGAAACTTTCCGTAGCCCTGCTTTTTTCCAAGTAAATCCGGTATAGCAGGAAAAGCATTTGTAACCGGTCGGCAGACTGTTTACCGCTTAAACGGGCAAAGAGGTCGTTGATAGTGAGGATTGCCGGGGAAAAAATAGGTTTTCCAGCCAGTTCTGCGAGATATTTCTGAAAGAAAATGCCGGCTCGCCTGTTTGGAAAAACAAAAGCCAGATTGTGTATATCGGAATTATATCGGGTATAAAATTGTTCGGCAACCCTATATAAAAAAGGTCTCATACGTACTTGGATGTATTTTCATTGTTGTATTCGACAAAAATACATTTTTTCAAGGAATACTTCCGGCATTAAAATATTTAATTGAATAAAATGCATTATGATTACACGTTTGGTATAAAAATCAATAATTATTGCGTATATTTGCCTACTCAATAAAATTTTAAACATAATAAAAGAAAGAGTCATGGAGAGCACTCGTCGTTCATTTTTAAAGAAAGTTTCAGCTGCCGGATTGGGCGCAGCAGGTTTGGCTATGGCAGGAAATGCCGAAGCCGCAATAAATGTTTCATCTGAAAGCCAGGCGAAGAAAAAGAAATCGGCTGGAAAAGATGATGGGAAATTGCGTTTTGGATTTATCGGAACAGGTTCGCGTTGCCATGAACATATTAATAATGTATTGGCAATTCCGGGGAACAAAGTGGTTGCTATTTGTGATATCCAGCAAGGTCCTATAGAACGGACATTGAAACATATCGCACAATTTAATGTCCCGGCTCCGAAAGTTTATACCGGTAGCGAATTTGCATTCGAGGAAATGTTGAACAATGAGGAGTTTGACTGTGTGATTATTGCCAGTCCGTGGGAGTGGCATGTCCCGATGTCTGTCGCTGCAATGAAAGCCGGTGTCCCGTATGTCGGCGTAGAAGTTTCGGCAGCTAATACTCTTGAAGAATGCTGGGATTTGGTTAATACGTCGGAGACAACAGGCAGTCAGCTGAACATCATGGAAAATGTATGTTATCGTCGTGATTGTATGGCGGCATTGAATATGGTGCGTCAGGGTCTATTTGGCGAAATGTTGCACGGAACATGTGGATATGAGCATGATTTGCGCGATGTAAAGTTTAATGACGGGAAAAATTATACCTACCAGAAAGGTGGCGAATTGCGGATGGGTCCGGAAGCGTTTGCGGAAGCTCAATGGAGAACCAACCATTCTGTTCACCGGAATGGTGATGTTTACCCAACGCATGGCATAGGTCCGGTTGCTCATTGTATGGATATAAACTGCGGAAACCGTTTCGTCTCTTTGACGGCAATGGCTACCCAATCTCGGGGATTGCACAAATTCATCGTAGATAATGGCGGAGAAAATCATCCGTTGGCAAAAGTTCGTTTCAACTTAGGCGATATTGTCACATCAATGATTAAGTGTGCTAACGGACAGACTATCATTGTTACACATGATACCAACTCGCCTCGCCCATATTCTTTGGGATTCCGTATTCAGGGTACGGAAGGTTTGTGGATGAACGATGGTGATACTGTTTATATCCAGAATAAATCCAAACGTCCGCATATATGGGACAGTTCCGATGAATGGTTCAAGAAATATGATCATAAATTGTGGGCAAATCTGGAAGCTCAAGCAGCGGAAGCTGGTCATGGCGGTATGGACTTTATTATGATGTACGATTTGATTGATGCCATCCGCAATAAGAAACCGGCACCAATGGATTGTTATGATGCGGCAGCATGGAGCGCTATTTCCGGGTTGTCTGAGATGTCGATAGCCCGTGGTGGAGCCTTGGTTGATTTCCCAGACTTTACCCGTGGAAAATGGATTAACCGCAAATCGAAGTTTGCAATTTGAGAATTAATAAATAATTGAAAATCCCCTTATGCCCGGTTTGTGAGAATCGTTCATAAGGGGTTCCTTTTTTCCTGTTTTTATCTGGGAGCATGCAATTCCCCGGAGCTTTATCTGCAAGGGGCGGGGAGCGCACGTTATTTCTTGGTGTAATCTTTGATGATGCCTTCGCAAAGCCAGTTTGCAAGGGCTTGCCTGTTGTTGTGATGGATAAGCCGTTGTTGGTCAAAACTGTTTTGTATATTTCCCAATTCTACAAAAGTCAGAGGAATTTGTGTGTGTTCAATCACGTATAGCCCTCGGTATCCAACAGTTCCCCGGAATCCGCGTCCCGGTTGGTGTGTATCGTATTTATGTGAGAAAGTAGATTTCATCTGTTTGGCGAGCCGTTTGCTAAGACTGTTTTTGGAGTGATAGAAAAATACATCGGTCCGTTTCTGCTTCCCTCTGCTGTCGACATGGATGAAAATGGCACGTTTATAATTCGATTTGTCAGCAGAAGCCAATGAGTTTATTTTGTCGCAGCGCTGTTTTAACCGGGCGACTTGCCCGATTGGTATTGCTTTTCCCATACAAGTTTCTCTCTTGCTGTTGTTGAGATATAACTGGTTTCGGATTCCGTCTTTAGCGTCTTGTATGATGATGTGTACTTTTGCACCATTCATCAGCAGGTTGCGGGCAAGGCGCAAGATAATATCGTATGCATATTCGTCTTCATGCAGTTGGTGGCCGTTCATCGTTCCGATGGCGCCGGGATCCGGACCTCCATGACCGCTTACAAGATAAAAAGATGCTCCTTCCAATTTGTTGGAAACAATCTTGTAGGAAGCATATTGTTTCCCGAAAAGCGGCTCTGTTCCTTGCGTTTTGTCCCTCTTTTTTGAACTAAGTTCATTTTCAAGAGGGGGAAGCGTATATGTAACACCTAATATCAGAGTGTTGTTTTTACCCAGTTTACCTTTGTTCAGTTCGATGAATTTTTTCCTTAGTGCTGGCGTGTTACGGTTGTATCGTTGTAGAAATACCGTGATTCCGTCACCATTTTTTGGCTTTGCCTTTTCTTGTGAAAAAATAAAACAGGGGTAAAAAATGAAAAAAATTGATAGTATGAAAAGACGGTAATTTACGCTTATTTGATTGGACATAATGTACTTGATTTTTTATGAGTTCAAATACTCTTTATCTGACAGACAAATATACAATAAATACCGAAATGAGCAAAGATTGTAGTGTATGTCAGAAATAGGGAAGAGCAGGATATGGAGAAACCACAGGTGAACGGTTGTAACAACAACCCGGGCATTTCCAAAAAGATATTCCGGCTTTCCAGAAAAAGCCGGAATATCTTTTTGGAAAACCGGAATACTTTTAGAAAAATAATGCCGGAGAAAAATTATTGACTAATCAATAATTTGCTAATTTTGGGGCGGTGTAAGGCATAAAAAGATTCTTTTATCGCCGTGGGAATATATGAATTGGAATATGAAAACTGTATGTAAAATAGGATTGGATATAGGATCTACTACTATTAAAGTGGTAGCATTGTCGCCAGATGGCGAAATAATTTATTCATGCTATGAACGGCATCATGCGCAGATTTTTGGGAAACTGTTCACCCTGTTGACTGAATTGAAAAAGAGGATAGGAGATGATTTGGTCAGCATCCGGTTTACCGGTTCGGTAGGGATGGGGATTGCTGAAATGTGCGGATTCCCCTTTGTGCAAGAGGTTGTGGCTGTCACCCATTATATCCGGCAGTATCAAAAAGGACTTGCGTCGATGATTGATATCGGCGGAGAGGACGCAAAGGTTGTTCTCTTCCGGAACAATACGGTTACGGATTTGCGTATGAATGGGAACTGTGCCGGGGGCACAGGCGCTTTTATCGACCAAATGTCGGTGTTGTTGGGTATTTCTGTGGAGCAAATGAACGAGTTGGCTTTGAAGGCGGAACATATATACCCGATAGCTTCGCGTTGCGGGGTGTTTAGCAAAACGGATGTTCAAAACTTGATAGCCAAGAATGCCAGTCTGGCGGATATTTCTGCTTCCATATTCCATGCGGTTGCTGTACAGGTTATCGTGACGTTGGCGCATGGTTGCGAAATACAGCCGCCGATTATGTTTTGTGGAGGTCCGCTGACTTTTCTTCCAGCATTGAGGAGCGCCTTTGTCAATTACCTACATCTATCGGAACAGGATATCATATTGCCGGAAAACAGCCATCTGATTCCTGCATGGGGTACGGCGCTGACTGCCGGCGATGATAAAACTATGCGGTTGTCGGATTTGATTGAAACTATCCATGTAGCTTCACAGAACAGGGTACATTTGTCGAAAAATCTGGAGCCTATTTTTATAAACGAGGAGGATTACCGGACTTGGAAAGAACGCATGTCACAATATAATGTCAAAAGTAAAGCGCTTGAAGCCGGGAAAGAGGAGGTGACCCTCGGTATTGATTCCGGTTCGACGACAACGAAGATTGTAATCTTGAACCGGAATGATGAAATGTTGTACGCATATTATTGCAACAACCAAGGAAACCCGATACTTGCCGTGGAGAAAGGTCTGAAAGCTTTTGAGGAAGATTGCCGGCAAGCAGGAGCGGAGATAAGCATAAAGGGCAGTTGTGTTACCGGGTATGGCGAAGATCTGATAAAAGCTGCTTTCCATTTGGATGGGGGGATTGTAGAAACGATGGCGCATTATGAAGCGGCGCATCATATAAAGAAAGATGTTTCGTTTATTCTCGACATCGGCGGACAGGACATGAAAGCGATCTTTGTTTCGGGTGAGGTGATTAATCGGATAGAAATCAATGAGGCTTGTTCTTCCGGTTGCGGCTCTTTCCTTGAGACATTTGCAAAATCGTTGGGGTATTCCATTCAAGATTTTGGAGTAGAAGCATGTCATGCGACGCGTCCGTATGATTTGGGGACACGTTGTACGGTCTTTATGAATTCGAAGGTGAAGCAGGCAATGCGCGAAGGCGCCACCGTGCAGGATATAGCTGCCGGATTATCTTATTCCGTGATAAAGAATTGTCTCTATAAGGTATTACGCCTAAAAAACATGGAAGAGTTGGGAGAGAATATCGTAGTGCAGGGAGGAACCATGCGGAATGATTCGGTGGTGCGTGCTTTTGAAAAACTGACGGGGAAAAATGTTTTCCGCAGCGACCATCCGGAGCTGATGGGTGCTGTCGGTTGTGCATTGCATGCCCGCAAGTTTGCAGAGCACGGTACCGGAACCTCTTTAAAAGATCTATTGGAACATGCTTCATATACAACCAAACAACAACAATGCCATGGATGCGAGAACCAATGTTATATTACCGCTTATATGTTCGAGAACGGGAACCGTTACTATTCGGGTAACCGTTGCGAAAAAGTGTTTACTAATAAAGGCGTGAAACAGCATGGCATAAACGCATATGCGCATAAGCTGGGATTGTTGTTTGACCGGACGGACAAAACAGACAAATTGGAGTCTCCTATTGCAGTTGTCGGCATTCCCCGTTGTCTGAATATGTATGAGGAATATCCGTTTTGGCATGCACTGTTCACTCATTGCAATATCCGGGTAGAGCTTTCTGCACCTTCTACGTTTGCAGCGTATGAGGAAAAAGTCAAGATGGTCATGTCGGATAATATTTGTTTCCCGGCGAAATTGGTTCACAGTCACATACAAAATTTGATAGACCGGAAAGTGGACCGTATATTTATGCCGTTTGTTGTCTTTGAAAAATTGGAAGGCGGACAGAATAGCTACAACTGTCCGATTGTTTCCGGTTATTCGGAGGTGGTGAAAAGCGTACAGCAAGCAGCTATCCCGATAGATTCGCCTGTCATTACTTTTAAGGACGAACATCTGTTGCTTAAACAATGCCAAGCTTATTTGCGCCAGCTGGGTGTGAGTGATGTTATTTGCAAAAAGGCTTTTAGGAAAGCATTGGAAGCGGCGGCTGGTTTTGAAAAGGCGATGGTTGATTATAACCGCCAGGTATTGGAAGAGAGCCGAAAGAAACAGCAGTTGTCCATTATGCTTGTCGGACGTCCTTACCACGCTGACCCGTTGATACAACATAAGTTGTCGGATATGGCAGCTGCAATGGGCGTGAATATAATCACCGATGATATTGTCAGAGACGAAGTTATCGGGATGGATGATATACATTTCCTGCCACAATGGGCGTATCCGAACCGTATTTTGAAGGCAGTGAAATGGGCTGCGCAACAGGACTCGGACGTGCAATGTATGCAAATGACCTCTTTTGGCTGTGGACCTGACGCATTCTTGACCGATGAGACACGCAGTTTGTTGAAACGTTACGGCAAGACGTTGACTCTCCTGAAGCTGGACGATATTAGCAATATCGGTTCAATAAAATTGAGGGTGCGCTCTGCCATAGAGAGTTTGAAATACTCTGTGGAGAAGAGAGACAAACAGGAACCGGAGCATCCATTTGTTTCTACACCGGTATTTCAAACAGCGGACAGGAAGCGGAAAATCGTAGCCCCGTTCTTTACCCCGTTCATCTCTCCGTTGATACCGTCCTTGATGAAGTTGGGCGGATATGAAGCGGAGAATCTTCCGGTGAGTGATTCCGTTTCGTGCGAATGTGGATTGCAATATGCCAATAATGAGGTTTGTTATCCGGCCACATTGGTTGTGGGGGATATTGTAAAGGCTTTTGTAAGCGGTAAGTATGACCCGAAAACAACAGCAGTAGCGATGACACAAACCGGAGGGCAGTGCCGTGCGTCCAATTATTTGTCTCTGATAAAAAGAGCTTTGACCGAATCCGGATTTGGTGATGTCCCTGTTATCTCGCTTTCATTAGGTAGCGGGTTGAAGAGTGAACAACCGGGATTCCAAGTGAATTGGTTTAAAATGTTTCCGATAATATTGAATACCATTTTATTCAGTGATTGTATTGCCAAATTTTATAATGCCGCAGTTGTACGGGAAAAAGAGAAAGGTGCAGCCGCAGCTTTGAAAGATTTTTATCTGGATGCCGCATGTAAGTTGATAGAAAAAAACGCATCCGATGGGTTGCTTGCCTGTCTGTCGGATGCAGCCAGGGATTTTAGTCGGATAACAGCGTCCAAGGATGTTCCCAAAGTGGGCATTGTAGGGGAAATTTATCTGAAATTTAATCCGTTCGCCCAGAAGAATATCGGAGATTGGTTAGTTTCAAAAGGAATAGAGGTGGTACCGCCCCTTCTGATTGATTTTTTCATGCAAGGTTTTGTAAATTACGAGAACAAGCAGGATAGCGGGTTACAACATAAATATGTTCCTAACGGTGTTATTCATTGGTTATACAAAAAAGTGTGGAAACAGGTTGAGAAATTTAACCAGGTAGGTAGCCGATTCCGTTATTTTGTCCCTTTTAATGATGTGTTTGATGAAGCGAAGGAAGCTTCTAAAGTAATTTCATTGAGTGCCCAGTTTGGTGAAGGCTGGTTGCTCCCGGGGGAGATACTTTCGTTGGCGCGGCAGGGGGTGGATCATGTTGTCAGTCTACAGCCGTTCGGGTGCATTGCGAACCATATCGTTGCAAGGGGAATAGAAAACCGTATCAAACGGATTTATCCGGATTTGCATTTGCTCTCTTTGGATTTTGACAGTGGGGTGAGCGATGTCAACATCGTTAATCGTCTGTTGCTTTTTATTAATGATTTGGAAACTGTAAGAAAAATTTGATAGCCGTATGGAAAAAATAGACTCTTATGCTTTGGGGTTCTTGTTGAATCGGGCGATGTGGTCGCTCATAAAATGTTTAAATTCCGCATTTAAGGAAAGGGGTGTCGATTTACCTCATTCCCAATACATCATTATGCGTTGTCTCTTCTTGAATGACAAGATGAGCCAACAAGATATAGCTTCCCTGCTTTGCAAGGATACGGCAGCTATTAAACGGAGTGTCGACTATCTGGAACGGAAAGGCCTTGTTGAACGGAAGCCGATTTCAAAAAGCAAATATAATATTTGCCTGACAGATAAGGGGCGCGAGCTTGAACCGGTAATCAGGGAAATTGTGGATTATGCATTTAAGGAACTGTTTTCCAATATCTCTGAGGAAACTTATCAAGGTGGTATAAAATTTTTGAGGGCTATATATGAAAGCTATACAAAGGAAACACCGGATAAATATTGGTAAGAAAAAATAGAGACTGGGATGTTTGTCTTATTATACGGATTACATAATATATGATATTAAGGGATTTTGCGTATTTTTGCAATTCTTTTTCAGAGAAATGGAATGAATAAAAAAATATTGCAAATAGCTCTTCCTTCGATTGTCTCAAATATAACAGTGCCGTTGCTGGGGATGGTGGATGTTGCTATTGCCGGGCATTTGGGAGATGTTGCCTATATCGGGGCGATAGCAGTAGGAGGCATGCTGTTTAATATGTTGTACTGGTTGTTCGGATTCCTGAGAATGGGAACCAGCGGATTGACAGCCCAGGCGCTTGGTCGGGGAGAAGAACGGGAAGTTGCCCGTTTGCTGTTTCGTTCTATTGGCATAGGATTATTGATTTCCATCTTGTTGATATTGTTTCAAGAGCCGCTTCTTCGAATGGCATTTTATTATATCCGGCCGAGCATTGAAGTGAATAATTTTGCTGAATTATATTTCCGGATATGTATCTGGGGTGCCCCGGCGGTATTGGGTTTATACAGTTTTGTTGGATGGTTCATCGGAATGCAAAATTCCCGTTATCCGATGATTGTTGCCATCGTACAGAATATTGTGAATATATTGTGTAGCCTGTGCTTTGTTTATGGTTTCGGAATGAAAGTTGAAGGCGTTGCTTTAGGAACGTTGGTGGCACAATATGCAGGATTACTGATTGCGGTGGGGTTGTGGCTCTATCATCATGGACACATGAGACGATATTTCTCCCGGTCTATTTGGTTTGAGAAAGAGTCTATGTCTCGTTTTTTCAGCATTAATAAAGATATCTTTTTCCGGACTCTTTGTCTGATACTTGTAACAACTTTTTTTACTTCGGCTGGCGCCCGGCAGGGAGATGTCATTTTAGCTGTAAATACCTTGTTGATGCAACTATTTACTCTTTTTTCGTATGTGATGGATGGTTTTGCCTATGCCGGAGAGTCTATGGCAGGATTGTATATCGGCAGACAAGACCTTGTTTCGTTGAGACATTTGGTGCGGAACTTGTTCCGTTGGGGATTGGGGCTTTCTCTGTTATTCACGACCGTTTATGCGATGGGAGGTGAACGGTTCCTCTCTTTGTTGACCGACGCTTCGGATGTCATTGCTGTGACCGATGCTTATTTAGGTTGGGCATTGGCGATTCCGTTGACGGGCTTTTCGGCTTTCCTTTGGGATGGCATTTTTATTGGAGCGACAGCCAGCCGTGCGATGCTATGGTCAATGTTGTCTGCTTCTTTGCTTTTCTTCGTGTTGTATTATGCACTTTTCCCTTATTGGGCGAACCATGCTTTGTGGTTTTCATTCCTCTCATATCTCTCCGTCCGTGCATTGGTTCAATATTTTTACAGTCGGCGCATTCTTTTAAAAAAATAAATTATCGAATAATTGTAGATATAGTTATATTTGCAACTCCATTGAAAAATAGACGATGATGAAAGTTGAAAAGAATTATTTGAGTCGTGTGTTGGCTTTATTGCTATTGACCTTTTTGTTTTGTTCACTTTTCTATTTTTTACCAGAGAAAATATTTGGGTATTCAGTAAAACGTGTGGATCTTTTGTCGGATATCCGGGTGAAGAAAGAATCGTTGGTTATGGATTCTTTGCGGATGCAATTGAGTCAAGTAGACTCAACTTTTTTAGCCGATTCGTTAGAAATGGAAGAAGAGAAGAAAAACACGAAATTGGATTCTATAAAATTGGCAATTAGTGATTCATTGTATCGTCAAATGGCAATGGTACAAGGCGCTGATTCATCGGGTAAGCATATAGAAGATTATTCACAGGGGCATGTCGCTTTGCAGAAATTTTTCACTGCGTTGCGAAATCGAGACAAGTTAGGACGTCCGGTGCGTGTTGCTTTTCTGGGTGATTCGTTTATTGAGGGGGATATTATTGTGGGAGATTTCCGCAGTGCATTGCAGAAAATGTTTGGTGGGCACGGCGTAGGCTTTGTTCCGGTGGATGCCGTTGCCGCACAGTATCGTCCGACAGTAAAGCAAGAGTCTTCTGGCTGGCGGACTTGGTCGATGTTGACTGACCATTCTCAAAAATATACGTTATCGGGATTGACGTTTGTCCCGGATTCTACTGCAAAACAATCGGTTTTGTCGTTGAAAGCTACCGGCTACTATCCGGAGTTGGCTTCTGTTTCTTCATTGAAATTGCTGTATGAGAAGAATACCCATACGCAGATGCAGCTTTTTTGTAATGGCGGAATCGATTCTGTCTCTGTGATATTGCCGCCGACCGATCATCTTACACAGTACGAATATGTTGGAAATATAGAAGATGCGCGTTTTGTTTTTTCTGAAGCCCAAGGATTCAAGTTGCTTGGTGCCGCAATGGAAGATAATGAGGGAATCGTTGTCGACAATTTCTCTTTGCGGGGAAATTCCGGCATAGTCATGCAACGGATTGATTCACTTCTTTGCCGGGACTTGGCAGCTGTGCGCCCTTATGATTTAATTATTTTGCAGTATGGCTTGAATGTAGCAAGCGAGGGCTTGTTACAATACGGTTGGTATGCGCAAAAGATGGTGAATGTGATTCGCCATATACAGAATTGTTTTCCGGAGGCTGATGTTCTGTTGTTGGGTGTATCAGACCGAGGACAACAGATAGACGGACGTTTTGAGACGATGCCGGCTGTGTTGGCTTTGCTGAATACGCAACGGCAAGTGGCTCGTAAAACAAAAATCGCTTTTTGGAATACGTTCGGAGCCATGGGTGGAGAGAATAGCATTGTCCGTTTTGTGAAAAACAATTGGGCGAGTAAGGATTATACACATGTAAGTTTTCGGGGAGGAAGGGAAATTGCCCGTGTATTGTTTGACGCATTGATGAAAGAAAAAGAATTTTATGATGAAGTTGATGAAAAAATGGCTGGGCAAATGTAGCCTGATTGTTGTGGCTCTGTTTTCGGTATCAGCGCCGGCTAAACAACTTAAGGTAGAACCTGGTGACGTTTCTATTATATTGCCTTCTGTAAAACCTGGAATATTGGTTGGAGCAGATGCTGATACGTTATCGGAAAGTCATGGGCTGGATGCCTTTTTTTCAGAATTGGAGAAACTGAGGAACGGACAAGATACTGTGGTAAATATAGTCCATCTTGGAGATTCCCATATACAGGCAGGTTATTATAGCGGAGAGATTATGCGTCTGATGCAAGCTGCTTTTGGTTGCGCCGGACGTGGCTGGATTGCTCCGCTTAAGATTAGTAAGACAAATGAGCCGGATGATTATGTGATTTCTTCATCAATAAAGAAATGGTCGGTGGGCCGTTGTACGCAAGCTAAGCCCCGTGCACCATGGGGGCTGGGCGGAATGGGATTGGAAACGACTTCTCCGTCGGTGGATTTCGATGTCATTGTCACACCCAGGAATGGGCGAGGATACGGTTTTAATAAAGTAGTGCAGTACCGGGCAGCAACGTCCATGCCGATGTTGCCTGCGTCTCCATATAAGGAAATTACTGCCATACATCGGGATTCTTCCCATTTGTCGATGAATTTTGTTGCCGACACATTTTTGTTGTCTCAAAAGACGGATACTTTTACATTGCATAGTACGCGGAGAAAAATAGGAAGTGATGTTTTGTTGCCGTCATCAGAGTTTCGGAATGTTTATTACGGATTCTCGCTTGAGAATGGTCATCGTGGAGTCTTGTACCATGCCATAGGCTGTAATGGAGGTATGTTTGTTAATTATACGAAAGAACAGTTTGTATGGCAACTTTCTTTGTTGAAACCGTCATTACTGATAATCTCGATGGGAACGAATGAAAGTTTTGGCCGTAATTTCCGGACAGGGGAGTTTTCCAGGCAGATAGAGAGTTTTTTGGATTTAGTAAAAAAATATATGCCGAACACAGCAATCTTGTTGACAACACCTCCGGAGTGTTTTAAACGCAAGTATGTAAATAAAAAGCGATTGTATGTGAGAAATTCTAATATCGAATTGGTCGCTTCAACGATAAAAAGTGTAGCGGAAAAGCAAAATCTTGCATGTTGGGATCTTTTTACGGCAACCGGAGGAAAAAACTCTTGCGAAAAATGGAGAGATGACGGTTTGATGGGAAAAGACTATCTGCATTTTACGACAGAGGGGTATCGGGAACAGGGAAAACTGCTGTTCAGGGCTTTGATGAAAGAATATATGCTCTCAATCTATAAGAATAATTAATGTGTAAGACAAACAGAATAAAGTAATATGCTTTTGGACATACAAGATAAAATCTCCCTGATGTTTTCAAATCTTTCTTTGGAGAAATTGGAATCGGTATTGGTTTACCATTCGGATGCACCGATGTTGTTTAGCAGTGGGCTGTTCTTCTTTTTATTCATCGGATTTTTCGTTTTTTATTATGCGTTGCGGAAACATCTGTTGGCGCGGATTATATATGTCACACTCTTCTCTCTCTATTTTTATTATAAGAGCAGTGGCGTTTGGTTTGGATTGCTCGTTTTTACAGCGACATCCGATTTTTTGATAGCTTTAGCTCTGAGCCGGGCAACAACAATCCGCTTTCGTAAGTTGTGGGTTACATTGAGCCTGTGCATTAATTTGGGAATGCTGGCGTATTTCAAATATTTCAATTTTATTTGTGAATCGGTGACTTCCTTAATCAAAAGTATTGGTAGCTGGCTGGGGAGTGTTCCAATGGAATCGGTTACTTTTGAGCCATGGGATATATTCCTTCCGGTAGGAATTTCCTTTTTCACGTTCCAAAGTATCAGTTATGTTATCGATGTTTACCGTGGCAGGATACAGCCATTGCACAGGTGGATTGATTATCTATTCTATGTCTCTTTCTTCCCTCAATTGGTGGCAGGGCCAATTGTCCGGGCACGTGATTTTATCCCTCAGATTTATCGTGCTCCATTTGTTGGAAAAGCGGAATTCGGAGAGGGCATTTTCCTTATAATTTGCGGATTGATAAAGAAAACGGTTATTTCCGATTATATAAGCTTGAATTTTGTAGACCGGGTATTTGATGCTCCGCTTCTTTATACGGGGATTGAAAATTTGTTGGGAGTTTACGGCTATACATTACAAATATATTGCGATTTCTCCGGTTATTCAGATATGGCAATCGGTATTGCGCTTTTATTAGGATTTCGTTTTAATATCAATTTTGATTCACCTTACCAATCAGCTACAATTACTGAATTTTGGCGGCGGTGGCATATTTCCCTTTCTTCTTGGTTGAAAGATTATTTATATATCTCTTTGGGTGGAAACAGGAAAGGACAAAAGCGGACGTATGTGAATTTAATGATTACAATGCTTTTGGGAGGTTTATGGCACGGTGCCGCTGTTAATTTCATTTTGTGGGGTGCGCTTCACGGAGTTTCCTTGGCGGTGCACAAATTTATTATGTCGCGTTTTAAAAGTTTCAAAAAAGTCGGTGCAGAGATGGGATTGTCGCGCCGGATTCTCGGATGTTTTTTGACGTTCCATTTGGTTTGTTTCGGATGGATTTTGTTCCGTGCGGATTCAATGCAGACTGTATCGGAAATGTTGAGCCAGATTTTTACAAATTTCCATCCGGAGATGTTTGTGCAATTTGTTTCCGGCTATAAAGGTGTCGTTATTTTGATGGTTATCGGCTATTTGTCTCACTTTATTCCCGGGAAATTTGAGAAGCGGCTTCAGCTGTTTGTTACAAACAGTCCGTTAGTTGTCCAGGCCGCTCTGCTTGCCGTAGTTATTTTACTTGTTGTTCAATTGAAGAGTGCAGGAGTCCAGCCGTTCATTTATTTCCAATTTTAGAATCAAGCCGAATTGTGTGAATGGAAAAAATAAAAGATTTCTGAAAATCAGAAATCTTTTATTTTTAGAATGTTGAAGGATGTGTTTGTATCATATACATCACTGTTTTCAACCTGCTTTATGTATTTTACTACACGGACGGTCACCGGTAGAATGATAAGCTCATATAAAGACTTTAAACCTGCTTGTGTAATAATCATCAGCAGCATTTCATGGGTTGGAATAAGCCCGATGAATGCGATAGGGAAGAATATGAGGGAGTCGATACTCTCTCCGGCAAGTGTTGAAACGATTGCACGAAGGGAGAAATATTTTCCATTTGTCGCAATTTTCATCTTGCTCATCACGTAAGCGTTGAGGAAAGAGCCGAAAAGAAATGCGATGAGACTTGCCACAGCTACCCGTGGGGCTAAGCCAAAAACAAAATTAAAACTTTCTTCATGCTGCCAAAACGGAGCGGCTGGCAATTGTATTGCGATTTTCCCGAAAGCGATTATCAAAAAATTTGATAAAAATCCGCACCAGATAATAAGCCTGGCTTTCCGAAAACCCCAGATTTCTGCAATGCAATCGTTTATTATGTAAGAAATCGGGAACACGATTAATCCGGCGGTGGCGGTGATGCCGAATAACGATATAACTTTTGTCTCGAGAAGATTTGACGCTACTAAACAGATATTGAAAAGAATACCCAGTAGCATGAATAGTACAGATACTTTCTTTTGCATATAATTCTTGTTTTTTACGAGGTTAATCAAGCACTCAGGGCGGCAAAATTACAAAAATTCCGTTAGAAATGGAAGAAGTAGCAAAGGGCAAAAGAATTTTGATAGTTAATGGGGTCGTATACACCGTTGAAAATGTGGTACCGATAATAGATTTGTAGGTAATGCTGTCCTGTTATTTTGATATCTGTTCCGGCTGAAAAACGGATTTTATCGGTATGAAACCGATGATTGGAGCCGGCTCGGTTGAAAGGCTCTATATAGGCAAAAGGGATAAACCTTCCTGCATTATAAGAAACTTTTAGCATGGAGCGTAAATAATTGGTCGGATTCCCTTCTTTTTTTGCCCGGTAGGTTCCTTGAAACCGCTCGCGGAGGGATATGGATAATTCCCCGGAAGAGTAGTTCCCGGATACATATATATAATAGCGGTTTCGTAATTGGTCGGCTTGCCCGCTTCGTGCCAAATTCATATAAGCGGCTCCAACTTTGAGATGGGGTGTTATTTTGTAATTTAATTCGGCAGTAAATAGAAACCACCCCATCTCTTTAAAATTTCGGGTAGGTCGGATATCTTCGGATAGGTATATTCCGAGATTTTTATACAATGTTTTTTCTACACCTATTTGAAAAGTCATTCCAGTACCATCTATCCCCCATATTTGTAATGGAAATAGAAAGAATAATATTATGGGGATGATGGCGTTTTTTTTCAGAAGGTGACGGAACATGATTTCGTCAATGGGTTATTTGTGTTTTGAAGTTCTTTTCCGCTGGAACTTTTTCCCTCCATGCCTTGGTTTGAATTTTTCGGGATTGTATGCGGGTACATCTCCAAATTCTTTTGGGATAGGAATTTTATAAATTGTTTTGCCCAAAAAGTCTTCTATCTTTTTGAAAGCATATTGTTCTTCCGGACTAACGAACGTGATTGCCAGCCCTCTGTCGTTCAATCCCCGGGCTGTTCGTCCAATCCGGTGGATATAATCCTCCGGGTCATGAGGTATGTCGAAGTTTATGACTAAACTTATATCATTTATATCGATTCCTCGTGCAACAACGTCGGTTGCTACCAATATATCTATATTGCCATTCTTAAATTCCCTCATGACCTCTTCTCGTTTGGCTTGTTCCAAATCGGAGTGCATTGCTGCAACATTGAAGTTCTTTTTCTTTAGGGAGAGGGATAAATCCCGGACTTTAAGTTTGGATGATGAGAATATAATCACCCGTTTCGGGTGGCTTTTGGTAAATAAATCTTTTAAGATTGCCATTTTCTGCATGTCGTAGCAGATGTAAGCCGTTTGCATAATGCTTTCCGGAGGACGTGAAATCGCGATTTTAATTTCAACCGGATCTTTAAGGATTGATTGTGCGAGCGTATGTATTTTAGGGGGCATTGTTGCAGAGAACATGATAGTCTGGCAATCTTTAGGGAGAAGTGTATAAATCTTCATTATGTCATCATAAAACCCCATATCCAACATCCGGTCTGCTTCATCCAAAACAAAGAAAGATGCTTTGGACAAGTCGACACCTCCGGTTTGTATATGGGAAATGAGCCGTCCCGGTGTTGCGATAACAATATCTGCACCCATTTCCAACCCTCTGCGTTGTTGTTCCCAGACAATACCGTCTGTACCACCGTAGATGGCTACGGCAGAGACTGGGACAAAATATGAAAAACCTTGAATCTGTTGGTCTATCTGTTGGGCAAGTTCTCTTGTCGGCGCCATGATTATGGCATTTACTGCATTATCCGGATATAACCCTTTTCCTATTTCGTTGATGATTGGGAGTACATATGCAGCCGTCTTCCCGGTTCCCGTTTGAGCACAGGCAATAATATCCCTGCCTGCCAATATATGTGGAATAGTTTGCTCCTGAACCGGAGTAGTCTCTTGGAAGTTCATAGCATCCAATCCGTCCAATATGTTATCTTCTAAATCTAATTCGTCGAATCTCATAGTGACTGTTGTTATGAATAAAAGGATTGTTCCTTGAATTATTGTTTATAGTATGACTTGTATATCTTGTCGAACGTTCCACTTTCCTTTATTTGCCTTATCCAAGAATTCAGACTGTCTAATAAGGCTGGAGAGTTTTTTCGGATAACCCAAGCTTGTAGCTGGGTGAAACTGATATCTGTTTCTGTATCTATGTTTGGAAATTGATTTTTCAGAGTTTCGGCTATTTGATGGTCGCACACAGCGTAGTCAATATCCCCATTGGCAACCATCATTATCAATTGTTCTGAGGAATAAGTTTCATTTTCTTGGATGTAAATCGTATCTCCTATTTCTTGTTGCAAATTTTTCAGACGCAATAGTGCAGGGGAATCCTCCGGAACATACAATTTTTTCTGAGCCAATTCAAGTTGGTTGCGGAGAATTGTTCCGGTGCTGTCTTTCCTTTGAACCAGAACTTGTTTATTGAGTACGATAGGATCCGTAAAGAGATAATTTTCTTTTAATTCGGAAGTGATAGGAATGTTACGAGCGATTATATCGCATTGGTTATTGTTGAGGTGTTGGAAACTCTTTGACAAGTTCATTTCCAAATGGATTTGGACTTCCAATCCGGAAACTTTGGCAATGGCTTGCCCTAATTCGTAGTGGAATCCTTGGATTGTATCCTCTGATACATAATACCCTGCCTGGCTATATTCTGTTTCCAGGTGTAAAATCCCCTCTTTCCGGATTTCCGGATAATCTCTATCTTGGATTGCGACCGGTTTATGATTTTTATTGATGACCATAATTGCAACTACAATTATAAGCATCACGATATATACGATCATCAATTTCTTTGATTTCATTTTCTTAGTTTTTAAATGTTACGGCTATGCCCAGTTTCAGATACATTGGATTTAGTGGATAGTGCGCCGCTGAAAAGTAATTGGGAGAAATAATCTGGCTTCCGATATTGTATGCCATTAGAAAGAAACGTGCTTGCTTTAAGTGGCAATTCATATAGGCATTGATTAAAGGTGAATTTCCTATTTTAACTTCACTTTGGTTGATAAATTGTTGAGTAGCCGGTTCATAGTATGGAGCACGATAAGCTGTATAATAATAGGCTTCTGCCCCAAGTTGAACGGTCATTACCTTAGCGAGTTTGAATGCTACATATAGATTTGTTTTTAGGCTGAGAGAGGGTAGGGGAAGGATCTCTTTGTCGCTGCTCAATTGATATACGGCTTCATTTTCCCAGCCTAACGCCCGATAGTGGAAATCCTGTTTTATCTTGGCAGATATTACCTGAATGTTTTTATCGGCTTGTATAGGGTAGCCGTTTTCCCCGAAATAGGTATAATTCTGTACGCTGGTCAGTCCGGCAGACAGCGTTGTTTCTGTGGATTCGATATTAATATCGGCTCCGGCATGGAATTGCTGTATGAAATTGAAATTGGAATTATCCCACCAAAAATACCGGGAGTGGTTGTGCCGCATGTAAAAGGCAGGAGTAATGTTGTTGATGTATCCGTATGCACGGATGGAAGCATCTTTTTTCAACAGTTTGAACTTTGTATTTAATTCTCCCGAGATGCGGAACTCTCCAATATCATCACCTATGACACACAACTCACCTCGGGCATTGTAAGTAAGGACGCTTCCTTGCCTTTTCGACAACTCTGCTCCAATGTAGGCGGAAAATTCCTTGTATGTTGTAAAGGTCGTATCGGGAATGCCGTCGTTTGCCGGATGTTGTTCCAGCATGGATTCATCATAAAAACGGAATTTCCGGTTTTCCAAACGGAGGAAAGCTGTCAGACCGAATTTGGCCCAACTTTGGAATCCTTCCCTCAGTGCCAGACCGATGGTGTTTTTTATTGTAGAGCTGTACATCCAGTCGTCCAGAATAGAATCGGTACCGAATGTTTGGTTGTAGCAGGTATCTAATTCGGTGGTATAAGCACCTTTACCATCCATGTATCGGTAGTTACGGTTGTTCCCTTCGTATTCGAAAGTATGGATAATGCTGGAGACAGGAATAAATACCTCTTTGGGATTTCCTTCCGCATCAAATTCGTCAGTCTCTTTGTAAAAACCTAAATTATAGCGGTGAGTTAAAAAAAACTGGTTGTTTTTCAATCGGTTGGTGACGTCGGTGAATCTTACGGGAAAGGCTTTCGGGTCTTCCGGTCTCCGCCCGTCGATAAAATCATCCGGCCGTGTGATGTACAAGTCATTGGTTAAGCCGCCGTTTTCAAAGCCTGTGTAACGGTAAAAGCTGACATAACTGTTTAAGTTGTATTTGTCGGAATTGTAGCTGCCGAATATCCGTCCCATAATGGATTTGTTGCTGTTTGAATTGTAGTGTCCTCGGGAGTAAATGTAGTCGAAGTCACCTCCGACATTGATTTTTTTTCCAAAGTTTAAGGTTAAAACTCCTTTAAACTGTTCTTCTTTTGCTTGGCTGCTTCCTCCCATTGTGTAAAGGACTTGAGTGTAAGGCGACCGGGTATCGTAAAACAAAGCGGTTTCCGGGGAGACAATGTAGTTTTCCAGTACATCTTTGAAGATGAAATCGGAGGATTCTTTCCTTTCAGAAAAAATTCTTGACTGTGAAGCTGCTCCTAAATTGGCTAAGTAGCTTAGTGCTGTAGAACGGGCTTCTGCCAAGGTGTTGTTGGCAGTGTTTAGCCTGTTTGTATCCATTGGAGCCAAATAGGGATCTCCGAGATATGGAGTCAGTCTTTTTGCCTGGATACGTATTTCCCGAAGTCGGATGCTGTCGGCTTTCATCGCAAGGAGTGCGCTGTCAACCAAACTATTGCTCCTGCCGGAGCCACGAGTGAAAGAAGAGCCGTCTCGTTCTCCCGTCCTAATCGTATTTTGTGCAAAGCAAACACTTGAAATTCCTAAGAACAATAATAATATATAAAGGTAATATCTCATGGATTGCAAAGTTACAATAAAAGGATATTTGGAGAAAGAAAGAGAATCTCTTTTTATTTTCTCTTTGCAAATGTTTTATTTTTTGAGAAGGGGAGAATCGGTTTTGAGCCCATTTCTAAAAATAAAAAGTTGAATTCCTTTTTTAGAACTCAACTTTTTATTTGGATGTATAAGAATCAGTCTACTTTCTCTATAATTTCCATTCCTTTTTTTATAGCGGCTTCGTTCATTGGAATCAGTTTGTGATGACGTTCAGGAAGGGACTTTTTCAGCCCCAACAAGACGTTTTCAAGTTTTACCATTGGAACGATTTTCAATAATCCGCCCAAGATAAGCATATTGAAAGCCTTTTCATTTTTCATCTCGGTTGCAGCATCCATCGCATCTACCCGGTAAACGCTGATGTCTTTGCGCTTTATTTCTGTATGGATTCCGTAGCTGTCGTATATAAGAATCCCGCCGCTTTTTACTTTGTCTTCAAATTTATCCAAAGAGGGCTGGTTCAATACGATGGCAATATCGTATTCGTTTAAAACGGGCGAACTGATTCGTTCGTCACTTAAAATAACCGTGACATTTGCTGTACCGCCCCGCTGCTCCGGCCCGTATGACGGCATCCAACTGACTTCTTTGCCTTCCATCAGTCCGGAATATGCAAGTATCTTACCCATGGAAAGGACACCTTGTCCTCCGAATCCGGCTATAATTATTTCGTATTTCATATCGCGTTCTGTTTAATCTATGTTTTTTAAATCCCCTAACGGGTAGAATGGGAACATGTTTTCCTCCATCCATTTATTTGCTTTTTCCGGAGTCATCTTCCAGCCGGACGAACAAGTCGACACAAATTCCACTACCGATGTTCCTTTGCCGTTCATAGCATTCTCGAATGCCTTCTTCAACGCCTTTTTTGCTTTTTTTACGGCTGCGGCATTTTGTACGCTCTGGCGCGTCACCA
The DNA here is from genome assembly GCA_944325355.1 of uncultured Parabacteroides sp. Classification (GTDB taxonomy): domain Bacteria; phylum Bacteroidota; class Bacteroidia; order Bacteroidales; family Tannerellaceae; genus Parabacteroides. The sequence goes on from CALUZS010000006.1 coordinate 31,655, forward strand.
AGCAAGTTCCATCCAATTGCGCCAGCAGGTTGCTTATTTTCAGTGGATATCCGTTTAAAGCAATGTTTCTGCCGTAGGGACATGTTGATGTAGGCATTCCTTCGAGGGTTGTCGGAGCCATTTGTCCGCCGGTCATTCCATAAATGGCATTGTTGACAAATATTATAACGATATTTTCACCTCTGTTTGCTGCGTGTATGGTTTCTGCAGTACCGATGGCTGCAAGGTCGCCGTCTCCCTGGTATGTAAAAACCATTTTGGAGGGATTAAGCCTTTTTACTGCCGTGGCAATAGCAGGGGCACGTCCGTGGGCGGCTTCAATCCAGTCGATATCAATATAATTGTACGCAAATACTGCACATCCCACAGGGGATATGCCTATGGTTTTTTCTTCCAAACCTAATTCTTCGACAACTTCTGCGATTAGTTTATGAATGACTCCATGACTACATCCCGGGCAGTAGTGCATCGGGTTGTCATTCATCAGACGTGGTTTCGTATAAACCAGATTTTCAGATTTTATTATTTCATTCTCTTCCATAAAACTCGAATTTGGTGTATGGCTTGCGCTATACAAATCGTAATATATACTGGATAATCCTCAGGACGATAGCTGCTCCTCCCAATCCTAAACAAAGAACATGCTTTGACGGCACGGCAAAAAAGCAGACAATACATGCTATTGCCAATAACATGAATATTAAAGTCAGGAGTTCATCTATTTTGCTTCCTCGTTTGATCATCTTACTTTATGATTTTGTTTTTTAAAGCTTCCAGAACTTCGTCGGGGGTAAATACGATGCCGCCTAAGCGCCCAAAGTGCTCTACCTTGACTTTTCCGTTGACAGCAAGCCGTATATCTTCAACCATCTGTCCTGCATTCAGTTCAACAGACAGGATTCCTTTTACCTGACCTGCATATTTTTGAAGTATCAGTTTAGGAAAAGGCCATAAAGTTATAGGACGCAACAAACCGACTTTCAAGCCTTCTTTACGTGCATTCTCAACCACTTTCAAACATATACGGGCTGAAGAGCCAAAAGCGACTAACAAGAATTCGGCATCATCGCACATGTATTCTTCGTAACGCACCTCATTTTCTTCAATGCGTTTGTATTTTGCTTGAAAACGTAAGTTGTTTTCTTCCATAATCGCCGGATCCAACTCCAGAGACGTGATGATGTTCGGCTTTCTGTTTGAGGTTTTCCCTTGCGTTGCCCATGGGCATTCTTTTACAATTTCTTCTTCCGTACGGCGTGGGTGAAATGGTGGTAAGACAACTTTTTCCATCATTTGGCCGATAATCCCATCCGCCAATATGATTGCTGGATTGCGGTATTTGAATGCCAAGTCGAATCCTAACCCTACAAAGTCTGCCATTTCTTGAACCGATGACGGTGCCAAGGTTATCAGGCGGTAGTCACCGTGACCTCCCCCTTTGACGGTTTGGAAATAGTCAGCCTGACTGGGTTGGATTGTGCCTAATCCCGGACCTCCGCGCATGACGTTTACGATAAGGCACGGAAGTTCAGCACCGGCTATGTATGAAATCCCTTCTTGTTTTAGACTGACGCCCGGACTCGACGATGATGTCATTACTTTCTTTCCGGTTCCGGCTCCGCCATATACCATATTTATAGCGGCAACTTCGCTCTCTGCCTGCAAAACAACCATTCCGGTTTTTTCCCATGGCATTTCAGCCATTAATGTCTCCAATATTTCCGATTGGGGGGTTATCGGGTAACCGAAATAGCCGTCGGCTCCGTAACGGATAGCTGCATGGGCTATGGCTTCGTTACCTTTCATTAATCGTATTTCTTCATCCATAATTCTAATCTTTCTTGATTTTATATATGCTTAGACATCCGTCCGGACAAACATAACCGCAACTGGCGCATCCTATGCACGAATCCGGATTCTTCATATATACATAATGATATCCTTTGTTGTTAACTTCCCTCGGGTGCAATTCCAAAACATCGCTCGGACAAGCGACAACGCACAAGTTGCAGCCTTTGCAGCGTTCGGTATCAACAACAACACTTCCTTTAAATTTTGCCATTTTATCGCTATTAAGTCTTACTGTTTTTTCAATCCAAAAGTAGAAATTATTTTTTATAATTAATGCCTTGACATACTATTTTCTTTACATTGCCTGTGATTCGTCAGAGGGGAATGACTCCAATCCCTGGCCGGTCGGGAATCCGTATTTGTCCGTCTACTATCTTTGCTCCTTCGAAACAATCATTGGTAATTAGCAAGTTACCGTCCAGATCCGCCCAATCCATCAGTGGTGATAATTGCGCTGCCGCCGAGATGGCACAGGAGGTTTCTGTCATACATCCAATCATTAATTTCAAGCCCAATGCCCTTGCTGCGGAAACCATCTGGTAGGCTTCATGCATCCCGGTGCATTTCATTAACTTGATATTGATGCCATCATACAGGTCTTTTGCCCGGACCACGTCGGGCAGGCGTTGTAAAAACTCATCGGCGATGAGGGGAAGCGGGCTTCTCTCTTTCAGCCATGCCATTTCATCGACCATCTCTTTCGGGAGTGGTTGCTCTACCAGCAGGCATTTCCGTTCTGCAAGCCAATGAATCATTTCCAATGCGTGCTCTTTTTTGTTCCATCCCTGGTTTACGTCTACGAATATTGGGCGATCTGTCATCGAACGAATGGTCTCAATGGTTTCCTTGTCCCTGTCTAAACCCATTTTGACTTTCAGTATTTTATATGGCTCTGCTTCCCTTACTTTTTCCCGTACGACTTCTTCCGAATCGATTCCGATTGTGAAAGAGATGTTGGGCGCTTTCTCTGGAGACAGCCCCCAGATTTTATACCAAGGCTGCCGAATGATTTTTCCAATTAAATCGTGCAATGCAATGTCAATAGAAGCTTTTGCCGCACGATTGTCCGGGGCGACGTGGTCAACGTAGTCTAAAATATCTTCTAACCTGAAAGGGTCGGTGAATTGCGCCAAGTCCACTTCGTTCAGAAATCGGCAGACCGATTCTGTGGATTCCCCGAGGTAAGGTGGCATGGACGCTTCTCCATAGCCGGTGATGCCGTCGTATTCGATACGGACTTGGACACCAGGCGTTTTTGTTCGCGATGATTTGGCAAGGTTGAATGCATGCCGGAGTTCCAGTTCGTATGGCTGAAATGAAAGTTTTAATTTGTTTCCTGCATATCTTGGCTCTTTTTGTTGTTTCTCTCCGGAGCATGAAGAGATGCTTGTTGTAACCGTGGAAGCAGCGATTGCCGTTCCTAACCCATGAATGAAAGTTCGTCTGTCCATAACGTTTTTATTTGAAGTACCAAGGGTGCATTTTTACGGTAGTGATTCCGTTTGTATCTAAACGGGTCAGAATCCTGCTTACACACACCGGGGATAGCTCGTAGAAATCATCGGCATCCGAATTCAGGCTGTTGTACCTTACGCGTCCGGAGGAGTGGATGAATTTACCGTTATCTATGTATATGGCGACATGGGTGATGTGTTCTTTGTCGTTGCCGAAGAAGAGCAGATCTCCTTTTCTGTATTTTTTATAATCTCCGACAGGGATAGGTTCCCCGGTTTCGGCTTGCATGTCGGCATCTCTCCTTAAGATAATACCTCCAGCGTAATACACGATTTTAGACAATCCCGAACAGTCGCATCCTTTTATGCTTGTGCCACCCCAAAAATATGCTGAACCGAGCATCATTTTTGCCGTGTGCAGCATTTTGTTGATGTTGGGCTCTTTTTGGCACCATACGCTGAGTTTTTCTACTTCCTTTTTATGCACAAATCCTTTTCTTCCATCGGGAAGCTTGACAGGTATATATTTCCCTTTGGCTTTTCCAGCTTTTTCTACGATACATCCGATGACCATGTCGGATATGGGCATTGCTCCTTTTTCAGCTTTCGCATATACAAATCCTTGGTGGGCTGTGTAGATATATCTTTCCGAAGATTTCCATTTATCCATGGCTTTTTCGGATTTTATTGCGATGGATTCAGGATGGACATGGCATTCATACCCGTCAGGAAGCTGTATATGGAACCAGCCGTTCTTGCTCTTTTCCAGAATATTGACGGGTGTTCCCATCAGTGCCTGCGTTGTTATTTCAGAAGCATGGCTCGGTGTCCTGCGTAAATATACAGAGCATAAGCTGATGATTCCCCATTTTTCCGTTTTTTTGTTTTCGCCTTGAGCAAATGGGGAAGGGATTAGAAACAGGATGGTCAGTATTATTGTGAAAATCTTGTTAATCATGTTATATAAGGTCTTTTAATGTTGTTGCCTAATTACTTTTTTTCATTGAAATCTTTTCGAGGACGTAGACAATGGCAAATCCCAGGAAAGCCAATGCGATTGCTTCTGGAACCAACTGGTCCGGAAGTATGTTGTGCTCGATAAGCGGTTGTATGTTCCCTTTACTGTCCGTGTACGTCTCAATACATTCTTTCCAAGGCCATACTTTATTGAGTGAACCTAGCATGAACCCTGCAAGGACAGATATGGTTACATCGTGCCAGTTCTTTAGGGCATAAGACAAGACGCGCGAGAACGAAGTAATTCCGATAATGGCCCCGCATGCGAATACGATAAGAATCAGGAAATCCAAATTCTTTACGGCTTCCATGATGTAGAAGTATTTGCCTAACAAAACCAATATGAAGCTTCCGGAAATGCCGGGCAGAATCATCGCGCAGATGGCTATGACACCGCATAAAAAGATAAATGCCAAGTTGGTAGGTGTGCTTGCAGGTGTTGCGATAGTTATATAATAGGCTATGACAATACCTGCGATGTAGCTGGAAATGCTTTTCCAATTCCATTTTTTGATGTCTTTGGAAACGAACCATGTTGATGCGAGAACCAATCCGAAAAAGAATGACCAAACCAAAATGGGGTGGTGCTCCAATAAATATGTAATCAGTTCGGCCAGGGAAAAAATGCTGATTCCAATGCCACAAACAATGGATAATAAAAAATTTGCATTTATGGCTTCCCAGAATGCTTTGAACTGTCCTTTTAATAAAAGCTTGATATTCGTCGGGTTGATGCTTTTGATGGAATCGAGAAGTTCCTCATAGATGCCGACAATAAATGCAATGGTCCCTCCGGAAACGCCGGGAACGACATCGGCTGCTCCCATTCCGATTCCTTTTAAAACCAGCATCCCATAATTTTTTGCAGACCGCTTCATGAATGTAAGAAAATGTATTAGTTCTTGTTCTTTTTATTTGTCAGGTACTCGTCCGACAATGATTTCAGCTTTATGTATTTTCGGGTAAAAATATCTCTTTTTTTTATATCGGAAATTTTTTTGTATTTGAAAATCCCAAATTCATTCAACTGCTGCATTACACCGCTTTCTGATTCTATTTGAACCAAATGCGCTTTGAATTGTTGCATGTTTCCAATAATCAGGTACGCTATTGCCATATAAAAGTGAATCAAAGGCGTATTTGGATTTTTTTTGAGAACTTCTTTGTAATATTCAATTGCTTTTTCGTTATCGCCTATCTTATGGTAGGTCTGCGCTATCTCCAGCAATTTGGATGTATCGTTCTTTTTCAGGTTTATATCCTTTATCTTGTCGAACAGTTTAAATGCCAAATCCAAGGCATCGTCTTCTTTTCCATTTGAATGGCTGATGATTGCCATCATAGAGATGATTTGCAGGTTATCCGGATAGAAAGAATAGGCTTCTTCAAGCACAAGGAAAGCTTCCTTGTCTCTTTCGGTTTCTATGCAGCAACGTGCGAAATCAATGTAAAATGATGCCTCGAATTGGGAATGCTCTGCATCAAAGATGGGTTTAAGCAGTTGGTAACCGTCTTCATAATTCTCCATTTTGATATGGCATTCAGCCAATAGCGGAGTGATTCTATTCTCGCTTTCCTTGTCAGAAATCAGTTGTTTGTAATAGTTTGCTGCGATTTCGTAATTTTCATTCATGTAATGGCAGTACGCTTTCAGGATTTTTACTTCATTGTTTGTCGGGTCACAGGTCAGTGCAAAATCGAAAGCTTCAATTGCCTTGTCGTATTCCTCAATGATAGAATACATCCGTCCTAAATTGAACCAGTAAGAAATGCTATACGGATTCAATTCTATCAATTTCTGGTAGCATTGTATGGCTTTTTCGTACAGATTTAGCGATTCATAATCATAAATAAGTTCTTCCAGAAATTCGGAATTCTGAGGATAAAGTTCCAGCCCTTTTTGAAGTATTTTTGCCGAAGTCTTAAGATATCCGGAATCGCCCAAGGCTTCTGCCAAATTTATTACGGCGTCTTCCAGATATTCGGATTTGTATGAAAAAAGATTGTTGATATATATGAAAGCGTTTGGGAAATCATTGAGAGCCGTATAACAATCCAGTCGCAACATATCCAGGTCGTCGTTGTCTTTGTCCGTAATATGCTCGACGCTCTTCAGTGCTTTTGAATATTGTTCGTTGTAAAGATACCATTTTCCTCGCATGATTTGCAGTTCGGTACTGTGCGGATGAAGTTTTAGCCCTAAGTTTAAAACTTCAGGATAATAGGTGTAATCTTCATTTTCTTCAAAATATTCAAGAAGCGATTCAATTTCGTCAGCATCGAAGTAAACTTCTTTGTTTCTGCTGTAGGCAGACATGAACCGGTTGAATAGATTGTTTATATAATCTTGTTTCATTCTTTAATGCTCTTTGCCTTTAACTTTGCTCCATGTGTCTTTTAGTGATACTGTACGGTTAAAGATTAACTTTTCGGGAGTAGAGTCTTTGTCGACATTGAAATACCCGATACGTTGGAATTGCAGATAGTCGAAAGGTTTGGCTTCCGCCAGATATTTCTCGACGTAACAATTTGTCAGCGTTGTCAGTGAGTCTGGATTGATGATTTCTTTCATGGCTTCCAATGCCGAACAATTCTTTGATTCGCGGATTTTAGCCATTTCATCCCGTGGGTTTTCTACTTTCCATAGACGGTCGTATAACCTGACTTCTGCTTTTAGGCAGTGTCCGCAACTTACCCAATGCAGTGTTCCTTTTACTTTCCGGTTGCTTTCGGGCATGCCGCTTTTAGTGTTCGGATCATATTCTGCGAAGACTTCAACGACTTCCCCGTTTTCATCTTTCCTGCATCCTGTGCATTTGACAATATAAGCGTTTTTCAGACGGACTTCCTGTCCGGGGGTCATCCTGAAGTATTTCTTCGGAGCATCTTCCAGAAAGTCGTCACGTTCAATCCAGAGGTCACGGCTGAACTCGATAGTGTGTGTGCCGGCAGTGGAATCTTCCGGATTGTTTATGGCTTCCATCTCTTCAACTTTGCCTTCCGGATAATTCGTAATCGTCAGTTTTAGCGGGTTAAGAACTGCTGCGACCCGTGTGGCTCGTGTATTCAAGTCTTCTCTCGCAGCGCTTTCCAGCAATTCGATTTCGTTCAACGCATCGTATGTTGTATATCCTATCTTATTGATGAATTTGTGGATGGATTCGGGGGAATAACCTCTGCGGCGGAATCCGCAAATGGTCGGCATACGCGGATCATCCCAATTGTTGACCAATCCTTCTTGTACAAGGATAAGTAAATTGCGTTTACTCATCAATGTATAACTTAGGTTCAGTTTGTTGAATTCCGTTTGTCTCGGACGGTGGTCTTCCAAATCTTTGCCTTCTTTCAGCCAATCGATGAACAAGTCATATAAAGGACGGTGTACAACAAATTCCAATGTGCATAACGAATGTGTCACGCCTTCGAAAAAGTCGCTTTGCCCATGTGCGAAATCGTACATCGGATAGGCTTTCCATTTGTCTCCGGTACGATGATGGGGTGTCTTTATGATTCTGTATATAATCGGGTCACGGAAATGCATGTTCGGATGGGACATGTCAATCTTTGCTCGTAAGACCATCGATCCTTCCTCTGCTTCTCCACTGTTCATTTTATTGAAGAGGGCAAGATTTTCCTCAACAGGACGGTCCCTGTACGGGCTGTTGATACCTGGCTGCGTAGGAGTTCCTTTTTGCTGGGCTATTAATTCAGAGCTTTGTTCGTCGATGTAAGCTTTTCCCTCTTTTATTAATTGTACGGCAAAATCCCATAGCTGTTGAAAATAGTCGGATGCGTAATAAACATTATGCCATTTGTAACCAAGCCATTGAATATCTTCCATGATGGAATCGATGTATTCCATGTCTTCTTTAACAGGATTGGTATCGTCGAAACGGAGATTGCAGATGCCGTTGTAGCGTTCTGCTATACCGAAGTCCAAACAGATGGCTTTTGCATGTCCTATATGCAAATAACCGTTCGGTTCCGGTGGAAAACGGGTTTGTACGCGTCCATCGTTTTTTCCCTCGGTCAAGTCTTTTTCGACCATAGCTTCAATAAAGTTCAAACTTTTCTTGCTCTCTTCTATGTTGTTGCTGTTGATATTGCTCATATTTAAAGTTTTAGATAATGTTTTTGCTTTATGTTTTTTTATTACAAGGCAAAGTTATATATTATTTTTTAGTTGGCAATATAATGTATTTCTTCTGTTCGTGAATATAATCCTGAAAAATTATCATAACTGGGTTCCCATATGCGTCTTCTTAAATAAACAAGCTTATAAGTAGAGCGATGTTTAAAACGGTGACGATAGTTCCCAGTACGAGCAGTAAAATTGTTGTGGAACGGCTGTTTGCGAATTTCCCCATCACTTGTTTGCTCGAAGTTAAATAGACTTGCGTGAAGATAGTTATGGGCAGTTGCACGCTCAAGAACATTTGGGAAATAATCAATCCTTGGAATGGATTCCCCACAATAAAGATAATCAGCAATGCCGGGATGAAAGAGAGCAGGATGCCGATTTTGGAATGTAAGTCTTTGTGGTTATATGCTTCGCCGAAAAATCCGGCGAATATCGAAGAACCGGCGATTCCCGAAGTAATTGTGGATGATATTCCGGCAAGGAGCAGGGCGGCAGCAAATATTATCCCGGCGTTATTGCCGACTAATGGGACAAGCAATTGTTGCGCTTGGTCTAATTCTTCAACAGGAATTTGTTCTTTGAAGAAAGTTGAAGCGGAAAGAAGAATCATTGCCGAATTGATACCCCAGCCGATAACCATCGATAGGAGAGTGTCATAAAATTCATATTTCAACTGCTTCTTTATGATTGGTTCGTCTTCCAAGTTCCATTCCCGGCTTTGAATGATTTCTGAGTGGAGGAACAGATTATGTGGCATCACGACTGCCCCGAGGACACTCATTATAATAAGTATTGAATTATCGGGAAAGGATGGCTTTATCCAGCCGGTTATAGCGGCATGCCAGTCTATATCGACAAGAGCTAGTTCATATAAGAATGACAATCCGATAATCGAAACAAACATGATAATCCATTTCTCGATTTTGCTGTAAGTATTGCTTAATAGCATAATCAGGCAGGCAACGGTGATTATAATTGCCCCGATTTTTATGGACATGCCGAATAGCATGCGTAACGCTATCGCACCACCTAAAATTTCTGCTAAAGAGGTAGAGATACTAGCCAGCATTGCCGAAGAGAGTATCGGGCGGCTTAACTTCTTAGGGAGGTATTTGTTTGTTGCTTCTGCAAGACATAATCCGGTGACGATACCGAGGTGTGCTACGTTATGCTGGATTATTATCAACATGATGGACGAAAAGGTGACAACCCAAAGCAGGGCGTATCCGAAATTGGATCCGGCGGCAAGGTTTGTTGCCCAATTGCCAGGATCAATAAAACCAACAGTTACCAATAATCCCGGGCCAATGTATTTTAATAAGTCCAATGCACTGGAGCGGGGGAAGTGGTTGGTTTTTAGTTTGTCCAACAGATTTTTCATAATTCGATGTTTTTATGAGCATGGGCTATCCGGGAATCTGTACCGGGGATAGCCGGGAAACGTTAGAAAATGTTGCAGCCAGGCGGGAGCCTGTACGGTCTGTCTTTGCCGTACCCGGCTCACGTACCTGGTTCCGCCTTTATCGGATGAAAAGCAGTTCCCGGTATTTGGGAAGCGTCCACATTTCGTTATCGACGATTAACTCCAAGTTGTCGATGTATTCCCGTATTTCTTCCAGTTTAGGAACAACCGTGTCGTGGTAAGCGATGGCTTTCTCCCGTTCGCTGCTTATACGGTTCGCAACTTTCCGTGCTTCTATCATGTGGTCCACCTGTTCTTTTATGGCGATTGTGCATTTCGCAATCTCTTCAATCAGTTCCATGTTCTTGCTTGAAAGGTATGCCGCTTTTTCTGCGGGGAACAGGTCTTTGATTTTATAGACGTTGTCGATTAGTGATGTCTGATACTTCGTAGCCACCGGAATGATATGGTTCATCGCCAAATCACCTAGCACGCGGGCTTCTATTTGTATTTTCTTTGTGTAGGTTTCCCATTTGACTTCGTTGCGAGCCTTCAACTCTTTTCTGTTCATTACGCCGGTAGATTCAAACATCTTTATACTTTCCGGTTTGAGGTAATTGTCGAAAATCAGAGGAACACTCGTTTCGCAATCAAGTCCGCGACGCCGGGCTTCTTCTTTCCACTCATCGCTGTAACCGTTCCCGTCGAAGTGGATTGGTTTGCACACCTTGATGGTTTTCCTGATTATGTCAAGAATTGCAGTGAATTTATCTTTCCCTTCAGCAATTTTTGCATCCACTTCAGCTTTGAACAGCTTCAACTGCTCGGCAACGGCAGCGTTGAGAGCCAACATAGCGGATGCGCAGTTTGCTTCTGAACCAACGGCACGGAATTCGAAACGGTTGCCGGTGAAAGCGAACGGAGATGTGCGGTTTCGGTCGGTGTTGTCAATTAAGAGCTCCGGAATCCGTGCGATGTTCAGTTTCAGCTCTTGTTTCCCCGCGATGTCCAAGTCGTCGGAGTTGCTGTTCTCCAGATGTTCGAGGATTAGGGACAGCTGTGTTCCGAGGAAGCTTGAGATGATTGCCGGAGGAGCTTCGTTTGCGCCCAACCGGTGTGCGTTGGTGGCGGAAGATATACTTGCCTTCAGCAATCCGTTATGGCGGTAGACTGCCATCAAGACGTTCACGATGAAGGTGATGAAGCGCAGGTTGTCTTCGGTAGTCTTGCCGGGTGCCATTAGCAATATGCCGGTGTCGGTACCTAACGACCAGTTGTTGTGTTTGCCGGAACCATTTACGCCCTTGAACGGCTTTTCGTGCAACAGGACACGGAAGCCATGTTTCCGGGCGAGCTTGCGCATCAGCGCCATGATTAACAAGTTATGGTCGTTTGCCAAGTTGCACTCTTCGTAGATTGGAGCAAGCTCGAACTGGTTCGGCGCCACTTCGTTGTGGCGTGTCTTTACGGGGATGCCCAGTTTCAGGGCTTCTATTTCCAGCTCTTTCATGAATTCCAGCACGCGGGTGGGAATTGCCCCGAAGTAGTGGTCCTCCAGCTGCTGGTTCTTCGAGCTTTCGTGCCCCATGAGCGTACGCCCGGTCAGGAGCAGGTCGGGACGCGCTGCGTACAGCCCTTCGTCTACGAGGAAGTATTCCTGTTCCCATCCCAGGTAGGTATATATCTTTTTCACGTCGGGGTAGAAATAGTGGCAGACGTCCAATGCGGCTTTGTTGACGGCGTCCAACGACTTCAGAAGGGGCGCTTTGTAGTCGAGCGACTCACCCGTGTAGGCGATGAAAATCGTAGGGATGCAGAGCGTGTCGTCTACGATGAACGCCGGCGAAGAGACGTCCCAGGCGGAGTAGCCCCGGGCTTCGAACGTATTCCGAATGCCACCGTTGGGGAAACTCGACGCGTCGGATTCTTGTTGTATCAACAGTTTTCCGGAGAATTCTTCTATCATTCCGCCTTTACCGTCCGGCTCAACGAAGGCGTCATGCTTTTCAGCCGTGCCCTCGGTCAGAGGGTGGAACCAGTGCGTATAGTGGGTTGCTCCCATGTCGATAGCCCATTGCTTCATTCCGGCGGCGATGGCATCGGCGGTGGAACGGCTCAATGGCATTCCGTTGTCGATGGAGTCAATAAGTTTTTCGTAAGCTTGTGCCGGAAGATATTTGTGCATTTTCTCTCGGTTGAACACGTTTTTGGCGAAATAAAGAGAGGGTCTTTCCGAAGGATAAACTACCTCTTCGGCTTTTCTTCTGAAAGCTGCTTCTACAACTCTGAACCTTAAATCTGACATAGTCGTAAATATGTTGTTTTAAATAACTGATATTTGTTTTTGTGAAAAAGTTTACAAAGGTAAGAAAATTCATTCAATATAGAAGTTTTTCGCATAACCGGATGTGTAAATTTACCTTTTCGAAGGTGAGGGCTGGCGGTGTCGCTGCAAACTGCCACTTCCGATTTCCTGAAAGAATGGGGCGGAAGCTCCTTTATATTAGGTGTTAACTGCACCTTTTGTTAAAGCATTTAATGGATTTATGTTATCCTGTTGTCAATGGTTATGGAGACTCTTTATAGAAACCTGCGAGTGGAATATTAATGACATTCGTAGCGGGTTGTTAAAGGTGCTTGCAGAATACTGTACCTGAATCGTCAGACTGTCAGCAACAATACCCGAATACGGTGCATTTTGATTTTTATCCTCCATAAATGCTGATAAAAGTCTACTTATATTTTTTTGGATTCCCTGCGCAAAAATTCCGTGATATGTCTTTATCTTTGTACGCACAATTTAAATAAGTATATGGAAACGTTGAAGCATGAGTGCGGAGTCGCTATGGTGCGTTTGCTGAAACCGTTGGAGTTTTACCAGCAAAAATACGGCACATGGATGTACGGACTCAACAAACTCTACTTGCTGATGGAGAAGCAGCACAACCGGGGCCAGGAAGGAGCAGGGTTAGCGTGCGTGAAACTTGAAGCAGAAGCAGGCGAAGAATACATGTTCCGGGAGAGGGCGCTGGGAACGGGCGCCATAACGGAGATATTCGCTTCGGTGCATGATAAATACAAAGACTTGACGCCAGAACAATTGTCGGATGTAGCCTATGCAACGGCGAACCTCCCGTTTGCCGGAGAGCTGTATATGGGGCATCTGCGGTACAGTACCACCGGGAAATCGGGGTTGTCTTACGTTCATCCTTTCTTGCGACGGAATAATTGGCGGGCGAAGAACCTGGCGTTATGCGGGAACTTCAACCTGACGAATGTTGACGAGGTGTTTGAGCAGATAACCGCCAAGGGGCAGCATCCCCGCCGCTATTCGGACACTTACATCATGTTGGAGCAGGTCGGCCACCGGCTGGATCGTGAAGTGGAACGGCTTTATGACATTTGCATGGAAGAGGGCTTGCAAGGCAGGGATATTACCCGTGCGATAGAGGAACGGATTGACTTGTCGAATGTTTTGAAGTATTGCGTTCCTACGTGGGACGGCGGTTTCGTTATCTGCGGAATTACCGGCAGCGGCGAGATGTTCAGCGTGCGCGACCCTTGGGGTATCCGTCCTGCGTTTTATTACCAGGACGATGAAATCGTCGTTTTGGCGTCCGAGCGCCCGGTCATCCAGACGGTGATGAATGTTCATACGGAAGACATTAAAGAGCTGAACCGGGGAGAAGCGCTCCTTATCAATAAGGAAGGCGAGGTCTCCACCCGTCAGATAGTGGAGCCTTTGCAGAATGCTGCATGTTCTTTCGAGCGTATCTACTTCTCGCGGGGCAGCGATGTAGATATTTACAAGGAACGGAAACGGTTGGGCGAGAATCTGGTGCCTGCCATTCTGAAAGCTGTCGACAATGATTTGAACCATACGGTGTTCTCTTTTATCCCCAATACGGCGGAGGTCGCCTATTTCGGCATGCAGGAGGGACTGAACACCTACCTTAATAAATTGAAGAAAGATTGGATAGCCGACCGCAGCCACTTGCTTCGGGAAGATGAGCTGGAGAACATTCTTTCCATGCGTATCCGTTGCGAGAAGGTCGCGATTAAGGATATAAAGCTTCGGACGTTCATCGCAGAGGGTAACAGTCGCAACGATTTGGCTGCCCATGTTTACGATATAACGTATGGTAGTATTGTTCCGTACCAAGACAATCTGGTCGTGATAGATGACAGTATTGTGCGGGGGACAACCTTGCGGCAGAGCATCATCAGCATACTCGACAGGCTGCATCCGAAGAAGATAGTAATCGTATCCTCTTCTCCGCAAGTCCGTTATCCGGATTATTACGGGATAGACATGTCGCGGATGAATGAGTTTATCGCATTCAAGGCCGCGGTAGCTTTGTTGTGTGAGCAAGGGAAACAATCAATCCTTATGGAAGCTTACCATAAAGCTAAGCAGCAACAAGGACAAAAAGGAGGAAAGCTGGTGAATTATGTGAAAGAAGTGTATACACCTTTTACGGATGCGGAAATCTCCCGGAAGATGGCTCAGCTGTTGACTCTCGACTATATCCAGGCAAAGGTGGAGATTGTTTACCAAACCATTGAAGGTTTGCATAGCGCTTGTCCGGATCATCCTGGCGATTGGTATTTTTCCGGCGACTATCCAACGCCAGGAGGAATACGTATGGTAAACAATGCTTTCATTAATTATATGGAAGAGGAATTTTTTAAACAATGACGCAATATACAATTCTATTCTATGCAAAAAAATAAAACGGCGAAATTAGTTTTAGACGACGGAAGTGTTTTTGAAGGGGTCTCTTTCGGTTATGAAAAACCTGTTACCGGGGAAGTGGTCTTTAATACGGCAATGACAGGATATCCGGAAAGCTTGACAGATCCGTCGTATGCTGGGCAGTTGATGGTATTGACCTACCCGTTGGTCGGGAATTATGGAGTACCGCCCCGTCAGTTTACTTCGGAAGGATTATCAGCCTTCTTAGAAAGTGAGAAAATTCATGCAGAGGCAATCATAGTTAGTGATTATAGTTACAATTATAGCCATTGGAATGCGAAAAATAGTTTGTCCGATTGGTTGAAAGAGGAGCATATCCCCGGAATCACCGGCATAGACACCCGTGCTTTGACAAAGAAGCTGAGAGAACATGGCGTGATGATGGGACGGATTGAGATAGAAGGTGTAGCGCCTTTGCAGGGCTTCGGACATTACTCGGATGTAAATTATGTGGATAAGGTCTCTTGTAAGGATGTTATCTCGTACGGGAATGGGAAGAAACGTGTTGTTTTGCTCGATTGCGGGGTGAAGCATAATATCATCCGTTGCCTGTTGAAAAGAGGAGTGACGGTTGTCCGTGTCCCTTGGAATTACGATTTTACGACATTGGAGTATGACGGTCTCTTCATCAGTAACGGACCTGGCGACCCGGATACCTGCGACGCCGCCGTTCAAAATATACGGAAAGCATTGTCGGGAGATAAACCGATTTGTGGAATATGTATGGGTAACCAGCTGCTCGCAAAGGCAGGAGGGGCGTCGATATATAAGTTGAAGTATGGACATCGGAGCCATAATCAGCCGGTTCGGATGGTTGGAACGAACAAATGTTTCATCACTTCACAAAATCATGGCTATGCCGTAGACAGCGATACGTTGGGAACGGAATGGGAACCTCTGTTTGTAAACATGAACGATGGGACGAACGAAGGGATAAAGCATAAAACAAAACCTTTCTTCTCGTCGCAATTTCATCCGGAAGCTTGTAGCGGTCCGTTGGATACGGAATTTATGTTTGACAAGTTTGTGGATTTATTATAAACCGGGATGGCAGCTGTTGGTCTGTTATTATTTAAAGAGATAAGAATATATGAATAAAGATATAAGAAAAGTTCTGGTGCTTGGTTCCGGAGCGTTGAAAATAGGTGAAGCCGGCGAGTTTGATTATTCCGGTTCTCAGGCTTTGAAAGCGATAAAGGAAGAAGGTATTGAGACAGTTTTGATAAATCCCAATATTGCTACCGTGCAAACTTCGGAAGGCGTAGCCGATACTGTATATTTTTTGCCGGTCACACCTTTTTTTGTGGAAAAAGTTATCGAGAAAGAACATCCCGATGGAATCCTTCTGGCATTTGGAGGGCAAACCGCTTTGAACTGTGGCGTTGCATTGTATCAAAGTGGTGTTTTGGAAAAATATAATGTACGGGTTTTAGGTACACCGGTACAGGCTATCATGGATACGGAAGACAGGGAACTGTTTGTCCGTAAACTGGATGAGATAGGTGTCAAGACAATAAAGAGTGAAGCTGTCGAGACTATTGAAGACGCCCGCCGGGCTGCTGCTGAATTGGGTTATCCGGTGATTATCCGTGCGGCATATGCTCTTGGAGGTTTGGGCTCCGGCTTTTGCGACACGGAGGATGAATTGAACGCTTTGGTGGAAAAAGCATTTTCTTTTTCGCCACAAGTCTTGGTAGAGAAGAGTCTGAAAGGCTGGAAAGAGGTAGAGTATGAGGTCGTAAGGGATTGTTTCGATAATTGCATCACCGTATGTAATATGGAAAATTTCGACCCGTTAGGAATCCATACGGGAGAAAGTATTGTCATTGCCCCGTCCCAAACGTTGAATAATACCGATTATCATAAATTACGGGAATTGGCTATACGAATTATCCGGCATATCGGAATCGTAGGGGAATGTAATGTTCAATATGCGTACGATCCTTTGAGTGAGGATTACAGAGTAATCGAAGTGAATGCGCGATTGAGCCGTTCTTCTGCCTTGGCTTCGAAAGCAACCGGTTACCCGTTGGCTTTTGTGGCTGCGAAATTGGGTCTTGGTTATGGATTGTTTGATTTGAAAAATTCGGTAACGAAGATAACAAGCGCGTTCTTTGAGCCTGCGTTGGACTATGTCGTATGTAAAATTCCCCGTTGGGACTTGGGTAAATTCCATGGTGTGGCACGCGAGTTGGGCTCAAGTATGAAATCGGTTGGAGAGGTAATGGCCATAGGTCGTACTTTTGAGGAAGCGTTGCAGAAAGGTTTGCGTATGATCGGTCAAGGTATGCACGGTTTTGTTGAGAATAAGGATTTGGTAATTCCGGATATAGACAAGGCACTGCATGAACCGACAGACCATCGTATCTTTGTCATCAGCAAAGCTTTCCGTGCCGGATATACGGTTGACCAGATTCATGAGCTGACAAAAATTGATAAATGGTTTTTGCAAAAGCTTTACGATATTGTTTGCACAGCGTACGAATTGGAAGCTTGTTCGCAGATAAAAGATATTCCTACGGATTTATTACGGAAGGCAAAAGTCCAGGGATTTTCCGATTTCCAGATTGCAAAAGCAATATTCAAAGATCAAATATCCGACGGGGAGAGAGCTTTGCTTCAAGTTCGGCAAGATCGTAAATACCGAGGAGTTTTACCCGTCGTCAAACAGATTGATACGTTGGCGGCAGAGTATCCGGCACAAACAAATTATCTGTATTTGACGTATAGCGGAACGGAAAACGATGTCCAATATGTTGGTGACAAACGTTCCATTGTCGTTTTGGGTTCTGGTGCTTATCGAATCGGCAGTTCGGTTGAGTTTGACTGGTGCGGAGTTCAGGCGCTTAATACCATACGAAAAGAGGGGTGGCGTTCCGTCATGATTAACTATAATCCGGAGACTGTTTCGACTGATTATGACATGTGCGACCGTCTATATTTTGATGAACTAACCTTTGAACGGGTAATGGATATATTGGAGCTGGAAAATCCTTACGGTGTCATTGTTTCGACAGGGGGACAGATTCCGAACAATTTGGCGATGCGTCTGGATGAACAACGTGTGAATATCTTGGGTACGTCAGCAAAAAGCATCGATAATGCGGAAGACCGTGAAAAATTTTCAGCAATGCTTGACCGGATAGGTGTAGACCAGCCTCGATGGAAAGAACTGTCGTCGATGGAAGATATTAACCAGTTTGTCGAGGAAGTCGGGTTCCCGGTATTGGTGCGTCCAAGTTATGTATTGAGCGGTGCGGCAATGAATGTATGTTCTAACCAAGATGAACTGGAACGTTTCTTGCAGCTTGCGGCGAACGTAAGCAAGAAGCATCCGGTAGTGGTAAGCCAATTCATAGAACATGCCAAAGAAGTTGAAATGGATGCGGTAGCTGATCACGGGGAAATTGTAATGTATGCTATTAGTGAGCATATAGAATTTGCCGGAGTTCATTCTGGTGATGCAACGATTCAGTTCCCAGCCCAGAAATTGTATGTGGAGACGGTTCGTCGGATAAAGAAAATCAGCCGGCAGATAGCCAAAGAACTGAATATTTCAGGACCGTTCAATATTCAATACCTGGCGAAAGGAAATGAGATAAAAGTTATCGAGTGTAACTTGCGTGCTTCGCGAAGTTTTCCGTTTGTAAGCAAGGTGCTGAAAATTAATTTTATTGAGTTGGCTACCCGGATTATGCTGGGATTGCCTGTCGAAAAACCGAACAAGAATGAATTTGATTTGGATTATGTCGGTATAAAGGCTTCACAGTTCTCATTTAACCGTTTGCAGAAAGCGGACCCGGTATTGGGTGTCGATATGGCGTCGACGGGTGAAGTAGGCTGTATCGGTGATGATGTTTCGGAGGCGGTACTGAAGAGCATGCTTTCAGTTGGGCAGCGGATTCCTGAAAAGAATATTCTTCTTTCAACAGGGACAGCAAAACAGAAAGTTGACATGCTGGATGCAGCCAAGATGCTTGCCGATAAAGGATACAATTTGTATGCGACAGGAGGAACACACCGTTTCTTAGAAGAGAACGGTATACCGAGCACCTTGGTTTATTGGCCGAGCGAAAGTCAACAACCTCAAGCGTTGGATATGTTACATAGGAAAGAGATTGATATGGTTGTCAATATTCCCAGGGATTTGTCTGCCGGTGAGCTGGATAACGGATATAAGATTCGCAGGGCGGCAATCGACTTGAATATTCCTTTGATAACGAATGCCCGTTTGGCGAGTGCGTTTATACAGGCTTTTTGTACGTTAAGTGTCGATGATATTCAGATAAAGAGCTGGCAGGAATATTAATCGGATTTTAAAATAAATACAGAATTAAGGGTCACTATAAATTACACTTATGGAAACAAACAGGCAGATAGCTGAGCAAATGATAGCTTTGGCTTATCCGACAATTCCAATCAGCAACGATACAAAAAAGCTTTTGGCTTCTCTTTTGGTCAGGATTGATTTGAAAAAGAAAGATAAGTTCTTAAATAAAGGTGAGATTTGTAAATATATCGGATACGTCCAAGAGGGAATGATTCGGCAATACTATTACAAAAACAATAAAGAGCTGACCGAACATTTTGCTTGTGAAAAGACAATCTTTATTTGCATTGAGAGCTTTTTGCGGCAGGAACCTTCGAACCTGATTGCAGAGGCTTTGCTGAACAGTGTGGTTTATGGTGTCTCTTATGATGATTTGCATAAATGGGGACGGGAGAATTATGAATTGGAAACTGTTTTCAGGGGCTGGTTGGAAGATTCTTTGGTTTTGTCGCAGCGCAAGACCGATTCAATGAGATTTGAAACAGCCAACGAACGTTACCATCGATTGTTACGGGAACACCCGGAAGTGATTCGTTTGGCTCCGCTCTCAGAAATAGCATCCTATTTGTTAATGACACCAGAAACCTTGAGCCGTGTCCGGGCTGGTGTTTTGTGAGTTTAATCAGACGGAAAAATATATAAATAAATGTATGAAAGTCGGTTTATTTATACCTTGTTATATAAATGCAATTTACCCGGAAGTCGGCGTGGCTTCCTATAAGTTGTTGAAAGCCGTTGGCATGGATGTCGATTATCCATTAGACCAGACCTGTTGCGGTCAGCCGATGGCGAATGCCGGATTTGAAAAGGAGTCGTATGCAATGGCAATGCGGATGGAGGAATTGTTTAAGGCATACGATTATGTGGTCGGTCCGTCGGCAAGTTGTGTCGCTTTTGTAAAAGAATATCATCCCGGAATATTAAAGGAGGGAAACCATGTCTGTTCGAATGCCGGAAAGATTTATGATATTTGCGAGTTTTTGCATGATGTCGTGAAACCGGCATCGCTTTCAGCAGAATTCCCTCATAAAGTGAGCATTCATAATAGTTGTCATGGCGTACGGGAATTAAACCTTTCTTCTCCGAGCGAAAGGAATATTCCTTATTATAATAAATTGAGGAATCTGTTGGCGTTGGTGAAAGGCATAGAAATATTCGAACCGAAAAGAATTGATGAGTGCTGTGGATTTGGAGGTATGTTTTCGATAGAGGAGCCGGAAGTCTCGGTCTGCATGGCGCAAGACAAGGTTGCTGACCATATCAGCACGGGGGCCGAATATATAACCGGTGCGGACAGTTCTTGCCTGATGCATATGCAAGGAGTGATAGAACGTGAGAATTTACCGATTAAGACGATTCATATAGTTCAAATATTAGCTACAGGATTATGAGTACAAGACATTCAACGGCGGCAGCTCGTTTCTTAAAGGACCGGGAACAGGAAAAGTGGCATGACGAAACCCTTTGGCTGGTACGGGCAAAACGTGATAAGATGAGCCGATCTCTTCCGGAGTGGGAGACACTGCGTAATTTGGCTGCTTCAATAAAATTATACTCGAATAGCCATCTCGCGGATTTGTTGGAGCAGTTTGAAAAAAATGCAGCAGGGAATGGTGCAATAGTCCATTGGGCTAAAGATGCGGAAGAATATAATCGGATAGTATATGACCTGCTGAAAGAACGTAACATAAAACGGTTGGCCAAGAGCAAATCCATGCTGGCGGAGGAGTGCGGGATGAATTCTTATCTGATGGAGCGCGGCATAGATGTGGTTGAGACTGATTTGGGAGAACGTATTCTTCAGCTGATGCATTTGAAACCAAGTCACATCGTGTTGCCGGCAATCCATATAAAGCGCCAACAGGTAGGAGAGATGATGGAACGGGAGATGGGTACCGAGAAAGGTAATTTTGATCCGACTTATCTGACACATGCCGCCAGAAAAAATTTGCGTGAGATATTTTTGAATTCGGATGCCGCTATGACGGGGGTAAATTTTGCTGTGGCATCAACGGGTGAAATCGTTGTCTGCACGAATGAAGGGAATGCTGACATGGGAACTTCTTTCCCGAAACTGCATATTGCTGCATTTGGATTGGAAAAGATTGTTCCTGATTTGGAAGCCTTAGGCGTTTTCACTCGTCTGTTGGCACGTTCCGGTACGGGACAGCCCATCACATCTTACACATCCCACTACCGTTCTCCTCAGAATGGGGGAGAGTTCCATATTATTATTGTAGATAATGGTCGTTCTGAAATATTGAAGAACCGGGAACATATACGGATTCTTAACTGCATCCGTTGCGGAGAATGTATGAATACATGTCCGGTTTATCGGCGGAGCGGCGGATATTCATATACATATTTTATTCCGGGTCCGATAGGTATTAATTTGTCGATGCTAAAGAATCCGAAACTTTATTCAGATAATTTGTCGGCGTGTTCATTGTGCCTGTCTTGTTCAAATGTCTGTCCGGTGAAAGTCGATTTAGGTGAGCAGATTTACCGGTGGCGTCAGCAGCTCGACGGGTTGGGGCAAGCAAATCCGGTAAAAAAGCAAATATCTATGGGTCTGAAGTACCTGATGGATCGTCCGAAAGTGTTTAATACAGCATTGAAGTTTGCCCCGTTAGCGAATCAGATGCCGCGCTTTGTCTTATATAATAAATTGAATGCTTGGGGAAAAGGACGGGAATTACCTCATTTCGCTAAGAAGTCATTTAACGAGCTGTGGAAAAATAACCAAGTAAAATAGAGGAGTATGGGCAGTAGAGAAGAAATATTGGGAAACATACGTAAGAACACATTGTTTTCGTTTGAAAAGCCTTCGTATGAGATTGATTCGATAAAATATGAGGATAAGTTACAGGCTTTTTGTGATATGTTGAAGGTCGCCGGAGGACAGCCCGTATTCATGTCGCCGGATGATGACTTGGATAAATTGATAAGTCGGCTTTATCCGGATGCAAAACGTATAGCATCGAACTTGCCGGACGTGAAATGTGCTGTATATAATCCGGATGAGATTGAAAATTCTCGAGAATTGAAAAATACAGATCTTTCGGTGGTGAGCGGCGCATTCGGTGTCGCTGAGAACGGCGCGGTCTGGATACCATTGAATGTAAAGTATAAAGCGCTTTATTTCATATCAGAGTCTTTGGTAATCCTTTTGGATAAGCGGGAGATCGTCCATACAATGCACGAAGCTTATAAGCGGATTTCCGGAGAACGATATGGATATGGACTGTTTATGTCCGGACCATCCAAAACAGCAGATATAGAGCAAGCGCTTGTTTTCGGAGCTCATGGTCCGATGAGTGTTTCTGTTGTTTTATATTGATTGCTGAAAATATTTCAGGTAAAGCCGGTGTATTTTTAAAAATACACCGGCTTTATTTTGTTGTTATCCGAATTTTGTTAATATATTTGCAAGATATATAAATTTTTAAATACATGAAAAAACTATTAATCATTGCTTCTTTTTTTAGTGTAGTTGCCTTGTTGTCTACAGCACAAACCAATGAATGGCAGACACCTGAAGTTAATTCAGTGAACAGAGCTACGATGCATGCACACTATTTCGCATACGCTTCGGAAGCTGAAGCTGAGAAAGCGGAAAAAGAGTTGTCGGAAAATTATTTGTCTTTGAATGGCCTTTGGAAATTTAATTGGGTCGCTAATGCAGACCAGCGTCCTACAGATTTTTTCCGTGTGGATTTTAACGATCGGGGATGGGACAATATGAAAGTTCCCGGTATATGGGAGCTGAATGGATATGGTAGTCCCATATATATAAATGTAGGGTATGGCTGGCGTGAACGGTTTAACAATAATCCTCCGGAGGTGCCTTTGTTGGATAACCACGTCGGTTCGTATCGCCGTGAGATAGATATTCCGGAAAACTGGAAAGGTAAAGAAATCTATGCCCATTTCGGTTCGGTGACATCGAACATGTATCTTTGGGTAAACGGCAAATATGTGGGATACAGCGAAGACAGCAAGTTGGAAGCCGAATTTGAAATTTCCAAATATTTGAAACCGGGAAAGAATCTGATTGCCTTTCAGGTATTCCGTTGGTGTGATGGCTCTTATCTGGAAGACCAGGACTTTTTCCGGCTTTCCGGTGTAGGGCGCGACTGTTATCTATATGCCCGGAATAAACAGCATATCCACGATATTCGTATTACTCCGGACTTGGATAGTGAGTATAAAGACGGAACGCTGTCTGTTGTGTTGGATTTGAAAGGAAAAGGAAACGTAGATTTGCAGTTGACAGACAAGCAGGGAAACGAGATTGCTTCAGCTGTTGTCAAAGGCTCCGGGAAAGTTTCTACCGTGCTGGATGTGGAGAACCCGAACAAATGGAGCGCTGAAACGCCCTATTTGTACACACTTACCGCAACGTTGAAAGATAAAGATGCCGTTGTGGAAGTTATACCTCTGAAAGTGGGATTCCGTAAAGTGGAAATGAAAGACGGAAAGATTTGGGTAAACGGGAAAGTCGTTCTCTTTAAGGGAGCGAATCGTCATGAGATGGATCCCGATGGGGGTTATGTAATATCCCGTGAACGGATGATCCAGGATATCCGGATTATGAAAGAGATGAATATCAATACTGTCCGTACGTGCCATTATCCGGATAACAATTTGTGGTACGACTTATGCGACGAGTACGGATTGTATATGGTGGCTGAAGCAAATATAGAGTCTCACGGAATGGGGTATGGCGATCAGACGCTGGCAAAAAATCCCCGCTATGAGCAGGCTCACTTGGAACGCAACCAGCGGAATGTGCAGCGCAATTTCAACCATCCGTCCATTATTTTCTGGTCTTTGGGAAATGAAGCAGGTTTTGGTCCTAACTTTGAGAACTGTTATCGTTGGGTGAAAGCGGAAGACGGCTCGCGTCCGGTGCAATACGAACAAGCTGGTACCAATGCTGAATTTACCGATGTTTATTGCCCGATGTATCTCCCTTACCAAAATTGTGAAGATTATTGCAAGAGTAACCCGAAAATTCCTTTGATACAGTGTGAATATGCCCATGCAATGGGTAACTCCCAAGGTGGATTCAAAGAGTATTGGGATTTGGTTCGTAAGTATCCGAACTACCAAGGTGGGTTTATTTGGGATTTTGTTGACCAGTCTATCCGTTGGAAGAATAAAGATGGTGTTGAGATTTACGGTTATGCCGGTGATTTTAACCGTTATGATTCACGTTATGATTATAACTTCTGTAATAATGGTCTGATTAGTCCCGACAGACGATTGAATCCGCACGCTTATGAAGTGAAGTATTACTACCAGTCAATCTGGACGAAGCAGGTGGATTGGAAAAAAGGTGTCATTTCGGTGTATAACGAAAATTTCTTCCGTGACTTGTCTGCCTACCGGATGGAATGGACGCTCTTGGCTGATGGCAAGGCTTTGCAGACCGGAATTGTAGAAGATTTGAAAGTGGCTCCGCAATCTACGGCCGAGGTACAGCTCCCGTATGATGTCACAGGTATTGAATGCAATGATTTGATGTTGAACGTCACCTACAAGTTGAAAAAAAGCGAAGGTTTGCTTCCGGCAGGCCAAGTTGTCGCTTACGACCAGATGATATTCCAGGAAAAACATCCGGAATATGCTTTTGGCAATATACCGGAAGTTAACCGGAGTGTGGCTGTACCTGAAGTAGCCGATAACGATTGGAAGTTGTTAATCGTGACCGGCAACGATTTCCGTATCGAGTTCGACAAGAAAAATGGTTTCCTGAATTTGTATGAAGTGGGAGGTTTACAGTATATCCAGCCGGAGACGGCATTGACTCCTAACTTCTGGCGTGCCCCGACCGATAATGATTTCGGTGCGAATCTGCAACGCCGCTATGTTGTATGGAAGAATCCGGAATTGAAGTTCAAATCGCTGAAACATGAAATCGTGGATAATATCGTACATGTTGAAGGCGAGTACGAAATCCCGGCGGTACAAGCTCGTCTTGTCATGACCTACGATATAAATAATGTAGGAGCAATAAAAGTAACCCAAAAGATGATTACTACGGCCGGTGCCGAGGTATCTCCGATGTTCCGCTTTGGTTTACAAATGAAGTTGCCGAAATCTTTTGACCGGATTAGCTATTACGGCAGGGGACCGGTGGAGAATTATTCCGACCGTAACAACAATACCTTGCTGGGTATTTACGACCAAAAGGTTGCCGACCAATTCTATCCGTATATCCGTCCGCAAGAGACAGGTACAAAAACCGACATCCGTTGGTGGCGTCTGCTGAATGCCGGAGGAACAGGTCTGGAATTTGTCAGCGAACAGCCGTTCTCGGCATCTGCCTTGAATTACTCAATCGAGTCGTTGGACGATGGCTTGCAAAAAGACCAGCGCCACTCTCCCGAGGTAACTCCGGTGGATTATACGAATTTCTGTATCGACAAGGTGCAGATGGGATTGGGCTGTATTAACAGCTGGGGTGCGTTGCCATTGTCTGAATACATGGTACCTTATAAAGACTATGAATTTAGTTTTATCATGCGTCCGGTCAGCCATAAATTGAAATGAAATAAGTGTTTTTTCAAATAAGAGTGCCTGTCTCGAATATCTGTCGGGACAGGCATTTTTATTTCTTGACTATTTACCAGTCCTTACGGGAAAGGACTGCAATCCTTTGCTGAGAAAGACAACAATCCTTTTTCATAAGGACTCATAATGATTCGTTGGAACAAAAAAATCCCCCGTTGGAGGACGAGGGAACCTGATGTTTTCACAACGGAATAATCCTTATTGTGATTTGCTTCAAATAGTGCCCAAATATAATAAAAAAGGCAGAAATAGCAAAATATCGCAAAAAAAATAGTAGCTTTGGTGAAAAAGATTTTGTTATGGTGCAGAAAAGAATTTTGGGATTGGACCTAGGACCTAATAGTATAGGTTGGGCAGTGGTGAATGCAATAGTGAGTGAAGACCATGAAACAGTTTTGACGGGCATAGAAGCTGTTTCCTACGGATCAAAGATACTAATTAGATAGAAGATTTGCGGGAAAGTGAAAAAAGTTTCATTTGATTGGTATTTAAATAAAAAATATTAGTATTTTTGTAACGGTTCATTCCCAGATGGTTCGCCCTCGGGTTTGGACCCCTCCTCCGGTCGACTTGATTTATTTCAAGTCGGCCGGTTGTATTTTAAAGCTTTCTGCCAAAATTCCATCACGGTTTCTTCGCATCGGGTAATGCGTCTTTCACCAGGGGTCGGAAATTGCCTGCTCAGAAATTTCCGAAAATATTCCGCTTTCTTTTGATTCTTTGCGCAGGGAAAAATCGGTTTGACAGGGATCTTTTTTCACTACACCGTTTCTCTGTTTACCGGAAGCTTTGGAACGGTGTGCGGGGATATGGGTGCCGTACCGAATAAAATTCAGGCAGCATCCAAGGCAGAAAATAAAAATCCGTATCTTTGTCTGTGTTATTAGCAGTATTATTTATGACTATTCGTGAAATAAACCAGAGTTATAATCGGATAACAGGGGCATTAGAAAGCCGTGAGCTGAAAGAAGCTTTCGATCATCTGCAGGGCTTGATTGCCGGAACGCAGGAGTATGTGTTCCAAGACAGGATGGAGTCGTTGCAAGATACCTATAAATACATGCTTCAGTACAGGGTGCAAGGTGTAGAAGACCCGATGCAGGAAGAAATATATAAACAGGTGATATCTTCGCTTTATGAACTTGCCGATGAAGTAAGACAGAAGGCTTTGTTGAAGGATTCACCGTTGTCGTATTATAGCCGGAAGCGTATTTTGCAACAAACGGGGGAGGAGGTGACTTTTTCTTCTTTGTATAATGTAATATCCGGGATTTCCGTAGCAGAAAGCGAAGGTGAAATAAAAAGGGAAGCCCGGCAGTGTATGGAAGATTCGGCATCTACGCTTTTTTATAAGATATGGACCTCATTCCCTTTGACTACCGAGGAAGTTGTTGGTATCCGCCGTTTTATGGATAGCGCGGATATTTTTCCGGATACGAAATGTCTGGTTGTTTCGGGATTGACGTTGGCTTTACAAAATGCATTCGATAGAGAAAAACTGGAGCTTCTATTTAATGCCGCATCCGGTACCGAAGAAATGGAGGTGCGTGTACGGGCGTTGGTCGGCATACTCCTTACGCTATATATTTATCGGAAGCGCATCTGGTTGTACGATTTTATAGGGAACCGCCTGTATGCACTTGCGGAAACATCTCCTTCTTTGGAGAAAACATTACGTGCAATCGGAATGCGGTTTATTATATCCCGCGAAACGGAGAAGATAACGCACCGTTTACAGAATGAAATCATTCCGGAGATGATGAAGCTCAGCTCCAAAATCGGACGGAAAATAAATTTGTCCGACGAGTTTTCGTTGGAACATTTTGAAGAAGGGGTGAATCCTGAGTGGCAGGAAAAAATATTCTCCGACAGTAAGTTGGAGAAGTTGATGTCCGAATACGGGGAGTTGCAGTTTGAGGGGGCGGATGTTCTGCATTCTACATTCATCCATCTGAAGAATTATCCGTTCTTCCGGGAGATGAGCAACTGGTTCTTGCCTTTCAACCGGAAACATTCCATGTTGTCGAAGCTACAAGAGAGAGGAAATGCGGGCATTTCCAGTTTATTGGATACAATAGCAAGTTCTTCTTTCATGTGTAATTCGGATACCTATTCGTTTTATTTCAGTATTGAAAACTTGCCGGATAGCGCCCGTTCCGTTATTGTCGGGCAGATGGATGCCGAGTCTGCGGAGCTTATGAGACAGAGTAAGGCTGAATTGCAGGACGGCCGTTCCAAAGAGGATGTAGCTATCGGCAAATACGTGCAGGACTTGTACCGTTTTTACAAATTATTTCCCGGGCATCTTGATTTTACCGATATTTTTACGTTGCCGCTGGATTTTCATAATCTGGATATCTTGAAACCTTTCATGTCGGGCGAGGAGTGCTTGCGCCCAATTGCGGAACTGTATCTGCGGAAAAACTATTTCGGAGATGCGTTGCTGGTATTTTCCCGTTTGCTGGAGACAAATCCCGGCAACGAACTGCTCTATCAGAAAATAGGATATTGCAAGCAGATGAGCAACGATTTACAGGGCGCATTAGACGCATATCTGCATGCCGATTTGCTGAATCCGGGAGGAAAATGGCTTACTAAACGGATTGCCACATGTTACAAATCGCTCAAGCAGCCGGCGGAAGCTTTAAAGTACTATCAGCGATATGAATTGCTTTCTCCGGAGGATTTATCCGTACAGATAAGCATCGGGCATTGTTTCTTGGAATTAAAAGAGTACCAGGAAGCGTTGAAATGCTACTTCAAAGTGGATTATCTGGATACATCCGACCAACATAAAGCATGGCGTCCGATTGCCTGGTGTTCTTTCCTTATAGGCAAATATGAGCAGGCGCGCAATTACTACCGGAAGATTGAAGAGAATTTTCCTGAGGTACAGGATTATTTGAATGCCGGGCATGTGGAGTGGGCGATGAATAATGCAAAAGGAGCTCTGTCCTATTATAAGAAATCGGTGGCAAAAGGCGGAAACGACTGGAATAAATTCAGGGATTTGTTTGAACAGGACGTTCCCGACTTGTTGAATGCAGGAATAGGAAAAGATGAGATTCCGTTGATGCTGGATGCTATCCGTTATGAGTTAAGTTGAGTGTTCAGATGATTAATAGCTTAGTGGAATTTTATGGCGAAGAAAAAGATTAAACCGAAGAGAACGGGCCGGAAAAAGAAAAAGCAGGGCGGCTTTTTCTCTTCCATGACACGCACGTTCTGGCATCTTCTTGTCGGGGTTATCTTTCTGATACTTGTTGTTGAGGGTGTGATATATGTACACGATTACCAGTCATCGAATAACAAAGAAAAGAAGACGCTGGTAATCCGGCAGAAAACGCAGAGCCCTGAAACGGGGAAAAGAGAAGAATTCCGGAAGGAGCTATCCCGTCAAGATGAAAAATATAGAGTGTCGGGACAATCTTTCAAGGCAGGAGACGAAATTCCGAAATTGAAAGTGAAAAGGAAAGAACAGGTTATTAGACATGAAGGATATACCGTATCATATAATTCGGATTACCGGATAGCGAATTGGGTCGCTTACGAACTTACGGACAAAGAAGCCGTAAGCAAGAAGGCGGAACGCAGCAATAAATTTGTTGCCGACCCGGAAGTAAAGGGTGCAATGGCAACCAACGGCGATTATCACCGTTCCGGTTACGACAGGGGGCATCTGGCTCCGGCAGCAGATATGAAATGGTCGGTGAAGGCAATGCGGGAATCTTTTTATATGAGTAACATTTGTCCCCAGAAACCTGGGCTTAACCGGGGAATTTGGAACCAGCTGGAGGAGGATTGCCGTATGTGGGCGAAGGAGAACGGGGCATTGATGATTGTTGCCGGGCCGGTTATCTCTGCGAATATGGAGCGTTTAGGAGAGAACCGTGTGGCTGTTCCGGAAAAATTTTATAAAGTAATTTGCCGTTATGCCGGTGATACCCCGACGGCAATTGGCTTTGTCTTTGAAAACCGGAATTATTCGGATGAGTCGTTGTTGAACTTTGCAGTTCCGGTTGATGAGGTCGAGACTGTCACGGGTATAGACTTTTTCCCCTCGTTCCCGGATTCCATCGAGAACCGTATGGAATCCAGTGTCGACTGGACTTCCTGGTCTTTTTAAAGCCGCAAAGAGATGTTTCCGAGAGGAGAATTTGTTTTATAAAAATATGTTGTATAATATATATTTTTATTTGGTCGTTTCGTTTTTTAGTTCCATCTTTGCATACACAAGATAACCTAAACAATCTTTTTGCTGTTAGAGCTAATGCCGTTTAAAGCCAAAAGCATTAAAGACCCTCTTTGGAAGGTCTTTTTTGTTTTTATAAGGGTTGGCTATCCTTGAAATCCATTATTTTTGTAGTGGCTAAAAAGAATTTTGATATGACTGTAAAGCGTTTTGGTGTTTCATTGGAAGAAGATTTGTTGGAATCCCTCGATTCGTATGTGTTGACAAACGGTTTTTCAAACCGTTCACAGGCAATCCGTTTTTTGATAGAGAAAAATATTGCAGAGCAGAAGTGGCAATGTAATCACGTCGTTGCCGGTACGATTATTATCATGTTCGACCAAACTAAAACGGATATCTCAATTAAAATAAATGCAATCCAACAAAATTTCAAAGATGTGATATTGTCATCCACACAATATTACATTAATAAAAATTTTTGTTTGCATATTGTCACGGTTATGGGAATTGCCCGGCGGCTAACGTCTCTGTCGGATAAGCTAATATCCATTAAAGGCATCATGCATGGCAAGCTGGTGATGAGCCGGGCGGATTAATTTCCAGTTGTTGCCTTTTGCGGGCTGTTATTTTGTGGGGACCGATTTAATATGAAATGGAACCTCCGCCACAGGAGGATACCTAAAGTCGTAAGGCTGACCGGATACCCACACCATATTCCTAACGCTCCCCATTCTAACGTGAAACCACAGAAATAACCGATAGGCAAAGCCAGTCCGAAATGGCAGAAACAAGCTGCCCATGCCATATATTTGACATCCGACAAGCCGCGTAGGGCATTTGCAAAAAGAATTTGAAGTCCGTCACCCAATTGGTAAAGCATAAGCGATATGCACAGCAGAGAGACGATAGAGATGACCTCCTCTTCGGTTGTAAACAAGTATCCGATATAGTTGCGTGTGACGAATATAATGCAGATAACGAGGAGGGCGATTGCCGTGATGATGTGTAATCCTGCATAGCCGGCTTTTCTGATTTCCGTCCAATTCCCGATTCCCCGGTAACGGCTGATACGAATCGCTACGGCAGCGGCGATACCATAATAAACCATGAATCCCAGTGTCGTGATGACGCATGCGATTTGGTGTCCAGCCAATGCTATGTATCCCAGCCATCCCATCATAACGACGCTCAGGCTAAAGGAAGCTGTCTCGACACCCATTTGTAATCCTACAGGCAATCCGAGATGTATCAGTTTGCGAATATTCAGTTTGTTGAAAATCTTTCCCTGTTTGAATCCGGTATAGTAATTTTTATATTTGTCTTTTGAGACGAACAGATACCAGAAGACGAGGAGGGTGGCTATCCGGCTGAACAGTGTAGAGATGCCGGCTCCCATGAGTCCGAGTTCCGGGGCTCCGAAATTCCCGTATATGAGGATGTAGTTCCCGATAATGTTGAGCACGTTTGCTCCAAGCATAATCCACATAGGGGTGATTGTATCTGTCGTTCCGTCGCTGAATTGCTTGAACGCATTGAACAGCATGGTGAATATGATGGAAAATAGTTGGAGTATATAATAAGGGATGATGTAAGGCATCAGCTCTTCCGGTTGGTTTAGCAAGTCTATCCGTAGAAGGAGCAACAGCATCCCGAAGCTAAGTAATAAACCAAACAGGAAGTTGATAAATAAGCTGTTTTTAAGCATTTCCCCGGCATTGTTGTATTGCTTGTTGGCAACTAACCCTCCGATAATAGGCGTGAGACCGTAAGAAAATCCCATTCCGCATATAAAAGCCAAGTTGAAAAAGTTATTTACGAATGAGGCGGCTGCCAGTTCCTGGGTGCTGTGGTGACCGACCATGATATTGTCGGCAAAGTTTACGATGATAATGCCCAATTGCCCCATCATGATGGGGATTCCTAATTGTATGGTGTCCCGGTAATGTTCGCGATAATTAGAAAAGATACTCATATTTATTGTCAAAAATCCTTTATAAAACCGGCAGGTTTATAGCCACCGGTTTTATAAAGGAATCTATGTCTGATGGTTTTTATTATGAACGAAACAACTTTTACAGAATCTCAACGGAAGTAATTGCAATGTTTTCGGTGGGACGGTCTTGTTTGTTCGTCTTTGCATTTTGTATTGCATCAACGGTTTCCAAGCCTTCAATCACCTCTCCGTAGACTGTGTATTGGTTGTCCAAGAAAGGAACTCCCCCAATTGTCGTATAGGTTTTCTTTTGTTCTTCCGTCAGTTTGGTCTCATCTTTACGTCTTTCTGCTTCCAATTCCGTTTTCCCAATCAAAGTATCTCTCAGTATGGCCAGTTCTTCTTTGTTGCCGCTACGGTACAGTTCCATGATTTTTGGACGGTATTCCGCTTGCAACCGCGCAAAGATGCTCTGTTTTAACGCATTTTCCAATTGCTTTTCTATCTGCTTCAAGTCACTTTCTCTGTAAACTTTTCCTGTGACGATGTAGAACTGCGATGCAGAAGATGCTTTTTCCGGATTGACTTCATCCCCGGTGCGGGCAGCACATAATGCGCCTTTCTTGTGGAAATATTTCGGATAAACAAACTCGGCAGGAATAGTATATCCTAAATCTCCTGTGCCCAATGATTTGTTCATCGGTGCATTTTTCGAGGTGACATCTCCTCCTTGAATCATGAAATCCTTAATGACCCTATGGAATAACAGACCTTCATACTGTCCGTCTTTTACCAGTTGAATGAAATTATCCCGATGGCGGGGTGTTTCGTTGTACAATTTTAATTTGATGTCGCCTTTTGTCGTGTGCATCAAAACGATTGTTTCCGGAGCTTTCTCTGCCATTTCTGTCCTGTTTATTTATTTTTTTACGATTTTCATTGATTTGATGCGGATGTCTTCGATGGGACGGTCGTTTTCGTCGGTTTCAACCATTTGGATTTTGTTGACAACTTTCATTCCGCTGATTACCTCTCCGAATACGGTATATTCCTGATCCAGTTGAGGGTATCCGCCTTGCATCATATAGGCTTCCCGTTGTTCTGGCGTAAACTTTATGTTGTCTTTCTTTTCCATTTTGTCGAGTTCCATCGATGTGAAATATTTTCCTGTAACAATGTAGAACTGTGTTGCCGACGACTCTTTTTGTGGATTTACGTCATTGCCGGTACGCGCCGCACATAATGCTCCTGCTTTGTGGAAATATTTGGGATATACAATCTCCGCCGGTATTGTATAACCGAGGTCTCCGCTACCGAGCAGCTCTTTCGCCGGAGCATCTTTTGAATTAATATCCCCGCCTTGTATCATGAACTGCCGGATGACCCGGTGGAATAATAATCCGTCGTAAATTTTGTTCTCTACGTTCTTGATAAAGTTATCCCGGTGTTTGGGCGTGTCGTTATAGAGTTTTACTTTGATTTTGCCCTTGTTTGTATCAATTAATACGATTGTCTCTTTATCTTGTGCTTTTATAAATAACGAACAAGCAAATAAAGTCGTTATAATCATCCAAAAAAATCTGTGTTTCATATCATCCAAATTAAAAAATATGGAACAAAAATACGAAGAACCAGTGAAAGTCCAATAAAAATAGGCGGAAATATGGTTAAGATTCTTTGTCAGGATTCCTTTTTTATAGCGTATTGTCTTTTAGAATGTGTCACGGGATAGAAAAAGCGCTGCCTTGCATTTGCATGGCAGCGCTTTTCGTTGAATGTATTTATTTAGAATAATTTGTTCGGGTATTCTCCGGCATCCACCAATGCTTTGATTTTGTCTACAACGCCTTGGCGGTCGGCAGCGTAAGTTACGCCGAACCATTTGGAGGTCGTATCCAGCACCTTGACAGTTGCTGTACCTTCTTTGATGAGTTTGTTTACCATCAACGGAATGTAATACTCGCTTTTCAGGTTGCCGATGTTTGCTGTCAGGAATTCTTTGAAATATTCTTCCGAGTAGCTGAAATAATCGGGTGTGAATCCCCACATATTCATAGATACAGGAGTGTTTTCTTCCAGAATGACCTGTTTGCCGTTTTCGTCAATAAATTGGATATCGCCGTTGATACGCTCAATGGCTGTCCGTTCTACGACACCTGTCAAGTAGCCGGCTTCATTTGTTTCGCAGACGCCGCGTGCCACCGAACCACTTTCGCTCAATGTGTTGCCAACGCGGTAGCCTACCATGCAATATTTATTTGCACCGTCTACTTCTGAAAGCCATTTCCCTAAGACAGCGAAACTGTCACGTCCATAAAAATCATCGGCATTGATAACGGCAAAAGGTTCTTTGATTACATCTTTTCCCATCAGAACCGCATGATTAGTTCCCCACGGCTTTTCCCTACCTTCCGGGCATGTGAATCCCTCTGGTAAGTTGTTTAAATCCTGAAAAACTACTTCTACGGGAATATGGTTTTCATATTTTGAAATAATTTTCTCGCGGAAATCTTTTTCAAAGGATTTCCGGATAACAAACACAAGTTTTCCAAATCCGCCGCGAATCGCGTCGAAAATGGAATAATCCATAATGGTTTCGCCATTAGGTCCAAGCCCGTCTAATTGCTTAAGTCCACCATAGCGGCTTCCCATCCCGGCAGCAAGAACAAATAATGTAGGTTTCATAATATCGTATTTTTTGAAAATTTTTAATAGCGCAAAAGTAATAAATAGTTTAATGCTGTGTAATTTTGCCGCGATTTTTTAGTTGATAACATGCCTTTGGTATAAGTTTTGCATATAGGCAGGAAGAAATATATAATTGACATAAGAAAAAGTAAGTGAAATGAAAAAAGTGCAGTTATTGTCTTTATTGACAGCAAGTGCAACGGCTTGTATGGTAACATTGGAGAGTTGCGGAGGTAAGCAGCAGACGCAGGATTCGACGGTCGCTAAAGCTTTGGATATTGCTTATATGGATACGACCGTAGCCCCCGGAACAGATTTTTACCAATATGCCTGTGGCGGTTGGATAAAGAATAATCCTTTGAAACCGGAATATTCAAGATATGGAGTATTTAACAGGTTGCGGGAGACAAATCAGGAACAGTTACGCTCATTAATCGAAGGGTTACAGAGCCAGCCGCAAGGTGAAGGTTCGGTCGCTCAAAAGATTTCAACTCTTTATACGATGGGTTTGGATAGCGCCAAGCTGAATGCTGACGGATTCAGTCCGATTAAGGAGCAGTTGTCGGCAATCCAGAACATAGCGACGCGCAACGACCTTTCCCAGATGATCGCTGCATTGCAGAAGAATGCGATGGATCCGTTCTTTACACTGTATGTTGCCGGAGACGAAACAAATAGTTCCATGAATATCGTTCATTTTTACCAAGCCGGTTTGGGAATGAATGTTCGTGATTATTATTTGCAGGACTCAGAAGTCAACCGGAAAGTCCATGATGCGTACATTGAATTTATCAACAGGCTCTTTACTTTAATTGGAGCAACTCCGGAACAGGCAAAAGCGGCTGCCGATGCTGTGATGAAAATTGAGAACGGAATCGCAGAAATATCTTATAGTTCGGTGGTTTTGCGGGATTCACACAAAAATTACAACAAGCTTTCGGTGGCGGAACTGAAGAAAACCGCTAATCCGCTGGCTTGGGATGTCTATTTTGAAGCATTGGGGCTGAAAGATATCCAAGAAGTAGACGTAAAACAGCTTGAGTTTTTTAAAGGGCTGGAAGATTTGTTGGATAAGACTACAATTGACGAACAAAAGAATTATTTGGCATTTACGTTGTTGCGTTCGGCTGCTCCTTACCTTAGCGATGATTTTGCTACGGCTTCGTTTGATTTTTATGGGAAAGTCATGTCGGGCGCACAAGAACAGCAGCCCCGTTGGAAACGTTCCGTAAATACGGTGAACGCGGCTTTGGGTGAAGCTGTGGGGCAGATGTATGTGGCAAAATATTTTCCGGAGTCGTCGAAAATAAAGATGAAGGAGTTGGTTGCCAACTTGCAACAGGCATTGGGCGAGCGTATACAGAATCTTACTTGGATGGGTGATTCCACGAAAGCAAAGGCGATAGAAAAACTATCTTCTTTCATTGTAAAAATAGGATATCCGGACAAATGGCGCGATTATTCCGGTTTGGAGCTGGAAAATGACTCATATTGGGCAAATGTATGCCGCGCCAGCCAGTTCGAAACGGCATATCAACTCTCTTTTGCTGGGAAACCGGTCGATAAATCCATTTGGTTGATGACGCCACAGACGGTTAATGCTTATTATAATCCGTCGACGAACGAAATCTGTTTCCCTGCTGCCATACTTCAGCCGCCATTCTTTAATCCGGATGCCGATGATGCAGTGAATTATGGAGCGATTGGTGTAGTTATCGGTCATGAGATGACGCACGGATTTGACGACCAGGGGAGAAATTACGACAAAGACGGTAATCTGGTGAACTGGTGGACGGAAAAAGATGCAGCTTTGTTTTCGGAAAAAGCCAATAAACTGGTGAAACAGTATAGTGCCATCGAGGTGCAAGATTCGGTTTTTGCCAACGGAGAGCTGACTTTAGGAGAAAATATCGCGGACCAAGGCGGTTTGTTGGTAGCTCACCAGGCATATCTGAATTCGTTGAAAGGGGAGACTCCGGCGATGATAGACGGCTTCACCAACGAACAGCGTTTCTATTTGGGTTATGCTACGCTTTGGGCTGAGAATATACGCCCGGAAGAGATTCTGCGGATGACAAGAATCGACCCGCATTCATTGGGCAAGTGGCGTGTTAATGCGGCTCTTCGCAATATCGACACGTTTTATGAAGCATTTGATATAAAGGAAGGGGATGCGATGTACATGAGCCCGGAAGAACGCGTAAATATCTGGTAACAGGTACCAGGGGATAGAAATAAAGCAGTGTTGCCGTCCGGCAGCGCTGCTTTATTTTTTCGGCAGCGCCGTTAGATTTTTCCGGCAACGTTTTTTTACTCTTTCAGCAGTGATTCCCCGGTTTTGTTGTGTGGAGTGTGGATAAATTCTACATCTGTCCTCTTTACGCATCAGGGAGTTCTCAGGCTGAAGAGTGGTGGAACGTTTCCCTTTGAGGGGAATCGGACAGCATCCAAGGTTGGTGAGATTATTTATAAGTTCATTCCGTTATCCGATAGAATGCGGAGACTTAGTCGAATGACCATTTGATGGCAAGCGTAGGAACCACGTAGAAACCGTCGCGCCCGCTGAAATTGTGGCTTAGCTCTACTTCGCTGCCGACACTTAATTTGAATTTGTCGTCGATTTTCTCGAACCTGTTCAAGTTCAGCCAAATTTGCGGTTCGGAAAGGAAAATGAAGTTCCCGTACAGGTTCTTTTCCCTCCACCAATCGGCGAATCCGCTAAAAGTGGCTATTCCGTTCTTTCCGAAATGGATGTACCATGTTCCTGTCAACTGGAAGTTATTCGGTGTGGAATGTTTCTGAATGTATTTGTACATGGTTGAGAAAGTGAAACCTTTTGAGAAATCCTTATTATTGTAAGTGTAGGTCAGACCTCCCAAATAGGCGTTATTGAAAGATGCGCCTGTAACAAGCCCGCCGTTGTATTCTGCATGAACGGAAAAAGGAGAGTCCCAGAATTTCAATTCCCTTGAAATTTCCCAATAGGCAGATGCAACGCCCTTGTTCGCGTAGTCCATATCGATGAAGAAATAAGTGCTTCCCCATTTGTCGGCTTTGAACATTTCCACCGTAGTGGTCAAGTGAGGTCTGGCGTCCAAGTCTTTATCGTATATCGTACTTCCGAAGTCGTAATGTAGTTGTACGTTCTGGCTGTAACCGGTGAATGCTGATAAAGCAAAGAACATTAGGAATAAAAGTTTTTTCATACGTGATTGTGTTTGTAATGTTTTTTATTGTTTTGTTTGAAATTCGGCGCAAAGGTATATTATTCTTGTTGAATAAATGCAAAACAAGAAAGGCATATAAAGAAAGCAACCGGAAACAGATTGCCGTTTTTAGCGGAACCCGTTTCCGGTGTGTTAAAAGAGAAGTGTGAAATTATTTGATGCTCGTAAGACTTATTTAGGTTCTGTCTTTTGAGTAGAAGCCAAGAACCGTAATACACCTGCTGAGATTAGGATGAAAGATAAAATTCCCATAATGATGTATTTCAGACTCTCGTTTTCGAATTCAGACGTTCCTACGAGCACATCGCTGATGAAAGTTAACATCATGGTAGCATCAGCTAGATCTTTGTTGATTTTCATAATGATATTATTATAAAAGGATGTTTGACAAATTGTAGTTTTCTATTATTCCTCTGTAGCTTGTGAGCTGAGTCCTTTCATGATTCCGTATATGCCTACGCATAAAGATGCCATGACAAGAAACAGTTTTAAATAATTGTTCGAGATGAGAGAACTGCAAGCCAGAACGCATCCGATTATAATAAGGGCGATATATAATGAAAAATAGAGTTTTGAATTTTTAGTAGCCATATTGTTTTAATTAGAATATTTGATAAATAAATGCACATATTAATTATATACTTGTCAACATTAGAAAGCATATACACAATTATCCCTCTTTTGTAGCAAGGAAAGGGATATTCATTTTAATATGACAATATGGGCTAAATGATAAGTTTCCGGAATGCATAGACCGAATAGCCTTTTCCGGAAAAAAGAGACATCAAATGGTTATTGATAATTGAAGATACTGTTTCAGATACTTTGATTTCTATATTTTTAGATTTCACCCGCAGGATCTGGAGCAGGCGCACGGTATGCTTGAAATTGTTCGTTTCTACGTTGAACTGCACAGTCGGGGCGGTACGTCCGGTAATGATACCCTGGCTTCCTTTTAAGTTATAGGAGAGAACCTCGATGCAATGTTGAATATCGTGTGCGGAATTTTCCACTACGGATGTTTTCCCTTCCATCGGAGACGGATTATTTCCAATGCCCTCTGAATCCTTTCCCGTAGAGAAATAGATTGCACTCGACAAACATACCAATATGTAAAATAAATATTTCACGTTGCAAATAAATAGATTTCTTTGGATATAAGCAAGCGGAAATCGTATTTGTTATTAATTTTGTGTGTTTTTTTTAACATATTAGAATTACATATGTAAAGATATGCCGATTATGGAAAAGAAATTTGGGAGACAGTGTTCTTATTGGATAAAGGCTGCTCGTCCGCGAACTTTGCCGGCTTCGGTCAGTCCGGTACTTATAGCCTGCGCGATTACCTATAAAGAGGGATTCTTTCAGTTGTTTCCTGCAATATTATGTGTCTTGGTAGCCTTGTTTGCCCAGATAGCGAGCAATTTTGCCAATGATTATTTTGATTATAAGAAAGGTGCTGACGGTGCAGAGCGTTTGGGACCGGAACGAGCGGTAGCTCAAGGTTGGATTTCTCCCGGGGCAATGTTGTCAGGTACGTTTGTCGCTTTGGGAATCGCTTGCCTTTCCGGGTGTGTGTTGCTCTATTTCTCGGATTGGCGCTTAATATTTGTCGGGTTGGCCATAGCTCTTTGCGTGCTGGCATATTCAGCCGGACCCTATCCGCTGGCATATAATGGCTGGGGAGACCTCTGTGTGTTATTGTTTTATGGGATAATCCCCGTATGCTTTACGTATTACGTCCAGGTCGGTTCTTTTAGTCTCCTTGCATTCCTGCTATCTTTGGCAGTAGGGCTTTTGTCGATAAATATTTTGGTTGTCAACAATTATCGGGATTATGAGCAAGACTGTTTGTCTGGAAAGCGGACAACGATTGTCCTGTTCGGACGCCGCTTCGGAAAGATTTTGTATTTGCTGAATATTATTTTGGCATTTGGTTTGTTAATTCCTTTATTGTTGGTAGTTCCCGTATATGTTTTAGCATTATCTGCATTCGTGTTTACCCTTTGTGTCGCGAGATGGCTCGACCTGTCCCGAAAAGAGGGAAAAGCATTGAATCAGACGTTAGGAGCAACGGCGGGAAATGTCTTGCTGTTTTCCTTGTTGGTCGTTTGGATT
This sequence comes from uncultured Parabacteroides sp., assembly GCA_944325355.1. GTDB lineage: Bacteria > Bacteroidota > Bacteroidia > Bacteroidales > Tannerellaceae > Parabacteroides. Next base: position 71,343 of record CALUZS010000006.1, read on the forward strand.
GTGCTGGTAATGCCGGTTGCCTGAGTTATTGCCGGGAAAGGCTGTTTGTTGTTATATGGAAATGATTATTTTTGCAATACAGATATGGATAAAAGTGTAAGTCGAATGAAGAAAATATTATTGTGTTTATTTGTCTTTTCGCAAATAGCCGCTTTCGGAGCAAAAGAGAAAGCGCCTAAATGGATGAATAAACAACGGAAAGCTGTCGTAATGATAACAGCTTACGGTGAAAATGATGAGAAAATAGCCGAAGGCCTGGGCTTTTTCATCAGCGAGGATGGGAAGCTGCTTACGGGATATTCACTGTTTCAGGGCGCCCAACGGGCAGTAGCTACCGATGCAGACGGCAAAACGTATGAAATAGTCCGGATACAAGGAGCCGATGAACTTTATGATGTTATTTGTTGTGAAGCGGAAATCCCTAAAAAAGTGGCTTATTTTCCATTGGCAACGGTACCTGTTGCTAAAGATGCCCCGGTTTATATGATGCTTTTCTCAAAAGAGAAGAAACCGGTGTACAAAAGCGGGCAAGTGACTGAAGTATCCAAGCTGAAAGATTCGTACAATTATTATAAAACATCCATTCCTTTGGAGAGTACGGAAGTAAATGCTCCCGTGTTGACGGAAACAGGTGAAGTGTTTGGATTCGCCCAATCTGATGCAGGCGGAGACAAGACGGTGAGTTATGCGGTATCTGCCGGATATACAGCGAATCTGAAGATGTCGAATACCGACATGTTCAATTCAACATATACTTCTATCGGAATAAAGAAAGCTTGGCCCGAAAAGGAAGAAGATGCATTGGTCGCCCTCTATTTGCTGTCCGGCCGGCAGAAAGCGAAGAGCTATCTGGAAACACTGAATGATTTTATAGCGACGTTCCCCAATTCGGATGATGCATACCAGAACCGGGCTTCTTTTTATGCGTTGCGCAGGACGGAAATGGACTCAACTGCCGATGGACAAAAAAAATATCTGGACCTTGCGCTGGAAGATATGAACCGTGCGGTGGAATTGTCCGACAAGAAAGCGGACGCTTATTATAATAATGCGAAGCTTATTTATAATGTGGCGCTTACCGATACAACGCTGGCTGACGAAAATTGGTCGGTTGAGTCTGCCGTAAAGACGCTGAATCAGGCTATTTCCATCGAAGACCAGCCGGTTTTCCACCAGTTAGAGGGAGATATACTTCTGAATAATAAACAATATCAGCAGGCGTACGACAGTTATATGATTGTCAATCGCAGCAATATGGCGTCCGCCGATTCATATTATTGGGCAGCCAAAGCAAAGCAGAATATCGAAGGAGCAGATCCGAAAGAACTGTTGGCTTTGATGGATAGCGCTATTGCGAAGTTTGGCTCGCCTACTCCGGTTTCTGCCGCACCTTATTTGTTGGAGCGGATAGAAATCCGCCAGCAGTTGGGGCAATATGCCTTGATTGTATCAGATTATAATTTGTATTATGAGCTGGTTCAGGGAAAAGTGAACGATGCTTTCTACTTTTTCCGCGAACAGGCAAAGTCGCGTGTCGGCGATCTTGACGGTGCGCTTTCCGATATACAGCAGGCAATAAAGATGAACCCGTCGGATGCGGAATACCATGCGGAGGAGGCCTCCTTGTATGTCCGCAAGAAAGATTATGTTGCTGCGTTGGCAAGTACGGAGAAAGCGCTCTCTATTGCACCGGATTATGCGGCATGCCATCGCTTGAAGGGACTGTGTCTGGCACGGACGGGCAAGAACAGCGAAGCTTGTGTGGCGTTGGAAAAAGCAAAAGAATTGGGTGACCCGGTTGCTGAAAGGATGTTGAACGAACAATGTAAATAAATAGATATTATGTTTTCAGGAATAGTAGAAGAAGCTGCGAAAGTTGTAGCGATTGAACAAGACAAAGGGAATATCCATTTTACGTTGGAGTGCTCTTTTGTGGATGAGTTGAAGATAGATCAGAGCGTTTCTCACAACGGTGTTTGTTTGACTGTTGTCCGCAAGGAGGGAAATACTTATACCGTTACAGCCATTAAGGAGACACTTGAGCGTTCCAACTTGGGATTGTTGAAAGTGGGTGATTTGGTTAATTTGGAACGTAGCATGATGATGAACGGGCGTCTGGACGGACATATCGTCCAAGGGCACGTAGATCAGACAGCCCGTTGTACGGACCTGCGTGAAGCCGACGGAAGCTGGTATTATACGTTTGAATATACCTATGATCCACAGATGGCACGCCAAGGATATGTGACGGTGGAAAAAGGTTCTGTCTGCGTGAACGGAGTAAGTCTGACGGTTTGCAACTCAAAAAAAGATAGCTTTGAAGTGGCTATTATTCCTTATACGCATGATCATACCAATTTCTGCAATATCCGTCCCGGTTCGGTGGTGAATATCGAATTTGATATTGTAGGAAAGTATATTAGTAAAATGATAGCGCTGTAACGGCTCTATTTCAACAAGTCGGGACGAAGCCTGGCTGTTCTTTCTTGCGCCTGCTGTAAACGCCATTCTTCAATTTTGCGTTGGTGTCCGGAAAGCAGGACTTCCGGTACTTTCCAGCCTTTGTAATCGGCAGGTCTGGTATATACGGGAGGCGCAAGCAAGTTATCTTGGAAAGAATCGGAGAGGGCGCTCTGCTCATCTCCAATTGCACCGGGTATCAGCCGGACAACGGCATCGGTGATAATGGCGGCTGCCAGTTCGCCTCCGGTCAACACGTAATCGCCAACCGAAATCTCTTTTGTGATAAGATGCTCCCTTATCCGGTAATCTATCCCTTTGTAATGCCCGCATAAGATGATGAAATTGTTCATCAGCGACATTTCGTTAGCCATCGGTTGGTTAAAGGTTTCCCCGTCCGGTGAGGTATATATCACTTCATCGTATTCCCGTTCTGATTTCAGCTGGGTGATGGCGCGATCTATCGGTTCTATTTGCATTACCATTCCGGCCTCTCCGCCGAAAGGGTAATCGTCCACCCTGCGCCATTTGTTTGTTGTGTAATCCCGTAGGTTATGCAGGTGTATTTCTGCCAGCCCTTTGTCTTGGGCTCTCTTTACGATGGAACAGTTAATCATTCCTTCAATCATTTCCGGCAGGACGGTCAATATATCTATTCTCATATCGTTATCGGTGAATTTGGATTATTCGTTTTGACAGAAAGTATTTTCAATGCGTAATTCGTACAGGCAGGCGTTCAGCTCTTTGTCGCTACCTATATGTTTTCCGATGTCGTCGGAAAGTTTCACGCATTCGCGCCATTGCTGGTTGGCGTTCATTTTACATTGGGTGAGCTTCATGACGATATTCATGGGGGTATAACCCGTGTCGTTCGTGAGGTTTGTCCCAATCCCGAAAGCACAGCGTATCTTCCCTTTGCAGTAATCCTGTATGGCTATTGCTTTTTGGAAATCGAGGGCATTACTGAAGATAATCGTTTTGGTGGTGGTATCGATACCGAATTCCCGGTATCTTGCTGTCAGCCGGTCGATAAATTCAAATTCATTACCCGAATCGCAACGCACGCCATCGAACAGTTTCGCCTGTTTCCGGCTGAAGTTGCTGAGGAACGCATCGAATGTGTAAGTGTCCGACAGCGCTGTCCCTAAATCTCCGTCGTACACTTGTACCCAGTTTTCCAAGGCAAGGTAGTTGGCATGTTTGTATCCGAACTGGGCACCGTGGAACATGAACCATTCATGAGGATGGGTCCCCATCATTTTCATCCGGTACTTCATCGCGTAATAACAGTTGGAGGTCCCGGTGCAATATTTCGCTTTCTCTTTCAGACGCCCGATGACAGCGTTTTGCACATCGAAAGAGAAACGCCGACGGGTGCCGAATTCCGAAAATGCCAGCTTGTGCTCATTCGACAACTCGATTTTTTCATCCAACCGGGCAATGACCAGATCCAAATCGGCTTTGTGCCCGTAGAATTGGTTTTTTGTTTCCGACACGATTGCCAGGATAGGCACTTCGTAGAGCGTGGCTTTGTACATATAGTCGGTTATCTCGATATGCAAATGCCCGTCGCTATCCAGCGAAACGTCGATTTTCTCCGGATCGAACCGGAACGAAGAGAGCCATTCCCAATAGAGTTGTGGCAAAAAACGGCAGTTCTTCACCATATATTCAAGTTCTTCCTGCCGCAAGGCAATTTCCGAGAGCCGTACGATTTCTTCTTTCACGGCAGCCAGAAACGCTTCGTTATACACCGTGTTGTCCCTGTCCTTGAACGAAAAAGTTCCTATGGCGTAAGGAAATAACTTGATGTACGCATAGGATGTTGTAAATTTGTACAGGTCGGTATCTAATAATGTCGTAATAATCATTTTCCGTCGAACGATGTGATGTTTATAAATAAGGACGGGTTATCCTCTTCTGTCCGGATGCAAAGTTAATGATTCTTCTTTAAATGGCGAATATTCTGGATAACGTGGGGAAATCATTCCTTTGCGCTGCTCTTTTTTGCAAGCAGGTGTTTTGACTATCAAGATTTCTTTATATTTTTGCAGGTCATTCAGATAGAGGGCTGGGTAATCCGGGTCGGAAGAATGGGTAAAGTAATAAAGAATAAATTATAATAACATGAATATATCATACAATTGGCTGAAAGAATATCTCGATTTCGATTTGCAGCCTGAGGAAGTGGCAGCCGCCCTGACATCGATAGGTCTGGAGACCGGCGGTGTGGAAGAAGTGCAAACTATAAAAGGAGGTTTGGATGGTTTGGTAATCGGCAAAGTGCTGACGTGTGAAGAGCATCCTAATTCCGACCATTTGCATATTACAACGGTGGATGTGGGAGGTGAAGCTCCGTTACAGATTGTATGCGGGGCGCCGAACGTGGCAGCCGGGCAAAAAGTGGTTGTAGCTGTAAACGGAACGAAATTGTATGATGGAGACCAGTGCTTCACAATAAAACGCTCGAAGATAAGGGGCGTTGAATCGAACGGTATGATTTGTGCCGAAGATGAAATAGGCATCGGTACTGATCACTCCGGGATAATCGTTTTGCCTGAAGATGTCGAAGTGGGCACGCTTGCTAAAGACTATTATAATATCAAGAGCGATTATGTTTTGGAAGTGGATATAACGCCGAACAGGGTAGATGCCACATCCCATTACGGAGTTGCCCGCGACTTGGCGGCATATCTGACACAGAACAGCAGTCGTAAGGTAGAAGCAAAGCGGCCTGCGGTCGATGCTTTTGCAATCGACGATGAAACGGAAGCCGGGATAACCGTGGAAGTGGAGAACACGGAAGCTTGTATCCGCTATTCAGGAGTGACGATAAAGGGCGTTACGATAAAAGAGAGTCCGGAATGGTTGCAGAACCGTTTGAAAGTTATTGGTTTGCGTCCGATAAACAATGTGGTCGACGTTACGAACTACGTTCTTCACGGGTTGGGACAGCCTTTGCATTCCTTCGATGCCGGAAAAATCAAAGGCGGAAAAGTTATTGTCCGTTCTGCGGCAGATGGCGACAAATTCGTTACGCTCGATGGTGTGGAACGCACGCTCACTTCGCATGACCTGATGATATGCAATGCCGAAGAGCCGATGTGTATTGCCGGCGTATTCGGCGGATTGGATTCCGGCGTTACGGAACACACGACGGATGTGTTTTTGGAATCGGCAACGTTCCATCCCTCTTGGATTCGGAAGTCTGCCCGCCGTTTCGGATTGAACACGGATGCTTCTTTCCGGTATGAAAGGGGATTGGATCCGAATGTTACATTATATATATTGAAATATGCCGCATTGCTGATAAAGGAATTGGCAGGCGGTAAGATTGTCGGCGCAATACAGGATATTTATCCGGAGATGGTAAATCCATATACGGTAGAGGTTTCGTATGAAAAAATCAATTCGTTGATTGGAAAGAATATCCCGGTCGAGACAGTGAAAAGCATTGTTTCAAGCCTTGAAATGGAAATCGTTTCGGAAACGGAAGCAGGGCTTACACTGCATGTTCCGGTTTATCGCATCGATGTGCAACGGGACGTGGACGTCATTGAAGACATTTTAAGAATCTACGGATATAATAATGTAGAATTCAGCGATAATGTTAAATCGAACCTGAGTTACCAGACACCGACGGACCGCAGTTATAAGTTGCAAAATATCGTATCGGAGCAGTTGTGTGGTGCAGGATTCAATGAGATAATGAACAATTCGCTGACACGCTCTGCTTATTACGAGGAATTGTCTACTTATCCGGTAAGCCATTGCGTAATGTTGATGAACCCGTTAAGCGCCGATTTGAACTGCATGCGCCAGTCGCTGTTGTTCGGAGGTTTGGAAAGCATCGAGCATAACAGCAAACGGAAAAATGGAAATATCCGTTTCTTCGAGTTTGGAAACTGCTATGATTACGATACGGAAAAGAAAAAGGAAGGTGAAATATTGGGCGAATATGCCGAAGATTACCGTTTGGGCTTGTGGCTCTGCGGAAACCGTGTTGAAAATAGCTGGGCGCACCCCAATGAGAAATCTTCAGTCTACGAACTGAAAGCCTATGTTTTGAATATTCTACGCCGTTTGGGTGTCAACATGAAGAGAGTTGTTCTTGGAAACTTGAGCAACGACATCTATTCGGTTGGCTTGAGTATTGTAACTACTTCGGGCAGGCAGTTGGGGACGATGGGTATCGTTAAATCTTCCGTCTGCAAAAAGTGTGACATCGATTTCGAAGTCTATTATGCGGAGCTTTCATGGACATTGCTGATGAAGGAGACGAAGAACAACAAAGTTTTCTTTACCGACATATCCAAGTTCCCGGCAGTAAAACGCGACCTGGCATTGTTGATAGACAAAAAGGTACAGTTTGCCGAAATAGAATCCATCGCTTACGAAAGCGAACGCAAGCTGTTGAAAGAAGTTGCCCTGTTTGACGTCTATGAAGGAAAGAACCTTCCGGAAGGAAAGAAATCGTATGCTGTAAGCTTCTATTTGCAGGACGAAAACAAGACATTGACCGACAAACAGATTGACGCCTGCATGAAGAAGATTCATGCGAACCTGGAACAGAAACTCGGGGCGCAGTTGAGATAACAGGGCAGTGCACCGGGGAAAAGGGGATTTGAAGTAATTAAATATAATAAATAAAGAAAATTATAGTATGGGAAGAGCGTTTGAATTCCGAAAAGCAAGAAAATTTAAGCGTTGGGGTAATATGGCCCGTGTATTTACCAAATTGGGAAAAGAAATAACAATCTGTGCAAAGCAAGGTGGTCCGGAACCGGAGAACAATCCTCGTTTGCGTGTTTTGATGCAGACTGCGAAGAAAGAGAACATGCCGAAAGAGAATGTGGAACGGGCTATCAAACGTGCGATTTCGAAAGATTATACCGATTATAAGGAGATGAACTATGAAGGTTACGGCCCTTTCGGTATCGCAATATTTGTAGAAACGGCAACCGATAATACTACCCGTACAGTGGCGAATGTACGCAGCTATTTCAACAAATGCGGTGGTTCGTTGGGTACAAGCGGCAGCTTGGAGTTCATGTTCCAACATAAATGCGTGTTCCATATTGCGAAGAAAGAGGATATCTCGTTGGATGACCTGGAATTGGAATTGATTGATTACGGTGTCGACGAAGTGGATGAAGATGACGATGAAATCGTAATATATGGAGAGTTCGCACAGAATGCGGCTATCCAGAAATATTTGGAAGATAACGGTTACGAAATCACAAGTAGCGAATTTGTCCGTATCCCGAACGATTTGAAAGAAGTAACTCCGGAACAGCGTGAGACGATTGAGAAGCTGATTGAAAAACTGGAAGAAGATGAAGACGTCCAGAACGTGTTCCATAACATGAAGGAAGATGATTCGGACGATTCTGAAGAATAAGCAAGATATCAGTTCGTAAACGGTTATAAGTTTATTTCAGATAAAAAAGAAAGCGTCCGATAATAGGCGCTTTCTTTTTTTATGACACCGGCTATTGTCGTTTAGCCGTTTTTCGTTCATGCGGATACGACTTTCAACCCGATGATTGAAAGTATCAGTGTCGTAATGAAAAACAGACGGCCGAAAGTGGCAGGTTCCTTGAAGAAAAAAATACCTATCAGTACTGTTCCTACCGCTCCGATACCTGTCCATACGGCGTATGCCGTGCTGATGGGCAGAGTCTTCAATACTTTTGTAAGCATATACAGGCTCAAAGCGATGGCGCATGCCGTTCCTATGCTCCATAAACCTCTTTCAAAACCGACGGTCTGGCTCATTTTGTTAAGGCAGAACGTAAAAGCCAATTCAAAACCTCCGGCTAAAACCAATAATAACCAATTCATATTTTCCTTTCTTTTTAAACGGCGCAAAATTCGTGCTTGTCGGCGGCTTTTCTTTTTACATCCTTTAAAAAGAAATTTTACATTGGTTAAAAAATTATCGTGTTTTGGCGCGGATGCGGCTCAAATTCACCTGCGAGATGCCGAGATAGGAGGCAATGATGCCGAGCGGAACGCGTTGGGTAATGTCCGGGTAATTAGCTATTAGTTCCTGGTACATCTCCGTTGAAGTTTTGAACTGACGGTTGATGAACAGCTGTTCGGTCTGGATGCAAGTACGTTCCACAAGTTTGCGGCCCCATGTTGCCAGGTGGATATCGGTTGTATATAACTCTTCCAGCCGCTCCAGTGTGATTTCAAATAGCTGGCTGTCCTCCAACAGTTCGATATTGGCATATTCATCCATCCCGGTGAAAAGCGTCTGCAAGGGAAATGCCACGTCTCCCTCTTTGCCGAACCAGAAAGTTATCTCTTTGTCGTTTTTATACGTATATGCGCGGCAAATGCCATGTTTGATGAAATACGATTTGGTTTCCCGCCGTCCTTGTTTGTGCAGGAGGAAACGTTTCGGGTATTCCACTTCCGTTACCGACCGGATGAATTTGTCGAGTGATTCTTCCGGCAGGCGGTAGATATTATTCAGGATGTCGCTAATCTCCATACGTCTGTAATCTTTTTGCCGCACGAAGATAGGAATTTTATGAATAGGTCCGAATGTTTTGGTCTGTCATGGAGGAGTGGAATGCCGTTTTTTCAGTTAATCAACCCATTTGTATCCGGTGCCGTAGATGTTTTTAATGCAGTCTTTTATGCCGGCTTCGGTAAGTTTTGCTTTCAGGTTTTTAATATGCGTGTAGATGAAATCGTGGTTGTCTAACATGTCTGCCATGTCACCGCTCAGGTGCTCTGCGATGGCTGCTTTCGATACGACTTTGTTCCGGTTGCCGATAAAAAACAACAGAAGCTCGTATTCCGTCCGGGTCAGTACGATATGGCGCTTGTTCGCAAACACAGTTTTACCCGGAAGATTGACTTCGATGCCATTGCTTTTCAACAGGTTGTTTGCCGTAAATTCTTTTCTGCGGATAATGGCGTAGATACGCATGCTTAGTTCTGCCAAGTGGAACGGTTTGGCAAGGTAGTCGTCCGCACCGATTTTCAGCCCTTTCACTTTATCGTCCAATGAATCTTTCGCCGAAATGATGATGACACCCACCGGATTCTGTTGGCGACGAATATTCTGTAAGATTTCCAGCCCATTGCCGCCTGGTAACATCAAGTCGAGCAGTACACAGTCGTAATCATACAGGTTTATTTTCTCGCGTGCGTCATTGTATGTGAACGCCTGTTCGCATATATAATTCTCGGAACTGAGGTAAGAAACGATGTTGTCCGACAATTCTTTTTCGTCTTCGATAATCAACAATTTCATTCCAGCATAAGTCTAACCGATACAAAAATAGAATATCGCTGATAAAAATAGGGAAGGAGTTTGTAGGAATTTTGAAGAACTCAGTTATTGTTTCCGGATTTCCCCGGATTCCCGGAAATTTTTGCGCATCATTTCCCGGAAATCCGGAATATTTTGCAGAAATGTTGCCGGAAGTTTTACCAATGAAATGTGATAAACGATACTTTCTTTGTTCAGTGGAAATATTGAAAGCCGCGGTTGGCTGCTTGTCGTTTTGGGTATGGTGTTTCCGGGAAAATTGTGCCTTTAGAAAGATATTCCGGGCAAATTTTTAGAAATCTTTCTTACTAAGAAAGATACTTTTGCAAAAGTAGAAATTTTATTTTTAATAGAGCGTTTGAAAATACGACTTTTTTCCAAATAAAAAAGCATTTGTTTGAAAATGTTTAACCAAAAGGAATTGCAACTGCTTAAAATACAGCGGAAAATAAATGAAAATATTTTCTTAGTAAGAGAAGTTTATAGAAATATTTTTACAAGAAGATCCAAAGAAACATCTTTCTTAGTAAGAGAGGGAATAAAAAACGGTAAGTTAAAATGCGAGCTAAGAATTTAATATTATTAGGATTAGTGCTGCTCGGAACTATCCAGGTATTCGGTCAAGAAGTCAGGAAAGAAATTTATGTCAATTTCCGTGTCGGGAAGGGTGTATTGGATACAACTTATTTGGATAATGCGGCGCGTTTGTCGGAAGCAGTATCCTTTTTGGAGAATGTGAAAAGAGATACGACACTCACCTTGGTGGAGGTGACTTTTTGTGGTTCGGCTTCACCCGATGGCTCTCTTTTAATCAACAGGCGATTGGCAAAAGAGCGTTGTCTGGCGTTGGAGAATTATTTACGCGAATACATTGTTCTTCCGGACAGTCTCATTACCCGGTGCGACGATGTGTTTGCCTGGGAGTATTTGGCGCGTTTGGTGGAAGAATCCGACATGCCGCATAAGGACGAAGCGGTGGATGTGTTGCGTAACGTCCCGGAGTTTACCTATAACAGCCGGGGAGTGATGGTGGACAGCAAGAAGAAACATTTGATGGAGTTGCAGTACGGACGCACTTGGTTTTACATGCTGGAACATTTTTATCCGAAGATACGTAATGCGGGAGCTCTATTTGTGACTGTCCGGCAGAAGCCGGTAGCTGTTCCTGAACCTCCGAAAGAAGACACCGTCGTGCAGGTAGCTCCTCCGGTCGATACGGTTGCCGTAGTACAAGAACCGGATACGGTCGTGGCAGAACCGGCGGCTAAGAAACCTTTCTATATGGCAGTCAAGACGAATATGCTTTATGATGTGCTGACGGTTCCTAACCTCGGCGTGGAATTTTATTTGGGAAAGAATTGGTCGATTGCCGGCAACTGGATGTACAGCTGGTGGAATAGCAACAAAAAACACCGCTATTGGCGTTTCTACGGCGGAGATATTTCCATCCGTAAATGGTTGGGTAAGAAAGCTGCCGAGAAACCGTTGACAGGGCATCACTTGGGGGTTATCGGACAGATATTCACTTACGACTTTGAATGGGGCGGAACCGGTTACATCGGTGGTAAGCCCGGAGGGTCGCTTTGGGAAAGCCCCAACTATGCTGTCGGTTTGGAATACGGATATTCGTTGCCGGTAGCCAAACGTCTGAACATCGATTTCTCCATTGCTGTAGGTTACTGGGGAGGTACATATTACACATATAAACCGTTAGACGACCACTATGTATGGGATTCGACCAAGAAACGTCATTGGTTTGGTCCTACCAAAGCGGAGATATCCCTGATATGGCTGATTGGACGGGGGAACACGAATAACGGGAAAGGAGGTATGAAATGAAAAGATATGCAGTAAAGGCGGAAGCGGTACCTCTGTTTGCCGGAGTGTTGGCGTTGTTTGCCTCTTGCGAACATAAGGATTTGTGTTTCGACCACGAGGAACATGCCTTGAAATCGGAAGTGCTTATCAAAGCGGTCTACGAGAAAGAGTGGGAACATACGTGCGACAACGGTCCCGATTGGAAAAATTACGAAGATTGGGAGGAAGATTTCGGTATGGAGTATGATTCGCTTTTGCCTGTTAATCCGGACGGGCTGCGTGTTCAGGTATATAACGAAGACGGAACCAACAATGTGCTGAACATCGCTCCGGGAGGGGGCATCGTGCAGATGCGACCGGGCGAACACTCCCTGCTCCTTTATAACAACGATACGGAATACATTGTGTTCGACGACATGAACTCGTATGCGGAAGCGCGCGCGACAACCCGTACGCGTACCCGTTCGACCTATATGGGTAATTCGTATATGGAAAGTGACAATGAGGAGAATACGGTGAGCGAACCGGACATGCTTTACGGTAATTATGTGGATGAATATATGGCGGAACGTCGTGCTGAACCGGACGTGTTGTCGGTCACCATGCATCCGTTGGTGTTCTGCTATCTGGTACGTTACGAGTTCAGCCACGGACTGGAGTATGTGGCATTGGCGCGCGGCGCACTGGCTGGCATGGCAGGGGCAGTTTACCTGAATAGCGGACGTACTTCCGGAGAAAGCGCCACTGTGTTGTATGATTGCACATTGGAAGATTTCGGGGCACAGGCGTGTGTCCATTCGTTCGGGATACCCGATTACCCGAACGAGCTCTATTCGATACGGGCTGGTGAACGTACGTATGCCTTGAATCTGGAGGTGCGGTTGAAAAACGGTAAAATCAAATCGTTCGATTTCGATGTGACCGACCAGGTAGAGGTGCAACCGCAGGGTGGCGTTATTGTGGTGAGCGGCATCGAAATCTCCGATGAAGAGGGGGAAAGTGGAGGTTCCGGCTTCGATGTGGATATTGACGATTGGGGCGAATACGAAGACATAGAACTTCCTCTTTAGGATAGAACCTTATTAACTAACTATATAAATTTTTGTCGAAATGAAAAAAGTATTTTTTTTAGGAATTGCAGCGGCTGCCATGTTGGCGAGTTGCAGCAACGATGAAACTGTGAAAATCTCTCAGTCGGGGGCTATCGGTTTCAGCAATACGTTTGTAAACAACGGAACACGTAGTATCTCGGATCCGAGTTCCACTGCTTTGAATTTGCAATCTTTCGATGTGTATGGCTTTACACAGCTCGGGCAGATTTTTGACGGGACTACCGTATCAAAAGGTGGCAGCGGTTGGACTTACACTCCAATACAATATTGGGTGGAAGGCAATACCTATACATTCGGAGCTGTTGCGCCTGCGGGTACTGGCGTTAACGGTGAAGCTTTAACGAATGGCAAGGTTACGATGTCCATTCCGTTTACCAGTGACGGTACAACAGACCTGCTTCATGCAGCACCTGCAGCTATTGAGGCTGATGCCGATTTCATTGCAAGTCCGCAACCGGTAGCTTTGACTTTCAGCCACCAACTGTCGAAAGTGAAATTTTCATTTGAAAATGCAGTAGGCGAGGGTTACAATGTGAAAGTTACAAACATTAAGATTACCAACGCAAAGGGAACAGGTACGTTAACCGTAGCTGACGGTAGAGATAATGCTTGGAGCGCACAAGCAGGGTCATTGGAGCTGGCATTTGGTAATGCCGTTGCAGATGGTGATGATACTGATGCAGACCCTATTGCAAACGGAGGAGAAGCTGAAAGCTACAACGAAATGTTGTTAATACCGACAACTGACGCTGAATCTTATACCGTAACGTTTACGGCTGAATTATTGCAGGGAGCGGTCTCTTTGGGTTCATGGGATCACACAGCGACAATCTCTGGCGTTGAACTGAAACTCGGCTACTGTTATGATTTTAAGGCTGAGCTGAACGAAAAGAACATTGTTGTAGATCCGGATGACCCGGATGCTGAACTCAAACCGATTGAATTTAAGGTTTCCGGAGTTGAAGACTGGAATCAAACAGATCGAGACCAGACAGTTGATATTCCTACTGGAGGACAATAATTCCTGAAAGACGGAATTGAAACAGGGTGTAAGGGGTTGAATGTCCCCTTACATTCACTAATCGCCGCGACGGATGGGCTTTCACGGCGGAAGATATAAAACTGAAAGATATGAAAGCATATAGAAATCGGAATTGGATAGCAGGCAGGATAGCGGCATTATGGGCATGCCTGCTGCTCTTCTCGTGTAACAACGATGAGATTCTTGAGACGGGTAACAAAGGGGATGGCTGCGGCAATATTTGTTTCGGCGTATCGTCCGGTGAAAGTGTGCAAACGAGGGGAGGAACAGCAGCAGACAAGGATAGCTATACTGCCGGTCGTTTTGTGCTGCGCTCGGACAATTCGGATGACACGCTTTGTGTCCGTACCGTTGTTTCCGACGGTATCGATATCGCAACCTTTGCAGGAGAGACACCGGTGACGCGTTCGGCTCCCATCACGTCGCTCGACACGTATGGCGCATTCCATGTGCTGGCTTACTGGACGAAGGGCGGTTCGCTGGTGGAATCGCAGTTCTATATGGATGAAGATGTCACCAATAAAGGAAACAATCTCTGGAGCAGTGATAATGTTTACTATTGGCCTGGAGCGGAATCCTCTCTCCAGTTTTATGCCTGGGCACCGGTATATGCCGGATTCACATCTATGCCGACAGTTCCTTCGGAAGGTGCGCTTCTCGGATATACGGTTCCTGCGGAGGTAGCGAACCAGAAAGATGTTGTTGTAGCAGGTCCGGCTGAGACACCCGGTGATCATAATGCTGTGCAGCCGCTTACCTTCCGTCATATCTGTACGGCAGTGAAATTTGCGGTGGGTAGCCAGATGCAGCTGGGTACCATCAAACGTGTGGCACTGAAGGGCGTCCGGACAAGCGGTACCTACAACATGGCAAACGATACGTGGAGCTTGACGAATACGACAGGCGATTTCACGCAAACATTGGATAAAACGATGAACGGAACGGAAGCGGCTGGCACTGAAATTACGACAGCCGACCAGACTTTCATGATGCTTCCGCAAGAGCAGTTGCCGGAAGGGGCAACCGTGGAGGTGGTATTTGCCGACAATACAACGGGTACCGAACGCACACTCACTGCTCCCATCGCAGGAACGGAGTGGCCGCAAGGAAAAACTGTGACCTACCGCCTTTCCATCACTCCGGAGTATGATATGTCCATTACATGTGAAAATGACAAGGTGGATGCTCATGTTGGTATTGAAGAAATAAAGATTGAGGCTGATGGTCCTTGGGTACTGTCTTCTGATGTGGACTGGCTTACATTCACAGACTGGTCATATGATACAAGCAAGCCGGAAGAGAGACCTTTGGGACACCGCGGATATTGGATTCGCTCGGAACGTGGAAATAAGACATTCAGCGGAAGCGGTAACATGACGCTGTATGCATATTATGATGAAAATTTAGGAGATGCAAGCCGTACGGCAAACGTAACCCTGACCTATCCCGGTACATCTAAAGTGGGCGCACAGAAGACCGTTACCCAATACTACCCAGCATGGAGTGGCAATGCCGGATACGAACGCTTCGAAGAAGACCACCGTTGGGAGGAAGATGGCTCGCCGACTTTCACTTATCCTTTCGGGTTTGCGTGGGATAGAAAAGTGAAGTTTACAGCCGAACCCAAAGTTGATATATTTAACTTCTCTTTTAGAGACTTATTGGGTGCCTATGTATTCCTTTATATAGCGAATAACGCAATTGAAAATTATGGTGCGAGCGACTATGTGACAGTTGAAGAAAATTCAGCTTGGTGGTCGTTAGGTCTTACATATAGAACAACCGTAACTATTGACTATTCGAAATTCAACGCGATCGGCGATCAGGTTACTCCGGACGACGGACTTACCAATACACGTAATCTGTACGGATTCCAAAACATAGGACAGATTTCAGCCATAGAAAATGTACTGCGAGATAATGCGGTCGGTAATTTTGAGGAGGAAGTAATCAATGATTCTCATGGTAATATTCCTGTTGACCAATTTGTGGCCCGCCGTATTGCCATGAAAAACGAGTTCCAAAAGGAACTTAGAGAAGAAACAGTGCAAGGAGAAACTATACGTTACTATGAAGCAGTGATTGATGTAAATGCCATCCACTGGTATCTTCCTGCAAGCAACGAACAGGCTTCCTTGAAAACAGGTCTGGGTGAAGGCGACGAACCGTTGGAAGGCGAGTATTGGAGCTCCACTGCCGTAAGCGACAATACTAATGCTTATAAATACACTCCCGACGGCACCCTAAATACAGAGGACAGAATGGTGCCGCATAAAATGCGTGCAGCCGTAAGAAAGCCCAATTGATCCTATTACAATAAGTTTTATTATCTTATATTCTTCCCGACAAGCTAAATGTAAACCTGCATGTTCGGGCAGTGCGTCGGAGATAAAGGAGATTTGTAGTAGATAATAATTAAAAAGGATATGGCATTGCCATATCCTTTTTTTGTCGTTTGTCGGTACAGACTGGTGCACCTCGTATATTATCCGTTTGCCAACAGTTTCCGGTATTCGCTCGGCGTATGTCCGGCAACTTTCTTGAATACCCGGTTGAAATGCTGCGAATATTGGAAACCTAATTCATCGGCTATCTGGTTCACGCTCTTTTCCGTGTCGGCAAGCATATCTTTTGCCGTATCAATAATTTTGTTTTGGATATATTCCTGCGGGTTTTTCCCTGTCTCGTTTTTGATAAGGTCCCCGAAATAGTTGGGAGACAAGAAAACCTTATCTGCAAAATACCTTACGGTCGGTAGCCCGTTTGTATGGGTTTTGCCGCTTAGGAAGTAGTCATCGAGCAGGGCTTCAAACCGGGTCAGTATGTCTTTGTTCGATTTCTCACGGATGGTGAATTGCCGGTTGTAGAAGCGCATGCAATAGTCGAGCAGCAATTGGATGTTTCTTGCAATCAACCGTTTGCTTAGCCGGTCGATGGGGTGTGTAAGCTCCATTTTTATTTTAGCCAGGCAGTCGAGTATGATGTTTTTCTCCTCCGTGGAAAGATGCAAAGCTTCCGTAGAGTTGTATGAAAAGAATGAATACGACTTGATTTCCTGCCCGAGTGATGTACCTTTGATCAAATCGGGATGGAACACGATGCCGCGTGCCGTAGGCTTTATGCCCTCTAACATCTCTACTTCCGAGACTTGTCCCGGTGCGAAGCTGGTTATTGTGCCCTCCTGATAGTCATATATTTGCCGTCCGTAGCGGATGTCTCCGCATTTGGTCTCTTTCAAGAACAAGGCGTAAATTCCGTAATTGACGGCAAAACGGGTAGGGAACCGGGTGGCTTCTGTAAGGTTGATGACATTCACCAAGGGATGGAGCGTTTCCAGCCCGAATAGTTTGTTGTATTCGTCTACCGTATCCAGTTTTATCAAATCAACTTTCATAATCGTATCGTTAATCGTTGTTGTTTAGCAAAGGTAAATGTTTCTGCCGCGACTTGTATCCATCCGTAGGCGTAATCCGTAAATCGGTTACAATCCTCCGTAAATCCGTTACATCCTTCCGGATGGCAGTCCGCTACTTTTGCATCAAAAATCAATAGAATTATAAACAATAAATATTTTTAGATATGCGGATTTCAATAATGAATTTACTGTTTGCTTTGTCGCTAATAGCATCTTTAAACGTATCATCCCAAGTGAGATATACGGAAAAGGGACAGGCGTATCCTTCGTCAATCCAACGTTTTGGTAAAGAAGCGTTTGCCAAGAGTAATAATACGGTTATCCGTTGGTTGGGGAGTGCGGGATTCCTGATTAACAGTCGGGGAACATCGATTATGGTAGATCCAATGTTGGTTGGATTCGATATGCCGCTGTTGATACAGTCTCCAATTCTCCCGGAAGAAGTTCCTTCGCTGGACGCCGTCTTGATAACCCATAGTGACAACGACCATTTCAGCGTGCCGACATGCACTCGGTTGAATCCTAAATGCAAAGCGTTTCATTCTACGATGTATGTAGATTCTTTGATGAAAAACCTGCAACTGCCTTCATACGGGCACTCCATGTCGGATACTTTTCAAATCGGTCCTATGAGTGTCTGTTTGACGCCGGCATATCATACCTGGCAAAACGAATATGGAAATTTTGAACGGGTTTTCAAGCGGGAGGACTATTGCGGTTATCTGATTGAAACGCCTGATGGATTGATTTGGGCACCGGGTGATTCCCGTTTCTTACCGGAATTTTTGGAATTGCCGTCTCCCAATGTGATATTTTTCGATTTTTCCGATGACACATGGCATATAGGATTAGAGAATGCCATCAAGGTAGCCAATGCCTATCCCGAGGCACAACTGCTGCTTTCGCATTGGGGTACTGTCAATGCCCCGGATATGAAATCCTTTAATGCCGATCCAAAGGATTTGGAAGGACGGATAGTGAATCCGGAACGAATCCATGTGTTATCACCCGGCGCACCGTTTATCCTTGATGCTTCAAAGAAAAAGGAATAAAGGCAAAAGAGGATGTTTAATATTCAGTAAATCGGTTATAATCGTCCGTAAATGCGTTACATCTTTTCAGCGGTACTCCGGTTACTTTTGCAATACAAGAATTAATAAAAAACAGGACAGAGATATGAAAACAAGAAGATTGGGAAGACAAGGATTGGAAGTCTCTGAAGTGGGGCTTGGCTGTATGGGATTCACGCAGAGTTATCCTCCCTATCCGGACAAGAAAGACGCTATCTCCACACTGCGCGAAGCTGTGGATTTGGGTGTTACCTTTTTTGATACGGCTGAAGTGTACAGCGCATTCAAAAACGAGGAGTTGGTTGGTGAAGCGCTGGAGCCTGTACGTGACAAGGTCGTTGTCGCTACGAAATTCGGATATGATTTGGTCAATATGCCCGACCTTAATACGTCGGCACGCCCCGTAAGCTTGTCAAGCAAGCCTTCTACTATCCGCAAGGCGGTGGAGGGGTCACTCTGTCGTCTGCGTACCGACCATATTGACCTTTACTACCAGCACCGGGTAGATCCTGACACACCGATAGAGGAGGTGGCGGATACGGTTGCTTCGCTTATAAAAGAGGGGAAGGTTCTCTATTGGGGCTTGTCGGAAGCTGCCCCTTCCACAGTACGCCGTGCCCATTCCGTCTGTCCGCTTACGGCGGTGCAGAGCGAATATTCCTTGTGGTACCGTCGGGTGGAAAAGGAACTGCTCCCCACGTTAGAGGAATTGGGTATAGGCTTCGTGCCGTTCAGCCCGTTGGGAAAAGCCATGTTGACCGGACGTTTCGACCGGAACACAACTTTCGACAAGGCGGATTTCCGCTCAGCCATTCCTCGTTTCCAGCCGGAAAATTTGCAGCATAATATGGCTTTGGTAGAATATGTCGAGGTGCTTGCCCGTCGGAAAGATACTACCCCTGCCCGTATCGCTATCGGCTGGCTTTTAGCCCAGAAGCCCTGGATTGTACCTATTCCCGGAACGAAACATATCGAGCGTATTAAAGAGAATATTGGAGGAGCAGACGTTCATTTCTCGGAAGAAGAACTGGTTGCGATTCGTCAGGAACTGGACAGGATTGAAATTCTGGGTGGACGCTATCCGGAAGACCAGGAAGCATTGACCAACCGATAAGTTTGTCATTATGAAACGAATATTTATCGGCTTGGTTATTTTGCAGTCGGTCACGATGCTTTTTGCGCAGAACCCGGTGGATGTACATACGCATATTATTTTGCCGGAATATAAGGCGTTGTTGCAACGACACGGCGCAGCGTTGGAAGAGACATTTCCATTACCCGGTTGGAGTGCGGAAAGTCACATCGCCTTTATGGACAGTGTCGGGATAGGATGCTCTGTGTTGACCATGCTGGCTCCGCAACCTTTTTACGGTGATGTGGCAGAGAGTGCCGCTTGCATCCGTCGGATCAATGAGGTTTCTGCGGCAGTTAAGGCTAAATATCCCGGACGTTTCATGTTTTGTGCATCTCTTCCGTTGCCCGATGTAGATGCCGCCATCGCTGAAGCCATATATGCGCTCGATACGTTAGGTGCAGATGGCATCAAACTGGCAACCAACAGCCGGGGGCAATACATAGGCGATGCGGAACTTGATCCGTTGATGGAGGTATTGAACGAGAGATATGCCGTGGTCATTCTCCATCCACACCGTCCAACGCCCTATCCGGAGAGTATCATACGGACGACTCCGCTTGCCATGTACGAATATCCTGCGGAGACAACTCGTGCAGTAGTGAACATGTTGTCGCGTAACGTTTTGGTCCGCTATCCGGATGTGAAAGTTGTGGTACCGCATTGCGGTTCGTTTCTTCCACTTGCCATACCGCGTATGAAAGCTATTCTTCCGGCAATGGTAGGAAACGGTTATATGCAGCCTGTCGATTGGGAGGGGAATCTGTCCCGCCTTTATTATGATTTGGCTGGCAACCCTACGGCGGAAGTCGTCCATGCGTTGCTTTCTATTACCTCGCCGGAACATATTCTTTACGGATCAGATTATCCCTATCTGCCGGAGAATGTGCTACGGGATAATCTGGAAAAGTTGAAAAAGGTGCTTGCTTCAGATGAAGAACTTTGCCGTTATATGGATATGTTCTTATGGAAAAACGCATCTCTGTTATTTAATAATCAAATAGAAGAATAATTTTCAAATAAGAAGGCTTATGAAAAAGAATATTGGTCAAGTATTGGCACTATATCCCACTCCGGTAGTTGTAGTGGGAACGGAAGTTGACGGAAAAGTGAATTGGTTGCTTGTTGCCCATGTGGGCATTATCGGTCACGACCGTATCATGTTGAGTATGCACAAGGCGCATTATACAAACCAAGGTGTGAAAGCGGAAGGAAAAGTATCTGTCAATATGGTGGATGAAGCCATGCTGGGGCGTGCCGACTACGTCGGGTGTGTCTCCGGGGCGAAAGCGGATAAGTCGGGCGTTTTTGACTGGCATCCGGGTGAAGCCGGAACTCCTGTCATTGATGAAAGCCCGTTGGTGATGGAGTGTGAGGTGGTCGATAATTACGAAACAGAAACATTCGACAATTTCATTTGCAAAATTACAGCAACATATGCCGATGAAAATATCCTCAATAGCAAAGGAAAACCCGATTATAACAAGCTGAAACCGGTACTTTTTGAGATGCCTAATTATACGTACCTGCGGACAGGTGAAGAGATTGCCAAGTGTACAACGTTAGGAAAAGAATACAAACAAGAAAACATGCAGTAATATCAAATGTCACCACAGGTGTTTTAACAATATATCTGCCGGAAAAATAGTTTAACTTTGTGCGCGCATTATGCAAATGACTGACTGGTTTGTTTGTGCAATGCGCGTTTCTTATACATTTATATAGTATTTATGGCAAAACGTGGCAAAGCTTTTACAGTTGTTTTAGGTCTCTTTTTGGTGGCTGTTATCCTCTTGTTTTTTTGGTTACCGCCATCAGAACCGGAAAAGAACAGCAATGGCTCGCTTTTTAATGCAGGAGTTCTTTCCGACACTATCTCCCGAATCGTATCGGATTATCCGGGAGAAATCGGAGTGGCTGTAATTATCAATAATACCGATACGGTCGCAGTCAATAACAAGATCATATATCCCATGATGAGTGTCTTTAAAGTCCATCAGGCATTAGCTATTTGTCACGATTTTGATTCTAAAGGGCTTTCTCTTGATACTTTGGTGACTTTAAAAAGGAGTGAACTTGATTCCGGGACGTGGAGCCCCATGATGAAAGATTATCTGGAGCCGGAATTTGCCTTGACGGTGAAAGAGCTGTTGCGCTATACACTCGTTCAAAGTGACAACAACGCAAGCAATCTGATGTTTAAGCGCTTGGTTGGTATCGCCGAAACCGATAGTTTTATAGCGACCCTTGTTCCCCGGTCAAATTTCCGGATAGTTTATACGGAGTCGGAGATGGCATCCGACCATGCCAAAGCCTATTCCAATTACACTTCTCCCCTTGGAGCGGCAATCTTGGTTAACCGATTGTTTACCGATAGTTTGGTGAGTCGTGAAAAACAGGATTTTGTTAAGGCTACATTAGGCGAATGTTTTACCGGCAAAGACCGGATCGCCGCCCCTTTGCTTACCGAAGAGGGGGTGACCATAGCCCATAAGACAGGTTCAGGATACATCAACGAGGAAGGAATACTTGCAGCCCATAATGACGTCGCCTACGTTTGTTTGCCCAATGGCGTACGTTATACGTTGGCAGTCTTTGTCAAAGATTTCAAAGGAGATGAACCGCAAGCCGCAAAAGCCATCGCACGCATATCCGCTGCCGTGTACGGGAATATATCAAATGCGGTATTTCAGTAAATCTTTTCCAGAGAGGAGCCCCGGTAATAGTGGGCGAGGATGGCTTTGTAGTCGAAACCCTGTTCGCTCATTATGGCAGCTCCTATTTGACATAATCCGACACCGTGTCCCCAACCTGCACCAATCAGTTTGAAACGCCCGGGGATGCCATTCCTGATGTTTTCTTTTTCTACAATAAAAGCGGAACTGTAAAGATGGGAGGGTGAGAGGATTTTCCGTATTTCAAGCTCTTTCCCGATGATATAGGAGAGATGTGTTCCCTCAATTCTCAGAAGTTCGATTCGTCCGGAGTGTCCACGTCGGATTGGAATCAAGTCGATAATCTCTCCGAAGTAGAGACCGCTTTTTTCCTGAATCAGCTTGGACAGTTCCTCTTGCGTATAGGAAACAGTCCAGCGGTAGAAATCGGTTGTCTTTTGGTCGTAGTTGTTCAGAATCTGCTTTAAGATATGCTGATCGGTGGTATTACAGAAAGAATCCGGCGAACTTTTAATCCATTTTGCCGCTTCCTCTTCTTTTGTAAGATCCGGCAGCGGTTCATGTTTTTTTGTATCCCTGACGGATGAAAGGTAGGGAAAGTGTTCGTTGTCCCAGCAGAATTCAAATTCTTCGGTAATCCCGCCGCAGCATTTGGAAAATCGGGTATCGCATAGATTGCCGCCGTATGTCAATACTTCTCCCTCGGTTTCTTGTACGGCTTCTTCCGCATTCCGGTTATTTGCCCGGGAGATTCCTTGGTAGCGTTGGCAATGGTCGTCAGCACAAACATCAAACAGCTTATGGTCTTCCCGGTCGTACCAGCGGATACGTGTAAATTCATTATCCGTAAAATGGTGTTTCCTACCCGTACATACCTGTTTTTCCCTAATCCGGCAGAGCAGCCATGTGCGTGAAATGACGGCATGCGCTTTCAAAAACTCCTTTGAAGCTTGTGCGCTCATTTCGGAGGAAATGACACAGAGCAGGTATTTTTCAGCAGGGATATGGTTGATGGCAACAATTTCTCCGTTGTCGGCAACCAGTTCCAATGCACCATGAAACCGTTGGTCCTCTTTCTGTTCCCAATGAAATGCAATTCCGATAGTCACGTTCTTCAGTTCAAAGGAAGCTTCTCCCGATTCAGGGGAGAACAACAGGCGGTCGTACATGTTCCCGTTGAAGGCTACTTTATTGTCACAAAGGACAGCATGGCACACACCTGCGTATGCCGTACCGTCCTCTGTGTGATAGTTGTTATTGAATGCGAAGGAGATTGACTTCCCCTTGAGTATTCCTACATGAACAATAGGATTTTGTTTTTCCATTCCAAATAGTGCTGTTTATTCTTTTTTCGCATTGAGCGAGCTTTTTATCAAATAACCGATTAAAGCGATATAGACGGCAACGGCAATCCATTCTGCCGCCTTCCCGGATGCCCAGTCATTGTTGTATAGGTTTATGTCGGCGAAACGGAGTGCAGAGCTGACTACACCCATCAATGCACCTCCGGCGATAAATCCGGATGCAAGCAGTGTCCCTTTTTCTACCCGTGCCGCATTCAGTTCTTTATCTTTGCTACGTGAGCCAATATACCAGTTGATTGCTCCACCAATTAATAACGGTGTGTTCAACTCAAGAGGAATGAACATACCCAAGGCGAATGCCAACGCAGGAATCTTACACCAATTCAGAATAATGACAATGATTGCTCCAACAAGATAAAGGTTCCATGGTGCAGATGAGCCGCTCATCAGCGGTTCGATTACGGCGGCCATTGCATTTGCTTGAGGTGCGGCAAGCTGTCCGGTCGTGAATCCGAAACTTTGGTTCAGAATCATAATGACACCACCGACGGTTGCGGCAGATACTAATGTGCCGAGGAATTTCCATGTTTCCTGTTTTGCAGGGGAACTACCCAGCCAGTAACCGATTTTCAAGTCGGTGATAAATCCGCCTGCCATTGAAAGGGCGGTACAAACCACACCTCCGATAATCAGGGCGGAGACCATGCCTGATGTTCCGCTCAATCCGCAGGCCACCAATATGATGGATGCCAGAATCAATGTCATAAGTGTCATGCCGGAAACCGGATTGCTTCCAACGATCGCAATGGCATTGGCCGCAACAGTGGTAAACAGGAATGTAATGATTCCGACAATCAGGACGCCAATCAGCGCATAAAGCCAGTTATCCAGCAACCCGAAGTGGAAGAATGCAAAGACAGCTATCAATGTGGCGATAATTCCAATGGAAATAATCTTCATGGAGATGTCTTTCTGCGTACGGAGTACTCCGGTTTCTTCTTTGCTGTTCTTGTTCTTTATCTCATTGGTTGCCAGTTTTGCCGCTCCTTTGATGATGCCCCATGACTTGATGATGCCGATGATTCCGGCAGTTGCTATTCCGCCGATACCGATATGACGGGCATATGTGGTGAAAAGATCTTCAGCGCTCATGTTTCCTAAGTCGGTTGCCGCAGTAACGCTGTTGCCGAACGATAAAGATTCAGCGCTAAACAGCAAGGGCAGCAACGGGATAATGATGAACCATACGAGGAACGAGCCGGCGCATATTATGATAGAATAGCGTAATCCGATAATATAACCTAATCCCAGTACAGCAGCTCCGGTGTTGACTTTGAACACGAGCTTTGCTTTGTCTGCCAGCATTGCTCCTGCATCGATGATGCGTGTGCCGACGTTCTCGCTCCACCAACCAAAGGTGGCTGCAATAAAATCATATAAACCTCCGACGATTCCGGCTGTGATAAGGGGCTTCACTTGTTTTCCGCCTTTTTCTCCGGACACCAGAACCTGTGTGGTGGCTGTTGCTTCCGGGAACGGGTATTTCCCGTGCATGTCCGAAACAAAATATTTGCGGAACGGAATAAGTAAGAGTATACCTAATATTCCTCCGAGCAGGGAACTTAAGAATACTTGGAAGAAATTTACAGATATTTCCGGATACTTCTCTTGTAAAATATACAGTGCCGGAAGGGTGAAGATAGCTCCGGCTACGATGACACCGCTATTTGCACCGATGGATTGTATGATTACATTCTCGCCTAACGCATTCTTTCGCTTGAATCCGTTGGATAATCCAACGGCGATAATGGCGATGGGGATTGCTGCTTCGAATACTTGCCCGACTTTCAATCCTAAATAGGCGGCGGCCGCACTGAATATCACAGCCATTACCAAGCCCCAGCAGACAGACCACGGAGTAACTTCCTTATACTGTTTCTGCGGTGACATTACCGGGTGATAAGTTTCCCCTTCTTTCAATTCCCGGTATGCGTTTTCCGGCAGTCCGGTTACTTTTTCGTTATCTTCTAATTCTTTCACAATAATAGTTATTTTGGATGTTTTTTAATAATTGCCTACAAAACTAATGGTTTTTATCCGAGTTTGATGTGTGCATCAAGATGTTTTTAAACTTAGCAGGAAGATGGTGACCCCGATAGCTACGGCAAACAACAATATCTTGATTTCGATGGCTGGGACAATCCAGAAGATACAGAACAGATTGGTCAGCCAGACGAGGGAAACCCCCATGATTTTAGCACGGACCGGAATACTTTTGTTTTCAAGGTAATTGCGTATGTATTTCCCTAAGATACGGTGTTCGACCAATTTGTTATATAGCGTTTCGGAACTCCTGAAATAAAGGGCGGCTGCAAGCAAAAGAAATGGAGTTGTGGGGAGGACGGGAATGAATATTCCCATTACACCAAAAGCGACGCAGATTGTTCCGCCTGCAATTAAAATATATTTCATAAAAGATCCGAGAGGTATGCCATTAAATCAAGAGCAGGCATTTTATGCCTGCTCTTGATTTATTTGAAATGGAAAAAGTTGTTATTTTACAAATGCGGCTTTGTTAAGATATTCTGCACTCTTTTGAGCTGCAACGAACATCTCTTCCATGATTTGCTCTTGCGTGTATTTGCTACCGTCTGCATTTGTTTTTTCACGCAATGCTCCCGGAGTCTCTATTTCAACAAAGTAATCTTTCATGCCGTTTGCATAGAACTGGTTGAAGATGCCTTCGAAGTTGATAGTTCCGCTTTCTCCGATAACGAAATCATCCTTGATATGCAATAATTCTATCCGTTTCGGATATTTTTTCAGGTAAGCGACAGGGTCTTTTCCGCCTTTTGTACACCAATATACGTCCAGTTCGAAGCAAACATATTGGGGATCTGTATTTTCAACGAGGTATTCCCACATTACTTTATCGCTGTCTTTTAAGTTATTGAATTCACCGGAGTGGTTGTGGTAGCCGAGTTTCAATCCGTATTCCGAAGCAATTTTACCAACTTTATTGAAGTAGTCGGCCATTTGTTTGATTCCTGCTTCAGTATATTCCGCCTGGTAGCTCGGGATTACAAAATATTTTCCACCGCAAGCTTTTTGTATTTCAAACAACTGCCGCCAACTGTTCATAATCTCTTCCTCTTTTGCAGGATCTTCCTGGATACCTGAATGGGTAGATACAATGCTTGTCCCATTGTTGTCGCAAAGTGTCTTGAATTCTTCGGCAGAGAGTCCGAACACTTTCGGATTTCCTCCCCATTGTACCAATTCAAATGTTTTGTATCCCATCTTCGCAAGGCGTTCGATTGAAGCCTGTGGGTTTTTGTTTACGGCATCCATTACTGAATACAATTGGATTCCGATGTTTTTTTCTTGTTTGTTGCTTTCGTTACTGTTATTACATCCAAAGCAGATAACGAGAGCGGCACAAGCAACTGCCGCCAAAGATTGGCGACAAAGTTTCAATACTTTTTTCATGACTCTTTTTTTGTTTATATGATGTTTTGATAATTTGGAGATAAAAGTACGGCGATTCTATGGAATAAAAAATAATTTTTATGAAAAAAATTGCATTGGTCGGATGTTTTGTCTGCAATTTTAATGGGAATAAGTATCCGTTGTAAAAAAGAAAATATGTTGTAAAACATATAAATTTGAGGATATTTTTCTTGATGTATGATAAAAAAACTTGTAAATCAAGCATGTTTTGATGGAAGAGTAAACGGGGATACGTTTTTTATTGTACATTTGTCGCGTCAAAGTAGGGATATTTTCTCCTAAGCGTAGGATAGAATCTATTTTGACTCCTGAAAGTCAGGAATCAGCAATCCGACTGGTTCGGTATGGCTGATGATGTTGAATATAAATTGTGGAATATGAAGTTTTATGCTTATGTTCTCGTGGGAACGTTAGCTTTGTTGTTCATGGCTGCGGGTTCCAAGCATGCTAAACTTTCCGAAGGATTGAATCCCGGAGATTTGGCGCCGAGAATAGAAATTCCGGAAAACGGTAGTGATATTACTTTTCGGAACAGCGAAAGCCGGTATACGCTTTTGAATTTTTGGGCGGCGTATGATGCCGAGTCCAGATTGAAGAATGTACAGCTTTCGAATGCAGTTAAAAAAATGGATTCTTCTAAAATTGCGTTTTATTCGGTTTCTTTGGATGAGAATCCGTCGGTGTTTAAAGAGACCGTTCGTTTGGACCAGTTGCCTGCAGGTACGCAATTTCAAGTGGAATCGGGTACAGAATCGGAAATTTATAAGGATTACGCCTTGGAAAAGGGGTTAAGAAATTTCCTTATTGATGGCAACGGAATGATTGTGGCCGTTAATGTTGCCGCTTCCGATTTGGAAAAGATTTTGAATTAGAATTGATCTTTATTGCAGAATGCAGTGAGTCATTATGGTAGGCTTCGGCATTGTGTCGGTACAAGGAGACCGTTTTTACGAAAGCTTATGCTTGTAAGTTTCAATGCCGGATGTTTTTCCATCTTGACGTGCTTAAAGAGAAAAGAGCCAAGATTTATTTTATCTTGGCTCTTTTTCTTTTTTATTTTGCCATTAGTGGAACAGGGAATTTGCATCAATGGGCATAAATTCCTTTTCATCGGCTTTACGCATACTGACATGTCCGTCGTTCCAGATAGAAGGCCAGCCGCCTATTTCGTTGGACAGAAATATCACTTTAAATTCATGCAGACCTTTTGCCAAAGCTACGGATTTGTCTTTGCGCGAATACCGTTTGACTTCACCTCCATTGTCTACCAGTAGTTTCCCGTCGACCCACACTTCCTCATTGTCCGATGAAAAAAAGTAAACACCGTCTTCCGGAATCAGAAGATAGCCTTGGGCAATGGCAGAGTAGGGAGTGAAATGATTTAATGACCCACCATAAGGGACTGCATCGGTCAGCTCCGATAACTCTTTAAGCACCGATTCTTTCCAATCGGTAACGTTCGCAAGTTCGGAGGTACGCAAAAGCTCTCCTTTCGCTTTTTTTAAAGTCAATCCGGGTTTTACATCCACTTGTTTTGCCGGTGCAAACGTCTGTTTTTCGATTGTGATGGTGCGGACATTGCTCATTTTTCCGGAAGGAAGAACCGAACGGATTTTTAAAGTTGCCGATTCCTTGAAAGGAATCGGTTGCGTATAAACCGTAGAATTGTCATCCGGTTCGCTGCCGTCGGTCGTATAGACCATTTTTACCGGACGGGTAGTCTTGAATTCCATATTGACGGAATCGGTAAAAGCGACAAAATTGCAAGAACCATTCGGCTGTTCCGGTTGCGGAATGTAGTAATTGATATTATGTTTATCCAATCGAACTAATGCGTTGTCCAGCCTACGTTCGAAGTCTTTGTAATCTTTTCGCCCGACAGGTGTCCAGGCGATTTCGGAAAGCGCCAAGATACGAGGATAGGTCCTGTATTCGCGCAGTTCGTTGGTGTACAAATATTCCGCCCATACATTGCACTGTACTCCCAATACAAAATTCTCTTTTTGGGCTTTTACCAAGGAATCAGGCACAGGGTCGTACGCATAAACTCTTTCGATAGGATCGTAACCGCCTATGGATACCGGTTCAATTTTGGGATCTCCCTGGTACTGGTCGATATACATTCCATTGCTTCCCGGGGTCATTATCACATTGTGGTTCATATTGGCGGCAGCAATACCTCCTTGTTCTCCACGCCAAGACATGACTGTCGCCGATTCGGCCAATCCGCCTTCCAATATTTCATCCCATCCGATAATCTTTTTGCCGTATTTCTCCAATACTTTTTCCATCCGTTGGATGAAATAGCTTTGCAGGCGTGCTTCGGGCGAATGGTTTCTGTCGCCTTTCAGTCCCTCTTCCTTTATGCGTTTCTGGCAAAGCGGGCAGTTTTCCCAATAGATTTTCGGGCATTCGTCTCCACCGATATGGAAATATTCGCCGGGGAAAAGAGGAACAACTTCGGCTATCACATCTTCCAGAAAGCGGAAAGTCTCTTCTTTGCCTGCACAGAGGACAATGTCTTCAACGCCCCAAAGCAGTCGGGGTGATGCAACCTGTTCTCCGGTACAGGAGAGTTCCGGATAAGCACAGATGGCTGCTAATTCGTGTCCGGGCATTTCTATTTCCGGAACAATCGTAATAAAACGGTCAGCTGCATATTTTACAACCTCTTTTATCTCTTCTTGCGTGTAATATCCATTGATTACTGTTCCGTCTTTTTCCGTTCGTGTGGAGCCGACCTCGGTCAGTTTCGGATATTTTTTTATTTCAATTCTCCATGCCTGGTCGTCTGTCAGGTGCCAGTGGACACGGTTTATCTTGAACAGAGCCAATACATCGAGTTGTTTCTTGATGTTTTCGACAGAGATAAAATGGCGGCAGGGGTCTAACAGCATACCGCGATATTTGAAACGCGGCTCATCCTTGATGGATACAGCCGGGATATTCCATTCAACATCGTCTACGACTTTGGAACTCTCTATTTCTGCCGGAAGCAGTTGCATAAGCGTCTGCATACCGTAGAACAGACCTTGCTGTGTCTTTGCCTTTATCGTGATTCCTGGAGGGGTGACATCAAGCGTATAACCTTCGTCATTGCCTGTCGCCAGATTGGGATCGAGAAGGAGCAAGATGCCGTTCCTTGCTTCTTGGCTGGAAACTTCGATTGAATATCCGGTGGAAGCCTTTAATTTCGCTGCGAAGAATTCAGCGACTTTCAGGTTGGGTTCGGCTGTATATATCTTGGTGTTTTTTGTCAGTTTGAAAGTTCCGTCGTTTTGTGTTAAGCTTGCCGGTGCGGGAATGATATTTATTCCCCGATTATAAAGCTTTTGCTCGGAGGATTGTTCCGAGCAAGAGCTTAACAGTATGGAAACACCGACACATAATGATTTCAATAAAGTATTCATGTTTCCAATTATCTTATTTGTCCCATGCAAAGATTGGATAATCTTTCATGGTTTTGTTTACTTTTTCTTTTACGGCGTTGATAGTTTTCTCACATTCAGGAGCAGACAATACCGTGTCAATCATTTCTACGATTTCCTCCATCAACGGCTCTTTTGCTCCACGGGTAGTGATTGCCGGAGTACCGACACGGATGCCGGATGTCTGGAACGCAGAACGGCTGTCGAACGGAACCATATTCTTGTTCACCGTGATGTCGGCAGCAACCAGCGCTTTTTCGGCTACTTTACCGGTCAGTTCAGGGAACTTCTTGCGGAGGTCTATCAACATGCTGTGGTTGTCGGTTCCATCAGATACGATTTTGTAACCTTTATCCATGAACGCTTTTGCCATGACGGCCGCATTTTTTTTGACTTGAGCCTGGTATGTTTTATATTCAGGTTCGAGAGCTTCTCCGAAAGCAACGGCTTTAGCAGCAATAACATGCTCTAACGGACCTCCTTGTATACCCGGGAAAACTGCCGAATCCAAAAGTTGTGACATTTTTTTTATCTCACCTTTCGGAGTTTTCTTTCCCCAGGGATTTTCAAAATCTTGCCCAAGCAAAATGATACCGCCGCGCGGTCCTCTTAAAGTTTTATGGGTAGTAGATGTTACAATGTGCGCATATTTTAACGGATTGTCGAGCAGTCCGGCCGCAATGAGTCCGGCAGGATGTGCCATGTCAATCATCAGGATGGCTCCGACTTTGTCGGCTATTTCACGCATGCGTTTGTAATCCCATTCGCGTGAGTAGGCAGAACCACCTCCAATAATCAATTTTGGTTTTTCTCGTAATGCGACTTCTTCCATTTGGTCGTAATCCACTCGTCCTGTATCTTCCTTTACATTATATTCTGTTGCACGATAAATGATACCGGAGCTGTTAACCGGTGATCCATGGGAGAGGTGTCCTCCATGCGACAGATTCAGTCCGAGAAAAGTATCTCCCGGATTCAGGACAGCCAAAAAGACAGCTGCATTGGCCTGTGCTCCGGAATGTGGTTGTACGTTTACCCATTCTGCGTTGAAGAGCTTTTTTAATCGTTCGATTGCTACAGTTTCACTTTGGTCGACAATCTCACAGCCGCCATAATAACGTTTTCCGGGATACCCTTCTGCATATTTGTTTGTCAGGCAACTTCCCATTGCAGCCATTACTTGGTCGCTTACGAAATTTTCAGAAGCAATTAATTCGATTCCTTTCAATTGTCTCTGATGTTCTTTTTCGATGATGTCGAAAATAATGTTGTCTCTTTTCATGTTTTGTTTGTTTATTTATGAAAAACATAGCTGCAAATTTAAGCTTTTTGCCCGAATTTTGTAATGCAAATGGCAGTGTATTTCTCCAAATCTTTTAAAAATGATATAAAACATGGGGATTTTACAGAAAAAAGTTTTTAATATACCAATATCGGAATTTATAAATTCTATATTTTCTCTAACTTTGCAAAGTCACTGTTCAGGAAAAGAATATGATAATTGAGACAAATCGATTGAGGTTTAGGAAATTGATTCCGAAGGATTTTCATGATTTGGCTTTATTGTTGCAGGATGAAGATGTAATGTATGCTTATGAAGGAGCATTTACAGATTTGGAAGTGCGAAGCTGGTTGGAAAAGCAAATGAGCCGATATGAAAAAGACGGGTTCGGTTTATGGGGCGTGGAGCTGAAAGGCTGCTCCGGTCTGATAGGCCAATGTGGAATTACTTACCAGGATTGTAAAGGCGAGACCGTACCGGAAATCGGTTATTTGTTCCGGAAAGAGTTTTGGCATAAGGGTTATGCTACAGAATCGGCAATTGCATGCAGGGAATATGCTTTTCAGGTCTTAGGCTTTGAACGTATTTATTCCATCATCCGTGACTCTAATGAAGCTTCCCGGAAAGTTGCTGAGCGGAACGGCATGCGGAAAGTAGGTGAAATGATGAAACATTACCGGGGAGTCGACATGCTACATTATATATATTGTATAGAACGGGCGGACAGGTTGCCGGAGCCGCATGGTTGTTTCCGGAAATTGTGAAATTGATGTTCCGTTTTTCCGGCAAATAGGTGAGACATAAGAAAAGATTACTGTTAAAATGATAATAATATGGATTATAAGAATTTTCTATACTTGGCTATACGGACGGCAATTGATGCCGGGAAAGCGATAATGGATATTTATACAGATCCGGCATCAGATTTCGGAATTGAGCGGAAAGAAGACAATTCGCCGTTGACATTGGCTGATAAAGCAGCAAATAAATTGATAGTCCAGGCTTTATCGGTTACGTCATTCCCGATATTGAGTGAAGAGGGGAAACTGTGCCCTTATGAAGAACGCAAGGAATGGAAAACATTGTGGGTTGTTGATCCTTTGGATGGTACAAAAGAATTCATTAAAAAAAACGGTGAGTTTACTGTAAATATAGCATTGGTAAATGATGGAAATCCGGTATTGGGTGTGATTTATGTCCCTGCCAGAAAAGAATTGTATTATGCGTCTGATGGAACCGGGGCATATAAGATGATTGCGGTTGATTATGAAAATCAGCCTTCGATAGAGTATATTTTGGAGAAATCCATCCGGTTGCCATTAGACTTAGGGCATCAGGGAATCGTTGTTGTCGCTTCCCGTTCTCATTTGACGGAGGAGACGGCTGCATATATCGATAATTTACGAAAGAAAGGGCAGCCGGTTACTTTAATCAGCAGTGGCAGCAGCTTGAAAATCTGTTTGGTTGCAGAAGGTTCCGCTGATGTTTATCCCCGTTTTGCGCCAACAATGGAATGGGATACCGCAGCAGGGCATGCGATAGCCCGTGCTGCCGGATGCAATATGTATGGAATCGATGAAAAGACTGTGCTGGTATACAATAAGGAGGATTTGCATAATCCGTGGTTTATAGTGAAATAAGGAGGAGAGAATGTCTCGGTTGCAAAAAAGGGACGTTTGTCAAATTGTTGATAGTATTGGTTTAAATGTTAAAAAAACAGCGGTGGTTCTTTTCTGCATACAGATTCTTATTAAATTTGCCAGCGTACGTTCAATTATAATTGACAAGAAAGATGACTTTTGATGTAGTATTTGTGTTATTGGCACTGGTAGGGATGATTGTCGCATTGATTATGGATAAGCTGCGACCAGGAATAGTGTTATTAACGGTTGTGGTTTCTTTCCTTTGTGTGGGTATATTGTCGCCGCAAGAGATGCTGGAAGGTTTTAGCAATAAAGGAATGATAACGGTGGCCATGTTGTTTCTTGTCAGCGAAGGTATCCGTCAGAGTGGCGCTTTAAGCGAGTTTATCAAGAAGCTCCTTCCACAAAAATGTTCGAGTGTCTTTAAAGGACAATTACATATCTTACCTTCTGTTGCATGTATTTCGGCCTTTTTGAACAATACTCCGGTTGTCGTCATATTTGCTCCGATTATCAAGCGGTGGGCGGAATCGGTTCATCTTCCTGCTACGAAATTTCTTATTCCTCTGTCGTATGTGACAATTTTGGGCGGAATATGTACATTAATCGGTACGTCAACAAATTTGGTAGTACATGGAATGGTTTTGGAAGCGGGTTACGAAGGCTTCAGTATGTTTGAATTGGGCAAGGTGGGCGTTGTAATAGCTGTTGCCGGTATAATTTACTTGTTTTTCTGTTCCGGGAAATTATTGCCAACATATCGGGAAGACCGGAAAGAGCAAGAGGATGAAGATGCTCCGAATAACTTGCATAAAGTGGAAGCCGTTCTTGGCGCCCGTTTTCCGGGGTTGAATAAAACGTTGGGAGAGTTTAATTTTACTCGCCATTATGGTGCAATCGTCAAAGAGGTTATCAGCAGAGGGGTGCGTTATCACCAAAACTTGGATAAGGTTGTCCTGCATGAAGGTGACACTTTAATTTTGTGGGCTGATGATTCATTTATACCGACGTGGGGAGAATCGAGTGTTTTTTTAATGATTGCTAACGGAAAAGATCATCAGGAACCGGTGTCGAAGAAAAAAAGATATTTGGCGTTGGGTTTACTTATTGTAATGATTGTAGGAGCAACGATAGGCGAGTTGCCATATGTGAAGGAAACTTTTCCCGACATGCAGCTGGATATGTTCTTTTTTGCCAGCATTACAACCATCATCATGGCATGGACAAAAATATTTCCACCGAAGAAATATACTAAATATATATCGTGGGATATTTTAATAACGATTGCTTGTGCGTTTGCAATCAGCAAAGCAATGGAAAATTCTGGATTCGCTTCAATGATTGCCAGTCGCATCATCACAATGGCTGACGATTTGGGCCCATATGCATTGCTTGCCATCATCTTTATTATTACAAATATTTTTACGGAGTTGATTACCAATAATGCTGCTGCCGCACTTAGTTTCCCGATTGCTTTGTCGGTTGCAACACAGTTGAATGTGGACCCGATGCCTTTCTTTGTTGTTATTTGCGTGGCGGCATCGGCAAGTTTCAGCTCTCCGATTGGATATCAGACAAACCTGATTGTACAAAGTATCGGAGGGTATAAGTTTACGGATTTTATCAAGATTGGATTGCCATTGAATATAATCACGTTCCTTATTTCTGTATTTTTAATTCCGTTGATATGGGAGTTCTGATACTTGAATTGGGAATTGCAAATAGAAAAAATAATGACAGGGAATAATATATATCCGATATTTGAGAAAATGCAAGGACGTAAAGAGAAGGAGGAACTGTTACGTCAGCATGGATTAATGATTTGGTTTACCGGTTTGAGCGGTTCAGGGAAAAGTACGATTGCCGTAGCCTTGGAAAAGGCATTGCATGAGCAAGGCTTTTTATGCCGCATATTGGATGGAGATAACATCCGAAGCGGTATTAATAATAATCTGGGCTTTTCGGCAGAAGACCGTGTGGAGAATATACGTCGGATAGCTGAAATCGGCAAATTGTTTGTCGATACGGGAATCATAACACTGGCTGCATTTATCAGCCCAAGTAATGAACTCCGGAAGATGGCAGCTGAGATTATTGGAAAAGAAAATTTTGTAGAAGTCTATGTAAGTACCTCTCTTGAAGAATGCGAACGTAGAGATGTGAAAGGGTTGTATGCAAAAGCCAGAAAAGGAGAGATTAAGAATTTTACCGGCATCTCGGCTCCGTTTGAAAAACCTTTGCATCCGGATATCGCATTAGATACGGCGTTGCTTCCCGTAGAGGAATCGGTACAGCGGCTGCTGGATTTGATATTGCCGAAAGTGAGCATGAAAAATTGAGATAGAAACGATAAAAATATACAATACATATATAATAAAGAAAAGATTATGTCTGATTATAAATTAAGCCATTTGCAGGAGTTGGAAGCGGAATCCATTCATATTATCCGGGAAGTCGCTGCCGAGTTTGAGAATCCTGTAATGCTTTATTCCATAGGCAAAGATTCATCGGTAATGGTGCGTTTGGCGGAAAAAGCATTCGCGCCGGGAAAAGTTCCGTTTCCTTTGATGCACATAGATTCGAAATGGAAGTTTAAGGAAATGATTCAGTTCCGGGATGAATATGCACGGAAGTATGGCTGGAATCTGATAGTAGAATCCAATATGGAAGCGTTCAAAGCCGGGGTAGGCCCTTTTACACATGGCAGTAAAGTCCATACAGATTTGATGAAAACGCAAGCATTGCTTCATGCTCTTGACAAATATAAGTTTGATGCGGCTTTCGGTGGTGCGCGTAGGGATGAAGAGAAAAGTAGGGCAAAAGAACGGATTTTCTCATTTCGTGACAAATTCCATCAATGGGATCCGAAGAACCAGCGACCGGAATTGTGGGATATTTATAATGCCCGTATCCATAAAGGCGAAAGCATCAGGGTTTTTCCTTTGAGTAATTGGACAGAGTTAGACATTTGGCAGTATATTCGTTTGGAAAATATACCTATCGTTCCGCTCTATTTTGCGAAAGAGCGCCCAATTGTGGAAATTGATGGCAATCTGATTATGGCAGACGATGACCGGTTACCGGAACAGTACCGAGATAAGATTCGGATGCGGAAAGTTCGTTTCCGCACATTGGGCTGTTGGCCGTTGACCGGAGCCGTTGAAAGCGATGCCGATACAATTGAGAAAATCGTAGAGGAGATGATGACGACAACAAAGAGCGAACGGACTACACGTGTCATCGATTTCGACCAGGACGCAAGTATGGAGCAGAAAAAGCGTGAAGGATATTTTTAGGGACTAGGATAAAATAAAAAACTAAGAATAGAGATACAAAACACAATGGATATAAAGCAAAATAGTAAGTTGCCGGAAGGAAACTCCCAACTGTCAATAAAAGAATTCCTTGATCGGGACGAGCAAAAAGATTTGCTCCGTTTCTTGACGGCAGGCTCGGTAGATGATGGAAAGTCTACGCTGATAGGACGACTTTTATTTGACAGTAAGAAATTGTATGAAGACCAGCTTGACGCGTTGGAACGGGATAGCAAACGGATGGGGAATGCCGGAGATCATATTGATTATGCGTTACTTTTGGACGGATTAAAAGCCGAACGGGAACAGGGCATAACGATTGACGTGGCTTACCGCTATTTCAGTACGAACAACCGCAAGTTTATTATAGCCGATACTCCGGGGCATGAGCAATATACCCGGAATATGATTACCGGCGGCTCTACGGCAAACCTTGCGATTATTTTGGTGGATGCCCGTACGGGGGTGATTACACAGACGAAGCGCCACTCATACCTGGTTTCTTTATTGGGAATACATCATGTAGTTCTTGCTGTGAATAAGATGGATTTGGTTAATTTCGACAAAGCCGTCTTTGATAAAATCGTGGCAGATTACAAGAGTTTTATCGGACAATTGGATATAGAAGATGTGACATGTATCCCACTTTCGGCATTGGATGGGGATAATGTCGTGGTTAAGAGCGACCGTACTCCATGGTATGATGGAATGTCTTTGCTCGATTATCTGGAAAATGTACCTATTGATAAGGACCGAAATTACACCGACTTCCGTTATCCTGTGCAATATGTTTTACGTCCGAATCTGGATTTTCGCGGTTTTTGCGGTAAAGTGGCAAGCGGAGTTGTTCGTAAAGGCGATGAAATAATGGCATTGCCTTCGGGTAAAACATCGCGGGTGAAGAGCATCGTTACCTATGATGGAGAGCTGGAAGAGGCATTTCCCCCAATGTGCGTGACGTTGACGTTGGAAGATGAAATCGATATTTCTCGTGGTGAAATGTTGGTTCATCCGGACAACAAACCGAATGAAGGCCGTTCGTTTGAATCCATATTGGTATGGATGGATGAAGAACCGATGGATTGTTCCAAGAAGTTTTACATAAAACATACGACAAACACCACACGGGCTTTGGTGGATTCCGTGAAATATAAGATTAATGTAAATACAATGGAGAAATCTCCGGCAGATCATTTGGAACTGAACGAAATTGGTTGCGTAACTTTCTCGACCGGAAAAGAATTGTTTTTTGATGCTTACAAAAAGAACAAGCAGACAGGTGCATTTATATTAATTGATCCGATTACGAATAACACGTCGGCGGTAGGAATGATCGTACGTCCCGTTACAGACAATGAACGTTCTGTGGAATCAGATATCATATCTCTGAATTTGCAGGAGCTTGGCATTTCTCCGGAACATTACGATGCAGTGGAGAAGGTTTGCAAGGAAGTAATGAAGCGGGGAATTGAAATACGGGTTATCAAATAACTTTATTGGCAAATATATTCGGGCTTTCTGATATTTCGTTATAAAAATAGAGTTTTTTTCATTTTGAGATAATAGAGAAATGGGGCTATTAGAATTTGATAAATTACCTATAAACACTTTAGTCGGTGCGGATTGGAAAACTTTCCGTGCCATAACAGCCAATCAACAAATAGGTACCGGGTATCATAATAAATATCTGCTGACAAAAATTGTTTGCCGGATTTTGTCTTTGATGAAGCCTTTCGAGGAGAGAAATTATAAGAAAATCGAAGACATACAGATTGAATCGGATCCGTTGTTTATCCTCGGTCATTGGCGGAGCGGAACAACTTTTGTTCATAATGTATTCGCTTGCGACAAACATTTTGGATATACAACGACTTATCAGACGGTATTCCCCAATCTGATGTTGTTCGGCCAGTCGTTTTTTAAGAAGACCATGTCGTGGCTTATGCCGGATCATCGCCCGGCAGACAATATGGAACTAAAAGTGGACCTTCCGCAAGAAGAAGAGTTTGCTTTGTCGAACATGATGCCATATACTTATTATAATTTTTGGTTTTTCCCACAGCGGATGCTGGAATATTGCGACAAATATTTGTTATTTGATACAATCTCAGAAGATGAACGAAAGGTGTTCAAAGATGTTTTCCTGAAATTGATAAAGATATCCCTGTATAACACGCATGGAACGCAATATCTGAGTAAGAATCCTCCACATACGGGACGGATCAGGACATTGTTGGAAATGTTTCCGAATGCGAAATTCATTTATCTGAAAAGAAATCCGTATACGGTATTCGAAAGTACGCGCAATTTCTTTACGCACACGATTAAGCCATTGATGCTTCAGCCGATAACGGAAGAAGAACTGATAAAAAATTATGTAGAAGTGTATCGACGCTTATTTTATAAATATGAGGAAGAAAAATCACTGATTCCTGCAAATAATTTGGTCGAACTGAAATTTGAGGATTTTGAGAAAGATGCATTCTGCATAACGCAAGACATTTATAAGCAATTGGACATACCGGGCTTTGAGAATGCAAAAAATGACATTGAAAAGTATCTTGGTAAAAAGAAAGGGTATAAGAAAAACCAATACAAGTACGAAGATTTGACCGTAAAAACGGTTGAAGAAAATTGGGGAATGGCTTTGAAAGAATGGGGTTATTCACTTTAAAGGATATCAGAATGAGAACTTGGTCTAAAATATTCTCCTGTCTTTGTAGTCTGTTTTTGTGCTCTCAGGCTTTACCTGCTCAAGAGAAAGTCGTGACATTACCATACGGGAATATGGACGAATGGCTGGTACGTGAAATAAAAGAATCGAAGATTATAGGCGGCAAACAAAAATTACTATATGAAGTCGCACCGATAGATACCATCGTAGGGAACATTGCATACGAGAATCAGGGAAATTCTCCGTGGGCGGTTTCCAATGTCATGGCGAAAGTGGCAGGGGTTACGAAAACAAACACATCAGTTTTCCCGGAACGCCGTGGTGATGGTTGGTGTGCGCGTTTAGAAACACGCATGGAGAGTGTCAGGGTCTTGGGATTGGTCGATATAGAAGTCGTTGCCGCCGGTAGTTTGTTTTTAGGTAGTGTGCATGAACCTATAAGGGGAACGAAGAATCCGCAAAGTATGTTGATGTCTGGAATCCCGTTTACCGAGACTCCTAAAGCAATACGGTTTGATTATAAAGTAAAAGTCATGCCGGAAATGTACCGTGTTCGGAGTACCGGCTTCAGCCGGAAAACAAAAGTTGAAGGACAGGATTCGGTAGCAGTAATCTTGTTGTTGCAAAAGCGGTGGGAAGATGAAGATGGAAACGTTTTTGCGAAGCGTGTCGGTACAATGGTCCAGCGTTATTCGGAATCTTCAGAAGATTGGGTGAACGATGTTACTTATCCGATTTTGTATGGTGACATAACAAATCGTCCGGAGTATAAGGATTATATGCGGATACAAGTGGAAGAACGCTATACCGTGAACAGCAAAGGTGACAGTGTCCCCATACAAGAAGTAGGCTGGGCTGATGAAGATGAAACGCCTACGCATATCGTACTGCAATTTGTAGCAAGCCACGGCGGGGCGTATATCGGTTCTCCGGGAAACGTGCTGTGGGTAGATAATATCAGATTTGTTTATTGATGGAATAGAGATGTCTTCGGTTCAAGAGAAAATACAATCATTACGGGCGGAATTGGAATTATACAATTACAATTATTATGTATTATCCTCCCCAACTGTTTCGGATAAGGAGTTTGATGATAAATTGAAAGAACTCCAGGAGCTGGAAGAATTGCATCCGGAATATTATGATCCGTATTCGCCGACACAACGTGTGGGAAGCGATATTTCAAAAGAATTCACGCAAGTAGAACATCAATACCCGATGCTTTCATTGGGTAATACATATTCGGAAGAAGATGTGAAAGATTTTTATGAGCGGACGGCAAAATCATTGAACGAACCGTTTGAAATCGTTGCAGAATTGAAATATGACGGATTATCAATTTCTCTTATTTACGAAAACGGTAAATTAATCAGGGCGGTAACGCGGGGTGACGGTATCCGCGGTGACGACGTCACAACAAATGTCAAGACAATCCGTTCCATACCTTTGCGGCTGCATGGGAACAACTTCCCGGAAAAATTTGAAATCAGAGGGGAAATTTTGTTACCCTGGTCGGAATTCGACCGGTTAAATCGGGAAAGAGAAGAACAAGAGGAACCTTTATTTGCAAATCCTCGCAATGCTGCTTCCGGGACGCTTAAGCAACAAAATCCGGCAATTGTAGCATCTCGTCATTTGGATGCTTACCTTTATTATGTGTTGGGTGAAGAATTGCCGAGCGATACGCATTATGGGAATCTTGAAGCAGCAAGACAATGGGGATTCAAGATTCCGGATGTGATACGCATTTGCCATTCATTGCAAGATGTCTATGACTATATCGCTTATTGGGATGAAGCACGTAAGAACTTGCAGGTGGCGACCGACGGAATCGTCTTAAAGGTAAATTCACTTCGCCAACAAAAAAATCTGGGATTTACGTCAAAAAGCCCTCGCTGGGCGATTGCATATAAATTCCAAGCGGAGCGTGCTGTTACCCGATTAAATTCGGTCTCTTTCCAAGTCGGTCGTACAGGGACGGTGACTCCGGTAGCAAACCTTGAGCCGGTCCTGCTTGCGGGAACTGTCGTGAAAAGGGCATCTTTGCATAATGCCGATATTATTGAGAAATTAGATTTACACATAGGAGACAATGTCTTTGTAGAAAAAGGCGGAGAAATCATTCCGAAAATTGTAGGCGTTGATTTCGATTCCAGAGGAATATTGGTCGGGGAGAAAGTCCGTTTTGTAAATAAATGCCCCGAATGTGGAACCGAACTGGTACGAACGGAAGGAGAAGCCGCATTTTATTGCCCGAATGAGAATGGTTGTCCACCACAAATCAAAGGCAAAATCGAACATTTTGTGACCCGTCGGGCAATGGATATCAATATTGGTCCGGAGACCGTAGAAGATTTGTATGAAGCCGGGTTCGTTAAGAATGTAGCCGACCTTTATGAACTGAGAATAACAGATTTGCTTTCATTGGAACGCTGGGCGGAAAAAAGCGCCCGGAATCTGATGGAAAGTTTACGGAAATCGTTGAATGTCCCGTTCGAAAGGGTTTTGTTTGCTTTGGGAATCCGTTATGTGGGAGAGACTGTTGCAAAACGGTTGGCAAGGGCTTTCCAATCGATGGAGAAGTTAGAGCAAGCTACGTTCGAAGAGTTGGTGTCGGTCGATGAAATAGGGGAGCGTATCGCCCGGAGCGTTATTGATTATTTTACCGAGCCCCGGAATAAAGAATTGGTAAGCCGTTTGAAAAAGTACGGGTTGCAGATGTCTTTGCCTGAAGACGCTTTGCAAGGTCAGTCGGAGGTTTTGAAAGGTTTGGTATTTGTTATCAGCGGAACGTTTTCCAAGCATTCGCGTGACGAATATAAGGAAATGATTGAACGATACGGGGGAAAGAATACAGGTTCGGTGTCTGGTAAAACAAATTTCATTTTGGCAGGTGAAAATATGGGACCTTCCAAATTGGAAAAAGCCACAAAGTTGGGTGTAAAGATTATTAATGAAGAGGAATTTCTTCGGATGATAGAAGAAAGAGTATGATACTTTCAAAATGGATTATCAGAAATAAGATAAAAGGATTGGTCCTGCAATCAAAAAAGCGTAACCATCGTTTTATATCTTTGAAAGACGTGCAGTCATTGTTTCTGCTTGTTGACTTGGAAACGTGTCGGGCATTGGCTGAAGATATTGAAGCCTTGAAAAAGGAGAATAAGCAAGTATCTGTCTGCCTTATTGTGCAGGGCAACGAAGATTACAGGGATGTTAATGCTGATTTGGTTTTAAATATCAAGCATGACCTTAATTGGCTTGGTTTGCCTGCTTCTGATTTCCTTGATTCGATGAAGAAGTTTCCGGCGAATTTATTCATATCGCTGACAGAAAAAGAATCCTATCTGACATCTTATCTCACCCTGTCCCATCCGGCTCCAATGAAAATAGGAATAAACCGCCAAGGGGACAATATCTATGATTTTTCAATTACGCCGACTGAAAAGAAAGATATTCGTTTTCTATTCGGACAGATTTTGTTTTATTTGCGGACAATAGATGCAAAATAACAGAAAATCGTTATTTTTGTTGGCATAAATATAAAAAGGAATAGAATCCCTTATGATAGATATAAATTTGAAAGGAATGGGAGTCGCTTTGATAACTCCATTCAAGGAAGATGATAGTGTAGACTATGAAGCGTTAGGACGATTAGTTGATTATTTAATTCATAACGGTGCTGATTATTTAGTGGTATTGGGAACGACTGCTGAAACGCCGACTTTGACAGAAAATGAAAAAAATGCAATCATTAAATTGGTGGTTGAGAAGGTTAATCGGCGAATACCGATAGTCCTTGGTGTGGGAGGAAATTGTACGTGGGCAATTGTGGAGAAGCTGAAAAATGACAATTTCGAAGGAATCGATGCGATCCTGTCGGTCTGCCCGTATTATAACAAACCGTCTCAAGAGGGGCTTTACCAACATTATAAAGCGATAGCCCAAGCTACGGAACTCCCTATCATATTGTATAATGTTCCCGGGCGTACGGGGGTCAATATGACAGCCGAAACAACATTGCGTATTGCAAGGGACTTTGAAAATGTGGTGGCAGTAAAGGAAGCATCCGGCAATATTACCCAAATGGATGACATCATCAAAAATAAGCCTGCCAACTTCAATGTGATTTCCGGAGATGACGGAATAACTTTCCCGCTGATTACTTTAGGCGCAATTGGTGTTATTTCCGTAATCGGAAATGCTTTTCCCCGGGAATTTAGCAAGATGGTACGTTTGGCACTGGCTGGCGATTATGAAAATGCGCGTACAATCCACCATCGTTTCACAGAGTTGTTTGATTTGTTGTTTGTCGATGGTAATCCGGCAGGCGCAAAAAGCATGTTGCATGCAATGGGTTTCATAGAAAACAAATTACGTTTGCCATTAGTTCCTACACGTATAGTTACTTTTGAGAAGATTAGGAACGTATTGCGGCAGCTGGATATAAAATGCTAAACAAGGAATACCCGGTGCAATCTCAATAAATTTCATAGATGGTACCGGGTATTTTTGTGCCTGCCGGAAAGGAATGGATGGCTTTCCCTAAAGCTGGTATTTATATAATTCAGCTACCGTTTTCTGGTATTCGTTTTCCAATTGGAAATAGTTGCTGAAGCTTTGATAAATCGTCGTAACATTTGCGAAATATTCGATGATTGAAATCTGCCCTGCCTGAATGGATTGGTTCAACAGTTTGATGTTGTCCTGGCTATCCAGCATTGTCCGATATTCGCTGACCGACGATTGCAAAGAAACTGCCCGGTTCCAAAGTTGCCGAAGTGCAGATTCTGTCGAATTTATTCCGCTTTCATATTTGCTTGTGGCATATATTGCATTTGCCTTGGCTTGCTTGACTTTATTTCTGTTGGCAAAGAGCGGAATGCTGACGCCGGCAATGATACCGTTGTACCGTTGCCCGCCGGAAGAAGGGTTCATACGATAGCCGACCCGAAGCTCCGGAAACCACAAGTTTTTATTCAATGTGATTTCACGCATGGCAGCCGCTTCTTCTGTCTTTAAGAAGTTAAGTTCAGCCGACCCCGATATCAGCTCTTCTTTCATATCTTCAAAATTGTTCGGGATAATCGGTTCCGAGTCATATTCTACTGCTTCGAAATGGATAAATTCCCCTCCATTCAATGCGGCAAGTTCTTGCAGTTTTGCTGCAATGGATGTCTCATTTACCCGGTATTCGTTTTTCGCATTCAGAAGTTCCAAATCAATTTTGTTCATGTCGATGCGGTTGACACTGCCGCTTTCCAGCCGGGAACGGTAGAACTTGCTTAATTGTTCCGCATTATTCAGTCGTTCGGACAATATCTCTTTTAACCGGTTCAAATATATTAAGTCAAAGCAAATGTTTTTTGCTTGCAGAAGAACATTTTGCCGGATGATATCTTCCTGGTATTTATATTGCGAAAGCCGCTCTTTGTTCAGCTGTTTTCTTTTAGCATATATCGTCGGGAAGCTGAACGATTGTTC
The DNA here is from genome assembly GCA_944325355.1 of uncultured Parabacteroides sp. GTDB lineage: Bacteria > Bacteroidota > Bacteroidia > Bacteroidales > Tannerellaceae > Parabacteroides. The sequence goes on from CALUZS010000006.1 coordinate 115,997, forward strand.
AGCGATAAATTCACCGGTGAAGCCCATTCCTTCTTGATTCCCCCACAGATGGGAATAAGATACGGTAGGGTCGGGCAGATTGTTCTCCGATTTATCTTCTAACGACTTCGCCGTAGTCAATGCCCGTTCAGCCTGTATGTCTTTATTGTTTTCTCTGATAAGCGACAAGACGTCAAGTATATTTTTCGGGTGCGCTTGATCCGTATTTTGTGCATTGCCTGCCGTTATTGCAACAACAAGCAATGCTATCGAAATAAAAACCTTTTTCATTGTTGAATATCTTTTCTATTTTGGTTTATTAGTAAATAGACGATTGGGATAATGAACCCGTTTAATAACGTAGATGTAAGTAATCCTCCAAGAATAACGGTAGCCATCGGGCTTTGTATCTCATTGCCTGGCAGGTCTCCGTTTATTGCCAAAGGAATAAGTGCCAAAGCCGAGCTGAGCGCTGTCATCAGAATCGGGTTTAACCGGTCTAACGAACCATGTATAATGGCATCGTAAAGCGGATATCCTTCTTTCCGCAGTTGCGTATAATGGCTGATGAGCAACATTCCGTTTCGAGTGGCTATACCGAATAACGAGATGAACCCGATAATGGCTGGTATACTGATTTCTCCAGATGTAAACCATAATATCAGAACGCCTCCGATAAGTGCCAGCGGAAGGTTAATCATTATGATACCGCTTTCTTTGGCATCTTTAAATTCGTGGTAAAGCAACAGGAAGATAACCAGCAGCGACATAAAAGAGGTATAAAGCAACGTCCGGCTTGCTGCCTGTTCGCTTTCAAACTGTCCTCCATATTCAATGTGATATCCTTCCGGCAGTTGTATTTTCTGGTCAACCGCCTTTTGAATATCGTTGACAACTCCCCGGAGGTCTCGTCCGGAGACATTCGCACTGATTACAATTTTCCGTTGTACGTTCTCACGGTTGATGGTATTTGGTCCGGCTGCTGAACGGATTTCGGCGATGTAGCTGAGAGGTATTTTCTTTCCTTGCGCGTCAATCATCAAATCCGAAATGGTTTCCATCGACTTTCTGCTATTTTCTGAGGTCTTTACCGTCAAATCAAAGTTCTGTCCGTTTTCATATACCAGGCTGACAACTTCTCCATTCAGCATTACATTGATATATTCCTCAAATTCGGGTAAGGTAATGCCGTATTTTGCCATCATATCCCGTTTGGGGATAATGGTCAGCTGCGGACGTTCAATTTGTTGCTCCACTTTCAAGTCTACCAGCCCCGGAATGTTTTTGATTTCATCTTGAATCTGTACACCCAGCGAAAACATTTTGTTCAAATCGGTTCCGAACAATTTTATTGCGATGTTCGCTTCGGTACCTGAAAGCATCGCATCTATTCGATGGGAGATGGGCTGCCCGATTTCGATGTTGGCACCACTTATTGTGGAAAGCTTCCGCCGTACGTCATCCATAATTTCCTGATGGCTGCGATTCTGTATTTCAAAGGGCGCTTCGATTTCGGAGACGTTAACACCCAAGGCGTGTTCATCCAATTCTGCCCGTCCGGTTTTTCGGGCAACCGTTTTTATTTCCGGTATTTGTAATAACAACTCTTCCGCGCGTCGGCCAATCTTGTCGGATTCTTCCAGCGATATACCTGGAAGGGTACTTACATTTATGGTGAAAGAGCCTTCGTTAAAAGGTGGCAAAAAACTACGCCCTAATTGGAAAAACAGGGTAAGAGTCAAAGCAAATAAAAGGACCGTGCCAGCCAAAACTGCTGTTTTTTTTGATATGGCTTTCTCTAATAGTTGTTTGTATATCCGTTTGAGGTTTAACGCCACCCATGATTCCTTTTCAACTTTCTTTTTGGAATTATGAAGCAAATAACTGCATAACACCGGCGTTAAGGTCAATGCGACGATGGTGGACGCAAACAACGATACGATGAAGGCTATGCCTAACGGTATCAACATCCGGCCCTCCATCCCGCTAAGGAAAAAGAGTGGTACGAAACTGACGATGATAATAAGGGTCGAATTCAATATCGGCATACGGACTTCCCTTGAGGCATCATAAACAACCTGCAATATGTCTTTCTGTTCTGCTGGAGGCAGAAGTTTGTTTTCACGGATTCGTTTGAAAACATTTTCCACATCGACTATCGCATCGTCAACCAATGAACCGATGGCGATTGCCATTCCTCCCAAACTCATTGTATTGATGGTGAACCCTAAGTAATGTAGCGTGACAATTGTAAAGAGAAGTGACAACGGGATTGCAACTAACGAAATGATTGTAGTTCGCGTGTTCATTAAAAAGAGGAACAATACGATTACCACAAAGATGCTCCCTTCTACAAGGCTCTTTTTTACGTTATTGATAGAACTGTCGATAAAATGGCTCTGCCTGAAGATGTCGGTTGATATATGGACGTCCTGCGGTATGTTCTTTTGCAGCTCCGCAATAATTGCATCCAATTTTTCAGTAAGCTCTATCGTACTGGTATTGGGCTGCTTGGTGACAGTGACAAGCACGGCAGGTTTCGTCCGTTCGGACGCAAGACCTATTTTGGGGCTTTTGTCGCCTATCTTTATCGTTGCAATATCGGATAATGTAACCGGAACATTGTTTACCTGTTTAATGAAGGCTTTTGAAATTTCATCGGTTTTCGCTGTCGACAATATCCCACGAATGATGTATTCGTTATTGTATTCGTATAAGACACCTCCGTTTGCATTGCGGTTCATATTGCGGCAAGCAGCCAATACCTCGTCCAATCCTATCCCGTAGTGTTTCATTCTTGACGGATCCAATAGAATCTGGTATTCTTTTATATCTCCTCCGATGACGGCAACCTGGGCAACACCTCCGGTAGATAACAGACGTGGGCGAATTGTCCAGTCAGCCATTGTGCGTAAGTCCATTTGCGTTGTTGGAACTTTTCCGGCTTCTGTCTGCGTACTGTCTATTGTCAATCCGATAATCATCATTTCTCCGAGTATCGACGACTGCGGACCTAATGTCGGCTTCCCAACATTATCCGGCAATGATTCACTGACAATAGAAAGTTTCTCAGAAACGATCTGACGAGCCCGATAGATATCTGTACCCCAATCAAATTCTACCCATACGATGGAGAATCCCGTAGTAGATGACGAACGTACACGGCGAACATCCATCGCTCCGTTTACCGCTGTCTCTATCGGAAAAGTGACAATCCGCTCAACTTCTTCCGGAGCCATCCCGTTCGCTTCGGTCATGATAACAACTGTCGGTGCATTTAAGTCGGGGAAAACATCGACATCGGTATGTATCGCTGTATAAGTGCCGCCAATCATTAATAAAACACTGCATATTAATATGACCAGGCGGTTATGTAACGAATAATATATGATTTTGTTTAACATGTTGATTGCCTATAAAATGATTAATGATTGTGGGTATGCGCCGGAATTATATTTGAAGCAGATGCCAATTTAATTTGGTAAGCTCCTTTTGTAACCACAACATCTCCGGCTTTTAAACCAGACAATACTTCAAACTCTTCGCCGTTGCCTGAACCTAATTTGACTTCTGTTTTCATGTATCCGTCTTCGTTAGTCTGCCTGTAAACAAAATAGAGACCTTGTTCCTCAATCAGGGCGGAAGTTGGAACTGTCAATATGTTATCTTTTTCTTTTCCCAATAACCATATTTCAACGAACGTCCCGGGGATGATAGCCCCTTTGTTGTCGAATTCGAAGATCACGGGAACATAATAGGAGTTGTCGTTTGCCGATTTCCCGTAAGAGATGATTCTCCCGTTCAATTCTGCCAGTTCATATACGGTTTCTTCGTAAGGTGTGCGGAAATTCGCACTTTTGACCGATGAGAGCAAAGCGTAGTATTTCTCACTTATCTCTGCCTTTAAGGTTAGTTTCCGGTTTTGTGTGACCGTTACGACAGGTTGTCCTTCCGTAACGTAATCACCTTCCTTTACCAACAGATTTTTCAAGTATCCGTCAATAGGGGAGAGTAAGGCAATGCCTTTGTTGTTTTCGTTATTCTTTATTGCTTCGTATGCCGCCTTTGCATTTTCATACGCCATCTTTGCCTGTTCATATTCCTTTTGTGAAACGATTTGTTGGGGAACAAGTTTTTTTGTCCGCTCATACTCTTTCTTTGCAGTTTCGTAGGTTGAGCGCAAGCGGATGGCGATGTCTCCCGATGATAAGTTTTTCGATGCAATCGACAAGATGGATTGTCCTTTTTTTACGGCAACTCCATCTTGGAACGGCAAATTTCCGAGAGAAATGATGCCCGATACGTTTGCCACGACAGTGCATTCCTCTCCTTGTGCGGCTTGGATGCTGCCGCTGGTCTTTATTATATTGGCGAACTTATGGGGCTGGATGGTTTCTGTTTCCAAATTTATGGCTTCAGCTTTCTCTTTTGGGAAAATGACTTCCCCGGGCAGATGTTTATGCTCTGCTTCTTCTGCTTCATGTTCATGCTCTTCCGCTTCGTGATCATGCAATTCCGTTTTTTCGTCTTTACTATGGTCGTGTTTTGTTGATGCAGGGTGGTTATGGCATCCTGCAAATAGATAGGCACATACGATGCCTGATAAAATTATCTTTTTCATATTGTTTATTCATTAAATAGGAATGTATTTTCCCCTCTATGTATTAAGGAAATAAGAAAACAAGGATGTTTCCCGTCAAAGGAACGGGAAATTGATGTAAATTTAATGAATAGACACAGGAGGGGCTCTCAGTGTTTTGGCACATGAAATCCACAAATTGTGTATGGATTCAATAAATGTGTATCTCCATTGCCTGAATAAAAGATTAAAACTGTTTATCTCGGGAGATAAAAAATAGTCAAACAATAAAAATACCGGCGTCAATAAGAATACCGAATCGGTTGAATTGTCGGACGACAGCTGCGATTTGAAAAAGGCAAGCGCCATGATACCGTTACAACTTGAATCGTTCGGTAACGTCTCTTTATGCGCGTCATGATCGGAAGCCATAAAATGGTAGCAAGGTGTGCCATTGCTGTGATGGTGATGCGGAATCATGACAGGTAACACAAGCAACAGGCATATAACTACGGAGATGTATTTATGTATTCTGAACCATTCCATTATTTTTTTCAGGAATTATTGTTGGCAAATGTAATAAAATAAATAAATACTGCCTAAATATATATCTGTAATATAATAGATCTTGGCAATAGTTTTTTACCAAGTATCCATTAGAATGTGAAACGCAGGGCTATACGGACGCCACCTTTCTTTATATTTGGTTGGTCCAAATATGTGAGACGCCGGTAATAGTCGATACGCAATATCTTAAAGATATTTTCGATACCTACACTTGCTTCCAAATAGGGCACATTTCCGATGGGAGTAGTGCCGTCCGGCAGTCGGAACAATCCATCCGGATTGATAGCCGGGTTGTTTTTATCTGTCAGACTTCCGTAGAATCCGCTGAAAGAGATTACTTCCCGCAACTTGAACCATTTTAAGCCCGGGATACGGTTGAATATCCATCCCTTCAAATAATAGGTAAAGAAAAATGAGACATACTGGTCGCTTACAAATTCGAGCGCATTCATCATGTTAAAAGCTTCCGGCTGTATAGTGATGGATTGGTTCGTGTTCGGCAGGATAAGTAACGGGAACGGGACTTTGTCCCATACTTTCCCAGCTTTGACTTGGGCGTCAATATGCCCGAAAGAAGACAACCAGATTCGTTTCTCGGCGCTGATTTCCGTGTGGTTGTATTTAAAGTCACTGCCGAATACATTATTAAATCCTATCTGATGTGATATCTTGAATACCGGAGCATCTTTCGATAAGTTGAAAATAGAGCTTTTACCTTCACGCCCGTTGTATGCGCGTTCTCCTGGAGCAAACCGGAGCTGGACGCCTACTTCTGAAGTAGAAAAGTCTGTTATCGTCGAGAAATTGCCGTCCGCATCCAGCAACTGGTACTGAAGCGTTCCTGCCGCTTCGTTATTTTCGTATTTTAACCAGCCTTTAACCGTCAGGCCGTTCAGCCACTCTTTCTCATATTGCAGGACACTTTTCCGGATATATTGCATTTTCGTAACAGGTTCCCCCACTTTTATGGCAACGAACATGTTGTCTTTGCTGGTAAACAGAAAATCCTGTCCCGGTGTATAGACATCATACTCGTGCATTAGGGAAAGATTATTGATAGGAGTTTCTCCCGAATGATATTTTTTCTTGTTAAATGAATGCGTAAGCGTTGCGTTGTATTTCAACTTTCGGTCATCTACTCCATAAGCAATGTATCCGCTTCCGAACCAATAAGGGTTTAGATTCGCTGTCGTCATTCCACCTACACGCATTCGGAAACCTTCCAACCGGTTAGCCGAGAACGTCGTGTTCATCGGACCGAAATCGAATTTGCTTTTCTCTTTGTCCTTGTTCGTTGTGATGTAGCCTGAGATTAAAATCTCGGCCGTCTTTATGATAACATTGAATACGGGAACTTTCCTCATTTGGGCAAGTAAATCGTCTAAAACGCTTTCTTTTCCTTTTAACGGGACATGCCTGTTGTGCACCCAGAATGTATCGGTTTTTTCTGTCGCATCCGGGGCAACGTGGGTAGTGCCTAACAATTTGAATATTGAATCAGCATTTTCCACATGTGGCTTATACTTGTCGAAAGTCCGTAATTGATGTGCGTAAAACTGCTGTGTTCCGTCAATAATGTACAGGTTTGCATACGTATTTTCTTTGTCGAGCACCCATGTGCTGTCCGGCAATTGTTTAAACTCTTGGTCGATTCGAAGTTTCTTTACCCAGTTCAGGTTAATATCAACCGGAGTATTCAAGCGTATTTTCTTTATTGAGTATTTTCCATCGAGGGTGATATACATGTTTCCGGTAAATCCGAAACTTTCGCTGTTCGCCGGTACAAATCCTAAATCAATGCATTTGTCATTATCTACCATGATTGTATCCATGATATAAAATTTGTAATAGGCTGTTGCCAGGGTCGATGACAACGGGCTGACGAAGCGGTTTAACATTATATTAATGTTATTGTCGAATATATTGATTCCTTGGAAGATTTCATCAAAGTTGGCAGTCCAGGATCCACTGTCGTCAATGGTCTTGTCGACTCCTTGGTGGCGGAAAGCCTTCGTAATAGTTTTGTTCTCTTTCGGCTTTTTCCGGTAATAAATATCGGAGAGTGATTCGCGGACGGAAACTGTTAGAATGGGTTTTCCGTTAAATTCGGAAGTATCAAGGTAATTCTTGATAAAACTGAATTTGCGGGTGAATTTATTCTTGTCGAAGTTCGGATTGAAATCGTCCAATGCAAGTGAAAGTTTCTTATAACATTCCGTCTGGTACTCGTCTTTATTTTCGATGCGGTTTTCGTCTTTATGTTCGATAACCTTCTTTATTAATTCGACAGCCGGATTGTTTTTACGGGAATATTTCTCTTTTTTTGGTTTGACAACTACTTCTCCAAGTTCGTATAAGCTTGGTTTTAAAAGTACTTCTATGTTCTTATTCTCTTCGCCGGCTTTTAGGTGGATGACTTTCGTGTCGTATCCCATCGATGTTATTTCCAGCGTAGTCAATCCTTGGTTGTTATGGAGACTGAATTCACCATTATCATCGGTCATTGCCCCGATGGTAGAACCAGTAAAAATAACAGAAACATAAGAAAGTGCTTCCCCGCTGACAGAATCTTTTACAATCCCGGAAGCGGAAGTAGTGCTTTGCGCATATAGGGAATAAGGGGTTACAATAAAAATGAAAAGTATTAATAATCGTATATTTCGGATTGTCTTAATCATAAAATTATTGTATGCTCGATAAAATGCGATTGCAAAAGTAATACTTTATTTAGTATGTATTGGGACAGCGGATATTTAATAATGTTTAATATCCGCCGTCACTTCTGTATATTTTATATCCGTTTGCAAAAAAATTTCCTCCCTTGGCATAAAAAGAGTCTTTATTTCCTCTGTTGCAAAAGCGATTTCGAAGTCCCGAATTACAGGGCATCGAAATTTTTTTGGTTCAGCGGATTTTTTCCTTCTGCTGCATATAAATAATTGATTCGCTCGGCATATATTTTCTCAACCTTGCCGCGTACGATTTTCATCGTGCTGTTGACCATCCCGTTCTGTTCAGTAAACGGTTCGGGCAAAACGGCAAAGGTGGAAGGAAGCCAGCGGTCGGGGAACATCGATGCCAGGTCGCCGCCTTTGCGGAAGCGGTCCATTTCCTTTTGTATCAGACGGATTGCTGCCTGTTTCCCTTCCAGGCTGTTATAATCGGTATGGGCGAGCGAAAGGCTCTGTTTCAGCTTTTCTTTGTCGGGAACAATAAGGGCAACCGTATAGGGATTCTGGTTGTTGTATAAGATAATTTGCTGAATGTACGGAGAGTGTTCCACCATTGCTTCTTCTATCCCTTCGGGACTGTATTTTTCGCCGTCGCTCGAAATCAACAAGCTCTTGAAGCGGCCGAGCACGTACAGCAGGCCATCGTAGCTCATGTATCCCATGTCGCCGGTGTACAGCCAACCATCCTTGACGGTTTCGGCGGTAGCAGACGGGTTTTTCCAATAGCCTGCCATCACATTTTCCCCTCGGACCACGATTTCACCTTTCTCGCCAACGGGCAACATCTCTCCATTACTGTCACATATTTTCAACTCAAGCGGACGGACAAGGATGCCGCTACTGCCGAACGTATGCCGTTTCGGACCGTTGGTGGAGATAACCGGTGTGGCTTCACTCAATCCGTATCCCTGGTACATCGGAATGCCTATGGCGTAGAAGAACTTCTGCAAATCTTTATCCAGCAATGCTCCTCCGCCAATAAAGAACTTCATCTCACCGCCGAAGTTCTGACGTACTTTGCTAAACAATATTTTGTCGAACAGGGACACGAGCGGTTTTAGTAACAGACGGGCGCCTTTTCCCCGGTCATCTCCGCCGTTCCCGTTGTATTTGTATGCTATTTCCAACGCTTTATTGAACAACTTCTCGACTTTCGGTCCTTGGGCATGGATGCCCTGTTCGATATTTTTCTTGAAGTTCTTTGCCAATGCCGGAACACTCAGTATCAGATGGGGCTTTACTTCCTTGATGTTGACAGGGATGTTCTTCAACGTCTCTATGCCGTTCCTTCCTACCTGTACCGTAGCTACCGATGCCCCTTTGGACATAAATATGTAGAAGCCCACGACATGTGCAAAGCAGTGGTCGAGAGGAAGAATGACCAGTGTCCGCCAGGTGGCGTCAATATCTACGCAGCTCAATGACTGCTCTACATTGGCGGTATAGTTGCGGTGTGTCAGTATGACGCCTTTCGGGTCTGCCGTTGTCCCGGAGGTATAGGTGATAGTAGCGTAATCGTCGTTGCCTATGGACTGGCCCACCGACAGAAACTCTTCCATCGTGTGGCTTCCCAGCCATGCCTGTCCCAAACGGATTACCTCTCGCAAAGAAATTTCTTTCTCCTCGTAGCTGTCTTGTTCATCGAATATGATAACTTTTTCCACCAAAGGAAGCTGTCCGATGATGTTACGTATCTTCTTCAGTTGCTGCCCGGATACCATAATGTACTTGACATCGGCATGGCGCAGGCGGAACAGCAGATCGTTCGCTTCCTCCAGCTTGACAGACAAAGGCACGTTGGTAGCCCCGGCGTAAAACATCGCCAGCTCACCAATAATCCAGGCATTGCGTCCTTCGCTCAGCAACGCCATATTGTCACCCTTCTTCACGCCCAGCGAGATGAGTCCGGCACCGAGGTCATACACCTGCCGCTTCACCTCCTTGTAGGTGGTGGGTTCGTATTTCGTCTTGGTCTTTTCCAACAGGAACGTGTTTTCCGGGTATAGAGCGACACTGCTCTCAAATAAATCGATAATTGTCTTCTTCATAACGCTATGATAGTATTATAATATAAATTAGTCACCAAATAAACAAACATTTCTCCATATACGCAAACCTTTACTCCAACTCCTGCATGTAACGGCAGGCTGCTTCTACCGTCGGGACGCCCTTTATCACGATGCTCCGTTTGCCGTTCTGGTCACGCAGGTTGCACTCCCTCGGATGGCGCTGGATGAAAGCTATCAGTTTGTCGAACGCTTCACTCTGGTAGTAGGGGCTGTCCGGGTTGGTTACCAGGTGCAGGCTCATTTGTCCTTTCTTGAGCACGACTTTTTCGATGCCGGCATGCTTTGCCATCCGCTTCAGCGGGACGATGCGTAACAGCTCTTCGCCTTCTTGGGGAATGGTTCCGAAGCGGTCTATCAGCCGGGCACGGAAAGCTTCAACGTCACGGTCGAGTTCCAGGTTGTCCAACTCGCGGTATAAGGTGATACGTTCGGAATCGTTCGGAATGTAGGTGGGAGGGAAGAGCAGTTCCAAGTCACTTTCAACAAACGTCTCCTTAACGTATGACTTGCCGGAGTCTTTCTTCCCGTCTTCCGCATCCGAATACAAGTCGGCAAACTCATCGCTCTTCAGTTCGTTGACAGCTTCCTCCAATATCTTCTGGTAGGTTTCGTAGCCCAAGTCGGCTATGAAGCCGCTCTGTTCAGCACCGAGCATATTGCCTGCCCCGCGTATATCCAGGTCTTGCATGGCGATGTGTATACCGCTGCCTAACTCCGAGAAATTCTCTATTGCCTGCAATCTCCGTCGCGCTTCCTGACTCAGCGTACTGAGTGGCGGTGACAGCAGGTAGCAGAATGCCTTGCGGTTGCTGCGCCCCACACGCCCTCGCAACTGGTGGAGGTCTGACAGCCCGAACTGGTGGGCATTGTTGACGATAATAGTGTTGGCATTCGGAACGTCGATGCCGTTTTCTATGATGCTGGTTGCTACAAGGACGTCGTATTCATAGTTGACAAAATCGAGGATGACTTTCTCCAATACATCGGGTTCCATCTGCCCATGCCCGACACATACTCGGGCATCGGGCACCTCACGGCGGATTAATGACTCTATCTCGTAGATATTCTGGATACGGTCGTTGATGAAAAACACCTGCCCGTTGCGGCTCATCTCGAAGTTGATGGCTTCTTTGATAATCTCAGGGTTGAAACGTTCTATCTCTGTCTGTACCGGATAGCGGTTGGGAGGAGGAGTAGTTATGCTGCTGAGGTCACGCGCCCCCATCAATGAGAATTGCAACGTGCGGGGAATGGGGGTAGCGGTCATGGTCAGCGTATCAACGTTGGTCTTCAGCTGGCGCAACTTCTCTTTGACAGATACGCCAAACTTCTGTTCCTCGTCGATGATTAACAGACCAAGGTCTTTGAAGTGTACGTCTTTACTTACGATGCGGTGCGTGCCGATAAGGATGTTTATCTCACCCTCCTTTACCCCCTCCAGTATCTGTTTGGTTTGTTTGGCAGTCCTTGCACGGCTAATGTAGTCGATACGGCAGGGGAACCCCTTCAGCCGCTCGGAGAAAGTCTGGTAATGCTGAAATGCCAGCACGGTAGTGGGCACGAGCACGGCAACTTGTTTGTTATCGGCAACCGCCTTAAACGCTGCGCGTATGGCTACCTCCGTCTTGCCGAATCCCACGTCGCCACATATCAGTCGGTCCATCGGACGGTCGCTCTCCATGTCCGCCTTCACGTCGGCGGTGGCTTTCATCTGGTCGGGCGTATCTTCGTAGATAAAGCTGGCTTCCAACTCTTGTTGCATGAAACTGTCGGGCGAGAAAGCAAATCCCTTCTCCTGTTTCCGTTTGGAGTACAATAGAATCAGGTCGCGGGCAATGTCCTTTACCTTCTTCTTCGTCCGTTCTTTCATTTTTTCCCATGCTCCCGAACCGAGCTTGCTCAGCTTGGGAGGTTCGCCCGTCTCCTTGCCTTTGTATTTTGAAAGTTTGTGCAGTGCATGGATGCTTACGAAGATGGTGTCGTGATTTTGGTAGACTACCTTTATCATCTCCTGCATGCGCCCGTTGGTCTCAGTGCGCACCAGCCCTCCAAACTGCCCGATACCATGGTCGATATGTACCACGTAATCTCCAAGCGAGAACTGGTTCAGTTCCTTGAGTGAAAGGGTTATCTTACCACTACGCGCCTTGTCGCTTTTCAAACTGTACTTATGGAAGCGGTCGAACAGCTGGTGGTCGGTGAAGAAACACGCTTTTAACGCGGAGTCGGCAAAGCCCTGGTGTATGGTCTTGTCGACGGCGGTGAAAGGTATCTCGTCGCCCCGGTCTTCGAAGATGGCTTTTATGCGCTCCGCCTGCTTCTCCACGTCGCTTAATATATATAATGTATAGCCTTTATCCAGATAGGCATGGAACGATTCGCTCACCAGGTCGAAGTTTTTATGGAATATCGGCTGCGCCTGCGATTCGAATGTCACTACTGCGTTGGCAGTGCCCAGTGGTTTCGGCCCGATGTTCATGCGGCGGAACCGCAGCGCCGAACGGAGAAAGTCATCGGCAGGGACAAGCCTTTGCCGCATCTTCTCGGTGGAGGAGAAGGCCTCCTCGTTGTAGGGTTCTTCGTTCCAGATGCCTTCGATACGTTCTTTGCACCAGGCGAGGTCGGTCGACGAGATGACAGTCTCCCCGGGGAGCGCATCGAGCAGCGAAGAGCCGGAGTTACTGCCGCCGCTTATCTCGGGCACAAGGTATATGCTGCTTAGCTTTTCTTTCGACAGCTGTGTCTCTACATCGAACGTGCGTATGGTTTCCACTTCGTTACCGAAGAAGTCGATGCGGTACGGGTATTCGCAGGAGTAGGAGAATACGTCAAGGATACTGCCTCGCATGGCATATTGCCCCGGTTCATAAACATAATCTACCTGCTCGAAGCCATATTCGTTGAGCAGGTCGGCAACGAACAGGTTACTTATCTTCTCGCCTGCCACTACCTTCAGTGTCTTTTCCTTGAGGGTCTCCTTAGTGGCAACCTTCTCCGCCAAGGCATCGGGATAGGTCACGATAATGAAGTCCCCGGCGGAATCCTGTAACATGCTCAGCACCTCCGTGCGAAGTATCTCGTTCGCCGGGTCGGCATGCCCGTATTTGATATCCCTCCGGTAGGCGGAAGGGAAGAAATAGATGCGTTTGTCGCCGGCGGAGACCTGCATGAGGTCATGGTAGAAGTAGCCGGCATACTCCAAGTCGTTCAGGATATAGAGGAATTTTCCTCCCTTGCGGGCAAAGAGTGCCACCGCCACGAGTGCCGCTTCGGAGCCGTTAAGACCCTGCACGGACAGGTTGAGCGCCTTGGGGTCGTGCAACAAAGTCTCCAGCGCAGCTACTTGCGGATGCGCGGCGAATACGTTGAGTAGTTCTTGTATCTCCATTCAATCTCAATTAACCGTGCAAAAATACATAATGTATTCCAGATATGCACACTTTCGCACGCATGTTACGGCGCCGGAAGGTCACTCGCCGTCGGGAACGGTGCCCAACAACATGCCGGCAACGGTATTGCGCATCGAACCGTCCTTGTCATCGGCATACTCCCAGTACATGCCGCCCAGCAGGTCATTGGCGAGAATATACTCGCACTTGGCGGCAATCGACGCCGCGTTTTCATAGCCGTAGACGAACGCGCCCTCCGCATTCTCGAAATAAGGGAACATTCCTGTGCTGTCCCACAGCTCCGTGTAGCGTGGCTCTGCCAGTCCGTTTGCCACAGAGTCGGCGTAAGCCGGGAAACCGTTCCTTCCCCTGCCGTAGAACGGCATGCCCATCACCAGCTTCTCTGCCGGAACGCCTGCTTCCAGGTGCGCCTGCACTGCTTCATGGGAGGTCATTGTTCCGCTGTGTTCAGAGGGGTATAAGGCTGCATGGTGTCCGTTCGGGCTACCCATGTCGTATGCCATGACGTTTACAAAATCCACATAAGGCAGGAAAGCCGGAAAGTCGAAATACTTGGCGGAGCATACGGTGGCGAGTGTGAGCAACTTGCCCTCTCCCAGGGCATGCCGCAGGTCGCGCATCAGCAGGGTGAAGTTGTCGGTATCGTGTGGAGAAGCGGAGATGCCAGCTACGTCTTGTGTGGGATACTCCCAGTCGATATCGATGCCGTCGAGCCCGTACTCCTGCACAGCCCGGGCACAGTCATCGGCGAAGCGTTGCCGCCGTCCCTCGTCGGTTGCCATCTCACTGAACCCGCCGCTTTCCCAGCCGCCTACGGAAAGGAGCACCTGCAGCGAGGGAACTTTCTCTTTGAGCGCGACGACAGAGCGCAACCGCTGCGGGTTGTCGATACGTACTCCATCGAAGGTTTCGTTCACATGCCCGAAGGCGTAGTTGATGTGTGTCATGACCGAGGGGTCGGGCTGCACATCGGTCCATGACGTTACGTAAGCCACCACCACTGTTTCCGCCACCGGAGGGCGATGCGTTGCCTTGTTGCCGCACGATGCCAGCAAGGCAATGAAAGCAAGCAGTAACAAGTTTCTTGACAAATGTTCCATGTTGTTGTTTTTAGTGGTTGCAAGATACGGATAATTTCCTTAACGGTCTACGCCTGATGGTGACAAAACAGCCGTCCCCGAAACGGGACGGCTGCAAAAACTACTCCGTATTTGTCTTCTAATCGGTATGGTTCTATACCTTATAATCGTATGTTTTTCCGTCATTGCTATTCGCCTACGGGTGTGGAGGGTGTGTCGGACTTCGTGGTGCCCCGGTCGATACTAAGTTCCACCTTGTTGGCGGCATCACGCATCTTCTGTTTGGGCGTGAAGACGATTTTCGGGGTTTTCAACGTGTCCTTTACCGTGACTTCCGCAGCCGAGTCCATCATCTTGGAGGGGACGACGAGACGGAACGAACCGAGCTCGGCGAGGTCCACGCTCATGCCCAGCTGCAGGGCGTCACATACTACGTTGGAAAGGCTGACAAGGGCGTTCTTCACATCGCCCTCCGACAGCGAGGTCTCGCGCACGATACGCTCGATGAGCATCTTGTTCGTGAAATACTGTTGGCTCTTGGGCTGGGCGTAATACACCGTCTGCCCCTTGCGCGTGCCTATCGGCTGCACTTTCGTTTTGATTTCAAAGTCGATCATAATTCTTTTGTTTTTAAGTGTTACTAATATGCTGTCCGGATACCCATGTATGGGTGTTACTCAATACCCTTATATGGGTGTTCCATGATACCCTTGCATGGGTATTCACCAGCACCCTTGTATGGGTCACTGCGGCTGTTCTGTCCCGTTGCTGCCGATGCTGTCAGTCGAGAGGCGGATACTCTGCGTGCCTTCGCTGTTCACCGTCAGCATGATGGTGTGGACGTTGCCAGCTTCCGGAGTTATGTACGGTGAAATATAACAATTGCGTGAAATAGCTAAATTCGTACCAGAAACACTGAAAACCTGTATTTCTTCCCCGGGTACCACATTGGCTTCCCAGCACTCAGTGCCGTCTTGGTAGGTGGTGCGACGCATGGGAAGCCGACTGGATCCCACCAAAGCTCCTATTATTTCCCCTTGCTGGATGTTACATCCTGTAGGCATACCAACGATTTCAATTTTACCCACATCGGCT